>JBBTCH010000002.1:0-335069 GCA_038043245.1 Pseudomonadota bacterium | reverse complement strand
GCTTGCCTTTGACTTCGGCAGCGCGTGACACCAGCGCATCCAGCGAGCCATATTCGTTGAGCAGTTTGGCGGCGGTTTTTTCACCGACGCCGGCAACGCCGGGAATGTTGTCGCTGGAATCACCCATCAGCGCGAGGTAGTCAACGATGCGCTCGGGCGGCACGCCGAATTTTTCCCTGATCGCGGCGGCATCGAGCGTCCGCTTTTTCATGGTATCGAGGAGTTTTATGTGCTCGTCTACTAACTGCGCCATATCCTTGTCGCCGGTAACGATCAGCACCGGTAGTCCTTGTTTGCAGGCTTGAACCGCGAGGGTGCCGATGACGTCGTCGGCCTCGAAACCCGGCACCTGCAGCACCGGCAGGCCCAGCGCCTCGATCAGCTCGCGCACGATCGGAAACTGCCGCGACAGGTCTTCCGGCGTTTCGTCGCGGTTGGCCTTGTACTCCGGGTAGATCTCGTTGCGAAAAGTCGGTCCCGGCGGATCGAAGATCACTGCGATGCGTTCGGGGGCGTAGTCCTTGAACAAGCTTCTGAGCATGTTGGCCATGCCGAATACGGCGCCGGTCGCCTCGCCCTTGGAATTGGTAAAGTTTTGCTGTTGTAGTGCAAAAAACGCGCGGAACAGCCAACTCGATCCGTCAATCAGGATCAGTGGCTTGTCGCTCATCTATTCGCTCAGCAGCGTTTCGCCGCGGATCAGATCGTCGAAGGATTCGCGAGCGCGGATCAGGTGCGACTGCTTGCCGTCCACCATCACCTCGGCGGCACGCGGACGCGTGTTGTAGTTGGACGCCATCGTGAAGCCATAGGCGCCGGCGGCACGGATGGCGAGCAGGTCGCCTGCCGCGATATTTAATTCGCGGTCGCGCGCCAGCCAGTCGCCGGATTCGCAAATTGGGCCGACGATGTCATAGATATTTTTCTTGCCGGCGGTGCGCTTGACCGGCACCACGTCCATCCAGGCCTGATACAGCGCGGGGCGCAACAGGTCGTTCATCGCGGCGTCTACGACGGCGAAGTTTTTGTCGGCGGTCGGTTTCAGATGTTCGACCCGCGTGACGAGGATGCCGGCGTTGCCGGCAATGGCGCGGCCGGGAGCTTGGATCAATTTGAGTTTCCGGTCGCCGAGTTTTTTGACGAGCGCGGCAGCGAGATCGGCTGGTGCCGGTGGAGTCTCGTCGCGGTAGCGGATGCCGAGACCGCCGCCGATGTCGAGATGTTCGAGGCGGATGCCGTTCGCCGCGAGTTTGTCCACCAGCGCGAGCAGGCGATCCAACGCATCGAGGTGCGGCGACACTTCCAGCAGTTGCGAACCGATATGGCAGCCGATGCCGGCGACTTCGATGCCCGTCATTTTTGCGGCAGCTGCATACAAGCTTTCGGCATCAGCGATGGCGACGCCGAACTTGTTCTGCTTGAGGCCAGTGGAGATGTACGGATGCGTCTTCGGATCCACATCGGGATTCACACGCAGGGCGATGCGCGCGCGGCGCTTCTGCGCGACGGCGATCTCGTTCAACTGCGCCAGTTCGGCTTCAGATTCGACGTTGAAGCAATGGATGCCGGCAAGCAGGGACTGTTTGATCTCGGCCGCCGATTTGCCGACGCCGGAGAAGATGACTTTGTCGGCGTCGGCGCCGGCCTTGAGTGCGCGGTTGAGCTCGCCGCCGGAAACGATGTCGAAGCCGCTGCCGAGCCTGGCCAGCACCTGCAACACGGCGAGGTTCGAGTTGGCCTTGACCGCGTAGCAGATCAGGTGGTCACGACCCTTGAGCGCGTCGTCGAAGGCGCGGTAATGGCGCGTCAGCGTGGCACGCGAATAGACGTACAGCGGCGTGCCGTAGCGGCGTGCGAGATCCGCCACCGGAATGTCTTCGGCGAACAGGCGCTCGTCGCGGTATTCAAAATGATCCACGGCTATTTCTTTTTCTTGGCTGCTTCGGCAGCAGGCGCGGTCGTCTGCACCGGCTCGGCTTTCTTTTCCGGCAGATACAGGTCGCCCACCTGGCCGCAGGCGCCCAGCAGCGACAGCAAGAGAACGGCGGGAATGAAACGCATAAAGGCTCTGGTATGTTTGCGCGCCAATTCTATCCGCTGGCTGAAAAATGAAACTGACCGAACGTGATGACGCAGTCCTGATCGAGCCCGAGACCGCAGCGAAGGCGGCGGTAATCTGGCTGCATGGCCTCGGTGCCGACGGCCACGACTTTGCGCCCATCGTCCCGGAACTCGGACTACCGCAAGACGCCGGCATCCGTTTCGTTTTCCCACACGCACCGGTGCGGCCGATCACCATCAACGGCGGCATGGCGATGCGCGGCTGGTACGACATCCCCTCGCTCAGCAACATGAAGAAACAGGACGAGGCTGGCATCCGTGATTCCGAACGCATCATCCATGGTTACTTGGATACCGAGATCAAGAGCGGCATCGCGCCGGAAAAAATCGTGCTCGCCGGATTTTCGCAGGGCGGCGCCATCACCCTGCACGCCGGCACGCGCTACCCGAAACGTCTGGCCGGCCTGATGGCGCTATCCACCTATCTGCCGCTGGCCGAGCAGTTTGCGACGGAAGCGAAAACCGAGCGCCACGACACACCGATCCTGATGTGCCATGGCAGCCACGACCCGATGCTGCCGATGGCTCTGGGCCAGAACAGCCGCGATCTGCTGCTGCAGCATGGGTTCACGGTGAGCTGGAACGAATACCCGATGGCGCATCAGGTCTGCGAGGAAGAAATCGAGCGGATCGGCCACTGGCTGCGCGAACGATTGGTCCGAAGCTGACGCCTGCTCAATAGCTAGGCCGTTTTCTACTCGATGCCCAAATCGGGCTCCAGGGGCTCCGAGCGGACAGGGGCTTTTTTGCGCTTTTCGACCATCCGTGTCGCCGCGAGGCCGTGGGTCCACAGCAGCGTCGGCACGCCTTGTTCACCGACCAGGTGCAGCGCGCCGACGATCACCAGTTGCGGCGATTCGGAGTTGAACAGTCTGCGCAATTCGGGGAGCCAGGCGCGGTTGCGGTCGGCGAGCAGGCGCGCGTGGATCGCCGGGTATTTTTTGCGCAGGCCGCTTTCGATTTTTTCCAGGGCCGGTAGATCGCTGTGCTGCCAGATGCGCAGCAGCTCCTGTGGATCATCGGACTCGCTGACCGACTCATCCAGCGTGGCCTCGAGCATCTGTACGGCCATCGCGTCCGGCATGCCGGACAGCAAATCGAGTTGCGCCTGCGGGGTTTCCAACGACGTCCGCGCCTTCTGATCCAGCTGCGCACGTCGGTAAAAATGCTGATCGATGCCGTATTCAGCGTCGAAGCCGGCCTTGCGCGCGGCGAAGGATTCCAGCAGCGCGGAACAGAACCACGGCTTGAAACCTTCGCAGGGTGGCAGCGGCATGCCGATTTTCCGGGCACGCAGGCCGAGCAATTGATAGAGCGGGGCCGGAATCTGGCTACGCAGACCTCCCGGTTTTTCGTCACGCGCGGCGACCCTCATTGCCGCCTGCGTTTCAGGCAAGGTCAAGGCGTCGATGTCGGTTTCAAACGCCAGACCGCTGGCATCGCGGTAGGCGTATTCGACCATCGCCGGCAGTGGATACGCCGACGGCGGCAGCAGGTGCACCGAGCCCAGCATCCAGTGCTTGGCCTTGGGGCCCTGCACCTGCCAGAGCAAGCCTTCGGCCTGCGCCGTGCCTGAAAGCAAAAGCGCAAGCAGCATCGCCACCCTCATCGTTTTCGGGTCGCGCTGGGCAGGACAGCGAACCAGGACTGGTAGGCGCTGCGGTTGGCGGAGACAGGATCGCGCCCCTCGAGAAACTGCTGCAGATACTCAAGATCGTCGAAACCCCAGAACAGCTCACCACGCACCAGCATGGTCGGCACGCCGAACACGCCAGCCTTGAGGGCGTCGTCGGTATTCGCGCGCAGCTGCGCTTTGACGGCCTCGGTCTGCGATTCGGCCACCCGCGCCGCGCCCGCCAGCCGCGCCACCGTCGCCGCATCCGACACGGGCTGGCTCTCGGCCCAGGTGGCGCGGAACAACTGATCCACCAACGTCAGACGTTCGGCGTCGCTCATCGGACCACAGGTGGTGCGCAAGGGCACCAGCGGATTGAACGGGTGCGAATGCGGCGGCTCGATCGGCACGTTCAGTGCCTGCGCCTTGCGCAGCACGTTCCACAGCATCCAGCGTGACTTCGCCGGCACTTCGGCCGGGCCGACCTGCTTGTAGTGCGACAGCAGACCGGCGAACAGCACCGGCACGGGCTCAATGCGCAGCCCGTGCTTCTGCGCCAACGCCGGCAGCTGTGTCCACGCCAGATAGGCGTTGTGCGAGATGTAATCGAAGAAAAAATACAGCGTGCGTGGATCCGCGAAGCGGCTCACGCGCTGACCTCTTTCTCAGGCATCAGCCAATCGCCCGTGCCGCCGCCGCGGCTGCCGAGCGCGGCAAAGTCGAACAGCGCCGGGTCGGCCAGCTGCGAGGGCGCGACCTTGGCCAGCGCCGCGAAGATGGTGTCCACCCGGCCGGGATGCTCGCGCTCCCAGGTTTCCATCTGCTTGCGCACCTGCTTGCGCTGCAGGTGTTCCTGCGAACCGCAGAGATTGCACGGGATGATCGGGAACTGTTTCTGTCCTGCGTATTCGGCGATGTCGCGCTCGCGGCAATACGCCAGCGGGCGGATCAGGATGTTGCGGCCGTCATCGGACTTGAGCTTGGGCGGCATCGCCGCCAGTCGGCCGCCGTGGAACAGATTGAGGAAAAACGTGGCGACGATGTCGTCACGGTGATGGCCGAGCGCAATCTTGGTGTAGCCCTGTTCCGCCGCAAAACTGTAGAGCGCGCCACGGCGCAGGCGCGAGCACAGCGAACACATGGTCTTGCCTTCCGGGATCACGCGCTTGACGACGGAATAGGTGTCCTGTTCGAGGATCGTGAACGGCACGCCGAGCTTGCGGCAGTAGTCCGGAATCACGGCTTCTGGAAAATCCGGCTGCTTCTGGTCGAGATTCACCGCGTGCAGCTCGAAATCCACCGGCGCCTTCTCGCGCAGCTGCATCAGCAGATCGAGCATCGTCCAGCTGTCCTTGCCGCCGGACAGCGCCGCCAGCACGCGGTCGCCGTCCTCGATCATCTTGTAATCCATGATCGCGCGACCACACTCGCGCCGCAGGCGCTTGGCGAGCTTGTTGCTCTCGCGCAGATCAGCATTTTTGGCTTCGGCGACGGCGTTCATGCTCAGACGGCCGCAGCCGCCTCGTCGATGCGCACATGAGTCTTTTCGACATAAGCCATGGCGACGAAGATCCACAGCCCACCGACGCCGGCCATCAGCGCGGCGAAGAACAGGAAGAACTGCGGGCCGACGAGCCGGTAGGTCGTCACTTCGGCAGTGGCGGCAAAGTCACCCAGAGTCGCAACCGGCTGGCGGTGGACGACATCCAGCAACGGTGCTTTGCCCTCGGCAATCTCGCCAACGATATAAGTGCCAGCGAGCGGCTGGGTTTTGCCATCAGCCAATTGGACCGTCAGGCCGGTGTCGCCGGAAAAATCGATCTTCTGGCCGCGGACGAATTCAGCGGGCAGCTGCACCACGGTCTCCGCGCCGGGCTGCACGGCCACGCCCGGTACCGGCTTGACCATGCTGCTGGCAACGCCAGCGGTCAGCAGGTTCCCTGCTGACACCGACAACAGGAACAGCGCCATGATGAAACTCTTCATGCGCAGAGGCGCCTGTTTGTAGCTGAACTCCAGCGCAGTGATGGAGACCAGCACCTCGCCGGCGGTGAGGATGGCGTAGGCCAGGATCTGCCACCAGATGCTGACGCTGTGCCCGTTCTGGATCTGATCTTCGACCCACGCGATCACCAGGAACGAACTGGCGGTGACGAACAAGCCGATGCCGATCTTGCGCAGCGGCGTCACCGCGAAATAGCGGTTCATCAGCGGGTAGATGCCGTAGCTGAAGATCGGCACCATCAGCAGGATGAACAATGCGTTCACGACCTGGATCTGCGACGGCAGCATGACCATGCCGAAACCAAGGTTCTTGTCCATCAGGTCGGATTGCGATTGCAGCGTCCAGGTCTGGCCGTTGGACTGGTCCCACAAGGCCCAGAACACGGCGATGAACAGGTAGATCACCGCGAGTCTGCCGACCAGCGCCAGGCCTTCGGCGCTGAACACGTCCTTGAACCACTGCTTGCCGGCCGGCGGCACCACCGCAAACCGGTTGCGGCCGAGCCAGAACACGATCACCGCCAGCAGCATCATGCCGCCCGGCACGCCGAAGGCGACCTTGGGGCCATATTTTTCAAGCAGGATCGGACAGAAGAAGATCGAGATCAGCGAACCGGCGTTGATCGAGAGATAAAACCACGAGAACGCGCGCTCGATCAGGTGCTGGTTCCGGCCGGTGAACTGGTCGCCGACATTGGTCGAGACGCAGGGCTTGATGCCGCCGGTGCCAAGCGCGATCAGGAACAGGCCCGCGGCCAGTCCCGTGGGTCCGCTGAACAGGGCCAGCACCGCGCAGCCGGCGACATAGGCCAGCGAGAACAGGATGATGGTGCGGAACTTGCCCCAGAACACGTCGGAGATGATGGCGCCGACCATCGGGAAGAAATAGGCGCCGGACTTGAACAGCGACTGCCAGGTAGTGGCCTGCGCCTCGCCGAACTGCAGGGTCTGCACCATGTAGATGGCGAGGATCGCGTTGATGCCGTAGTAGCAGAAACGCTCGGCGAATTCGTTGGCGACGATGTACGGAATGCCGGCCGGCATCTTGTTGTCGAGCGCAGCGCTCATGGAAGCTCCAAAAATGGGAACGCCGCAGGGCGGCGCGGTGCGCCGATTTTAAGCGGCTTCAGGACGCCGCGTTGCGCATCAGGCGCCGGTAGAACTCGATGCCGCGCACATAATCGTCCACACTCAGGCGCTCGTTGTGGCCGTGGATGCGCACAAGGTCGTCCGGACGGATGCGGAACGGAGCGAAGTTGTAACGGTGCTCGTAAAGGCCCACGTAGTTGCGCAGGTCGGTGCCGCCGATGACGATGCCAGTGGACACCACCACGTCCGGGAACACGTCCTGCACGGTTTTCGCAATCAGCGCGAACGACGGTGACGAGGCATCGGCCACCGGCGAGGCCTCGCGCGGCGCAAAGCCTTCGTGCGTCACCTCCACACCTTCGTCATCCACGACCTCGCGGATGTACGCCTCCAGCTGCGGCCCCGTATCCCCGGGCAGCAGGCGGAAGTTGATCACCGCGTAAGCCTCGCTGGGCAGCACATTGTCCTTGATGCCGGCGTGGAACATCGTCGGCGCCGTAGTGGTGCGCACCATGGCGTTGGTGATCGACGCCTGCGCCATCTGCCGGCGCAGCAGCGGACCGAACAGCCAGCGGTTGGCAATCAGCAGACGCCGCATGAATGGCATCTCCGGCGCCAGGCGATCAAGCATATCGGTGACCGGCGCCGCCAACCGGGTCGGCAGCGGCGCGTCCTGTACGCGCGCCACCGCCCGCGCCAACCGGCCGACCGCGGTCTGCGGCGGCGGACGCGAGGAATGCCCGCCGGCATCGCGCGTGGTCAGCCGGAACGAGGCATAGCCCTTTTCCGCTGCCATGATCGAGGCCACCGGGGTCTTTACGCCCGCGATGATGCCCTCGGAGATCGAGCCGCCTTCATCCAGCGCGAACTCGAAATGCAGCCCGCGCGATTTCAGCAACTCGGCGATTTTCACCGCGCCTTCGCGGCCACCGATCTCTTCGTCGTGACCGAGCGCCAACATGACCGTGCGCACGGGCTTGAATCCGGCCGCCAGCAACGAGTCGATGGCCTCCAGCTGCGCCATCAGGCTGCCCTTGTCATCGAGCGCGCCGCGGCCCCAGACGAAGCCTTCGGCGATATCGCCGGAAAAGGCTGGGTGTTCCCACAATTTTTCAGTGCCCGGCTCGATCGGCACCACGTCCTGATGTGCCATCAGCAGGATCGGTTTGGCGTTCGCGTCCGCCCCTGTCCAGGTGAACAGCAGGCTGTGACCCGCGACTGTTTCGCGCTTCAGCTGCGTGTGCAGGCGTGGAAACGTTTTCTTCAGGTATTCGGCAAGGGCAGCCAGCTGGGCCAGATCATTTTTGACTTTCTCGCCGTAAGAAATGGTCGGAATGCGCACCGCACCCGACAGACGCTGTGCAACCGCTGTCGCATCGATGTCGGTCAGCGGCGGCAGCGCGCCTGCGGTGTGGGCGCCCGGCAGCCGCCAGACGTTGAACAACAGAACCGTAGTCAGCGCGAGCAGTACGATGCTCAAGCGTTTGAGGGTTTTCATGGAGGCGATTGATTCAGGAGTATTGGTAGCATACGCGCCCTTTTTGGAGCCTTTCGATGCAAATTGCCGACGGCCTGGTCGCGTATATCCACTACACCCTGAAGAACAGTGCGGGCGAAACCCTCGATTCCTCGGCGGGCGGATCGCCGCTGGCGTATCTGCATGGCGCCGGCAATATTGTCGCCGGCTTGGAAAAAGCGCTGACCGGGAAATCCGCGGGCGACAAACTGAGCGTCGCCGTGACGCCCGAAGAAGGCTACGGCGTGCGCGATGAATCGCTGATCCAGCAGATCCCGCGACGCATGTTCCAGGGACTGCGCGAGATCCAGCCCGGCATGCGGTTCAACGCACAGAGCGACCGCGGCATGCGGCAAGTCACGGTGATGCGCGTCGCCGGCGATCTGGTGACGGTGGACGGCAATCACGCACTGGCCGGCGAGACCCTGCACTTCGATATCGAGATCACCCAGGTGCGAGCACCGACGGCGGAAGAAACCTCACACGGGCATGTGCACGGCGAAGGCGGCCATCACCACTAGAACCACGTCTAGGGCGTGATCAATCCGTAGAGCACTTCCCATTCGTTGCGCAACTGCACCAATTTCAGGTCCTGCCACATCGCCCAGCCCTGAGACCCTGCGGCGCGGCCGACCGGGCCTGCAGTGAAATAGACGTTGGTCAACACGCGGCGGTTGCCGTCCACGTATTCGGCGGTACCGAGCTTGTCGCGCTTGAGGTGGGGCTCGGCCTGATTCAACGCCTCTGCATAGGGCCCAGCCTTTGATACATCGAATATCGCCATATAAAGATTGTCGTTGAAGAAAACCAGTTCCAGACGACCGGTCACGCCCAGATGCTTGTAGCCCCCAACGGTCAGGGTATCGAGATCGCGCGGTGGATATTTTCTGCTGCGGGGCTTGCGGTTGCGACTGAAGTCAGCGGTATAACCGGCAGCGCTGAGCATTTCCCGGGCTTTTTCCAGGTTGTCGTAGCTGCTGAAGTTATCGAGGAACGGCACCGGCACGCCCGCCGGCACGACAAAGTGCTGTTCGGGTGGCGCATCCGCCGGCGCTAGGATCTCAACCTCGCTTAAACGTGGCGCCAGTTCTGACGCCAGCGCAATCAGCACGCCGCCGCCGGCCAGCCAGCGCAGGGGCTTCCACTTTTTCCACCAGTCCGGGGGTCCTTGCATGGCATGATTCTAGGGCAAGTCTTGGGAAATGCGTCAGGAGGACGTTTTGAGCGCGAGGATCCAGAGAAAGACCATCGTCATCACCGGCGCTTCAAGCGGCATTGGCGCTGCGGCGGCGCAGCAATTGGCGGCGCGTGGCGCCAGGCTGTGTCTGGTGGCACGCCGCGAGGACGAACTCAGGCAGGTGCAGGCCGCTATTGAAGCGCGCGGAGGCCAGTGCTGGGTCTATCCGGCCGATCTGACAGAGGAAAAATCGCTCGACGCCTGCGCCGCCGCAATCCTCGCCGAGCACCCGCGCGTAGATGTGCTGGTCAACAATGCCGGCCGCTCGATCCGCCGGCTGGTCAGCGAATCATTCGATCGCTTCCACGACTACCAGCGCACCATGCAGATCAACTACTTCGCACCGGTGCGGCTGACTCAGAAATTGCTGCCACAGATGCTCGCCCGCAACAGCGGTCACCTCATCAACGTCTCGTCGTACTCAACGCTGGTGCCGGTGCCGCGCTTCGCCGCCTATGTCGCCAGCAAGATGGCCCTCGAGGGTTTTTCGCAGAGCCTCGCCGCCGAGATGGTCGGCAAGAACATCCACGTCACGCTGATCCACTACCCGCTGGTGAAAACGCCGATGACAGCGCCCACCGCGGCCTACAAATACATCAAGCAGATGGACGTGGACGAGGCGGCGGGCTGGATCGTCACTGCCATCGAGAAACGTCCGGCGCGCATGGCCACCCGCATCGGTGAAGCCTGGGGCGTAGCTCAGAAGGCGCTGCCGCTTTTGACCACCGCACTCACTGGCCGCTTGTTGATGAATCGGGCGAAAAAACTGGCGACGCTGGTCGCGCAAGAACAGAAGGCTCAGTCTTCGGGCTCGTAGCCTAGATTCGGCGCCAGCCATTTCTCGGCGGTTTTCAGATCCCAGCCCTTGCGCTTGGCGTAGTCGTGGACCTGATCCTTGCCGATGCGGCCGAGGATGAAGTACTGCGATTCCGGATGTGAGAAATACCAGCCGCTGACCGCGGCGGCCGGCCACATCGCCATGCTTTCGGTCAGCGTCATGCCGATGTTCTTCTCCACATCGAGCAGTTTCCACAGCGTCGCTTTCTCGGTGTGCTCCGGACAGGCCGGGTAGCCCGGTGCCGGACGGATGCCGCGGTATTTCTCGGCGATCAGTTCCTCGTTGCTCAGGTTCTCGCGCGTATCGTGCGCCCAGAACTCGGTGCGCACACGCTGGTGCAAGCGTTCGGCGAAGGCCTCGGCCAGACGGTCGGCGAGCGATTCGAGCAGGATCGCGTTGTAGTCGTCGTTGGCTTTCTTGAACTCGGTGACTTTCTCCGCACAGCCAAGACCGGCGGTGACAGCGAACCCGCCAACAAAATCCGAAGCGCCTTTCGGCGCGACGAAATCGGCGAGGCAGCGGTGCGGCACACCGGCGCGATGCTCGGACTGCTGGCGCAGATGGTGCAGGCGCGTCACGACCTTGATGCGCGATTCATCGGCGTAGACCTCGATGTCGTCATCATCCACGGTGTTCGCCGGGAACAAGCCGACGACTGCGGACGCGCGTAGCCATTTTTCGCTGATGATCCGGTCAAGCATCGCCTGCGCATCCGCATACAGCTTGCGCGCGGCGTCCGAGGTCGCCGGGTTGTTGAGGATCTCCGGGTACTTGCCCTTCATCTCCCAGGTAATGAAGAACGGCTGCCAGTCGATGTACTGGCGCAACTCGGCCAGCGGGTAGTCGCGCAGCACTTGCACGCCCGGTTTTTTCGGCGCGACCGGTTGATAGCCTTTCCAATTCACAGGCGTCTTGTTGGCGCGCGCCGCGGCGAGCGGGATGAGTTTCTCCTGCTCACGATTCTTGAAGCGCTCCCGCACTTCCGCGTATTCCTTGCGGATGTTGTCCATCAGTGCCGGCCGCTGCTCGTCCGACAGCAGCGCCGCCGTCACCGGCACCGAGCGCGAGGCGTCTTTCACCCACACCACCGGGCCGTGATACTGCGGCGCGACTTTGACCGCGGTGTGCGCGCGCGAGGTCGTCGCCCCACCGATCAGCAGCGGCAGTTTTAAACCCTGACGCTCCATCTCCTTGGCGAAGTTCACCATCTCGTCGAGCGAGGGCGTGATCAGCCCCGACAGACCGATGATGTCGACCTTGTGCTCGCGCGCAGCGTCGATGATCTTCTGCGCTGGCACCATCACGCCCAGATCCACCACGTCGTAGTTGTTGCACTGGAGCACGACGCCGACGATGTTCTTGCCGATGTCGTGGACATCGCCTTTGACCGTCGCCATCAGGATCTTGCCCTTGGCCTGCACGGCGTCGCCCGGTTTTTTCTCGGCCTCGATGAACGGGATCAGATAAGCGACGGCTTTCTTCATCACGCGCGCGGATTTGACCACCTGCGGCAGAAACATCTTGCCGGCGCCGAACAGGTCGCCGACCACGTTCATGCCGTCCATCAACGGGCCTTCGATGACTTCAATCGGCCGGCCGCCGCGCGCTAAGATCTCGGCGCGCAGTTGTTCGGTATCGGCTTCGACGTGCGCGTCGATGCCTTTCACCAGCGCATGGGTGATGCGCTCACCCACGGGCAGTGAGCGCCAAGCCTCGTCTTCGACTTCCTTCTTCGAGCCGTCGCCCTTGTGCTTGCCGGCGATCTCGACCAGGCGCTCGGTGGCGTCGGCGCGGCGATTGAGAATCACGTCTTCAATGCGTTCGCGCAGCTCGGGTTCGATCTGGTCGTAAACCACCAGTGCGCCGGCGTTGACGATGCCCATGTCCATGCCGGCCTTGATGGCGTGGTACAGGAACACCGCGTGAATCGCCTCGCGAACCGCGTTATTGCCGCGGAACGAGAACGAGACGTTGGAGACGCCGCCGGATACTTTTGCGCCCGGCAGCTTGTGCTTGATCCAGCGCGTGGCCTCGATGAAATCCACACCGTAATTGACGTGCTCCGAGAGGCCGGTAGCAACGGCGAAGATGTTCGGGTCAAAGATGATGTCCTCGGCCGGGAACTCGATCTGCTTCGTGAGAATGTCGTAAGCACGCTGACAGATCAGCTTGCGGCGCTCCAGATTGTCGGCCTGGCCCTGTTCGTCGAAGGCCATGACCACGACCGCCGCGCCGTATTTGCGGCAAAGCTTCGCCTCTCGGATGAATTTCTCTTCGCCCTCTTTCATCGAGATCGAGTTGACGATCGGCTTGCCCTGCACGCACTTGAGGCCGGCCTCGATCACCTCCCACTTCGAGGAGTCGATCATGATCGGCACGCGCGAGATGTCCGGTTCGCCGGCGATCAGATTCAGAAACTTCACCATGCAGGCCTTGGAGTCGAGCAGGCCTTCGTCCATGTTGACGTCGATGATCTGCGCGCCGGCCTCGACCTGCTGACGCGCAACCGCGATGGCGGCAGTGAAGTCGCCGGCCTTGATTAAATCTCTGAACTTGGCCGAGCCGGTGACATTGGTGCGCTCGCCGACGTTGACGAACAACGACCCGGGGCCGATGTTCAGCGGCTCAAGGCCGGACAGACGCAAGGTCACGACTACGCCGCCTCTTTCAACGGCAAAGGCCGCGGCTTTTTTGTCTTCACATGCTCGGCGATGTGGGCGATGTGATCCGGCGTGGTACCGCAGCAGCCGCCGACGATGTTCACCAGCCCGCTCTCGGCGAATTCCTCGACGATGCAGGCGGTGTCGTGCGGTTTCTCATCGTACTCACCGAAAGCGTTCGGCAGCCCGGCGTTGGGGTAGCAGGAGATGTAGCAATCCGCCACACGCGCCAGTTCGGCGATATACGGCCTCATCTCCTTGCCGCCGAGGGCGCAGTTGAGGCCCACTGCCAGCGGCCGTGCGTGCGCGATCGAGTTCCAGAACGCCTCGCCGGTCTGACCCGACAGTGTGCGGCCGGAGGCGTCGGTGATGGTGCCGGAGATGATCACCGGCCAGCGCTGACCCAATTCCTCGAACAAGGTCTCGCAGGCGAAGATCGCCGCTTTGGCATTGAGCGTGTCGAACACGGTCTCGATCAGGAACAGATCGACGCCGCCCTCGGCGAGGCCGCGCGCCTGCTCCAGATACGCCGCGACCAGTTCATCGAAGCTGACATTGCGCTTCGATGGATCGTTGACGTCCGGCGAGATCGAAGCCGTGCGGTTGGTCGGGCCCAGCGCGCCGGCGACGAAACGTGGCTTGTCGGGCGTCGAGAACTCGTCCGCCGCCTCGCGCGCCAGCTTCGCGGCCGCCACGTTCATTTCATACGCCAGCGACTCCATGCCGTAATCGGCCATCGAGATGACCTGCGCATTGAAGGTGTTGGTCTCGATCAGGTCGGCGCCGGCGCGCAGGTAGTCGCGGTGGATGTCGCGCACGATCTTGGGCTGGCTCAACACCAGCAGGTCGTTGTTGCCTTTGACATCGCGGTGCCAGTCCTTGAACCGTTTGCCGCGATAGTCGGGTTCTTCGAGCTTGTGACGCTGGATCATGGTGCCCATGGCGCCGTCGAGGATCAGGATGCGCTGATCCAGGGCGGTGGTGAGGCGGGCAAAACTTGGGTGATGTTTCATGGCCTTTGTATTATATCCGCTTATACGGATAAGCGGATATTAAAATCCTGTCGGTCGAGGCTGACGCGCGCCGCTTGCCTTCCGCGTGACACTCGTGCACATTTTCGCCCAGAACATTCGCCGTCATTCTCCTCCTCTTATCTCACGACCTCGCGCCCGCCTCACTTTGCGCCGCTGAATGCTGCTGATCCCCGCGATTGATCTGAAGAATGGCCAGTGCGTGCGCCTGCGCCAGGGCAAGATGGATGACGTCACGGTGTATTCGGATGACCCCGTCGCCGTCGCCAAGCGCTGGGCCGACGAAGGCGCGCAGCGCCTGCACGTGGTGGATCTCGATGGCGCGCTCAAAGGCCAACCACTGAACCTCAAGCACATCGAAAAGATCGCGGCGGCGGTGAAGATCCCGGTACAGGTCGGCGGTGGCGTGCGCGAAGAAGAAACCGTGAAACGCTATCTCGATGCCGGCGTCGCCTTCGTCATCATCGGCACCAAGGCGATCAACACGCCGCACTTCCTGCACGACCTCTGTCTCGAATTCCCTCGCCATGTCATCGCCGGACTTGACGCCAGGGATGGCCGTGTCGCGCTGCACGGCTGGGCCAAGATGACCGGCCACGACGTGCTCGAAGCCGCACAGCACTGCGAACGCGACGGCGTCGAAGCCATCATCTACACCGACATCGCCCGCGACGGCATGATGAAAGGCTTCAACGTCGAGGCTACGCGCAAGCTGGCGCAATCGGTGAAGACCCCGGTGATCGCCAGCGGCGGCATCAGCAGCAAAAAAGACATCGACGCACTGAAAGCGCTCAAGGACGACGGCGTCATCGGCGCCATCGTCGGCCGTGCGCTGTACGAAGGCACGCTGAAACTTAAAGACGCCATCAAGCAGCTCGGCTGATGCTCGCAAAACGCATCATCCCCTGTCTGGATATCGATGCCGGCCGCGTGGTCAAGGGCGTCAAGTTCGAAGACGTGCAGGACGCCGGCGACCCGATCGAGGTCGCGCGCAAATACGATGCGCAGGGCGCCGACGAGCTGGTGTTTCTGGATATCACGGCGAGCAGTGATGACCGACCGACCCTGTTCGCCACCGTCGAGGCGGTTGCGCGCGAGATCTACATCCCGCTCACCGTCGGCGGAGGCGTGCGCACCAGCGCCGATGTACGCGCCCTGCTCTCGGCCGGCGCCGACAAAGTCAGCATCAACACCGCCGCCGTCGAAAATCCCGGCTTCGTCACCGAGGCCAGCTCGCGCTACGGCGTGCAATGCATCGTCGTCGCCATCGATGCCAAGCGCGTGAAGGCACGCAAGAAGGACGCGCCGCCACGCTGGGAGGTGTTCACCCACGGCGGCCGCAAGAAGACCGGGCTCGACGCCGTCGAATGGGCAAAGACGATGGTTGAAAAAGGCGCCGGCGAATTGCTGCTGACCAGCATGGATCGTGATGGCACCAAATCCGGCTACGACCTTGAATTTTTACAGGCCGTCAGCAAGGCGGTGCCGGTGCCGGTCATCGCCAGTGGTGGCGTTGGCGAACTCGAACATCTTTATCAGGGCTTGTCACAGGGCGGCGCTGACGCAGTACTCGCCGCCAGCATCTTTCACCAAGGCATGCATACCATCGGTGAGGCCAAGCGGTTTCTGGCGGGTAAAGGCGTCACGGTACGTTTGTAGGCGGTACTGTGACGGGCCGGCCGTCATCGGTGGTAGCATGGTGAGAACGATTCGCATTTAGCTCTGTTCGAACCACCTCAAATCCCCCATGTCTCGCCTTCGCTTGCGCCGGTTCATCCTGATTCTCGGCTTGTTGATACCGCAATTCGGAGCCGCCTCGGCAACGGAAGCACAGTCCCTGATCCAGCTGCTCGATTACATCGCGGTGGATTACCCGGAAGCCGTCGAACAGGGCAAGGTCGTTAACGAAAGCGAATACGCCGAGATGCGTGAGTTCTCGGCGGCGATCGCGAGCAAATCTGCTGCGCTGAAAACCCTCCGTCTTGAGCACAAGGCCGCAAGGCTCAAGGCCCTGGTCGAGAACAAGGGCGATGTGACGCAATTGCGTGAAATCGCCTTCGCGATGCGTGACGAATTGATCGCTGGCTACAGCATCAACACCCTGCCCAGGCAGGCGCCGGAGCTGGCACTGGGGCAGAAACTTTTCGCGGAGAACTGTGCCGGCTGTCATGGTCTTGAAGGTCGCGGCGATGGACCGCTGGCGCGCGGGCTGGCGCCGCCGCCGACCGATTTCCAGGACACCCAGCGCGCAGCCCAGCGCAGCCTCTATGGCCTGTATTCCACCATCAGCCTTGGCGTGGAAGGCACGGCGATGGCCGCCTATCCACAACTGTCGGAGCACCAGCGCTGGAGTCTGGCGGCTTTTGCGGCGAGCCTGTCGGCGCAAAAAGGGTCGGCGTTGGATACCGCGCGCAGCCAGCTGAAACAGGCTGCGCTGGCTTACGCCACGGGCGATGCCCGCGAAGCGTACCGGTTGGCGTTGGCGGCGTATCTCGACGGTTTCGAGTTGGCCGAAGGCCCCTTGTCCGCCGTGGATCCCGCGCTGAAAACGCGGATTGAAGAACAGATGCTGGCGCTGCGTTCAGCCCTGCAGGCCAACGCGGCGAACGACGCCATCCAGCTGCAGGCGCAAAGCGTGGACGCGCTGCTGATCCAGGCGCAGGAACGCATGGGCTCGCGCAAGCTGACCGGCGCCGGCGCCGCGTTCGCGGCTTTCATCATCCTGCTGCGCGAAGGTCTGGAAGCGATCCTGGTCGTCGCTGCGCTCGCGGCGTTTCTGGTCAAGACCGGACAGCGCGCCGGCCTGTCTTATCTGCACGCAGGCTGGGTCGGCGCACTGGTACTGGGTTTTGCGACCTGGTGGGTATCCGAACATTTCTTCGAGATCGGCGGCATGCAGCGCGAACTCACCGAGGGGCTGGCGGCGCTGATCGCGGCGGCGGTGATGTTCTCGGTCGGATTCTGGCTGCATAACCGTTCGCAGGCGGCGCAGTGGCAGAAGTTCATCCAGGCCAGCGTCAAACAGGCCTTGAGCAGTGGCACGCTGTGGGGACTGGCCGGGCTGTCGTTCATCGCGGTCTATCGCGAATGTTTCGAGACCGTACTGTTCTACCAGGCGCTGTGGGTGCAGACCGACGCCAGCGCACAGAGCGCGGTGGTCGGCGGCTTCGCCGGCGCCGCGCTGCTGTTGATGGCGCTGGCTTGGGCGATCATGAAATACAGCCTGCGCCTGCCGCTGCGCGAATTCTTCGCCACCACCGGCATCCTGCTGTTCGTGCTGGCGGTGGTCTTTGCCGGCAAAGGCGTGGTCGCCTTGCAGGAAGCGGGATGGATTGGCGTGCGAGCACTGCCGGCACCACGCATCGAACTGCTCGGCATCTATCCCAACGCGCAGAGTCTGACCCTGCAGGCCGCGCTGACCCTGCTGGCCGCTTACATGATGTGGCGAGGTCGCACCCCGGCGAAGGCGTAAACTTGCCGTCATGAATCTGACGGACAATGCACTCGACTCGCTGTACGCCACGCTTCAGGATCGGAAAAAGGCCGACCCCGGATCGTCGTACGTGGCCGGCCTGCATGCCAAGGGCCTCGACGCGATCCTGAAAAAGATCGGCGAGGAATCCGCCGAGGTGCTGCTGGCAGCCAAGGGCGGTGACAAGCCGGCGCTGGTGCACGAACTGGCCGATCTCTGGTTCCACAGCCTGGTGCTGATGTCGGCCAAGGACATCGCGCCAGCCGAAGTCCTCACGGAACTGTCGCGCCGCAAGGGGCGTTCAGGCCTTGAGGAAAAAGCGTCTCGAACCAAATAACACGGAGTGACTCATGGGTACTTTCAGCATCTGGCACTGGTTGATCGTTCTGGCGATCGTCTTGCTGATCTTCGGCACCAAGAAGCTGCGCAACGCCGGCGGCGATCTCGGCGCCGCGGTCAAGAACTTCAAGGGCGCGATGAAGGACGGCGAAGACGAGGCGCAGAAAAAACTCGACGATACGAATAAACCGTCGGCTTAGGCCGTGTTCGAGATCAGCTTCTGGGAACTGGTGCTGTGCTTCATCGTCGCGCTGGTGGTGCTGGGCCCCGAGCGGTTGCCGCCCATCGCCAAGGCCCTCGGCCGCTGGACCGGACAGGCGCGGGTTTACCTGCGCAATCTGTCGAGCGAGCTTGAACGCGAGACCCAGGCCAGCGAGCTGAAACGCCAGCTGGAAGAAGCCAAGCGCAAATACGACGAGCAGGCCGGCGCGTTCAAAAAAGAAATGCAGTCGCTGACCGCACCGGTCACTGAAGCGCCGCAGCAGCCTGAAACACCTAAAACCCCGTGAGTGGCGCTGAGCAGCCGCTGATCGCGCATCTGCTGGAACTGCGCAACCGTCTGGTACGCGCCCTGCTCGGCATCGCGCTGTGTCTGATTCCACTGGCGATCTTCTCGAAAGAGTTGTACGAGGTTTTCGCCGCGCCGCTGCTGGCACTGATGCCCGCGGGCACCAGCATGATTGCCACCGAAGTCGTGTCGCCGTTCCTGACGCCGTTGAAACTGTCTGCGGCGGTATCGGTTTTCATCGCCATGCCCTGGGTGCTGTACCAGATCTGGGCCTTCGTCGCGCCCGGCCTGTATCAGAACGAGCGCCGCTTCGCGGTGCCGCTGCTGGCCTCGAGCACCCTGCTGTTCTACGCCGGCATCGCCTTCGCCTACTGCCTGGTGCTGCCGACGGTGTTCAAGTTCACCATCGGCTTCGCGCCGGAGGGCGTCGCGGTGATGACCGACATCGGCAAGTACCTGGATTTCGCGCTCGGGTTGTTTTTCGCCTTTGGCGTGGCGTTTGAAACGCCAGTGGCAATCGTGCTGCTGGTGCGCACCGGTTTCGTCACGCCGGCCAAGCTCGCCAGCGTGCGCGACTACGTGTTCGTCGGCGCCTTCGTCGTCGGCGCCATCTTCACGCCGCCGGACGTGGTCTCGCAGTTCATGCTGGCGATCCCGGTGTATCTGCTCTACGAACTCGGTATCCTCGCGGCTCGCTGGACCACGCCGGGAATGAAGGAAGTCGAGGCGCAGCAGGCACAGAACGCAAAAACTTAAAATCTCAGGGGATTACGCATGTATTCGTTACAAGGAAAAGTCGCGGTGGTCACCGGTGCAGGCTCGGGCATCGGCCGCGCGCTGGCGCAGTTGCTGTCGGCCAAGGGCTGCAAGCTGGCGATCTCGGACATCAACGAAAAGGGCCTCGCCGAAACCGCCGCCAGCCTCAAGGGCGAAGTCATGACCGCCCAGCTCGATGTCAGCAACCGCGCGGCGGTTTACGCGCATGCCGAGGCGGTCAAGGCAAAATACGGCACGGTGCATGTCGTCATCAACAACGCCGGCGTCGCCGTCTCGCAGACCGTCGAAAAAATCAGCTACGAGGATTTCGAGTGGCTGATGGGCATCAACTTCTGGGGCGTGGTCTACGGCACCAAGGCCTTCCTGCCGATGATGACCGCGCAGAACGAGGGCGTGATGGTCAACATCTCCAGTGTGTTCGGCATCATCGCGGTGCCGACGCAGGGCGCCTATAACGCCGCCAAATTCGCGGTGCGCGGTTTCACCGAGGCGCTGCGCCATGAAGTGCACGGCACCGGCGTGAAGACCGTCTGCGTGCATCCGGGCGGCATCAAGACCAACATCGTCAATTCCTCGCGGCACTACGTCGATCCCGATGGCAGCACCGACAAGAAAGCCATCGCCGACCGCTTTCAACGCATTGCCGCCACTACGCCAGAGAAAGCCGCGGCGACCATCGTGCGCGGCATTGAGCGCAGCTGCGACCGCGTGCTGATCGGCGCCGACGCCTGGCTCATCGACCGCATCCAGCGCTGGTTCCCGATTTCCTATGGTGCTTTTTTGCGCGTGGCGCTGAAGCTCGGACCCAAGTAACGGAGACTCCCATGAGCACGATCCGCGACAAAGTCTCGAAAGAAGAATGGGGGTCGCGGGTCAATCTCGCGGCGGCGTACCGGCTGGTGGCCCACTACAAATGGGACGACCTCATCTTCACCCACATCTCGGCGCGCATCCCGGGGCCGGAGCATCATTTTTTAATCAACCCGTACGGGATGATGTTTGACGAGATCACCGCGTCGTCGCTGGTTAAGGTCGGCCTCGACGGCAAGAAGGTGATGGACTCGCCCTACGACATCAACCCGGCGGGTTTCACCATCCACAGCTGCATCCACGCCGCGCGCGAGGACGCACAGTGCGTGATGCACGTGCACTCGCTCAACGGCGTTGCGGTGTCGGCGCAGAAAACCGGCGTGCTGCCGATCTCGCAGCAGTCGACGCTGGTGCTGGCGTCGCTGGCGTATCACGACTACGAAGGCATCGCCCTGCGCGACGACGAGAAACCGCGCCTGGTGGCAAGCCTCGGTGACAAGACTTTTCTCATGCTGCGCAACCACGGCCTGCTCACCGTCGGCGCCAGCCCGGCCGATGCCTTTCTCGCCATGTATGTGTTCGAGGCCACCTGCACCATCCAGGTCCGTGCGCTCGCCGGCAGCCGCGAACTGATCCCGGTCGCCCAACCGATCCTCGACGGCGTGCAGGCGGCGGCCAAACAGGTGCTGCGCGGCATGGGCGGCGCGCTGGCCTGGCCGGGCCTGCTGCGCAAGCTCGACCGTATTGACCCGTCCTACAAAGATTGACCGTGACTCTCGACGCATGGCGCAAGGCCGGCAAGCACTACACGCATCGCGGTCACGAGATCTTTTATCGCGACGAACACGGCAGCGGGCGCAAAACTCCACTGGTCTGTGTCCATGGATTCCCCACCGCTTCGTGGGACTGGAACTTGCTGTGGCCCGACCTGCTGAAAACCTTCAGCCGCGTGATCGCGCCCGACATGATCGGCTTTGGTTTTTCCGCCAAACCGCGCAGCTATCCGTATTCCATCTTCGACCAGGCAGATTTATTTGAGGGCTTGCTGAAGCGGCTCGGCGTTGGCCGATTTCACATGCTTGCCCACGACTACGGCGACACCGTGGCGCAGGAGCTGATCGCACGGCACAACGAACGCCAAGAAAAAACGTCCCCTCTCCCGCTTGCGGGAGAGGGCGGACGCGCAGCGCCGGGAGAGGGGCTGTTCATCGAATCCTGCGTACTACTGAATGGAGGCTTGTTCCCGGAAGTGCATCGCGCACGCCCGATCCAGAAGCTGATGCTGACGCCGCTGGGCCCGCTGCTGGCGCAGCTGTCAGGCGAAAAACAGTTCGGCCGCAGCTTCTCGGCGGTGTTCGGCCCGAAGACCCAACCGAGCGCGGCAGAGCTGAAGGATTTCTGGGCGCTGAACGCGCACAACGACGGCGCCACGCTCTTCCACAGGATCCTGCGCTACATCCCCGAACGCATGGCCAATCGCGAACGCTGGGTCGGCGCGCTGCAGAAAACAAAAGCGCGGCTGCGCATGATCAACGGCCCTGCCGATCCAGTGTCGGGCGCGCACATGGCCCAGCGTTACCGCGAAGTCGTACCGAATGCCGATGTAGTGATGCTTGCCGACCACATCGGCCATTACCCGCAAGTGGAAGATGCCAAAGGAACGCTGAAAGCGTTTCTTGGGTTTCATCAATGACTGCTTTACTTGGCTGGGATCTAGCTGTGTTAGATCTCATTCATTTTTGAAATCTAATTTGCGTTAGGCAGCCTTTGTTCGACAAATCCTTTCTCGATGAAGAAGCGTGGCTGAGACAAGCCGACCAGTTCGAACTGGCTGCGAGGATCGTCTATAGGAAAGTTGCCTCTCGCCGGCGATTTCGTACTGAGCGGCAGCGCTGGCAAGTGGTTGGCTGCTTTAAAAGCGCATTGCTGCTTTGGGCGGTCTCCGTTGAAAATACCCTGAAGGCCGTACGCGTGGCCCGACGCGAAGTTGTAATCCGAAACGGAAAGGTAATGAAAGAAACCCTAGGCGGGGGCCGTTCGGGCCACGATCTACTGCTGCTCGCGCGCGAGATTCGATTCGATGCAACAGATCGCGAACGCGATTTGCTGTCTCGCCTAACGACCGTCGCCATGTGGGCCGGAAAGTACCAACAGCCCCTGTACGAGGCGCAGTACCACGACACAAAAACATTGGCTCCTCATCGGATAATTTCTCCGCGCGACGGCGAGCTCGTTCGTGGCATAGTGAGGAAGGCAAAAAAATTGGTGAAAGCCGCTGGTGAGGCTGCCTAATTGGCGTCAAGCGCACTGGCGCGCCGCCACAATCAGACGCACATGCTGTCTAATGATTTCACTGGACGCCAAAGCATCTGTGACGTGACAATGGCGTGCCACACGCACTTTCGAATCAGCCAACCTGGATTCTTTCTATGAGAATGCTCACTACAGTTGGTTGCGTGATTGGCGTTCTCTTGGTTGGCTGCATCACAACGCCGGCAGTCATGCTAAAGAATGAGGCTACGGGGCAAATAGCCCGTTGCGGTGGAACAACCACCAATACCTTCGCCACGGGTTATGTGGAGCATCTGGCCCAAGAGAGTGACGCGGAACGGTGCATTAAGGCGTACGAAGCCCAAGGCTTCCACCCTCTTAAGTAGATACGGCTCCACCAACCACCCGATGACATGTATTTGTCGTCCCGTCCTAAGCTGGGTCGCACTTGTAGCGATTCGCACTTCCCTTTCTGGGGCGCTTTGAACTCCATCGAAAAAATAGTGGCGCCAAATGTGTGACGACTGTTTTTGGCCTCAATTGGGCACTAAGCGGTGGCTCCGCTGTCACTGGACAGCGATCTGAGCAGCGGTCTCAACGTGAAATAGGCGGCGGCGGCGAGCAGCGGTGCTGTCAGGCACCAGACGACCACTCCGTAGACACCGACCATCCCGTAGTCGGCGATGAACTGCCAGGGACCCGCTTCGAAGCGGGCGAGCAGGTCGGAGATGGAAAAGATCGGCACTGGCGGCACGCCAAACAGGGCTTCGCCGGCACGGTAGTACGGGATCAGCAGCGCCAGATGCGCGGGGTACATCAGGTAATTGATCAGCTGGATGATGGGCTGGTTGAGGCCCAGCACGACGCCGACGACGGCGCACAGCAGTGTGGTCAGCCCGATGATCGGAAAGATACCGAGGACGCCACCGAGCGCGAGCGTCAGCGCGATTTTTTCCGGCGTGATGCCCTGTTGCAGCTGGCCAAGAATCGGGGTGACGACGCGGCGGCGCCAGAAGCTCGCGTTGTCAGGCACGACGCAGCAGCAGGTCTTTGGGCTTGGCGTTTGGCGGCAGCTTGTAGAGCTGGATCAGCATGTAGACCGCCATGCCGATGTTGCCAGCGAGCAGCAGCGCGACCAGCCAGCCGAGCCGGGCGAATACGCCGGTTTCCTTGTAGGCGATCCACAGCCAGAACCACAGGAAGCCGAAGTAGGCGTCGAACAGGGTGGCGATGAACCAGGCGTTGATGCCCGCCGCCGGTTGTTCGATCAGCAGGCGGATCGCGGGCACCACGCCGATGTAGCCCGTGGCCCAGATGGAAACGCCAATCAGCGCGAACATCGCTGCGAGCGAAAACGCAGCCAGTTTTGCTTTCAAGGTTTATTCAAGGTGATTTGCATCAGGTCGACGGTGCCCACGCGGAAACCGCATTCGCAGTAGGCCAGATAGTAACGCCACAGCCGCAGGAAGCGCTCGTCGAACTGCTGGACGATCTTGTCGCGCACCGCCAGCACGTTGCGGTGCCAGTGCGCCAGCGTGTCGGCGTAGTCCTTGGCGAAGAAGCGCGGGTTCTCGGGCTTGAGGCCGGCTTGCAGCGCGAGGTCCTGAAACAGCCCCGGCGGGCACAGCATGCCGCCGGGGAAGATGTACTTCTGGATGAAGTCGCGCTTGATGCGGTAGTCGGGGAACACCCTGGGGTCGATGGTGATGCCCTGGATCGCCGCCTTGCCGCCGGGCTTCAGCGCCTTGGAGATCGCGGCGAAATATCCGGGCCAGTATTCCTCGCCCACCGCCTCGTACATCTCGATGGAGACGACGCGGTCGTAGGTCTCGTGCACATCGCGATAGTCGCGCAGCTCGAAGCTCACGCGGTCGGCGACGCCGGGCTTCTGCGCGCGGATCTGCGCTTCGGCCAGCTGCTCTTTCGACAAGGTGATGCTGGTGACGCGGCAGCCGGAATGTTGCGCGGCGTAGATCGCAAAACCGCCCCAACCGGAACCGATCTCGAGCAGGTGATGCTCGGGTTTCAGTTCAAGGCGCTCGTACATCAGCTTGAACTTGTTGAGCTGTGCGTCTTTCAGCGTTTCGCTGGGCTGGATGAACATACCAGCGCTGTAAGCCATGGTGTCGTCCAGCCACATCTTGTAGAACTCGTTGCCGAGGTCGTAGTGGTATTCGATGTTGGCGCGCGCGCCACTCTTGTCATTGGCGCGGCGCTTGTGCTGCCACCAGCCGTAAAGACGGCCGAGCGGATTCTTTTCGTACGGACCCTTGTAATACGGCTCGTTGATGTGCGCGCAGGCGAGCAGAGCGGCGAGATCGGGCGAATCCCAGTGCCCCTCCAGATACGCATCGCCGAAGCCGACTTCGCCGCCGGTGAGGACGTGGCGCATCATCGCGCTGTCGTGGATGTTGAGCACGCCGTGCGGACCGGGCTCGCTGCCGATGAACGAACGGCGCTCGCCATTGGGCAGGGTCACGTCCATCTGGCCCTTGCGGATACCGCGGAACATATACATCAGCACCCGCAAGCCCAGCGAGACGCCTCCGTTCGCGGTTTTGCGCTTGAGCACGTCCGGCAAATCCGGCGGCAGCGACAGACCCGGCATCCATGCCGCGTCGCTGCACTGGGGCGTCCTGCCCGGCGAGAACCCGTCGCGGCTCATCGCTTGGTTCGCCATGCGGCTTTCTTCTTCGCTCATCACGTCACCTCAAGTTTGGGCGACGCGGGCTTGGGATAAAACTTTGCCCCGCGCAACCAGATCTTCAGGGCCTCCCAGTGGATGCCCGCCATCACTTTCAACATCAACCACGGCATCCGCAGGACCTGCCCCACGATCGCCGCATCGCTCAACTCGCGGCGTTCACCGGCCAGCGTCGCGTCCAGCATCGGCACGCCTTCGCGCGTCTCATGGATCGCCGCCCGCAGCCGCTCGCCGGGTTCGGCGATGGTGAAACGGTAGCGCCCCACCAAGTCCATCAGCGGCGAGACGTGAAAGCACTTTTCTTTCTCGATCGGCTGGTTATACGCAAGCACATCGCCGCCGGATGCAAGCAGATAACTGTGGGTTTCGCCAAAGGTGTTGCGCACCTCGGCGATGAGGGCGCGCAGAGAACCGTCTTTGTGCTCGCAGAACCACAGGCTGATGGGGTTGAAGCCCATGCCGAGCACTCGCGGCATCGCCAGCAATCGGATGCGGCCGCCGGCGAGCGTGATATTGGCACCGGCCAGCACGGTTTCGGCCCACGCCCGCAAGCCACGGCCGTGCCCATGGTCGCGATCGCGCAGCGCAATCAGATTGAACCCGTTGTGAGAAAAAAAGCGGAAGCGTTTGTGTAATTCGCCAAGCCGGTCCACGTCCACCAGCACATAGAACACCGAATAGACGAAGCGATACAGCGGCGCGATCAACCGCCGGTGCATGACCTTGGCGGGATACAGAACGCCGGCTTCAGTCACAACTTCGCCCAGGCAGGCAGACAGGTCGCATCAATCCCGCGCACCGCACGCAATCCCGACTTCAAACCATCTTCATGAAACCCGTAGCTGGCCCAGGCGCCGGCAAACCAGACGCCGCCGCGCCCCTGAATCCGCGGCAGACACTCATGCGTCATCACGCTCGCCGGGCCGTAATGCGGATGGTGGTAGATCGTTTCGTAGATGATTTTGTCCTTCGGCACCACGCGCGCTGGGTTCAGGGTCACGACATAGTTGACCGGGCCGGGGATGCCCTGCAACAGGTTCATCCAGTAGCTGCCGCTGATCGGCGCATCGTGGATCTCGTCATCCTTGTGCGTGTAGTTCCAGCTCGCCCAAGCGCGTTTTCGCCTGGGCAGAAAGGATTCATCGGTGTGCAGGATGCAACGGGTTGAGTGGTACGGAATGCCGGCCAACACTGCTCGCTGCTCCGGATCGGCGTCTTTCAGCAATCTCAGCGCCTGATCGGAATGGGTGGCGCAGACCACGGCGTCGAAACGTTCTCCCGCCACCACCACGCTGCCCTCGCTGCGCTCAATCCCAGCGACTTTTGTATTCAAACGTAATTCGCCCTTGTATCCGGCCATGATTTTCTTCACGTACTGATGCGAGCCGCCGATCACCGTATGCCAGGTCGGCTGGCTGACGGCGGTGAACAGGCCGTGCGACTCGAAGAAACGCATGAAGTCGGCGGCGGGATATTCCATCGCCTTTTTCGGCGAACAGCTCCAGATCAGCCCCGCCATCGGCAACAGGTAGCGACTCGCCAGCCACGGCGAAAGCTGCGCCTTCGCCAGAAACTCACCGAGGGTGCCGGCGGGCAAAGTCCCGGACTTGAGCAGCGCATTGCACTGCTTGTTGAGCCTGAGGATATCGAGCAGAAAGCGGACGTGGCGCGGGCTGAACAGGTTCGACCACTGCGCAAACACCGTCAGCAGGTTGTCGCTGCCCTTGTATTCGTAGTGACCCTCGCCCAGCGACACCCCGAACGACATGCGGGTGGGGCGCGTCTCGATCTGCAGGCCCGCAAACAACGCCGTCAGGTTCGGATAGTTGAGTCCGTTGTAGACGATCCAGCCGGTGTCCACCGGCTGTACTCCGCTGGGAGTTTTCACCAGCGTGGTGTTGGTGTGGCCTCCGACGCGGCCGTCCTGCTCGAACAACACGACCTGGTGCCGGGGCGCAAGGAAGTAAGCAACGGACAAGCCGGAGATCCCGCTACCGACGACAGCGATTTTCATTTTTGAACAGGGCAGTGAAACGATCAGCCCTATTTACGGACGCGGCCCGTCTTCAGATGCGGTTTCAAGGCTTTCCAGACCGGCTCCAGCAACCGCGGCTGCGCCTCGGCCGTCGGATGGATGCCGTCATCCTGAAAGAACTCGGGTTTGAGCGCGATATCGGCGAGGAAAAACGGCACCCACACCGCCTTCTGTTCCTGCGCCACCCGCGCGAAGCTTTGCTGGAATTCGTCGGCATAGGCCGCGCCATAATTGGGTGGCACGCGCATTTCCAGCAGCAGAGCCTGCGCCCCAGCGGCGCGCGAAATCTGCGCCATGCGCGCAAGGTTGTTGCGCATCTTTTTCAACGACAGTCCGCGCAGACCGTCATTGGCGCCGAGTTCGATCAGCACGATTTCGGGCTTGTGCAAATCCAGCGCCACCGGCAGACGCGCCAGGCCACCGGCTGTGGTTTCGCCGCTGACGCTGGCGTTGACCAGCGTGTGCGGATAGCCTTCATCGCGCAGGCGCTTTTCGAGCAGGGCCACCCAGCCCTGCGGAAGCGCGATGCCATAAGCCGCCGACAGCGAATCGCCCAGCACCAGTATCTTCGGTGACGCCAGCAGTGCGCCCGGCAGCAGCAGCGACGCCAGTACGAGAATCCGAAGAAACTTGATCATGACCAATGTAATTTCCGCCCAGGACTTGCGCCGCGAGATTAACAGCACCGGTACCGCCCTTTCGATCCTGCGCGGGGTCAATATGACCGTCGCCCGCGGCGACTCCGTTGCCATCGTCGGCAAAAGCGGCTCGGGCAAGACCACCTTGTTGTCGCTGCTCGCGGGCCTCGACCTGCCCAGTTCGGGCGAGGTTGAGCTTGACGGGCAGAAGCTGTCCGCGCTCGATGAGGACGGCCGCGCGGCATGGCGCGCGGGGCGCGTCGGCTTCGTGTTCCAGTCGTTCCAGCTGCTCGGCGGATTCACCGCGCTGGAGAACGTCATGCTGCCGGCGGAACTCTGCGGACTTGAGGACGCGGAACCGCGCGCGCGCAAGGCCTTGGAGCAGGTCGGTCTTTCGGCACGCCTCATGCACTATCCGCAGCAGTTGTCGGGCGGCGAGCAGCAGCGCGTCGCCATCGCGCGCGCCTTCGCCGCCGGCCCGAAGATCCTGTTCGCCGACGAGCCCACTGGCAATCTCGACACCGCCACTGGCGGAGAGATCATCGAGCTGTTGTTCGAGCAGAACCGGTTGCACGGCACGACCCTGGTGCTGGTCACCCACGACGATGCGCTGGCGCAACGTTGCGCACGCGTGCTGACACTCAAAGACGGCGTATTGCATGGCTAGCCCCTTGCGCTTCGCGTGGCGGCGCCTCGGCCGGCAATTGCACTCGGGCGAAAACATCGTGCTGATGCTGGCGCTGGCGATTGCGGTCGCCGCCACTTCGGCCGTCGGTCTGTTCAGCGATCGGGTGCGCGGCGCGATCCTGCAATCGAGCGGCGACGCGATGGGCGCCGACCTGCTGGTCACCGGCCGCAGCGCGATCCCGCAGGATTTCATCAAGGCTGTGCAAGCCACCGGCGCACAGGTTTCGCTGGCGGTGAACCTGCCCAGCGTGGTTTTCGCCGGCAGCGCCAGCACGCTGGCGGCGGTCAAGGCGGTGCAGGACAACTATCCGCTACGCGGCGCCTTGCGCATCAGCGCCGAGCCCTTCGGCGCCGAACAAGGCGTCACCGGAATCCCGCCGCGCGGCGAAGCCTGGGCCGATCTGCGCCTGTGGACCGAACTGAATCTGGCGCGCGGCGCGGTGCTGGAAGTCGGCGGCGCGAAACTCAAAGTGGCGGCCCTGCTCACCTACGAGCCGGATCGCGGCGCCGGCTTCACCGATCTGGCGCCGCGCCTGCTGATCAATGCAGAAGACCTCGCCAGCACCCGGCTGGTGCAACCCGGCAGTCGCACCGAATATCGCCTGATGCTTGCGGGTTCCACCGAAAGCATCGGGCAGATAAGTCAGCTGCCCTTGCCCAAGGGCCTGCGGCGACTGGGGCCGGATGAAGCGCGTGGCGAGATCCGCAGCGCGCTTAATCGCGCACAGCGTTTTCTCGATCTCGCCGTGCTCGCCGCCACCCTGCTCGCCGGCGCTGCGGTGGCGCTGTCGGCGCAGCGCCACGGCGCGCGGTTGCGCGACGAGGCCGCCCTGCTCAAATGCCTGGGCGCGCGCCAGGGATTCATCAGCGGCTCATTGATCTGCGGGCTGCTGCTGCTGGGTTTGATCGGCTGCAGCGCCGGCGGCGTTTTGGGGTTTGCGGCGCAAGGGGCGCTAGCGCATCTGCTCGCAAGCCTGATGCACACGACGCTGCCACCGCCTTCTTTGCTGCCCGTGCTGGCGGCATTCGCACTGGGCCTGATCATGCTGCTCGGCTTTGCGCTGCCGCCGGTGCTGCAAGCCGGCCGCGCGCCGCCATTGCGGGTGTTCCAGCGCGACGAAACCGCAATGCCGCGCACGCGCGTTGCGCTGGTTTGCGCCGTACTCACTGGCGCCGCCTTGCTGGGCTGGCAGACCGGCGATGTGAACCTGTCGGTGACGGTGCTGGGTGGCGCGGCGGCCGCATTGCTGCTGCTCGCACTGCTGGCGGCATTGCTGGTGCGGATGCTGGCGCCTTTGCGCCGCGGGACCGCTGCGGCCTGGCGTTTAGGCTTGGGCAATCTCGCGCGCCGACGCGGCGGCACCATCGCGCAGTCGGCGGCGCTGGGACTGTGCCTGCTGGCGCTGCTGCTGCTCGGCATCAGCCGCAATGACCTGCTCGAAGCCTGGCGCGGGAAACTGTCACCGACCACGCCGAATGTCTTTCTGGTGGGTATCCAGCCCGCGCAGCTGGCACCGCTAAGGACATTTTTTGTGCGCCACCAGTTGCCAGTGACGCCACCGTGGCCGATGGTGCGTGCGCGGCTGACTGCGCTCAACGACACGCCAGTGACCGTAGATTCCTTCGATGACCCTGAAACCCAGCGCTGGATCAACCGCGAGTTCAACCTGTCGTGGACCGAGGACCTGGGCGACGACAATCGGCTGATTGAAGGCTCGTGGTGGGGCAAAGCGGGTCGCGGCCAACCGTGGTTGTCAGTAGATGACTATGCGGTCAAACGCCTGAACCTCAAGCTCGGCGACCGCATGAAGCTGCAGGTCGCCGACGCCGAGCTCGAGCTGACGGTGAAAAGCGTGCGCGAGATCCACTGGGACAGTTTCCGGCCGAACTTCTTTCTGGTGACGCCGCCCGGCGTGCTCGACAAAGCCCCGGCGTCCTGGCTCAGCAGTTTCTATCTGCCCAAAGATCAGCGCGCATTGCTGCGCGAACTGATCCGCGAATTCCCCAATGTCACTGCGCTCGATCTCGACGCGATCCTGTCGCAGGTACGCACGATCATCGAGCGCATCGTCACCGCGGTGGAATTCATCCTGCTGTTCGCGCTGGCGGCAGGGCTGGCGGTGCTGCTCGCCGGCATCGAGAACACCCGCGACGAGCGCGTGCGCGAGATCGGCCTGCTGCGCGCGCTCGGCGCGCGCCGCGCCGTGGTCATGCAGGCGCTGGCGGCGGAATTCGCCGCGCTGGGTTTCCTCGCCGGTGCCGTCGCCACCCTCGCCGCGCAGGCCATCACCTGGGCACTGGCGAGAGAAGTGTTTGAGATTCCCTACACGGCCAATGCAGCACTGTGGATCATCGGCCCCGTCAGCGGCGTGATTCTGGTGGCAGGCTTCGGCTGGATTTCATTGCGTAGCGCACTCAACACGCCGCCACGACAGGTTTTGGCCTGAAATGCGGTTAAGCAGGTGCGTATCGATTGAGCGCCCACCACAAGCCCAGCACCAGCAGATACATCAGAAAACCATAGGTGAGGATGCTGAGCGTGGCCAGCGCCGGCAGCTGCAGCAGCTGCGCCAGCAGCAGGGCCAGCGACAGGTTGCGGATGCCGCTGCTGAACAGAACCGCACGTCCCAGCGCACTGGCCGGTGACGCGATGCGCGTCGCAAGTCCGAAGCTGAGCAGGATCAGCACCAGCATCGCGGCGAGGCTCGCAAGATCGAACTGGGCGAGATCCTTGGCGTGTGCCAGCATCATCGCCAGAATCAAGGTCAGCAGGCTCAGGTTGGCGATGCGCGCAAAACGTGGCGCCCAGCGCGCAGCCCACAACGGCACGCGGCTGCGCAGAACCATGCCGACGGCCAGCGGCGCCAGCATGTAGATCGCCAAACCGAGCAGCGCCTGACGCGCGACCTCGAGCGCCGGCAACGGCGCCAGCTGCAATGGCCCCGCGACGCCGGCCAGCAGCGGCGGCAGCACCGCCAGACTCAGCAGGTTGTTCAGGCACAGCAGTGTGACGGCGTAAGCCGTGTCACCGTGCACGTTGCGCGTCAGCAGCACGGCAGAATTGCCGCCGGCGCAGGCACCGGCGAGCAACACGCCGGCCGCGACGGCTTCCGGCAAGTGCAGCCCAAACAACAGCAGCACCGTGGCGACCGGCAACAGCAAGAGATTCAAAACCAGCCCGAGCACGACCGGGCGCGTTTGCGACAGCGTGCGCGTGATATCGACCCAGCGCAGCTCCAGCCCGACGGCCAACATGGTGCCGATGGCTTGCGCCGCGACCAGCAGGAATTGCAGGGTTTCGGTCATGGCTCAATGTAAACTCTGCGTCCTTTTTCGTCTGCACCGACCTTGAAGAACCATCTGCAGGATCTGCTGCGCAGCGCGCTCGAAAAAACCCTGGCCGACGCCGGGGCGAGCTTGGCTGCACCCGTGATTCAGGTGGATGCGACCAGGGACAGCAAGCTCGGCGACTTTGCCAGCAACCTGGCCATGATGCTGGCCAAGCCGCTGGGCAAGCCGCCGCGTGTGGTGGCCGAAGCACTGGTCAAAAATCTGCCGCCGTCGCCGCGCGTGACCAAAGTCGAGATCGCCGGACCGGGATTCATCAATTTCTATCTCGCGGCGGATTCTTTTCAGGCAGTGGTGCCGGGAATCCTCTCCGCCGGCGAAAAATTCGGCCGCGACGATTCCGGCGCGAAAGGCAAGATTCTGGTCGAGTTCGTCTCGGCTAATCCCACCGGGCCGATGCACGTCGGCCACGGCCGCGGCGCGGCTTATGGCGATGCGCTGTCGAACATCCTCGCCGCCGCCGGCTGGCAGGTGTTGCGCGAGTACTACATCAATGACGCCGGCCGCCAGGTGGATGTGCTGGTGGTCAGCGTGTGGCTGCGCTATCTGGAGCTCTGCGGCGAAACGGTCGCCTTCCCTTCTCGCGGCTATCCGGCCGATTACATCCGTGTCACCGCCGAGAAACTGAAAGCGGTCCAAGGCACCAAGCTGCGGCGCGCGGCGTCTGAAGTATCGGCTGGATTGACCCCGGATGCAGCCATCCCGGAAAACGTGGGCGAAGCGCAGAAGGAAGCCATCAAGACACAGCAGGAGGCACACCTCGATGCCCTGATCGCACGCGCGAAAAGCCTTCTCGGTGTGGATTACGCCGCGGTTCAAACGCTGGCGTTGCAGGACCAGCTGGCCGACATCCGCGCCACGCTCGATGCCTTCGGCGTGCGTTTCGATCTCTGGTATTCGGAAAAAACCCTGGTCGAGTCGGGCGCGGCGGCGCACGCGCTGGAAAAACTCAAGGCCAGCGGCCACGTCTATGAGAAAGACGGCGCGCTGTGGCTGGCGACCGAAAAGCTCGGCGACGAGAAGGACCGCGTGCTGATCAAGGCCGACGGCAGCGCGACCTATCTCGCCAACGATCTCGCCTATCACGTCGACAAGCTGTCGCGCGCGCCGAAACTGCTGGATGTCTGGGGCGCAGACCACCACGGATACATCGCGCGCATGCGCGCGGCGATCGAAGCGCAGACCGGGCGCAAGGACGCGCTCAGCGTGCAGCTGATCCAGTTCGTCACCCTGTCTTCGGGGCGCATGGGCAAGCGCAGCGGTAATTTCGTCACGCTCAAGGAGCTGATCGCCGAGACCGGCCGCGACGCGGTGCGTTTCTTCTTCCTGATGCGCTCTCACGACCAGCATCTGGAATTCGACATCGAGCTGGCGCGCTCGCAGACCAACGAGAACCCGGTGTACTACGTGCAGTACGCCTGCGCGCGCATCGCCAGCGTGTTCCGCCAGGCCACGGAGCGGAATCTCGCTTATGACGAGAAACTCGGTCTCGCCGAACTTGCGCGCCTGAGCGAACCGCAGGAAAAGCACCTGCTGACCGCACTGGGCCGATATGCCGAGACGTTGCGCATCGCCGCAGCTCAATACACACCACACACGTTGGTGTTTTATCTGCGCGACGTCGCCGATGCCCTGCACGGCTACTACCATGCACAGGCTTTTCTGGTGGACGACGCCGCACTGCGCAGTGCACGGCTGGCGCTGGTCAAAGCCACCGGCGTGGTGCTGAAGAACGGGCTCGGTCTGCTCGGCGTCTCTGCTCCTGACAGAATGTAGAAATGGCGAGAGATTTTGGTCAGCGTGGCGAGAACAGCGGGCGGCACGCGCGTGGCAAGGGCGAATTGCCGGGCTGGATCTGGGGCCTGGTCGGCCTGTCGGCGGGATTGGCCGTCGCCGCACTGATCTACATCGCCAAACCGATCCCGCCGACCGAAGTGACGTCCGGCAAGGACAAGGCGACGATCAGGAAGTCGCCGATCGTGGTGCCGCCGAAGGAACCTTCGCGTTTTTCGTTCTACGAGCTGCTGCCGAGCTATGAGGTGGTGATCCCGCGCGGCGAAACCGAAGAGGAAAAACCGGTGCCGATCGCCGAGCCCGGCACTTACGTCATCCAGGTCGCCTCCTACCGCGAGCGCAAACAGGCCGAGGAACAGAAGGCGCAGCTCGCGCTGCTGGGCATCGAGTCGCGCATCGAGCAGGTGACGATCGACAACAACCAGAACTGGTTCCGGGTACGCATCGGGCCTGAAGAAGACCTCGGAAAACTGCACTTGATCACCGCCCGGCTCGCCGAAAACAAGATCAAGGGCGTGGTGATGCGGGTGGAGAACTAGGCAGTCTCCAGCCGGTAGAACTCGCGCAGCAGTTCGTACAAATCGGCGTGATGTTCCTTGAGCGCCGCGCCGCGCTGGAAGAACGCCTCGGTCGCCACCGCGAAGAACTCCTCGGGCCCTTCTGCGCCGTAAGGATCCAGCACCGGCGGACGGCGATGGCGCTGTAGTCGCTCGAACTCCCTTTGCATCACCGGTGCCCAGCGCGCGGGATCGACGCCAGCCGGGAACCCTGCGCCGATGTCGAGCTGATGTGCGAATTCGTGGGCGACAACGTTCACCGCATCACCGTTCAGGGCGGATTCGACGTCCGCCCACGACAGCACCACGCGGTCGCCTTCCCAGGATTCGCCGATCTGTTCGACGGGCTCGTCGGACACCAGTCCGAGTTCGTCCGGTTCGTGCTGCGGCACCAGAAAGGCCGATGGATATAGCAATATCGAACGCAGGCGCGGGAACACGGCGGCGTTGTCGCGCAGGATCAACAGGCAGGCCAGTTGCGCCACGCTTTCGCGCATGTGATCGCTGACCTCAAGCCCACCGCAGCCGTAGAAACGCTTGTCGCGCAGGAACTGGGCGACGCAGGCTGCGTGTCGCGTCCGCAACGACGGCGACAAACGCGCGAGCAGTGGGTTCACACCGCCGTCAGATTGGCGTAGGCGAGCATCAGCCACTTGGTGCCGGCTTCGCGGAAGCGCACCTCGACGCGCGCACGCACGTCATCGCCGTCGAAATTGAGGATGGTGCCCTCGCCGAACTTGGGATGACGCACGCGCTGGCCCAGCGAATAGCCGCCAACACCCGCTTCCTTGATCGGCGTGGACACATACGCCGGTTTCGCGGCAGATGAACGATAGCTGTGATGCGCGAATGCAGGCCGCAGCACCGCGGCACGCGGCCGCGTTTCGACGACAAGATCGGCGGGGATCTCGCGCAGGAACTGCGAGGGCATCGCCACGTTTTCCGAGCCGTGCAACCGGCGGATCTCCGCATGCGACAGAAACAGCCGCTGCATGGCGCGGGTCATGCCGACGTAGCAGAGCCGGCGCTCCTCCTCGAGCCCGCCTTCGTCCACCGCGCGCTGGTGCGGGAACAAGCCCTGCTCCATGCCGACCAGGAACACCACCGGGAATTCGAGGCCTTTCGCAGAATGCAGAGTCATCAGCTGCACGGCGTCTTCGCCCGCCCCGGCCTGCTCGCCGCCGGCTTCAAGTGCGGCATGCGTGAGAAAGGCCATCAGCGGCGTGATGCCCTCTTCGTCCGGCTCTTCAAAGCTGCGCGCGGCATTCACCAGCTCGTCGAGGTTCTCCAGCCGCGCTTCCGCCTGCTCGCCTTTTTCTTTTTTATAGTGCTCACGCAAGCCGGAATTGGCGATGACGATCTCGGTGGCCTGCGACAACGGCAGGTCCTTGGTTTCCGCTGCCATGCGCTCGATCAGATCGAGGAACTGCACCAGGTTGCCGGCGCTACGGCCGAGTTCACCGCCGCCAACCTTGGCCGTGGTCCACAGTGAAGCGCCGGTGGCTTTGGACACTTCACGCAGCTTGTCGAGCGTGGTGTTGCCGATGCCGCGCGTCGGCGTGTTGGCCACGCGCTCGAACGCCGGATCGTCGTCGCGGTTGCCGAGCAGGCGCAGATAGCCGAGCGCGTCTTTCACCTCCATGCGCTCGAAGAAACGCAGGCCGCCGTAGATGCGATACGGCACGCGCTCGCGGATCAGCACTTCTTCGAGCACGCGCGACTGCGCGTTGGAGCGGTACAGCACCGCCAGCTGGGCGTAGTCCATGCCGCGATTGCGGAATTCGCGGATGCGATCCATCACGAACTGCGCCTCGTCGTATTCGTTGAACGCGGCATACAGCTGGATCGGCTCGCCTTGCGCGCCGTCGGTCCACAGGTTCTTGCCCATGCGACCGGTGTTCCTGGCGATCAGGCCGTTGGCGGCCTTCAACACCGTGCCGGTGGAGCGATAGTTCTGCTCCAGCCGCACCACCTCGCTGCCGGGAAAATCTTTCGCCAGCTTGAGCATGTTTTCGACTTTCGCCCCGCGCCAGCTGTAGATGCTCTGATCGTCATCGCCGACGCAGAACAATTTGCCGGTGCTGCCCGCCAGCACTTTCAGCCAGGCGTATTGCAGGGTGTTGGTGTCTTGGAATTCATCCACCAGCAGATGCCGGAAGCGTGTGCGGTAATGCTGCTGGAGCGCGGCGTTGTCGCGGCACAGCTCGTAGGCACGCAGCAGCAGTTCGGAAAAATCAACCAGTCCGGCGCGATCGCAGGCGGCTTGATAGGCCGTGTAAATGCGCGTCAGTGTGCGTTGGGAAAAATCTCCGCCATCGGCGAAATCCTTCGGCCGGCGCCCCTCCTCCTTCTGGCCGTTGATGAACCCGGCCACGACTTTGGGCACCCACTGTTCTTCCGACAGATCCAGTGTCTTCAGCACGCGCTTGATAAAGCGCGTCTGGTCGTCGGCGTCGAGGATCTGGAAATTCTGCGGCAGGTTCGCGTCCTTCCAGTGCATGCGCAGCAGGCGATGGGCAATGCCGTGGAAGGTGCCGACCCACATCGCCCGGATCGGGACGTTGATCAGGGCTTCGAGGCGACCGCGCATCTCGGCCGCGGCCTTGTTGGTGAAAGTGACGGCGAGAATCGAATGCGGCGAGACCTGTTCGGCGGCGATCAGCCAGGCGACGCGGTGCACCAGCACGCGGGTTTTGCCGGAGCCGGCGCCCGCCAGCACCATGCGATGTTCCGGCGGCGCGGTTACGGCTTCTTTCTGTGCGGGGTTCAGATCATCGGTCAGCGGGCTGAGGTCGCCCGCCTCGCCCTCTCGCAAAACCTGCATCAAGCCTTCTGCTGCTTGTTCTTGCGCATCCTCATGTTGATCATTTCGATGGCCAGCGAGAACGCCATGGCGAAATAGATCGAGGCCTTGGGCACATGCGCATCAAAACCCTCGCCCACCAAGGCCATGCCGATCAGGATCAGGAACGACAGCGCCAGCACTTTTATGGTCGGGTGTTTTTCGACGAACGCGCCGACCGGGCCGGCAAAGAACATCATCACGCCGACCGCGATCATGATCGCGGTCACCATCACCGGGATGTTCTGCGTCATGCCGACGGCGGTGATCACCGAGTCGAGCGAAAACACGATGTCGATGATCATGATCTGCACGATCACCGAGACGAAGCCGGCCAGGGCCTGGCCGATCGCCGCTTCAGCGGTCTGGTGATCGTCCTCGACCTGCTCGTGCAGCTCGAACGTGGCCTTGGCCATCAGAAAAAGGCCGCCGAAAATCAGCACCAGATCGCGACCGGAGATTTCCTGCGCGAAGTAAGGCAGCGTGAACAGCGGCGCGGTCAGGCGCGCCAACCAGGCCAGGGACAGCAACAACAGGATGCGCGTGATGCAGGCGCCGGCCAGACCGATGGTGCGCGCCCGCGCGCGCTGATGCTCGGGCAGCTTGTTGGCCATGATCGTGAGGAAAATGATGTTGTCGATGCCCAGCACGATTTCCAGCGAAGCCAGCGTGATGAGCGCGGCCCAGAGTTCGGGTTGCAGCAGAGCATCCATGGAGATTGGTCGTAAGTTAAAAGGCGCGCGACATGATAACGGTTCGACTAATCAGAAATGGATTGCTTCCATCTGCTCCAGCAGCTTCCGCATCAGGCGATTGTTCTCGGAAAAACGTGTGGGATCGCGCAGGATTTCCTCAACGCTCTGGACATAGCGCTCAGGCTTGGGCGCATCCACCTTGAGCCATTCGCGGGCATCGTCCACTGTCACCTCCAGATGGAATTGCAAGCCCAGCCGCCGGGCGCCATGGCTGAAAGCCTGCTGGCCGCAGGCTTCGCTGCGGGCCAGGCATTTGGCCTGTGGCGGCAACGCATAAGTGTCTCCATGCCAGTGAAATGCAAGGAATTCGTGACCGGCTACAGAGTATGGTGAATTAACGCCATCTTCTGTCAACTCCACTTTAAACCAGCCTATTTCTTGGTATTTATTTTTAGTCACTGCTCCGCCAAGAACATCTGAAAGCAGCTGCGAACCCAAGCAGATGCCTAGGATCTTCTTATTAGTGACGATAGCGTCATTTATTAACTTCTTCTCCGGTATCAACCAAGGATGGCGGTCATGCTCGTAGATGTTCATCGGGCCGCCCATGATGATCAACCAGTCAAAACTGGACGCATCCGGCAGCGATTCACCGGCGAAAAGGCGGGTGTGGGTGACCTGATGCCCCCGACTGATCAGCCAGGGTTCGATGCAGCCGCTGTCTTCATGCTCGGCATGTTGCAGCCAATGCGCGCGCTGAGGTTTCATTGGGTTTTTTCTTTATCGCTAAACTGGCCGGATGATAACAACCCTCGCCGGTGCTGCCGCGATTTCCGCCGCCGGCGCCATCACTGCGGAATGGAACGGACAGGCGCATCGCCACCGCAGTTTTTATCTGCTGAAACCGCTGACTACGCTGCTGATTTTTGCGCTCGCCGCGGTCATCCCAGCGCACACGCCGCCGGACTATCGGCTGTGGGTGCTGATCGCGCTGCTGTTCTGCGCGGCCGGTGACATCTGCCTGATGTTCACCGGTCAGCGCTGGTTTCTCGGTGGGCTGTCCAACTTCCTGATCGGCCACGCGCTGTTCATCGCCGCCTTTGTTCAGGGCCTCGCGCATTTTTCAGCGCCGTGGTGGTCGCTGGCGTGGCTCGCGTTTGCACTGCCCGTCGCGTGCCTGGTGCTGCCACGCACGGGCGCGCTGCAAATTCCCGTGCTGATCTACATGGCCGTGATTGCCGCAATGGTATCGACGGCACTCATCCGTTTCGACGCGCTCGCCGATCGTTCTTCACTGCTCGCGCTCGTTGGCGCGACCTTGTTCATGCTGTCGGATTCGAGCCTGGCCGTGCGTCAGTTCATCGCGCCGTATCGCCTCGCCCAACCCCTGATTCTCTCGACCTATTGGCTGGCCGTCGGCCTGATCGCCTGCTCGGTTTGATGCGCCGTCTGTTTTTTCTCGTGGTGTTTTTCGCGGGCGGCGCAGGGGCGGCGCCATGGCCGGAACTCGTCAACCGCAAACTCGACGAAGCCAGCGGGCTCGCGCGCTCGCTACACGACCCCGAAGTGCTATGGGCACTGAACGACAGCGGCGGCGGGCCGGCGCTGTACCGTCTCGGCCTGCGCGGCGAGGACTATGGCCGCGTGGATATCGCGAGCGCGATGAATTTCGATTGGGAGGAGCTCGCCTCGTTCATCCACCAGGGCCAGCCTGCGCTGCTGATCGGCGACATCGGCGATAACGAAGCCCGCCGCAGCTCGGTCACGCTCTACGCGGTCAGCGACCCGGGCCGCATCGGCGCAGCGAAGCTGCTGTGGAAAATGGATTTCCGCTACGAAGATGGCCCACGCGATTGCGAAGCGATGGCCGTGGATGGCAAGGCGGGGCACATCTATCTGTTGAGCAAGCGCGACCGCCCGCCTGTGCTTTATCGGCTGCCGCTGCCCCAGAAATCTTTCGAATCTCCGGGGGAAACGCGAGTCGCGGAGCGGCTGGGCGAGGTGACGTCATTGCCCGCGATCAGCGACGGGGACCTCGAAGAAAATCCGCTGACCGCTCATTTCCTCGCCATGCCGACTGCGATGGATTTTGCTCCGGATCTGCGGTCAGTCATCGTGGTCACGCCAAAGGATGCGCATCTTTTCCACCGTGGCGCGAAACAATCCTGGCTCGACGCACTCAACGGCATGCCGACCTGGGTCGACCTGCCGCCACTGCAACAGATCGAAGCGGCGACGATCTCCGCAGACGGAAACCATCTGTATGTGACCTCCGAAAAACGTCCGGCGCCTCTGGTCAAACTGCCGTTGCCCGCTGCTATCATCAAACCAAAAAGCCACCTCTCCACACCATGAAAAAAACGCTCGCTGCGTTCGCGGCCCTGGTTCTTGCCGCCTGTACTCCACCGACCCCCGCGCCTGCACCGCCAGTGGCCGCGCCCGTATCGGGGGTGGATATCGCCTCGCTCGACGCGGCTGCCAAGCCGCAGGATGATTTTTTCCGCTACGTGAACGGCCTGTGGATCGCAAAAACCGAGATCCCCGCGGATCGTGGCGTCTATGGCAGCTTCCACGTTCTGCGTGATCTGTCCGAACAGCGCGTCAAGCAGCTCATCGAGTCGGTGTCGCAGGGCAAAACCCGGCAGGGCGGGGAAGCGCAGAAGATCGGCGACCTCTATGCCAGCTTTCTCGACGAGGCGCGCACTGAGGCGCTGGGACTGAAACCGCTGGAGCCCACGCTGGCGCGCATCGAGGCGCTGCAGGACAAGAACCAGATCCCGGCCCTGATGGCGCATTTCTCGCGGATCGGGGTTGACGGATTCTTTGATTTTTCCGTGCAGCCCGACTCCAAGGATTCCAAAAGCTACATCGTCTACCTGAGTCAATCCGGACTAGGCCTGCCGGACCGCGATTACTACCTGCTGCCGGACCGGAAATTCCGCGACCTGCGCAAGGCCTATGTCGAACACATCGAGCGCCTGCTGACGCTCGCCGGCGATACGGAAGGGGCCGCGCAGGCGCGAAAAATCATGGGCCTCGAAACCTGGATGGCGCAGCGGCAGTGGACCAAGGTGCAGCAGCGCGACGACGAAAAAACCTACAACAAGTTCGAGCGCCGGATGCTGGCTGAAAAATTTCCCGGCTGCGGCTGGGACGACTACGCAGCGAAGGCCGGGTTCGCCGATGAGGCGTCGGTGATCGTGCGCGAGCCAAGCTATTTCCGCAGCCTGGGGACCCTGCTGCGCGCGCATTCGCTCGAGACGCTCAAGCTCTACCTGCGCTGGCAGACGCTGCACGCCGCCGCGCCGTACCTGTCGCAGGCCTATGTTGACGAGAACTTCGCGTTTTACGGCAAGGCACTCAACGGCATTCCGGAAAATCGTCCGCGCTGGAAGCGCGGCGTCCAGCTCGTCGAGCAGGGCCTGGGTGAGGCGCTGGGCCAGCTGTATGTCGCCGCGCACTTCCCGCCGGAGCACAAACAGCAGATGGAAGGACTGGTGGCGAATCTGCAAAAAGCCTACGCGCAAAGTTTCGCGTCGCTGGAATGGATGACCGAAGAGACGCGCAAGAAGGCGCTGGAGAAACTGGCCAAGTTCACGCCCAAGATCGGCTATCCGGCGAAATGGCGCGACTATTCCAAACTGCAGATTGACCGCAGCGACCTGCTCGGCAACCTGATGGAGACGCGGGCGTTCGAGTACGACCGCAACCTCGCCAAGCTCGGCACGCCGGTGGACCGCGACGAGTGGGAAATGACGCCGCAGACGGTCAACGCCTATTACCACCCGAACAAGAACGAGATCGTGTTCCCGGCGGCGATCCTGCAACCGCCGTTCTTCAATGCGGCGGCGGACGACGCGGTGAATTACGGCGCCATCGGCGCGGTCATCGGCCACGAGATCGGCCACGGCTTCGACGATCAGGGCTCCAAATACGACGGTGACGGCAACCTGATCAGCTGGTGGACCCAGCACGATCGCAAGAAATTCGAGGCCAAAGCGCGCCAGCTCATCGCCCAGTACGACGTCTACGAACCGCTGCCGGGGTACCACGTCAACGGCGCGCTCAGCGTCGGCGAGAATCTGGCTGACCTCGGCGGTGTCACCATCGCCTATCAGGCCTATCAACTTTCGCTCGCCGGCAAACCCGCGCCGGTGATGGAGGGCTTGACCGGCGATCAGCGCTTTTTCATGGGCTGGGCGCAGGTCTGGCGCACCAAGTATCGCGAGGCGGCGCTGCTCAATCAGCTCAAGGTCGGGCCGCATTCTCCGGCGCAGTACCGCTGCAACGGCGTGCTTTCGAATCTGCCGGCGTTTTACGACGCTTTCGGCATTCGCGAGGGCGACGAGATGTACAAGTCCGAAAACAAGCGCGTGAAAGTATGGTGAAGCGCTTCTAATCCAGCAGCGGCGATTCGTTGAGCGGCTGCCAGCGATAACGCGCCAGGTCCACGCGGCCTCCGACCAGCGCCACGCCTTCTTTCCTGAGCAGCGCGGCCTGCCTGCGATAGCCTGCGCTGCCTGACGGAAACGAGATCTTCCCCTGCACGTTGATCACGCGCTGCCAGCACAGCTCCGTATCGCGCGGGCAGTGGGCCAGCGCATAGCCGGCCAGCCGCGGCTGCTTGGGGTAGCCGGCCAATGCGGCGATCTGACCATAAGTCGCAACCTTGCCGCGCGGTATCTTTGCGATCGCTGCCCAGATGGCCGCATAGGCGCGATTCGTGGTCACAGTTCGATTTCGCCGCTCAGGACATTCACCGCGTAACCCCCGACACGGACCGCGACCACTTCTCCGGCTTTCTTCTCGGCCTCGGCGTAGAGCAGGCTCGGACGGCCCATGTCCACGCCCTGTTCAATCGTCCAGCGCAGCGTGCCTTCGCGCAGCGGCGACTCGCTGGCTAGCGCACCCGCCAGCGCCACGGCAGCGGAGCCGGTGGCCGGGTCCTCGAACACGCCGGAGCCGGGCGCGAACATGCGTGCGCGCACCTGTTCGCCATCGCGGTGATAGGCCAGCACATGGTCGGCCCAGGCAGCGGACAGCAGTGGTTTCCAGCGCGCGACATCAAAGGCGATGCGCGACAAGGCCGCGGCTTCGTGCAAGGGCGCCAGTACATAGGGCAGGCCGCAGGACGTCATGCGCGGTTTTTCGCTTGTGACTTCAATGTCTTCGGCAGCCAGACCGAGCATCGCGGCCAACTCAGCCGCGGACGGAGCCGGTGGCCCGAATTCAGGCAGCTTCGCAGTCGTCAGTTGCGCAAACAGCGGGCGGCTGGTCGCGCGTCGCACCGTTACTGATACCGGGCCGACGCCTTCTTCGAGAACCATCGCGATTTCCGATGCATCAGGCACGAAACCCAGCTGCGCCAGCAGGCAGGCGGTCCCCACGGTCGGGTGTCCCGCGAACGGCAGCTCTTTGGCGGGCGTGAAAATGCGCGCACGGACCAAGGCCTCCTTGCGCGTCGCCTTCTGCACGAATACGGTTTCGGACAGGTTGAACTCGCGCGCGATCTGCTGCATCTGCGCTGGCGTCAGCGCGTCGGCCTCAAGCACCACCGCCAGCGGGTTACCGCCGAAACGCTGCTCGGTGAAAACGTCGAGCGTGTGAAATCGCAGCTTCATTTCCTGCGCGCTTTCTTGCCTTTCGGCGGCTCGACGGGTTTGGGAGCGGGCGCGGCACCCGCGAACAACAACACCGGCTCGCCTAGTTTCAGTGTCTGCACGCTGACCTGCGGCCGCAATTGCGCCATGTCCTTGAAAAACTTATCGAGCTGCACGCCGATCAGATTGGGAACCAGTGGCTCGTCCAGTGACCGCGTAAAGTCGTCCCAGTGCGTCGGGATCACCCGCGTGGCGCCGACCGCGTCCACGGTTTCTTTCAGGTACGGCTCAAGCTCACCGAGCAGCGCGATACCGAGAAACGTGACGTCGGCCTTCTGGCCCTTGAGCATGTCTGGTGCGTAACCGGAGCTGCCGTGAAACAGCACCTTGCCCAGCGCATGCTCGACCAGGATTGAATAGGTGCCGCCCTGCTTGTAGTCGAGGTAACGCGCCGGCGTGATCAGCGGCTCGGTGATATTGCCGGTGGGCGCGCCGCCGGTGGCGCCGGCGTGCCTGCTCTCAAAAAAAGTAATGGTGTAGTGCCCCAATGGAATCGGTTTGCCGAGGATCGGCACGCGGATCAGGTATTCACCCACGCGCGCGCCGCGGCCGATGTAGGCAGTGCTTTCCGAACCCACCAGAGACGCTCGCGTTGCCGCCGCAATCACGCCGGAATCCATCGCGTGGTCGTGATGCGAATGCGACACCAGCACCGCCTGCAGTCTGTTCAGCTTCGCGTCTTTCAGCCAGCGCCCGATTTTTTCGGGGTCCGGCGCGACCTTCTGGTTGGTCAGCATCTTCAGCCAGCCTTCAGGTCGGCTGAAGAATGGATCCACCAGAACGGATTCCTCACCGTCGGACAGCAACACCGAAGTGGTTCCGTACCAGGTGGCCGTCAGCGTCGGCGCGCCCTCGGGCACGGCTGGGCCGACGTAAGCGTGCGCCGCATACGCCTCCAGGCCCGGGCGGTGGTAGTGCTTATAGGCGATCCATCCGCTGGCGATCAACGCCACGCCCAGCGTGATGATCAATGCGCTTCGTAATGTTTTCATGTCGGGTTTTCTTCGGTTGAATTCAAAGTTTCAGAGCTTCAGATAAGCCGCGTGGTCGGTGGCCGCATCCACGCCGCGCTCGATGTTGGCGCGCAACGCGTCCGGCAATTTCTTCTTGGTCAAGCTGTCGTGGTCCACCAGCACGTAGACCGTCTCGCTGCTGGCGAGCAGGTCCGTCTGGCCAGCCCGGCGGAACTCGCAGGCCATCGTGAACGAGGTGTTACCCAGATGCTTCGACAGCACCGAGATCTCGAGCACGTCATCGAACCGCGCCGGTGATTTCCATTCGGTGGTCTGTTTGACCAGCTGGTAGTCGAGTTCGTAGTTTTTCAGCTCGGCGCCATAACCGAGCGCACGGAAGAATTCGGTGACGGCGAGATCCACGTATTCGCCGTAACGCGCGTTGAATACCACGCCCTGCAGGTCACACTCGCTGACGCGGGTGCGCAGGTAGTAGCGGAATCCGGCGCTCATTTGATCTGGTAGTGCGCGGCGGCTTTGTAGACCAAGCCATCGTCGTCGAAAAAGAAAACCTCCGCGCTTTTTCCGCGCGGGCCGATGTAGCACAGGGTCACGCTGTCGGCGCCGACCAGCACCTCGCTCAGCTCGAAACGCAGCGTGGGCATCAGCTCCAGCGCACGACCCCAATACGTGCCCACCGCCTTCTTGCCTCTCAATTTGCCCGATGGCTCACCGGTGATCTGCGTGATCACCGGCGAGGACATCTCGAAGTCATCCGAGTAGTGCGAAAGGATTCGCTCAAGATCGCGGCTGTTCCATGCCGAAATCCATTCGGCAGCGAAATGTTCGGCAAAAGATTTCTCCAACATTTGGATTTACGCTCTCTGCTTTTTGGTCAGACTTGAGTTGCCTCTTCCGGTGATTTAAGTAGTCGCGTTTTATTTTTCTCTATTGCATCAGAGACCTTGTCCTTGAGTTCGTTTCGATTTGTAAAAAAATGTACATTCATGTGTATATCGAAATGAACTTTCGTATCGGTACCGGGCCTCACTACGCTCTGTTTGCTAGCAACGTATATAACCGGCCTCGGCAAGGCTTCAGCGAAGCCGGCCTCGAAATAGCAGGAGGGTCGCTCGTCAGTTAAGTCTGCGATGATAAAAGCGGCATCGCGAATCTCTTTCTTAATTCGCCCTACCAAGTCCTCTAACGGATGTTCTTTGTCGATTCGGATTGCAACACACCCGAATTTCGCCACAACTGACTCAATGGACTCGAATCGCTCGTCGTATTCGCGGTAAATTCGTTGTTGTTCTTGTGAACCGTGTTTTTCGCCTTGTATAGGCATTACAACAAACACTCTGGGCTTATTGGTGCCCAATAGCTGACGCGCTCTGGTTTCGAAGCGTGGGTACTGATTTCTCTTTCTCTTTATTAAATCTCCAAGCGGCCCCTTTCTTTTGTCCCACGATTCTGCTGTCTCATAGATTCGTAGTTCTAATACTTGATAGGACTGTTTTGATTTTCCCCATTTGGCGGTAATTACTCCGCCTGCAACAAAAGGCAATATGACTTCGGACAGCAATTGTTCTTCGGAACGATTAGGGATTGTCTTCTGGCGGTCCCCTGAAAGAATGGCGATTGCATGAAATGGCATTTATTCCTCTCGAATAGCTAAAGTCAAAATTATCTTGACAAGGAATACAACAAATCTCGCGGCATATGCACCGTCAATCACGCGGTGGTCGCAGGACAACGGCAGCATCAGGCACGGCGCAAAGGCCTCGCCGTCCCACACCGGTTCATCGTCGCGCGCGAAGCGGCGTCAAGCCGCCATCCGCGCCGCAGAAGGCTCCAAGTAGGCAACGCCATCGCGCTTGATGTCCTGCCACAGCGCATCCGGAGCCACGTCAATTTCGCCGGGCCAGGTCAGCACGCCGTCCACCAGCTTTACTTTGCGGAACAGCTTGGCGTCGCACAGCGCATCGAACACGCCGCCGATGCGGCCCTGATCCAGACGCGGCGAAAGATCAAAGACGCCTTTGCAGCCGTCTTTGAATTTCAATTCGATGCGGCGTCCCTGCAATAGGCGAAAACTGATGATGTCGTAGTGCATGCTTACTCCAGCGGCGCAATCTGGCGCGGCGGTAATTCAGATTGGCACAGGTTCCAGTCCGCCAGCAATTCGGCCCGATGTAACCGCGCCCATTCCAGCGTCATTTTCTTGGCCCGTGGCGGCAGCGAGCCCCCGAGTAATTTCAGCGTGCGGATATTCACTTCCGCCCGGTATTCGGCGTATTTGACGTGGAAATGCGGCGGATTGTGCTCGCGCCAATACATTTGAATGATGATGCCGTAGAAGCTGCTGATCGTTGGCATTGCGCTATCCCTTGGCGACTTCACCAATGCGTTTGATCAGGCCGACCACAAACCGTGCGGCAAACGCACCGTCAATCACGCGGTGATCGTAGGACAGCGACAACGGCAGCATCAGGCGCGGCGCGAAGGCTTTGCCATCCCACACCGGTTTCATCGTCGCGCGGGAGACGCCGAGGATGGCGACTTCGGGCGCGTTGACGATGGGCGTGAAGCCGCCGGCGACGCCAAGACCGCCGAGCGAGGAGATCGAGAAACAACCGCCTTTCATCTCATCTGGCTTGAGCTTGCCGTCGCGTGCCTTCTTCGCCAGTTCACCGCACTCCGTCGCCAGCTGAGTGACATTCTTGCTCCAGACCTCGCGCACCACCGGCACCACGAGGCCGCCGGGAGTGTCGGCGGCAAAACCGAGATGACAGTATTTTTTGAGGATCAGGTTTTCGCCGTCAGGCGCCAGCGAAGCATTGAACTCGGGGAATTCCTTCAGCGCCTCACTGACCGCTTTCATCAGCAGCGGCAGCAGGGTGAGTTTTACGCCAGTCTTCTCTGATTCCGTTTTGCGCCAAGCTTCCAGCTCGGTGATGTCGGCGTCGTCGTGCTGGGTGACATGCGGCACGTTGAGCCAGGCGCGGCTGAGATACGCCGCCGAGATCTTGCGGATGCGCGCCAGTGGTTTGGTTTCTATGGCGCCGAACTGGGCGAAGTCCACCGCCGGGATCGGCGGAATGCCGGCGCCACCTGACGCGCCGCCCGTGAGCGCTTTCTTGACGAAGCCCTGCACGTCTTCGCGAGTGATGCGGTTCTTCGGCCCGCTGCCTTTGACCTTGGCCAGATCAACGCCGAGTTCGCGTGCGTATTTACGGATCGAGGGCGAGGCGTGCGGCAGCTGGCCGGCCTGTGCCGTCCAGGGCGCTAAAAACTCACCGGCCGTTTGGGGCGCTTTTGCTGCTGTAGAAGCAGGTTTGGCTGGAGAGAGAGGCGCGCTTTTAGTCCCGCCCACTTGTGGCGAAGACGATGTCTTGGCCTGTGTTGCGCCAGCAGCGGGTACGCTGCTTTCGAGGCTGCAGATCACATTTCCCTGCGAAACCTTGTCGCCCGCCTTGAGTTTGAAGCCGCGCACGATGCCGGCTTCGGGGGCCGGTACTTCCATCGTGGCTTTTTCCGATTCCAGAACGGCGAGTGTTGCGTCCTTCGCAACCGTGTCGCCGTCTTTCACCAGCACTTCGATCACCGGCACGTCCTTGTAGTCGCCGATGTCGGGGACGGTGACTTCAATGACGCGGCTCGCAGCCACTTTTGCAGGTGATGGGATCACCGGCACAGCGGCACCCGCCAACTCCAGCGTCAGCAGCGCATCGCCTTGGGTGACCTTGTCGCCGAGCTTGATGCGGATCGACTTCACTACACCGGCTTCGGGAGCCGGCACTTCCATCGTCGCCTTCTCGGATTCGAGCACCACCAGCGGCGCATCCTTCTCGACCTGGTCGCCGGGCTTGACCAGCACCTCGATCACCGGCACGTCCTTGTAATCGCCGATGTCGGGGACGGTAACGATGAATTCTTTAGCCACAGCTATTTCCCGTGGCGTCATTCCGGCCAAGACGCGAAGCAGCGCGAGCCGGAATCCAGGAGTCGCAGCAAAAGAGCTGGATTCCCGCCCTCGCGGGAATGACGGAAAAAGAAATCCTCATACCGTCACCGGATTGGGTTTGTCCGGCTTGATGCCGAAAATCTTCATCGCCTGCGCGACTTTTTCGGCGGGCAGGGCGCCTTGGTCGGCAAGCGCCTTCAGCGCCTTGATGGTGATCCAGCGGCGGTCCACTTCGAAGAAATCGCGCAGCGCGGGCCGGTTATCGCTGCGGCCAAAGCCATCGGTGCCGAGGGTGTGGAAGGGCATCGGCACATACGGGCGGATCTGCTCGCTGTAGGCCTTGATGTGGTCCGTGGATGAAATCGCCGGGCCCTTGCGGCCTTCGAGCCGTTGGGTGACGTAAGACTTTTTCGGCTTCTTCTCCGGGTGCAAAAGATTCCAGCGGTCCACGTCCTGACCGTCGCGACAGAGTTCGTTGAATGAAGTCGCGCTCCAGACATCACTGGTGACACCGAACTCTTCCTTCAGCAGTTCGGCGGCAGCGATGACTTCGCGCAGGATCGAGCCCGAACCCATCAGCTGCACGTGGAGCTTTGCCGGCTTCTTGGTTTCGCTCAATAAATAGAGCCCGCGGATGATTCCGTCTTCGGCGCCCTTGGGCATCGCCGGGTGCGTGTAGTTTTCGTTGTAGAGGGTGATGTAATAAAAAACATCTTTGTACTCGACGTACATCTCGCGCATGCCGTGATGCAACAGCACGGCAAGTTCGTATGAAAAAGCGGGATCGTAGGAACGGCAGTTCGGTACCAGATTTGCCATCAGCTGCGAGTGACCGTCCTGATGCTGCAAGCCTTCGCCGTTGAGCGTGGTGCGGCCGGCGGTGGCGCCGAGCAAAAAGCCGCGCGAACGCATGTCGCCGGCGGCCCAGGCCAGGTCGGCGATGCGCTGAAACCCGAACATCGAATAAAAAATATAGAACGGCAGCGTCGCCACGCCGTGATTGGCATAGCTGGTCGCAGCGGCGATCCACGAGGACATCGCGCCGGCCTCGGTGATGCCTTCCTCGAGGATCTGGCCCTTGATGTCTTCCTTGTAGTAGGCAAGCTGGTCGGAATCCTGCGGCGTGTATTTCTGGCCGACGATGGAATAGATGCCGAGCTGGCGGAACATGCCCTCCATGCCGAAGGTGCGCGCCTCGTCGGGGATGATCGGTACCACGCGCGGGCCGATGGCCTTGTCGCGCAGCAGCAGTTGCAGAAACTGCACGAACGCCATCGTCGTCGAGATCTCGCGCTCGCCGCTGGCCTCGAGCAGGCGCTGAAACGTGGCGAGTTCCGGGATCGCCAGCTTTTCGTTGACCGGCTTGCGCGCGGGCAGGGAACCGCCGAGCGCCTTGCGGCGTTCTTTCAGATAGGTGATTTCCGGTGAATCTTCCGCCGGTTTGTAGAACGGCGTTGAGGCAATTTGCTCGTCGGTGAGTGGCAGCTTGAAGCGGTCGCGGAAAGCCTTGAGCTCGTCCTCTCCCATTTTCTTCTGCTGATGGGTGACGTTCTGGCCTTCGCCGGCCTCGCCCATGCCGTAACCCTTGACAGTCTTGGCGAGAATCACGGTAGGCCGGCCGTTGGAATTGTTCACGGCTTCCCAGTACGCCGCGTAAAGCTTGTGCGGGTCGTGGCCACCGCGATTCAGTTGTGCAACGTCCTCATCCGACATGGTTTCGACCATGCGCGCCAGTTCCGGATGCTTGGCGAAAAAATTGTCGCGCGTGTACTTGCCACCCTTGGCCTTGTAGTTCTGGTATTCGCCGTCCACGGTCTCGTTCATGGTGCGCACCAGCAGGCCGGACTTGTCCTGCGCCAGCAATCCGTCCCAGGCGCCGCCCCAGATCACCTTGATCACGTTCCAGCCGGCGCCGCGGAACACGCCCTCGAGCTCCTGAATGATCTTGCCGTTGCCGCGCACCGGGCCGTCGAGACGCTGCAGGTTGCAGTTGACGACGAAGATCAGGTTGTCGAGTTTTTCGCGATCGGCGATGTCCACCGCGCCCAACGATTCCGGTTCGTCCATCTCGCCGTCGCCGCAGAAACACCAGACCTTGCGGCCTTCGGTTTTGGCGAGGCCGCGGTTCTCCAGGTACTTCATGAACCGCGCCTGATAGATCGCCATGATCGGACCCAGGCCCATCGAGACGCTGGCGAACTGCCAGAAATCGGGCATCAGCCAGGAGTGCGGGTACGAGGACAACCCCTTGCCGCCGGTCTCCATGCGGAAGTTCTGCATCTGCGCTTCGGTGATGCGGCCTTCGAGATAGGCACGCGCGTAGATGCCGGGCGTGCAGTGCCCCTGCACGTATAAAAGGTCGGCGCCCTGCGGATGCTGCGGGCCTTTCCAGAAATGGTTGAAGCCGACGTCGTACAACGTCGCCGCCGAAGCGAAGCTGGCGATGTGGCCGCCGATGCCGCTGTGTTCGCGGTTGGAGTTGATCACCATCGCCATCGCGTTCCAGCGGATGATCGAGCGGATCTTCCATTCCAGCGCGTGATCGCCGGGCGAACGTTTTTCCAGGTGCTGCGGGATCGTGTTGATGTAGGCCGTGTTGGGCGAGAACGGGATGAACGCGCCGGAGCGGCGTGACTTCTCGATCAGCGCTTCGAGCAGGAAATGCGCGCGCTCCGGGCCTTCCTGTTCGAGGACGGCTTGCAGAGCATCCATCCACTCGCGGGTTTCCTGTGGGTCGCCGTCGAGCGACGTCTCGTCTGTCATTTTGGTTTCCTGCTCCCGGACGGCGATTTTAGCCGTTCGCCAGCTGCTGCTCGATGAAGCGCTGCCAATGTGGCTCGGGCGTCCAGATCTTGAGCAGATCCTTGCGCGCGACTTCTTCCGGCTCTTTCAGTTTCAACACGCGGTACAGATACATGAACGCCGACACGCGCTTGTTCATCGCGCAGTGCACGAACACTCTTTTCTCGGCGTGAGCATCCATCGCCGCGAAAAACTTCTGCAAATCCTCAGCGGTCGGCTCTTCCCACACCACCGGGATGTGGATGTATTTCAAGCCGCTCTTCTCGACGATCTCGCGCTCGTTCGGCAATGCTCCGAGCGAGGTCGGCAAGGCGAGGTTGATCACGGTCTCATAGCCACCGTTTTTCACCGCCTCGAACTGATATTCCGCCGGCTGGCCGGCGGTGCCAATGCGCCCGCCGACGCCCAGTGCGCGGAAATTGAGGATGTCGTCCAGTGACATCGGCGGCTTGTGGCCTTTTGAAACCATCCAGTCGCGAAGCGCGAGGCCGGTCGCCGCCGGCCACGGCCGCAGCCTGGCCGGCTCGATGGCGCGGTAATCCACCAGCTCCTCGCCGAGCTTGATCACGCCCTCGGCGGGCACGTGGTAGGCAATGATCAGCTGGTTCATGCGCTCAAACGTGTAGTGGCCGATCAGTGTTGGCGCATGAGCCTGCAGACCCAGCTCCTCGTGCACCTCGCGCATCACCGCCTCGTCCGGCCGCTCGTTCTTTTCGAGAAACCCCGTGATGAGTGCGAAGAACTTCTGCGGCCAGGCGCGGTTCTGCGCGAGGATGATCTTGCCTTCATGCTCAACCACCGCCGCGACCACCGGCGTCGGGTTCTCCCACAACACATAGCCGCATTGCTTGACGGGACAGGCGAGCCGCGCGCGCTCACCCTCGCTGCGCGTTTCCAGCGGCTGGGCGCACTGTGGGCAAAACTTAAAGGAGCGCGACATAGGTGCCTTTGTGAGTCACCGCCTCAACGCCTTCCGCGTGGATTTGGCTGAGCGCCGTGATGCGCGCCTTGTTGTAACGCTTGAGCGTGGTGACGAACTTCGTCCAGTCTTTTTCAGTGATACGACTGACGGCCGTGAACTCGACGTTCACCGGCTCGGCGAAATCGCACTCGCTTTTCTGAATCACCAGCCGCGCCAGGATTTTCTCGCGCGACAGCGCCTGATGCAGCACCGCCCAGCCGGACAGGATGCCCATCGTCGCCAGACTGCCGCCGAACGCCGTGCCGCGATGATTGATATTGGGCGCGAACGGCGCGCGGATCTCGATCTCGTGTTTCTCGCTGCGCAGCACGCGCGCGCCGAGCGCCGCGGTCAGGGGAATGTGTTGATGCAGGTAGGCGGTGAGTTCGGCGGGGGACATGGCGGAAACATATCCCAGCCCCTCGAACCGGGCTACTCGCTAATGCCCTTTCGGGCCCCGCCGTTTCCGGCTCACTCCTGCCGCAGGCGGGTGCCGTGCCTGCGCAGCGCTGTCAGAGCGTCAACACCAGCTTGCCAAGCGTGCGCCCGCTTTCGACACGGGCATGGGCCAACCGCAGGTTGCGCGCATCGAGCGGGCCCAGCACTTCGCGCAGGGTTGTACGCAAGCGGCCGTCGTCGATCATGTCCGCCACCTCGTTGAGGATGTGATGCTGGGACTCGAGGTCGGCGGTCTGGTGCTCGAGCTTGGCAAACATGTTCTCCCACATCAGGGCTGCGCTTTTCTGCATCAGGGCCTGGATAGGCTGCGGCTGGCGGGCGCCGGCGATCACGCAAATGCGTCCCTGCGGCGCAATCAACTGCGCCATCACCTCAAAGTAGGCATCGGTGTCGTTGCAGCACAGGATGTACTGCGGGTCTGGCAAGTCGAGCGCGCGCAGCTGCGGGGCCAGATCGAACCGGTGGTCGATGACAGCATCGGCGCCCAGTTCGCGGCACCAGGCCTGTGTTTCCGGGCGGGATGCCGTGGCCACCACCCTCAGGCCGGCGCAATGCGCCAGCTGGATCGCCATTGAACCGACGCCGCCGGCGCCGCCGATGATCAGCAATACGCGGCGGCCGGCGGGGTCCGCGTGCTGAACCTGCAGCCGCTCGAACAGGGCCTCCCAGGCAGTCAGTGCGGTCAGCGGCAACGCCGCCGCTTCGCAAAAATCCAGCCGCTCCGGCATGCGTCCCACCACACGCTCGTCGACGACGTGCAGCGCCTGATTGCTTCCCGGCCGGTTGATGTCGCCGGCATAGAACACCCGGGTGCCGGGCGCGAAACGCGTGCATTGCGCGCCGGTGGCCAGCACCACGCCCGCCGCATCCCAGCCCAGCACGCGCGGTGCGGTCGGCGGTGTGCGCTTGCGCACCTTGATGTCGACGGGATTGACCGAGACGGCGCGCACCCTCACCAACAGATCATGTGGGCCGAGCGCCGGCACCGGCAGCTCAAGATCCTCGAAACAGTGCAGGTCTTCCGCGGGCCGGTCGCCGCGAAGGACGACGGCGCGGCTCTGGCCGGGCTGGGGCGCAGTCATGGAGTACCGGGCTGCGTGTGCGCGCACGTTACGCCGCCCGAGCCTGCGTGGGCTCGCTGAGCGCCTGTACCGAGCGGTACTGCGGCATCGCCGCGCGCTCCAGCCAGTGCGCGGTCTCCTGCCAGGCGACGGCGGGCATCGAGCTGCGAAAAAAACCGAAGTGGCCGATGCGTGACAGGCCCCAGTCCTCGGGCGCGCGGTGCACGATTTCGATTTTGGCGTTGCGGTAGAACCCGGCAATCGCCGCCACCGCGCGGCGCGGCGCAAAGTCGTGATCGTCGGTGAAGTGATAGAAGCGCGCCTGCCCGCCCCAGGCATCGAAGTGCTCGCGCAGCGGCCGCCCCACCTCATCCACGATGTACTGCGGGTGGCGGCCCCAGCGCGCGAATTCCAGAGCGACGCCGGACGGTACGTCAAACTCGCCGCGCCGCAGGGACGGCAGCCCGCGCGACAGCAGCGCCATCAGCGGAATGAAGACGTGGAAGTACAGGAACGACGCTATCCGGTGCGAACCGTCGCGCAGGCGCCAGTAACCGGACTGTGACGCGACCGCGAGCAGCGCCACGACCCGGGCGTGATTCGGCGCCAGTCCCAGCAGCTGCCCGCCGATCGAATGACCGATCAGGGTCATGCGCGAATGCGGGTACTTGTCGGCCAGCCAGTCAATGGCGGCTGCCAGGTCGCGCTCGCCCCAATGCCGCAGGCGCGGCTCGAGCCCGGCCCAGCCGGCGCCGCGGCTGTCGCCGATGCCCCGGTAATCGTAGGTCAGCACCGCGAATCCGCGTGCAGCGAGAAAGCGCGCATAGGCCCGGTAGTAGCCGCGCGGCGCGGCGTAGGCGGAGCTGATCACCACCGCCACGCCGTTGGACTGTCGCGGGCGGTACAGGGTGCCGGCCAGCGGATAGCCGTCGGTGGCAGGGAGGCGTACCTCGATTTCCGCGGCAAAGCGCGCAGGTGCGGGGATTTCACGGGGGCCCCATTCGGGGATGGCTATGTCAAAGGTCATGGTGGCGTTCTCCTGGCAATCGTCCGTCGGGACGACCTCACAGTAGACGTGCGCCGCGTGCGAATCATCGGGGACGATGGAATAAGATTCATGCCAACCGGGCAACCCCTCCGAGGCCGGGGCGATGCAACAGCTCACCTACATGGTCACGTTCGCGCGCGTGGCGCAGGCCGGCAGTTTCGCGGGCGGCGCGCGCCGCCTTGGCCTCACTACTTCGGCCGCCAGCAAACACATTGCCAAGCTCGAGCGCGCACTCAGCGCCAAGCTGCTCAACCGCAGCACGCGCGCGCTGTCCCTGACCGAGGCCGGGCATGCCTACCTGGCTCATTGCACACGGGTGGCCGACGAGTTCGACAGCGCCGAGCGGGCGGTGACCCGGCTGCAGGCTCGGCCGGCAGGCCGGCTGCGCGTGAGCGTACCGCCGGCTTTCGTCACTCGTCATGTGGTACCCCATCTGCCCGAGTTCCACCGGCGTTTCCCGGACGTGCGCATCGAGTTCGATGCCAGCAACCGGATGGTGGACCTGGCCGAGGACGGTTTTGATCTGGCGTTGCGCATCGTGCGCACACCGCCGCCGGCCCTGGCGGCGCGACCACTGGCGCAGCTGCGCGCCGTGCTGTGCGCGGCGCCCGCGTACCTCAAGCTTCGCGGAACACCGCGCCGCGCCGAGGATCTGACGCAGCATGACTGCCTGACCTTCACCCAGATTGACCAGTGGGCGTTCCGCCGCGACGGAACAGAAATCAATGTGCCGGTGCAGAGCCTGTTCGATGCCACGGCGCTGGAACCGCTACGGCTGATGGCGCTCGAAGGCCTGGGCGTGACGCAGATGCCGACCTTCCTGGTCGGAGACGATCTGCAGCACGGCCGGCTGCAGCGCCTGCTGCCCGATCACGAGCTGCTCTCTGAAACCACTCTGTACGCGATCCACCTGCCGCAGCCCTACCTGCCGCCGAAATTGCGCTGCTTCATCGACTTTCTCGCGTCGCGCTATGCGCCCGCGCCCTATTGGGACCAGGGGTTGTTCGGTGCGGCTCCGGCAAAAAAACGGCCCCGGCGCTCGGGTTGAGGCCGGGGCCAAGGGCCGCTCAGGAGGCGGCGGCTCAGGGGGACCTAGAACATCGGCGGAATGCTCCGGCGCACTGCTTCGCGCTGCTCGCGGGCCTTCTCCAGCTGCTCGCGACGCTGCTCGACCGGATCGGGCGGCGGAACGGACGATGCCGGCGTACCGGATTCGACGGGGACATCGAGGCTTGCTGGCGCGATGGCGCTGAGAGACTGCATTTCCATCGGCGCCTGAGCCGACGCAGCCGAGGCGCACAACGCCAGTAACATCGCGCAGATTCCAATCGTGGGTTGGGGCATGACAGATCTCCGTTTCGGAAGGTGCGGTCAGCCTAGGCCGCACCCCGCCGGCCAAATAGCGGGCATCTGGAATACGATTACTGACGTCAGGGAAACATCGGGACGTCATGGACGCATTGACCCATCTCGTGACTTTTGCGCGCGTGGTGCAGGCCGGCAGCTTCGCCGCGGGCGCGCGACGCCTGGGGCTGGAACCGCCCGTGGCCAGCAAGCATGTCTCGCGGCTGGAGGCGCGTCTCGGCGCGCGGCTGCTCAACCGCAGCACGCGCAAGCTGTCGCTCACCGAGGCGGGCGCCGCGTATTACGAACACTGCCTGAACATCCTCGACGCCTGGGAGCAGTCGCAGCAGGCCGTGCAGCGGCTGCAGATCGAGCCGAGCGGGCACCTTCGTGTCAGCGCACTGGCCAGCTTCACCAACGCGTTCCTGTCGCCGCTGCTGCCGGAATTTTTCCGCCGCTATCCGAAAATCGAACTGGAAATCGTGTGCAGCGACCGCAACGTGGATCTGGCCGAGGATGGTTATGACCTGGCGCTGCGCATCACCAGCCAGCCGGCGCAGAGTCTGGTGGCGCGCAAGCTGGCCGACATCCACTTTCAGGTCTGCGGGTCACCGGCGTATCTCGCGCGCCACGGCGCGCCGCGCACGCCGGTGGATCTGCTGCAGCATCGCTGTCTGGGCTACCCGCAGACCCTTGCCGCCGGCGTCTGGCGCTTTTTCCGTGATGGTGCGCTGGAAGAGACTCCGGTGCGCGGAGTCTTCCAGGTCAATAGTGTTGAAACCCTGCGCGCACTGGCACTGGCCGGCGAGGGGCTGGCCCTGCTGCCAACGTATGCGATTGGCGACGATGTCGCAGAGGGCCGTCTGGTGATGCCGATGCCGCAATACCTCGGCTTCAACCAGAGCACGCTCTACGCTGTTTATCTGCCCAACCGCTATGGCCTGCCCAAGTTGCGTGCGTTCGTGGAATTTCTGATCGAGAAGATCGGGCCCAGGCCCAGCTGGGACGCACGGCTGGAATCACCCCCGACGCCAGCGCGCAACTCGCGCCGCAAAAACCGGGGGGCCGCTTCGTAGCAGGTGCGCAAGGTCACTTTCCGATGCAAAAAGTCGAGAAGATGCGGCCCAGCAGGTCGTCGCTGGTGAACGCCCCGGTGATTTCCGACAGCGCCTGCTGCGCCAGCCGCAGTTCTTCCGCCGCCAGTTCGGCGGTCGCGCGGGCTTCGATCCGCTGTTGGGCCAGCAGCGCATGCGCCTGCGCGTGCTGCAGGGCCTCGACGTGGCGAGTGCGCGCGGAGAACAGTCCTTCGCCAGTATCGCTGAGGCCGGCGACGCGCTTGATTTCCTGCTTGAGCGCATCGAGTCCTGCGCCGCTGGCAGCAGCGATACGTAGATGCACGCGGTTCTCGGCTTGGAAGCGTTGCGGTACACGGCCGCTCAGATCGCATTTGTTGTGAATCAATAAAACTTCGGGCCCGCAGGGCAGGCGCTCGAGCAATTCCTGATCTGCGAGCGTGAGGCCGCTGCGGTCATCGAGCAAAAACAGGATCAGCTCTGCGCCTTCGAGGGCTTTCCAGGCGCGCTCGATGCCGATGCGCTCAACCGGGTCGCGCGATTCACGCAGCCCGGCGGTGTCCACGATCGTGAGCGGCATTCCTTCAATCACGATGTTCTCGCGCAACAGGTCGCGCGTGGTACCGGGAATGTCGGTGACGATCGCCGCTTCGCTGCCCGCCAAGGCATTGAGCAGGGTGGACTTGCCGACGTTGGGCTGGCCGGCAAGCGCCACGGTCATGCCTTCGCGCAAGCGCCGGCCCTGGCCGGCCGCGTGGATCAAGACCCGCAGATTTTCATTGAGCGTGGTGAGGCGCGTGCGCAGCTTGTCGTCGGACAACCAGTCCACGTCTTCGTCGGAAAAATCCAGCGCGCCCTCGACGAACACGCGCAGCCGCGTCAGCTCTTCAACCAGTGCCGTGACGCGCCGCGAGAACTCGCCTTCCAGCGAACGCCGCGCGGCTCTCGCCGCCTGGCCGCTCGCGGCATTGATGAGGTCCGCGACCGCTTCCGCCTGCGCCAGATCGAGCCGATCGTTGAGAAACGCGCGCTCGGAGAATTCGCCCGGCCGCGCCAAGCGCGCGCCAAGCGCGCAGCAGGCGCGCAGCAGCAGATCCAGAACTACCGGGCCGCCATGGCCCTGCAACTCGACCACGTCCTCGCCGGTATAGGAGTGCGGCGCCGGGAACACCAGCACCAGCCCTTCATCGAGCGTTTCGCCGCCGGCGTCCTTGAATTTATGCAGCGACGCGCGGCGAGGCGCCGGCCGATCACCGGCGATGCGTCGCGCGATTTCGAATGATTGCGGGCCCGACAGCCGCACGATGCCCACCGCGCCGCGGCCGGGCGCGGTGGCGATGGCAACGATGGTGTCGGTTTGCGGAATCATCCGCTCCAAGCCTAACGCGGCGCGGCAGCTTCCCGTTCGAGCTTGCGCGTGATGAACCACTGCTGCGCGATGCCGATGAGGTTGGACACCAGCCAGTACAGCACCAGGCCCGACTGGAAGAAGGCGAAGAACGCGGTAAGCATGACCGGCATCGCGTTCATGACTTTCTGCTGCATCGGGTCCATGGTCATGGCCTGACCCGACAGCTTCTGCTGCGCCCACATGGAAATGCCGAACAGCACCGGCAGCACGTAGTACGGATCGGGCGCGGACAGGTCCATCAGCCACAGCGCGAAACTGGCCTGGCGCAGCTCGACGCTTTCGAGCAGCACCCAGTACAGGGAAATGAATACCGGGAACTGGATCAGGATCGGCCAGCAGCCGGCGAGCGGATTGAAGCCCTCTTTCTTGTACAGATCCATCATCGCCTTCTGCAGGCGCTCGCGGTCGTCGCCGAAGCGTTCCTTGATTTCCTGGATGCGCGGCCCGTACTTCTTCATCTTCGCCATCGAGCGGTACTGCGCTTCGGATAATTTATACAGCGCCGCTTTCACCGCCAGCGTCAGCAGGATGATCGCCACGCCCCAGTTCTTGGTCCACGTATGGAACAGGTCCAGCAGCCAGAACAGCGGCTCGGAAATCGCGGTGAGGATGCCGTAATCCACCGTCAGCTCGAGCCCCGGCGCGACCGCGCCGACGACGTTCTGCAGCTTCGGTCCCAGATACAGGCGCGTGGCGAACGTCTGCTCGGCGCCCGGCGCAAGCGTGGCGGCAGGGCCGACATACTGGCCGATGTAGGTGCCGTTCTTGCCGGACTTGGCACTGAAGCTTAAGGCTTCATCGGCGGCCGGCAGAATCGCGGCCAGAAAGTAATGCTGCAGAAAACTGATCCAGCCGCCGGTTTGCTTGATCTCAATCGGCTCGTCGCCGAGATCCTCAAACGTCTCCTTGCGGAAACGATAGCCCGCGCCGTTCTCCTTGTGCTCGTATAAGCCGACGCCCTTGAACGTCTGCACGAACGGCGGTTCGTCGCCGGCCACAAACAAATTGCGCTGCATGCGCACGTAGGGACTGGCGATCAGGGCTTGCGCGCTGGTGTTTTTCAGCGTCTGCGTCAGCGTGACCTCGTAACTGTCGCGCTTGAATTGGTAGGTCTTGCTCAGCGACAAACCCGACTCGTCGCGATGCTCCAGCACGACCGACAGCGCGTCCGCACCTTCGACGAGCGTGTAACGCGTGTGGGCGGCGGTGAACGCCGATTGATGGGTGACCAGCGGGCGCTCGCTGCCGGCGATGCCGCTTTGCAGAATGAACAGGCGGCTGTCACGGTCATCGAGCAGCGCCAGATTGCGCTCGGGGTGATCCTTCGACACCGGATAGCCCTTGAGTTCGAGGCGGCGCAGCTCGCCGCCGGTGAGGCTGATTTCCGCCACCAGCCGGTCGGTTTCAACCTGAACTTTTTTGGAAACCGCTTCTGCGGGGCTTGCCGTCGGTTTGCTGTCGGGCACTTGTGCGAGGGGCGCATCGTTGTCGCCGGATTCGAGCTCGACGGCTTTTGCCGGCGCCGTTGCCGGCGGTGGCACGTCCGGAAAATCCTTGGTCCAGGCCTGATACATGAAGAACAGGATCACGCCCAAGGCGCAAATGAGTGCGAACCGGCGATTGTCGGTGGTGGTCATTCAGATCTACTTTTCAGGGACAGGATCAAGCCCGCCGGGATTCAGAGGATGACAGCGGACGATGCGGCCCACTGCCAGGCGGCTGCCGCGCAGCGCGCCGTGGCGTTGAATCGCTTCGACCGCGTAATGCGAACAGCTGGGGTGAAAACGACAGCGTGGACCCAGCAGGGGACTGATCAGCCGCTGATAGCCGCGCAGCAGGGCGATCATCATTTTGGAAATCATCGGGCGATCTGGCTCCACAGATCGAGCAGGCTGCTGCGCAGTTCGTCATTGCGCGCCTTGGCGCAGCCGGCGCGGCCGAGCATCACGATATCCATTTGCGGCAGCTTCGATTGTCGGGCCCGAAAACTTTCGCGCGTCAGTCGCTTGATGCGATTGCGGTCCACCGCGCGCGGCGCGATTTTCTTCGACAGCGCGAACCCGAGTCGGGCGAATCCGGCGGGGCTGGCGGCGATGATCGCGGTCAGATGCCGGGTGCTGTAGCGGCGGCCTGCATCAAACACCGCTTTGAATTCCGCCGGCGTCCGCAAGCGGGCGCACGGAACGGTCACGAGCTTTGAAAAAGAAAACGTCAGGGCGTCAGCTTGGCGCGGCCCTTGGCGCGACGGCGTGCGAGCGTCTTGCGACCACCCACAGTCTTCATGCGCGCACGGAACCCGTGAGTACGTTTACGGTGGATGTTGCTGGGCTGATAAGTGCGCTTGGACATGGCTTCGGCTCAAAAAGGGCGCGGATTGTATCCCCCGAGGCCCGGCGCATCAACAAAAAACAGCCTGTGGATAACCGGGGGGTCGGGGTATAGACTGGCCGCCCTTCGTAATTCCCTCATTCCTAAAACCATATCGGGGCCCTCTGGTGGAGCTTTGGCAGAAGTGCGTTCACAAGCTGGAGGGGGATCTCTCCGGCAGCGATCTCAGCACCTATATCAGGCCCTTGCTGGCCCAATTGGATGACCAGCGACTGACCCTGCTGGCCCCCAACAGCGCGGTATTGCGTCGCGTTCGTGAGGATTTTCTGCCGATCATCCGCAAACGGATGTCGCGGCTGGCAGGGGGCGAAGATCTGGCGGTCGACATCAAGGTCGGATTGCCGCGCTCGACAGGTGAGGACCTCGCCGAGGGCGCGGATCCGGCACCGGAACTGCGCAGCCCCGGATTCCTCAATCCGCGCTACACCTTCGACACGTTCATTGAGGGCACTTCCAACGCCCGCGCGCGCGCGGCCGCCCAAAGTGTCGCGCAGACGCCCGGCACGCAATACAACCCGCTGCTGATCTACGGCGAATCCGGTCTGGGGAAAACCCACCTGATGCACGCCATCGGCAACACCATCCGCGCGCGCAATCCGAAAGCCAACGTGATCTACGTCGGCGCCGAACGCTTCTTCCGCGACCTCGTGTCTTCTATCCAGCAGAACAAGACCGAAGACTTCAAGAAACGCTACCGCTCGGCCGATGCGCTGCTGATGGACGACATCCAGTTCATCGCCAACAAGCAGAGCGGTCAGGAGGAGATGTTCCACACCTTCAATGAACTGCTCGATGGCCGCCAGCAGATGGTGCTGACCTGCGACCGTTACCCGGAAGAGCTCGAGAACCTCGACAAGCGCCTGAAATCGCGCTTCACCTGGGGTTTGACGCAGGCGGTGGAACCCCCCGACCTTGAGACCCGCGCGGCGATTTTCCTGAGCAAGTCGGAACTGGCGGGCGTCAAGGTTTCACATGATGTCGCCCTGTTCATCGCCCAGCGCATCCGCTCCAATGTCCGCCAGCTTGAGGGCGCGCTGAACCGCATCACCGCCTCGGCACAACTCACCGGTCGCGAAATCACCTTGGACTTTGTGCGCGAGACCCTGAAAGACATGCTGGCGGCCTACGAGCGGCTGATCACCATCGACAGCATCAAGCGCCACGTCAGCAAGTACTACAACATCCGTGAAACCGACCTGATGTCCGCGCGGCGCACGCGTTCGCTGGCTCGCCCGCGCCAGATCGCGATGGCGCTGGCCAAGGAACTGACACAACACAGCCTGCCGGAGATCGGCCAGTCGTTCGGCAAGGACCACACGACGGTTCTGCACGCCTGCCGCAAGATCGCCGAGTTGAAAAAAGACGATATTGCGATTCGTGAAGACTATGAGAAGCTGCTGCGTCAGCTCAGTGGTTAAAGCTTTGCAAAACGCACGGGATTGTCTGTGGATGGATTGTGGGGTTTTTTACCGGATGCTTTTGTGCACACGCCGACACAACTTGTCCACAACCGGCGAGGGTGAGTACGGGCAGGATCACAGCCGTATTTTTTGTTTCTATGTACATGAATTATAAAGGTTATATTTAAAATACACACATCGGGATGTTTGCTTACTACTACAACAACTATCTGTTTAATCAACAAACCAATTAAAGAAGATCTTGGGTGATTTATGAAATTCGAAGTCGGCCGTAACGAGCTCTTGAACGCATTGCAGTCCGTCGTCGGCGTGGTTGAGCGCCGCCAGACCATGCCCGTGCTGTCCAACTTTCTGCTCGACGCCGCGAAAGACGGTCTGACCGTCACCGGCACCGATCTGGAACTTGAGCTGGTGAGTCGCGCCCAGGTCAAGACCACCACGGCCGGAAAAGTCACGGTGCCTGCGCGCAAACTGTTTGACATCGTGCGCAGCCTGCCCGAAGGCGCGACGCTGACGCTCGATGGCGGCGCCGATCGCGTGACGCTGAAATCCGGCAAGAGCCGTTACTCGCTGTCGGCGATGAAGCCGGAAGAGTTTCCCGCTTTGAGCGCTGCATCGACGGGCCGTTCGATCAAGCTGCCGCGCAAAGCCCTGCGCGAACTGCTCGATCGCACCCAATTCGCAATGGCTCAGCAGGACGTTCGTTACTACCTCAATGGCCTGTTGTTGCACGTCACCGCCAAGCGCGTGCGCGCCGTCGCCACCGATGGCCATCGGCTGGCGCTGAGTGAACTGGTGCAGGACACCAAACTCAAAGAGGAAGCGCAGGTGATCGTGCCGCGCAAGGCCGTGCTGGAACTGCTGCGCCTGCTCGACAATTCCGACGACACCGTCGAGCTGCGGCTCGGCGAGGGCCAGATCCAGGTCGACCTCGACAGCGTGCGCCTGACCACCAAGTTGATCGACGGCCGCTTTCCCGACTATGAGCGCGTGATCCCCGAAGACAGCAATCAACGCATCACCGCGCTGCGCGACAAGGTGCGCCAGGCACTGGCGCGCGTTACCCCGGTGACCAATGACAAGTTCCGCGGCGTGCGTCTGCAGCTGGCCGACAACCAGCTGCGTGTGTCGGCGCGCAACCAGGAGCAGGACGAGGGCGAGGACGAGATCGAGGTCACCTACAACGGCCCGGCGCTCGAGATCGGCTTCAACGTCAACTACCTGCTGGATGCGCTGTCGGCGATGCAGGGCGAGCAGTTCACGATGGATTTCAAGGGCTCCGATTCCAGCGGCCTGATCCAGGAAGTCGGCGCGGCGCACAGCAAGTACGTCGTCATGCCGATGCGGATCTGATCGACCCCACCCGCGTTTACGCATGAGACTCGCCCGCGTCGAGGGCGAAAACTTCCGCCAGTTCGAGCGGTTTGAACTCGCCGCCGCGCCGCGGCTGAACCTCATCACCGGCGCCAACGCCGCCGGCAAGACCACGCTGCTGGAAGCGCTGCACTGCCTGGGTCGCGGCAGCAGCTTCCGCGGCAGCAGCCCTGCGGAGTTGCGCGGGTCCACTACGGAATTCTGGCGCCTTGCCGCCGCAACCACCGACTCGTCCGACATCCATCTGGCGTGGAACGAAACGGGCTACCGCGCGCGCACCAGTACCACAGCCGACGCCACCATCCTCGATCTGGTGCAGGCGCTGCCGGTGCAGATCCTCGAGCCCGGCGCGCACCGCTTGCTGGAGGAGGGGCCCGGCTATCGGCGCCGCTATCTGGACTGGGGCATGTTCCACGTGGAACCGCGGTTCTTCCCGGCGTGGCGGCGCTACCAGCGCGCCTTGCGCCAGCGTAACCGTGCGCTGAAAACCGCCGCGCCGGATGGCGAAGTCTCCAGTTGGGACGCAGAACTGGCGCAGGCGGGCGAGGCGGTCCATCTGATCCGCGAACAAACCCTGCCGCGCCTGCACGAACACCTGGCGCCGCTGATGCAGCGTCTGCACGAGACGGCTGACTGGTCGCTCGAGCTGGTGCGCGGCTGGAACGCCGCGCTGGGTTTGCAGGAATGTCTGCGCGCGCATCTGGCGCGCGACCGCCGCATGACCCAGACCCTCGAGGGGCCGCACCGCGCGGAGCTGCGGCTCAAGCTCGGCGGCTATGCCGTCAAACACCGCATCAGTCGCGGCCAGCAGAAGCTGCTGGTCGCGGCGCTGTTGCTGGCGCAGTCGGCGCTGATCAGTGCCGCCACAGGTCAGGCGCCGCTGTTGCTGGTGGATGACTTCCCGGCCGAGCTCGGCGCGCCATTCCAGGCGCGCCTGCTCGATGCGTTGCGCGACTCCGGCAGCCAGGTTTTTCTGACCGCGATCGAGACTAAAAACGTCGAACTCGACCCCGCGCAGGACGCGCTGTTCCACGTGGAACAAGGCCAGGTTTCGAGGTGTGCTCTGGTATAATTTTCAGATGACGCAGCAGCCTTCCGCAGCCCCTTCAGAACCCCTCCCCGAATCTCTCTACGACTCCTCCGCGATCAAGGTTCTGAAAGGCCTTGAAGCGGTGCGTCAGCGGCCGGGCATGTACATCGGCGACACCGACGACGGCACCGGCCTGCACCACTGCGTGTTCGAAGTCGTGGACAACTCGATCGACGAGGCGCTCGCCGGACACTGCAGCGAGATCGGCGTGATCCTGCATGCCGACGGCAGCGTCTCGGTGTCTGACAACGGCCGCGGCATTCCGGTGGACGTGCACAAGGAAGAGGGTCGCAGCGCGGCTGAAGTGATCATGACCGTGCTGCACGCCGGCGGTAAGTTCGGCGGCAGCGGTTACAAGGTTTCCGGCGGCCTGCATGGTGTCGGCGTGTCGGCGGTGAATGCGCTATCCGAGTTGCTGCTGCTCGACATCTGGCGCGACGGCCATCACTACCACCAGGAATACAAAGACGGCGTGCCGCAGGCGCCACTGGCCAGGCAGGAGGCCACCGACAAGAAGGGCACGCTGGTGCGCTTCTATCCGAGCAGCGTGATCTTCTCGAACCGCACGTTCCATTACGACATCCTCGCCAAGCGTCTGCGCGAGCTGTCGTTCCTCAACTCTGGCGTGCGCATCGTGCTGCGCGAGGAAGCTACCGCGCGCGAAGACATCTTCGAATACAAGGGCGGCATCCAGGCCTTTGTCGAATACCTCAACAAGTCCAAGACTGCGGTGTCGCCGATCATCTACATGAAGGTGAAGGACGGCATGACCGAGGTCGAGGCGGCGCTGCAGTGGAACGACTCGTATGTCGAAAACGTTTATCCCTTCACCAACAACATCCCGCAGAAAGACGGCGGCACGCATCTGTCCGGTTTTCGCAACGCGCTGACGCGCACGCTCGGTGACTACCTCGAATCCTCGGGCCTCGCCAAGAAAGAAAAAGTCACGATGGTCGGCGACGATGCACGCGAAGGCCTCACTGCGGTGCTGTCGGTGAAGATCCCCGACCCCAAGTTCTCATCGCAGACCAAGGACAAGCTGGTCAACTCCGAGATCACGCCGCTGGTGGCGAATGTCGTCACCGACAAGCTCAAGGATTTTCTGCTCGAGCATCCGCGCGAAGCCAAGCTGATTGCCGCCAAGGTCGTCGAGGCGGCGAGCGCGCGCGAAGCCGCGCGCAAGGCCAAGGAACTCAACCGCCGCAAGAACGTGCTCGACTTCGCCGGCCTGCCGGGCAAGCTCGCCGACTGTCAGGAAAAAGATCCGGCCAAGTCCGAACTGTTCCTGGTCGAGGGTGATTCTGCCGGCGGTTCCGCCAAGCAGGGCCGCGACCGTCACTTCCAGGCGATCCTGCCGCTCAAGGGCAAGATCCTCAACGTGGAAAAAGCGCGCATCGAAAAGATGCTGTCGTCCACCGAAGTCGCCACGCTCATCACCGCGCTCGGTTGCGGCATCGGCGCCGACGAGTTCAAGCTCGAGAAACTGCGCTACCACCGCATCATCATCATGACCGACGCCGATGTGGACGGCGCCCACATCCGCACGCTGCTGCTGACCTTCTTCTACCGCCACATGTTCGCGCTGATCGAGCGCGGGCATATCTACATCGCGCAGCCACCGCTGTACAAGGTCAAAGCCGGCAAAAGTGAGTCCTATGTAAAAGATGACGCTGCGCTCAATAATTTCCTGTTGGGTGCTGCATTGGAGGACACGGTCTGGACTCCGGGCACAGGCAAAGCGCCGTTCCCAATCAAGGACTTGGAGCGTTTCATGCGGCTCCATTCCGACGTCAACGACCTCATCGAAAAACTCGGCCGCCGCTACGATCCGTTCATCCTCGACCAGCTACGCGAGCACAGCCCTGTACCGACGGATTCCGGCGCATTCTCAGCCTGGGCGCAGAAGTTCTCGGACGATTTGAACAGCAACGACCCACTGCGCGGGCCATATGCCGTCGAAGCCAAACAGGTGGAGGCTGGTCTCGACGTCACCATCACGCGTCGCGCGCATGGCGCAGAGCACGTGATCCACTTCGGCCCGGAATTCTTCGCCGGCCCCGAATACCGCCGCATCGCCGACCTGCAGCAGGCGCTGCGTCATCTCGTCGGCCCGGGCGCGATGGTCAAGCGCGGCGAACGCAGCCTCGTCATCACTTCATTCGCGCAAGGGTTCGACTGGCTCACTACCGATACCAAGCGCGGCATGCACATCCAGCGCTACAAAGGTCTGGGCGAGATGAATCCCGAACAACTGCACGAGACCACGCTCGACCCGACGCAGCGCCGTCTGGTGCAGGTGAAGTTCGAGGACGCCGTCGCCGCCGACCAGATGTTCACCACGCTGATGGGCGAGCAGGTCGAGCCGCGCCGCGAGTTCATCGAGAAGCACGCGCTGATGGTCGGCAACCTCGACGTCTAGCGCCGAACCCGCACCGGAGGCGCGATGAATCTCGATCGTCTCATCCGCCCGGTCTTCTGGCTCAGCGCGGGTTTCAATTTCGGCGCTGCATTTCTCTTCGCGTTTCCCGCCGCGCCGCTTGGCCAGTGGATTGGACTACCGCCCGATGTGCCCGTGCTTTACAGCGCACTCGCCGCGCTGTTCGTCGCGCTTTTCGGCGGCATGTATGCCTGGCTGGCGATGCAAGCCGTGTTGCCGCGGCCGATGGTCGCGCTTGCCGCCATCGGCAAAGCCTCGGCGTTTCTGCTCGCTGCTACTCTCTGGTTCGCTGGTGAAGTGCCCGGCCGCATCGTGCAGCTCAGCGTCGGTGATCTGGCGCTTGCTGGGATATACGCGCGGTGGTTGTATGATCCTTCGCCGAATAACGAGTCAATATAAAGATGAAATCCTCGCTCTCCGCCGTGCTCGTTATGTCTGGATTCATAACTTCCGGATGTAGCATTCAGCAGAACATCCGACCCGTCGAATCGAATGTCAAGATCAAGGAAATCTGCGTTATCAGAAATGACAAGGTGCGCGTTGATTTTCTGAACGCCTATGTTGACGCGCTTAAATCCAAAGGATTTCAAACTCGAGTTCTAAATGACGGCGCCAGCCTTATCCAATGCCCCGTCAGCTCTACATATTCAGCGAACTGGGCTTGGGATTTAGCCATGTATATGCGTTACGCAGAACTCAAGATTTACAGAAACGCCGCGCTGTTCGGCGAGGCGATTTATGACGCAACTTGGGGCGGCGCGCGCCTTGATAAGTTCATCTCAGCGGAGAAGAAAGTCCGCGAGCTAGTTGACCAGATATTTCCGCAAGAAAGCGCGCCAGAACAATGAAGCATGTTCGTCAGCGCGCCTTGAAGGATTCATAAAACGCCGCGCCGACAATCAGCGCACCGCCGGCTAAGGTGTTCCACGAGGTGGATTCACCCAGGATGAGCCAGGCAAACGTCGTGGCGTAGAGCGGCATCAGGGAATTGATCAGGCCCATGGTTTTCGCCGACAGCGCGCGCATGCTGGCGACAAATAACAGGTGCGGTGCGGCGGTGAACACGGTGCCGTAGATCAGAAATTTCCACCACAGGCCATCGGTGGCGAAGTCGGTGGACGTGTCGAGTGTCGGCAGCAGGCACAGCGCGACGATCAGGAATTGCCAGCCCATCATCCCGTAGGCCGACCGCTCGCGTAGATGGCGGCGGTGCAGCACATTGCGCAGGGCGTAGACGAGCGCGGACAGCAGGCACAGCCAGGACGCGGTCCATGCCGCACCGGCATCGGGCCGCGCGACCAAGGCAACGCCCGTGAGCACCGCGACGCCGGCCAGCACGTCGCCACGCGACAGTTTGGTTTCGCCAAACAGCGGCTCGATGAACGCGGTGATGATCGGATACGTGAACATGCAGACCACGGCGATGGCGACACCGCCGAGCTGGATACCGCGGTAGTAGGTCAGCCAATGCACACCAATCAACAGCGCACACAACACCAGCCAGCCCAACTCCGCCGCGTTCTTGACGCGAAACGAATCGCGGACAAAAAGCGTGATGGCCAGCAGCACGGCAGCGGCGATCACGCAGCGCAGCAGCACGATCTGGTCGACCGCCAGCGGCAGTGTGCGCGTGAAGATCGCAGTGCCGGCCAGCAGCAGCGAGCCGAGGTGCAGCTGGATCAGCGCCGTCTGGCGCGAGGGCTCGGGCATTAAAATTTTCTGCCGTCATTCCGAACGAAGAGAGGAATCTAGCCAGATCCTTCGCTTCGCTCAGGATGACAAGAAAAGTCTAGCCGTCCAGAATCGAGTTGGCGACGCCGACAGCGGTCTGGTCGGCGCGGAATTTCTCCAATGCCTTGGCAACCGCAGCGTCCGACAGCGCGAGGATCGCGGCGGCGAACAGCGCAGCGTTGATCGCGCCGGGCTTGCCGATGGCCAGCGTGCCCACCGGGATGCCGGCCGGCATCTGCACCATGGCCAGCAGCGAGTCGAGGCCCTTGAGCGATTGAGACTCCATCGGCACGGCCAGCACCGGCAACGGGCTCAGTGCGGCAGCGACGCCGGCCAGATGCGCAGCACCACCGGCGGCAGCGATCACCACCTTGATGCCGCGAGAAGGCGCGGTGCGCATGTATTCCTCGAGCAGCGCCGGTGTACGGTGCGCGGAGATCGCGCGCGCCTCGCAGGGAATCTCAAGTTTCTTCAGCGTGTCGGAACAGTGCTTCATGACCTCCCAGTCCGACTTGGACCCCATGATCACGCCCACCACTGGTTTGCTTTTTGACATTGTTTCCTCGATTTAAGCGCTGGATTCCCGCCTGTGCGGGAATGACAAGAAAAAGAAGGCGCGGATTATTCCACCAGATCGAACTCGGCGCTAACCGAGGCCGCATAGCGGATCTCGCCCATCGAGAAACCCATCTGCTGGTTGCCGGATTCCGCCGAGCGGTCCATGGCCGCCATCGCCATCATCTTGGGCATCGGCGGCATGCCACCGCCGTCGTTGGCCGACACGCGCCGCACCGCGCCCAGCTTGGCGTCCAGCGTTTCGGCCAGTACTTGGGCGCGGGCTTTCGCATCTTCTGCTGCTTTGGCCAGCGCTTCACGCTCGACTTCCTTGGCGCGGCTGGATTCCAGCATCGGCGGGTTGACCTGGTTGACGCCGACCTTGGTCGCGCTCAGCAGATAGTCGCCGAGCTTGTCGAGGTCGGTGATCAGCACCGCGATCTCGCGGCGCACGCGGTAGCCATTGAGTTTCTGGCGTCGCGCTTTTTCGTCCCAGACGTATTCCGGCTGCACGCTGACGCCGGTGGTGGACAGGTTCTTTTCTTCGACGCCTAGCGCCTTGGCTTCGGCCAGATACGCACGCACCACCTTGTTCACTTCCGCCTCGCCGGGTTTGACCTCGGGCGTGAGGCGGTCCACCGCCATCGTCAGGCGCGCGCGGTCGGGCATCACCGCGACTTCGGCCTGGCCGCTGACCGAGACCGAGCGGCGGTCGTCTGCCCTGTCCTGTGCGGTGGCGGCGAGCGGGATCATCAGAAGGGCAGGCAGTAGAAATCGCATGAAAATCTCCCATGAAATCGTGACTCAGTATGCCGCGCGCAGAGTAAGATTGCGGCCCCATGTTTGGCAACGAAACCGTCACCTTGAGCCGCGCCGTCATCGGCACGCTGATCCCGGCTGGCACGCCGGTGGAGCTGCCCGAGGGTGCGGCTGCGACCATCACGCAGTCACTGGGCGGCAGCTTCACCATCGTCACCGACGGCCACATGTTCCGCATCGAAGGAAAAGATGCGGATGCGCTGGGCAAGGAAATGATCAAAGGGCCGGACGTGGCTTCCGATGCCAGCGACGCCGAACTCGAAAAAGCCGCGTGGGATCAACTGCACACCTGCTACGACCCGGAGATCCCGGTGGATATCGTCGAGCTCGGGCTGGTCTACGAATGCAAGCTGGAGCCGCTGACCGACGGCAAGCGCAAGGCGGTGGTGCGCATGACCCTGACTGCGCCCGGCTGCGGCATGGGCGACGTGCTGGTCGGCGACGTGCGCAGCAAGCTGCTGCAGGTGCCGACGGTGGTCGAAGCCGATGTGCAGATGGTGTTCGATCCGCCGTGGACCAAAGACATGATGTCCGAGGCCGCAAAGCTGCAAACGGGAATGTTCTGATGAGTGACACCACTACGCGCGGCATCCGCATCGTGGTGCGGCCGCAGTTCGTGCCGGAACAGTCCAACCCGGACAACAACCAGTATCTGTTCGCCTATCACGTGCGCATCGAGAATCAGGGCAAGGAAACCGTGCAGCTGATCTCACGGCACTGGGCGATCACCAGCGGCGCCGGAAAAGTCGAACACGTTCGTGGCCCCGGCGTGGTCGGCTATCAGCCGGTGCTCAAGCCCGGTGAGCAGTTTGAATACACCAGCGCCTGTCCGCTCGATACGCCGGTCGGAACCATGCACGGCGAGTTCAACATGGTGGTGCAGGACGGCGGCGAGAAATTCGACGCGCTGATCCAGCCGTTCCGGCTGGCGATGCCGAGCGCGTTGAACTAGCGGGCCAGCTTCACGCGCAGCGCAGTCCAGTATTCGTCGGCGAAATAGCGGAAGAAGCAGCCCAGCACGCCGAGATTCAGTTGCGGCGCGCCGCGATCGGCCAGGCGGAACAGCTGGATGTAGTACCAGGCCTGCGAGCCGAGTACGTTCACCAGCCGAAACAACAGAATCGAACTCGTGGGCGACAGCCAGCCGCTGGGTTTGAGCATCAGCGTTCTTTCGTAGGCGGGCGCCGTGTCGGTCTGGCGCGCCAGCAGGCGCTTGGGAAAATCCGCGTCGGTGCACAGCGGCCGGCCGAGGCCGATGACGTCACATTCGCCCGCTGCCAGCGGCGCTTCCATGCCGGCGCGCGTGCGGAATCCGCCGGTGACCATCAGCGGCATCTTCGCCACCTTGCGGATGGCCGCGGCGTAGTCGAGAAAATAAGCTTCGCGCTTCTTCGTGCTCTCTTTCGCCGGCGTTGCGGTGCGGGTGTGGATGTCGAAACCCAGCAGTCGCGGCTGTTCGTAAGTGCCGCCGGAGATTTCCAGCAGATCGATCTGCGCGCCGTTGAGCATGGCGACGACCTTGAGGCATTCCTCGTGCGAGAAGCCGCCTTTGCGGAAATCGTCCGAATTCAGTTTGACGCCGACCGGGAAATCGTTACCGACCGCTTTGCGCACCGCCCTCAGGGTCTCGAGCAGGAAACGCGCGCGATTTTCCAGCGATCCGCCCCAGGCGTCAGTGCGCTGGTTGGTGACCGGCGACAACCACGATGACAGCAGATAGCCGTGCGCCGAATGGATCTGCACGCCGGTGAATCCGGTTTCGCGGGCGACCACGGCGACTTTGGCGAAACGCAGGATGAAGTCGAGGATCTCGTCTTCGGTAATGGCACGCGGCCGGCCGTAATTGCCGACGATCTCGAGCTGCACTGCCGAGGGTGCCAGCGGCTGCATGGTCACGTAGCGTGGCGACTGGCGACCGGCGTGGGCAATCTGCATCCACAGATGGTTGCCGGCGACGGTGCCGGCCTGCGCCCAGCGCTTGAGCGCGGCGCGCGATTCCGCTGAATCGCCGCCGGCGCTGACATCAATGGCGACGTTGCCCGGCCGCTCCAGCACGCGGCGGTCAATCTGCACATTGCCGGTGAGCAGCAATCCAGACCCGCCCTGCGACCACAGCCGATACAGATTCTCGTGTCGTGCGGTCGCGCGTAATCTTGCGTCGGCCAGCCCTTCGGTCATCGCCGCCTTGCACAGGCGGTTGGGCAGCGTCGCGCCGCAGGGCAGCTTCAGGGGTTGGGCGAGCAGGTCAGTCATTTTTGGCACCGTGGGCAGAAGAAACTCGAACGCTGGCCGATGATGACACGTCGGATTTTTGCGCGGCACTTCAGACAGGCTTCGCCTTCGCGGCCGTAGACGAACAGTTTCTGCTGGAAATATCCGGGTTCGCCGTCAGCGCCGAAGAAATCTCGCAAGGTCGTGCCGCCCTGCTCGACCGCCTCGGCCAGTACGGCACGAATATTCGCAGCCAGCGTGTCGCATTGCGCGCGCGTCAGCCGTCCGGCGGGTTTTGACGGCCGCACACCGCTGCGGAACAGCGCTTCGGCGGCGTAGATGTTGCCGGCGCCGACGACCACGCGGCCATCCATGACGAAACTTTTCACCGGAGCGCTGCGGCTGCGCGAAAGCTGGAACAGGTACTCGCCGTCGAATTCATCGGAGAACGGCTCAGGCCCCATCGTCTCCATCAGCGGGTGTGTTTTTTGCGTCGCTGGCCATGGCAGCACGGCTCCGAAACGGCGTGGATCGTTGAAGCGCAGCAGCACGTCGCCGGACAGCTCGATATCGAGGTGGTCGTGTTTTTTCAGCAGCTGCCCCGGTTTGAGCGTGAACAGACGTCCGGACATACCGAGGTGGATCAGGATGCGGCCTTGGTTATCGAGGATCAGGATCAGGTATTTGCCGCGCCGGTCCGTACCAGCGATGCGCCGGCCTTTTGCGAATTTCTCAAAACCTTTCGGTACCGGCCAGCGCAGGCGGCGATCGCGCACCACGACTCTGGTGATGGTTTTGCCGACGACGTATGGCGCGATGCCGCGGCGGACGGTTTCGACTTCGGGGAGCTCTGGCATCGGCCGACAGTGTGCCGTGCTGGTTATTTCTTTTCTTCTTTCTTCTCTTCGGCCTTCGACGGTTCCGGCAGCTTCAGCAGTTCGTTTTCCAGCGCTTTCGACAGCACATAGTTGATGCCAACTTCTGGCGAATGCAGCTTGAACTGCGGATCGCGTTCGACCACCACAAACTTCAAGGCGCGGTCCTTGAGCGTGACGGTGACCGCATCGCCTTTGTGTCTCACCGTGTCGGGCGCGCGCTCGTTCCACATGGATTTGGCGTTTTTCCAGGACGCCAGCAAACCAGCTGAATCCTTAGTGTCCTTGTTCACGCTCAACTTCGGTGCTTCGACCTTCACGATCTCCGCGCCTTCGGGAATCAGGTTCTTGGAAACGAGGTCGGCGTAGTCCTTGTCCAGCGCTGCGCTGGGCGGATCATCCACCAGATAGATTGCGTCGCCAGTCTTGATGTAGCGGTAGTACTTGAGCGGCTCGACACCGCCGAATTCCAGCACGGTATCGTTGAGGGTGATGCGATATTGCGGCGGATCCAGCTCCAGCGCTCTCAGCTGTACCTGCGCCAGATCGATCTTTGACTGGGTCGGCAGTTCGGACAGGCCGAGCAATCCGTTGATCTCGTAGCTGTCGACCACGGCATTGACCGGCGCGGTCATCTGCCAGCGCTCGTCTTTCTTCTCGAGGCGGATCACCGGTGCGCCCGGGTGTTCGATGGCGATGCGGGTGAGGCCGTTACTGCCGAGCGCGGTCAGCGGCGGACCTTTTTCTTCCTTTTCCTGGCTGAAGAAAACCGCGACGGCGAGGCCGACGGCGACCGCCGCTAGCGCGGCATTGAGCTGGGCGCGTTTCATTTCAGCGACGCCGGCGGATCGCCCAGCGGGTGATGCCAAAACCCAGCAGGCCTGCCGGGATCAGGAAGGCAAAGCCCACGTAGATCAGCACGAATCCCCAGCCCGGCAGTTCCAGCGAGCGGTCCGGCGCCTTGGGCACGTCAATATTCAACTGTGCGTCACGCGAGGCCAGCCACTGCACCAAATTCAGACCCAGCAGGCCGTTGCCGAGTTGGCCGATATAACTGTTGGACAGGAAATCGCTGTCGCCGATCACCGCAACGCGCTGCGGCCGGTCTTCGTTTTTGACCTTGGCGGTGCGCGTAAAAGTGGCGCCGAGCATCAGCGGTCCTTTGGTATCGCCGCGATTTTCGTTGAGCTCCAACGAGCCTTCGATAGCGCCGGTTTCCAGCCAGGCGTTCTCGGTGGTGGTCAGCAGGGGCTGCGCCTCGAAACCGTTGGCGGGTTTGAACGTCAGGCCGCGCACCAGCGGGAACAGGGCGTTCTCCTGAAAATCCTTGGTCACCAGATTGGCCGGATATTCAGTGGTGACGTAGACAAACGGCGGCAGTCCCAGCGCGGCCGAATCAAGCAGGATGCCGGTGCCGTTGAGCCAGGTCAGGCCCAGGGTTTTCGCAACGGCGTCCATGCCCGGCGCGTTTTCGGGGTCGGCCAGCCACAGCAGGTTGCCGCCATTGGCCACGTATTCCGCGACGATCTTTGCCTCGCCTTCAAGCAGGGATTTGCCCGGCGCGGCGATCACGAGTGCCGCGGCGTTGTCCGGAACGCTGGCGTTCTTGGCGAGATTCAGCGCCTGCACCTTGAGGCCCTTGTCGCGCAGCGACTGCGCGAATTTGCCGTAGCCATCGCGTTCGTTGTCGTCAATGCTGCGCTCGCCATGGCCTTCGAGGAATACGACCCAGCGTTCGCCGGCGTAGCTCAGCCGCTGCAGCGCGCCGGTGACGATCGGCTCGGTGGTGGCATTGAGGTTTTCGTGACGGCCTTGGTACTCCGCGACCAGCTCACCGGCCTGGCCGATGTTGTATTCCTTCACTTTCTGCGGTGACGTCGACGGGTCGATGAACTCCACCGTGATATCCGGTTTGACCCGGCGGTATTTTTCCAAGTCTGCTTCGATGCTCTGGCGGATCTCCGAGCGCGGATACATGAACACCAGGAACTTGATCGGGTCTTTCATCGACTCGAGCTGCTTCACGCTGGCTTCGGTCAGGGTGTTGCGCTTGCCGGCGGTCCAGTCGAGCTCGGTCTTGTAGCGCACCGACAGCCAGCCGAGCGCGATGACGACGAACAGGAACAGCCCGAAGCTGATGAGTTGTTGGATGAGAACTTGTTTCTTGTTCATGTTCAGTTTCTTTCCAGATCCAGCCGCTGCACGGTGAAGCCGAGGAACAGGGCGGTGAACAGCAGGTAGTAGATGACGTCGGCGGAATCGAACACACCGCGGCGCAGGTCTTCGTAATGGCCGATCAGTGAGAGATAACCGAACACCTCGGCGCCGGGGAAGTCCTGGTACGACAGGATCTGCGACAGCCACACCAGCAGCAGCAGGCCGAAGCTGCCAACCGCGGCGATGGTCGGTTCGCGTGTCAGCGAGGACACGAACAGGCCGGCGGCGCCGAAGGACATCATGATCAGCAGCACGCCCAGCAGGCCGGCGGCGATGCGGCCGACATCAAGATCAGTGCCGGGCAGGAGTGAAAGCGGCATCAGGGCGATCAGCGCCAGCATCGCCAGCATGAAACCGAACAGGCCAAGGAACTTGCCCAGCACGATCTCGGTCAGCGACACCGGCGCGCTCAGCAACAGCGTCAGGCTGCCGGACTTTCGCTCTTCCGCGAACAGCCGCATGGTCATCAGCGGCATCACCAGCAGCAGAACGATGGTGGCGAAACCGTAGAGCGCGCCGCCCATGTAATCGGACACACCGGTGAACTGGTCGCCCATCTCGGCGTTGCGCGCGTAGTCGATCAGCAGGTTGATGAAGACGAAACCGAGGATCAGCTGCACCACGGCCAGCACCGCCCAGGCCAGTGGCGAGACAAAGATGCGGCGCAACTCGTTGCGCGCAATGGTCAGGATGTTTTTCATGCTGCGGCTCTCACTTCCTCACCCGAGGTGAGTTCGACAAAGATCTCTTCCAGGGTTTTCTGTTCGGCGCGCAGCTCGATCAATCCCCAATCTCGACGCGCGGCGGCCTCGGCAATGGCTTCGCGAGGGTCGGTACCGGCAACGACGGCGACGCGGTAACGGCCCTCACCGATTTCGGCGACCGCACCGGCGCCCGGCACGCCGGCGAGTAGAGCCTTGGAGCCGCGGCGCAGACGCACCGTCACGCTGTCGAACGCGGCGGCGTCAGCCACCGGCTCGTTGTAAACCACGCGGCCGCGCGAAATGATCATCACGCGCTGACACACGGCTTGAATCTCGGGGAGGATGTGGCTGGACAGGATCACCGAGTGTGATTTCCCCAGCTCGATGATCAGCGCGCGGATTTCGCGGATCTGGTTGGGGTCGAGGCCGACGGTGGGCTCGTCGAGAATGATCACCGGCGGGCGATGGATGATCGCCTGCGCCAGGCCGACGCGCTGCTGAAACCCTTTGGATAAATTGCCGATGTTGCGGCGCGCGACCTCATTGAGGCCACAGGCGTTCTTGGATTGCGCGACGGCGGCGGCGCGTGCGTTGCGCGCCATGCCGTGCAGGCCGGCGCAGTAGTCGAGATATTCGTCCACCGACAGTTCCGGATATACCGGCGGTTGTTCCGGCAGATAGCCGAGATGGGTCTTGGCGATCTTGGGTTCTTCGCGCAGGCTGATGCCGTTGATGCGAATGTCGCCCGCGCTCGGCGCCAGACAGCCGGCGAGCATCTTCAGCGTGGTGGATTTGCCGGCGCCGTTGGGGCCGAGCAGGCCGATGATCTCGCCCTTGCGCAGGGTGAGATTGAGGTCGGACACCGCCAGCGTCGGGCCATAGCGCCGCGACAGCTGGCGCGCCTCGATGAGGATTTCGCCTTGCATGATTAGGACCTTTCGTTTTTTTGATGAAGCGCGCCGTCAGACAAATCGCGGTGCGCAAAAGTTCCAGCGCGCGGATTCTACACAGACGGCCTACTTATAAAAATCCGGTTCGCCCGGCGGCCGGCGACGGAAACGCTTGTAGCCCCACCAGTACTGTTCCGGGCAGGCGCGCACGCATTGCTCCAGCCCTTGATTCATCGCGGTCGTCGCCACCAGCGGGTCGGAGTCGTAAATCCCCGCAGGCGCATCGAAGTAGTGGGCGATGTATCCGCCTGCGTGCGGCAGGCGTTCGCCGAACATGAACACCACCGGCGCGCCGGATAAGCGCAACAGCTTGGCGATCAGCGTCGGCGTATGCGCGTCAATGCCCATGAACGGCGCGAATATTCCACGGCCGCGTGGCGGATCGTGATCCGGCATGTAGTAGACGCCCTGACCCTGTGCCAGCAGCGGCAACGCCGCCTTGCGCACGCCGGCTTCGGCGATTTCCATGCGCCCGCCAAAACGGCAGCGGCCGCGCAGGGACAGCTCGTTGATCACGCCTTTCTGCGGCTTGTACAACCCGTAGAACGGATAGTTGCCGGACATCGGAATCGCGACGGCCTCGAACGCACCCTGATGCAGGGTCAACAGGATCACGCCCTTGCCCCTGGCGAAGGCGCGGTCCAGGGCCTCGATCCCGCGCCACTCCTTGACCGCGGCCTTGACGGATTCGGCCGGGCCGAGCCAGACGCGCGCGGTTTCAAGATAGGTGCTGAATTCATGCGCCAGCGACGCCCGCGCGATTCGTTGCTGCTCGCTGGCGCTCAGCTCGGGCATGCACTGGCTGATGTTGCGCAGCGCAACCTGTCTGCGCGAGGAGTGTGTGACCCACAACAGCCAGCCGGCGAAGCCGCCCAGCGCCTGCAAGGCTGGCAGCGGTAACCAGGCCAGCAAGTGGAACAGGACGCGCATCAGGAGATTGTAAAGATTGCGGGGGAGTTCATTCTGTAACCCAGCACCCCCGCCAGAAGACTGCGGGGGTTAGTGCCCAATTCGCTGAGGCGAATTGGGCCTAAAAAAAGCCCGGCGGTTAAGCCGGGCTTAGGAGGGAGGAGAAACCATCACCCCGCTTGTTCGCCGAATCGTCCTGGTACTCGACGAACAAGAGCCGGGGTGTGCATCCTGCATTCCAATCCGTCCTTGGTGCGGCACCGTTACCGTCCTTGGTGTCCCTGTCCATGGCGCCGCTGGTCCACTATCTGTTTTCTCTACTAACACCACAGCCAGCGGTTGCCGACGTGCCACGTAATCCATGTCCTACGCGGCATGCGCCAGAATGTCGTCCATGATCGGACTATTGCAGCGCGTCACGCATGCCGCAGTGAGCGTGAACGCGCGCGAGATTGCGCAGATCAGGGCCGGCCTGCTGGTACTGGTGGGTGTGCAACGCGACGATAACGAAGCGCAGGCCGCGCGCCTGCTTGAACGCCTGCTCAGCTATCGCGTGTTCGCTGATACCGAGGGCCGCATGAATCGCTCACTACGTGATACCGGCGGCGGGCTGTTGCTGGTGCCGCAGTTCACGCTGGCAGCTGATACCGACAGTGGCACGCGCGCGGGCTTCAGTACCGCCGCTGAGCCGGCGCGGGCAAAAGTCCTGTTCGAGCATCTGCTGACGCTGGCTCGTGCCGCGCATCCGACGGTCGCCGCCGGCGGATTCGGCGCTGACATGCAGGTGAGTCTGGTGAATGACGGCCCGGTGACGTTCTGGCTGGAAGCGAATTGACCGTACAGATCAACGGCAAAAGATTTAATATCCGCGCCCGATGAGCCGCAAAGCCTCTGTCTCGCGCGATACCAAAGAGACCCAGATCAAGGTCGAGATCAATCTCGACGGAACGGGTGCGTGCAAGCTGGCGGTCGGCATCCCCTTCCTCGAACACATGCTGGAACAGGTCGCACGTCACGGCCTTGTCGATCTGACGGTCGAAGGCAAGGGCGATGTCCACATTGACCATCACCACATGGTCGAGGACATCGGCATCACGCTCGGTCAGGCCTTGAACCAGGCGCTCGGCGACAAATCCGGCATCGTCCGCTACGGCCACGCCTATGTTCCGCTCGACGAATCGCTGTCGCGTGTCGTGCTGGACCTGTCCGGTCGCCCGGGGCTCGAATACTTCGTCGAGTATCCGCGCGCGCGCGTGGCGGATTTCGACGTGGATCTATTCCGTGAATTTTTCCAGGGCTTCGTCAATCATGCCAAGGTGACGATGCACGTCGACAACCTGCGCGGCCGCAACGCGCACCACATCGCCGAGACCTGCTTCAAGGCCTTCGGCCGCGCGCTGCGCATGGCGGTCGAACGCGACCCGCGCGGCGGCGACATTCCCTCGACCAAGGGCTCGCTCTAAAAGCGATTCACCAGGATGGCCAGCGTCGGTGTCATCGATTACGGCATGGGCAACCTGCACTCGCTCGGCAAGGCGCTGGAGCGGGTTGCCGGCGACCAGCGCGTGATCATCAGCTACGACCCGCAAGAACTGCTCGACTGTGACCGCATCGTGCTGCCGGGCGTGGGCGGCGTGCGTGCCTGCATGAACGAGCTGCGCCGGCTCGAACTCAACGAAATGGTCGCCGAGGCGGCTCGCACCAAGCCGCTGCTCGGCATCTGTCTGGGCATGCAGGTGATGCTGGAGTGGAGCGACGAGAACGGCGGTGTGCCGGCGCTCGGATTATTTCCCGGCAAGGTCGTGCGTTTTCCAGATCCCCCGGCTGAAGCGACGGAAAGGCTCAAGGTTCCGCACATGGGCTGGAACCAGGTGCGGCAGACGCAGAAGCATCCGATCTGGAATGGCGTTGCCGACAACGCCTGGTTTTATTTCGTCCACAGTTACCACGCGGCGACGCGGCAGCCCAAGCACGTCATCGGCAGCGCTGACTACACACAGAAGTTTTCGGCGGTGATCGCGCGCGACAACCTGGTCGCGTTCCAGTGCCACCCCGAAAAAAGCCAAGGGGTCGGCATGCAGGTGCTGGCCAACTTCGTGAACTGGAGTCCCTAGCGGCTTGACAGGTTTCAGGGCCCAAGGTAGGTTATTAAACGTTCGGTTAATTCGGAGAACGCAATGACTACGGCAACGCTTCCCACGCCCGCTGAATGGACTGACGGTAAACGCTACCTGTGGCTGCTGAGTCCGATGATTCCGGTGTTGGTGCTGATCGCGCTCGGCATCTATCAGCAAACCGGCTGGTCGTTCTTCGCCTGGGGCGGGCCGATCCTGCTGTACGGCTTCATCCCCCTGCTCGACTGGATGATCGGCGAGGATCCGCACAATGCGCCGGAGTCGGCGGTCGCCCAACTCGAGAACGACCTCTTTTATCGCGGCATCGTCTACGCCTATATCCCGGCCCAGATCGCGGCGACGATCTGGGGTGCGTGGCTGGTCGTGAACCTTGATGTCGGCCTGCTCGATTACATCGGGCTGATCTTCACTGTCGGCACCGTCAACGGCATCGGCATCAACACCTCGCACGAGCTCGGCCACAAGCGCGGCGAGTTCGAGCGCTGGCTGGCCAAGCTGACGCTGGCGCCCGTCGCCTACGGCCACTTCTTCGTTGAGCACAACCGCGGTCATCACAAGAACGTGGCCACACCGGACGATCCGGCCAGTTCGAAGATGGGCGAGACGTTCTGGGCTTTCCTGCCACGCACCGTCATCGGCAGCATCCGCTCGGCGTGGAGCATCGAGAAGGAACGGCTGGCGCGCACTGGCGACGGGGTCTGGAGCCTGAAGAACGACAATCTGCAGGCCTGGGGCATGACGGTCGCGATGTTCGGCGCGCTGACCTTCTGGCTGGGCTGGGCGGCACTGCCCTTCCTGGTGCTGCAAGCCGCCTACGGCGCCTCGCTGCTGGAAGCGGTCAATTACCTGGAACATTACGGCCTGTGCCGGCAGAAAGGCGCCGATGGCCGTTACGAGCGCTGCAAGCCCGAGCATTCCTGGAACAGCAACCACATCGTCACCAACCTCTTCCTGTATCAGTTGCAGCGCCATTCCGACCATCACGCCAATCCGGCGCGGCGCTTCCAGGCCCTGCGCCATTTCGACGAATCGCCGCAGCTGCCCTCGGGTTACGCCGCACTGATCCTGATCACTTATTTCCCCTGGCTGTGGTTCCGGCAGATGGATCCCGCGGTGGTCAGGCATTACCAGGGCGACTTGAGCCGCGCCAATCTGTATCCGCCCAAGCGCGCGGAACTGCTCCAGCGCTGGCAAGGCGCCAAGCTCGATGACGGCAAACCCGTGCTGTTCCCCGGCGAACACATGGCGAAACCAGCATCGGCTGCGAGTAGCGGCCGTTATCAGTGCACCGACTGCGGCTATATCTACGATGAGAAGACAGGCTGTGCGCGCGAAGGCTTTGCGCCCGGCACGCCGTGGGCGCGGATTCCGCAGACCTGGCCCTGCCCGGACTGCGCGGTGCGCGAAAAGCCAGATTTCGTCCCTATCGCCTGATTTCTTCCCTCACAAAGGCCGGGCTAGAATGCCCGGCCTTTTTATTGGTTAAAGCCGATGCAATATAAGAAGTGGCGCTGTCTGATCTGCGATTTTGTCTATGACGAGGCGGCCGGCCTGCCGGCCGAAGGCATCGCGGCTGGCACCGCATGGGCCGACGTGCCCGATACCTGGACTTGCCCGGACTGCGGAGCGGCCAAGTCTGATTTTCAGATGGTAGAAGCCTAAAGCGAGATTCCTCGCTTCGCTCGGAATGACACAAAAACCCATGACCCAATTTGATCAGGTTAGCGTCGTCAAGAAAGCGAACGTCTACTTTGAGGGAAAGTGCGTCAGCCACACGGTGTTGCTCGCCGATGGCAGCAAGAAAAGCATTGGCGTGATTCTGCCGTCGAAGCTCACGTTCAACACCGCGGCGCCGGAAGTGATGGAGCTGATCGAGGGCCGTTGCCGGGTGACGCAGAAAGGCGCGACCACGGCCATCGAATACCGTGGCGGCCAGTCGTTCTCGGTGCCGGCGAGCTCTTCGTTCGAGATCGAAACGCTGGAAACCCTGCACTACGTCTGCCATTTCGGCTGATAGACTTTCCCGCCTCAATCGGGGGTTTGCATGACGGTTCGCATCAGCGTGCCCAAAGAGACTGCGCCGCGCGAAAAGCGCGTGGCACTGGTGCCGAATGTCGTTCCCAAGCTGAAGAAACTCGGCATCGAGTTGTCGCTGGAATCCGGCGCCGGCAGCGCGGCGATGATCCCCGACGACGCCTACGCAAAAGCCGGCGTCGCCGTTGGCGCGAAGGCCGCAGCCGATATCACGATGAAAGTGCAGCCGCCGACGCTGGATGAAGCGCGCGCGCTGCCCGAAGGCTCGGTATTGTTTTCATTCGTCTACGCACATCGCGAAGTCGAGCTGGTGAAATTGTTGCGCGACCGCAGAATCACCTGCTTCGCGATGGAGCTGGTGCCGCGCATCACCCGTGCGCAGGCGATGGACGCGCTGTCGTCGCAGGCGGCACTCGCCGGGTATTACGGCGCGCTGCTGGCGGCGACCACGCTCGGCCGCATCCTGCCGATGATGACCACTGCGGTCGGTTCGATACGGCCCGCCAAAACGCTGGTGATGGGCCTCGGCGTTGCCGGCCTGCAGGCGCTGGCGACGGCGCGCCGGCTCGGTTCGATGACCGAAGGCTATGACGTGCGCCCGGAAACCAAGGAACAGGCCGAATCGCTCGGCGCAAAATTCGTGGACACCGGCGTGGACGCGCGCGGCCAGGGCGGCTATGCCCGCGAACTCACCGCCGAAGAAAAAGCCAAGGTCGCCGAAACACTGACCAAGCACGTCCAGCAGGCCGACGCCATCATCACCACCGCCGCGATTCCGGGCCGCCCTTCGCCGAAGCTGATTTCCAAGGCGCAGGTGGACGGCATGAAGCCAGGCGCAGTGATCGTGGACCTCGCCGCCGACGGCGGTGGCAACTGCGAGTACAGCCAGCCGGGCGAAACGATCCGCGTTGGCAATGTCACCATCGCCGCGCCGCTGAACGTGCCCTCACTGCTGGCCGAGCATGCCAGCGAGCTGTACTCGAAGAACCTGCTGAATTTCCTCGAGCTGATCGTCAAGGACGGCACGCTGAACCTGAACTGGGAAGACGAGGTCGTCGCCAAGGCCTGCCTGACCCACGGCGGTGAAATCAAGAACGAAGCCGCGCGCAAGGCCGTAACCGGAGCCTGATATGGACGCCACCACCACGCTGACGGGTTTTGTCGCTCTCTACATCTTCATGCTCGCCGCCTTCACCGGTTACGAGATCATCGGCCGCGTGCCGGCGATCCTGCACACGCCGCTGATGTCGGGCTCCAACTTCGTCCACGGCATCGTCGTCGTCGGCGCCATGTATGCGCTGATCAATGCCACCTCGCTCACGCAGCAGGTGATCGGGTTCATCGGCGTGCTGCTCGGTGCGGGCAACGCTGCCGGCGGCTATGTCGTCACCGAGCGCATGCTCGAGATGTTCAAGTCGTCTGACAAGAAGAAGGCTTGATCATGAGCGCCCAGAACCTGATCGATCTGAGTGCGCTGGTCGCCTCCTTTCTGTTCATTTATGGCTTGAAGCGCATGTCGTCGCCGGTGACGGCGCGCTCCGGCATCGTCGTCGCCGGTTGGGGCATGGCGGTGGCGACGCTCGCCGCGTTCCTATACGTCTACGACGTCAACGAGGCGGCGAAACCGCACCTGACGACCAACGTCACGCTGGCCGTGATTGCGCTGGCGGTCGGCCTTGGCTGGGCCTGGTGGAGCGGCAAGCGCGTGGCGATGACCGCGATGCCGCAGATGGTCGCGCTCTACAACGGCATGGGCGGCGGCGCGGCGGCGGCGATCGCTGCGGTCGAGCTGCTCGGCAGCAAAGCGCACGGACAGGTCGCACTGGTGGTCACCATCATCGGCGCCCTGATCGGCGCGGTGTCCTTGTCCGGTTCGCTGATTGCCTGGGCGAAACTGGATGGAAGAATCAACAAGACCTGGCGCATCAAGGGGCAGCAGGTTTTGAACGGCAGCGTGTTTGTGGCGACACTTTCGCTCGGCCTGTACATCGTATTCGCCAAGCACGGTCACGCTTCCCCCGAACTCACTGCCGCTTTTTTTATCGGCGCGCTGGTGTTCGGCGTGCTGATGACCATGCCGATCGGCGGCGCCGACATGCCGGTGGTGATCTCGCTGTACAACGCCTTCACCGGGCTGGCGGTCGGCTTCGAAGGCTATGTGCTCAACAACCCGGCGCTGATGATTGCCGGCATGGTGGTCGGTTCCGCCGGCACCTTGCTGACGCTGCTGATGGCCAAGGCGATGAACCGCTCGGTCAGCAACGTCATCTTCAGCAACTTCGGCGTCAGCGGCGACGACGCGCAGGGCGAGATGCAGGGCACGATGAAAGCCGCCGAGCCTTCCGACGCTGCGGCGCAGATGAAATACGCCAGCAAGGTCATCATCGCGCCGGGTTACGGACTCGCCGTCGCGCAGGCGCAACACAAGCTCTATGAATTCGTGAAGCTGCTGCAGGCCGAAGGTGTAGACGTGAAGTTTGCGATCCATCCGGTGGCGGGGCGCATGCCGGGCCACATGAACGTGCTGCTGGCCGAGGCCGGCGTGCCCTACGACATCATCCACGACATGGAAGACATCAACGGCGAGTTCAAGGACGCCGATGTCGCCATCGTCGTCGGCGCCAACGACACCGTGAACCCGGCCGCGCGCACCAACAAGTCCTCGCCGATCTACGGCATGCCGATTCTCAACGTCGATCAGGCCAAGCAGGCCTACGTGATCAAGCGCGGCCAGGGCAAGGGTTATTCCGGCGTCGAGAACGAGCTGTTCTTCAAGGACAACACCGCACTGGTCTACGGTGACGCGCAGGCGGTGATGGTGAAGATGATCCAGGGGCTGAAAGAGCTGGGTTGAGCGACAATAAACCGCATCTGCAAGGAGAATCCCATGACGCTCAAGCAATATCTCACCGAATACGGCAAGTCGCATCGCAATCCGACCAACCAGAAGATCCACTTCGTCTGCGTGCCGGCGATCCTGATCAGCACGCTGGCGCTGGGCTGGCTGCTGAACCTGGGGCTGGTGCTCGATACGCCGTGGGCGCGCTGGATCAATCTCGCGACGGTCGGCGGGCTGCTGACGATCCCGTTCTATCTGCGCATGGGCGCGCGCGCCCTGCTGGCGATGACGGGATTCTTTGCGCTGGCGCTGGGCTGCATCCTCGCGGTCGAGTCCAGCGGCCTGCCACTGTGGGCGGTCGCCGCCGCCGTCTGGATCGCGGCCTGGGCCGTGCAATTGATCGGCCACAACATCGAGGGCGCCAAGCCGAGTTTCTCCGATGACATGAAGTTTCTGCTGATCGGTCCGCTGTTCGTGCTCGATGAGTGGGGCGTGAACCTCGGCACGCACCAGAGCCCTTGATGGCCGAGCCGTCGAAAATCTCCGGGGTTTCCAGCGCGGCGGTAGAAAAAGCCACCGGTAAAAACTGGCAACAGTGGGTCGTGCTGCTCGACAAGCTCGGTGCGCGTGAAATGGCGCACAAATCCATCGCCGAGGTTTTGCGCGCGCAGCATCAGCTCGACGGCTGGTGGGCGCAGATGATCACCGTGGGTTACGAGCAGTCGCGCGGCCTGCGTCAGGCGCTGGAGCATGCCGACGGTTTTGCCGCCTGCATCAGCCGCACGGTGAATACCAAACTCGGGGTTCTGTACGAAGCGTTTGCACAGGAAGCCGCACGCTTGGAGAAGGAAGGCATCCAGGTGCGCCGCTCCGCCGACGGCAAAACCCTGCGCGCGAAACTCGACGACGGCAGCCAACTCGAAGTCGCGCTCGCCGGCAGCGGTGGCAAGTCGCAGGTGCGCGTCGAACACAGCGGCCTGAAATCAGCCAAGGACGCCAGGGAATCGAAAGCGTTCTGGCAGCTGACGCTGGACGAACTGCAGAAAAAACTTTCGAAGCTCGGCTAGGCGCCGGTCCGCGCCCACTGCCGCAGCAGCACGATCTGCACCGCCATCATCAACAGGGTCAGCCCCAGCATCACCACGGTCTGCGCGGCGGCATAACCAAAGCGCAGGTATTCGAAGCCGTTCTGGTAGACCAGCAGCGGCAGAAACGTGGTGGCGAAGTTCGGCCCGCCGTTGGTGACGATCATCCCCGGCACGAACGTCGTCTGCATCGTCAGCGCGGCGTCGCGGCAGGCGAGAAACAGCAGCGCCGGCCACAGCAGCGGCAGCGTCACGCGCCGGAACGTCGTCAGCCTGGAAGCGCCTTCGACTTCACACAGTTCGTACAGCTCACGCGGCACCTCGCGGCGCACGGCGATCAGCACCCACACCAGTTCGCCGATGCCGAACAGCAGCATCAGCACGATCACCTGGCGTGCGCGCAAGGGATCGTAGAGCCAGGCATCCGCAGGAATACCGAACAGCGGCAGCAGCCAGGCCAGCGGGCCGTACAGCGGATTGAGGATCCACAGCCACAGCAGCGCCCAGGCCAGATCGGGCACCGCTGTGGGCAACACGACGGCGGCGCGCAAGGCGCCGGCTTCGCGCCGCGGTGTGTGCAGCAGCAATGCGAGCAGCAAGGCCAGCGCCATGCGCAGGGGCACCGCCACCAACGCCACCCACAGCGAGTTGCGCAGCGCGATCTTGAATACCGGATCGGCGAATAACTGCGCGAGATTCTCGATGCCCGCCCAGCGCGGTGCGCTCAAGGCATCGTAGTGGAACAGCGCCATCAGCAGGGTAACCAGCGCCGGCAGGATCACCAGAGCGAGCGTACCGAACAGCAGTGGCCACAGCAGTGCCGAGACGGGGAGTTCGCGTTTCATGCCGCTCACTCTTCGATACGCCCGCGCTGCGGGCTACTCAGGGCGAACGAGATTCTTTCTGCGTTCGTGGTGAGTGCCGCGCGCTGTGCGGCGTATCGAACCACGGACGTGCTCACAGTCGCTGCTCGGTTGCTGCGTCAAACAACAGCACGCCGGCAGGGTCGAAGCTGAATTCGAGCGCATCGCCCGGACGTGCCCGGAAATCCGGCTCGACCCGCGCGACCAGCATGGCGCCCTGAGCGTCGAGCACAACGAATTGCTGGTCGCCCATCGGCTCGGCGCGCTCGATGCGCCCGCGCATCACCGTCTCGTTGCCGCGCGGCGGCGCCCAGCGCGAGCCGGACAGATGCACGTGCTCCGGCCGCACACCGAGTTTCAACGACCGGCCGGTCGCGGTCAGTGCCGCGTGCAGTTCGGCACGCAGCGGCAACCGCGTTTCCCGCCACAGCACGGCATCGGGGGCTGCGGCGCTGACTTCGAACGCATTCATGGTCGGGTGGCCGAGAAACTGCGCCACGAACAGATTCGCCGGCGCTGCGTAGACCGCCATCGGCGGGCCGAGTTGCTGCAGGCGGCCGTCGCGCAGGATGCCGAGGCGGTCGGCCAGCGCCAGTGCTTCGATCTGGTCGTGGGTGACGTAGATCGTGGCGCCGCCGAGCTTGCGGTGGATCTTGAGGATTTCCGCGCGTGCGCGCAGCCGCAGCGGTGCATCGAGGTTTGACAGCGGTTCGTCCATCAAAAACACCTGTGCCTGGCGCATCAGCGCGCGCGCCAGCGCGACGCGTTGGCGCTCGCCGCCCGAAAGTTCTCGTGGGTGGCGATCCAGCAGGGTTTCGAGCCCGAGCGCCGCTGCTGCTTCTGCGGTGCGTGTCTCAATCTCCCAGCGCGTCATGCCGCGCGCCCGCGGACCGAACGCGAGATTGTCGCGGATCGTCAGATGCGGGAACAGCGCATAGTTCTGGAACACCATCGCCACGTCACGCGCGCCGGGCGGCAGCGCGGAAACCTCGCGGCCACCGATGCGGATGCTGCCGCTGCTCTCGGCCAGTCCGGCAACGGCGCGCAGCAGCGTGGATTTGCCACTGCCGGACGGACCGGCCAGCACCAGCAGCTCGCCTTCGTTCACCGACAGATCAAAGTCGCGCAGCACGTCCTTGCCGCCGAGTTGCACCGAGACCCCATGCAGTTCAAGTCGCGCGCTCATTTTTTCTGGCTCCGATCCAGCACCGGCTGCAACGCGTCGCGCAGCAGCACGATGAACGCTATTTCGGCGAACGCGCCTTCCTGCTCGCCGGCCTGCGGGCGGCTCTCGTAAAACCACTCTTCAAGCAGCACATCGGCCTTGGTTTCGATCTCATGCCACTCGGCGATGTTCGGCGTGCGCTTGAGGTGCGGCAGCGCATCCAGAAACACCTGCGCAGAAGCCGGCGGCTGAGTCGGGTCGAGAAACACCGGCGATTGCGCCACGCTGATGCGCGAAGGCACGATGCGTCCGCTGCGCGCGAGGATCGCCTGACCTTCGTCACCCAGCGCAAAGGCAACGAAATCAGTCGCCGCAGTTTTGTTTCGCGTGGACTTGGCCATGCAGTAGGCGTCGGCGTGCAGCACGCTGACCGGCGCGCCCAGGCGCGGGAACGGCGCCACGTCCCAATCCAGTTCGGGATGCGCGCGCAGCGTGGGGGTCAGCCGGCGGCTGTCGAGCAGCATGCCGAGGCCGCCGCGCACGAAACGCGATTCGTGATGCTCGGCCTTGTATGCGGCGAGCGGTGGCACCACCCGGTAACGCTGGATCAGGGATTTGACGAAGCTCAGGCCCAGCGGCGCGCTGCCGTCGAGCGTGATCTGCGTCGGCCGGTGCAGGTCGTTGACCAGCTCGCCGCGGAACGACCAGATGAAAGGCGCGAGGCGGATCAGCGTCGGGTCAAATCCGAGACCATAGACGCCCTTGCCCTCGGGCGTGCGCGAGAACGCCTGCAGTTTGAACGCGGCGGTGAGCAGGTCGCGCATCGTCCAGTCCGGTTTCGGCGCTTCAAGCTTCGCCTGCGCGAACAGCCTGCGGTTCCAGTAGACGACGAGACTGGAGGCGTTCTGCGGCAGACACTGCTGCACGCCCTCGTACTGGAAGGCTTCCACCGGCTGCGGATAAAACTCGTGCTCATTCCACAGCCCGCGCGCCTTCATCGCCGGGCCCAGCGGCTCCAGCACGTCTTTCGTCGCGAACTGGCCGAAGCGGCGAAAATTCAGCACGAACAGTTCGGGCGCGTCGCCTGCGGCGAAGCTGGTGGCCAGCTTTGCCATGTGGTCGTTCTGCCGGCCGACCGGAATCAGTTCGATCTTCGCCGCCGGATTCTTCGCGCGATAGGCGTTGATCAGTTCTTGATAGGCCCTGATCTCCAGCGGATCGCCAAACACCTGCAATCGTACGGCGGGAGCCTGCTGAGATTTTCCGCAGGCCGCCAGCAGTCCGACGAGCCCGAGTACGACTAACGTCCTGACCATGATCCCTCTCGCTCGTTTGCCACCAGAAAACGCTGTAACAGCAAAAATGCCAACACCACCGGCGCGGTCACCGCGCAGGCCCCGGCCATCAGCAGCGTCCATTGCGTCGGACCCATCAGGCTCAGGGAATGCAGCATCAGCGGCGCGGTCTGCTGCAACGGCGATTTCAGATACAGCACCGCCTCCATGAAATTGCCCCAGACCTGTACAAACGCGAGCAGGCCGACTGCCACCGTCGTCGGCCACACCAGCGGCAGCATCACTTGCCACAAGATGCGCAGCCAGCCGAGCCCTTCCAGTCGAGCCGCCTCAACCAATTCGGCGGGCACGCGGCGCAGCGCGAGGAAGTAGAGCAGCACCAACACCGGGCTGCCGCCGGCCAATGCCGGGGCAATCAAGGGCACCCAGGTGCCGACCAGGCCGAGCGATTCGAACATCACGAAGCGCGGGATCCACACCGCGGTCAGCGGAATCGAAGCAGCCAACAGCAGCAACAGTACCGCCAGCGCCTGCCCGCGCCGCGAAATCTGCGTCAGCGCGAAACCGCCCATGGCGGCGATGGCGAGCGTCGGCGGCAAGGCCAGCAGGGCGACCGCCAGCGAATTGAACAGGCTGCGCGCCAGCGGCACGCTGTCGAATGCCAGTCGCCAGGATTCGAGCGTCGGCAATCCGCTGAACAGGGCGCGCGTGGCGCTGCGCGCGCCGGGCGCCTGGAACGATTCCAGCAGCATCAGCGCCAGCGGATAGACGAACATCAGCGCCAGCGCCCACGCCAGCACGCGCGGAGCGTGATCCGGCGCAGCGCGGAGCAGGCGAACGGGAGACATAGACCGTATTCTAGTTTGCGAACCGAACCCGGGATTCCTGTGCGCTCATTTCGTTTCTACGATTTCTGTGTGGTGGGGATGGTCGCCGTGCTGCTGTGCGCCAACCTCATCGGCCCGGCCAAGGTCGGTGTGTTGGAGCTGCCGTTGCTCGGCGCGCTAGCCTTCGGCGCCGGCAACCTGTTCTTCCCGTTCAGCTACATCTTTGGCGATGTGCTGACCGAGGTCTACGGCTACGCCCGCGCGCGCCGCGCGATCTGGGCCGGCTTCGGCGCCTTGATCTTCGCCAGCGGCATGTCGTGGGCGATCCTGCACATCCCCGCCGCGCCGGGCGAGCCGTTCAACGCCGTCCTGCAGCCCGCGCTGGAAACCGTGTTCGGCGCGACGCCGCGCATCATCGCCGCCAGCATCTTCGCCTATTGGGTCGGCGACTTCGTCAATTCCTACGTGCTGGCGAAGATGAAGCTGTGGACGCAGGGCCGCCATCTGTGGACGCGCACCATCGGCTCGACGATCTGCGGCCAGGGCGTGGATTCGCTGCTGTTCTATCCGATCGCGTTCTACGGCATCTGGAGCAATCAGGCGCTGGTCGCGGTGATCGGGTTCAACTTCGCGATGAAGGTCTCGGTCGAGATCCTGTTCACGCCGTTCACCTATCTCATTGTCCATCGTCTCAAGCGCGCCGAAGGCGTGGACACCTTCGACACGACGACGTCTTTCTCGCCCTTCAGCCTGCGTGACGAAGGCGAGCGCCATAAACGGTAGATGGAGTCCGACACGGCGAAGTCCGATTACGAGTTGATGGGGTAAGAAAAGCGATAGGGACTGAAGGGCACTCAGTCATATTTTCGGGTTCTTGGGTTCCAAATCCCATGCCGTAACGTAAACCCTGACTATCAGCGGAACGGTGTCCGGCAACATGTTGGCTTTTATCGTCAAGCGGTTTTCTTTCCCGGACGTGGATCCGCCAACAGGCTCCGCTGTTGCGTGGCTCTCTCGTGCCCACGCCATTCCATTGCCCCATGAAAGACCAGGGAGAATCACTGTGCGAATCCTGTCTGGTCCGCGCTTCACCTTGACGTAGAAGCTGACAAACGAATACGGCTCACAATCTGGAAGCGGTATTTGGAAGATTTTTTCGTTGTCCTCAACCGTAAACAGCTTTGTAAACACGATCTTCGGCTCGTGATAGATGAATGCCGTGCCGTCCCAATGGCCTAATTTCTTATCTTCCTGAGCAACGATGAATGGAGCGCGTATCAAATTGATAAGAAAATATACGGGCAACAAGACGATTATCGAGCCCAGCGCAGCCGCCCGAAGTGCCGCCTCTTGCTCCACCGTTTCTTGGCCAAAAGCTATCCAGACCACGAACAAAAACGGTAGTAGCGCGAGTGCCCCAGCAAGATCAAGCCTGCTGTAAACGGGCTTCGCTGTCTCTGAAAGTGCTGTTTTCATGCACTTTCTAAGAAACCGTAACCGCTTGGCTTTTTGTGCCGGGGACATGTTCGGAGGATACATCCCACCATCTATTGGAGAGTCGAGTGCGGGATAACCGCTCTACAAAGCGCATCACCTGTTTTCACAACGGAACCAAACATGGCTCAGAGATGCCTCAAGCGGGTGCGGCTTCCACGATGCGGATTTCGTCTTCGGTGAGGCCGTAAAGCTCGTAAACCAGCGCATCAATCTTGCGGTCGAGGTCCTCGCAGCGGCCCTGCCAGTAGTTCTGGTCTTTCTCGTTGGTGGCGCCGCCGAATTTTTGCTTGGCGTCCAGCATTTGCTCTACGAAGCGAGAAAGTTTTTCATGCACCGCTCTATCCTCGCCCTTACTGAATTCAAGCGTTCGGATTGGAAGGGACTGGAGATAAGTCGGTTTGATGTTGTAATCGATGAACGTGTTTGCGTAGTAAAAATTCATAAGCTTGGAGTTCATGATGCCAAGCACATATTTCAGCGAATAATTGTCAGCAGACAAGGTTATATACGAGTAATTATTGAGAGGGTAATACTCGCCTCGTTCATCAAGCGCAGCAATTATTCGTCTCGGTAGGCTTAATTTACGGATGTACTGAACGACGATCTTTGGCACCTCTACATTTGAGCTTCTGTAACCAGCAAGCTGGTTACTCCACCAAAGATAGAAATGCTTCCATTGGAGATGAAAGCGAGAGAGTTCGCCCGTCTTCAGTGCCTTGACTGAATGTGTCGAAGTTTTTTCCTTAGACAGAAATTTGGCGTTATCGCTTGTTTTGATGCCGTACACCACCTCGCATACCGTCTGCAATTTTGATGTGTTTGTTTGGCATCGTCGAATAACGCTGAGCACGCTCTCATCAAGTGCAAGATTGATAGTTGCTCCGCGAGTCTTCAACCATATGTCTTGATCAATTTGCTTGATATCGAACGCGGTATCAAAGTTTGCGGCGCCAACTTTAATGAGTTTTGTTGTCTTAACAACGCAGGGCAGTTTCCCCTTTTGCGTTTTGGATAAAAAAACTAGAGCCGGGACAATATCGGGCGCATCTTTGAATATGTATTTTGATAGCTGCACCACCTCCAAGAACCGCGCATTGGACAGGAGGTGCTCCCTGATTTCTTTTGATCGAATAACAGCAAGCCACGTATTTGGCGTTATGTATCCCAATGCGCCCACATCCTTGATAAAGCGCAATGCTCGTTCTATGAAAAACAGATGTGACTCAGCTTCACCCTTGCTGTTCACATATCGAGTAGTCAGGTAGTGAGTCTCACGGTCGCTGAACAGCGAGCCCCAAGGCGGATTGCCGACGATGGCATCGAAGCCACCGCGCTTCATCACCTCGGGGAACGCCGTCTCGAAGTTCATCGGGTTCAGTTTGCGTTCTTCAACCGGGTCAAAAAGCTGACCATCGAGAATATCGGTGCCGATGAGCGAGTTGCCGCAGACGATGTTTTTGTTCAGCGTCGGTAGCAGCGCACCGCCAAAACCTTCGAGGTAGCCGCGGGCGCTGCCGGGAGTTTCTTCTTCCAGCAGCTTGAGATACAGCGACAGCTGCGCCACTTCGGTGGCTTGCTGGTCGAGGTCCACGCCATAGATGTTGTTGAGCAGAATCTCGGATTTCTTGGCCAGCGTCAGCCGCAGGCCGCCGTCTTCGTGCTTGTAAACCTCGGGCACCCTGCCTTTTCTGCCGACAACGCCGCTGGCTTTGTCGGGGTTGGCGTTGTACCAGTCGCGGTGATAGCGCAGCAGGCAGTCGAACACGCCCAGCAGAAACGAGCCGCTGCCGCAGGCGATGTCGGCAAAGCGCAGTTCGGCGATCTGCGCCGGGGTTTTGCCTTCGATGAGTTTGCCGATGGTCTGCGCGACGATGTACTGCACGATGTAATCCGGCGTGTAGTAAACGCCGCCGGCCTTGCGTACTTCCGGCTTCTCCTCAACCTTGGCGCGCTTGTCGCTGGTGGTGATGACCTTGCCAAGAAAGCGCTCGTAGATGCTGCCGAGGATGTGGATCGGGATGTAGTTGAAGTCGTAGGGCGACTGGTCGTGCGCCAGTTCGTCGCAGATGTCGCTGAAGGCTTCCTCGTCCACCGCAAAGCTGGGATCGTCGAGCAGCTTGTGCTGCTTGAAGACGATGCCGTTGTAGATGCCGTCGAGTTTGCGGCTGGCGGCGATAAAGTCTTTCCACACCGAGCCGCCATTGCCAAAATCGGCGACGCGGATTTTGGTTTCGATCAGCTTGTCTTCGAGAAAGCGCAGAAACACCAGCCGGTCTACGGTGCGCTGGACCAGCTCGGTGAGCGTTTCGCCGTCGAGGTCTTCGTTGTGCTTCTTGTAAGCCTTGGCCAGTGTTTCGCGATAGCCGTCCAGCTCTTCGAGAAACGCCTCGTCTATGCCCTGCGCGCCGGTCTTTAGCAGCCCGCGCTGGAGCTGCTTGCCTTTGCGCTTGGGCAGATCGGCCACACGCTTGGTAAGCGAGTCGGCCGCAACCGCCTCGCGCGAGAACAGCCAGTAAATCTGCTCGAACTTCTCGCGGTTTTCGTAATCCTCGTAACGGAACTTGTAGACCGCCTGATGGATGGCGGTCTTGATGTCGGGCCGGTAGCGGCAGTCGAGCACGTGAAACTGCTCAAAGTCGGTGAGCACCACCAGTGGCGTGCCGGTGTTCCAGCCGTAACGGATGGCTTGGAAATAATCGTCGTCATTCTCGATCTGGCGCGACGGTTTTTTGGCTTCGACGAAAAACCGGGGGTCACGGTAATTGGGCGCGAGATAGAACGCGTAGTCGGCTCGGCGCTTGGAGGCACGGTCGGTGACGCTGCGTTCGACCTTGACTTCTTGTTCGTAGGGATTGCGTTGCTGGATGTGATCCACGTCCCAGCCCAGCGCGGTCCAGAACTTGTCTATGAAGTCCTTGCGTGCAGCGGCCTCAGAGTATTCCGGCAGCAGGAAATGTGATTCGCCCGCACGAAAATCGGCAGCGAGCTGTTTGACCGTGGCAAATGCAGTGTCAAAGAAATGAGTCATTGCTTCTCGCGTCGCTGCCAGTAACCCGGCTTTTGTTTTTGATGCGCGAGCGCAAGCACGATCAATTGGCTGCGCTCAATCCGGTAGATCAGCTGATAGGGGAAACGCGAGAGCAGCATTCGCCGTAACGGGCCGCGCAGGCGCTGCCCGGTGAGCGGGAACTGGTCGAGTTTTTGAACGTAGGCTTCAACTTCTTCGCTCAGCGAAATTCCCAGGCCAGAAGACTTGGATTCGTAGAAAGCTATTGCCTCATTCAACTCCTGCCGCGCGGGCGGCAGGAAAATCGCCGAGGTCATTTGCCGTAGCGCTGACGAATCTCTTTAAATACTTGATTGGCCGGAATTCCCTTGAGCTTGCCGGCCTTGTAGTCGCGGTAACGCTTGCCGGCTTCGGCAATCCACGCTTCTTCAATCTCGCCCTCTCGGTCGAGGCTGCCGATCAGGACTTGCGCCAGGCGCGCCCGCCGTTGAGTCGGCAGCTGGAGCAGTTCAGCTTCGATGTTTTGCATGGGGCGGCTCATGGGTAATGTTCCGTTTGTGACGTTGCCCATTCTGTGCGCAAAGCTATTTGCCTGCCACCCGACTGAAGACGGAGTACTCAGGACAAACTTGTCGAAGCGCCCGCCACGAACAGGAGTTAATCAGAGGCTTCCTAAGCGGGTTCGCCAAAAACCGGCCAGGTTTCGGTGATGGCGCCGTTCTCATAGACCGCGAGGTCGCCGAATTGCAGGAATACGAACTCGCTCTGGTGCGGCCGCAGGAAAACAAAGTCGCCGACGCCGAGCTGCACATCCACCGAGCCGTTGAGCATGTCCTGATTGGTCGAGTGGCCCCAGATATCGTTGCGCTGAAGGCCCGGCGGCGATACCGCATTCGCCAGCCAGTAGCCGCCATAGGTGTAGAAGGTGCGCGCGGTGTTCGGGTCCCAGGCGCGGAACAGGCCCGCCATGTTTTCCAGCCCGGGCAGCTCGGTGGTGTTCAGCGCCTTCAGCACCGGTGTGGCGATGAAGCAGGCGGGCACGTGGTCGCTCAATCCTGCGGTGTCGAAGTCGGTGGGCTTGACCAAGCCCGAGCCCATCGCCAGTTCGTTGCAGGGCGCGGATTCGTCGTACCACTGGTAGGTGTTGCTGCCGCCGGCGTTGAGCGTCAGCGCATCGGGCGCGAAGCCGGCGCCGAGGGTTTCGCGCGCGGCGTCCACGCACTCGGCGTAAAACGCCATCACTTTGCCCAGACCTTTGCGGCCGCCGCCAAGCGCTTCAGGGATCTTGGCCAAGTGCGCTTCGTAGCCCATCAGGCCGCTGAACTTCAGAGACGGCTCTTCCTGGATGGCGGCGATCGCCTCGGCGACGGCTTGTGCGCTGGCGAACCCGCCGCGTCGCAGACCGACATCCAGCTCCAGATTCAGGCGCAGCGGTTTGTTCTGCGCACGCGCAAGCCGGGCGTATTCGGCGATGCGTTCCGGCGTATCCACCAGCCATTCGATCTGGCGCGAGGCGTCGAAGACGCCGCGATAGCCCTTGGCGAAAAACCGCTGCGCAGCGCCAGCCGGCATTGGTTTGCCGAGCAACAGTTGCGCATCCGGCATCTGCTCGGCGATCAGGTTCAGGTGCGGCTGATGGAACACCATCAAGCGGTCACTGCCGGTGGCTTTGCGCACTTCGCGCAGCAGGCTGATGCTCGGCAGCGACTTGGCGACGGCGCGGAAATGCTTGTTCTTCGGCAGATGCTGCTTGAGACGCGCCAGGTTCTGCGCCAGATGCGCGCGGTCGATCACCAGCGTCGGGCGGAACAGCCCGGCCTTGGCCAGCGCAGCCTGCACGGCCAGAAAGTACGCGTCGTGCGCGCCGCCTTTTGCGGCAGGTTTTTTCGCGGCGAGATACGCCAGCGGCGCGGCGACCGCGGCGGCGAGCAGCGTGCGTCGTTTCATAGGCCAAAGACCTTTTTCAAGTAGAGATTGAGCATTTTTCCTTCCGGGTCGAGTGTGGCGCGTACGTCGAGGAAATCTTTCCAGCGCGGATAGCGCTGCGCGAAGGCTTTCGCGTCGAGTGTGTTCATCTTGCCCCAGTGCGGCCGGCCGCCAACCTCCTGGTACAGCGGCTCGACGTTGGCGAAGTAATCGAGCGGATATTCCTCGTAGCCATGGTGCACGGCGATCGAGCCCGAGGTCTCGTGCTGGTAGAACGGCGAGAGCCAGGCGTTGTCGCCCTTGACGATGCGGATCTCGATCAGGAAGTACACCTCAGGGTGTTTCGTGTCGACGACTTCTTTCACCTTGCGCAGTGTCGGCAGCAGCGCTTCGCGCGGCAGGTGGTACTCCATCTCGTTGAAGCGGATGTTGCGCGGCGTCGGGAACATACGCCAGCTTTGCTCGATCTCGTCGGCCGGCGCGTAGTGAGACAGGAAGGTATCCAGCAGCGCGCGCCGCGCGCCGCGCCACAGCAGGTTGCGGCCCATGCGCAGCATCTCGACGAGCTGGTCGTCCTCGTTCGGCCCGCGCGGCGGCCCGGTCTCGGTGGTCGGGTCGATGGCGATGAGCGCCGCGCGGCCGGACTGCGGGATCAGGTAGCAGTCGAGGCTGTAATGCTTCGCCGCGAGCGCATCGAAGGTTGCGTAGAACTCCTCAAGCGGCAGGCTCCAGCTGCGCTTGCGCGCGAGGAACGGCGCGACGTTCTTCAGCGTGTACTGCGTGATCGCGCCGAGCGCACCGAGCGAGACGCGGCCGGCGTCGAAGACCTCGGCGTTCTTCCGGCGGCTGCATTCCAGCACTTCGCCGCGCGGCGTGACCAGCTGGAACGATTCGATGAACGCGTGCAGGGCGCCCATGCCGGCGCCGGTACCATGGGTGCCGGTGGCGAGCGCGCCGGCGAGCGTCTGCGAGTCGATGTCCGGCATGTTCGGCAGCGCCTGGCCGATGGCGTGCAGCGGCTCGCCGAGGTCGGCGAGCTTGGTGCCCGCGCCCACCGTGGCGGTCATCGCGGCGGCATCGTGCGACAAGACGCCCGTGAAATTGCGCAGCGAAAGCAGCGTGCCGTCGGTGGGGATCAGCTCACTGAAGGAATGACTGCTGCCCACCGGGCGCACCGTGCCCTTCGCGGCTTTCATGAAGCTCGCGAGTTCGTCGAGCGACTCGGGCGCGGCACGCGCAGCGGGCAGGCAGCTGCGATAGCCCGACCAGTTCTGCCAGGGAATGAGGGTCTTGCCGTCGGCGCCGACGCTGGCCGTCAGCGGCTTGGGCATTTTCGAGGCGCCGTAATCGTCACAGCCGGTCAGTGCGCCCGTCGCCAGTGCGCTGGCGGAGCCGATCAAAAACTCGCGGCGTTTCATTTGCCGGTTGCCATGAAGTTGATCAGCGCGGTGAACTCCGGCTCACCGCAGTCGCTGCACGAGCCCAGCGGTGGCATGCCCTTGTAGCCGTTGAGGGTGTGATTCAGCAGGGTGGGCATTCCTTGCGCCAGGCGCGGTGCCCACGCCGCGGTATCGCCAGCCACCGGCGCGCCGGTGCCGGCGTTGCTGTGGCAGGTCTTGCAGGTCTGTTCGTAGAGTTTGGCCAGCCTGGCGTCGGCGGGAATCGCTGCACTGACAGCCGCAGGCGCCGAGGGCGGCGCAGATTTTTCGCCGCAGGCGGTCAGCGCAAGGCCCAGCGCCAAAAACGCAATGGATTGATTCTTGCTCATGTTCTCCCCCAGAGTGTTTTCATCATCTTATATATTCCGTCAATGAAACTTTCGCCGTGGTCGGTCGCCCTCGTTTTGATCCCCTCATTGTCCGTATTGGCGCAGGACGCCCCCGCGCCTGTGGAGCCGATGCCGCCCGTGGCCGAGACTCCGGCGGCTGAGGTTCCAGCGCAGCCACCTGCGCCGGAGCCGGCGACGATTGCGGTCGAGGCCGCGCCCGCTGCGGCCGTCGAATCACCCTCGCCCGAACCGCAGGCGCGACAGATCCAGGAGGTTACCGTTACTGCGCAGAAGACCGAGCAGTCGCTGCAGGAAGTGCCGATCTCGATCACCGCGCTCGGCGGCGAATTCATCCAGGACACCGGCGCCTCAGGTCTGGCCGACGTGTCGCTGTATGTGCCGAACGCGCGCATCGACGCCGACGACCCCGGCTCGCCGCAGGTATTCATCCGCGGTTTCGGCACCAACTCCTTCAATCCGAGCTTCGAGAGTTCGGTCGGACTGGTGCAGGACGAGATCTATTTCGGCCGACCCGGTTATTTCACCGAAGCCTTGTTCGACATCGACCGCGTCGAGATCCTGCGCGGCCCGCAGGGCACGCTGTTTGGCAAGAACACCATCGCCGGCGTGTTCAACGTCATCAGCAAGGGCGTCCGCGATTCGCTTGAAGCCGACGGCCGCATTTTCTACGGCGAGCACAACGAGCAGCGCCTGGAAGGCGGCGCCGGCGGCATGTTCAACGACTGGGTCGGCGCGCGCGCCTCGGTGCTGTACCGCAAGACCGACGGCCAGCTTTTCAACACGCTGACCGAACGCGACGAAGAGCAGCAGACGCAGAAAGCCGCGCGTCTGAAACTCAAACTGGGAGCGTCCGAGCGCATCAGCACCGAGATTACCGGCGTGACCTCGCGCACCGAAGCGCCGTTCTGGCCGTTCCAGCTGTTCAAGCTCGACGACGATACGCGCACGTATCTGGAGAGTTTCGACTCGAAAGTCGAGGACGACCCGACCAATTTCATCACCTCCTACGACACGGTCGGCTATATCGAAAAAGGCTCCGATACGATCGGTGCGAAAACCGAATGGCGCGTCGGCGATCTCGGGCCGTTCAAGGATCTCACGCCGGTGCTGGTGCTCGGCGGCTCGCGGTTCCACATCGACCAGCTCAACGAGCTGGACGTGTCGCCGGCGGACATCGCGCGCCTCGACAGTCATGAGCGTCACCGCCAGACCTCGGCGGAGCTGCGCTTCTCGACCCAGGCTGACAGTCTGTTCGGGCTCGGCGAGGGCGTGGAAGTGGTCGCTGGCGGTTTTTATTTCGATTCGGAGTATTCGCTGTTCGCGCGCGTGCTGGCCGGCGCCGACATCGGTTCGTATCTGCTGACCTGCGATTTCCAGATCCTCGCCGGCGCCGCCGCCGATAACAGCGAATGCGTCAGCGCCGGGCCGGGACTGCCGCAGATCGGCCCCATTACCGCGTCGCTGGCCGACGGCGACACCTATCAGTTCGATTACGACCAGTCGGTGCGCTCGAAGGCGCTGTTCGGGCAGTTCACCTGGAACCTCACCGAACGCTGGGCGATCACGCCCGGCGTACGCGTCAACCAGGAGCAGAAGGTCGTCAACACCAAAGGCGCCAGCCACTGCCAGACCAAGGATGCCGGGCTGCCGACGCCGTGCATCCTCGAGAACATCCTGATGTCGATGGATTACGACCTGCGCGATCTGCGCCGCGACGAGATGGACGTGTCACCGAAATTCGCGCTGCAGTATTTCGGCGACAGCATCAACTACTACGCTTCGTATGCGCGCGGCTTCAAATCCGGCGGCTTCAACTCGATCTCGCTCGGCCGTGCCTGCGACGATCCCGACGACCCGACCAGCTGCCGCGTCGTCACCAGCGATGATCTGGAGTACGAGCCGGAAACCGCGGAAACCTATGAAGTCGGCGCCAAAGGAAAATTTCTCGACGACTCGCTGGCAGTGAATCTGACGCTGTACCAGACCAAGTTCGAGAATCTGCAGGTGCTGGCGTTCAACGGCGTGTTCTTCGATGTCAGCAACGCCGGTGCCGCGACTTCGAGCGGCCTCGAGGCGGATTTCCAGTGGCTGACGCCCTATGAGCCGCTGACGATCATCGGCTCGCTCGGCCTGCTCGATGCGAAATACGACCGCTATGCCTCGGCGCCCGCGCCGATCTCGCAGGGCGTCAACCAGAAGCAGGACCTCGCCGGCCAGCGCATCGCCTTCGCGCCCAGCGGCACGGCGACGCTGACGCCGATGCTGAGCTACGACTTCGGCCTGTTCCGTGCCAAGGCCGCCGCGGACATCCTCTATCAGGGTGACCAGTTCACCGACACCGATCTCGACCCGAACAGCTTCGTGGATTCCTATATCAAGTATTCGGCGCGCATCACGCTGTCCAGCCCCGACGAACAGCTGTCGCTCACGCTCGGCGGCACCAACCTGTCCGACCAGCGCGTGCTGAACCAGGTGACCGACGCGACCTTCTTCCCGGGCACTTACTTCGCGCAACAGGCGCCGGGACGGCAGTTGTTCGCGACTTTATCGTTCCGTTTGTAGACAGGCTGGCACCGTCCTTGCGTTTTCCAGGACGGCATGTCGAACCCTTTGCAACCCTGCGTGCTGCTGGTCGGCGGCGGCGAAACCCTGTGCGCGGCGCTGGACGCCGCCGGCTACGCCGTGGTGTCGGTGGCCGAGGATGAGGATTTCTACGCACTGATCGAACAGCGGCGGCCGGCCGCCGTGGTGATCTCGGCGGCATCGCCCTCGCGCGACACGCTTGAACACCTGGCGCTGCTCAATCGCCGCCATCCGCAGCCAATCGTGCTGTTTCACGACGGCCAGAACCACGAACTGGCGGTGCAGGCGATGCGCGCCGGCATCAGCGCCTATGCCGCGCGCGACCTGCCGCCCGAGGCGGTGCGCTCGCTGATCGAAGTCGCCTTGTTGCATTTCGAGCAGACGCGCGCACTGAGGAAGGAGTTGACGCGCGCGCAGCAGACGCTGGCCGAGCGGCGCTGGGTGGATCGCGCCAAATGCCGCCTGATGGAAACCGAAAGCCTGAGCGAGACCGCGGCCTACGAGCGCTTGCGCGAGACGGCGATGCGCGAGCGCGTCAGCTTGGAACAGGCGGCGCGCACGGTTTTGCAGGCAGGAGCGAGCGATGAAACTTAGGCTGGGCTATATCCGCCTGTGCGATGCGGCGCCGCTGGTCGTCGCATGCACGCTGGGCCTGTTCGCCGACGAGAAACTGCGCGTCGAGCTGATCGCACTGTCGTCGTGGGCCGAAGTGCGTGATCGCCTGATCACCGGTGATGTGCAGGCGTCGCACTGTCTCGCCGGCATCCCGCTGGCGGCTCAGGCCGGGTTGTTCGGCCCGAATGCCGATCTGGCGACGGCGTTCACGCTGAATCATTTTGGCAATGCGCTGACGCTGAGTCCGGCGCTGGCGGCGGCCGGTGGCGAACTCCAGGAGATCGCGCGCCAGCGCCGCGCGCAAGGCCGCCCGCTGACGCTCGCGGCCGTGTTTCCGGTGGCCAAACATCAGTATGAATTGCGTCACTGGCTGGTGACGCAGGGGCTCGACCCGGAAACCGACGTGCGCATGGTGGTGACGCCACCGCCACTGGTCGCCGCGGCCTTGCGCCGCGGCAATCTCGACGGATTCTGCGTCGGCGAGCCCTGGAGCACGCGCGCGATCCTCGAGGGCAGCGGCGTGGCCGTCGCCACCAGTCGCTCGCTGGGACTGCCCGGCACCGAGAAAGTGCTGGCGGTGCGCAGCGACTGGCTGGAAGACCCCGCGCACGCTGCACTGCTGCGCGCGCTGCATCGTGCGACGCAGTGGCTGGCTGAGCCGCTGAACCGCGTCGCCGCGACGGAACTGCTCGCGCCGTATCTGGGGCGGCCGCCGGAAGAATTGCTGCCCGCACTGACCGGACGTTTCAGCACACACGCCAACGCGGAGGCGCAGCCCATCGACGACTTCGTGCGTTTTCACGGCATCAATTCGCCTGAACCTGCGCACGCGCTCTGGTATCTCGAACAGATGCAGGCCGCCGGACAGTTGCCACACCAGCTGCCATTGGAAGACATCGTGCAACGCGCGTTTCGCCCGGATATCCATCAGCGCGTGCTCGGCACCCGCTGACCGGTGGCGGCGTTTATTGGTGCGTGACGCTCATTTTCTGGTGCACGCACGCTATTCGCGAACACGGAGCGCAGCGCGGACTTCCGCAGAAAGCGATATGCAATCAAGCAATTAAGCAGTTGGCACGGCGGTTGCTGTAACCCTGTTGCGACGTGGACCAGGCCGTCTTCGGCACGAGTGCGTCGGTGGATGGAGCCCTTCTTCAAATGAACGGGCCTCCTCATCGAACACAACCGGAGATAAAAGATGAAACCCTGGGGTCCGCTGTATTCCGTTTTATTCACGACCGTCGCCGCGCTGGCCTGTCCCGCCGCGCATGCCGAAGGGCTCGACGTCTTGCGCTATGCGATTTCCGGTGGCACGCCGAACCTCGACGCGCGTCTGCGCTACGAGCAGGTGGATCAGGGCCCGCCTTCGTTGTTGGCGACGGCGGATGCGGTGACGTTTCGCCTGCGGCTGGGCTACACCACCGGCAAGTGGAACGCGACCGATATCAGCGCCGAGTTCGAGAACACGTCTTCACTGTTCGGCGAGTCCTACAACAGCACCAGCAACGGCAAGGTCGGTTATTCGGTGGTCGCCGATCCGGTCGGCGGCGAGCTCAATCAGTTCTGGATCCGCAATGCCAGCCTGCCGGGCACCGTGCTCAAGCTCGGCCGTCAGCGCCTGATCTTCGACAACGCCCGCTTCATCGGCAATGTCGGCTGGCGCTCGAACGAGATGACCTACGACTCGGTGCTGGCGACCAACACCTCGCTGCCGAAGACCCAGATCGATTACGCCTATCTGAAGAACGCGCGTACTTTCCTGCTGACGGATTTCCCGATGCGCGGCCATGTTTTTCATGTGACCAATACAGCGCTGTCCTGGCTGTCGCTGACTGGATACGCCTATCTGATCGACTTCACCGATGTCGTTGCCGCACGTCAGGACACGCAGAGCGTCGGTTTGCGCGCGACCGGCGCCGCACCGATTACGCCGACGATCAAGGCTTTGTATACCGCTGAATATGCGCGGCAGAACAAGTACGGCAGCGCACCGAGTTTTGTTTCCGCCTCGTACTACCTTGGCGAAGCCGGCGTGGCGTTTGCGCAGGCGGGCTGCATCAAGGACCTGACCGCAAAGCTCGGCTACGAAGTGCTCGGCGGCAACGGTGCCTATGGATTCCAGACGCCGCTCGCCACCCTGCATGCGTTTCAGGGCTGGGCCGATGTGTTCCTCGCCACACCGGCCACCGGCATTCGCGAATACAACGCCACGGTCAGCGGCACCGTCGAGAAAGTCGCGCTGTTCACGCGCTGGCACCACTTCAGCGCCGATACCGGCGGCATGCACTACGGCAACGAATTCGATGTGCAGGCGACACGGCCGATCATCGAGAACTTCGTCGTCGGCGCCAAGTACGCCTATTACACCGCCAGCAGCCTCGCGACCGACACGCGCAAGGCCTGGCTGTGGCTCGAATACAAATTCTGAACCGGAGCTTCCCATGAAAAAAATCCTGACTGATTCCTCGCGCCGGCAGTTTCTGAAGACCAGCGCCTTCGCCGCCGCCGCGGTGGGCTTCCCGGCGATTCTCAGCTCGCGTGCCTTCGCCGCCGACTTCGGCAAGCCGGAGAAGACCGATATCAACATCGGCTTCATCCCGCTTACCGACTGTGCCAGCGTGGTGATGGCCGGCGAGCTGGGCCTGTTCAAGAAATACGGCCTCAACGTCACCATCTCCAAGGAGGCGAGCTGGGCGGCGATCCGCGACAAACTGATCCTCGGTCAGCTCGACGCCGCGCACGTGCTCTACGGCTTGATCTATGGCGCGCATCTCGGCATTGGCTCGCAAAAGAAAGACATGGCGATCCTGTGCAGCCTCAATTGCAACGGTCAGGCGATCACGCTGTCGAACAAACTCAAGGACGCCGGCATTGTCGATGGCGAGTCGTTGAAAAAAGCGGTGAACAAGAAAGACCGCGAGTACACCTTCGCCCAGACCTTCCCCACCGGCACGCACGCCATGTGGCTGTACTACTGGCTGGCGGCCAATGGCATTGATCCGTTCAAGGACGTCAAGACCATCGTCATCCCGCCCCCGCAGATGGTCGCCAACATGCGCGTCGGCAACATGGACGGCTACTGCGTCGGCGAACCCTGGAACGCGCGCGCGATTTTCGACAAGATCGGATTCACCGCCACGACGACGCAAGGCATCTGGAAGAATCATCCGGAAAAAGTGCTCGGCACGACTCAGGAGTTCGTCACGCAGAATCCGAACACCGCGCGCGCGATGCTGGCGGCGGTGCTCGAGGCCTCGCAGTACATCGACACCCTGAGCAACCGCGGCAAAGTCTCGGACATCATCGGCGGCAAGTCCTACGTCAATGCGCCGGCGCCGGTGATCCTCGGCCGCATGCAGGGTAAGTACGAGAACGGCCTCGGCAAAACCTGGAACGATCCGGACTACATGAAGTTCTACATGGACGGCGAGGTCAACTATCCGTTCCTGTCGCACGGCATCTGGTTTCTGACTCAGCACAAGCGCTGGGGCCTGTTGAAAGACGATGTCGATTACCTGGCCGTTGCCAAGCAGGTGAATCAGGTCGGGCTTTACGCCGACGTTGCCAAGACGCTGGGCATCCCCGTGCCGAAGTCGCCCCTGAAGACCGAGAAGCTGTTTGACGGCACCGTGTTCGATCCGGCGAAGCCCGCCGAGTACGCGGCCGGTTTCAAGATCAAGGTCTGATGGCTACGCCGCTCAGGCCCGTGAAAGTTTTGTCCCCTTCGGTGGCGGAGCCCGTGGCCGCGAATGACTCCCCGGCGCGCATTCCGCCACCGCTTGTTCTGCCGCACCCGGTTTCGGCGGCGGCATTGCATGCGCGTGCGGTGCTCGGCGCGCTGTTGCCGCCGCTGCTGGGCATCGTCGGCTTTCTTCTGGTGTGGGCCTTGATCGCGCGGACCACCCACTATCTGCCGGGGCCGGATAAAACCTTTGTCTCGGCGGTGCAGTTGTTCTCCGACCCGTTCTATCAGCGCGGGCCGAACGATCAGGGCGTCGGCTGGAACCTGCTGGCCTCACTGGAGCGTGTCGCCAAAGGATTTGGCATGGCGGCGCTGGTCGGCATCCCGCTGGGGTTCGCGCTCGGCCGCTTCACCATGCTCAGCAGCGCGTTCCAGCCGATCATCAGCGTGCTGCGGCCGGTGTCGCCGCTGGCCTGGCTGCCGATCGGCCTCGCCGTGTTCGAGGCGGCGAATCCGGCGGCGATCTTCACCATCTTCATCTGCGCGATCTGGCCGATGATCATCAACACCGCGCTCGGCGTCGCCTCGGTGCCGCAGGATTATCTGAACGTGGCGCGCGTGCTGCGATTGTCGGAATGGAAAGTGTTCACGCACATCCTGCTGCCGGCCTCGGTGCCATACGTGCTGACCGGCGCCAAACTTTCACTGGGCGTGGCCTGGCTGGCGATCGTCGCCAGCGAAATGCTCACCGGCGGTGTCGGTATCGGTTTCTGGCTATGGGACGAGTGGAACAACCTCAACATGGAACACATCCTCATCGCCATCGGCATCGTCGGCGTGGTCGGCATGCTGCTCGAGAAGGGCATGACACTGATCGCCAACCGCTTCGACTATAGGAGCCGATGACATGGCGGCGTATCTGGAAGTGGACGATGTCTCGGTGATGTTCAAGGCGCGTGGGCAGAATTTCCTCGCGGTCAAAAACGTGGATGTCAAAGTCGCCCAGGGCGAGTTCGTTTCGATCATCGGCCATTCCGGCTGCGGTAAATCCACCGTGCTCAACGTTGTTGCCGGCCTCGTCGAGCCGCAGGCCGGCGGCGCGGTACTCAACGGCCGCCAGATCGACGGCCCTTCGCCCGAGCGCGCGGTGGTGTTCCAGAACCACTCGCTGCTGCCCTGGCTCACCGCCTACGGCAACGTCTATCTGGCGGTCGAGCGTGTCTTCAGCGCCACCGAATCGAAATCCGGCTTGAAGGCGCGCACCGAAGCGGCGTTGGCGCTGGTGGGTTTGACCGCCGCGCGTGACAAGCGCCCCGGCGAGCTGTCCGGCGGCATGAAGCAGCGCGTTGGCATCGCCCGCGCGTTGGCGATGGAACCCAAGGTCCTGCTGATGGACGAACCGTTTGGCGCACTGGATGCCCTGACGCGGGCGACGCTGCAAGACTCCTTGATGGAGATCCAGAACCAATTGCACATGACGGTGGTGATGGTCACGCACGACGTGGACGAGGCGGTGCTGCTGTCGGATCGCGTGGTGATGATGACCAACGGCCCGGCAGCCACCATCGGACAGATCCTGCCGATCACCCTGCCGCGCCCGCGCGCCCGTCTGGACCTTGCCGAGAACACCGACTACCACCATTGCCGTGCCGCGATCCTGCGATTCCTGCACGAAGGCAGTGCACGGCCCATTCCCAAGGCCGCCTGATGAGCTGACCGCTCTTTCCAAATCAACAACTTGCGCTCTGGCACGGCCGTTGCTTCATTTTCGGGCAGCGACGTGGACCAGGCGGTTTTCCGCACGAGTGCGTCGGTGGACATGGGGATCGAGCAACGATCCCCACGCTTTCATCGCACACGACTGGAGAACTGTTTTGGAAAGTCTGAGCAAGGCCACGCGCGTCCAGCTGAGTGATTTTCACAGCGCGCCGATGCGCGCGTTCCACATCACCTGGATGGCGTTCTTCGTCTGCTTCTTCGCCTGGTTCGCCTGCGCACCGCTGATGCCGGTGATCAAGGGCGAGTTCGGCCTCAGTAAAGACCAGATCGCCAACATCAACATCGCCGCGGTGGCGGTGACGATCCTGGTGCGACTGATCATTGGCCCGCTCTGCGACAAGTTCGGTCCGCGCAAGGCCTACACCGGTCTGCTGCTGCTCGGCGCGATTCCGGTGCTCGGCGTCGCCTCGGCGCAGTCTTACGAATCCTTCCTGTTTTTCCGCCTGCTGATCGGCGCCATCGGCGCCAGCTTCGTCATCACCCAGTACCACACCAGCGTGATGTTCGCGCCCAACGTCGTCGGTACCGCCAATGCGGCCGCGGCGGGTTGGGGCAATGCCGGCGGCGGCGCCACGCAGGCGCTGATGCCGCTGCTGCTCGCCGCCGTGATCTATCTCGGCGTCGACGCCGCCTACGGCTGGCGTATCGCGCTACTCGTTCCAGGTGTGCTGATGCTGGTGATGTCGTACTTCTACTGGAACTACACGCAGGACTGCCCGGCGGGGAATTATTCCGCGCTGCGCGCCACCGGCCTGTTGCCCGGAACCGGCATCACGGTGCCTGAGCGCAGCGAGGTGGGTGCGGATGCCGGTTCTTGCGGCGCCTCCCGCACCCATTGCTTCGCAAACACCGTGTCGGCGCCGCCGGCAAGAGCCGGCTGGCTCAGCTTCAAGCAGGCCTGCGCCAATTACCGCGTGTGGATGCTGTTCGTCACCTACGGTGCCTGCTTCGGCGTCGAGATCTTCATCCACAACATCGTCGCGCTGTATTACGTGGATGAGTTCGGTTTATCGCTGAAATCCGCGGGCCTGTACGCCGGCATCTTCGGTCTGCTGGCTTTGTTTGCACGTGCATTGGGCGGCTATGTGTCCGATCGCGTCGCCCACAGCAAGGGCCTCGATGGCCGTACGCTGCTGCTGTTCGCTTTGATTCTCGGCGAAGGCCTCGGTCTGGTCTGGTTCTCGCAGATGCAGGTGCTGTGGCTGGCGGTGATCGCGATGACCGCGTTTGGCTTGTTCACCCACATGGCCTGCGGTGCGACCTACGCCCTGGTGCCGTTCATTGACCGCAAAGCGCTCGGTGGCGTCGCCGGCATCATCGGCGCCGGCGGCAATGTCGGCGCGGTCGCCGCCGGATTTCTGATGAAGGGCACGGCCGATACGCAGTCCTGTCTGCTGATCCTCGGCAGCTTCGTCACGGCGTCGGCGGTCTGTGCGATCGCGGTGCGTTTCTCGCCGGACCACAAGACGCGCGAAGAGTCCTTGTTTCAACAGGCGCTGGCCGAACGCGCCGCGTTGGCGGCCTAGTTTTATGAAACTCATCGTCGTAGGTAACGGGATGGTTGGCCACAAGCTGTTGGAGCAGCTTGCGGGTACCCCCGATCTCGAGATCACCGTGCTGTGCGAAGAACCGCGGCCGGCCTACGACCGCGTCGGCCTCACCGGCTTTTTCTCCGGCAAGTCGGCTGACGATCTGTCGCTTGTGGAAGACGGATTTTTTGAAAAGTCCGGCATCACGCTGCACCTCAACGACAAAGCCGCGGCGATTGACCGCGCTGCAAAAACTGTAGTCACTGCGCAAGGCAAAACACTGGGCTACGACAAGCTGGTGCTGGCCACCGGCTCGTATCCGTTCGTGCCGCCGCTGCCGGGCAAGGAACGGCCGGGCTGTTTCGTTTATCGAACCATTGAAGATTTAGAGGCGATCACGGCGGCCAGCAAAGGTGGCAAAACCGGCGTGGTCATCGGTGGCGGCTTGCTCGGCCTCGAAGCGGCGAAAGCCCTGAAAGACCTCGGTCTCGAAACGCATGTGGTCGAGTTCGCTCCGCGCTTGATGGCAGTGCAGTTGGATGACGGCGGCGGCCGCGTGTTGCGCCGGAAGATCGAAGCGCTGGGCGTCAAGGTGCACACCGGCAAGAGCACGCAGTGCATCGAGGACGGCAGCACTGCCCGCCACAAGATGAAGTTCGCCGACGGCTCCGAGCTTGAGACCGACGTCATCGTGTTTTCCGCCGGCATCCGCCCGCGCGACGAGCTGGCGCGCACACACGGCCTCAGCGTCGGTGAGCGCGGTGGCATCGCCATCAATAATTATTGCCAGACTTCGGACGCCGACGTCTACGCCATCGGCGAATGCGCGCTGTGGGACAAGAAGATCTTCGGTCTGGTCGCGCCGGGTTACGACATGGCACGCGTCGCCGCCAAACACCTGATGGGCGAAGTCTCGGAGTTCGCCGGCGCAGACATGAGTACCAAGCTCAAGCTGATGGGCGTGGATGTCGCCTCCATCGGCGATGCGCACGGCGCCACGCCGGAGTCGCGCGCCTATGTGTTCACCGACGAGCGCAAGCAGGTCTACAAGAAACTGGTGACCTCGGACTGCGGCAGATATCTGCTCGGCGCAGTGCTGGTCGGCGATGCCGCCGAATACGGCACGCTGCTGCAGATGATGCTGAACAAGATTGCGCTGCCGGCGCAGCCGGAGTTCCTGATCCTGCCTACGGGCGACGGCAAGAAACCCGGCATCGGCGTAGACCTGCTGCCGGCCAGCGCGCAGATCTGTTCCTGCAACGACGTCAGCAAGGGCGCTCTGTGCGAGGCGGTCGGCGGCGGCGCCACCACCATCGGCAAACTCAAGACCTGCACCAAGGCGGGCACCTCCTGCGGTGGCTGCGTGCCGCTGGTGACGCAGGTGATGAAGGCCGAGATGAAGAAGCTCGGCCTGTCGGTGAACAACCACCTGTGTGAGCACTTTCCGTATTCGCGGCAGGAGCTGTATCACCTGGTGCGCGTCGGCAAGCTGCATTCGTTCGACGCGGTCTTGCACAAACACGGGAAAGGACTCGGCTGCGACATCTGCAAACCGACGGTCGGTTCGATCCTGGCCTCGTGCTGGAACGAGTTCGTGCTGAAACCCGAGCACGCCGCTCTGCAGGACTCCAACGACTACTTCCTCGCCAACATCCAGAAGGACGGCACCTATTCCATCGTGCCGCGCGTGCCGGGCGGCGAGATCACGCCGGAAAAACTCATCGTCATCGGCCAGGTGGCGCAGAAGTTCGGCCTTTACACCAAGATCACCGGCGGTCAGCGCATTGACCTGTTCGGCGCGCAGGTGCACCAGTTGCCGGCGATCTGGCGCGATCTGGTTGAAGCCGGTCTTGAGTCCGGACACGCCTACGGCAAAGCCTTGCGCACGGTGAAGTCCTGCGTCGGCAGCACCTGGTGCCGTTACGGCGTGCAGGACTCGGTCGGCTTTGCCATCGACATCGAGAATCGCTACAAGGGCCTGCGCGCGCCGCACAAACTCAAGTTCGCGGTGTCCGGCTGCACCCGCGAGTGCGCCGAGGCGCAGTCCAAGGACGTCGGCATCATCGCCACTGAAAAGGGCTGGAACCTCTACGTCTGCGGCAACGGCGGCATGAAGCCGCGCCACGCCGAACTGCTGGCCTCCGACCTCGACTCAGCGACGCTGCTCAAATACGTGGATCGCTTCCTGATGTTCTACGTGCGCACCGCCGACCGGCTGCAACGTACCAGCGTCTGGCGCGACAACCTCGAAGGCGGGCTGGATTACCTGAAGGACGTGATCGTCAAGGACACGCTCGGTCTCGCCGCCGAACTCGAGGCCGAGATGGCGCACGTGGTCAGCACCTACGAGTGCGAATGGAAGAAGGCGATCAACGACCCCGCTACGCTCAAGCGCTTCCGCAGCTTCGTCAACAGCGACGCGTCCGACCGCAACGTGGTGTTCATGCAGGAGCGCGGACAGATCCGCCCGGCGACATCCGAGGAGCGTCGCGCGCACTTCAAGAACATCGCCATCAAGCAGGAGGCGCTGGCATGAGCGCCGGAGACTTTTACGTCGACCGCGGCCAGCGCATCTGCGCGCTCGAAGACATCCTGCCCAACACCGGCGTCGCCGCGCTCTATCGCGACGAAGCGGTGGCCTTGTTCCGGGTCGGCGAATCGCGCGTTTACAGCATCGCCAACCACGACCCGAATTCGCAGGCGGCGGTGCTGTCACGCGGTCTGGTCGGCAGCCTGACCGTGAACGGGCGCGAACGCATCGTCGTCGCCTCGCCGATCTACAAACAGCATTTCGATCTCGCCACCGGCGAATGTCTGGAAGCGCCGCAGCATTCGGTGCGCGCCTTCGCCGCGCGCATCGAGAGCGGCGACCTCTGGGTCAGTGACGCCGTGTTCGAGGCCGGTGTCTGCGACGAGGCCGAAGACATCGAGAACCTGTCGTTTCGCGACCCCAAGCGCGGCATCTACAAGCGACTGGCGCTGAAACAGAATCGAGTTGTCGGCGCGCGCCTTCGCGGCGATGTCAAAGACGGCGACTGGTATCGCGAGCTGATTCAGACCGAAGCTGATGTCAGCGGTCTGCGCAGCCGGCTGCTGTTCGGGCAGGCGGTGTGTCAGGCAGCATGAGGCGTGAGACTTGACGCCGCACCAGCTCCGGTAAAAACCACCTGCCCTTACTGTGGCGTGGGATGTGGAGTATTGGCAAAACGCCAAGCTGGCGGCATTGAGATTTCCGGAGATCCCGAGCACCCGTCCAGCTTCGGCCGCCTGTGCTCCAAAGGTTCGGCACTCGGCGAAACTCTGAGTCTCGACGGCCGCCTGTTGCATCCGTCGGTGAACGGCGTGCGCAAATCCTGGGACGAGGCTTTGAGCCATGTCGCCGAGCGATTTCAGAAAATCATCGCCGAACACGGCCCTGAATCAGTGGCGTTCTATGTCTCCGGCCAGTTGCTGACCGAGGATTACTACGTCGCCAACAAGTTGATGAAGGGCGGCATCGGCACCGCCAACATCGATACCAACTCGCGGCTGTGCATGTCCTCGGCGGTGGCGGGCCACAAACGCGCGTTCGGCGAGGACATCGTTCCGGTCAGCTACGAGGACCTCGAACTCGCCGACCTGATTGTGCTGGTCGGCAGCAACACTGCCTGGTGTCATCCGGTGATCTACCAGCGCATCGCGGTTGCGAAGGAAAAGCGCCCCGAGCTGAAGGTGGTGGTGATCGATCCGCGCCGCACCGCCACCTGCGAGCTGGCCGACCTGCACCTGCCGGTGAAATCCGGCACCGATGTCTGGCTGTTCAACGGCCTGCTCGGATTCCTCTACCAACACGGCATCGCCGACACCGAGTTCGTGCGCGCACACACCGCCGGCGCGGAACAGACCCTGCGCGACGCGCAGAAGTCTGCGCCCACGCTCGAGGCCGTTGCCAAGACCTGCGGCATCAGCACCGGCGTGCTCGGCGAGTTCTACCGGCTGTTCGCGCGTACCGAGAAGACCGTCACCGCGTTCTCGCAGGGCGTCAATCAATCCTCGTCCGGCACCGACAAGGTCAACGCCATCATCAACTGCCATCTGCTGACCGGGCGCATCGGCAAGCCCGGTGCCGGGCCGTTCTCGATCACCGGCCAGCCCAATGCGATGGGCGGCCGCGAAGTCGGCGGCATGGCCAACATGCTCGCCGCGCACATGGATTTCGCGCCGGAACAGCGTGCGCTGGTGCAACAGTTCTGGGACTCGCCGCGCATCGCCGACAAACCGGGCCTGAAGGCGGTGGATCTGTTCGAGGCGATCCACGCCGGCAAAGTGAAAGCGGTGTGGATCATGGCGACCAACCCGGTGGTGAGCCTGCCCGACGCCAATCGCGTGCGCGAGGCCTTGCAGGCCTGCGAGCTGGTGGTGGTGTCGGACTGCATCGCCAAGACCGACACCACGGCCTTGGCGCATGTGCTGTTACCCGCCGCGGCCTGGGGCGAGAAAGACGGCACCGTCACCAACTCCGAGCGGCGCATCTCGCGCCAGCGCGCATTCATGGGCGCGCCCGGCGAGGCGCAACCGGACTGGTGGATCGTCAGTGAGGTGGCAAAACGCATGGGCTTCGCCGGATTCGACTACGCCGGCCCCCATGCGATCTTCGATGAGCACGCGCGGCTGTCGGCGCACCGCAATACCGGCACACGAGCATTCGATATCGGCGAACTGGCAGGGATGTCGCGTGACCGCTACGACGAGATGCCGCCGCTGCGATGGGCGGCGAAATCCCCGCTGTTTGCCGACGGCCGTTTTTTTCACACTGACGGCAAGGCCCGCTTCATCCCGACGCCGCCACGCGCACCGGCGCATGCGGTCAGCGAGGAGTTCCCGCTGACGCTCAATACCGGCCGCATCCGCGACCAGTGGCACACGATGACGCGCAGCGGAAAATCGCCGCGGCTGGCTTCGCATCTACCCGAACCCTACGTGGACCTGCACCCGCAGGACGCGATGCTGAGCGGCGTGCGTGAAGGCGAGCTGGCGCGGGTGAGCACACGCTGGGGGACGCTGGTGGCCCGCGCGAAGTTCTCCGGCGAGATGCGCCGCGGCCAGGTGTTTGTGCCGATCCACTGGAACGGCCAGGTCGCGTCGGACGCGCGCGTCGGCGCGCTGGTGAATCCGGCGGTGGACCCGGTCTCCGGCGAGCCGGAGTTCAAGCACACGCCGGTGCACATCGAGGAGTTTCGCGTGCACTGGCACGGCTTCGCGTTTGCGCGGCGACCCTTGAAGATGGACAAGGCGGCGTGGTGGGTGCGCGTCCAGGGCCGCCAGTTTCTGCGCTACGAATTGGCCGGTCGCAGCGCCATCGCCGATCCGAAGAACTGGGCGCGGCACCTGCTCGGTGCTTACGAGGCGGGGGCTGATTGGCTGGAGTTCAGTGACGCCAGCGCCGGCCTGTATCGCGCCGCACATGTCGTCGATGACCAACTCTCAGCCTGTGTGTTCGTCTCGCCGCGCGCCGATCTGCCCTCGCGCGCCTGGCTCTCAGGATTGTTCGAGAAAGACGCGCTCGACGAGCTCGATCGCGTCGGCCTGTTGATCGGCGCGCCGGCATCGGCGAAAGCGGACGCCGGCGCCACGGTCTGTTCCTGCTTCGGCGTTGGCCGCAACACGATTCTCAATACTGCACACGAGAAGAATCTGAAGACGCCACAACAGGTCGGTCAATGTCTGAAAGCCGGCACCAATTGCGGCAGTTGCCTGCCGGAAATCGCTGCACTGCTGGCCGAGCTGCGATTCTCGGACTCAAACGCCTAGTCGTTTTTCAGCGACTCGGAGAGCAGTTGCGTGAGCGGTTTCAGAAAATACGCGTCCATCGGCATCAGATCGGCCTTCACGCCGTGCGTCGCCAGCTCGTCACGCACCACCGGGCCGATGACCGCCACCCGCGTTCGCGCCAAGGCTTGTGCGGCATCCACACCGGACTTCGCGGCGACCGCGAACAGCCGCTCGATCTGCGACTTGCTGGTGAAGGCGATGGCATCCACCGTGCCCGCTGCCATTTTCTCGATCAGCGCCAGCACGTCGGCATCTTTCGCCGCATCGGCGTAAACATACGGCGCCACGGTGGATACGCGGGCCCCGGCTGCTTTCAGAAAATCGATCAGCGGAAGATTCGGCTCGCTGCCATACAGCTGCACGCCGATGCGGCGGTTTTTCAGATTCTCCGTGCGCAAGGTCGCGATGACGCCTGGGGTGGTTGGCTCTTGTGCGACGAGCTCGGGCTTGAGCCCCAGCTCGCGCAGCGCCCGCCCCGGTTTCGGCCCGCGGGCGATTTTGCGAACCACGGCCAATCGCGCGACAAACCCTTCGTGCAAGGCCGGCTCGTGTTTGGCGATGCAGGCGAGCAGACGGCGCAGCCCTTCGCCGGTGAGCAGGATCAGGTCGTCGCACGCGCCATCGTTAAACGCGCGTATCCAGGCCAGCACCGGTTGCGGGTCAGGCGCATCGAGAATGCTCACCAGCGGGCAGCGCAACACGGAGGCGCCACGGCGCGTCAGCAACTCGGAAAACACATCCAATTCGCGGGTTTCCGGCACCGCGATGACGCGGTTTTTGAGAGGGGTTTCGACCATGTCTTACGATACCCTGTGTCTATGAAATCAGCGATGACGGGCGTGGTGCTGGCCGGTGGGCGCGGCCAACGCATGAACGGACAGGACAAGGGCCTGCTGGCCCTGCGCGGCCGGCCGTTGGCCGCGCACGCGCTCGATGCGCTGCGGCTGCAAGTTGCTTCATTACTCGTCAGCGCCAACCGCAATCTCGACGCTTACGCCGCGCTCGGCGCGCCGGTACTGAGCGACACGCGGCCAGGATTCGAGGGCCCGCTCGCCGGCATGCTGACCGCGTTGCGCGCCGCGAAAACCGACTGGGTTCTGTTCATGCCCTGCGACACGCCGGGGCTGCCGGACAATCTCGCCGCGCGGCTGTATCAGGCTGTCACTGGCAAATCCTCGGCGTATGCGACCACGCGCGGCGATGCTCACCACACCTGCTGCCTGCTGCACCGACGTCTGGCTGACGCGATCGAGGCCGCGCTGAACTCCGGCCATCGCGCGGTGCGCGATTTTCACGCCAGCCAGAACGCCGTCGCAGTGGATTTCCCCGACTGGTCGGGACTCAACCTCAACACGCCTGAGGCGTTGGCGGCCGCATGAGCCCCCCCTTTGATGCAGCACCTGTTCTGCGTGACCAGCGTGGCCGCACCAAGCGCAAGCTGCGTGTGTCGCTCACCGACCGCTGCAACTTCCGCTGCCGCTACTGCATGCCCGAGCATCCGCAGTTCCTGCCGAAGAAAGAGCTGCTCACGCGCGACGAGTTGCTGACGCTGGCCGGGCTGTTCGTCGACAGCGGCATCGAAGCGATCCGCGTCACCGGCGGCGAGCCGCTGCTGCGCGCCGACGCGGTGGAATGTGTCGCCGCACTCAACAGTCTGCGCACGCGCGGACTCAAGCGTCTGTCGCTGACCACCAATGCTTCATATCTCGCACCGAAACTCGCCGCGCTGCGTGCCGCCGGGCTCGACGACCTCAACATCAGTCTCGACGCCCTCGACCCGACGCGCTTCAAGTCGCTGCGCGGGCACGACATCGCGCCGGTGCTCGAAGGCATCGAAGCCGCTTGCGCCGCTGGCATCCCATTCAAACTCAACTGCGTGTTGATCCGCGGCGAGAACGACGCCGAGATCCTGCCGCTGACCGAATGGGCGATGACACGCGGCGTCGAACTGCGCTTCATCGAATACATGCCGCTGGACGCGCCCGGCACCTGGAGCCGCGACGCGGTGCTCAGCGAAGACGAGGTGCTAACGGCGCTGCGCCATCGTTTCCGCGTCGAGCGTTTGCCGCGCTCGAACGATCCGGCCAGCGAGTTCCTGCTCGACGGACATTACCGCCTCGGCCTCATCACCACCATCTCGAACCCGTTCTGCTCGAGCTGCGACCGCTTGCGGCTCACCGCGCGCGGTGAGCTCTACGCCTGCCTGTTCTCCGCCAACGGCCCGAACCTCGGCGCAGCTTTGCGTGACGGCGCAACGCCTCAGCAATTACAGGCGACCATTCGCGGCCATGTCTGGAACAAGGAAGCCGGCTATGTCGCGCTCAATGCGCCGGTGCAGCGGCCGATCCTGATGCACGCTTTAGGAGGATAAGAGATGGTCGGCTCAATATATTTCTCGTCATTCCCGCGAAAGCGGGAATCCAGGCGGCGCGCAGCGCCGTTGCCGGTCAGCACTGGATACCGGCTTTCGCCGGTATGACGACCTCATGCAAATCACCATCGAATTCCACGGCGTGCTGGAACGGCTGGCGGGCGCAGCCTCAATGTCGCTGATCGTTGCTGACGGCGCCGTTGTCGCCGATGCGCTGGAACTGTTGACGCAAAAAGCGCCGAACCTCGTGGACACGGTCGAGCGCAGCGCCTGTGCCATCGGCGACTCTTTGGTGTCGCGCAGCGATTCGCTGTCTCACGGCGCACGTCTGGCCCTGCTCCCACCGGTGGCCGGCGGATGAACCATCTTTCCGAATCTCCGCTGCAACTCGAACCACTGCTCGCGCAGGGACAGTTTCCCGACTGCGGCGGGCTGGCGCTGTTCGCCGGCACTATCCGCAACCACAGCGACAACAAGCCGGTGCTGCGTCTGCGCTACACCGCCTACGCGCCGCTGGCGGAAAAGCTCATGCGCGAGATCGAGGCCGAGACCAAAGCGCATTTCAAGATCCCGTATTGCCGCGTGCAGCACCGTCTCGGCCTGCTCAATGTCGGCGACGTGGCGATCTATTGCGTCGCGCGCTCGCCGCATCGCGCCGAAGCCTTCGCCGCCTGCCGCCAGGCGGTGGACGAGGTCAAGCATCGCGTACCGATCTGGAAGGAAGAGTTCTACGCCGACGGCAGCAGCGCCTTCGTTCAAGGCTGCTGCATCCGTCAAGACCAAGCGCATCATCATCACGAGCACGCCCACGCATGAAAGACGTTTCCTTGAAACCCGACTCACTGCGCAGCGCGCGCGCCACCGCGAGCCTGCTCGCGCCGGCGCATTGCCTGGAACTGTTGCGCAAAGGTGAAACCGAGAAGGGCGACCCGCTGAAGACCGCGCGCATCGCCGGCATCCTCGCCGCCAAGCGCACCGACGAGCTGATTCCGCTGTGCCATCCGTTGCCGATCTATCGCGCCGATGTGAGTTTCGAGCTCCTCGCCGACCGCGTGCGCGTCATCACCGAGGTCGAGACCATCGCGCCCACCGGCGTCGAGATGGAGGCGCTCGCCGCCGCCAGCGTCGCCGCGCTGACGCTGTACGACATGCTCAAGCCGTATGCGAAACCCGAAGAACTGACCATCACCGACTGCAAGCTGGAGAAGAAGATCGGCGGTAAATCGCAGTTCCATCGCAAGCTGGCGCGGCCGCTGAGTGCGGCGGTGATCGTCCTTTCCGACACGGTCGCTGCCGGCAAGAAGCCCGACACCGCCGGCCGTGCGGTCGTCGATGCGCTGACCGCCGCCGGATTCGAGCCGGTGAGCTACGAAGTGCTGCCGGACGAACCCGCACAGCTCGGTCCGCTGGTAAGCGCGCAGCTCAAGAAAGGCGCGGGGTTCATCGCCACCGTTGGTGGCACCGGCCTCGGTCCGCGCGACAAGACGATCGAGACCGTGAAGCCGCTGCTGACCACCGAGATTCCGGGAATCATGGAAGCCGCGCGCGCCTTCGGCCAGCGCCGCACGCCCTACGCCATGCTCTCGCGCGGCATCGCTGGATTCGCCGGCAAGTCGCTGATCGTCACCTTCCCCGGCAGCCGTCGCGGTGCGGAAGAATCGGTCGCGGCATTGCTGCCGGGCCTGATCCATCTGCTCGATGTGTTCCGTGGGGCCAGCCACAAATCGGGATACGAATGACGCCTGACGTGCTGTTGTTCCTCACGCTTGGCGTGCTGGTGATCTCGTTCCTGTATTCCTCGGTCGGTCATGCCGGCGCTTCGGGCTACATCGCTGTGATGGCGCTGTTCAGCCTTGCGCCCGCAGTGATCAAGCCGACCGCACTGATGCTCAACATCCTGGTGGCGAGCCTCGCCTCGTATCAGTTCTGGCGCGCCGGTCATTTTTCCTGGCGCTTGTTCTGGCCGTTCGGCGTTGTCGCGATCCCGATGGCCTTTCTCGGCGGCTATCTCAACCTGCCGACGCAGTTGTTCAAGATTCTGGTTGGACTGGTGCTGCTCGCATCCGCCGCGCGCTTCCTGATCCGCCCGCCGGAAGAATCCGAGCCGCAGCCGCCGTCGAAACCGGTATCGCTCGCCACCGGTGCGGGCCTCGGTCTGCTCGCTGGGCTCACCGGCACCGGCGGCGGCATCTTCCTGACACCGCTGGTGATCTTCATGCATTGGGCAAAAACCAAGACCGCGTCGGCGATCTCGGCGGTGTTCATCCTCGGCAACTCGATTGCAGGCCTCGCCGGCAACATCAGCGCGACCAAGGAGATTCCGGCGCTGGCCCTGCCGCTGGCGGTGGCGGTGCTGATCGGAGGCAGCGTTGGCTCGTATCTGGGCAGCTGGCGTTTCCCACATACCGCGATCAAGCGGTTGCTGGCAATTGTGCTGAGCATTGCCGGATTCAAACTGATCCTCACTTGATCACCCTCAGCGACGCGCTGGCGCAATACCCGCAGACGCTGAAGCCCCTGCCGGCGGAAACCTGCCCGCTGGAACAGGCACTCAGTCGTGTACTGGCGCAGCCCGTAGCTTCGAAGATTGATCTGCCGCTGTTCACGCAAAGCGCGGTGGACGGCTACGCCCTGCGTGCCGCCGACGCGCAAAAAACTCTCAAGCTCACCGGCGAAGTCCCCGCTGGCAGCCCCTCGTCGCATGCACTTTCGGCCGGCACCGCGATGCGCATCCTCACCGGCGGTGCACTGCCCGAAGGCGCCGACACGGTGGCGCGGCAGGAAATTGTCGAGCGCAGCGGTGAAACCATCCGCTTGACCAAGCCGGTGAACGTGGGCGCCGACACGCGTTATCGCGGCGAGGAATTGAAACAGGGCGAGGCAATCGCCGAAACCGGCCAGCGTCTGCATTCAGGCCTGCTCGCCGCACTGGCGATGGCGGGCGTGTTTAAAATTTCCGTGCGTCGCCGCCCGCGCATCGCGCTGCTGGTCACCGGCGACGAGATTGCGCGCATTGGCTCACCACTGAAGCCGGGGCAGGTCTACGACGCTAATGGCCCGCTGATGCACGGCTGGCTGCACGAGCGCGGATACAGGGCTGACATTCAGTATGTGCCCGACCGGCCCGAGGCCGTCGAGCAAGCCTTGAAGCAGGCTCTCGACAGCAGCGATCTGGTCATCAGCAGCGGCGGCGTTTCCGTCGGCGACCGCGACTATCTGCCGCAACTCGCGCCAAAACTCGGCGTGCAGAAGATCTTCTGGAACGTCGCGCAGAAACCCGGCAAACCGCTGTGGTACGGCGTGCGCAACGGCGCAGCGTTTATGGGTCTGCCCGGCAATCCCGGCGCGGTACTGATCGGTCTCGCCGTGCATGTGAGCGCTGTGCTCGGCGTGCTCGAAGGCCACAGCACGCCACAACCCGAATGGCGCGCAGGGATTCTCGAAAAAGAAGTGAAAGCCGACGCGCATCGCGACCGGCTGGTGCGCATGACTTTGCGCTATGAAGAATCTGGTTGTGTGCACTTGAAATCGCTGCCGCGTCAGGACTCGCACATGCTCAGCAACCTGGCGAGCGCCGGCGCGCTGGTCTGGCTGCCGGTAAAAAACGGCGACTACGCCGCTGGCGAAACCGTTCGCTGGCTGACGATCTGAGCCTTTGCCGGATGTCATTCAATCCATTACAATGCCTTGAAGTCCATTACATATCCACGTGATCCGAAGTTTCCGACATAAAGGTTTGGAGCGGTTCTTCAGCAAAAGCGACCACCGCGGTATTCCCGCGCAGTTCGCATCGAAGCTGGAACGCCTGCTCGACCGTCTGGATGCCGCTTCAAGTCCGCAGGATATGAATCTGCCGGGCTTGCGGTTTCATCCGCTCAAGGGCGACCGCAAGGGAAGCTATGCGGTGTCGGTATCCGGGAACTGGCGGCTGACGTTTGTGTTTGAGAATGAAGATGCGGTGAATGTGAATCTGGAGGATTACCACTGATGAAGCCGATGCGCGACCCTAATCGCAAGCCTACTCACCCCGGCGCCCTGCTGCGCGAAGACGTGCTGCCCGCGCTGGAGATGACGCAGGCGGCGTTTGCTGCCCGCCTTGGCGTGAGCCGCCTCACGGTGTCCGATCTGCTGCTGGAAAAGCGTGGGCTGTCCGCCGACATGGCGGTGCGCATCGCCAAGCTGCTCAACACCACGCCGGAAAGCTGGCTGCGCATGCAGGAGGCGCTGGACATTTGGCAGGCGCGACAGAATCAGGGCCGGTTGTCGCGCATCAAACCGATTGAGCGCGAGCGCCTCGCGGCTTAGGCCTCACAGATTGCCGTTAGGATTGCAGCCACGCAGGAGGTTTCAGATGAATGTCTTCCGCCTTGCAGCTATCGCCCTTCTTTTATCGTTAGCGGCATCGGCCGAAGGCATAGTCAGCCCTGTTGGATCATGGGCTCTGCTTACCGCCAAATGCCCCATGACTTTCGAGCTTACAAGCGAAGGGCGCCTCACAAGGACCACAGGCACGCTGAGCTACACAACCAAAACGAAACTCGTCCCGAACGGCGATGGTTGGCTTCTTGAAGAGCGGCTCGAACAACACAATGACGGAGTGAGTTGCAAAGGCGACGCCGGAGATATCGTGGTGCAGCATTTGAAGAACAAGGCTTACATCGAACTCAAAGACGGCAAGCTGCGCTATTCCCTGATCAAAGGCAGGGGCCCCGTGCACACGTTCGTGCGCTCCGACACCTAATCGAGCGTTGGCATTAAGCAATAGCCGCAACCGTTACCGGCACGCCATTGAGCGCGGCGTTGCCGGACAGCACATCCTGATAACGCTCGTCGGTGAGGTCGTTGGCGCTGGCACCGGGATGCTCACGCGCGATCTGTAGACGAACGCCTTGACGCGCATGGCCCCAGCCATGCGGCAGGCTGACCACGCCGGGCATCATCTCTTCGCTCGCCTGCACTTCGACTTCGAGTTCGCCGACGCGCGAACGCACACGCACGCGGCTGCCGTCTTGCAACTGGCGCGCACTCAGGTCCTGCGGGTTCATCAGCAACTGGTGGCGCGGCTTGCCTTTGACCAGTCGCTCGGAGTTGTGCATCCACGAATTGTTGCTGCGCAGATGGCGGCGGCCGATCAGTTTCAGCTCGCCATTGGCTTTGGTGTTCAACAGCTCGCGTTCGGCTCGGGCGAGATCGGCAAGTAACTCGGATGGCGCGGCGTGGATGCGCTTGTCGGCGGTCTGCAAGCGCGCGGGCATCGAAGGCTCCAGCGGGCCGAGGTCGATGCCATGCGGATTCGCTTTCAGCTTCGCCAGCGACAGCGCCTGGGGATGTTTCTTCGCCGCGCTATACGGACCCGATTGCAGGCCGAGGTCAACGATCTGGTCCGGCCGCAGCTTTGCCGGTGGCTTCGTGCCAAGGCGCGCGCTCAGGCGCTGGCCGAGCTCGGTGAAGATCTCCCAGTCGTGCAATGCGCCTTCGGGTTTCGGGAACAGCGGCGTCGAGTAGCGCGCGGTGTTGCGCACGGCAAAGATGTGAAAAATCAGGTCGTAGCTGTCGTGTTCCAGCGCGCTGGTCGGCGGCAGGATGACGTGGGCGTGGCGTGTGGTCTCGTTGAGGTAGATGTCGAAACTGACCATGAAGTCGAGCGAGGCCAGCGCGCGGTCGAGCTGCGCGCCGTTGGGCGTGGACAGCACCGGATTGCCGGCGACGGTGATCATCGCCTTGATCTGGCCTTCGCCCGGCGTCAGCACTTCTTCGGCCAGCACCGACACCGGCAGTTCGCTGCCGAACTCCGGCCGGCCGCTGACGCGGCTCTGCCAGACGTTGAAGTGGCCCGGCTTCGAGCCCGGGCCTTCGATGAGGTCCACCGCCGGCCGCGTGAACAGCGCGCCGCCGCGACGATCGAGATTGCCGGTGACGAGATTGAGCAGCTGGATCGCCCACTGGCAAAGCGAGCCGAAGGCCTGCGTGGATAAACCCATGCGTCCGTAAACCACGCCACCGTCGGCAGCGGCGAGTTCGCGCGCGATGCGGCGGATGTCGGCGGCAGCGATGCCGGTGACGACAGCCGCGCGTTCCGGCGTGAAGGCTTTGATCGCGGTACGCACCGCATCGAGACCGTCGCTGAACTCCGCGAGCCGCCCGGGTTTGACGAGGTTCTCGTCGAACAAGGTGTTGAGCAGCGCGAACAGGAACGCGGCGTCGGTGCCAGGGCGGATGAAGTGGTGTTCGTCGGCGACCTCGGCGGTTTCCGTGCGGCGCGGGTCGATCACCACCATCCTGCCGCCGCGCGCCTGCAGGGCTTTCAGGCGATGGCGGAAATCGGGCACCGTCATCAGGCTGCCGTTGGACGCCATCGGGTTGGCGCCGAGCACGAGGAAATAATTGGTGTGGTCAATGTCGGCGATCGGCACCAGCAACTGATGGCCGTACATCCAGTAGGCGATGAGCTGGTGCGGCAACTGGTCCACCGAGGTCGCGGAAAACCGGTTGCGGGTTTTCAGCGGCGCGAGGAAATGCTGCGCGTGCGTGAGGTTGCCGTAGTTGTGCACCGACGGATTGCCCTGATACACGCCGATGCTGTTGGTGCCGTGCTGCTCGCGGATTTCGCAGAGGCGGTTGACCACCAATTCAAACGCTTCTTCCCAGCCGATCTCCTGCCAGTTCTCGCCGACGCGTTTCATCGGTTTGCGCAGGCGGTCGGGGTCTTCGTGGATGTCCTTGAGCGCCACCGCCTTCGGGCAGATGTGGCCACGCGAGAACGGGTCGGCTTCATCGCCACGGATCGAGAGCACCTTGCCGTCCTCGACCTTGAATTCGAGGCCGCAGATCGCCTCGCACAGATTGCAGGCGCCGTGATGCGTGGTAACGGTCCCCATGCGGCTCTCCTCGCGCTTTTCGTCAGCTTAGCGCCAAATCCCGTGCGCCAAAAAACCGCTAGCTATTGATCTGGCGCCGACGGACCGCATCCAGGAGTGCCGGGTACGCAGTCACCGGGTGGCAGCGTGCCGCCGCTCTCACGCTGGAAACGCTCGCGCAGTCTTTCCTGCCGTTCGGGCGGCAAGGATTGAAAACGGTCATAGCGTTCGAGCAGGCGCTCACGTTTTTCAGGCGGCAGCGATTTCCAGCGTTCACGTTTTTCGCGCAACTGCTCGCGTTTTTCAGGCGGCAGCGATTTCCAGCGCTCCATGCGTTCCTGCGCGCGGGATTTCTCGTCGGGCGTCAGCGATTGCCAGCGATCGGCGCCGCGCCGCAGCCGCTGCTTGCGCTCATCCGGCAGCTGGTCCCATTCGCCGGCCAGCGGTTGCAGCGCCGACTGTTCTTCCGGCGTCAGTTCGGTCCACGGCTGCGCCTGCGCGCTCAGCGCTGGCAGCGCGAGCGCCAGTAGAATCGCGGCGTACGACTTCATCAGGCCGGGTCTCCGTCGAATTCCAGCCAGACATACAGTTCCAAATCTTGAACCAGCTCCGGCTCAACGTCGTCGAGCATCACTTCCATCGCTTCGTCGCGTGGCACGGCGGCGGATTCGCCCAAGGGCGCGCGACCGGGCAGCAGGGCGAACACCATCAGGGCCGCCGCGACGGCGCCGGTGGGCATCATCCAATTCCAGTTCAAGCGCGGTTTGGCCGCCGCCGCGAGCGCCTGCTCGCGCGCCGCGCGCAGTCGCGCGGTGGTGGTTGCATCCAGCGCGCGTTCGGACTGCCGCAGCGCCTGCTTGGCGGCTTGCGAAAATTTGCGATCCTGTTCGTCTAGTTCCATACGCCCTCCAACTGTTCGCGCAATGTTGCCAGTGCGCGGAATAAATGTGTCTTCACGCTGCCATCGGAGCAGCCCATGGCTTTGGCGGTATCTTCCACCGAGAGCCCTTCCCAGATGCGCAGGGTGAACGTTTCACGCTGACGCGCCGGCAGTGCGCGCAACGCCTCCTCGAGTTTTTGCATCGCCTGCTGCTGTTGCAGCAGATCCTGTGCATTGGGCTGGGACATGTCCGCGACCAGCTCGGCCGGATTGAAGTCATCGCCATCCGCCTTGTCGTCCTGCCAGAACAGCACGCGCCTGCGCACCGTGCCGCGGCGCTGCCAGTCGAGCACCTTGTTATTGAGGATGCGGTAGAACAACGGGGTCCATTCGCTCGCCGGCCGTGCGGCATATTTTTTTGCCAGCTGGATCATCGAGTCCTGCACGATATCGAGCGCCTCGTCGCGATCGCGGGTGGCGATCTCGGCGATGCGCTGGGCGCGGCGTTCGACCGAGGCCAGAAAGCTGTCCAATTCGCTCGCCGAGTCGTTCACGGCTGCTATTGTGCACGTGGTTTCGCGGTTGATCGGCAGGCTTAGATTCACGATGGGCTTTTGCTACGATTTTTGGAGCGTATCGACCTAACGCGCTGAAGAAAAAGGGGTTGACTTGCCCGGTAAAACACAGGGTCGTTATGCACACACGGCGGCTAAACAAAAATCCAGCGTGATATCAAGCGCAGTTGTGAAACACCAGCGCAACAATCGTTTATCGCAATGATTTATATGAAGTTATTTTGCAAATTCGACCTGCTTTGCCCGTGCAGACGACAGAGGTGCGCGGGGCTGTCAAGGGCGCAAAATCGTTTTCCCCACAGTTATCCACACCCCACATGAGCCTGAATCTGGTCGCCGTGGGGGTAGATACGCCCCTTTACCGCCAGTTTGATTATTTGGTGCCCAATTCGATGTCTGACGGCGCTAATCCCGGGCTGGTGCCGGGCATGCGCGTCCGGGTTCCTTTCGGGCGTCGGCGCATCGTCGGTGTGGTGCTCGAAAAGCCGCGCCGCGAACGCGGTGCCGGGCACGTTTATAAGCCCATTGAGGAAGTTCTCGATGCCGAGCCTCTGTTGCCGGGCGACCTGCTGCAGCTGCTGTGCTGGACCGCGGATTACTACCAGCATCCGATCGGCGAAGTGATCGCTGCGGCGTTGCCGGGACCGCTGCGGCAGGGCACAAAGCTGCGGCCACGTTCAGCCAAGATGGCTGCGACATCCAGAGCAGCCCGTCCTGAGCTTGGCGAAGGGCCGCCCAGACTGACCGAAGAACAAAACGCCGCGCTGAACGCGCTCGCTGCCGGCAGCGGGTTTGGCGTAAGCCTGTTGCAGGGCGTCACCGGCAGTGGCAAAACCGAGCTGTATCTGCGCCGCGCTGAAGACTGCGTTGCGCGCGACGAGCAAGTGCTGGTGCTGTGTCCGGAGATCGGCCTGACGCCGCAGCTGCTGGAGCGATTCGCCGCGCGCCTCGGCGCGAGTGTTGCGAGTTACCACTCCGGCATGACCGAAGCCGAGCGCGCGCACACCTGGCTCGGCGTGCGTTCGGGCGAGATCAAGATCATCGTTGGCACGCGCTCGGCGGTGTTCCTGCCGTTCGCGCGTCTGGGCCTGATCGTGGTGGACGAGGAGCACGACACGTCATTCAAACAGCAGGAAGGCCTGCGCTATCACGCCCGCGACGTGGCGATCCTGCGCGCACAGAAACTCGGCGTGCCGGTGATCCTCGGCAGCGCCACGCCTTCGCTGGAATCCCTGGCCAACGCACAGGCCGGACGCTATCGGCATCTGCGTCTGATGCAACGCGTCAACGCGTCGGCCGTCCCCAAGGTGCAGGTGCTCGATATCCGCGCGCTGGAACTGACGCATGGGTTGTCGGAGCCGTTGCTGGAGCGTTTGAGCGCGAATCTGGAGTCCGGCGGACAGGCGCTGCTGTTCATCAACCGCCGTGGCTATGCGCCGGTGTTGTGGTGCGGCACCTGCGGCTGGACTGCGGTCTGCAGGCATTGCGATGTGCGCATGACCCTGCATCGGTCGCGGCGTCTGCTGCTGTGCCATCAATGCGGTTCTGAAAAGCCGGTGCCGGCCCGCTGCGGAGAATGCGGCGGCACCGAATTGCTGCCGGTCGGCGAAGGCACCGAGCGCATCGAAGACGCACTGACGGCGCGTTTCCCGCAATACCGGCTGGAGCGTTTCGATTCCGACCGCATGCGCAAGCGCGGCGAATGGACGCGTCTGCTCGCTGATGTGCGCAGCAAAAAGATCCGCATCCTGGTCGGCACACAGATGCTGGCCAAGGGCCATGACTTCGCCGACCTCTCGTTTGTCGGTATCGTCAACGCGGATCAGGCCTTGTTCGGGGCGGATTTCCGCGCGATCGAGCGCATGGGCCAGCTGCTGACCCAGGTCTCCGGCCGCGCTGGGCGTGGCCCTTCGACAGGCTCAGGACAGACCCGCCCGGGCGAAGTGATTCTGCAGACGCGCGAACCCCAGCACGCGGCGCTGCAAAAATTATTGCGCGAAGGCTACGACGGCCTTGTGCAGCAGCTGCTCGCCGAACGCAAAGGCGCAGGCCTGCCGCCGCATGGGTATCTGGCGCTGCTGCGCGCCGACGCCTTGCAGGAACCGGCTGCCAAACAATTTCTCTTCGAAGCCAAACCGCTGCTGAAATCAGAACGCGTGACGGTGCTGGGTCCGGCGCCGGCGCCGATGGCGCGTCGTGCAGGGCGTTGCCGTGTACACCTGTTGCTGCAATCCACGAGCCGCGGCGCATTGCAGAAACTGTTGACCGATGTCGTCCCCATGCTCGATGAGCTGCCGACGGCGCGCAAAGTGCGCTGGTCGATAGACGTGGATCCTGCCGACCTTTTTTGATGTTGAGGCGGCATATAATTCGCGCCCCTGACTTTTCTCTCGAACACGGAATAACTCCATGAAGAAACCCGTCAAAGTCGCCGTCACTGGCGCCGCAGGCCAGATCGCCTACTCGCTGATTTTCCGCATCGCCTCCGGCTCCATGCTCGGGCCCGACCAGCCGGTGATCCTGCAGCTGCTCGACATCCCGGACTCGCTGGAAAAGCTCAAGGGTACGGTGATGGAGATCGACGACTGCGCCTTCCCGCTGGTGCAGGGCGTGGTCGCCACCGCCAAGCCGGAAGAGGCGTTTGACGGCACCGATTACGCACTGCTGGTCGGTGCGCGTCCGCGCGGCCCTGGCATGGAGCGCAAGGATCTGCTCGCCGCCAACGGCAGCATCTTCGGGCCGCAGGGCAAGGCGCTGTCGGACAAGGCCAGCCGCGACGTCAAGGTGCTGGTGGTCGGTAACCCGGCCAACACCAACGCGCTGATCGCCGCCAGCAACGCCAAGAAACTCGACGCCAAGCAGTTCCACGCCATGGTGCGGCTCGACCACAACCGCGCGCTGTCGCAGCTCGGTGCCAAGACCGGCACGCACCCGAATGAGATCGAGAAGATGATCATCTGGGGCAATCACAGCTCGACGCAGTATCCGGACATCACTCACTGCGTGGTCAAAGGCCAGCCGGCGAAATCGCTGGTCAACCAGGAATGGATTGAAAAAGATTTCATCCCCACGGTGCAGCAGCGCGGCGCCGCCATCATCAAGGCGCGCGGGCTTTCCTCGGCCGCCAGCGCCGCCAGCGCTGCGGTGGACCACATGCGCGACTGGGCGCTCGGCACCGAAGGCAAATGGGTGTCGATGGCGGTGCCGTCGGACGGCAGCTATGGCATCAAGCCCGGCATCGTCTATGGCTATCCGTGCACGACCAAGAACGGTAAGTACGAGATCGTCCAGGGCCTGACCGTGGACGCCTTCTCGCGTGCGCGCATGGACGCCAGCGACGCCGAGCTGCGCGAGGAACGCGCGGCGATTGAAGATCTTTTGAAATAAGGGCGTCCGGCATTCGCCGGAACCGCATATGCAGATCTACTCGTTCAGCCGTCTGGGGGAAATGCCCCAGCGGCTGGAACGCGTCGATCGCCTTCCGGACGAAGGCTTTGTCTGGTTCGACTTCACCCGCGCCGAGGCCGGCACCTGGCCGACGCACATCGAGCCGCTGGTGCAGGCCAGCATCCACGACGCCCACGTCGCCGACAGCTTCAACGGCGACCACCCGTCGTTCTTCGACACCACCGAAGACTACGACATGGTCATCTTCCAGGGCCTAGTGCCGGAGGACTGCGAAGGCGAGAGCACGACGCGCAACCTGATCGTCACCAAGTCCGCCGCGTTCTTCATCTTCGACCGCCTGCTGGTCAGCATCCACGCGCCGGAAAACAACGCGTTCGAACTCATCAAGCGCAAGTTCTGCGAAACCAAGCTGCGCTTCCCGAGCACGCCGTTCGGCCTGGTGCACTCGATCCTCGATGCGATGGTGGACCGTTATCTGACCATCACCGACGAGCTGGAACACCAGCTCGAAGGCGTGCAGGACGCGCTGCTCGATCCGAAAAACCCGTTTGAGGACTGGCAGGACCTGCTGCATTACCGCAAGCAGGCGCACGCGCTGGAATTGCTGTGCGAGCACAACCTCGACACCATCGACGCTTGGAAGCGCGACATGCGCGGCGAGCTGACCGACAAGCAGCGCATCCGCCTCAACGACTTGCGCGAGCATATCCAGCGCGTGATGTCGCACGGCGATTCGCTGCAGAAGGACGTCGAAGTGGCGGTGCAGCTGCATTTCGCGTCGGTGTCGCACCAGACCAACCGCGTCATGCGCACGCTGACCGTGATGTCCGCGCTGTTCTTCCCGCTGACGCTGATCACCGGCATCTACGGCATGAACTTCCAGAACATGCCGGAGCTGTCCTGGCGCTACGGATACTTCGCCGTGCTGGGCGGTCTGGTGGTGGTCGGTTCTGTCCTCGTCTACTTCTTCCGTCGCCGCGGCTATCTCTGAAGCGGCTTTAGAAGCGCGCCCTATTTTTTAGGCTGCGGCAGCGCGTAACTGCCGCTGATGTGGGCGATCATCGTCTCCGGCGCCGCCGAACTGAACACGGCCACGTCCATCACCGCCAGCTTGCGGCCGAGTTTGAGCAGGCGTGTGTCGGCGATCAGGTCGCCAGGCGCGCCCTTGTTGATAAAATGCAGGGTCATGTCGCTGGTCACTGCCATCAGCTCGGGGCCGATATGCGCCATCACGCAGACATACATGCCGATATCGGCGGCGGTGAAGATCGTTGGACCGGACAGTACGTTGCCCGGCCGCAGCATCCATTTTTTATAGAGCATGCGGACGCGCGCGAAGTTGAGCTTCAGATCCTCGACGCGCATGAAAGCTTCCCTCGAAGGAAAACCCATGTGGATGAGTTTTTCGAGTTGTTCCGCCGTCAGTTTCAGTTCCATGCGATCCATCCAAAGCCTACCAGGCCGTCGAAAACCAATTTAAGCGAAAGCGCCAGCAGCAGTGATTTGAACAAGCGCCGGAACAAATCTTCGCTGAGATAACGATTCAGCATACGTCCAGCACCGGTGCCGGCGATCACCGCGGCGAGCAGCGGCAGCAGCAGGTCGGTTTGCGCGAACACGGTGAAGCCGACGCTGCCATAGGCGATGACCTTGAGCGCGTGACCCAGCGTCTGGCACAGCGCCAGCGTGCCGATGACCGTCTCTTTCTTCCATTCCGGCCGCAGGAACAAACGGCCGACAAATAATCCTGTTGCACCGACGAACATGCCGACGCTGCCGTTGAGAAACCCGGCCAGCAGCAGCGCCGGGATCTCCGGGATCGGCTCTTCACCTTTTGGGGTCGGCACCAGTGACACCAGGATGAAGCCGGCAAGGATCAAGCGGATAAGGTTGATATCCATTGCCGCCACGTAGGGCGCGACCAGGAACGGCGCGGGGATGCCGGTCAGCGAGAACCAGAACAGCGCGCGCCACTCGACGTGCCTGAGATAAGCCAGCGTGCGCGAAAAATTGGAAACCAGTTGCGCGGTCGCCAGCAAGGGCACCGCGCTGGTCGGCGCCAGCCCGAGCGCGAACAGCACGCCGATGAGGATGGTGCCACCGCCGACTCCGGCGACGCCCGACAGCGCCGCAGTGAAAAACCCCGTGGCGGCGATCAGCCAGATCAGCACCTACAAAACCAGCGTTGTGGCGAGGAACAGCATCAATCCCATTCCAAGATGTGGCGACGCGAGTTCACGCCGAGGGCCCCGCGCAGCGGGATCGGCGCCAAAACGAGTCGGCGCAGACATTGCCACCGTGAAGGCCGTTCATCAAAGGACGAGCGTCGTTGCCAAGAAGAGCATCAGGCCCATCCCGGCAATGTCGGTACCCGTGGTGAGGAAGATGGACGAGGCCGTCGAAGGATCGGCACCGAACCGGCGCAGCGTCAGCGGCACCATCACGCCGAAGAACCCGCTGGCCATGCACGAGCCGATCATGGCGAGTGCGATCACCGCACCGAGCTGCAGCGCCTGGTGATTGCCGAAGCCGCCGGCAAACATCCACATCGCAAAACCGGCGACGCAGCCGGTGAACAGGCCATTGACCGCGCCGAGTGTGACTTCCTTGGTGATCAGCTTGGCCACCGGATAACCGTCGATGTCGCCGAGCGTGATGCCGCGCAGCGTGATCGCCAGCGCCTGGCAGCCGGTGTTGCCGCTCTGGCCGGCGAGGATCGGCAGGAACGCGGCGAGCGCGACGATCTGCGTGATGGTGTCCTCGAACAGGCTGACCACGCCGCCGGCGAGGAACGCCGTCAACAGATTGATCTGCAGCCACGGGTGACGCAGCCGGAACGCATCCCACAGGCTGGTGGCCACACGCTCTTCCTCGTTGACGCCGACCATGCGGCCGGACTGCGCGGAGATCTCGATCGCCTGCTGTTCGAACAAGCGGTAACCGCGGACGATGCCGGTCAATTTGCCCTGCGCGTCCACCACCGGATACACCGGATAGTGGCGCCGGACGGCGGCCTGGATCGCCTCGCTCTGCGACATCTCCGGGCTCAGCGTGAACGGCGACTTCAGCATGATCTCGCTGAGCAGCTGCTCCGGCCGCGCCAGCAGCAGGTCGCGCATCACCACCAGGCCACACAGACGCTGTGCGCCGTCGGTGACATACAGATAGGTCAGGTCATGCGCCGTTTCCTGCGCGCGCAACCAGTCGATCGCCTGCTGCACGCTGTGCGTCAACGGCAGCACGCCGGCGGTCAGCTCGGTCAGATTGGCGACGGTGCCGCTCTCGGTTTTTTCCGCATCGGTGGCAAGTTCGGCCGGGCGCAATTCCTCAGGCAGATGTGCAGCCACCTGCACGGCGAAATGGCGTGGCAGCAGCGCCAGCAGCTTCGCCACGCGCTCGGGCTGCTCGCGCGTCAGCAGCAGCGCCGCGTCCACCGGCACGCGCTGGCGCAGATCCTGCAATCGTCGCTGGTCGTCCTGAAACTCCATGGCGGCCTCTCCCTTGCCTGCGGCTTATGGGGGTATGCGAGGGATTATGCCGCAGCCCTTCAATCGCCCGTCGCTGTGACCGACGTCTGAATATTCGCCAGCACGCGCCTGCTGGGCCGCGCCGGTTTGCAGCCTTGCCAGGTCGACACCGCACGGTGTCGAGCGTCGGCTGACGGTCCCGGCCTAGCCCGATGCTGTCTTGAGAGGTTGCAGATACCTACCGGTTGGTATGTAATGCCGCCCCCATGTCTCCAGCCGCCACACTCAAGCGCCAGCCCGACGCCACACGTCAGGAGCTGCTGGCGGCCGCGTTCGAGGAGATCCACAAGCACGGCTTCCGCGCCGCCAGCCTCGACGCCATCATCGAAAAGACCGGGGTCACCAAGGGTGCGCTGTATCACCACTTCGAGAACAAGGCGGAGCTCGGATATGCAGTGGTGGACGAAATCGTGCGGCCGTTCGTCGAGGAAAACTGGAAACCGGTGGCCGAGGCGCACAACGTCATCGACACCGCCGTGGCGCTGTGCAAGCGGCTGACGCGCGAGCGCAGCGAACGCGGGATGACGCTCGGCTGTCCGTTCAACAACCTGATCAACGAGATGTCGCCGGTGGACGAGGGTTTCCGCGAGCGGCTCAACGGCATCCTCAAGAACTGGCGCGCGGGCGTCGCCAAGGCCCTGAAGAACGGACAGGCCGCGGGCCAGGTGCGCAAAGACGTGACGCCGGCCGATGCCGCCGCATTCATCATCAGCGCGATCGAAGGCGGTGTCGGCATGGGCAAGGCCACGCAGTCGCGCGAGTTCCTCGAAGCCAGTTTCCGCGGACTGGTGGATTACCTCGAACATCTGCGCCCCAAACACTGCGACGAATGACCTCGCAGGTAATTGAACCGCAACCCGAACGCACTAAGTTCACAGCACAGCACCCAGAGATACGCCATGCACGTCCAACCCAAATTTGAAGATCTGTCGAATTACGACCGCAATGTCCTGAGCTACGCGCGCTTTCTGGTGCGTCATCGCGTATGGGTGGTGCTGGCCAGCTTGCTGGCGGTTGCCGCCCTGACCTCTGGCGGGCGCTTGCTCAAGTTCTCCACCGATTTTCGCGATTACTTCGGCCCGACCAATCCGCAGCTGATCACTTTTGACGAGGTGCAGAACCTCTATAACAAGAGCGACAGCATCTTCTTCGCGTTCGCGCCCAAGGACGGCGATGCCTTCAGCCCGCGCGTCCTGACCGCCGCGCGCGATTTCACCGCCGAGGCCTGGAAGCTGCCGTATACGATGCGCGTGGATTCGGTGACCAATTTCCAGAACACCGTCGCCAACGGCGACGATCTGGTGGTCGGCCCGCTGGTGCCGGACGGCGTCGAAGTCACGCCGGCGCTGGCCGCGCAGGTGAAAAAGATCACGCTGGCCGAGCCGGCCTTGATCAGCCGTATGGCGACGCCGAGCGGCGACATGATCGTGGTCAACGTCATCTCGCAGTTCCCGCAGGCCTCGCCGCAGGAGCTGCCCGAAACGGTGGCCGCCGGCCGCGCCCTGCGTGACCGCTTCATGGCGCAGTATCCCGACATCGAGATCCACACCACCGGCTCGAACATGATGAGCAACGCCTTCACCGAGGCGGCCATCACCGACATGAAGTCGCTGGTGCCGCTGATGTACGGCGTCATCTTTTTGATCATGTGGGTGATGCTGCGCTCGGGGTGGGCGGTGCTGGGCACCTTGCTGGTCGTGCTGTTGTCGTCGATGGCGGCGATGGGGCTGGCCGGATATCTGGGGATAGGCCTGACACCGCCGGTGGTGCAGGCGCCGCAGATCATCACCGTGCTGGCGGTGGCCGACAGCGTCCACATCTGTCTGACCATGTTCTCGCTGATGCGGCAGGGCTGGAGCAAGCACGAGGCGATCATCGAGTCGATGCGCATCAACTTCACGCCGGTGTTCCTGGTGTCCGCCACCACGTCGCTGTGTTTCCTCGGTACCAACTTCACCGACTCGCCGCCGCTGACGGCGCTCGGCAACATCACTTCGATGGGCGGCATGATCTCCTGGCTGCTGGCGATCACCCTGTTGCCGGCGCTGCTGGCGATCCTGCCGGCGCGTGTGCCCAAAGAGCGCAAGAGCGCGTTGCTGGAACGCCTGATGGACCGCCACGCCGAGTTCGTGCTGCGCAACAAAAAGCCGGTGTTCTGGGGCGTGCTCGCGGTGGTGGCTGGCCTGACCGCGCTGATGCCGCTGAACGAGGCCAACGACAAATTCCGCCACTATTTCGGCAAGCACGTGCAGTTCCGCCAGGACACCGACTACATCGTCGACAAGGGGCTCGGCTTCTATTACATCGAATGGTCGCTCAACTCCGGCGAAAGCAACGGCGTCTCCGAGCCGGCGTTCCTCGGTCAGCTCGAAGCGTTTTCCAACTGGTGGAAGACCGGCCCCTACAAGGACAAGGTGCTGTTCGTCGGCAATTTCGCCGATGTGTTCAAGCGCCTGAACAAGAACATGCACGGCGACGACCCGGCGTTCTACAAGATCCCGGAGCAGCGCGATCTGGCGGCGCAGTATCTGTTGCTCTATGAGATGTCGCTGCCGTTCGGTCTCGACCTCAACAACCAGATCAATCTCGACAAATCGGCGGTGCGCTTCGTCGTCACCTTCAAGGACATGAAGTCGGTGCAGACGCGCGAGGTCGAGGACGCCGCCGCGCAATGGCTGCACGACAACGCGCCGAAACTGGAGACGCGCGGCACCGGCCCGCCGGTGATGTTCGCGCACATCGCCAAGCGCAACATCGAGAGCAATTTCATCTCGCTGCCGTTCTGCATGGCCGGCATCTCGCTGCTGCTGCTGCCGGGCCTGCGCTCGCGCCGGATGGGCCTGCTGACGCTGGTGCCCAACCTGCTGCCGCTGGGCATGGCCTTCGGCATCTGGGCGCTGATCGACGGCGAGATCATCTTCACCATGGCGGTGGTGGTGAACATGGTGGTTGGCATCATCGTTGACGACACCATCCACTTCATCAGCAAATATCTGCGCGCGCGGCGCGAGATCAAGCTGAACCCGGAAGATTCGATCCGTTACGCCTTCCACGAAGCGGGTTCGGCGATGATCGTCACCACGCTGATCCTGGCGTCAGGCTTCTCGATCCTCGCCCTGTCCGGATTCCTGCCCAACTCGACCATGTCCCTGCTCACCACCATCGCCATCGTCATCGCACTGCCGGTGGACCTGTTGCTGCTGCCGCTGCTGGTGTTGATGGTGGACCGCGAAAACATCCCGCAAACTGCTGCCCCTTCGGAGATTCCCAATGACGCTCTCGCTGCCAAGTAGCTCCCTCTTCGCCGCCGTTCTGCTTGCGGCCACTGCGTTGCCCGCTTTTGCGGAAACGCCTGAAGCGAAAGGCTTGGCGATTTCGCGCGAGTCGGAGAAGCGCAACGACGGTTACGGCGATACCGCCTCGACCATGCAGATGATCCTGCGCAACAAGGCCGGCAGCGAGTCCAAGCGCGAGATCCGCAACAAAACGCTGGAAGTCTCCGGCGACGGCGACAAATCGCTGGTCATCTTCGACGAGCCGAAAGACGTCGCCGGCACCGCCCTGCTGACGTTCTCGCACAAGACCGATGACGACGATCGCTGGCTGTATCTGCCGGCGGTCAAGCGCGTCAAGCGCATCGCCAGCAACAATAAAAGCGGTCCGTTCATGGGCAGCGAGTTCGCCTACGAGGATCTCGGCTCGCAGGAGCCGGAGAAATACACCTACAAGTGGATCAAGGACGAGAAACACGACGGCAAGGACTGCTTTGTCTTCGAGCGCTACCCGGTGGATGCGAACTCCGGCTATACCCGCCAGATCGTGTGGATGGACAAGGCCGAGTACCGGCCGCTGAAGATCGAGTTCTACGACCGCAAGCAGTCGCTGCTGAAGACGCTGACACTCTCCGGCTACAGGCAATATCTCGGCAAGTTCTGGCGCGCGGACAAGCTCGACGTGATCAACCACCAGACCGGCAAATCCACCACGCTCAAGTTCAGCAACTACAAGTTCAAGACCGGGCTTGATGAGCGCGACTTCGACCAGAGCGCGCTGCAGGCGACGCAATGAGTCTCCGGCTCACCTTGCCGCTGCTGCTGGCCAGCGGCCTCGCCTCGGCGGGCGAATTCGCGCGGCTGGATCCCGCGCGCAATACCTCGGCCACCGGCGTGGCGCCCTGGCTGTCTGAAGGCCGTTACAAGCTCGACACCGAACTCGGCCTCGAGTCGCGCGTGTTCCTGTTCGCGCCGCTGGACCCGCGGCAGGCCAACGCCGATGTGTCACTGCGTCTGCAGCCGGAGTTTCGCTACGAGTGGGATCGCGACACCCAGTTCACGCTGACGCCGTTCCTGCGGCTGGACTCGGTGGACGATCGCCGCACGCACGCGGATATCCGCGAAATGTACTTGCGCCATCGCAGCGGTGCGTGGGAAGCGCGTGCCGGTGTGCGCAAGGTGTTCTGGGGCACCATCGAATCGCTGCATCTGGTCGATGTGCTCAACCAGACCGACCTGATCGAGAACCCTGACACCGAGGACAAGCTCGGCCAGCCGATGCTGGATCTGTCGTACATCAGCGACTACGGCACTTTCACCGCGTTCTACCTGCCCTATTTCCGCGAACGCACGTTCCCGGATTTCGATGCGCGCCTGCGTTTTCCGCTGACCGTCGCCACCGACGCCGAACCGGTCTTCGAGCCCGGCATCTCACGCGGCACGCCGGCCTGGGCGGCGCGTTATTCGCTCAGCAAGAGCGGATTCGACCTGGGCCTCTCGCATTTTTCCGGCACCGCGCGCGCGCCGCGCTTCGCGCCGGCGACGCCGGGCGGTCTGGTGTTGACCGCCAACGGTCCGATGCTGGTGCCGATCTACGACCAGATCGACCAGACCGGGCTCGACGCCAACTATGTGCTCAGGGGTTGGCTGCTGAAGCTGGAGGCGATCCATCAGCGCAGCCGTTTTGACACCTACGCTGCCTTCGCCACCGGGTTCGAATACACCTTCAATGGCGTGCTTGGCAGCGCCGATGTCGGCGTCATCTCGGAATATCTGTGGGACGAGCGCGGCGACACCGCGCCGACGCCGTTCAACAACGATATCTTTGCCGGCACGCGCGTGGCCTTGAACGACGAGGCCAGCAGCGAGCTGCTGGCGGGCGTCATCGTCGATGCCGACACGCAGGCCGTGTTCTCCAATATCGAGGCCAGCCGCCGTATCGGCTCGGACTGGAAAGGCGTGATCGAGATGCGCCTGTTCGCCAACACCGACGCCGCCGATCCCACCTTCAGCTTCCGCGACGACGATTACATCTCCTTCGAACTCATCCGTTACTTTGGCCTGAAGGGTCCATGAAACTCTACGGCATGACCGGCTCCGGCAACTGCTGGAAACCGGCGGTGCTGATGAAACAGCTGGGGATTCCGTTCGAGTGGGTCGAGGTGGACCTGCTCAAGGGTGAGACCCGCACGCCGGAGTTTCTGGCGAAGAACGCCAACGGCAAGGTGCCGCTGCTGGAAGTGAAACCGGCGCAGTTCCTCGCCGAATCCAACGCCATGCTCTGCTACCTGGCCGAAGGAACCGCCTATCTGCCTGGCGACAGATACGCGCGCGCCAAGGTGCTGGAATGGCTGTTCTTCGAGCAGTACTCACACGAGCCCTACATCGCTACCGTGCGCTTCTGGGTCAAGTTTCTGCACAAGCAAACCGAGTGGAAAGAAAAAATCACCGAGGCGATGAAGAAGGGCTATGCCGCACTCGGCGTCATGGACACGCAACTGGCGAAAACCTCGTTTCTCGCCGGCAACGATTACAGCATCGCCGACATCGCGCTCTACGCCTACACGCATGTCGCGCCTGAAGGTGGCTATGACTTGACGAAATACCCGGCGGTCAATGCTTGGTTGCGCCGCGTCGAACAGACCCCGGCGTTCTTCCCCATGCAGGTGCGCTGAGTCTCAGCTGCCAAACTCAAGCCGCAAGCCGGTCAACAGCGCACGACCGGGCGCAGTGACGGAATCCTTGATGAACGAGCTGTGGTGACGGATTTCCTCGTCGGCGAGGTTGCGTCCGCGAAGGTAGACCGTTGCCTGGGTCTTGTCGCCCAGCTTGAAGTCATACCCCAGATCCAGATTCACCAGCGTGTATCCGCGTGTCGCGGTTTCGAGGGAAGCCAAGCGGTTCTGGTCTTGCACGCTGACGATGTCGAGCGAGCCGGTCAGTCCGTGGAAACCGACGTCAAAACCAAAACCAAAGCGCGTCGGCGTGATGCGCGGCAGGCCGCCGCCGTTGTCCAGCCTTCCTTGTACAAAGTCAGTGAAGACGCGACCGCTGAGCGTGAAGGGCCCCTGTTCAATCAGCGCCAGCGCCGACTGCAATTCCAGGCCGTAAAAATCGGCTTTGGCCTGGGTGTAGTCGAGCAGGACCAGATCACCGGCCGGATCGAAGATGAAATCCGGCGGCGGCGCCGGGTTTTCCGCAACACGGTCTGGCGTGCCGTCGGGCGCGCAAGGGCCGGGATCGTCGGGGTTGAGATTGCAATCGACCGCCGCCTGTAACACATAGTTGTCGAACTGCGTGTAATACAGCGCTGCCGAGCCGGTCCAGCGGCCGATGTGTTTGTCCAACGACAATTCGATGTTGTTCGAGGTTTCGAGCAGCAGGCGGGCATCGCCTCGCTCGAAGGCGCCGGTGGCGACGTGCGCGCCGAAGCTGTACAGCTCTTCCGGCCGTGGCGCGCGCTGGGCGCGGCCGTAGCTGACACGGGCGTGATACTCGTGTGCGAGCGGCAGCAGGTAGCCGACCGAGGCGCTGACCGGCGTGAAATCACGCGCGGGGCTGTTGCCCTTGAGCGGATTGCCGCGCGTGGCATCGTCCGGCGCGTGGTCGAAGGACTCGGCGCGCACGCCAAGTTCCAGCGTGCCGCGCGGCAGCTTCAGATCCTCGACGAAGAAGAGCGCCAGCGAGTCGCTGAGCGTGCGCGGGGTCAGCGCCTCGTCGCCGATCGCGGCGAAATCGCGGCTGCCAATCTGCAGACCGAACGCACCGTTCAGCGGCCCGAAGGCGGCATGGGTGACCTCGATGCGTGACTGCACTTCGGCGTTATGGAAATCGGTGCCAGGCGTCACCGGGTCTTCGAACTCGGTGTGACGGTAGACGTTGGCGCCGAGCTGCACGCGCGCCGCCTCGATGCCGGGCAGCGGACTGCGCGTGGTCGCGCGCAGGTCGAAGCGGTTCTGGTTCTGTTTGATCAGCGCAGTGGCTTCATTGGGCAGACCATAGATGCCGTCAAGCGCGGAAAAAGCGAGGCCGACGGAATTGTTTTCGCCGGTATACGCCGCCGAGAACGAAGCGTTCTCTTGAATGCTGAAGCTGTTGCTCAGGCGGCCCAACGTTCCGGTCTGCGCCACGTCCGGGAATCCGGGAATGTCGTAGTCGCCGTTGCTGTGGCGCGCGCCGTCGGCGTGGAGCTTGAATACGCCGTTGCCCCAGTGGCCTTCGAGATGACCGCTACCAAGCCGGCCGTTGCCGCTGTAGCTGCCCTCGCCCGACAACTGATAGCCGTTCTCAGGGTCTTCGCTCAGGTGCTCATTGACGATGTTGATGACGCCGCCATTGGCGCCGTTGCCGTAAAGCAGCGTCGCCGGGCCGCGGATGATCTCGATCTGTGTCGCGTGCGTCGGGTCTATGGTCACCGCGTGGTCGGGCGAGAGGTCGGAGACATCCAGCGCGCTGATGCCGTTTTCCAGCACCTGCACGCGCGGACCCGCCTGACCGCGGATCACCGGCCGGCCGACGCCGGGGCCGAAGCCCGAGGTCGAGATGCCCGGCTCGCTGGACAGCACCTCGCCGATGTTGGAGGAGCGCTTGCGATCCAGTTCGGCGCCGGTAATCACCGTCACCGGCACCACCAGCTCATCGGCGGTACGCCCGAGAAACGGACTGGCGTAGACCTCGATGGTGTCGAGCGAGGCGGCCGGCGCGGGTGACTGCGCACCGACCCCTGTGGCGAGGGGGAAAAGCAGCGCGGCGGAAAAAAAACGATGGGATGCGTTCACGAAGGACCTCGAAGCTGAAATAAAACAAACACCACCCTCTGCGGTGGGACGATTTTCAGTCAGCGAGATCTGTCGGCGGCGCGCGGCTTCGGTAGTGGTGACGGGAGACCACTTCCGGTGCAACCGCGGTCAGGTGCAGCACCGCAGCTTCGGCAGCAACCAGGGTCAGGTTCAGTGCCGGCGCGGCGGCGCCGGCATCGAGCGGCTGCACATGCAGGCACAGCGAGCACGCATGCTTTTGCGCCAGCACGTGATGCTCGCTGGCGTGCGCGACCGCCAGCCACTGGCCGAAGACCAGTGAAGCAACCAGCAGCAGGCGGCGGATCAGCGGGGACATGAAAAAATCATACACCCCACGTCAACAGACCCTAGTGGGCTTTCAACGCGAACCGCAGTCCGAAATCGGGCGAAGCGCCGGGATTCAGGTCTTCCTGAAATGCCAGATCCAGTGAATAGCCGGGATTGATGTCGTAGCTCAGGCCAAACCGCGCCGGGACGCCGATGCCATTGAGCGGATCCAGCGCGCTGCCGGTGTAAAGCGCGCTGCGTGCGGAGATGTCGCTGTAGAAACTGAAGGTCTCGTTGAGGCGATAGCGCAGACCGCCGCCGCCGAAGTACAGGGTTTGTTCCTGCAATGCCGACAGCACGCCGCTGCGGCTGTTGACCGAAACGCCAGCGGAGGCGTAACCGCTCCAGGCGCTGTCATCGGCGAACGGCAGTGCGGCGTCGGCCCAGAACGCGCCGCCGGTATTGCCACCGGTGAGATCGCGCGCTTCGCCCGTCGGCAGTTTGACCTGTGCGCGCAGCGCAATCTGTGGCAGGGCCTGCCAGCCGATGCCGACGCTCATGTCGCCAAAATGCGTGCCGCTGCCGGTGGCATTGAGCAGAACCGTGCCATTGGGTCGTTCGTAGAGAAACTGGTACTGATCGTCGGGCGCGAACTCGCGGCCGCCATTGGGCAGGCCGAAGACGTCGTGCCAACCCTGGATGAAGCGGTCCATGAATCCGCCGCCGAGGACATAGGCCGGGATCTCGGTGTTCCAGTCCCAGCCCGGCGCAAGCACGCCGTAATAGGTCAGCGCCAGCCGCGCGGTTTCGCCGTCGAGCAGTATTTTTTCGGCGGGCGTGGTGTTGGACACATATTCATTGGTCAGGTCCAGTTCCAGGGTGTAGCGGGATTTGCCGGGCGGGTTGACCTGATGCTGGCCGAGCGCGGGCAGCGCGAAGCTGCGCGCCAGCGCGCCACCGTCGGCCTGTGCAGCTGACACCAGCAACAGCGACATCAGAAAAGTAAGTGTACGCATCAGAGTCTCCAATTGAGGCCAAGCCGCATCGCATAATCCGGCGCCGGGCTGACGAACGCATCTTCGATGAAACTGACTTGCAGCTCGGTGTCGGAACCCAGCTTCCAGCGCAGACCCACGGAAACAATCAGCGGCGCGGCGGCAAGCAGGTCGAAACCACTCTCTTTATACAGCTTGCTGTGCGCATAGACCTGAGCGAGCAGGCGCAGGCTCGATGTTGCGCGCCAGGCCAGCCCGCCGCCACCGAACAGGATCCAGCGCTCCTGCTGCGTCCGCAGGACATCGCCGAGCAGGCTGTAGCCGGTGCCGCCGGACAAGAAGCCCGAGAAGGCGCTGTCTTTTTCAAACCAGGGCATGGCGTAGTCGGCCCAGACCGAGGCCGAAGCAGCGCCATTGCCGGCGAGCCGCGACGCAGGTCCCGTCGGCAACTTGAGTTGCGTGCGCAAGACCAGATCCGGTTGGAACTGCCAACCGCCGTAAAGACTCAGGTCACCGATGACATCGCTGCCACTCTGGCGATCCAGCAGCACGCTGCCATTGGGCCGCTCGTAGCGGAACGCGTATTTGCGCGCCGGGAACCGGTCGCGGCTGGTGTTGGATTGGCCGATGGCGCTGTGAAATCCGGTGACGATGTCATCGAGCATGCCGCCATTCTGGAAATAAAACGGCAGCTCGACGCCGAACTCATAGCCGCTTGCGAAGCCCCGGCGCCAGGTCACTGCCAGGCGCTGGGTTTCGCCGTCGATGCGAATCGTCTCGTCAGGGCTGCTGTTGGCGTGAAACTCGTTGACCACATCCAGCATCGCCGTCATCGAACCGGTGCCCGGTGTCAGCGCCTGCGTGTAGCCGAGCACCGGCAGCGGGAAGCCACGCGCCAGGGTGGCGAGGTTGGTGACATCGAGCGGAGCTTCGGCGACAGCGGCCAGCGGCATCAGGGCCGCGAACAGAAAAATCAATCTCATCAAGGGCATTTTCGCTGCGCGCGTCGGTCGCCTGCAAGCGCGGGAGTTTGATACTCTCGCGCGCCCCGTTTCTGCCTGAAGCGTGCCGTTGTGAAATTCGCCACCGAAAACCTGCGCATCAAAAGCATCCTGCCGGTGTCGACGCCGGCACAGGTGCAGCACGAGCTGCCGCTGTCGGAAGCGGCGACGCGCACGGTATTCGAGGCGCGCCGCGAGATTCAGGACATCCTGCAGGGCCGCAATGACCGTCTGCTGGTGGTGATCGGGCCCTGCTCGATCCACGACCCCGCCGCCGCGCTGGAATACGCCGGAAAACTTGGGCGGCTGCGCGAAGAACTGAAAAAAGACCTGCTGATCGTGATGCGCGTGTATTTCGAAAAGCCGCGCACCACCGTTGGCTGGAAAGGCCTGATCAACGACCCCGGCCTCGACGACAGTTTCGACATCAACCGTGGGCTGCGCGTCGGCCGCAAGCTGCTGCTCGATCTCAATGAGATGGGCATCCCCGCCGGCGTCGAGTATCTCGACATCCTGACGCCGCAATACCTCGCCGATCTCGTCAGCTGGGGCGCCATCGGCGCGCGCACGACGGAATCGCAATTGCACCGCGAGCTGGCTTCGGCGCTGTCCTGCCCGGTGGGCTTCAAGAACGGCACCGACGGCAACGTCAAAGTCGCGGTCGACGCGGTGCTGTCGGCGCGCCATCCGCACCAGTTCCTGTCGCTGACCAAGGACGGCCAGTCGGCGATTTTCGCCACCACTGGCAATGAGGATGGCCACGTCATCCTGCGTGGCGGCAATCAGGGCACCAACTTCGACGCCGCCAGCGTCGACGCCGCCTGCGCCGCCCTGAGCAAGGCCGGCCTGCGGCCGCAGGTGATGATTGATTTCTCGCACGCCAACTCGCAGAAACAGCACCGCCGGCAGATCGAAGTCGGCCACAGCGTTGCCGCGCAAATCGCCGGCGGCGAAAAACGCATCACGGGGGTGATGATCGAATCGCACCTCGTCGAAGGCCGGCAGGACATCGTCGCCGGCCAATCGCTGGTCTACGGCCAGAGCATCACCGATGCCTGCATCAGCTGGGACGACAGCGTCGGCGTGCTGTGTGAACTCGCCGCAGCCATCGCCAAGCGCCGCACGTAGCCCTCGGCGCAAACTATCGTGTCGCCGCCGCCTTTGGTTATGACGATATAACGGCGCATCTGCACTAGAATCGCGCTCCTTTTTGGAGAGCCTCATGTCGAACCTGATCCAACCCCACGGCTCCGCCGAACTCAAGCCGCTGCTTGTCGCCGACAAAAGCCGCCACGCGGCGTTGACGAAAGAAGCGACAAGCCTGCCCTCGCTGCTGCTGAACTCCGCCGCAGCCGCCAACGCGGTGATGCTCGGCGGCGGCTATTTCAATCCGCTGACCGGCTACATGAACCTTGCCGACGCGCTGTCGGTGGCGAAAGACATGAAAACCACCGACGGCCTGTTCTGGCCGGTGCCGGTGGTGAATCTCACCCGGGAAACCGGCCTCAAGGCCGGTGCGCGCATCGCGCTGCGCGACCCGAACGTGGAGGGCCACCCGGTTCTCGCGGTGATGAACGTCAAAGCGGTCGAAACCGTCAGCGAGGGCGACCTCAAGTTCATGGCCGAGAAGATCTTCGGCACGCTCGACCCCAAGCATCCGGGCGTCGGCGTGTTCCTGTCGCTCGGTACCACATTGGTATCGGGTTCGATCGAAGTGCTCAACTGCTCGTATTTCGCGACTGATTTTCCCGACACTTTTCGCACCGCGGTCGAGATTCGCGCCGAAATCGCCAAGCGCAGCTGGAAGAAAGTGGTGGCGTTCCAGACCCGCAACCCGATGCACCGTGCGCATGAAGAGCTGTGTCGCATGGCCCTCGAACGCCTCAAGGCCGACGGTCTCGTCATCCACATGCTGCTGGGCAAACTCAAGGCCGGCGACATTCCCGCCGACGTGCGCGATGCCAGCATCCGCAAGATGGTCGAGCTGTATTTCGCGCCGAACACGGTGATGGTCAATGGTTACGGCTTCGACATGCTCTACGCCGGCCCGCGCGAAGCCCTGCTGCACGCGGTGTTCCGCCAGAACATGGGTGCGACGCATCTGATCGTCGGCCGTGACCACGCCGGTGTCGGCAGCTACTACGGCCCGTTCGATGCGCAGACGATCTTCGAGCAGGTTCCCCAAGGCGCGCTGAAGATCGAGATCTTCGGCGCCGACAACACGGCGTGGTCGAAGAAACTGAATCGCGTGGTGATGATGCGCGAAGCGCCAGGCCACACGCCGGAAGATTTCATCAATCTTTCGGGGACGAAAGTGCGTGAGCTGCTCGGCAAGGGTGAGCCGCTGCCGCCGGAGTTCTCGCGACCGGAAGTGGCGCAGATCCTCAGCGCGTACTATCAGGCCGTGGACGCAGGCAAAGCTGCGTGATCCGGCCCGCCGTCGCGTCGGACGCGGCGGCGCTCGCTGCCCTCTACAACCCGTACATCGAAAAAACCGTCATCACGTTTGAGGAACAGCCGATCACGCCGGTCGAGATGGCGCAGCGTGTGGAGGAGGTGCGGGCCGCATCGCTGCCGTGGCTGGTCGTCGAAGCCGGCGGGCCGATCGCCGGTTACGCCTATGCCAGCAAATGGAAAGGCCGCTGCGCCTACCGGTATTCGGTCGAGAGCACGGTGTATCTCGACGCCCAGCAGACGGGCAAAGGTCTGGGGACGCAGCTCTACCGCGCTCTGCTCGACGAACTGCTCCGCCAGAAAATCCATGCGGTGATCGGCGGCATCGCGCTGCCGAACGAAGCCAGCGTGAAACTGCACGAGCGCCTCGGCTTCAAAAAGGTCGCGCACTTTCCCGAAGTGGGCTTCAAGTTCGGGCGTTGGGTGGACGTCGGTTACTGGCAATTGACGCGGTAAACCCACTCATCGGCGGGTGACGAAACCGGTCAGTTGCTGACATTTTTTTTGTGTCACGACCGCTGCTGCCAGTGAATATGACCGTTCGGCGGCAAGCCTCGTTGGATTCCTTGCATTGACGGCTCAAGCCCCCGTTAAATCGGCCTCTTATGAATCTAGCCGCTTTAAAAGTGCCTGCCGCAACGGAATCCCGGCGCGACCGTCTGCTGGCTGCCGCGTCCCGGTTGGCCGAGCTGTTGAGGCTCGAACAACTGACGCCGGAAATCGTCGCGGAGGCCGCTAGTGTTTCCGAGGCCGACTTTATCGCCGAGTTCGGCACCGTGGGTGATTACATGGCGATCGTGCACCACGATTTCATGGAAATGATCCTCAACCGCCTGATCCAGGAAACCGGCCAGATGCGGCCCGGCTTTGAGCGCATTCTGCGCGCCTCGCTGCTGCAGCTCGACATCTGCCTTGAGGTTCGCGCCCTGCGCAGTCTGATCACGCATGCGCGGCGGCAGATTCCGCGGGTGGCCGAAGACCTGCACAAGCGCAATCACGCCACCTCGCTGATGATTTCTCTCGAACTCAAGCAGTTGGGTTGCAGGCAGCCACTGGTGATTGGACGCTATTGGTGCCAGATGGTGCTGGAAGCGGCGGAGATTGAAGCCGAGGCGGGCGGCATCGTGCCGGAGGCGCGTCAGGTGCTGCGCGATTTTCTTGACTTATGGAGTCTTGAATCGTCCCTGCATTGACGCGGCCGCTTCAGCTACCCAATGCCGCGCGAATCTTCTCCACTCGTTTGCGATTCACATTGAAGTCGCGGATACCCAGGCGTGACGACGAGCGCACCTGGATCAGCTTGCCGTCGTGGAAGAATTCCACATCGTCGGTGTAGCCCATCAGCGGGGTGCTGAATTCGGCATGGAGATAATCGGCGCGGGATTCGACAATCACCGCGCGCGGTAGCGCCGCGACCAGGCTTTTCAGTTTTGTCATCGCCCCCGTGAGCGGCGCGACGTAATGCTTGTCGTCGCGCGCCACCTGACTCGACACCCAATTGGGTTTCCAAGTCGTCGCGGCGGTGAAGCGGTTGTTGCTGACGCCGAGACCTTGCGGGCGTTTGCCTGAGAACTTGAACATGGGTTTCTCCCGAGAAGGTGTGCAGCTTAATCCGGCTGCAGGGCGTTGAGCATCTTCACCCCGCGCATTCCACTGGCTTTCATCGCCGCGCGTAGTGCGACGATCGCTTTGCGCCGCGGGAAACTGCGGCGCCAGACCAGGCCGATCTGCCGCGAGGGGGCAGGGGCCACGAAGGGCCGGTATACCAGCAGCGGCTCAGCGGGGCGGTTGTCGACGCTGGACTGTGGCAGCACGGTGATGCCAAGGCCGCTGACCACCATTTGCCGGATCGTTTCCAGTGAACTGCCGGTGTGAGGTTTGGCGAGACCGTCATCGGGTTCGACGCACTTGGGACAGGCGGCCACCACCTGCTCGCGAAAGCAGTGGCCAGGGCCCAGCAGCAGCAGGGATTCCTCGGCGAGTTTTTTCGCCGGGATCTGCTTCAGCGATTGCAGGGAATGACCGCGTGGCATCAACACCACGAAGTCTTCTTCGTAGAGCGGCCAGGTCCGCAGGTGTTCATCGCGGATCGGCAGCGCCAGCAGCGCGACATCCAGGGAGTGGTCGCGCAGCTGGTCGAGCAGCACCGAGGTGAAATTCTCCTCGATCATCAGCGGCATCCGCGGCGCGTCTTTGCGCAGCTTCGGCACCAGGCGCGGCAGCAGGTACGGGCCGACAGTGTAGATCGCGCCCAGCCGCAGCGGTTCGGCGAGTTCGTCCTTGCCCTCGCGCGCCAGTTCTTTCACGACCTGCGCCTCAGCCAGCACCCTGCGCGCCTGCGCGATGATGCGCTGGCCGGTCAGCGTCGGCCGTGCTTCGTTGCGCAGCCGCTCGAACAGCAACACGCCGAGTTCGTCTTCGAGTTTCTTCAGCGCCAGCGACAGCGTCGGCTGCGACACGAAGGAGCGTTCGGCGGCGCGGCCGAAATGCCGTTCCTGGTCCAGGTTCACCAGATAGCGCAGTTCGGTCAGGGTCATGTCCAATCCCCCGGTTTCAGGAATTTTTCGTAGAGCTCGGCTTCTTTCGATCCCGGTTGCGGCTTGAAGTCGTAGCGCCAGCTTGCTTGCGGCGGCAGTGACATCAGGATCGATTCGGTGCGGCCGCCGGATTGCAGGCCGAACAAGGTGCCGCGGTCGTGCACCAGATTGAACTCGACATAGCGTCCGCGCCGGTAGAGCTGCCAGTCGCGCTCACGGTCGCCATAAGCCATGGTTTTGCGCCGCTGTGCGATGGGCAGGTAGGCCTTGATGAAATGATCGCCGACGTTTTTCGTCAGTGAAAAGCTGGCGTCGAATCCGCCGTCGCTCCAGTCGTCGAAAAACAATCCGCCGATGCCGCGGGGTTCGTTGCGGTGCGGCAGGTAGAAATAATCGTCGCACTGTTTCTTCAGCTGCAGGTAATGCGCGCCTGCGGCGGTTTTCGCCGTGGCATGCCAGTGGCGCGCGTCATCGTCAAACCCGTAGTACGGCGTCAGGTCAAAACCGCCGCCGAACCACCAGACCGGGCCGGCGCTGAAGAAACGCACGTTGAGATGAGCCGTGGGCACGAACGGATTCAGGGGGTGCAGCACCACCGATACGCCCATCGCGCGCCAGGCGCGTCCGGCGAGTTCGGGACGCAGTTTGCTGGCGGCGGGGGGCAGCTGATCGCCGTGCACCAGCGAGAAACCGACACCGGCGCGCTCGAACAGATCGCCGTCGGTGAGGATGCGGGTGTCCCCGCCACCGCCGTGTTCGCGCGTCCACACGTCGGAAATGAATTCCGCGCCGCCATCTTCGGTTTCAAGCGCGGCACACAGACGCGACTGCAGGTCGCGCAGGTAAAGCTCTACAGCAGGAAGGTCGGGTCGGTTCACGGGGGCTCTAAGCGCCCCGCGATTCTCCCTCGAAAATCAACTGGCCATCAACGACCGCGCCCTGGGCGATCTCGAGTTCGCGGTATTTGACGTCGCCGCGGATCACCGCCTTGGCGGTCAGCGTCAGGTGTTGCGAGGAATGCACGTTGCCCTTGACGTGGCCGCTGATGAGGGCCGACGCCACGTCCACGGATCCTTCGATGACGCCGGATTCGGTCAGCGTCAGCCGGCTCACGCTCGCGGGCTCACTGATGATGGAGCCTTGGATTTCGCCTTCAATCGTCAGGCTGCCGGTGAACCTCAGCGTGCCTTCGATCCGCAGATTGCGGCGGACGATGGATTCGGCGCCCGCGGCGGTCGCCGCCTGCGCTTCGTTGGCATTCCATGCCGTGGCGATTTTCATGGCAGCAGTATGGCGCAACCGGGCGCTCAGGCGCGCACTTCGGCGCCGCTGACGAGATCGCGGATGGACGTTGGCGATTTCAGTCCGCCCAGCGGGCCGGACACGACCGCGCCCAGCGCCGCGCCAAAGCGCTGGCGCACGCGCAGTGCAGTCAGCGCCGGCGGTTCGCCGGAACGGTTGGCGCTGGTCGAAACCAGCGCGCCACCCGCCGCGCGACACAATGCGGCGGCGAGCGGATGCGCAGTGACGCGCACCGCAATCGTGGGACGCCCGCCGGTGACCAGCGCCGGCGCGGAATCCGCCGCAGGAAACAGCCAGGTGTGCGGCCCCGGCCATGTGGCGAGCGCCTTGCGCAGCAACGCATCCGCGACGGTGCGCACATACGGCTGCAACTGCGAGAAATCCGCGGCGATCAGGATCAGGCCTTTCCGCCAGTCACGTTTTTTCAGCGCCAGCAGTTTCTGGACGGCGGCCTCGTTGCGCGGGTCACAGCCGAACCCCCACACCGCTTCGGTGGGATAAGCGACGATGCCGCCGGCCGCCAGGGCGCGGCACGCAGGCTGTAATTTCAGCGGAGAATCGCTCGCCCCTTCAGGGCCATTCCGAGACATTGTTGAGGCCGACCGCAGCTTATTTTTTCGGGGCGGTCAGCGGTGCGAACGCAATGACCGTGCCCTGCTGGCGCGAAATCACCGCCACCGCTTGCCGCGCCGCGAGCGCGACCTTGCTGCTGACCAGATAATTCTGGTTGCCGCGCACGCCCTTGAGTGCGCCCACGCGGATGGCGTCGGCGAAGTCGGCTGCGGTCGGCGTCGCGGATTTTGTGAGGACCACTTCGAGCTCCGGTGCCGCGTTCACGTTCAAATCCTCAAAGCGCAGCAGCCGCGTGCCGTCGCCCGCCTCATACAAAACCATGCTCCCGCCGGAGCTGATGGCGGATTGCGCCACCAGCCGTGGTCGTCCGCCGCCTTCGTCGAAAGGCGGCAGCGGTTCGTCCACCACGTAATCGGGATGGGTGGCGGGCGCATCAACGCTCGCTACCGGCGCGCCGGCGGCGGGCGGGGTTGGTGTCACCACCGGCGCCGGGTCCGGTGGAGTGCAGGCCGCCAGCAGCAGGGCCGGCAGCAGAGTGCGGAGATTCATGTCGCTAATCTGCCAGCGCACGGCCCTTGGTTTCAATCACCCAGGGCATGAACAGGATGCCGAGCAGCGGGATGAAGCCGACATAGAACAACACACTGACGGCGGTGTTGGCGCCCTGGGTGGCGATGTAGCCGACCAGAAACGGCCCGGCGGCGGCGATGACGCGACCGATGTTGTAGCAAAAGCCGGCGCCGGTGCCGCGCAGCCGGGTCGGGAACAGCTCGGGCAGGTAATAGGTAAAGCTGCCGAACACGCCGAACACCGACAGACCGATGAGGAAGTAGAAATACAGCCGGATCTGCGGCGCCCAGTCGACGCCGAAGGTCAGCAGGATGGCGGCGGACGACACCGCGAAGTAGATCGCGAACATCTTCTTGCGGCCCAGATAGATCGCCGCCGGAATCGTCAGCAGCGTGCCAATCAGGCCGCCGAGGTTGAAGAACGTGGTCGCCAGCGTTTTCCATTGCTGCACCAGCGCCAGCGTCGCGGTCTTGTCGAGGCCCTGGGCTTCGGCGGCGGTGCGCGCAAGACCCGACGACACCACCGGGATGAAGGCATTGCAGCTCCACCAGCCGAGCAGCGCCACCAGCGCCATCAGGAATCCGGACAGGGTGTAGCGGCGGAACTCTGGCGAAAACAGTTCGGTGATGCGCGGCCTGGCTTGCGCCGCGACTTTCTGCCAGCGCTCCGGTTCCTTGATGAACATGCGGATCACGAACGCCACCACCGCGGGCAGCAGGCCGAACAGGAAGACATAGCGCCAGGATTCTTCCGGCACCGACTTGAACCAGACGCCGGAGATCTGGTGATCGACGAACGTGGCGAGGAACAGACCCATCGGCGCCGAGGTGTAGAGCAAGGCGCCGGCCTCGACGCGTTTATCCTCGGGCACGGTCTCCGCCACCATCGCCGCGCCCGCGGCCCACTCGCCGCCGATGCCGAGCGAGGTGATGATGCGGAACAGCAGCAGCATCTCGATATTCGTTGCGAATGCGCAGGCGGCGGTGCCGCAGGCATAGATCAGCATCGTCAGCAACAGCGTGCGCGTGCGGCCGATGCGGTCGCAGACATAGCCGAAAATCACGCCGCCGGCGGCCCAGCCCAGCAGCAGCACCGAGGTGAGGATGCCGGTCCATTTCAGCGTCGCGATTTTCGCCTCGGGCGAGCCGATCTCAAGTCCCAGCAGGGTCGGCACGCAGTTGGGTGCGACATAGTTGAACAGCAGGCCGTCGAACACATCGAAACCCCAGCCGAGCCAGGCGGCGAACAGCACCGTCCACTGGTAGCGCGTGAAATTGAACATGGTCCCCCGGCGTTCTTTTGCGGCGGATTCTAGCGTTACACTGGCCGCGAGATCGTGCCGGAGTCGCCATGCGGATCGCCATCCTGATGTCCTGTCTTCTGTGGGGCTTGGCGGCGTGCAGCCGCGAACCGGAACCGGAAGCCACGTCGCAGCAAGGGCGCGAGGAGACGCGCAACATCCGCGCCACTGAAAACATCGGTTATTCGGGCGCTGCGATCGCCAACAAGGTGGATGGCGCCTTGAACACTGCGGATCAGCGTCAGCAGACGCTCGATGCTGCCGCCGAGCCCGCCCAGTAGCTCAGAGCGCCGGCGCTGGCCGCTGGCGATGGTGTTCGAGAATGCGCCGGTATTCCGCCGGATCCTTGATGTGCACCACGTCGCCTTCGCGCGGGAACGTCCAGTCGTGCAGACGCGACAGGAAAAACCGCAGCGCCGCGGCGCGCAGCGTCAGCGGCCACGCCGCCTGTTCTTCCGCAGTCGGCGTGCGTAACGAGGTGTAGGCGGCAAGCAGGGCGCTGCCGCGCGCGCTGTCGTAACGCCCGCGCACGTCGAAGCACCAGTCGTTGAGGGTGACGGCAAGATCGTAGAGCAGCGCGTCGTTGCAGGCGTAGTAGAAATCGATCACGCCCGACAGCCGTTCTTCGACGAACAGCACGTTGTCCTTGAACAGGTCGGCGTGGATCACGCCTTGCGGCAACGTGGACAGATTCAATGGCGTCTGTGCGGCGAGCTCGTCGCGGATCAACGACGCGTTTTCAGCATCGGTCGCCGCCAGCAATTTTTCCGCGGTCGCCCGGCGCCACTCCGCGCCGCGCGAATTCCCGCAGCGGCCCGCATACGCGCGACCGGCGAGGTGCAGCTGCGCCAGCAGCCGGCCGACGGCGGCGCATTGCGTGGCCGTCGGAAACAGCACGCTCTGACCGACCAGACGCTTGACCAGCGCGGCCGGCTTGCCATTGAGCGAGAGCAGTGCCTGCCCGGTCTTCGAACGTAGCGGCGAAGGACAGGGAATCTCACGCGCGGCCAGATGCTCCATCAAGCCGAGGAAATACGGCAGATCGTCATAGTTGAGACGCTCGAACAGCGTCATCACCCAGCGGCCGTCGGCGGTGTCGACGAAATAATTGGTGTTCTCGACGCCTTCGCCGATGCCCTGGAAGCCGATCAGCGCCTGCAGCGGATATTGGCGCAGGAACTCAGTGAGCTCGGCGTGGCTGACCTTGGTGAAAACGCTCACGACACGGCGCCGTGAGCGGGCTTTAGCCCGCGAGCGTGGGTGCGGGAGTGAGCGAGGCGCGCCGACGCACGGTGCTTGGAGGGTCCGCCAAAGGTGGTGGAGGCGCGGGGCATGGCGCCACTTTACTTCAACGTCGCCAAAACCCCGGCGTGAAAACGATGAGGAGCGTGAAGATTTCCAGGCGACCGAGCAGCATGGCGAAAATCATCACCCATTTGCCGAAGTCACTGACGATGGCGACGCTGGCGTTGATCGAACCGAGGCCGGGGCCCATGTTGTTGATCGCCGCCGCAACCGCCGAAAACGCGGTGACCGGATCGAGACCGGTGGTCATCATGACGAAAGTCAGCAGCACGGTCATGCCGATGTAGACCGAGAAGAATCCCGAGACCGCATAGACCACGTCGTTGGACACGGTCTTGCCATCCACCTTGATGGTGAGCTCTGCGCTCGGATGCACCAGCCGCTTCAGTTCGCGCAGGGCCTGACGCACGAACAGCATCAGGCGGATGACCTTGACGCCGCCGCCGGTGGAGCCGGAGCTGGCGACCATGAAGCCCGACAGCACGATCAGCAAGGGCACATACATCGGCCACGGCGTGGGGTCGGCGGTGGCGAAGCCGGAGTTGGTGCCGTAGGCGATCAACTGGAACAGGCCCTTGCGTACCGATTCGCCCAGGGTGGCATAGGTGCCGGTGTAATACAGCGGCAGGCAAACCAAGGCGCCGAACAGCGCAATGATGCCGAGCATGGTCTTGTACTCGGCGTCGCGCAGGTAAACCCACAGGCTGCGCTCACGCCAAGCGAGGAAATGCAGGGCGAAATTGGTGGCGCCCACCACCATGAACACCATCACTGCGACTTCCAGCCAGAAATTATTGAAATACCCGATGCTGGCGTCGCGGGTGGAAAAACCGCCCGTGGAAAGGGTGGACATGGCATGGCAGAGCGCGTCGAAGAAGTTCATGCCCAGCCACCAATAGGTCAGCGCGCAGGCGGCGGTGAGTGCGACATAAATCGCCCACAGCGCGCGCGCGGTGCTGGCGATGCGCGGCGTCAGTTTGGATTCCTTCATCGGGCCGGGCGTCTCGGCTTTGTACAGCTGCATGCCGCCGACACCGAGCATCGGCAGGATGGCGACCGCCAGCACGATGATGCCGACACCGCCGAACCAATGCAGCTGCACACGATAGAAGTTCAGTGCATGCGGCAGGGTGTCGAGGCCGCTGGCGACGGTGGTGGCGCCGGTGGTGGTGAGGCCGGACACCGATTCAAAGATGGCGTCGGTGAAGCTGTGCCAGGCCTGATCGGCGAAGTGGAACGGAATCGCGCCAAACACGCCGAGCACCACCCAGAACAGCACGGTGACCAGGAAGCCGTCGCGGATCTTCAGTTCGGCGCGACTGTGGCGCACCGGCCACCAGATCAGCGCACCGGTGAACAGGGTGATCCACAGACCCATCAGGAACGGCCGGATCACGCTTTCGCCATAAATCGCGTTGACGACCAGCGGCGGCAGGTTGGTCAGCGAGAACAGCATCAGCAGCAGGCCGGTGATGCGCTGCACCGCGGCATAGCGATAGCGTGCTGTGTGGGACCCGCCGTTGCCGTTCATCGGTTACAGAAAATTCATGCCTACGCTGAACAGTTTCTCGACGTCCTTCACGCGTTTCTTGTTGACCAGGAACAGGATGACGTGGTCCTCGGCCTCGATCACCGTGTTGTGGTGGGCGATGATGACTTCGTCGCCGCGGACGATGGCGCCGATGGTGGCGCCGGAGGGCAGCGCGATTTCCTCCAGCCGGCGGCCGACCACTTTCGAGCTGCTGTGGTCGCCGTGGGCGATGGCTTCGATGGCTTCGGCCGCGCCGCGTCGCAGTGAATGCACCTTGACCACATCGCCGCGACGCACGCGCGCCAGCAGGGCGCTGATGGTGGATTGCTGCGGCGAGATGGCGATGTCGATGATGCCTTCCTCGACCAGCTCCACATAGGCCAGCCGGTTGATCAGCGACAGCGCCTTGTGCGCGCCGAGGCGCTTGGCCAGCATCGCCGACAGGATGTTGGCCTCGTCGTCGTTGGTGACGGCGCAGAACACGTCGACGTCCTCGATGTTCTCTTCGTTGAGCAGCTCCTCGTTGGCGGCATCGCCGCACAGCACGATGGCGCGGTCGAGCTGTTCCGACAGGTATTTCGCGCGCTCCTTGTTGCGCTCGATGATTTTCACCTGCACATCGTCTTCCAGCGCCTGCGCCAGCCGCAGGCCGATGTTGCCGCCGCCGGCGAGCATCACGCGCTTGGCCGGCTTGTCCACCCGGCGCAGCTCGGCCATGATTTTCGGGATGTATTTTTCAGCGGCGATGAAGAACACCTCGTCTTCGGCTTCGATCACCGTATCGCCTTCCGGCAGCAGCGCGCGGCCGCGCCGGTAGATCGCGGCGACCCGGGCTTCGACTTCGGCCGGCAGGTGGCTCGGCAGTTCCTTGAGCTGGCGTCCGACCAGCAGGCCACCGTAATGCGCACGCACGCCAACCAGGCGCACGCGGCCGTCAGCGAAATCCACCACTTGCAAGGCACCCGGATACTCGATCAGGCGGTGGATGTAATCGGTGACCAGCTGTTCGGGCGAGATGTGCAGGTCCACCGGCAGGCCGTCCTTGCGGAACAGCGCTTCCTCGCGCAGGTACTCGGCCGAGCGCACGCGCGCGATCTTCGACGGTGTGCGGAACAAGGTGTCGGCGATCTGGCAGGCGAGCATGTTGGTCTCGTCGCTCTCGGTGACGGCGATCAGCATGTCGGCGTCGTCGGCGCCGGCGCGGCGCAGCACGTCCGGGTGCGAGGCCACGCCCTGCGTGGTGCGAATGTCGAGCCGGTCCTGCAACTCGGCAAGCAGGCCGGGGTCCTGATCAACGACGGTGACGTCGTTGGCCTCAATGGCGAGGTTTTCGGCCAGCGTACTGCCGACCTGGCCCGCGCCGAGAATGATGATTTTCATGGCTTAGTGGATGCGGGCCATGCGGCCCCTCCCGCCCCCATTGCTTCGCAAGCGCCGTGTCGGGGTCGCCCCGCTCCGAGAATGATGATTTTCAAAGCAGCGAACAGCTCACGGCTTTCATGGGGCGCGCACCCTACGCCTTTGCCTGCGGCACTGCAACAATTGAGTTGTCATATAGGGAAAACCGCTACCTGCTTCGAGTTTGCGAGGACCCTGTTTCCGGCTCCGGTCGAAAGACGCCGGTACAAAAGATGTATCAGCATGGGGCACGAAAACCGCGTCAAGGGATAAAAACCATCATAGGCGGGTGCACCGAAACCGGGCCGCTAGGCATTAGAATGCGCGTCTGAGCCCGGCGGATGAGTGCCGGGACCGAGGCCATCAGAAAAAACCTACAGCCACGGTTGTTTGCGAACGGAGGAGAGCTGGGCGTCCGCACTGGGCGCCGGACTTTCCATTTTTTTTGGGCGCTGCCGCGCCTGCGCTTTGAAAGCTGACGGAAGGTTCAGATGAATCAGTCCTCGCGTGTCGTTGCCAGCCTGCTGGCGGTCCTGCTTGTTGCCTGCGGCGAAACCCGCACCGGCGTGTTCGTCGACAGCCGGGTCGAAGGCCTGACTTACGAGTCGGACGGCCTGACCGGGCTGACCAATGCGGCCGGCGAGTTCCGCTACGAAGTGGATGAACTGGCTGCGTTCAGCCTCGGCGGCATCCAGCTGGGTGCGGTCACAGGCCAGGATGTGATGACCCCGATCACCCTGGTGCCGGGCGGCGTGTTTGGCGCCGACGTCGCCAGCACCACGCCGGCGATCCTCAACATCGCGCGCCTGCTGCTGACGCTCGACACCGATGGCAATTCCGCCAACGGCATCCTGATCACCCAGACCGTGCGCAACCTCGCGGCCGGCGTCAGAGTGGTGTTCAATCTGCCGCTGGCTGATTTCGGCAACCAGCCCGGTCTTGCCGCGTTCCTGTCCGCCGCTGCGCCGGGCCGTGCCCTGGTCACTCCCCAGCAGGCATACGACGAGCTGAAAGATTCGCTCGACGAAATCAACGGTGGCAACGGCGGCAATCCCAATCAGCGCCCCGTCGCCGACGCGGGCGAGAGCCAGAACGTCACCGAGGGCTCGCAGGTCGCGCTCGACGGACAGGGCACGGACGCCGACGGCACCATCGCCTCTTTCCAGTGGACCCAGACCGCGGGCCCCACGGTGACCCTGTCTAGCGCCACCGTCGCTGCGCCGACCTTCACCGCACCACAGGTCGCAGTCGCCACTGACCTCGTGTTTGAACTGGTGGTCACCGACGACGACGGGGCGAGCTCGCTGCCGGACAGCGTGATCGTCACCGTGCAGAACCAGAACGAGCCCGGTGTCGCCACCTTCTCGGTGGATGACGTCACTGCGGCCGAAGAGCAAAGCGGCACCAAGACCTTCCGCTTCACCGTGACCCGTGCCGGTGAAACCGGTACGGCGGTTAGCGTCAGCGCTGCCACCGCCGACGGTACCGCGACCGAAGCCGGCAACGACTACGAGCCGGTGGCCGTGACCCTGCTCGAATTCGCGGCAGGGGTGGAAGAGCGCACGTTCGACGTGACTGTCAACGGCGACACCACCGTCGAGTTGGACGAGACGTTCTTCGTCAACCTGAGCAACGCCAGCGCCAACGCGACGGTCACCGATGCACAGGGCGTCGCCACTATCGAAAACGACGATCTGGGTGATCCGGTGGCGCCGGTATGTCCGGCCAATCTGCTCTGCGTCGGTGCCAGCAAGCAAGCGATTACGCCGACTGAAGCGCACATTGAAGGAATTGAGGAGGATCGCTACTTCGGCACCGGCACGCGCATTCAGAAATTCAATCTGGGTGGTTTTGGCGTCAATCCTTTCCAGAACTTTGCAGACCCTTCGGGCGGTGAATTCAACACTCTGACCGAAAATCTGACTCAGCCAGCGCAGCAACCGGCTTTCACGGGCAGCAAGGGCATCGAAAACACCCACGTCCGCGCCATGAGCATCCAGGGCGGCAATGCCCCGGTGGTGTTCCTGATGATGGACGCGATTGGCGCCGGCAACGTCATTTCCAAGAACCTCAAGGCCGCCGTCATCGCTGAAGCCGCCAATGTTGGCGTGACGCTGTTGCCCGACAACATTCTGTTCGGTCAAACCCACAGCCATGCAGGCGCCGATCTTCAGGGGCTCTGGGGCGGCGTGCCGCAGGACTGGATCAGCAACACGTTGTACGCGAATGCCGCGAAAGCGGTGCGCGAAGCCCTGTTGTCGGCGCAGCCTGCCAGCTTGACGGTGCGTCAGGGCAGCACGGTGGCGTTCAACAATTACCGCCGTCCGCGCGTGGATGTGAACGCCGATGCCGACGGTACGCTCACGCTGCTTGAAGCGCGTACCACCGGTGAGAACTCGCAAGCCATCGGCAGTCTGCTGCAATACAACGCGCATCCGACCAGCGTCAATGAAGATTTCCGCATCCCGCACGCCGATTACATCCAGGGCGCGATGGATTGGCTCGAAAGCCCTACCAGCGGCTCCGGCGGCGTGGCGTTGTACTACAACGGTCCGATCGCCGACGCTTCCGGCTCGGGTAGCCGCGCCAACTGCACCTATCCCGATGGCAAATACGGCGAAGTCCGTTGCCGTGGTGAAGGCATCGCCGATGCCGCGCAGGATTTCACCCCGATTGCACTGGCTCCGACCCTCAATGTTCGTCACGCGCAGGCAACCTTGCCGGTGACCAACCCGGCTTTTGTGGCTCTGGGGCTGACCGGTACGTTCAATCGCTATTACGACTTCACGCCGGTGGACACCTCGGCGGTGCCGGTGGTCGGCACGATGCTGCAGACCGAAGTGGGTCAGCTCACCCCCACCGCCAACACGGCGGTGACGCGCATCACCCTCGGCGGCGAAGGTGGCCTTGAAATCGTCACCATCCCCGGCGAAGCCACCAACACTTTCGGCCAGTACATCCGCGGCCTCAAGCCCGGCGCGAAGATGATGTTGTTGGGACTGACCCAGAACTCTTTCGGCTACATCATTCCCGAAGACGAGTTCAGCTATCTGGAACCGGCCGCAAACTGTGTCGAGCCCAGCGAAGACCCGTTCTGCAACGCCGGCCTCCTGATCCCCTTCACGGGCTACGAGGAGTTTGTCTCGCTCGGGCCTTTGACCGCGCCGATGCTGCGCTTGCAGGCGTACAACCCACTATTCGACATTCCGCAGACCGATCCACGCAACCTGCCACCGACGCTGCTGGCTTGCGTCACCGATCCCACCAGCAGTGCATGCCAGATCGCGCGTTTGGCGCAGCGGGTGGATTACGTCCAGCGTTCGTACGCCCAGCTGTGCCGTAACAACGGCGGCCCCGAGCAGTTCTGCGCGCTGATTGATCCCGCCACGCCGCTCAACGAACCCTGTCGCGCTAACGGACTGCCGTCCGACGTTTGCAGCGTTGCCGGCCCGGCGACGCCAGGCGGCGGGGGCGAAGTCTCGGATACCGATCTGTTCCAGCCCGCGCTAGAAGCGCTGATCCGCGGCTGCGACATCCTCGATACCGCCGCGTGTCTGATGCCGTTCCCCAGCGATCAATTCACCGTGTCGGCCGCACCGGACAGCCCGCAAGGCGTCAACAAGGGCGGCACCGGCAAGCGCATCAACTTCAGCCTCGCCGCAATGCCGCGCAACGTCGCCGGCAAGCCGATTGATCCCACCGAATGGAACCGCAACGACGGTTATTCGCCGGGTCAGATGATCGTCACTTACGTGCCCGGATTGAAGGCCAAAGCCGACGGCACGATTCCCGGCGCACCGACGCTGACGGATCTGTCGCAGGCGCAGTCGCCGACCTCATCGGTGATGGTGCTCGAAGTGCCGCAGCCGCCCGAACTCATGACCCCGCGTCAGCATCTGGTCTGGGCGGAAATCGATCTCAACGCCGGCTTGTTGCTGCCGGCGCAGGACACGGCGAATCCGAAACCGAATTCAAAGCGTCCGGTACTGATCATCCGTCCGGCGGTCAATTTCAACGAAGGCCGCCGCTACGTAGTGGTGCTGCGCAACCTCAAGAACGAGGCTGGCGAAACCCTCCCCGCCCAAGCTCCGTTTACCGCCTGCCGCGATGGCTTTGAATCGGCGCTGCCGCCGGTCGCGGATCGCTGTGCTGCACTGGAGGCGAACGTGTTTCCGTGGCTGCCCGCCGGCGTGACGCGCGACGAATCGCTGTATCTGGCCTGGGATTTCACCGTCGCCAGCGCCGAGAACAACGTCGGCCGTCTGCGCCACATGCGCGACGAAGCATTTGCCAGCCTCGGTGAAACCGCGACCAGCCTGGGCGCCGCGCCTACATTTACCGTGGACAAGGTCACGCCTAGCCCGCAGGGCGGCATCGCCAAGCGCATAGAAGGCACCATTACCGTGCCGAGTTTCGTCACACCGGTCGAGCCGACGCCGGGCGACGATCTCAGCATCACGCTCGAAAACCTCTGTGCGATGAGCCCGTTTGCGGACAACTGCGGCGATTTCTTCGACATATTCGGCATCGTGGACGGCGCCACGTTGCCGCCTAACCGCCTCAACTATCTGCCCGACGAGTCGTCGGCAGATGTCTGCGCATTGGATCCGGCTGAAGCGACCAGCGGCTGCGCGCTGCAAGCGCGTTATGGCGACGGCTTGCCCGACGCCGTCGGCAGCATGACCACGCGCTACATGTGCCAGATTCCAAATTCGGCTACGCCGGGCAGCAAGGCGCGTCCCGGTATCTACGGTCACGGCCTGCTCGACGGTTATCAAGCCATCACCTACGACGCGGTGCCCGGCTTCAGCAGCGAGCACAACTTCATGTTCTGCGCCGTGGACCTGTTCGGGTTCGCAACCGGCGACATCGTCAACGTCGTCAGCTCGCTGGCGGACTTGTCGAATTTCCCGGTCATCCCGGACGGTTCGCAACAGGGCATGTTGAACTTCATGTTCCTCGCGCGCCTGCTCAAGCATCCGGACGGATTCGCCGCGGACGAGGCTTTCAAGATCGACGGACAGCCGGTGTTTGATACCGCCGAAGTGTTCTACGACGGCAACTCGCAGGGCGGCATCACCGGCGGCCCGATCGTCGCGCTGTCCAAGGACGTGCAGCGCGGCGTGCTTGGCGTCATCGGCATGAATTACTCCACGCTGCTCCAGCGCAGCGTGGATTTCGACAAGTTCTACGACCCGCATGCCCCAAGCGAGCCAAGTCCGGATGCGGCGGAAGATTCTGCCGATAGCCTCATCCCTCCATATTCCCTGCCACTGTATCTGTCGTATCAGGACGATCTCGACCGCATGCTCGGGTTCTCGCTGATCCAGATGCTGTGGGACCGCTCCGAGAACAATGGCTACGCGCATCACATGACGCGCGATGCCTACGGCCCTGACAACCAGTTGCTGCTGCAACCGGCGTTTGGCGATCACCAGGTCACGCATTGGAGCGCCCAGGTCATGGCGCGCACGATCGGCGTTGAAGTCGCCGACCTTTATCAGCGCAAGCCAGGCGAGGGCGTGACGCACACCTTCGCCACGCGTGATGAGTTCTTCACGCAGCGCGATCCGGACAACGATGCGTTCTACGCGTTGCCGCTGGCAGGCCGCGATTCCGGCGCTGCTTATGACGACCCCGGCTGCCCCTTGGTCGGCGAATGTCGCACCGCCAAGTCCGCCTTTATGGAGATGGACGAGGGTAAGACGGCTGCGCCGCCGATCGGCAACGTGCCGCCGCGTGCCGACGATTTCGATCCGCACGGTTACCCGCGCGGCACCCAGTTCGGCAAATGCCAGAAGTCGCACTTCCTGCACACGCAGGGCCGCATCATCGACGTGCGCGGCGCGCGCAATGTCACCAATGCCGCCACCTGTCCGGCGCTGCCGGGCGATGTCATCGTCCCGCCGGTGGATACCGATCTTGACGGTGTGCCCGATGCCACCGACAACTGCCCGATTGTTGCCAATGCCGATCAGCTCAACACCGATGGCGCCGCCGACGGTGGCAACGCATGCGATGCGGATGACGACAACGACACGGTGCTCGACGGCGCCGACAACTGCCCGACCCAGTCCGGCCCCGCCAGCAACAACGGCTGTCCACTGCCAGACGCAGACGGCGATGGCGTGCCCGATGCAAACGACACTTGTCCGAATACGCCGGCCGGCACCGAGGTGGATGCCAATGGCTGTCCGGTTGAACAAGCTACGGGTTTCCCGATCCGCTTCGGCGAGGTGCTTTGTGACCCGACTCCTGCCGATCTCGGCTGTGCCGATCAGATCCCCGGTGTCAACGAGTTGCAGGATGTTCTCGACACCGCCTGGAACACGGTCATGGGTAGCGAAGAGCCGCCCCCCCCGAACAACAACGCTTCTTGCGCTACCGGGCAAAACACCGCCGGCAATCGCAGTTATCAGGTCACGATTCCATCGGCTGACGAGGCGCAAACCGTCAGTTTCCAGGTTCTCGAACCGAAAACATTTGATTGCGCCAATCGCGCCACAGGTGCTCACCCGCTGATCCTGCAGGGTCACGGCTTCGGCGGTTCGCGCAGCACCAGCGGTTTCACCACTTACCGCGACGCGGGTTACGCGGTCATCAGCATTGACCAGCGCGGTTTTGGTCAGAGCGGTGGCACCGTGCGCGTGATGGATCCCGATTTCGAGGGCAAGGATCTGGTCAAGATTCTGGACTGGGCTGAAACCAATCTCGACTATCTGGCCTACCGCGACGAGGGCAATGTTCTGAAGCCCTTCGTTGCTCGTCCGACAAGCGGCGCAAGCACCACCAGCGCCAATCTTGTCGCCGGCGCCATCGGCGGCAGCTATGGCGGCGGCTATCAGTTCCTCCTGCACAACGTGGACGCCAAGAACCGTCTTGACGCGCTGGCGCCGGACATCACCTGGCACGACCTGCGCTATAGCCTCAACCCTGGCGATGTCGTCAAGTCCGCATGGGATTTATTGCTCACCGCAGGCGGCGTAGCTGGCAGTTACGCCCCCGGCTTGCAGGGCGGCGAGACTCCGGACAACCGCGGACTTGATCCGTACATCATGGAAACGCTGGCGCGTGGTGCCGCGACCAACGAATTCCCGGCCGAGGCGCTGGAGTGGTTCCGTTATCACTCACCGACTTATTGGTGCGGACTCAACGGCGAACCCACCATGCCTTATGGCTCGCGTGACACGCTAGCCGATGCCAACTTCATGCTGGGTGGCTTGGCCGGCGACGTTCCGGGCAGCAATACGAGCACTGGCCAGCCAGCGGTCGACGTGCTGCTGTCGCAAGGATTCAAGGACACGCTGTTTAACTTCAACGACGCTTGGTACAACTATCAGTGTGCCCGCGTGCGGGGCGGCGACGTGCGTTTGATCACGCACCAGTCGGGCCACCTGCTCAGCGGCTACATTCCGCAAGGGGCGCCGGCTCAGCTCAATCCGCAGACGCCTGGCGGCAACGGCAACTGCGGCAATGGCAGCAGCAGCGCGAAAGTTGATCGCGGTGTTGCAACCGTGCAGTGGTTCAACGAAAAGCTGCGCGCTACACCCGCAGCGGCACTGGACGCTACCGACAGCAACACGCTGTGTCTATCGCTCGCTGAAAACGATGCCGTGCTGGTGCCGGAAGAGGACATGCTGGCGCCGCGAGCCCCGCAGTTTGATGACATCGACGGGGATGGCAACGCAGCGTATTACAGCGTCAATGGTGTCGGCGCATCGAGCGTGCCGAATGGCGTACTCGCGCAGAATCTCAACGCTGCTGGCCAAGCTACACCGGCCGTGGTGCCGCTGCTCACGGTTGCCGATGCCAACGGACTGATTGTCGCCGGCATCCCACAGGCGACGATCACCGTCAGTACGCCGCAGATGGTCAACGACCTGGCTTGCGGTGTCGGCACGATTCCGACTCTGCGCACCGGTTGCGACAGCATCGTGTTTGTCGGCCTGGGAAAGAAAGCGTCTGACGCAGCAACGTGGACGCTGATTGACGACCAGATCATGCCGGTACGTGGTCTTGGCGAACACAGCGTGGATCTCGTCGGTGTGGCCGAACGTTTGGCCAACGGCGACCAGCTGGCGCTGCTGGTGTACGGCTATCACACGCAATACCTCGCTTCGTACTCGCGCGATCCGTCCATCCCCGTCGTCAATGTCGCAGCCGATCTGCAACTGCCGCTGTATGCAGTGGATGCGGCCAACGGCCCTGCCGTGTTCAACCGCGCGCCCGGCGTGATACCGGTGGTTGCGAGCAGCGCTTGCACCAATCCTGACAACAGGTCGGTGACGCCGGAATGCTTCGCCACCGGCAACGCCACCAACGTTGTGCGTCAGTTGTGCGATTACCAGTGGCTGCCCGGCGTCTGCGAGCAGTTCGCGCATGGCGCGACGGGTTATACGCCCGACGGTTACAACGAGGCGCAGGATGCGCGCGCGTTATCGCAGTTCGTCGGCGCGGTGCACGAGCACAGCGGCTATTCCGACGGCGACCCGACCGCGATTCCGCGCGATTACTTCAACAGCGCGAAATCCGGTCACAACCTGAAAGACGGTTGTACGGTCAACACAGACACGGGTTGCGACACGGGCGTCAAGCTGGACTTCATGTTCTCGTCCGAGCACTCGGACAACGAGAAGCTGCCGATCACCACGGCGGCGGTGTGCGCACAACTATTGGTGGATGGCGCCGAGGCGATGTCCGATTCGTTCAGTGACGAATCACCAGATCCATTCATTGCCTACCTGAGCGGCTTTGGCCCGGACACTCCCGCCACCGCCATTACCAGCTTCCTGTCTTGCAACAACGCACTGGCCGGCGACCACCATTACTTCAAATGGGCGGCGACGTTGGAACAGGCGATACAGGCCACCGATGCGTCCACGGTGAACGAACAAGTGGTGTACGACGGCTTCACCGGCGTGCGCGGCTTCGAGTGGACCAACGATTACTACAACCACATGAACGTCTATTTCTCGACGAACGTGGTCAACGTGAAAGTGGACGGCAGCTATGCCTCGATGGATTTGTTCTGGGACTGGCTGCGTGAGCCGGTGGATCAGGGCGGCGGCGCCGACGCGCTGGTCACTTTCAACCATCCGGGCGGCGATCCCTCGCTGTCGCCGTTTGACGGCAGTGCGCCCACGGGCGCGGTGTTGCAAGCCACGCGCGGTGGTTCTAACTGGAACGACGTCGCTTACGTGGACGCCGGGATTGATGAGCGCGTCGTCGGTATGGAAGTCAACGGCGGCGACGACATCGAGTGGTACGTCAAGGCGCTGACCAAGGGCTGGCACATCGGCCCGGTCGCGAACGAAGACGAGCACCAGCGCGAATGGTCCACCAGCAATGATGGCAAGACCTTGATCCTCACGCGTGGCCGCAGTCCGCGCGATTACTACCACGCGTTCAAGAATCGCCGCACCGTGGCGATTCACAACGCACTGGTCAGCGGCAACCCCGGCCAGCCGGCGGCGGTGCCGACGATTCACTATTGGGTCGGTGGCGAAGACAGCACGGTTCAAGACGGTACGCCGCTGGGTTCCATCGTCATGGCATCGGGCGCACACACCCTGAACGTGCAGATGTCCGAGCTGCCGGTCGGCACGCGCGTGGCGCTTATCAATAGGACCGGTGTTCAAACTACGCCCGTTCAATTGGGCGTTAGTACGGACGGATCGTTCGTCGCGACTAAAACCGTCACTACGCCGACCTCCGGCCAAGATTGGTACTTCATCGTGCTGTGCCCGGCATTGGTGTCGCCGGACGCATCAGCTTGCGGCAGCAATCGCAACGTCATCGGCATCACCGCGCCGATCTGGTTCGGCGCGGGCGCTGTCGCGCCGCCGCCGAGCGGGGATCTGGTGGCCGTATTGAGCGCCGCCATTGGCCGCTTTGTCGAGGCGATCAGCACCGTTCCCGATCACCTGATTGCGGCACTGACCGGCCAGTCGCTTGAAGAGCTGGTCGCCGCGCTTGATGCAGTCATCGGCGGCGCGCAACAGCTGGTGGCCGATGTCTCGACCACGCTGGTTCAGCAGGTCGGCGTTGTCGCTGGCATTGATCTGCCGGTTCCCGGTCCGGATGCCGCTCCAGATCCAGGCATTGAAGTGCAACCGCTGATGGCGGGCGTGGCCAAACTCGCGATCCAGGTGCCGGTGGGCGTTCCTTTGGGCGGCTACCTGCGGCCTCCGGTGGGTGGCGAGTACATCGGTGACGATCCGGTGGGCGAGCTGACCGACAACACGCCGTCGGCCAACGATGGTTGCGATCCGACTGCGCCCGAAAGTTGTTTCCCGAATGCGCCGCTGCCGGACGAGGCGCGCAAGGTGCATTCGCCGTACGCAACCTATTCGCCGCCCAGTCGCGGCTATTACGACTCGCTGATCGCCAAGGCGGTTGCGCTGTACGACGGCCACGACTACGTGGTGATGGTGAAGACCGACTTCATCGGCATGCTCGACGAAGTGGTGCAGGCTGTAAAGGCCGACGTGAAGGCCCGCACGGTCAGCGTCGTACATCCGCAAGGTATTGATCTCGGCGACGGGTTGATCATGTCGGCCACACATACGCACGACGGCCCGGGCGCTATCGCCAATCACTCCACCCGCTATTTCTGGCTGGCGATGGACCTGTATCAGCACGACGCCTACCGTCGCATCGTCGGGCAGTTGGCCGACGTGGTGGTTGCCGCGCTGGCTGATATGAAGCCGGCAAAAATCGGTCACGGCAATGGTCTTGAGTCGCCGCAGACGGGTAACGGCAACGGCATCAACGGTTATCGCCGTGGCCGGCTTGCGACTTACGACGATAACGACGTGCAGGGCTGTGCCTACGTGTCCGCCGCCGATTGTCCCTCGGGCATTGACGACGCCAACGAGCTGCGCAAGCGCATTGGCGTGCTGCGCGTGGACGATCTGGATGGCAAGCCGATGGCCGTCGTCATCAACTTTGCCGATCACGGCATCGCCTTCGATGTCGAGAATCAATACTTCTCCGGCGACGTGCTTGCCTCTATCGAGCGCGAAGTCGAGCAGAGCTTCGTCAAACCGGTAAACGCGCCGGGTAATTACCAAGCGCCGATCGCCATGCTGGTGCAGAACACCGGCGGCGACGTCACGCCCAAAAACGTCGAGTACAGCATCCGCGGCATCGAGATACTTGGCAAACGCATGGCGCCACAAGTGCGCGCCATCGCCGACGACATCAACAACTTCCAGAACGAGCCGGATCTGCGCGCGGTTTCGCAGCGCATCATCCTGAACCGCGAGCGGCTCGGTTACGCCGAAGACGAATACCCGTATCCGTGGGGCGCGGCGCAGTGCGGCAATGACATTGCAGCGCCGTTCGTCGATGGCGAAATTCCCGACCAGATTCCGTCCAATCCGAGTGAAATCCCCGGCTGGACCGACGCCGGCCTGCCGACCAAGCATCTGTACTGCGTCCCGGCTACGCCGCCGGATGCGGCGGACCTCGCTGACAACGGCGTGGCCGAGAACGGCGCCTTTGTGCCGGGCGACACCATCCTCACCGCTGCGAAGATCGGTGACATCACCCTGATGGTGCAGCCGGGCGAGCCGCTCACCGAATTTGGCGTGCGTCTGATGGAAATGGCGCAGTCCGAAGGCTACGAGCCGCAGGACACTTTTGTCTGGGGCTACGCTGGCGATCACGTCGGCTACATCCTGCCGCCGGAGAAGGAAGACTGGGCGCAGTTCGGCGGCGCCGAGTCCACCACCACGTTCTGGGGCTGGAAGCAGGGCGAGCGCTTCATTGACGTCAGCCGCGATCTGCTCGTGGCGCTGAAAGAAGGCGAAGCCGCGCCGGCCGATGAGTTCCAGATCAACTACGCGCTTTACAAGCCGATGTACGACGCGATTCCTGCGACCGTGCCGACGCCTTCGCTGCTGCCGGGCACGCCGGTCGCACAGCCCGGCAGCATCAAGCGCTTCGAGAAAACCGAGTTCGTATTCGAGGGCGGTGACCCGGTGGTGGATTCACCGAAGGTGACGATGCAACACGCTGACGGCACGCCGGTGCGGCGCGCCAACGGCGAGGTGATGGACACCTTCTACGAGATGCATATCAAGTATCGGGTCGTCAGCGGCCGTCATCTGTGGACCGTGGAGTTCGAGGCACCGAAGGATTGGGCGACCGGCGATTACAAGTTCGTGGTCAGTGGCAAGGCCAATCAGGGGACGACCGTTGCATACGGACCGTTGCCGTCCAGCATCTTCACGGTTTCTTCCGTGAACCATCTGCGATTCCCGTCGGCACCGCGCAGCCGCGCCAACAACACACGTTGCGAAGTCACGCTGGATTACGGCATTGCCTATCCCGCCAACTATCGCGCGGTGGATGCGTACGTGGAGACCAATCAGGTCGCGCCGGTGCGCACCGGAACCGTGACGCTGAGCGACAACCGCGTGGTAAACGCAGCCGGCGACGGAACGTTTTTTGTGGCCGGGCCGTGCCCGGCCGGTCTCACCGCCATGATCGGCCAGGACGGTTTCGGAACGGAGCCCAACAAGACGGCTGCCGCGTCTACCGCGTCTGTCGGTCCGGATGCTGACGAGGACAATGTGGGTGATGGTTCTGATATCTGCGCCAACACGCCGGCTGGACAAACACCCAACGCCGCCGGTTGTTCCGCATCGCAGCGTGACACGGATAGCGACGGCAAAAACGATGCCGTGGACAACTGCCCCACGGTCAGCAATGCCAACCAGGCCGATGCCGACGAAGACGGCATCGGCGACGCTTGCGAAGGCGAGCCCGCAGGCTTCCCGGTCCGCATCGGCGGGCAATGTGATCCGTTCACGAACGACTATTGCGCCTCGCAGATAGACGACGAAAGCGGATTCCCCATCATCGCCTCGATTCAAGACGTGCTGGACACGGCTTGGAACACGGTTATGGGCGAGGGTGGCGGCGAACCGCCTCCGCCACCGGCTGCTGCGGGAGGTTATGGCAGCGGCATCATCGGTGTGTTGGCCGAATTGATGAGCGATCTGAACGTTGCAATTGCCGCGATCGTCAATGGCGATCCTGCTGCCGCCGATGCGATTCAAACAGCGGCAACGGATTTCGCCGACAACGCGAGCGCATTGCCTGAGGAAGCCGACCCCGAACATCCCGGCGCCACGATCATTGGTCTGGCCGGCGAGCCGGATGCGGTGGTGATGCAGGCGACGGCTGCCAAGCGCAGCGTCGAGCCGGTGGTGCTGACCGGCGACAGACTGCCCGGTTGGTCCGCGCCTGCGGCTCATGGCGTGCCCATGCCGTATCCATCCGGCGCCGGCCCTTACTTTGCGTCGGCGGGTCAGGCCTGCGGCGAATTGCCCAACGACGAAGCGCCGTTCGATTTCATCGAGGGCAACGACCCCCAAAATCCCGATGACGATTTCCGCGAGTTCTGCGACGCCTATCTGAAGGCGCAGCTCGATGAAAAGGGGCCGCGCGGCGATCAGATCTGGTCCGACGGTGTTCGCAATGCCTACAACGGCGTGATGCTGCACCCGACCGGCTGGACGCCGGGCCAGCCGGCGGTGGCCGGCGGCGGCGTGCCGGTGAACGAGATCGCTGCGTATCGCTGGACCGAGGCCGCTGGCTTCAAGGAAATCGCGGTGCAGGTGGACGAACGCAAGCCATATTTCTTGGCCAATGCCAACTCCGGATTCTCGTTCTACTCTGGTACCGACGAGGAACTCAGCTACGCCTGGACCACCGAGTCCTGGGGTATGACCAAGGGTGTCTGCAGCAAGGCTTATGACCCCAACGGTTGGGATGCCAATCCCGCCACGCTCGATAGCAACACCGGCATCTCCGGCGCGATCCCAGACCCCATCGCCGGCCTCGATCACGACGATGAAATCGTGTTCATGGCCGACGATGCCGGTGCAATGGGTCCGACCAGCGGCTTCGATACAAGCTGGAAAGCCGTTCAGATCGTGCGTCTCAACGACGCGCTTGATCCGGCGACTGAGCGCGTGGTCTATCTGGTGCAGAAAACCGGCGGCTCGACAGTCACGGAGCAGTACGTCAATTACCAACGCGATCCCAATGCCGATCAGTGGATTGATCGTTCGTTTTTCAGCAGCACGCCCGGCGCTGGCGAGCGCGATCCTGCGCCCGACCGCTTGGGCACCAGCAACACCGGCTACGGGCCCAACTTGGACGGCACAGTGTGCGACGGCGCGTCGCAGCGCAATTCCACCGACCGCTTTCCGCGCGACGGCGTCACCGTGCGCACGGCCAGCTATCAGTGGACGGCGACCGGCCGCTGGATGGTGCGCGACATCCGCATCAAGGATCCCGACGATTCCGTCGCTAATACCGACGCGAATTATTGGACGCCGCGCCCCGACCTGATTGACCGCTGGAAAGGCCGCGCCTTCCAGCAGTCGCCGGACTCCACCATTTCCGTCGTCGGTTTCGAGGACGAACAGGTCAACTGGGAAGCCAACTCCAGCCTGCTGGGTGAGCGCTGCGGCAACGTGCGCTGCATCCGCGAGGTGTGGGGCGCCGACTCCGGCACCAATGTCACCAAAACTGAGACCTTCTACCGCGACGCCGTGATCTCGCGCTATCACGTGCGCGTGCATCCGATTCCGCCGGATGGCCTCTACACCAGTTGGGATTACAACCGCGACGCGATGAAAAACCCCGCCACGCCGGGCCGTGAAGGCCGCTACTACACCGTGCTGCGTCCGCAGGGCGTGCCGGTGGACGGCATCAACGACGATGTCGGCCAAGCCGACAGCGTGTTCGGGACACCGGCGTTCTTCGACGCCGCCGATCCGACCTTCAACCTGCCGCTGGCGTTCGACAACTGGGAGCAGGTGTCAGGCAAGGACAACTCCGGTTCGATGGTGTATCTGTTCGAACTCAAGGGCGCGACTTCGCTGCTGACGCCCGCCGTGGTGCCGTATTACCGTGACGATGCCTGTCTGGACGATGGCACCGGCGACGATCCGGTGGCGCGCGAATGGCCCGGCGAAAGCTACGAGTGGGAAAACGGCCGCGTTGAAAAAGCACAGATCGCGAAATACGGGGCGAAAGCCGCCGACTGTTCCAACCGCCAGGGTGTTTACGGCGCACACGGCATTCACTACTTCGCCACCGGCGACGTGGACAATGGCTTTGTTCTCGGCAAGCCAATCAACGAGGTGGACGGCCAGCAGTGGCAGTTCATGGTGCCGACCAATCTGCCGCAGAACGTCGCCGACCCTTACGCCAATGTGGTGCGCACGCCCTTGCAGGCGGTGGTGATTCCGGTGACGCCGCCGAGCGATCCGCTCGGTCCGCTCAGCGCGCTGATCGCGATGCTGCAAGACCTGCCCAACAACTTGCCGGGCGGTGGCGGCGGCGGCGAACCACCACAGGAGCTGCCCAACGACTACGCCACCTGCGTGGCGGCAGCCCAGCAGGGCGGCGCGGAAGATCACGAGGCGGCGGCCAAGTTTGCCTGCGCGGTGGTTTTCGGCGGCGGGCGCAGCGAAGGCCCCGGCCCGAACGGCGAGCACCGGCCCGAGGACGAGATCCAGGGCCCCAACACCTACGTCGAGATGGCGGACGGCACGCTGATCGCAACCAATGTCTACATCCCCTGGGGTTGCAACGTCGCGAAGAATCCCGCAGCGCGAACTTGTCCGTCCATCCTTGAAATGTCGGGCTACGAGAGTGGTTCGGAAGAAAGCCAGACGCCGGCGGGCGATATGGACGACATCCTGCGCGAGGAAACCGGTCAGAGCGGACTACCGCTCACCGGCGGTACTCGCGCTGCGCACGACAGGTACTACAAGTCGGGCGACCGCTACGTCTCGGTCGTCGCCAGCGTACGTGGCACCGGCTGCTCGGCCGGCGAGTTCGATCTGTTCAGCCGCAAGAGCGCTGAAGACGGCAAATACCTGATTGACGAGTGGATGGCGCAGCAGCCTTGGTCGAACGGCAAGGTCGGCGTGTTCGGACACTCCTACTCGGGCATCACCGGCGCGATGATCGCGTCGACCAATCCCGAACATCTGGAGATGGTCAGCATCTCCGGCCAGATCGGCGACATCTACCGCGACATCGTCTACCCGGGCGGTGTGTCCAACTACGGCTTCCCGCTGTTGTGGACCGGCGGCATCCGGCCCGCTTACGACTATCTCGGTGGCTCGCTCGCCGGCATTCTGGCTGACTCGCCGGACCGTCAGTGCGCCCAGAATCAGGCCGCGCGCTCGCGCAGCGCCGATGACCCGCTGATTTACGGCCTGTCGGACACCGATGGCCCGTGGTATCAGGAACGCTCGGTCGTCAATTATTTGAATCAGGTCACCGCGCCGACGCAGATTGTCACTGCCTATCAGGACGAGCAGACCGGCCCGCGAGGCGGCACGCATGTGTTCGACAAGTTGCCGCAGACTCTGACGCGACGCCTTGTGACGCTCAACGGCGACCACGGTTCACAGACCGGTCCGACAGAGGTAACCGCCGAACGGCGGTTCTGGATGGATCGTTTCATGCTCGATCCGAACGAGACCGATTCGCGTCGCAAGCCGCGCCAATGGGGCTCGAAGGATGAGAATCCGCCGGAGCCAGCTGAAGTTCTGGCCCTGCCGGCGCCGGTGTTTGCCGACAACGGCAGCGCCACCAGCCGCGTACTGCTTGAGGTCAACAACCAGAACGGCACGAAGTCGAACGGTCACATTGATTCCAGCGGCTTCCCGCTGGCGCAGACGGAATGGACCGATTTCTACTTCCATCCGGATGGCTCGCTCGACACCGCGAAGGACACGGTCGTTCACGGTGAAGAAGGCAGCGGCTCGACGTATTTCTCCGGCAGCAAGCGTCAGGCCTACAGCTATCAGGCTGGCAAGAACGAAGGTGGTGAGATCACCGCGCAGGATGCGAACGGCGCCGACGAGTTGATCTTCAGAATGCCGGTCGCCAGCGATCTCGTGTTCGCCGGCCCGGTCACCGCCGATCTGTACATCACCTCCACCGCGCCGGACACCGAGTTGATGGTGCAGTTGATTGATGCCGATCCCGCCACGGGCGAGCGTCTGTACCTGCAGCGCGGCGTGCTCAAGGCCACGCATCACGAGATTATTGCGTCGAAGTCGCAGTGCACGCCCCAAAACAGCGGCGCGCGCAAGGTCCCTGACAGCACGTGCACGGACGCCGACAACATCTACCGTCCGTATCGTCCGCATACGCCAGCACCGACGGACGTGATCACGCCGGGCACGGTGACGCGCTATCAGTTGGAAATCTTCCCAGTTGGGCACGTGTTACGCGCGGGCCATCAGTTGCTGGTCAAGGTGCACGCGCCTTCACTGGACGACAACGACTGGGCCTACATCCAGAAGACGCCGCCGGCGATCAACACGCTGCATCACAGCGCGGAATATCCGTCGAGCATCCGTCTGCCGGTGATCCCGCTGGCGGCGGTCAGCCGTCTCGGTGCGCCCACCGGTACATGTACCGACAACCAGATGCGTTGCGTGATCGTCAGCGAGCCCGGCACGGGCGGCGGCGGTGTTCCCGCTCAGGACCCTTCGGAAAACTATCGCTCGCAGTGTCACGAGTTCGGTGACGACAATGATCCGACCGGCGGAGTGCTCACAGATCTGGTCTGCGGCACTTTTGACACGCTGTTTGCAGCCATTCCGTTTGATGATGGCAGCGGTGGCGGCGAGCCCGGCCCGTTGACCCAGCTTGCCGCCGCAATCGGCGGGGTGCTCAATCAATTCGCCGATGCCTACCAAGGCATCGTCGGTGGCGACAGCGGCGGTGGTGAGCCGCCCGCCGCCCGCAATGCGCCGGATTACGCCGACGTCTGCGATGCCTACGGCGAGTCCGGCCTGTCGCCGTTGTGCGGTCTGCTGCGCACTGCCGAACAGGAACTCGGCGCGCAATGTCTGGACAACAATATGCCCGGCAGTTTGTGCACGCTCAGCGGCGGCAACCTGCACGCGGTGGCCGACACTTGCTACGAGCAGTCCGGCGGCGATGCCGCCGAACGGCGTGATGGACAGCAGCTCGCCGCCTGTCGTGCGGTGGATGCCCTCATGCTCGGCGCGGCGGCGTATTGCCGTCAGGTGTCTGCCGCGTCGCAGGGCGCGCAAGCGCCGCAATTCTGCGCGTTGATGGGCGGGCAGCACGTGGGCGAATACGAGATGCAGGCCTTCGAGAGCAGTTGGATTCACAAGGCTCTGCGCTTGCAGAACCGGCTTGGCTACGACCTGCCGCTGATTCACACCAGTTTGGTCGCCACTCACAACTCGTTCAATGCCACCGACGACAACACGCCGCCGACGCTGTCCGGCTCCGATTCCAACCAGCTCTACGACATGGTGGATCAGTTGCGCATGGGCGTGCGCGTGCTGGAGATTGACGTGCACTGGATGCCGCGCCGCTCGCTCGACGGCACGACACTGCGTGAACCGGTGGTCTGCCACGGCAGCGAAATCGTATTGCCGCATGCCGGCTGCACCAGCGAAAAACCCTTGCGCGCTGTGCTGGCCGAGCTGCGCACCTGGCTGAATGCCAACCCCAACGAAGCGGTGCTGCTCTACATCGAGAGCAATCTTGCGCATACGGGTGACGACTTCGACGCCAATTTCAGCGGCGAGTCCTATCAATCCGCCGGCGTGGTCTTCAATGACGTGCTCGGCGACATCACTTGGAAACCGTCAGCTACTCCTGGTGCGGGTTCGTGCCAGACATCTGCTGGTGACTACAACACCACGGGTTCATGGCTGAAGGTGAAGCGTTCGCAAATCCTTGACGCGGGCAAGCAGGTGCTGATGTTTGCCGACGACTGCTCGGGCTCCACGGATTCCGTCTGGAATGCGGTGATGCACAAGAAGACCAACGGCTCCAATGTGGAGCAGTCCGGTTCGCATGTCGGCGCGAGTTATCCCAACACCTGTGTCTACAGTCCGACGACCTACAGCAGTAAGTTCACCCGCGTCTGGGAGGACAGCACTCTGCTGACGGCTTCGGACGTCGCTGATTTCCCGAGCGTTGATGCGACGGACAAGGACGGCCCGATCACGCCGGCGATTGCGCGCGAACTGATGCGCTGCGGCATGCACATGCCGGGGCTCGATCAACTGGCGCCGTCCGACGGCCGCCTCGAAGCCATGGTCTGGAGCTGGGCGCCAAACGAGCCTTCCTCTGATACTGCCAAGAATTGCGCGTATCAGAATGCCGCTGGCCGCTTGGTCGCAGCTGCGTGCAGCGGAACCCGCGCCTACGCCTGCGTCAGTGACGTGGATCCGAACGACTGGACGATTGAAAATTCCGGCACCGGCGAGAACGCGACGTGCAGTAGCAGCCGGCATTTCTCGGTACCGGCCAACGGCTATGCCAACGAAAAACTGAAAGAGAAGAAGGCTACTGCCAGCGTCAGCGAGGTTTGGGTCAACTACCAGCGCGATGGCGCTTCGTTTGAAGGCTGGAAGTCCGACCACAGTAGCTTGGGCGCGGGCACGCCACGTGACGGTACGGGCGATGACTTCACGGCTTCACTGGTGTTCAACGGCCAGTCGGTGCCGGACCAGAGTGCAGGTGCTCCCGCGCTTCAGCTCACCGAAGGCGAATCATTGAAGGCAACGGCCACGATTCGCATGAAGGACGCGAGCGGAAGTTACGGGCTTGCCGCCAACCGCGCCATCACGCTGGTGTTGGAGGTGGACTGCGGCGGCCAGTCGCCGCCGGTCATCAACTGCAATGACAGCACGAGCAATCACGTCGCCCGTGGTGTGGGTGTGACGGGTAACGAGGGTGCGGTGAGTCTGGAAATTCCGTGGGAAGACAACGGATTGGGCCGTGGCTTGAAATCGTTGTTCCTCGATTCTTCGCCCACGGCAGTCGTCCATGTTTTCCTCGTGGACAACGGTGCCAGCCTCGTTGATCTCAGCGACAACGAAACGATGCACTACTCCATGCCGGCTCAGGCGTTGTTTAGTGCCGGCCGGTACGCAGAGTCGGATGCCCGCGACAACGGCGACTGGCAGCCGGTCGTGCTCACCAAGAGTGGCGGTGAGGGCGGTGGCGGCGATCCGTTGGCTCCGATCACCGGCCTCATCGCGATGATTGAGGGCTTGGCAGGTGGCGAAGCGCTTGACCCGTTCAGGGCCGTGCGTGAGGTTGCTGACGCCGCCGGAGTTGGCGACGTGTTGCGCGGCGAGGACGATGCGGCGGTTACCTGTACGCCTGATCCGGTGTCCGGCTATGTGCCGCGGCACTGCGGCGTGCCGTTCGTGATTCCCGGCAGCGACGAGATTGATCAAACCTCAATGGGCGGCCGAACGTACTACGTCAACCTGCCGATGGAGGAGTTCGACGGCGAAGTCACCACATTCTCGGTGTACGAGCCGCGCAACTTCAGCGAAAACGGCCCGCATCCGCTGGTACTCAACGGCCACGGCTTCGGCTCGACCCGCACACGTTTTGCGTCCGGGTTCTATCCGGATTGCGTCGCAGGTGAGTGCGGCACCAAATACGGACTCGATTCCGGCGCCGGCGGTCTTGGTGGCGACATGAGCAATTTCGTCGAGGCCGGCTTCTGGGTCATCGCCATGGACGAGTCAGGCACCGGTGAATCCGAGGGCGTGGTGCGCTTCATGGACCCGGACTACGAAATCAAGAAGATTGAAAAAATCGTGGATTGGGCGGAACAGAATCTGAAACTGCTCGCGTATCGCGACAACGGCGGCGACTGCTCGCCCGCAAATGCGACCGAGCGGAAAACGTCCGTCATTGACGGCTGTAACCTCGTGCTCGGCACCACCGGCCCGTCCTATGGCGGCGGCTACCAGTACCTGCTCGCCGCATACGATCACTTGCAGCGTGTGGACGCGATCGTGCCGCAGATCACCTGGCACGATCTGTCGTACAGCCTGTTCCCCCACGATGTCATCAAATCCAGCTACGCAGCGGGTTTGCTTGCGGCCTCGTTGCCGTCCACGCAGGGTCGGCTTGATCCCTGGGTGCGCGACGAGATCGTCAAGACCGTGCAAGCAGGCCGGCCGACTCCTCAGCTGAAGAAGTTCTTCGCCTACCACGGCCTCGGCTACGCCTGCGGTGACCATGCCGATTTCTCGCAGGACGATACCGAAGGCGCTACCTACAACGGGGTACCGTATCAAGCTCCGCCGGGCCGCGATATAGATGGCAATGGCACTCCCGACCGCCCGTTGCGCGCGAAAGTGGACGCGCTGATCTGGCACGGCCAGCACGACGCCATCTTTGCCTTCAACGAAGATTTCGACAATTACGCCTGTCTGCGGCGTCATGAAGACGCTGACGTGCGCTTGTACAGCTACCAGGTTGGCCACGTGTTCCCGGTTGGCAGCGGTCTGGTGACGTCCACCGCGTTCTCATTCGGTGGCGGTTTCCCGACTTGTTCCGGCCCGGATTGCGGCACGCTGATCATCGGCGCACCGGGCATGGCGCAGCAGTATTTCTATCAGTACTCGCAGCAGTCCGGTTCATACTCCGGTGCGGCCAGTGCCAATGCGCTGACGGGCTGCGGCCCTTATGGCGTGGAGGAGATGGAGCTCAGTTTCTTGCGCGCCAAGCTGCAAAAGCACCAGCCCTCAATAGATTCTCTCGCCACCAAGCCCGGCATCTGCCTTGCGCTCGATTCCAGCGGCGATGCCGTGTCGCTGGATCATATTCCGCAAGATGACATCAACGGACGGACCAACGATCCGAAACTGAATCCGCCGATGACCGAGCGGCCGTTCGCAACGGTCGGTGTCACGCTCAACACCGTGCAAGCGGTGCCGGTGCCGTTCCACCTGATGACCGTGTCGTCCGACACCGTATTGGCGGGCATTCCCGAAATCACCATCAACATTGATGGGGACCTGACGCCGCGTGATACCGCCGAGATGCTGGCCGAGACCGGCAGCATGTTCGGCGTGGACGATCCGATCATCTACCTGTCGCTGGCGCGCAGTCGCATGAATGCGCCGTATTACTACCAGCCGTATTGCGATGAGTACGCGGACATGGGCTCGGCCTTCATCTGCGGGCCGGCGGCGGATGTTGACACCGCTCTGTCTCTGCCGTCGCATCTGGAAGTGATTGACGACCAGGTCACGCCGGTGCGCGGTTACGGCCAGCACACGATTCAGCTCAACGGCATCGCCGAGCGTCTGGCGGCAGGCGAGCAGATTGACCTGCTGATCTATGGCTATCACCCGCAGTACGCGGCGTCGCCGAGCCGAAATCCGGCAGCGTTGTCGCTGCGGGTGATGGGCACGGTTCGTCTGCCGCTGCTCGGCAATCTGCCCAAGGTCACGGTGGAGGATACGGGTGGCGGCGGCGAAGGCTATATCGGTGATCCGGACACCATCGGCATCAACCCCGATACCCAATGCGGCGGCGCGTTCGGATTCGATGGCTGTATTTCCGATATTTCGTCCCCCTGATCGTCCACCCACTTGCGGTGTTTCCAAGATGTGTGGCGATGAGAACTCTGGCTCCGTGAAAGATCAGGTTCCTCGCTACGCCCGGAGCGACTTCATCGAAGGTGAATCATGAATAGACGCATGCGCGGAATCCTGATGCTGAGCTGCGGCCTGCTGCTGACCGGCTGTTGGGACGATGAGGATGAAGCGCCTGCGCAGCCGGTTGCGCGCGCCGGTGTTTTTCTCGACAGCGCGGTGTCAGGGCTGAACTACTTCACGTCGTCGCGCAGCGGCCTCACCGACGGCGCCGGCACCTTCGCGTATCTGGATGGCGAGGCGGTGAGTTTCTTCGTTGGCCCGCTGTTGCTGGGCACCGCGGCGGGCCAGCCGGTGGTGACGCCGCTGACGCTGGTGCCGGCCGCGAATGGCGACATCAACAACGACCGCGTCACCAATATCGCGGTGCTGCTGCAAAGCCTCGACAGCGATCGCAACCCGGACAACGGCATCAACATCCCGTCCGCGGCAGCCGCCGCGGCGCAGGCGCACCCCGTCAATCTTGGTCTGCCTGCGCAGCAGTTCCAGCAGTCGGCGGAACTGACCGCGCTGGTGCGACAGGCCAACAACGACCTGCGCGATCCGGTGACGCCGGAGCAGGCGCGCGAGCATCTGCGCGAGACCACCGGCGGCGACCCCGATCCGGACGCGACGCTGCAGAGCATCACCGTGTCCGCGCCGGCGAATGTGCTGTTGGTCGGTGCCGCGCAGCAGTACAGCGCCAGTGGGCAGTTTTCCGACGGCACTACGCAGCAACCACTCAGTGGCGTGACCTGGGCCTCGACGAACCCATCAACGGCTACCATCTCCAACACTGGCGAGGCCACCGCACTCGCCGCCGGCGTCACCACCATCAGTGCCAGCCGCGACGGCAAAACCGGCGCCGCGCAACTGACGGTGAACCTGCCGCCGCCACCTCCCGCGATTTTCAAGGTCGGCGTCGGCAGCGCCAATCACAACCCGACCAGCCGCGTCTGCATCGGCGGCGGCTCGACCAACTGCGGTCGTGCCGCCGGGCCGGACGCCATCCGCGACCCGCTGATCGCGCGTGCGGCGGCCATCACTGGCGTCAACGATCAGACCTTCATCGTCATCACCACCACCAACATCGGCTACTTCCTTGCGTATAAACCCGAGGTGAGCGGCCTCAACGGCATCTACGACGTGCGTCTGCGCATCGCGCAGATTACCGGCGTGCCGTCGACGAACATCACCGTGGTCAGCGACCATTCGCACAACGGCCCCGACACCATCGGCATCTGGGGTGGCGTCAGCGCCGAGTACATGAAGATCACCGCCGACTCCGTGGTGGCCGCCGCGGTCCAGGCGTTCGAATCGCGTCGCGATGCGCACCTGCGCGTGGCGGCGGTCAACTCGAACGTAGACCGTGCAGCCAGCGCGTCGGACGTGCGCGCGCTGGATTCTTCCTACGACAAGTCGCCGGGCAACAATACCGACCTCGGCAATCCGTACAACGAATTCCGCATGCTGGTGGCTGACGCCGCCGACGGCGGCGAACGCATTCTCACCTTCGTCAACTATGCGCCGCATGCCACCGTGACCAACGGCGATCGCTTCGACGACCAATACCGTCTGACCGGCGACTGGCCGGCGTGGGTAGATGCCGAGGCCAGAACCGTGTTCGGGGAAGGCATGGGCATCGGCATCGTCGGCGCGCTCGGCGCCACCGACTGGAACAAGGTCGGCGACATCCCGCAGAAGGAAGCCGAGGCGCGCGAGCGCCTGCGCAAACTGATGACCGCGGCGACGGCGTCGCTGCAAGCCGTGGGCGGCGGCGAGGTGGCGGTGAAATCGACTTTCATCCGCGAGGCGATGACGCAGCCGATCCTGCTGCTCAATTACAAGCCGGCGATCGACCGCAACGATCCCGCCGTGCCCAGCGATGGTCTGGATGTGCGCATTGACCGCTCGGTGCTGCCGCCGTTTCTGACCGGCACCGTCGTCGGCACCTACGTCAGCGCGGCGCGCATCGGCGACGTGTTTCTGTCCACCTTCCCCGGCGAGCCGTTTGGCGAACTCAATCACGCGCTCCGCAACGAGAACGACGGTCGTGTGCAGGGCGCGCGTGCGCAATTCCTGCTCGGCGGTGCCAACGATTTCTTTGGCTACATGGTCAAGAACCTCGATACCTACGAGCAGACGCTACGCACCGGTTTTCACTATCTGCCGGGTTGCGAAGACGAGACCAACGATCTGGAAACGGCGCTCATGATTCGCGAGGAGGGCGAGGGCGCCTGCTCCGACCACTGGACGCTGATGGTCTCGCCGACCATCGGTTCGCACATCGTCTGCACTCTGCAGAACGCCGCTGACGCGCTCGGCTTCACCACCGCCAACCGCGACCCAGAGTGCGACGTGCTGACTGCGCTCGACGGCCTTGCTGGCCCGCCGGAGTCCGACAATCCGGTGCTGGGGCCGGTGCTCGACGCAAGACAGTCCGCGATTGAGCAGGCGCGCGACCTCGCCGCGCAATGCCCAGGTACCGGCGCACCGGCGCAGCTGTGTCTTGCGCTGGCCGAAGGTGCGCGTCAAGCCGAAATCTATTCAGGCGCCGAACCAGCGGGCGGCGACGTTGTACCGCCCGCAAATGCGGCCCGCGCAGGCGTCGCTTCACGTGACGCCAGCTGGCATCTCGGCGCTTCGGCCGGCCAGTTCGCCAATTCCGGCGCCGGCATCGCCCGCGATGCCGGATTCGACCCTTACGGTCACTCCACGCGCAAGGTCGGTGCGGACATCCTCGGTACGCGCATCCACACCCGCGCGCTGGTGGTCGAGGGTAGCAACGGTCAGCGCGTCGCCGTGGTCGCCGACGACCTGTATCTGCCGAACGATCTCTTGCAGCGACGTACGGCACAGAAGCTCGCCGAGCACGACCGACTCGTCAGTCTCGGCCTTAAGCAGGGCACACTCACCGGCATCACCGGTGCCAACCTGGCGATGACTTCGTCCCATAGCCACACCTCGCCGTTCTACTCGACGCCAAGCTGGGGCACCTGGATTTTCCAGGACGTGTTCGATCTGCGCTTCTACGAATACATGGCCACGCAGCAGGCCGAGGCGATCATCGCCGCAGCGTCGAATCTGAAACCGGTGCGCATGGGCGGCGCGACGGTGAAATCCAACGACGTCACCGGCCACACCTACGGACCGAAAGGACCGCCGAACGACTCGCGCGACGGCACGCCCGCCGGCCAGCCGTACGAATACACCACGCAGCAGGTCACGGTGCTGAGCTTCGACGACATCACCAACCCCGCGCAGCCGGCACCGCTGGCCAACTGGGTGATTTTCGGCGTGCACCCCGAATGGGTCTGGGGCGAGGAAATCGTCAACGGCGACATCACCCACGCGACCATGCGCATGCTCGATCGCGAAACCGGCGCGATGACGGTGTGGTCGCAGCGTGAGACCGGATCGTCCGGTCCGCACAAGGACACGCGCGTGCATCAGCCACAGGATCGTCGCGAGTTTCAAGAGTCGGGGCCGAGCGGCACTGATCGCGGTGCGCGCCTGCTGACCAACTCGATCAAGAAAGCGCTCAACGATCTCAAGAACAACACCAAGGAAATTCCGGCGCAGTTCGCGGCCTACCAGACGAATTTCCCGGTGACCTCGGTGTCGCAGCGCTTCGCGCCGCCGGCGACGCGGCCGTATCCCGGCGTGTCGAACTGCAACAGCGACCGCGTGTTCGAAGGCGATGTTGGCCTCCCGATCCTCGGCTTCCCCGATTGCTTCTACGACCACACCGAGTTCACTGATGTGGTTGCCGAGCCGTTCATGGAGGCGCTGCCTTACAGCCCAACCGACCTGCGTGACCAGCTCATTGCAGCGGGCGTGCCGATTCCGGTCAGCTACAGCGCGACCACGCTGACCGCGGTGGAAGAAACCGCAGCGGTGCATTTGCAGGTGTTCAAGCTCGGCAGTGTGGTGGCGGCGATGTCGCCATCCGAGCAGTTCACCTCCGGCGCGCTGAACCTCGCCACACGTCTCGACAAGGTGTCCAACAATCTCTGGCATGGCTTCGACTGGGCCTGTCGCCTACCAAGCGATCATGCGGTGCGCGCCGGCGAATCTGCGGCGGTGACGCGGCATTGCAATGCTCAGAACCTGGCCTATCCGGATCTCGGCCGCGGTATTCCCGGCAGCGTGGACGGAACACCGATGGCCAAGGTGCGTGCGCAGATTCACAACGACGCCATCGGTTGGGAGCTGGACCCGATCTACATGTTCAACCAGCAGGACCCGACACCGCTGCTGACATTGGGGAGCGAATCGGAACCGGCGGAGCCCGCGGACATCAAGGGCAATTTCACGCACGAGGAATTCACCGGCAGCGGCTACGACCTCGTCATCACCGTCGGCATGGCCAACGACTACTGGGGTTACATGCCGGAGTATCGCGACTACCGTTCGTTCGATCACTACCGCAAAGCGCTCAACGGCCTTGGTCCGCACGGCGCAGACTTTCTCAACACGCGCCTGGCGCGCATGGCAGCGCAACTCAACGGCTCCAGCGTGGCGTTGCCGACCAATCCGCTCGACACGTTCTTCCAGGCCGAAAGCCTGCGCGCCGAGGCCACCGCGCAGATGCTCGGCGAGACCGCGCGCGCCTACACCGCGCTCTACGACGTCACCGTGCCGGCCGATGGCGGCACCGCGCGTGTGCTGAACGAACCGGCGATGACAGTGCCGCGTTTCTCGGCGGCGGTGATGAAATTCGTCGGCGGTTCCAATTACAGCGGCTCGCCCAATGTTCACGTCGAGCGACTGGTGTCGACCAACCCCGATGTCTGGGAGACCTACGGTACGCAGGACGGCGAAGTGCAGTTGCAATTGCAGTTCCTGCCGTCGGCGATTTCGGAGGCAGCTGAGTTGCCGGTGGCCGACGAAGGCGCCGGCTTTGCGTTCCCCGAACCGCAGGCATACGCGCTGTGGCGCGCGGGGATGCGCGAGTGGGAGTGGACGGCGACGTTCGAGGCTTTTGTCTCCGAACTCGACAACCTCGGCGCCCGCCCGCGCGTGACACCCGCAGGTCAATACCGCTTCGTGGTGGACGGCGACAAGCGCGACATCGGCGGTGTGCTGACGCCGTATCACCTCGAAAGCGCCACGTTCACCGTGGTGCCGTGGAACGGCATCACGGTCGAGGGTTTACGGGTCGAGAATGATCGCAGGGTTTCGTTCGCCATCGGTCCGGTCAGCGACCATCGCGTGTTCCGCGACGGCATGGGCACCGACGCCAAGCAGTTCACGATTTCTGATTCTGAGCCCTCGTACGTCGTCGGGCCGGTGGATTATCCCGACAGCTACAGCGACGGCATTTCGTGGATCACCAACGAACGCCAATTGAACGTGGACGGCTCGCGGGAGAGCGGAGGTCATCAGCAGTACTGCGTGCGTTGCAGCTTCCGCCCTTGGGCCGATGCGGCCGAAGTGGTCAGCGCCACCGTCACCGTGCACGGCGCGGAGAATGCGACGCGCACACTGCCGGCAACGCGCAGCGGTGAGCGCTGGGTGACGACGGGCAGCCTTGCCGAGGATGAAGCCGCGTCGGTGGAAATCGGCGGCATCGTTGATCAGTATGGCGAAACCAACGGCCAAGCCTATGTTGCGGGTGCGAATCGTGCGCCGGTGGCGCATGCCGGCGCGGACTTCAGTGTGGTCAAAGATGGCGTGGCGCGGCTCAACGGCATTCGCAGCAATGACCCCGATCGTGACGCGGTGACATATGTCTGGTTCCAAATCGCAGGCAATGAGGTGGTCTTGTCGAACCCCAACGCCCTGCAACCGAGCTTCACGGCCCCAGCCGAGCCCGGCACGCTGATTTTCCTTCTCACCGCAAGCGATGGGAGATCCAGCGGCAGCGACGAAGTGACAGTAACAGTGACCGATGGCGTCACCCCGCCAGGGCCAGAGCCGTTCGATGTCTGCATTCCGCTGGGCTGCCTGCGTGAAGATGTCCCCGTGATCGGGGCACCGCTGGCCGATGCGTTAGGCGTGTTGCTGGGCGAAGGCGTGCCCGCGCCGCCGGGCGGCGGTAGCGAATTGCCCAGCAGCGATGGTCTTTTGCAGACGCCACTGATGCCGACGGAAGAAGCCAGTTGTGCGCCGGACAATTCCAACGCTCGCAGCTACCCGTATCTCAAAGGCTCGTTGCACGAACACAGTGGCTATTCCGACGGCACCGTCGGCACCACGCCCGCAAGTTATTTTGCGGCCGGAAAATCGAGCGGTCTCGCATTTATGGGATCCAGCGAACATTCTGACAATGCGCTGATACCACTGACCGTGAGCGATGGCTGTCTCGCGCCCGAGTTCCCGGATTGCGTGACGCCGCTGCCATCGACGGATAATCCAGCCGCGCCCGTGACGAAGTGGGATATGACCCTGCAACAGGCGCAGGCAGCGAGCACAGCAGACTTCACCGCCTTCCGCGGTTTTGAGTGGACTTCGGACCGTTTCGGCCACATCAACGTCTATTTCTCGCGCAACGACTTCAACGCCAAAACCACCGAGGGCTATACGGCTTCGATGGAGAGTTTCTACAACTGGTTTAAGACGACGCCCGCCGCAGGTGGCGGCAACGACGGTTTGTTGGTGTTTAACCACCCCGGCCGCGAAGACACGATAGAGGGCAGTCTCCCCAACACCGATCCGGCCTATGCGTTCAACGACTTCCAGTACCGCGCCGATGTGGATTTGCGCGCGGTCGGCATCGAAGTGTTCGGCAAGTCCAGCGATGCCTACGACACCGACAACAATGCTCCGCCCGGCGGCTGGTACGCCCACGCCCTCGACAAGGGCTGGCATCTGGGCCCGGTCGGCGCCGAAGACGAGCACGGCACCGAATGGGGCAAACCGAATCGCGCCAAAACCGTGCTGATTGCCCGCGACCGTAGCGAAGGTGCCTTGCGCGAGGCGATGCTGGCGCGGCGCTTCTTTGCGCTGGCGCAGGGGCATAGCGATATCGGTCTGAATTTTTTCGTCGGGGGTTTTGCCAACGGTCAGATGCTGGGTTCGCGCATTGCCAAAGCGGTTGGGCAGACGGTGACGCTGGATGTCGAATTGATTTCCAGTTTCGGCGGCACGCTGGAATTGGTGACGCGTGGCGGAGAGGTCATCGCCGACAGTACCGTCGGCAATTTGCATAAGACCGTGGTGGTCACGGCCGAAGAGCGCTGGTATTTCGTTCGCGTCAAACGAAACAATCGGCCGGTGGCGTATTCCGCACCGATCTGGATCCGCGGCGGCGGCGCGTACCCGGTCTGCGGCGAATGGCTGGCCGGCGATCTCCACGTGCACAGCACGTATTCGCACGATTCCTATGGTGGACCCGATGAAGTGGCCGGGCCGTTGAATGAGACCGTGCCGGTGACGCGCGATGTCATGCCCGGCGACAACAACACCGGGCCTGACGAGTTTTACGTGTACGGTCATTCCGTTGCCAACCAGTTTCGCATCGCTGCGCAGCGCGGCCTCGACTATCTCGCCATCACCGACCACAACGACATCCGCTCGCACAGCGACCCCGGCCGCGGTGCGATGGGCTTGATCCATCTGCCGTCGTACGAGAATTCCTTGAGTGGCCACGCGCAGATGCACGGCGCCAGGCGGATTTATGAAGGCGGCGGCTCGCTGGCGGGCGTTCGCGCGCAGGCGGATGCGCTGCGCGGCGACGGTGGGGTGTTTCAGATCAACCATCCGGCGGATAAGAGCGCAGCGCCTTATCCCGACAACCTCGGTTGGAGCTATGGCTTCGACGTCGTGCCCGACACGATCGAAGTCTGGAACATCGGCGTGCGCGCCTATCAGGCGCCGTTCCCGTCCTACACTAACAACGATGGCTCCACCGAGTTCTGGGAAGATTTTTTGAATCAGGGCCATAAGGTCGGCGCCACCGGTGGCAGCGACAACCACTGGGTGACGCTCACCGGCGTTGCCGGTGCCGGTCAGCCGACTACCTGGGTGTTTGCGCGCGAGCGCAGTGCGCGCGGTTTGCTTGAAGGCCTGAAAGCGGGCCGCACCTTCATCAGCCACCAGCCACCGTTGATGGGCGGGCCGCGCGTGGTCATCGAGGCCGACACCGACGGCGACGGCATTTACGAATCCGCGATCGGGGATACCGTGCTGAAAGCCGCCGCGCTGCGGGCACGGGTGTACGGTGCGCCCGGCGCGCTGGTGCGGATTTATTCCGGCAGCGCCGATTTCATCGAAAGTGAAATGCCGCTGATGACGCTCGACGCCGCGTTCGACATCGTGTTGCCGGCCGGCACAGAGAAATGGCTGCGCGCTGAGGTGCTGGAGCCCGACGGTATCGGAGCGCGCAACGCCGCGACACCGCTGTGCGAGGTGTTTCCCGCGTTAGGTGAAACCCTCGCGACGATTACACAAGAGCAGATCGAGGAAGACACTGGCACGACCTACTGCCGCAATCGGCTGGCGGTGCTGGCGATGACCTCGGCGATATATCTTGCGAATTAGCTGAAGCGACGTCCGTCCGGATTCCAGCCGCGCAGCACTTCGTCGATGTCCAATGGGCGCCCGCCCGGGCGTTGCAGGCGTTTGATCATCAGTGAGCCTTCGCCGCAGTTGACGACGATGCTCCCCGCGTTGGTCATCGAGATGACCCCAGGCGCGACATCCAGCCGGGTTCCAAGCGCTTCAGCCGCGTAAATACGGATGCGCTCGCCATCGAGCTCGGTCCATGCCACCGGCGCCGGGTTGAACGCGCGCACTGCGCGCGCGAGTTTGGTGGCGGGCCGTGACCAATCAAGCCGCGCTTCGTCCTTGTTGATTTTCTTTGCGTAGCTCGCGCCCTCGACGGGCTGCGCGGTTTCCTTCTGCGTGCCGTTTTCGATCTGCCGCAGCGTTTCGACCATCAACCGCGCGCCGAGCACAGCGAGGCGGCCGTGTACGGCCGCTGCGTTGTCGTCCTCGCCAATCGGCACTGCTTCGCGCAGCAGCATCGCGCCGGTATCGAGCCCGGCGTCCATGCGCATGATGGTGATGCCGGTGGTGCAGTCGCCGGCGAGGATCGCACGCTGGATCGGTGCTGCCCCGCGCCAGCGCGGCAGCAACGAGGCGTGGATGTTGAAGCAGCCGTGCCTGGGAATATCGAGCACGGCCTGCGGCAGGATCAAGCCGTAGGCGACCACGACCATCGCCTCGGGATTCAGGGCGCGCAGTTGTGTTTGCGCCTCGGCATCGAATTTCAGCGGTTTGAACAGCGACAGTTTCAGCGCCACGGCTTTTTGCGCGACCGCCGACGACTGCAGTTTCTGTCCGCGTCCCGCAGGGCGATCCGGCTGCGTGAACACACCGAGGATTTCATGGCCGGCGGCGTGCAGCGCTGCCAGCGCCGCGACGGAAAACTCCGGCGTGCCGGCGAAGACGATCTTCACTCGTCGTCCTTGTTCTCGATGCCTTCTCTTTGTCGTTTCAGCAGCCGTTCGCGCTTCAGCGACGACAGCCGGTCGATGTAGAGCTTGCCGTCAAGGTGATCCACTTCGTGCTGGATGCATTGCGCCAGCAGGTCGTCGGCCTCAAGTTCATACGCGTTGCCTTCGGCGTCCTGCGCACGCAGCTTGAGTTTCTTGAAGCGTTTGACCTTTTCGCTGACGCCCGGCACCGACAGACAGCCTTCGTCCATGTCTTCGGGTTCGGCGGGCGCGAGGATCTGCGGATTGATCAGTACCAGCGGTTCGCGTTTTCCTTCCTCGCGCGAGCAGTCCATCACCGCCACGCGCTGTGCGACGCCGACCTGCGTCGCTGCGAGGCCGACGCCCGGTGCGGCGTACATGGTCTCGAACAAATCAGCGATAAAAGTCTTGAGCGCGGCGTCAAAGCGCGTCACCGGTTTGGCTTTTTCGCGCAACCGCGGATCGGGGTGGTGGAGGATGGTCAGTAGCGCCATGAGAGTTTTCTTTTAAGAACGCGCTCCAACTGTTTGCCAGCGCTGGGATTTGTGCCAGAATCAGGGCTCGGATTCATCGCCGGAGCCGTCATGCGCAATCTTACCATCGCCTACGCGACCCTCTTGCGCGCAGCTTCGCTTGCCGCGCTGCTGGCCCTGTTGGGTGCGTGCACCGCGGAACCGGAACGTATCGACGAGCCTCAAGCCGAGGCGATCGAGGCGGAAGAGCCCGAAGAAGTCGAGGCTCCGGCAAAACCGGCGCCGGTACTCAACCCCACCGTGCCCTTGCGCTACACCGTTAAAAAAGGCGACACGCTGTGGAGCATTGCCAGCAAGTTCCTCAAGGATCCGTGGCAGTGGCCGGAACTCTGGTACGTCAACCAGAACGTCAAGAATCCGCACCGCATCTTCCCCGGCGATACGCTGGAACTGTTTTTCAAGGACGGCAGACCGGTGCTGGCGCAGAGTCAGGATGCCGCCGCGCTCAAGGCGGGCAAGACGCCGCTCGGCACGCTGCAACTGTCACCGAAGGTGCGCGATGCCGGCAGCACGCAGGAGATTCCGGCGATTCCGATCGACGTCATCCGCAACTTCCTCACCGGGCCGCGCCTGGTCACCCTCGATGAACTGGAGGGTGCGCCCTACATCCTCGATTTCATCGAGGAGCACATATATGGCAGCCACGGTCAGTCGGCCTACGTTCGGGGCGCCGCGCTCGGCGGACCGATCGAGTACGACGTGGTGCGTCTGGGCGCGGCGTATCGCGACCCCGATGACGATGCGCTGCTCGGTTACGAGGCGCTGCCGGTCGGCCAGGCGCAGCTGAAGGCCGAAGGCGAGACCGAGGGTGACCCCGCCACCGTGCTGATCACCAAGTCGGTGCGCGAAGCCAGCCAGGGCGACCGTCTGCTGCCCAGCGCCGAAGTCTTCGGCGCACAGTTTTTCCCGCGCGCGCCTGCGGCTGCCGTCGGCGGCCGCATCATCTCGGTTTACAACGGCCTGTCGCAGATCGGCCAGTATCAGGTGGTGACGCTCAATCGCGGCACCGCGCACGGGCTTGAGCCCGGCCACGTGCTGCATGTGTTCCAGACCGGTCGTGTCGCGCAGGATCGCGTCCTCAACGCGCCCGCCGTGCTGCCGGATACGCACGCCGGCAACCTGATGGTGTTCAAGGTCACGACGCGCCTGTCGTATGCACTGGTGATGAGCTCGACGCGTGCGATTCACGTATTGGATCGCGTTGAAAAACCAGAATAATTAAACTGTCGGTGGTGGACACCGCCGAACTTCGCGCAACTCTCAGGCTGATTCGCGCCCCCGGCGTCGGGCCGGTGCTCGGTGCGCGGTTGCTCGAAAATTTTGGCTCCGCGCAGTCCGCGTTCGACGCCGGTTCCGCCGCGTGGCAGAAAGCCGGCATCCCGCGTTCGCTGCACGAAGGCTTGTCCAAGCCCGATGAAAAATACCTGGCTGACGACTTGCGCTGGCTCGAAGGCGAGCGCCGCGGGCTGCTGACGTTCAGCGACGAGCGCTATCCCGAACGGTTGAAAGAGATCTCCGCGCCGCCGCTGGCGCTTTTTTATCAGGGCGACGCCGGCGTGCTGTTGCAATCACAGCTCGCTATTGTCGGCGCGCGTGCGGCGACCCCGCAGGGCCTGGAAAGCGCTAAAGCATTCGCGGTCGAATTGGTGAAGCGCGGGTTGACCGTGACCAGCGGTCTGGCATTGGGCATCGACGGCGCCGCGCATCGCGGCGCGCTCGAGGCCGGCGGCAAAACCATCGCGGTCTGTGCCACCGGGTTGGACCGCGTGTATCCCGCGCGTCATCGCACGCTGGCGCACGAAATCGCCGCGAACGGTGTGCTGATTTCAGAATTCCCGCCCGGCACGCCGCCGCTGCCGGAGCATTTTCCCCGGCGCAACCGCATCATCAGCGGCCTGTCGCTCGGTGTGCTGGTGATCGAAGCGGCGCCGGAATCCGGCTCGCTGATCACCGCGCGGCTGGCGCTGGAACAAGGCCGCGAGGTGTTTGCGGTGCCGGGCTCGATCCACGCGCCGACCTCGCGCGGCTGCCACGCCCTGATCCGCCAGGGCGCCAAGCTCACCGAAACCGTCGCCGACATTCTGGAAGAACTCGGCGGATTCGTGCATGATGAATCCGCGTTCGCAGACACGAAGGCGTCACCCCAACCCAAGTTGGAGCCGATGCAACAACGCGTTCTGGATGCACTGGGTTTTGATGCGGCATCTTTCGACACTCTGGTCGAACGGACTTCCCTCCCCCTCGAAAATCTCAGCAGCGCCCTGTTGGCCCTTGAACTGCAGGGCTGGGTCGGCGTGCTGCCGGGCGGTAACTACCAACGGATTCGCTAAACGGAGTCAGCCATGAACGAAAGCGTCCTTGATGTGCTGATGTATTTGTTCGAGAACTATCTCAACGGCGAGTTCTCCGACACCGACAACCACGACACCCTCAAGGAAGAGCTGGCGGGTGCCGGCTTCCCCATGGAAGAGGTCGAGCACGCGTTCTCCTGGCTCAATGGCCTCGCCGACCGCCGCGAGCAGCCGCAGATAGCCTCGGCCCCCGGCGCGCTACGCGTCTACGCCAAGCCAGAACTCGAAAGGCTGTCCACCGAGTGCCGCGGCTTCCTGCTCTACCTCGAGCAACTCAGCATTCTCAACGGGCAGACCCGCGAGCTGGCGGTGGACCGGCTGATGGCGATCAATGACGAGATCGACCTCGAGCGCGTGAAGTGGGTGGTGCTGCTGGTGCTGGTCAACCAGCCCGGTGCCGAGGATTCAGCGGCGCAGATGGAAGACCTTGTTTACTACGAGGGCGACTTCCTGCATTGACGCCTAGATTAAGCAGCTGCCAAGTGCCGGCATGGACTACATGAACGCATTGTTGAGCGTCACTGCAAGGAACTATCAGCTTGCTCTTCATACGTTCTAATTTCTATCTGCTTTTTTAGCGTCTTCCCTTCTCGAACAATCTTGAACGAAGGTTTTTGGCCTTGGTATTTGTCGAGTAGCCGATAAAAATGTTCTACGGACTGAATTGCATCATCTCCTATTGAAAGGATGATGTCGTCAGGGAGAACGTCGGCAGCGAATGCTGATGTTCCCTCTGTCACTACATACACCGAAACTCCGGCGTTGGTTTTGATTTTCCTGCGCAGTTCGTCAGTTACAGGCTGAGGCGTAACACCGAGGCGAGATTTCGTCTTCACGAAGTACCGCGCACCAAAATCAGACCTGTTGACTGCGTAAGGCATCATCACTGTTTGTGAGCCGTAGGTGGTCGTGGTGCTATTGCCGTACGCATTTACAGTGCCTCCAGATCCGTAGGCTGTTGCTGAACCAGAAGAATATGAAGTTGTGGTTTTTGGAATATTTAGCGGAACTGCGCCTGAGACTGTATGAGAATATTTGGACGCCACTAAAACTACGTGAGCGCCAATCTTTGCTGCTTGCTCGCGAAGATCAGATTCCGACACGGAATTTGATCCTGCTTGGAAAGACGACTCTCCGATTGGGCTGTAGCCTCTGCGAAGTAGCGCTTTGGTGTCTCTTTCAAAATCGTCTGTGCTGTAGATTTCGAGTGCGGCTTGCAATGGGTCGTAGTACGGCTGAACTTGAACGTCGGTCGCTCCTTGATAGAACTTAGCGTACGGATTTGTGCACGATGCCAAGCACACCGTTACCAATAGATATATTTTCTTCATGGCAATTCCCCTGTGATGCCCAACGCCAATTTGATCTCAAATGATGAGATGTCGGCCAGCTTGAAGAGGTTTGGATGTGTCAGTTGCATTTTATGTCCCAAAATATGATCAACCCGCCTGAGCCCATTCTGAGCCGTTTTCTGGCTTATGCGGAAAAACAGTGGTACTAAAAGTGTACCATCCGTTTTTCGTATCAAGCCAAAAAATGGCCTCTGGAGACTCCAAGCTGGTGGCGTTTTTTATCTTGGCTTTTGATGTTGGCGCCGTTTGCGCCGCCGAGCATCGCAACGAATGAAGCGTGGAGCCGACAGGAAGTCGGCTCAGCACCGGCGGGACATGGACGTCCCGTTGGTGCGTCAGCTTCATTCGTGAGAAGCGCAGGGATCTTCTAGGCGCATCCGGCGCAAAAGCCCTTTTCGTGCCTTTTGGGGCGATTGCCAAAAGGCACCCGCGCTTTAGCGCGGAATAAAAACCCCATTCATGCCTCGATACATCGCGCTACGCGCGACACTCGGTACGAACGGGGTTTTTTTGCCCCTCACCCGGCGCGCCGCTGCGCGTCCGCCCTCTCCCCACTGCGTGGGGCGAGGGAAAAGAAGCTAGTGAGGAACGCGGTGCAATCCCTTCTGCCTCGCGTAATCCTTCTGCGGTTTGCCGCCGCCATAGTTGGGGCGTCCGTGGCGGCGCTGCGCTTGCCCGCCGGGACGCTGGCCCTGCGGCTGTTGCGGGCGCGCGTGATGCTGCTGGGGATGCTGCGATTGCAGCGCCTTTTCTTCCGCGGTCAGTGCCGATCCCGGCTCGAAGCCCGGCACGGCTGAAGACGGGATGTCCTTTTTCAGCAGACGCTGGATGTCGCGCAGGAACTCGCGCTCCTCGCCGCTGACCAGCGAGATCGCTTCGCCCGCCATGCCGGCACGGCCGGTGCGGCCGATGCGGTGCACGTAGTCCTCGGGCACGTTTGGCAGTTCGTGGTTGATGACATGCGGCAGCTGTTCGATGTCGAGACCGCGCGCGGCGATGTCGGTCGCGACCAGCACGCGCGTCTTGCCGGCCTTGAATGCGGCCAGCGCCTGCGTGCGTGCGTTCTGCGATTTGTTGCCGTGGATTGCCATCGACTGGACGCCGTAGCGGATCAGCTGTTCGGTGAGCTTGTTGGCGCCGTGCTTGGTGCGCGTGAACACTAGCACCTGCTGCCAATCGCCCGCTTTGACCAGATGCGCGATCAGTGCGGCCTTGCGCGGCTTGTCCACCGGATGCGCGCGCTGCGCCACCATCTCGGCGGCGGTGTTGCGCGGGGCGACATCAACGGTGGCCGGATTGTGCAGCAGGCCTTCGGCGAGCTTGCGGATGTCCGGGTTGAAGGTCGCCGAGAACAGCAGGTTCTGGCGCTGCTTGGGCAGCACGGCGATGACGCGGCGGATGTCGCGGATGAAGCCCATGTCGAGCATGCGGTCGGCTTCGTCGAGCACCAGCATCTGCAGCGCCGACAGGTTGACCGTGCGCTGGCCCATGTGGTCGAGCAGACGGCCCGGCGTGGCGACGACGATGTCGACGCCACGGCGCATCAGGTCGGCCTGCGGATTGAAATTGACGCCGCCGAAGACGATGGCGACTTTCAACGCCGGTAGATGGCGGCCGTAGGTGCGGATGGATTCGCCGACCTGCGCGGCGAGTTCGCGCGTGGGCACCAGCACCAGGACGCGCGGCGTTTTCAAAGACGGCGACAACGACAGCTTTTGCAGGATCGGCAGCGTGAACGCAGCGGTTTTGCCGGTGCCGGTCTGCGCCGCGCCGAGCAGGTCGCGGTTCTGCAGGATCAGCGGGATCGCCTGCTTCTGGATCGGGGTGGGGGTGGTGTAGCCCTCGTCGGTGAGGGCACGCAACAATTCGGGCGCAAGGCCCAGTTCAGCGAATGACACGGTGTATCTCCTAAAACCGCCTTAAGGCACTCGAAGGAGTGCAGGACCGGTTTAGGCAGACATGAATGAAAAACTGCGTAGATCAGAAATCTAACAACAGGGCGCAACCGGAGCGCCAGAGGGATTTGAAGCGCGCGCAGTGTAGTCGAACGCGGCGTTTTTTGCTGCCGCGTGCTTTACAAGTTGCGGGACTCCCACGTATATAAGCCGCCACATGAGCAAGAATCTGGTGATCGTCGAGTCGCCCGCGAAGGCGAAGACGATCAAGAAATACCTCGGTCCCGGCTATGAAGTGATGGCGTCGTACGGCCATGTGCGCGACCTCGTGCCCAAGGACGGCGCGGTGGATACCGCCAACGGCTTCACCATGAAATACCAGGTGATCGACCGCAACGCCAAGCACGTATCGGCGATTGCCGCCGCACTCAAGAGTGCCGACAACCTGATTCTGGCGACCGACCCTGACCGCGAAGGCGAGGCTATCTCCTGGCATCTGGTCGAGTTGCTGCGCGAGCGCAAGCTGCTCAAAGAGAAGTCGGTGAAGCGCGTGGTGTTCTATGAGATCACCCAGCGCGAAGTGCAAAAAGCGATTGCCGAGCCGCGCGAGATCGCCGCCGACCTGGTCAACGCCCAGCAGGCGCGCCGCGCCCTCGATTATCTGGTCGGCTTCAATCTGTCGCCGCTGCTGTGGCGCAAGGTGCAGCCGGGCCTGTCGGCTGGGCGCGTGCAATCTCCCGCGCTGCGGCTGATCTGCGAGCGTGAAGAAGAGATCCGCAAGTTCATCCCGCAGGAATACTGGACGGTCGAGGCGCAAGCCGACAAATCCGGTTCGGCGTTCAAGGCGCGACTCGTCGAGTTCAGGGGCAAGAAGCTCGAGCAGTTCACGCTTGGCAAGGCGGGCGAGGCGGAAACGGCAAAGAAGCTGATTCTCGACGCTGCCAAGGGCGAACTGCTCGTTGCCTCGATCGACAAGAAGCAGCGCCGCCGCAATCCGGCACCGCCGTTCACCACCTCGACCTTGCAGCAGGAGGCTAACCGCAAGCTCGGTTTCACCTCCAAGCGCACCATGCAGGCCGCGCAGCGCCTGTTCGAGGGCGTGGACATCGGCGGTGAGACCGTCGGTCTCATCAGTTATATGCGTACCGACTCGGTGAGTCTGTCGCAGGACGCGCTGACCGAGATCCGCAGCGTCATCAAGAAGAAGTATCCGAAGGCGCTGCCGAGCGAGGCGCGCGTCTACAAGACCAAATCCAAGAACGCGCAGGAAGCGCATGAAGCCGTGCGGCCGACCTCGGCGGCGCGCACGCCCGACAGCGTCAAGGATTCGCTGTTGCCGGATCAGGCGCGGCTGTATGAACTGATCTGGCGGCGAACGATGGCCTCGCAGATGGAAGCCGCGGTATTCGACACGATGGCGGTGGAATTGAAAGCGGGTGACGCGCACGCGTTCCGCGCCAACGGCCAGACGCTGGTCGAGGCCGGTTATCTCGCGGTCTACAACATCCACGCCGAAGACCCGGCCGACGACGATCACGAGGACGACGAGGCGCGGTTGCCGCCGCTGGAAGAGGGCGAGCGCGTCAAGCTGCTGGATGTGATCCCTGAACAGCATTTCACCGAGCCGCCGCCACGCTTCACCGAAGCCAGTCTGGTGAAGACGCTGGAGGAGTACGACATCGGCCGGCCTTCGACCTACGCCAGCATCATCAGCACCCTGGTGGCGCGCAATTACGTGGTGCTGCAGGGCAAGGCCTTCATGCCCACCGACGTCGGGCTGATCGTCAACCGCTTCCTGGTCGAGCATTTCTCCAAGTACGTGGACTACAAGTTCACCGCGCATCTCGAAGAAGAGCTGGACGAGATCTCGCGCGGCGAGCGCGAATGGGTGCCGGTGCTGGAGGAGTTCTGGGGCGTGTTCAAGCCGATGGTGGACGCCAAACTCGAAGTGGATCCGCGCACGCTCAACAAGGCGCGGATGCTCGGCACCGACCCGGTCAGCGGCAAGCCCGTGACGACCCGGCTCGGGCGCTTTGGGCCGTTCGTGCAGATCGGTGAGAAGGTCGAGGGCGGCGAGAAACCGCGTTACGCCTCGCTGCGCGGCATCCAGCGCATCGACACCATCACGCTGGCCGACGCCATCGAACTGTTCAAGCTGCCGCGCAAGCTGGGGGTCACGGCGGAAGGGGTCGAAGTCGTCGCCAACATCGGCCGTTTCGGGCCCTACGTGAAACACGGCAATAACTTCGTCTCGATGAAGCGCGAGGACGACCCGTTCACCATCGAACTGCCGCGCGCGCTGGAATTGATCGAAGGCAAGCGGTTGGCCCTGATCGCCGCCACGGTCAAGGAATTCGACGGCTCGCCGGTGAAGATCATCAAGGGCCGTTTCGGGCCTTACATCACCGACGGCGCGAAGAAGGCGCGCATCCCGCGCGGCGTCGAGTTCGATTCACTCAGCCTCGAACAATGTCTTGCGTTGATCGCTGAACAGAACGCGGCGCCGGCAAAGAAAGCGCGCAAACCAAAAGCTGAAAAAGTCGTTGAGAAAAAACCAGCGGTGGATAAGAAACCAAAGGTCGTTGCCAAGCCCGCGAAGCCCAAAAAAGTGACCGCCAAGACCAAAAAGGCCTCATCCGCTTAATGATGCTCAGGGGCTATCCAGCCCTTGGGCTAGAACAGAGTGGTACCAAACCCGTATCGTCGTTTGTGACGTACTGCTCAGACGGGCCCCCGGACATCCCCCAAGCGGGTGAGGCTTTCGACCCTCAATAGATAAAACATCTACGGAAAAATAACCGGGCAGGGGGTATCCTATGGTTGCATTCCTGCCCCATGAATCATGTTTCACAAGAATAACGAGGCCTCACATGCGTAACCGTTCGCTCGCGTTAGTTCTTCTGTCTTCCCTGCTGCTCGTTGGCTGCATCGACTTTGGTGACGATGCCGACGGTGGCGGCGGTGGCCCCAGCGTCCCCGGTGGCGAGGAGTGCGGTCTCCCTGGCGAGACTTGCCAGATCGAAGAGAAGATCGATGGCGGCACTGCCACGACCACGGGTGCGCCGCCCTGCGAAGGCCTGCTCGGTACCAATCTGGAGCCGGTGGCATGCACCGAAGCTCCGGTGGTCGAAGAGTCCCTCAACAGTGGCATCAAGAGCATCCTCTGCGACACGCCGATCGAAGGCGTCGCTGAGCTGCTGTTCGGCGACTGCCAGGGCGCTCTGGTGCCCGGCGCTCCCGGCACACCGAACCTCACGGTCTATGTGCGGTTGCGAAAACCGACCGTGGCGGAAACAGTCGTTCCGGAGGCGACCGAGCGCAAGGCGGTTTTTGCCGGAACCGCCACGATCAAAGACAAGGTCGACCGCCTGACGATCACTAGAACCACCGAAGGCGATCCGTCGACGGGAACCGTGCCGCTTGAGTTGGAGCGTGCGCGCAACCCGCTCGGCAAGAACCTGATTTTCGAGATCGTGATGCAGGGACCGCATACCAATGACGTCACGGTGGGTTACACCACGGCCGATGCGCTCAACCTGGTGAATGGCGCAATCACTGGCGATACGGCGATCGACACCGCTCTGAAAGATGGCACTTTCCACATTGCCGAGGCCGGCAAGGATTACGGCCCTCTGTCAGGTTCGCTCACGTTCCCCGGGAACGCAGCCACCTGCGTCGAGGGCACGGAACCGAGTTGCGTGCAGATCCTTCCGGTAAAGCCCAATCCCGAGGATCCCTTGGACCCGGTACCGAACATCGGAAACACCAATCATTCAAACTCGCGGGATGGTGGATTGCGCGTCACAGCGCTCAATGACTTCGCGCAGGATAGTGATGGCTGTGATGCGGATGACCCGGAACGGATGGCGTTGCGAATCACGGCTGTCCAGCACACGGAACCCGACAACGGCAACCCGCGCAACAACAACGGCGCGCCGCAGCTGATTCAGAAGGCAGCGTTGGGTTCCATCGTTGATGATGATTGCCCGCCGCCGCCGCCTGATCCGGAACTGACGTTCTGTGGCAATACTGACACCGGCAAGAAGTTGACGATTCTGGGCCGTTCGGTTGGCGTCATCGGCACCGGCTCGTTCGAATCGTTCACGACGCCCAATATCAAGACTTACAGCGCCGTGGTGCGCGATGGTGTCCTGACCCTGAACGATGTTCTGCAACCGGCTACTCTGAAAGCATCACCATCCAACACGCCCGACCAGTACGGCGAGGCCGTTGACGAGGGGAGTGCCGATCTGGGTGGTTTGCCGACTGCCGATCTGGGCACGGTATTCAACCAGGCCTTTGGCAGCTTGAACAACGGCCTCTTGGGGCCGGTGTTCCCGGAGCTGGTTGGCAGTTTGGCGGTGCGAGCCGTGTCCGCAGTCGAGGCGCTGCGAACGGGCGTGATCGATGTTGATGCGGGGGTTGCTTACGCCACGATCACGGCAGCCCGCACACCGGTCGAGACGCCGGTGAGCGATGGCGATAATTCCAACGGCATTCCTGCGGGCAACGAGCAGCAGGTTCCGCCGGCGGATCCGACCCTGGCGGATATCCAGATCTCGCGTGTGGCCGAAGGCGCGCGCGTGGAAGCGGGGGCTGCGCTGACGGGTCTGGCGATCGGCGGGGTGGCAATCCCGCTGAATACCCAGATCACTGCGCCCAACACCACCATTCCGCTTGCGATTGGCGTGCTGGTACTGAACGAACAGCTCGACAACGACAATAATTCATCCGCGGTCGATCAGAACTCGGGGCCGTTGACGGGCGATCGCCTGTTCTCGGCGACGCAGAAAGGCCACACGTTCATTTACCGCTCGGTGAACATGCTGCACCTGTACGGCCCGGATGGCGATCTGATCGTCGGTCACAACTCCATCGGCATGTCTTGTCAGGCGAAGGCTTCCAACGCCTTCTCGTTCGCCGATATTTTCGGCGACACGGCCGTGGCCGGAAGCCTGTTGCCGTTCCCCTGAACTAAAGACGCTTTCCACGCGCCGGCTTAATGCCGGCGCTTTTGTTTTCGGCGGCATAATCGCGTCTCTCTTATGAATATCCCCGGCTTCCCATTTCGACTGACGTTCTGCGCCCTGCTGTTCTGTGCGCCCGCACAGGCGGGCCCTGTGCGCTTTTCTGCCGGGCTGTGGGACTACGCCGTCTCCGGCTACGAGGTCGACCATGGCGTCCGCCGCGATTTCGAGCGCGACCTCGCGGTGAAATCCGATCCGCGCCTGCAATTGGCGCTGGAGTACGACTGGCGCGAGTCCTGGTATCCCGATCTCGCCGCGCGCTACAGCCAGTACGGCGGCGATGGCCGCGTCACGGCGTCTGGTGCGACGGGCGGAGGGCTACTGTCCGGCGGCGGCGACGCGGTGATCAACACCCGCGCCGATCTCACCGACATCGACATCACCGCGCGCTGGCCGCTGGAGCTGGGCCCGGTGCTGTTCTCGCCCGGGTTGACGCTCAAGCGGCTGTCGGGCGAGGTGGTGATCGAGGATGGCGCGCGCCAGACCACGACCACGCAGAGTCTCGACGAGATTTTCCCGCAGTTCCACGCCGAGCTGTACTGGAATCTGCATCCGCGCTTTGCGCTGAGCGCAACGCTGCAGGCGGTGTCGTATGGCGAGAACGCAGCCAACGAATGGCGCGCACTGGCCGTCTGGCAGGTGTACGGGCCGGTGCAGTTGCAGGCCGGCTGGCAGGAAAAACGGCTGGATACGCGCCAGCCGGACCTCGAGTTGCACGCGCGCCTGCGCGGGCTACTGTTCCAGGCGGGGCTTATTTTTTAGCGGTCGCGACGCTGGGTGTGTACAGCGGACTTTCCTGCGCAGAAAAATATTTCGCCAGTTCCTGGATGTCGGTCTTGCTCAGGCTTTTGACCTGCGCGGCCATGACCGCGTTTTTGCGTGCGCCGGATTGGTAGTCGTGCAGCGCCTGTTTCAGATAATTGTTGTATTGGCCGGCCAGTACTGCAGCATCCGGCAGCGTCGGCTTGGCGCCGTTGGGTCCGTGGCAGGCGATGCAAGCCGCCGCTTTTTCCAGCTCGCTGTTAGCACCCTCGCCGGACTTGCCGCCCGGGTGTGGTGACGCGTGGGCGAGATAAGCCGCGATGTCCGCCATGTCCTGATCACTGAGATTGGCGGTCTGGGCCCGCATGGTCTTATGTACGCGCTCACCAGACTTGTAGGCCTTGAGCGCCGAAACGATCAAGCCCTCGCTCTGGCCACCGAGCTTGGGCACGCGATAGGTGGGGTAGACGTTGTTGTAGTTGGGGATGCCATGGCAGCCCATGCAGGTATTGGCCTTGACGCGGCCGGCGTCGGCATTGCCGGCGGCGAATGACGGCAGGCTGGCAGTGGCGAGCGCGAAGGCCAGCCAGCGGGTGTTGCGAATCATGGGAACTCCCTGGCGAAACGGCTTGGTAACTTGTGACGCGTATGCTCCCGGAATTGACTGTGCGAGTCAATGAAACCGCTATAGTTTCGACAGAACGAAAACAGAATGGAGACAGCCTAAATGCCGCCAGCGGGGGAGTCAGTGCAGGAGGTCGCGGCGGTGGACCTCGGCTCCAACAGCTTTCACATGATGGTGGCGCGCGCTGCCGGCGCCGAGTTGCAGGTGGTGGACCGTCTGCGTGAACCGGTGCGTTTGGCCGGTGGCTTGGACGCTGACAAGCAGTTGAGTGCTGCGGCGCGCGATCGCGCGCTGGCCTGTCTGGAAAAATTCGGCCAGCGCCTGAAGGGTCTGCCGGCGAGCCGCGTGAGCGTGGTCGGTACCAGTACGTTGCGGCGCATGAAGAACCGCGCCGAGTTCCTGCGCGCCGCGGAATCCGCCCTGGGGCATTCCATCGGTGTGATCTCCGGCCGCGAAGAAGGCCGCCTGGTGTACGCCGGCGTGACCCACGGCATGGGCCTGGCCCACGCCCGGCGATTGGTGGTGGATATTGGGGGCGGCAGCACCGAACTGATCATCGGCCATGGCACCACGCCGAAGCTGATGGAGAGCGCGGCCATCGGTTGCGTCGCGCACACCCAGGAACATTTCGCCGATGGCGAGATCACCCATAAACGGTTCCAGAAAGCGCGACTGGCGGCGCGCCGCGAGCTGGAATTTTTAGAGCGTCGTTACCGCAAGACCGGCTGGGATCTGGCGCTGGGGTCTTCCGGCACCATCCGCGGTGCCTGGCGGGTGATGAAGGCCAAGGGCTGGATCGAAGACGAGATCACCCGCGAAGCGCTGGAAAAATGCGTCGAGCTGGTGACCGACGCCGGTCACGTGTCCAAGATCGAATTCGATGATCTGCGCGAAGACCGCCGGCCCGTGTTCGCCGGTGGCCTGGCCGTGCTGGCCGGCGTATTCGACAGCCTCGGTCTTGAGCGCATGCAGACATCCGAACGCGCGCTGCGTGAGGGCGTGCTGTATGACCTGCTCGGGCGTTTGTCCGATCACGACGTGCGCGATGAGGCGGTGTCGGCGCTGGCCAAACGTTACGGGGTGGACGTGCGCCACGCGCAGGCGGTCGAGCGCACCGCGCTGCGTTGTCTCGATCAGGTTTCCGAGGAATGGAGGCTCGACAAAAAATTATCGCGCACGCTGGTGGGCTGGGCCGCGCGGCTGCACGAGATCGGCCTGGTCATCGCGCATTCCGGCTATCACAAGCATGGCGAGTACATCCTGCGTCACGCCGACTTGCAGGGCTTTTCGCAGACCGACCAGAGCCTGCTCGCGGCGCTGGTGCGACTGCATCGCGGCAAATTCACGCCGGCGGTGTTCGAGGAGCTGCCGGAGGAATGGGTCGAGCCCATTCGTCGTCTGGCCGCGGTTCTGCGATTGTCCGTGCTGCTGCACCGTTCGCGCGAAGGCAGCCTGCGGCCGAGCCTGGAACTCAGTGCGGGCCGCAACAGTCTTGAACTCAAGTTCCGCAAAGGCTGGCTGCAGCGGCGGCCGCTGACGCAGGCGGACCTTGAGCAGGAGTCGGATTACCTCAAGGCCGGCGATTTCCGCCTGAAATTTGACTGACCCGTCCGGGATTTTTTTTGTGGCACCAAGAGGCATGAATTCAAAATGAGCAATATCCATTTAGTGCCAATGGCTTCTCGGACCCCTGCCAACGCAGCGCTAAAACCCTGTACGCGGCTGGCGCTGCTTGCTTTGCTTTTCAGCATTTCGGCGAGCGCCGACTGGCGTGAAGACCTGAAAAAAGCCGCGCAGGCTTTCGGCCAGTCGCAGACGACACAGGCCGCATTGACCGACCCCGAGATTCTCAAGGGCCTCAAGGAAGCGCTGGCGCAGGGCACCACCAACGCCATCAAGACGCTCGGCAAAAGCGACGGCTACTGGGCCAACGCGCAGGTGCGGGTACCGTTGCCGGATTCCGTAGGCAGGATCGAAAAAACCCTGCGCATGTTCGGCGCCGGCCCGAAGCTGGACCAGTTCCATCTGACACTGAACCGCGCCGCCGAAAAAGCCGTGCCGCAGGTGGCGGACATCTTCGGCAACGCGGTGCGGGTGATGACGATTCAGGACGTGCGCGGCATTCTCAGTGGCCAGCCGGATGCCGCGACGCAATTCTTCAAGCGCACCACCAGCGATGCCATCCGCGCCAAGTTTCTGCCGATCGTGAAGTCCGCGACCGCCCAGGTCGGTGTGACGCAGCAGTACAAGGGTCTGACGCAGAAGTACGGCAGCATGATGCAGTTGGCCGGCGTGCCGGTGGTCGAGCTGGACGGCTACGTGACGCAGAAAGCGATGGATGGATTGTTCAGCACCATCGCGCAGGAAGAGGGACGCATCCGTGCCGACCCCGCAGCACGTGGCACCGAAATCCTGAAAAAAGTCTTCGGGGCGAAGCGTTAGGCCGCTGGGACTTCTTCCAGTAGTTTGATCTGCACGCCCTTGCCGCCGGATTTTCCGGTGCGCGTATAACTGCCGTCGCCGTGCAGCCACCAGCTTTGCGCGTGGTCGTCGAGGTACGCCTCGAGCTGTTCGATCACGCGCTCGCGTAGTTTCTTGTCCTGCAGCGGGAAGGCGATCTCGACGCGGCGGAACAGGTTGCGCTCCATCCAGTCGGCGCTGGACAGAAACACCTCCGGCTCGCCGTTGTTATGGAAATAAAACACGCGATGATGTTCGAGGAAGCGCCCGACCACGGACTTGACCCGGATGTGATCGGACAGGCCCGGCACGCCCGGTTTCAGCGAGCACATGCCGCGCACGATCAAATCGATCTGCACGCCGGCCTGCGAGGCGCAGTACAGCGCCTTGATGATTTCCGGCTCTACCAGCGAGTTCATCTTGGCGATGATGCGCGCAGACTTGCCGCCTTTCTGCGCGTGCTCGATCTCGCGTTCGATCTTCTTGTGCATCTCCTTGGCGAGCGAAAACGGTGATTGCAGCAGGTGCTTGAGGCGGATGGTTTTCGACAGACTGGTCAGCTGCATGAACACCGCGTGCACGTCCTTGCAGACACCGGCATCCGCGGTGAACAGGCCGTAGTCGGTGTACTGGCGTGCGGTGCGCGGATGGTAGTTGCCGGTGCCCAGATGCGCGTAATGGCGCAGCTTGTCGTCTTCCCGCCGGACGATCAGGCACATCTTGGCGTGGGTCTTGTGGCCGACCACACCGTAGGTCACGTGCGCGCCGACGTCCTGCAGTTTTTCCGCGAGGTCGATGTTGTTTTCCTCGTCGAAGCGCGCGCGCAGTTCGACGACCACCGTCACTTCCTTGCCATTGCGCGCGGCCTCGATCAGCGCATCCACCACGGCTGATTTGGCGCCGGTGCGGTACAGCGTCTGCTTGATGGCCAGCACTTTCGGGTCTTTCGCCGCCTGGCGCAGGAAGTCCACCACCGGTGCGAACGAGTCGAACGGGTGGTGCAGCAGGATGTCGTGCTCACGGATGGCGGCGAAGATGTCGCCGCTCAGGGCCTTGGGCTGGCGCGCCACGTACGGCGTGTATTTGAGGTCGGGCCGGTCGATCAGGTCGGGGATTGCCAGCAGGCGGTTGAGGTTCACCGGGCCGTTGCACTGGTAGACGTCGCCCGTCGTCAGTTGGGTGACGTCCATCAGGTAGCGCCACATCGTTTCCGGGCAGTTGTGTGCGACTTCCAGGCGCACGGTGTCGCCGAACTTGCGGCCCATCTCCAGCTGGCCTTCGAGCGCTTCGAGCAGATCTTCGGACTCTTCCTCGTCCACCAGCAGATCGGAGTTGCGGGTGACGCGGAACTGATAGCAGCCACTGGCTTCCATGCCGGGGAACAACTCGTCGATATAGGCGTGAATCACCGACGACAGGAACACGAAGTCGTAGCGCCCGGAGCCTTTGACGTCCTTGGGGATCTGGATCACCCGCGGCAGCGCGCGTGGCGCCTGCACGATGGCGAAGGCGGTGTTGCGGCCGAACGCATCCTTGCCGGACAGCGAGACAATGAAATTGAGCGATTTGTTGAGGATGCGCGGGAACGGGTGCGCCGGATCGAGCCCGATCGGCGACAGCACCGGCAGCAGCTCATTGTCAAAATATTCTTTCAGCCAGTCGTCCTGCGCCTGGCTCCATTCGCCGCGCCGCAGAAAGCGCACCTTTTCTTTTTCCAGCCCGGGGATCAGCACCTCGTTGAACACGCGGTACTGCTCCTCGACCAGGGCGTGCGCGCGCGTGCTGATGGCGGCGAGCAGTTCGGCGGGCGTCAGGCCGTCGACGCCTGCGGTCTTGCTGCCGGCGTCGGCCATCTGTTGCAGGCCGGCGACACGGATTTCGAAGAATTCGTCGAGGTTGGACGAAGAGATGCACAGGAACTTGAGGCGTTCCAGCAGCGGGATGGATTCATCCAGCGCCTGTGCCAGCACGCGGCGGTTGAATTCCAGCAGCGACAATTCCCGGTTGAGGAACAGCTCGCCGGGCGCGGCCTCCGCGAGATTGACCGGTTTGTTGTCGGCAATGTCTGCGGCCGAGCTATCTTTGGGTGTCATGGACGTAGCCATTGGACCGCGCGCCGATGACAGCTGCGTGACGCTCATTTGACGACGATCTGCTTGGCGGCCTTGACGATGGCCTCCGGGTCTACCTTGCCCGGCACGTTGAGACCTTTCTGCACGGCCGGCCGTTCGCGCATGCGCTTGAGCCACGCTTCCAGGTTGCTCAGGCCCTCGGTCGGCACCCCCGCCCAGCTATGGATGTGCGGCCAGGTGAAGTTGGCGATGTCGGCGATGCTGTACTCGTCGCACAACCATTCCCGACCCTCAAGGCGTTTATCGAGCACCTCATACAGCCGTCGGGTTTCTTTTTGATAACGCTCGATCACTTCCGGGATCTTCTTGTCCCAGTAGCGGAAAAACACGTTGGCCTGACCCTGCATCGGCCCGATGCCGCCCATCTGGAACATGATCCACTGGACAACTTGCGAGCGTTTTTTAGCGTCTTTTGGAAGAAGTTGACCTGTTTTTTCAGATAAATACAGAAGAATGGCTCCGGACTCGAATACCGAGAAATTGTCGTTGCCGGTATCGACGATGGTCGGGATGCGGCCGTTCGGATTGATCATCAGATAGTCAGGTTTTTTCTGGTCGCCGGCCATGATGTTGACCAGCTTGACCTTGTACGGCAGGCCCATTTCCTCCAGTGCGATGGAGGCTTTCCAGCCATTCGGGGTGGGGGCGGTGTAGAGCTCGATCATTCGGGATGGCCGGAGCGACAGGGGCCGGAGACTCTACTCCAACGCCAGGGGCGTGACACCTGTCATGTAACCGCAACAGAGTGTTGGCAGTCTTGCGCCCGAAATTTTAGAAACACGCAAAACGACCCTGGGAGATTAATCAATGATTCGCAAGACGTATGCGGCCTTGGCCGCGGCTGTGGTTATCGGCGTCACCGGTTGCGGTACCAAGGGCGGCTGGATGGGCGCCGACGCCGAAAAGAAGTACGACAAGGAGCTGGAAGCCCAGCGCCTGGCGTCAATCAACAACAATGACGACTACTACGAGTTTCACAAAGGTGGCGTGATCTATGTCATCAGCGACAAGAAGGATCTGAAGAATTTCCTCGCGTTCGACGAGATTCCCAAGACCGTCACCAAGATCGGCGGCGGCCCCAAGGGCGAGCGCGTGGTGTTCTCGGTGACCAGCAGCGAAGCCAAGGCGATGGAGAAGAAAGTCGGAATGCAGGGCGGTGCCCAGCGCATGTTCGAGGGCACGCTCGCTGGCCTCGACAAGGGCTTTTTCGGCTTCGTGGTCAAGGGTGGCAAGTACCACGTGTTCGACAACTGGACTCAGCTCGCTGCCTACAAGCGCAGCGGCAAGATGCCGTCGGGCAGCAAGACCGTGGCCAAGGCGGGCCCGAAGGGCGCCGCAGTCGTGTTTGCGAATTCGGGCGAGGAGCTGTCGAAGAAGTTCGCCGACGCGACGACCGACAAAAAGTAAACCAGCCTGAACCGAAAAGGCCGCCCGCGGGCGGCCTTTTTTGTTCGCCGGTATGAGCCCATTGAAATCGAGCTGGATCCTGCTGGGCTTGATGCAAGCCGGCTGCGCCGTGCAGGGCGGCTGGATGGGTGCAGCGGCTGAGATGGACTATGAGCGTGTGCTGGATCATCGCCGCATGGTCGCAGCGCGCAACAACGACGACTATTACGAGCATCACCGTGACGGCAAGATTTACGTGCTGGCCGAAGCCGATGACCTGAAGGCTTTTCTCCGACATCAACAGGTCGCGCAGACCCTGACGGTGCGCGGCGCCGGCCCGCGTGGCGAAACTCTGGTTTTTGCTGTGGCCAGACCGGAAAACTTCAAGCGACTGGGATTTGGCGCGGTCGAGATGTATTACGGCCGCCGTCCGGGCCGGGAGCGCGGTTTTTATGCCGAGGTCTACAAGAACGGCATCTACTACCTGTTCGACGATTGGCAAACGCTAGACGATTTCCGCTTCAAAGGCAGCTTCAGAACGCTGGCGACCGAACGCGCGAAAGATGGGCGGCCTGTCCGCTTCTCCAGCCAGGATCCGGCGCTGAAGCGGCGTTTCTACAAGTTGCGCGGTTAGGGTCGTCGCTCGGGGAAATCCGTGAACACGCCACTCGCACCGGCGGTTTTCCAGCGGTGGATTTCATCGGGTTCGTTGACGGTGTAAATCAGCACGTCCAATCCCTGCATCCGCGCCGCGGCGATCATGGCCGCATCCGCGAATTCGCAACTGAGATTGACGGATTCGGCGCCAAGCGCCACTGCATCATCAAAATTCCGCAAAGGTACGCCGTCATAGAGCGCGGCGATGGCCGCTCCAGGCATCTGCTGGCGGAATTCACGCAGTTCGGGTAGGTGGAACGACGACACCAGAAACTGCCCCTGGCGTCCGCGGAGAGTTTGCGCGACCGCCGCTGCGGTGCCATTCCAGGTCTTGAGTTCGATGTTGACGGCTGCGCGCGTACCGATGCAGTCCAGCGCCTCGGCCAGGGTCGGGATGCGTTGGCCCTGTCCGGCATCCAGTGTTCGCAAGTCGTTCCAGGCGCATTCCGAGGCGCGACCCCTGCCATTGGTGGTGCGTTCCAGCCGCAGGTCGTGCAGTAGAAAAAGGTTGCCGGACGGATGCAGTTGCACATCGAATTCCAGCGCATCGGCACCGAGCTGGAGGCCCTTTTCAAGACCCGCGAGCGTGTTCTCCGGCGCATGCCCGCGGGCGCCGCGGTGGCCGATCATCTGAAAGCCGGACCGTTGGCCCCCGCTCACGTCTCGCCGACTTTGATGATCTTCATGGTATTGGTGCCGCCGGGGCTGTTGAGGTCGCCCTTGGTGAATAGCACGCGGTCGCCGTCCTTGAGCACTTCGCGTTTTTTCAGAAAATCCATCGCCTCACGGATCGGCGCCAGCGTCTCCAGCTGCGACGGATCGAAGTCCAGCGGATGCACGCCGCGGCACAGGGCCATGCGCCGGCGCGTGCCCTGGTGACGCGTCAGCGCGTAAATGGGTATGCGCGTGTCGCGACGCGACATCAGCAGCGCGGTGGTGCCGGATTCGGTGAGGGCGACGATCGCCTGTGCGTGCATGTGATTCGCTGTCCACATGGTCGCCATCGCGATGGCTTCGTCGGTGCGTTCGAAATGACTGTCGAGCCGCTGACGCTCGGGTGGCAGCGCGTTTTTCTCGGCGCCGATGCAGACGCGTGCCACCGCTTCGATCACCTTGACCGGATGTTTGCCGGTGGCGGTTTCGGCCGACAGCATGATGGCGTCGGTGCCGTCCATCACCGCGTTGGCGACATCCAGCACTTCGGCGCGCGTCGGAATCGGATTGACGATCATCGATTCCATCATCTGCGTTGCGGTGATGACCATGCGGTTCATTTCGCGCGACTGCGCGATGATGCGCTTCTGCCAGCCCGGCAGTTCGGCGTCACCGATCTCGACGCCGAGGTCGCCGCGCGCGACCATCACCACGTCCGAAGCGCCGATGATTTCGTTCAATTCGGTCAGCGCCTCGGCGCGCTCGATCTTGGCCACCAATGCCGCCTTGCCGCCGGCTTCCTTGACCAGCTGCCGCGCTTCCAGCATGTCGGCGGCGCTGCGCGGGAACGACACCGCGATGAAGTCCACGCCAATGCTGACCGCATGCCTGAGATCCGCGCGGTCCTTGTCGGTGAGCGCGGCCGCCGACAGCCCGCCGCCCTGCCGGTTGATGCCTTTTCGGTTCGACAGCACGCCGCCGACGATGACCGTGGATTCGATGCGGGTCGTGCCGACTTTCTCGACGCGCAGCACGATGGCGCCGTCGTTGAGCACCAGCGTGTCGCCGGGCGCGACATCGCGCGGCAGGTCCTGATAGGCGCAGCCGACGATGTCGGCGGTCCCCGCATCCGCCGCATGCGCGGTGTCGAGCGTGAAGCGCGCACCTTCGCTCAGCTCCACCGGACCCTGCGCAAAGGATTCGATGCGGATCTTCGGCCCTTGCAGGTCGGCGAGGATGCCGACATCGCGGCCGAGTTTCGCCGCGGTGTCGCGCACCGCCTGTGCGCGGCGCGCGTGGTCTTCGGGCTTGCCGTGCGAGTAGTTCATGCGCACCACGTCAACGCCGGCGGCGATCAGCCGTTCGAGTGCGCGTGGCGCATCCGTAGCCGGGCCGAGCGTGGCGAGAATCTTGGTGGCGCGGTTCATCGTATTAGCTTATGACTTATGCCGAAAATCTGCCCGATACGGCAAACTATTCAATCTTGAGGGAGTGAACATGAAACGTTTATTTGCACTGTGCCTGTTGATCGCCAGCGGCGCGGCCGTGGCTGAAGACGCCAAAGCCACCGAACCGGCCGCGACGCCAGCGCCTGCCGCAGAGCCGTCGGCGGAGCAGAAGCCGGCCGAAGCCCAGTCCACCGAGGTCAAGTCGCTCGAGCCCGTTGACGAGAAGAAAGACGAGAAGGCCGCCAAGTCTGCAGACGACGATGGTGGCGTCACTTACAGCGCCATCGGCATTTCGCGCGTCAGCACCGACTTCGACAATCTGGAGCCGGCGATCAACCTCACTTTCGTCCAGGGCATCAAGATCCCGACCATCGACTGGATCGCTGCTGAGATTGATTTTGGCGTTACCATCATTCCCGGCGAGAACAGCAACAGCAGTTCCGGTGGTAGTAGTGGTGGAGGGGGCTTGCCCATCATTGGCGGCGGGGGTGGTGGTGGCGGTACGCAAACCCAGCAGCCCGAAGATCTGTCGGTTTTCAATATCGGCGTGTTTGGCGTGCTCAAGTCCCCGCCCGAATGGTTCTATGGTTTTTATGGCAAGGCCAAGCTCGGCTACAGCTACGTCCAGGCCAACCTCGAAGAGTTCAATGAAAACAACAGCGGCACCGCGTTCGGTGGCGGTGCTGGTTGGCAGTACAGCCGCAAAGGCGGCGTCGAGTTTTTGTATACGAAGTACTCGGACCAATTGGATTATCTGGGCTTCAGCGTGAGCTACGGATTCGGCGGCAACGATTCTGACTAAGCTCGGGACTCCGCTCGCGGGTAACGCGACCCGCCTTCTACTGCTCGGCTCCGGCGAGCTGGGCAAGGAAGTAGTCATCGAGGCGCAGCGCCTTGGTGTCGAGTGCATCGCGGTCGATCGCTACGCCCACGCGCCGGCGATGCAGGTCGCGCACCGTTCGCACGTCATCAAGATGCTCGACGGCGACGAGATCCGCCGCGTGGTCGAGCTGGAAAAGCCGCATTTCATCGTCCCGGAGATCGAGGCGATCCACACGCCGATGCTGCTGGCGCTGGAGTCCGAGGGTTACAACGTGATCCCGACCGCACGCGCGGCGCGGTTGACGATGGACCGCGAAGGCATCCGCCGTCTCGCCGCTGAGGAATTGAAACTGCCGACTTCGCCCTACCGCTTCGCCGATACCGAAGCCGACTACCGTGCGGCGGTGAAAGCGCTCGGCATGCCCTGCGTGGTCAAGCCGGTGATGTCGTCATCCGGCAAGGGCCAGAGCGTGGTCAAGACCGAGGCCGATACCGCGCGAGCATGGGCTTACGCTCAGCAGGGCGGTCGTGCCGGCGCCGGCAGAGTGATCGTCGAGGGGTTTATCCCTTTCGATTACGAAATCACCTTGCTGACGGTGCGTCATGCAAGCGGCACCTCGTTCTGCGCGCCCATCGGTCATCTGCAGATCGACGGTGACTATCGCGAATCCTGGCAGCCACATCCGATGAGCGCCGCTGCACTGAAGAAAGCCGAGCACATTGCCAAAACGGTTACCGGCAATCTCGGTGGCCGCGGCATCTTTGGCGTTGAATTATTCGTCAAGGGCGATGAAGTGATCTTCTCGGAAGTGTCGCCGCGGCCACATGACACCGGCATGGTGACGATGATCGGCCAGGATCTATCCCAATTCGCGCTGCATGTGCGCGCGATCCTTGGCCTGCCGATTCCCAACATCCGCCAGCGTGGGCCGGCGGCTTCCTGCGCGATCCTGTTCGAGGGGGATGAGAAGGCGCCCTCGTTCAGCATCGAGGGTGCTTTGAACGAGCCGGACACGCAACTGAGACTCTTTGGCAAGCCGGAAATCATCGGCAAGCGGCGCATGGGCGTGGCACTGGCGCTGGGGGATGACGTCGAATCCGCCCGCGCCAAGGCCCGTCGGGTGGTCGAGGCCGTAAAAAAGGTCGAATAAGCCTCTATTTTTCATAGCTATCCAGCGGTCCCCTGCGTATACTGCGCGCCCTTTTTTGCGCCGCAGCATTTCCATGATTCAGAACCTTCGCAACATCGCCATCATCGCCCACGTCGACCACGGCAAGACCACCCTGGTGGACAAGCTGCTGCGCCAGTCCGGCACGCTCGACGTCCGAGAGAATCTCGGCGAGCGCATCATGGATTCCAACGATCTTGAGCGTGAGCGCGGCATCACCATCCTGGCCAAGAACACGGCGATCCGCTGGACCGACAAACGCAGCAACACCGAATTCCGCATCAACATCGTCGACACGCCCGGCCACGCCGACTTCGGCGGCGAAGTCGAGCGCGTGCTGTCGATGGTGGACTCCGTCTGTCTGGTGGTGGATGCGGTGGACGGTCCGATGCCGCAGACCCGTTTCGTCACGCAAAAAGCCTTCAACCTCGGGCTCAAGCCGATCGTCGTCGTCAACAAGATCGACCGCAATGGCGCGCGTGCGCATTGGGTGATTGACCAGATCTTCGATCTGTTCGACCGCCTTGGCGCCACCGACGAGCAGCTCGATTTCCCCGTGGTGTACTGCTCGGCACTCAATGGGTATGCCGGCGACAACCCGGACATTCGCGATGGCAACATGGACCCGCTGTTCCAGACCATCGTCGACAAAGTTTCGCCACCCGGCGTCAACGCCGACGGCCCGTTCCAGATGCAGGTCACCTCGCTGGCGTATTCCAGCTACGTCGGCGTTATCGGTACCGGCCGCATCACCCGCGGTGTGATCAAGCCCAACCAGCCGGTCGTTGTCGTCGGTCGTGACGGTGCCACGCAGCGTCCGGGCCGCGTCTTGCAGGTGCTCGGCTTCATGGGCCTGGAAAAAATCGAAGTCGCCGAAGCGCAGGCGGGCGACATCGTCGCGCTCACCGGCATTCCCGATCTCGGCATCTCCGAAACCATCTGCGATGCGAAATCGCCCGAAGGCATGAAGTCGCTGCAGGTGGACGAGCCGACGATGTCGATGACCTTCGAGGTCAACAAGTCGCCGTTCGCCGGCCAGTCCGGCAAGTTCGTGACCTCGCGTCAGATTGGTGACCGTTTGGATCGCGAATTGAAGACCAACGTCGCATTGCGCGTGGTGCCGGGCGCCTCCGCCGACCAGTTCAAGGTCTCCGGTCGCGGCTTGCTGCATCTCGGCATCCTGCTCGAGAACATGCGCCGCGAAGGCTACGAAGTCGCGGTGTCGCGCCCGCAGGTGATCCTGAAGGAGATCGACGGCGTGGTCTGCGAACCGTACGAAATGCTGGTCGCCGATGTCGAGGAAAAAGACCAGGGCGGCGTCATCACCGGCATGGCCGAGCGCGGCGGCAAGATGGGTAACATGGTCCCCGACGGCAAGGGCCGCGTGCGCCTTGAGTATTCAATCCCCACGCGCGGACTGATCGGTTTCCAGACCGAATTCATGTCGATGACGCGCGGCACCGGCTTGCTGTTCCACAACTTCGATCGTTACGCGCCGAAGGCGGAGAACAGCGACATCGGCCAGCGTCACAACGGCGTGCTCATCGCCAACAGCCAGGGCATGTGCCTGGCCTACGCGTTGTTCGACTTGCAGGAACGCGGTCGCTTGATGGTCGAGCACGGTTACGAGGTGTACGAAGGCCAGATCGTCGGCATCCACTCGCGTGACAACGACCTGGTGGTCAACCCGCTCAAAGGCAAGAAGCTGACCAACATGCGCTCGTCGGGCGCGGATGAAAAGCTGATCCTCACCCCGCCGGTCAAATACTCGCTGGAACAGGCGCTGGAGTTCATCAACGAGGATGAGCTGGTCGAGCTGACGCCGGACGCGATCCGCATCCGCAAGAAGTTCCTCAAGGAACACGAGCGCAAGAAGGGTGGTCGCGACACGGGGCCGTGAATCCGCGCAGCGGATGAGCGTGGGCGCGGGAGCGAGCAAAGCGGGCGCTTACTTCGCTGGTGGAGTCGCGGCACTGTTTGTGCGCCCGCCGCGCTGAATAGTGGTTTTGAGCGGGTAGTCTGCAAGCCAGAGAGTCGCGCAGCCGGGTTGAGTATCGAGCGGGCGCATTGCTGCGCAAACACCGTGTCGCCGCCGCCGCTTTAAACTGGTTTCATGAACCTGCGTTCCGTTCTGGCCGAATGTGAGCTGTTTGCGCAGCTCACGCCAGACGCGCTCGACGCACTCGCAGCCCACGCCACGCCGCTGACCTTGCGCGGCGGTGCTCGCCTGTTTTCCACGGGCGATGCGCCGGACGCGATCTACATCGTCGCCAGCGGCCGCCTTCGGGTGACACTGCCGGACGGCAGCTTCCTCGGTTACGTCGCGCGGCTGGAGCCGATGGGCGAAATCGGCGCGATCTCCGGCGAAACGCGTTCGGCCGATGTCCACGCGATCCGCGACAGCGTGCTGATCCGCCTCGGCCGCGACGAGCTGCTGGCGTTCCTGCTGGCGCATCCGACCGCGCTGGTGGCGATGGCGCGCGTGCTGATCCACCGCCTGCGCCAGAACCAGCTGCACACGCAGCGCCAGTCCATCCGCAGTGCGCGTGCGTTCACGGTCATCGCCGGAACGCCCGAGGTCGATGCGGCCGCGCTGTCACAGAGTCTGGCGCGCGAACTGGCGCAGCACGATTCGGTGCGCCTGCTCGAACAGGCCAGCGTCGGCGCCGAATGGGCCGCGCGCTCGCAGAGCGACGACGATGATGACGCGCTGATCGAGTGGCTCAGTGAGCTCGAGCATCAGCACCGCTATCTGGTCTACGCCGGCAATCGTGAGCCGGACGCCTGGACCCAGCGCGCGCTGCGTCAGGCCGACCGCATCCTGGTCATCGTGCCGGCCGACCTGCCGCCGCAGACGACGGCGATGATCGCCGCGCTCAAGAATTCCGGCGTGCTCGCCAACATCGAACTGGTGCTGGTGCCGCGCGGCGAAGCGAACGCCGATGTCGCCGGCTGGAAGAGGATCACCGGCGCGCACGCACATTATTTCGCCGGCGCCGACAATCAAGCTGCGGTGGCGCGGCTGGCACGGCAGATCACCGGCCGCGGCATCGGCCTGGTGTTCGGCGGCGGCGGCGCCCGCGGCTTCGCCCACCTCGGCCTGATCCGCGCGCTCAACGAACTGGCGATCCCGGTGGACCTGGTCGGCGGCTCCAGCATGGGCGCGTTCGTCGCCGCATTGCTGGCCTGCGGGTATTCGGTCGAGGAGATGCGCCATCTCGCGCGCGACATGTTCGTCGAGCACAATCTGCTCAACGACTATCTGATCCCGCCGCGCGGCTCATTGATCCGCGGTCGCAAGTTCCTGCATCAGATGCGCGAAATCTTCGGTGATCGTCGCATCGATGATCTGCGCTTGCCGTTCTTCTGCGTCTCGACCAATCTCACCCGCGGCGTGCCGACCCTGCATGACACCGGGTCGCTGGCGGCCTGGGTGACGGCGAGCATGAGCGTGCCCGGCATCGCCCCGCCGACCGCCTGGCAAGGCGAGTTGCTGGTGGACGGCGCGGTGGTCAACAGCCTGCCGACCGATCTGATGCTGGCGTTGGACCGCGGACCGATCATCGCTTCCGATGTCAGCACCGAAGGCGGTCTGCGCGTGCCGGGCGTCGAAGGCCCGGATACCGAAGCCTTGTTCAACTGGAAGGGCCCCGGCGATGCGCCCGGCCTGCGCGAGATCCTGTTCCGCACTGCGACGCTGACCAGCGAGTCCGGTGTCAAGCGCCGCGCAGCGATGGCCGACCTTTACCTGCGCATGCCGGTCGGCGAGATCGGCATGTTTGATTGGAAGCGCATCGACGAGATCATGGAGCGCGGCTATCACTTCGCACTGGAGCACCTGGCGCCGGTGCGCGAAAAGCTGCTCAAATGAAAAAGCCCGCCTGAGCGGGCTTTTTTTGTGGCGACTGGCTACTGCTTCAGGATTTTGAATTCGACGCGACGGTTGCGCGCGCGACCCTCATCGGTCTTGTTGTCCGCCACCGGCTGCGTCAGACCGTAGCCCTCGGCGGTCAGGCGCGCCGCCGCGACCCCCTGCGAAATCAGATGGTCGCGCACGGCGTTGGCACGTTTCTGCGAGAGCTTGATGTTGAACGGAGCGCCGCCCGTCGAGTCGGTATGTCCGCCGACTTCAACGATCAGGCTCGGATGCGCTTTGAGACTGTCGGCGACGCTGTTGAGCGCGGTGATGCCGGCGCCGGTGAGTTTGGCCGAGCCGGTGGCGAACGCCACGTTCTCCAGCACCAGCGTGGCGACTTTGACGCAACCGACTTCATCCACCTGATATTCCCGTGGCGTGTTCGCGCACTGATCAGCGTTATCGAGCACGCCGTCGCTGTCCGAGTCCACGATTTTCGGGGCGGGCGGCGGCAGCGGGCAGCCTTTCTCGTCCACTACGGTTCCTGCGGGCGTATTGGGGCATTGGTCAAAGCTGTCGGGTACGCCGTCGTTGTCAGCATCCGCGAGTTTGACCGGCGGCGGGGGTGGCGGGCAGCCGTTGGCGTCAACCAGGGTGCCCGGTGTCGTGCCCGGGCAGGCGTCAATGACGTCCAGCACGCCGTCACCGTCGCTGTCGGATGGGGGCGGTGGAGGCGGGGGCGGCGGTACCACCACCGGTGTGTCGTAATCAGAACCGAACTGCATGCCAAGGCTGAAGCGCAGATCGCTCAGCTTGTCCTTGGCGCAGGGGAGCGTCAGACAGCCCGCTTCATTGGGGTCGTGAAAAACGAGGTGATAGCGAGCCTCCGCACGCAGCAGGGCGGCCGGGAAGAAGGGATTGGGGAGGTAAAGGCCAATGCCGTAATTGAGGTAGGGCGAGAACAGCGGGTTGCCAGTGGCGCCCGGGATGTCTTCAAAGAAACCGCCGCCGCCCAGGATCCCGAACGGAGCCCAGTGTTCCGGAGAGCCGATGTTGAGGTCGAGGCCCGCGCCGTAGCCGAATTCAATTCCGCCCGTGATCCGCGATTCCGGGAACTGTCCGAACAGGTGCAACTCGGTGCCGACGAAATCCAGCAGATAGCGGCCCGCGGTCAGACTCACGCTGCCGCCGAAATCCTCGGTGTCGCGCTGGTCATCGGTCAGCACGCTGCCGCCCATCAGCGAGCCGTACCAGCCGCGGTCGCTGAGCAAGGAGGGCGGCGCAGCCATGGCGGCAGACGAAGCCAGCATCGCGGTCAGTCCGAGCGCGGCGATTGCGCCAGTGCTGTTCATGTTTTTTCTCATCATTGACGGCCCCCGAGCGGGCGATGATTTCGCCTCAAGCTTCGCATCACGATGCCCGAAAAGTCCCAGTGTGACAACCGGTGCGACGGACGCAAAGGCAGAATGGGGCATGCACCTGAGCGTCATCATTCCCGCCCTCGACGAAGCCGATACCTTGCCGTTGCTGCTGGGGCAGCTGCGTGCACAAACAGGCATCGAGATCGAGATCATCGTCGCCGATGGTGGTTCGCGCGACGAGACGCCGGTGCTGGCGAAAAACCGGGGCGCCCGCGTTGTCGTTGCGCAGCGCGGGCGAGCGGCGCAGATGAATGCGGGGGCCGCGCATTCCCGCGCAGGATTCCTGTTGTTTCTGCATGCGGATAGCCGTCTGCCGTCGCCGACTTTTCTGGCCGATGCGCTGCGCGCGCTGCAGGCGGCGGGTGGAGCGAAAATCGCGGGGCATTTCCCCTTGCGTTTTGCGCGCATGGGACCGGCCCATGATTTTTTCTACCGCTATCTCGAGGGCAAGACGCGCAGCAACCGTCCGCACACCATCAACGGCGATCAGGGCCTGCTGATCTCGCGTGAATATTTCACTGAGCTCGGCGGCTTCGATGCATCGCTGCCGTTCATGGAGGACCAGCGCATCAGCGCACGCATCTTCGTCACCGGTCGCTGGATCGTCCTGCCCGGCGAGCTGACCACTTCGGCGCGCCGGTTTGAAGCGGAAGGGCACGCCGAGCGCTTGACGCTGATGGCCTTGATGACCGGTGCACAGGTCGTCGGACTGATGGAATTTTTCAGCGCCGCGCCGGAGATTTATCGGGCGCAGGGCCAGACGCAGCGGCTGGATCCCGCGCCGTTTGCGCGACGCGCGCGTCGGCTGATGCGGGCGCAGGGCCGGCAGGGGCTGCGCACGCTGTATCGCGGCGGCGGTTTTGTCCGTGAGAATGCGTGGCAGCTTTTCTACCGCCGCGATCTTTTGCGCAACGATGGCTGCTCAAGCGCACTGGATTTTCACGACCGCTGGTTTGCGCCGACGATGAATAACGTTTTCGGAAATCTACTCGGCACGCTGTTGTTGTGGCTGTGGTTGCTCAAAATCAGCCTGTCTTGAGCGTGTCGAGGGATGATCCGGCCTTTAGGCCGAAGTGGTGTTTGAGTCGCAAGCTCCGAACAAGAGGGAAAAGCCCCCGCCTGTGCTAGTCTTTCCGTCGAAAATTTCGGAGTCGTTTTCCCATGCCGCGTTCCCTGCGTATCCCTCTGGCGATTGCCGCCGGCGTCGTACTCGGCGCCAGTCTCACCCTGACCTATGGCGTGCGTGCCGAGAAAGAAAAGAACGAAGCCTTGCCGCTCAAGGACCTGCAGACCTTCGTCGAGATCCTCAACCGGGTGAAGAGCGATTACGTCGAGGAAGTGACCGATCAGGCCCTGCTGGAGAACGCGGTGCGCGGCATGCTGTCCGGACTCGATCCGCATTCGACCTTCCTCGACAAGAAGGAATTCAAGGACATGAATTCCGTCACCAGCGGCAAGTTCGGCGGGCTCGGCATCGAGGTGCAGATGCAGAACGGCTTCGTGCGCGTGGTGGCGCCGATCGACGACACACCGGCGGCGCGCGCCGGCATCCAGCCGGGCGACCTGATCATCAAGATCGACGACACCGCGGTCAAAGGACTGTCGTTGTCGGACGCGGTGCAGAAAATGCGCGGCGAACCCGGCACCAAGATCACGCTGACGGTGTTTCGCGAGGGCACCGACAAGCCGCTGACGATGGATATGAAGCGCGACATCATCAATGTCAGCAGTGTGCGCACGCGCCTGCTGGAGCCCGGGTACGGCTATCTGCGTGTCACCACGTTCACGGCCACCACCGGCAAGTCGCTGCATGAGGAGTTCAAGAAACTCAGCAAGCTGGCCGACGGCGATCTCAAGGGGCTGGTGCTGGATCTGCGCAACAACCCCGGCGGTGTGCTCAACGCCGCAGTCGACGTGTCAGACGCGTTCCTCGACGACGGTGTCATCGTCTCGATGCGCGGACGCGACAAGGACTCCAACCGCGAATTCAATGCCAGGCGCGGCGATCTGATGGAAGGCAAGCCGCTGATCGTGCTGGTCAACGCCGGTTCCGCGTCGGCGAGCGAGATCGTCGCCGGCGCCTTGCAGGACCACAAGCGGGGACTGCTGGTCGGCACCAAGACCTTCGGCAAGGGCTCGGTGCAGACGATTCTGCCGCTGGCCGACGAGTCGGCGATCAAGCTCACCACCGCGCGCTACTTCACACCCAGCGGGCGCTCGATCCAGGCCGAAGGCGTCGAGCCGGACATCACCATCCGTCCGGTGAAGATCGCCAAAGCGACCGAAGACGATGATAGTTTCGATCCGATCGCAGAAGCTGATCTCAAGGGTCGCCTCGATAACGGCGACAAAGACAAGGGCAGGGAAAAAGACAGCGATAAATCGGCCAAGCCGAGCGAAGCCGAGAAGAAGAAAATCGCCGATGACGAGCAGAAGCTCGCCGAGACCGATTACGCCCTTTACGAGTCGCTGAACCTCCTCAAGGGCATGGTGATTCTGCGCAAGTGACGAGACGTTTATTTTTACTGAAAAATAATCTCGCCATCCCCGCGCAGGCGGGGATCCAGCTGTTGGTTCTCATAGCCCTCGTCGCATGCTCGCCGCAGGAGGCACCGCCTGCGGCAGCTAAGCCGGCGTCCCGTGTTCTGCAGCTGCGTACTGCGCTCATGCTCGGCGCAGAAAACATGCGCAAAACCGTGCCGGCGGTCAGCATCATCATCGACGACCTGGGCGAGCAGTTCGAGGCGGGCCAGCGTGCGCTGAAGCTGCCAGGGCAGGTCGCCTACGCTTTTCTCCCTGGTACGCCGTTTGTGGCGCAGCAAGCGCGGGCGGTCCATCGCGGGGGTCGCGAAGTGCTGCTGCATCTGCCGATGGAGCACCCGGGCGGCAAGCTCTATCCGCTGGGGTTGTCACAAAAAGCTCCGCAGGAGGAACTGCGACGTCGCTTCGCCGCGGCGCTGAAAAGCGTGCCGCATGCCAGCGGCGTCAACAACCACCAGGGCAGCCTGCTGACCGAGCGGCGCGACCCGATGATCTGGCTGATGCAGGAAATTCGCGCCGTCGGCGGTCTTTATTTCGTGGACAGCCGCACCAGCACCCAGAGCGTCGCTTATGAGATCGCCCGGCAGATGGGCGTATCCAGCGCGCGGCGCGAGGTGTTTCTCGACGCCGTGCGCGCGCCGGCGGCGATCGCGCGCGCCTGGCAGCTGACGCTGCTCATTGCCCAAAAGCGCGGCGCGGCGTTGGCGATCGCGCATCCGTATCCGGAAACGCTGGCGATGCTCGAAACAGAATTGCCCAAACTGAAAGGCGCCGGCGTGCGGCTGATTCCGCCCTCCGAACTGATTCAGTTACGCGGCAATGACCGGCCACGCGCACTGAGACTCAAACCGATCTTGACGCTCGCCAGGCGCACCACAAACCGAGCAGGCCCAGCGCCCACGATAGCGGTGGCAGCAGGTGCCAAAGCAAGCCGGCCGTAATCAGGAACCCGGCGGACAGCACGGCATGGATCAGCCGCGCCTGGTTGCGGTGTGATTCCTCGCGCAGATGTTCGATGGCGAGGCGTGTGGCCTCGCCGCCGCTCAGATCCTCGCCGCGCTGCAGGCGTTTGAGCAGTTGCTGTGCCAGCAGCGGCAGGCTCTGCGACAGATGCGGGATCTCCTTGCGCATGCGCTGCAAGGTCGCCGCTGGCGACACCTGATCGAGCATCCACTGCTCCATGATCGGCTTGGCGGTGGTCCACAGATCGAGATCGTCGTAAAGCTGGCGGCCGAGGCCTTCGACCTGAAACAGCGTTTTCTGCAGCAGCGCCAGCTGCGGCTGCACCTGGTAGCGGAAGCGCCGCGCGATCTGGAACAGGCGCAGCAGGAAGAATCCGAACGAGATCTCTTTCAACGGTTTCTGGAAGATCGGCTCGCTGACGGTGCGGATCGCCGACTCGAACTCCTCGATGCGCGTATCGGCGGGGATCCACTCGCTTTCGACGTGCAGCTCGGCGATGCGCCGGTAATCGCGATTGAAGAAGGCGAAGAAATTCTCGGCGAGATAGCGCTGGTCGCCAGCGGTCAGCGCGCCGACGATGCCGAAATCCACGGCGAGGTAGCTCGGCTGTTTCGGCTGGGTGGCGTTGACGAAGATGTTGCCAGGGTGCATGTCGGCGTGGAAGAAATTGTCACGGAACACCTGCTTGAAGAAGATCTCGACGCCACGCTCGGCCAGCACCTTGAAATCCACGCCGAGCTTGCGCAGCTCGTCGAGCTTGCTGATCGGGATGCCGTGGATGCGTTCCATCACCAGCACTTCGGGGCGGCTCAAGTCCCAGAACACCAGCGGGTGGTAGATCAGTTCCGAGCCGAGCCAGTTGCGCCGCAGTTGCGCGCAGTTGGCGCCTTCGCGCATCAGGTCGAGCTCGTCGAAAATCACCGTTTCGTATTCGCGCACGATGTCGCAGGGCCGCAGGCGCTTGCCTTCCGGGTGCCAGCGCTCGACCAGCTCGGCCAGCGTGCGCAGCAGGGCGACATCGCTCTCAATCACCGGCCGGATGCCGGGGCGGATCACCTTGGCGACGACTTCCATGCCCGGGTCGTTCGGCGCCGACGGCTTCAGCCGTGCGGCATGCACCTGCGCAACCGACGCCGACGCCAGTGGCGTCTCATCGAACTCGGCGAACAATTCCTCAGTCTTTTTCCCGAGCGACAGCTCGATGATGCGCTTGGCTTCGGCCCCAGAAAACGGCGGCACGTTGTCTTGCAGCCTGGATAATTCGAGCGCGATATCCGGTGGCAGGATGTCAGGCCGCGTCGACAGCGCCTGGCCGAACTTGATGAACACCGGACCCAGCTCTTCCAGCGCCAGCCGCAGGCGTTCGCCGCGCGGCCGCGCGCCGCGCGGCTTGCGGTCGAGGAATTCGCGCAGGCCGTACTTGTTGCTGACGGTCCAGATCTTCCACAGGCGGCCGAGTTTCATGCGCGCAACTCAAGCTGGGCGATGCGCGCTTCTGCGCGATCCGTCGCCTCGCGCAATGCATCGACCTCGTTCATCCAGCGCTCGACGTCCTCGCGATGCACCAGGTCGTAGGTTTCTTCGCGCAGATATTCGGCGGTGTCCAGTGATAGCGTGCCGGCGGTTTTCTGGCCCCAGCCGAATAAATCGCGCGCGAGTTCGGTGACACGATGTGCGGCAGTGTCGCCGACGAACTTCGCAGCGAGTTCTTCGGCATCGAAGCCGACTCGTGTCAGCAGGGTGCGAAACTGTTGCAGCAGTTCTGCATCGCCTTCGATTTTTAGTGTGCCGGCAACCGCGGATTCGCCGCGCGTTTCGCGCAGCGCCTCGCTGAACAACTGCAGCGGCGTGGCGCTGACGCGCACATCCACTTCGCGCGCACTGTCGGTCGTCACCTGCACGCCCTGCGGGTTCGGATGCAGGAATAGCGTCCAGTCCAGACCCTCGGCGTGTAATGCCAGCACCTTGCCTTCGAGTTGTGCGCAGTCGGCCAGTACCGCTGGCTCCAGCCGCAGGTAGCGATTGAGTGCGATCTCAGTCGCGCCACAGACCCAGTCCGGCGTCACGATTTATACCCGCGATGCACGGCGACGATGCCGCCGGTGAGGTTATAGACCTGCGTGCGGACGAGCCCCGCACTCTCCATCATGGCCTTCAGGGTGCCCTGATCCGGGTGCATGCGGATGGACTCGGCGAGATAGCGGTACGAATCTTCGTCCTGTGCGACCACACGGCCTAATACCGGCAGGATCTTGAAGGAATATTCGTCGTAGAGCTTGGCCAGTCCGCCATTGAGCGGCTTGGAAAACTCCAGGACCAGCAGCCGCCCGCCGGGCTTCAGGCAGCGCGCCATCGAGCGCAACGCGGCGTCTTTGTCGGTGACGTTGCGCAGCCCGAAGCCGATGGTGATGCAGTCGAAGCTGGCATCGGCGAACGGCAGTTGCTCGGCATTGGCCTGTGCCAGCGGGACGCCGACTACACCGCGGTCGGTGAGCCTGGCGCGGCCCTGACCCAGCATGGCGGCATTGATGTCCGACAACACCACCAGACCTTTCGGACCGACGGCTTTGGCGAACGCCGCCGACAGGTCACCGGTGCCACCGGCCACGTCCAGCACGCGCTCACCTTCGTGCACGCCAGCGAGGTCGATCACGAAGCGTTTCCACAGCCGGTGGATGCCGAACGACATCAGGTCGTTCATCAGGTCGTAGCGGTTGGCGACCGACGAAAATACCTCGCGAACCCGCTTCACTTTTTCGGTGAGGGGGACTTCCTGGTATCCGAAATGCGTGGTGCCCGGTTTGTCGCTCAAGCGCGGTTACTTTTTAGGCAGGGCCGCCAGTTTAACCACGGCGCTGTCACGGGACATGCCGTGTTCCGTAAGCCGTGCCAGATAACGTGCCCAGTTCTTCTCAAGGTTCGAACCCAGATCGTGCAGCACGTTCCAGGAATACAGCCCGGTGTTGTGGCCGTCGTCGAACACCAGCCGCACCGCGTATTGGCCGACCGGCTCGATGCGGGTGATGTTCACGCCCCGTTTGCCCGGCACCAGCATCGCTTCGCCGCCGCCGTGACCCTGCACCTCGGCGCTGGGCGAAAACACCCGCAGGTATTCACAGGGCAGCACAAAGCGCGCGCCGTCGGCATAGCCGACTTCCAGCGCTCGCGACTGGCGGTGCAGTTTGATCGCTGTCGGTGCCGGGCTCACAGAATGTAACGACTCAAATCCTCATCGCCGGCGAGTTTTTCCAGCTTGGCGTTGACGTAAGCCGCATCGATTTTCAGCGTTCCGCCGGTTTTGTCCGGGGCGTCGAACGCCGGGTCTTCCATCAGTCGTTCCATCACCGTGTGCAGACGGCGCGCGCCGATATTTTCGGTTTTTTCGTTGACCTGCCAGGCAATTTCGGCCAGGCGTTTGATTCCATCCGCGGTGAACTCCACCGGCAGGTTCTCGGTGGCGAGCAGCGCCTTGTACTGTTCGGTCAACGAGAAATTCGGCTCGGTGAGAATGCGCTGGAAGTCCTCGGCCTTGAGCGCGTCGAGTTCGACGCGGATCGGCAGGCGGCCCTGCAGTTCCGGAATCAGGTCCGAAGGCTTGGACATGTGGAAAGCGCCGGAACAGATGAACAGGATGTGGTCGGTCTTGATCGAGCCGAACTTGGTCGAGACTGTGCTGCCCTCAATCAGCGGCAGCAGGTCGCGCTGTACGCCTTCGCGCGAAACGTCGGCGCCGACCAATTCGCCGCGGCGGCAGACCTTGTCGATCTCGTCGATGAAGACGATGCCGTTCTCCTCGACGTTCTTCAGCGCGGCGGTCTTGATCGCTTCTTCGTCCACCAGCTTTGCGGCCTCTTCGTCGGTGGCCTGCTTGAACGCGTCCTTGATCTTAAGTTTGCGCGTGCGGGTCTTGCCGTTGCCCATGCTGGCGAACATGGATTGCAGCTGCTGGGTCATTTCCTCCATGCCCGGCGGACCCATCAGTTCGACGCGCGCATTCGGCGCATTCACCTTCAGTTCGATCTCGGTGTCGTCGAGTCCGCCCTCGCGCAGACGTTTGCGGAACACTTGGCGCGCGGCGCCGGTCTCGGACTGGCGCACCGCGCTGGCTTCGCCGAAATCCTTCGGCGGCGGCAGCAGCACATCGAGGATGCGTTCTTCCGCCGCGAGTTCGGCTTTGCCGCGCACCTGCATTGTCGCCTGCTCGCGCCGCTGCTTGATCGCGGCGTCGGCGAGGTCGCGGATGATGCTGTCCACATCCTTGCCGACATAACCGACTTCAGTGAACTTGGTCGCCTCGACCTTGATGAACGGCGCATCGGCGAGTTTCGCCAGACGTCTCGCGATCTCGGTCTTGCCCACGCCCGTAGGGCCGATCATCAGGATGTTCTTGGGGGTGACTTCGCCGCGCAGCGGGTCCGGCAGCTGCATGCGCCGCCAGCGGTTGCGCAGGGCGATCGCCACTGCGCGCTTGGCTTTGGCCTGACCGACGATGTGGCGGTCGAGCTCGGCGACGATCTCGCGCGGCGTCATCATCTTGGCATTGGCAGCGTCGTTCATCCCAGTGTCTCAAGGGTCAGCGAGTGGTTGGTGTAGATGCAGATGTCGGCGGCGATGTGCAGGGATTTTTCGACGATTTCTTTCGCGCCCAACTCGGTGTTGTCGGCTAGCGCGCGCGCGGCGGCTTGAGCGAACGAGCCGCCGGAGCCGATGGCGATGATGCCCTTCTCCGGCTCCATGACGTCGCCATTGCCGGTGATCATCAGCGAAGTCTCGGCATCGGCGACCAGCAGCAGCGCTTCGAGCCGGCGCAGGTAACGGTCGGTGCGCCAGTCCTTGGCCATCTCGACCGCGGCGCGGGTCAGGTTGCCCTGATGTTTTTCCAGCTTGCCCTCGAAGCGTTCGAACAGCGTGAACGCATCGGCGGTGCCACCGGCAAACCCGGCGATGACCTTGTCGTTATAAAGCCGGCGTACCTTGCGCGCATTGCCCTTGATGCGGGTGTTGCCGTGCGAAACCTGGCCGTCGCCGCCGAGCGCGACCTGATTGCCGCGGCGGACGCAGAGAATGGTGGTGCCGTCGAACTGCTGCATGGGGTGTGGCTCGTCAATTGGCGTCACCTGATAGTGGAGACAGCGCCACTGTTTTTCAACGGCCAATAAAAAAGGCGCACCGAAGTGCGCCTTTTCTTGAAACCGCGAAACTTACTTCGCGGGTTCGGCGGCGGGCGCGGCAGCGGCCGGAGCAGCTTCAGCAGCCGGAGCGGCAGTGGCCGGAGCAGCTTCAGCGGCCGGGGCGGCGACAGGGGCAGCAGCTTCATCTTTCTTGCCGCAGGCAACGGCGGCGAACGACAGCGCAACAACCAGCAGAATCTTGTTCATTTACAACTCCCGAGAGTGATTTTAGGTGTGGAACATCCTTGCAGCGGCGCGGATTATGCAGATTTTGCTGCGCTGCACAAGGCTATGGTCTTCGTTTCGCCCGCGGATGCGCTTGGTCGTAGACCTTGGCCAGATGAGTGAAATCCAGATGCGTATAGACCTGCGTGGTGGAGAGATTGGCGTGACCGAGCAGCTCCTGCACCGCGCGCAGATCGCCGCTTTCCTCCAGCAGATGGGTGGCGAAAGAGTGACGCAGCTTGTGCGGATGCACGTGGACGCCGATGCCGCTGCGCCGTGCCCAGGCGCGCAAGCCCGCAGCGACGCCGGCACGTGAAAGCCGCACACCACCGCGGCCGATGAACAGGGCGGTTTCGCCGGTGCCCAGCTTCTGTCCGCGCAACACCAGCCACTGGCGCAGCGCAGCGCGTGCCTTGGCCCCCACCGGCACGATGCGCTCCTTGCGGCCTTTGCCGAGCACGCGCACTTCGTCGAGTGCGGGCGTGAAGTGGTCCGGGTCAAGGCCGGCGAGCTCAGCCAGTCGCAGGCCGGAGGAATACAGCAGTTCGGCGACCGCGTGATCGCGCACGACCGTCCAGCGCTCATCCGGCGGAGAGTCGAGTGCGGCGTTGAGGGTGTCTTTGTCCAGCGTCTTCGGCAGCGGTCGCGGGCTCTTGGGTGCGCGCACTTCGTTCGCGGGGTTGTGTTTGAGCCGCCCACGCAACAGCAGGAACCGCAGAAGACCGCGCAGGCTCGACAGGCAGCGCTGGATGCTGCTGGGTGCACGCTTGTTCTGGCGCAGGCTCACCACCCAGCCGCGCACATGGTGTGCATCGAGCGTCTGCAAAGACTCGATCTGCGCCTTGGTGCAGAAGCTGACAAAATCGTGCAGATCGCGCGTTCTGATTTCGAGCGTGCGTGGAGACAGCCGGCGTTCGTGCGCGAGGTGGTTCAGATACTCGCGGATGTCTTCCGCAAAGACAGAAGTCTCAGTCGAGCTTGGCACGTAAAGCGGCAGAGACCAGTTCCGCTGTCATTTCCAGAAACATGCGGCCCTGACGCGGCTGGAAGCGCCCGGCGTCAACGCTGCCCAGCGCCAGCATGCCGAGATTTTTTTCCTTCTCCAGCGGCACCAGCGCCGCCGAATGCACCAGGACTTTTGCCTGCGGGAACAGCAGGTGCGCCCGGGCTTCATCCAGCGGCCCGCATTCGATCAGGCCGGTGCGGAAGAAATTATCAAACCCTTTCACCAGCGGGCCATTCGGGTCGAGGCGCGCGAGACCCTCGATATCCTGACGCTTGAGGAAGTTCGCGCCGACGCCGACGAACACTTCCTCGATGCCGAAATCCTCGCGCAGCGACTTGCGCAGGCCCAGCATCGCCGCCGCCAGCGAGGGCGCGCGGATCAACGTGCGCGCCAGCGTGTGCACGCTGGTGGCGCGCTTTTCGTTGTCGCGCGCGGCATCCAGCAGATTCTTCAAGCGGTCTTCGAGGCGCTGGCTGCGGCCGCGCAGGATCTCGACCTGCCGCTCGATCAGCGATACCGCAGTGCCGGCGGCGTGACGCAGCTCCAGCGTTTCGAGCAGATCGGGGAAGCGCTGCAGAAAATCCGGATTGCGGCGCAGATGGTCCGCGATCCGGCTTTCGTTGACCGTCTCGTCTTCAGGCTCTGGCATCACCGCCGTTTTCGCTTCGCTCATTTTTTAGATTTCCATTTCACCCTGATACACCGTCACTGCCGGGCCGCTGAGATACAGCGATTGACCTTCGCCCGCCCATTCCACCCCCAGCTCGCCGCCGCGCATCTGCACCCGCACGCGTTCGCCGAGCTTGCCCCAAAGTCTGCCCGCCGCCACTGCAGCGCAAGCCCCGCTGCCGCAGGCGAGCGTCTCGCCGACGCCACGCTCATTCACGCGCAAGTGAATGGTGCCAGCATCCACGATCTGCATGAAGCCCACGTTAACGCTCTGCGGGAAAAAGACATGTGCCTGCAGGGCTGCGCCGAGCGGCGCCACCGGCGCGCGTTCGACATCCGCGACCTCGATCACCGCGTGCGGATTGCCCATGTTCGCTGCGCCAAAACGGATTTCCTTGCCCTCGATATTCAATGCGTAATGCGCCTGTCGCTGCGTTGCGCTCAATGGAATCTCGCCTGGAGCGAAGCGCGGCACCCCCATGTTCACGCGCGTCTGGCCGTCCGCGGTTTTTTCCAGCTCCAGCACTTGGCTGATGGTGCGCACGCGCAGCGACTTTTTCGCCGAGATTCCGCGCTCGTGGATAAACCGCAGCAGGCAGCGTGCGCCGTTGCCGCATTGACCGGATTCGGAGCCGTCACTGTTGTAGATGCGATAGTCGAAATCCACATCCGGATCCGATGCGGGCTCGACCACCAGAATCTGATCGCAGCCTGCGCCAAAATGCCGGTCGGCAAGCTTCGCCAGCTGCGTCGGCACAGGCTTGAATGCGATGCGCGTGGCATCCACGACCACAAAATCGTTGCCGGCGCCATGCATCTTGGTGAAATGCAGTTTCATGGATACAGTTTATGAGAACGCGCGGAGAATAAGCATGGACAAAGTCTTGCATCACGGCGGCTGCCATTGCCGCGCCGTGCGTTTCGAGGTGCGTGCGCCGGCCCGGCTCAAAGTCCAGCGCTGCAACTGCTCGATCTGCCGGATGACCGACTACCTGCACCTGATTGTCTCGGCCCCTGACTTCAAGCTGAAGTCCGGCGCGGAGTCGCTGGCCACTTACACGTTCAATACCGGCGTGGCGCAGCACCGGTTCTGCATGCGCTGCGGCATCAAATCGTTCTATGTGCCGCGCTCGAATCCCGACGGCTTTTCAGTCAATCTGCGCTGCCTCGACCCGGGCACAGTGACGGCGTTCGAGATCGAGGATTTCGATGGCCGCCACTGGGAGCAGAATGCGGCGGCGCTGGCGCACCTGACGCAGCGTTAAGTCGTTTTCATCCAGGCGCTCAGCCGCTGGGCCAGCTCGTCACCACGATCTTCCTGGATGAAATGTCCACCCCAGATGCGTTCGTGCGGCTGGTGCTTCGCGCCCGGTACATGTTCGATCAGCGGCTTGTCGCCGCGGCCGAGGATCGGATCGTTCTTGCCGAATACACACAGAAAGGGTTTGGTCCAGCGACCGAAGACGTCCCAGGCTGCGCGATTGACGGGCACGGCGGGATCACTTTCCTCGGTCGGCACCAGCAGGGGAAATTTTCGTGTACCAGCCTTGTAGCTGTCATCGGGATACGGCGCGTCATAGGCGGCGATTTCGGCGGCGGACAGCTTGGTGACGCAACCGCTGTTGACGATGCGGCCGATCGGGAACCACGGCGAGTAGCGGGCGAACGCGCGCCAGAGCTTGAACGCCGGTGGCACCCCTTGCCGGGCCGTGGGTAGAAAGCCGTTGCTGACCATCACGCGCGCGAAGCGCGCTTCGTGCTCGGCCGCCAGCCGCAGGCCGATGAGCGAACCCCAGTCCTGACAGAACAGCGTGATGCCGCGCAGGTCCAGTTTTTCCATCCATTCACGTACCCAGCCTACGTGCAGCGCGTAACTGTAGTCGGCCATCTGCGGCAATTTGTCCGATTTGCCGAAACCAATCAGGTCCGGCGCCAGCACGCGGAAGCCCGCGGCGACAAGGGGCGGAATCATCTTGCGGTACAGGTAGCTCCAGGTCGGCTCACCGTGCAGCAGCAACACCACTGCACCGTGACGCGGGCCTTCGTCGACGTAATGCATGCGCAAGCCGGCTTTCAACTCAAGATACTTCGGCGCGAACGGATAGCCAGGCAGATTCTCGAAGCGCGAATCGGGAGTGCGCAGTGCTTTCATGGTTTTGACCCTATGGGCGAGGCAGTGTCTAATCGTGGGACCTAGGGGGAAAGCATGTCACAGGTTCTGGGGCTGGATGTCGGCTTTGGCTTCACCAAAGCCACCAACGGGCGTGAGTACCCGGTATTCAAATCGGTGGTCGGCGAGGCTGCCGATGCCGCATTTGCCGAAACCCTGCTTCAAACCCGCAGCACGCTCGGTCGTCATATCGAGATCGGTGGCGAAGCTTTTTATCTTGGTGAACTGGCCGAGCAGCAGTCGCGCGGTCGCGGGTTCACACTCGACCAGACCCAGTTCTTGGCCAAATACGGGCGACCGCTTGCCTTGTCGGCATTGACACCACTGGTCGAAAGTGGCCAAGCCCTGCGCGTGGTCACGGGCTTGCCGGTCAGTTTCTTTCGCAAGCACAAGGACGGGTTGACGGCGATGCTGCAGCAGCGCCACACCGTCACCTTGATCAAGAGTGACGGCCAGAAAGAAGAGAAAGTCCTCAACATCGAGCGCGTGCGCGTGATCCCACAGCCGTTCGGCTCGATGTTCAACCTGATGCTCAATGACCTCGGCAAACCCACCAGCCAGCGCTTCATCAACGAAAAGATCGGCGTGATCGACGTTGGCTTTCGCACCGCCGATTACAGCATCAGCGACAAGACCCGCTACTCCGAGCGGGGGTCGTCTTCCACCGATTCCGGCATCTCGCTGGCCTTCACCGCGTTGGCCAATTCGCTGCAGCAGCAAAGCGGTGTCAACGTCGAACTATTCCGGCTTTACGAAGCGGTGACCAAGGGCAGCATCAAGATCAAGGGCAAGCGTTACGACATCACCGGCCTGGTCAAGCAGGCGTTCCAGGCGCTGGCGACCAAGGTCGCCGGCGAAGCCAATCGCCTGTGGAGCGACGACTGGGACGTCGACGCCATCGTCATCACCGGCGGTGGTGGCTCGGTGCTGGCGCCGTACCTGCAGCCGCTGCTGGAAGGCGAAGTGATCCCGGTGCCGACCGACCAGGACGCGCGGCTGAACAACGTCACCGGTTACTGGAAATACGGCCAGCACATCTGGCCGGCGTAACCTCGCGCGCCATGCGCGTTGCGGTCGTCACTGCGCTGTTCAATCCGAAGCTTGAATGGCTAAAACGCTGCTGCGACAGCGTACGCGCACAGAGTCACCCCTGCACCCAAATCCTGGTCTCGGATGGCTCGGGCGAGAATCCTCTCGACGATTTTTCGGGACAGTTCATACGGCTCTATCAAAACCATAACGACTGGGGCGATACGCCCAGGACGATTGGCGCTATTTCTGCGGGCGCTCAGGGATATGACGGGATCCTTTGGCTGGACCAAGACAACTGGATGTACCCCGACCATGTCTCCTCGCTTGTTGCCTTGCACCGGCAGACTGGCAAACCAATCTGCACAACGTCCCGTGACATTTATCACCTGAATGGGCGGCTTCTGGGCGCATGCAAGGAAACCGACGGTGTCCGTTTCGTCGATGCCAACTGTTTTTTTGTGACGCGTGCGGCCTACGGAATGCTGGCGGTTTGGTCCTTGATGCCTAAGGCCTGGCATATCTGCAGCGATATGTATTTCTTCGCGCAGGTCAAAAAGCACGGCATCGAAACCGCGCATCAGGCGTGCAGCACGATGGGTTATACCGCGACCCGCTCCCACACCTACCGGCTTTTCGGCGTCGAGCCGCCTCCCGGGGTCAAGGACTCCGCGGAAATCGTGCGGTTTCTGCGCGAGCAGGGCGCCATTCGCTAGGACGCCCGCAAGGCGCAGGCCGTGGCTAGGCCGTTACCGCCACTTTTTTTACGCGCTTGCCCACGGCTCTCTCGAGGCTGTCTAGCGCTTCGCCCATGTAGACCGACATGCGCTGCATGTGCGGCAGGGTGTCGCGGCAGCCGGTGAAGCCGACATTGAACTGGCCGGCGTAGCTGACCACGGTGATGTTCAGCGCCTGCCCGTGCGACAGCAGCGACACCGGGTACATGCCTTCCATGCGCGCGCCGTTGAAATACAGCGGCTCGGTCGGGCCGGGCACGTTGGAGATCGTCACGTTGAACATCGGCCGCGTCTTGCCGCCGAGTCCGGACAGCATCTGCAGGATGTACGGCGCCATGAACAGCATGGTGTAGCTGACGATGCCGTCCTTGGGCAGTTTCTGCAGGTTCTCCTTGGCAATCGCAGCGGATTCGTGGATCGCCTGCAGTCGCGCGAGCGGATCGTCGAGATGCGTGTGCAGGTTGGCGATGATGAAGCTGATGGCGTTACCGGAGTCGGCGTCGTCGTTCGGACGCACCGACACCGGCACGCCGGCGGTCAGCGGCTTGTCGGGCAGCGCCTGGATTTCTTCGAGATAGCGGCGCAGGCAGGCAGCGCAGAGTTCCAGGAACACATCGTTGACGGTGACTTCGGCTTTCTTGGCGATGCGCTTGATGCGATCCAGCTCGTAGTGCTGAGTGGCGAGGCGGCGCTGGCCGGAGACCTTGCCGTTGAGGATGGATTTGGGCGCGACGAATGGCAGCGCGATGGCCTCGTTGGTGCGTTTGTAGGCCTCACGCGCGACATCGGCGAACGCTTGCGCGACGCCGGGGACGGTCTGCGCCTGTTTACGCGCAGTCTCGGTCAGGCGTTGCAGCAGCGGCGAGCGCTCGCGCGGTTCACGCGGCTCGCGGCTGCCTTTGCCGATGGACCACGGCGGCGGGCGGTCGTGTTCCGTCGGGTCAGTGGTCAGCATGCGCTGCAGCATCTTCATGCCGCCAACGCCGTCCACCTGCGAGTGGTGCATCTTCATGTACAGCGCGAAACGGTTGTTCTCCAGCCCCTCGATGATGTGCGCCTCCCACAGCGGACGGTTGAAGTCGAGTCCATGCGAATGCAGGCGTGAGATCAGTACGCCGAGCTCGCGTTCGCCGCCGGGCGCAGGCAGGGCGGAATGGCGCAGGTGGTAGTCCAAGTCGATTTTGTGATCTTCAACCCAGGCCGGTAGCACGGCCTTGAGTGCCGCCGAGCGCAGCTTGAGATTGAACGGCGGCGCAAAGGTCTTGCTGGCGCGCAGATGTGCGACCAGATTCGCGACAAAATCCGGCTTTGCGTTTTCCGGCAGTGCGAAAATGGTCAGGCTGCCGACGTGCATCGGCGTGTCGGTGGATTCCACCATCAGCCACGACGCATCCAGTGGATTCAGTTTTATAGCGGCCATTTGTTTCTCCCCTTATTTATTCGAGACCTTTGCAAAGGTCTCGCTGTGGTATGAGCCAAGGGCATTGTGCCACCGCCTTTTGGCAGGCATATACTCCGTGGCCCAAACGGTCATTCAATAAATCAATTCTGGGGGAGAACCCATGAACACTGCCGTCACACAGTTCCCGCTCAACAGCGTCCGCATGGACGCCGAGATCAAGCGCATCTTCGACTTGCAGCGCGAGACCGCGCTGCGCTGGCGCACGTCCACCGCTGACGAACGCATCGGCCGCATCAAGCGCCTGCGTGACGCCTGCCTGGCTGATCTGCCGGCGCTTTATGACGCGGCTTACAAAGACTTCAAGCGGCCGGCGGTCGAGGTGGATCTCACGGAGATGATTCCGATCATGTCCGAGTCCTCGGAATACATCCACAGTCTCAAATCGTGGATGAAGCCCAAGGGCGTATGGCCGACGCGCATGACCCTGGGCCTGAAAGGCTATGTGCAGTACGAGCCGCGCGGTCGCTGCCTGATCGTGTCGCCGTGGAACTATCCGGTGAACCTCACCTTCGGCCCGCTGATCCCCTGCCTGGCCGCCGGCAACACCGCGATCATCAAACCTTCCGAGATGACGCCGCACATGTCGGCGTGGATGGTGAAGATCGTCAAGCAGGTGTTCCCGGAAAACGAAGTGGCGATTTTCGAGGGTGACTCGACGGTTTCGACCTCGCTGTTGAATCTGCCGTTCGATCACATCTTCTTCACCGGCAGTCCGGCGATCGGCAAGGTGGTGATGGCCGCCGCGGCGAAGAACCTGACCAGCGTGACGCTGGAACTGGGCGGCAAATCGCCGACCATCGTCGACGAGTCCGCCGATCTTGATCTCGCCGCGCAGAATCTGATGTGGGGCAAGTTCGTCAACAGCGGACAGACCTGTATCGCGCCCGACCACATTTTCGTGCACGAGTCGGTGAAGGACGTCTTTGTGCAGAAATCCATCGAAGTGCTGAAGAAACGCTATGGCGCCACGCCGCAGGACAGCGGCAAGTCTGCCGACCTTGCGCACATCGTCAATGAGCGCCACACCCAGCGCGTCGCCGGTCTGCTCGCCGATGCCAAGCAGAAAGGTGCGAAAGTGCTCTACGGCGATTTTGTCAACGCCAAGGAGCACTTCGTCTCGCCGACACTGCTCGGCGACTGCCCGGCCGACGCCAAAGTCATGCAGGACGAGATCTTCGGGCCGCTGCTGCCGATCATCGCGTACCGCGACCTCGGCGAAGTCATCGGCCGCATCAACGCCGACCAGAAGCCGCTGGCGCTGTACATCTTCAGCCGCAGCGAGTCGAACATCCAGAAAGTCATGAAAAACACGACGGCCGGCGGCGCCTGCATCAATCACACGCTGGTGCAGTTTTCGCATGGCAATCTGCCGTTCGGCGGCGTCAACAACAGCGGCATCGGCAGCTCGCACGGCTTCTGGGGCTTCCGTGCGTTCTCGCACGAAAAATCGGTGGTGCGCACGCGCTTCATGATGGCCAAGCTGTTCTTCCCGCCGTACACCGACTTCGTGCGCCAGAACATCCAGAACACGATCAAGCTGTTCAAGCTCTGGTAGGCCTTTTACAGGGCCGCAGGCGGGGGGCAGTGCAGGGGGCGCCTGCGCAACCACCGTTTTTTTTCGTGGACGGTCCCCTGGCCCCTTGAGACGACCGCGGGTGGGTGATCAAAAAACCGATGACCCGGGCGGCCAAACCGGCTACCATCGCCGACATAACCTCCGATCAAAACAACTCCGTGTCGAGTCCACTTTCCAGCGGTGCGCGCATCCTGCTTGTCGAAGACAATCTGTTGAACCAGCAGCTGATGCTGGATTTGTTGCGTGGCCACCAGTTGCAGGTCGAGGTCGCCGGCAACGGCCGTGAAGCGGTCAACGCAGTCGAGCACCAGTCTTTCGATGTGGTGCTGATGGATATCCAGATGCCAGAGATGGACGGCCTCGAGGCGACGCGGCGCATTCGCAGCCGCGCCGAATTTTCGAAGTTGCCGATCATCGCAATGACCGCCAACGTCATGGCCGAAGACCGCGCGCGCTGCGCCGACGCGGGCATGAATGATTTCCTCGGCAAGCCGATCGACATGGCCGAGGTGGTCACGGTGCTGGCGCGCTGGATCCAGCCGTCCGCCGCAGCGCCCGCGCCCGCGCCGGTCAACGGTCCGGTGCCGACACCGGTGATTGACTGGGACCTCACGCTCCGGCGCCTGTCCGGTCGTGCCGACCTGCTCAAGCGCGCACTCAAGGATTTTTCCATGCGTGCGCCGTCGTATGCCGATGAGATTCTGCAACTTCAGGCGCAGGGCAAATGGCTCGACGCGCAGCATCACGCACATACCTTGAAAGGCATCGCGGCCAATCTCGGCATGAACCGCCTGATGGAAGCGGCCAACTACGCCGAGCGCACGCTGCGTTCGAACCAGCCGCTGGAAGCCGATCTGCAAAACGAGCTGCAGAGCGCCTCGACCGAGGCGATCGCCGCCTCAGCAAAACTCACGGCTGCTTGAAGATGATGAAACGCCTGGCTTCTCTGGTATGCCTGCTGGGACTGGCTTCTTGTTCCGGCAGCGATCCGCTGTCGCTGTTCGGCGCCAAGGCCGGCGTCGCCAAAGCCGACGACACCGTCGGCAAGTTTTTCGCCGGTCCTGCCCTGTGGGACGACCCGCAGAACACGCCGCATCCGATGTTCAACTGGCCGACGGTTTCGCATCCGCCGGTGGGGGACAAGCTGCCGCCGCTGTGGAAGCCGATCCCCGTGCGTGCACTGCCGGCGCCAGTGAGCGGCTTGCAGCATGTCGCGCATGCCGAGGAAGTCGTCAGCGGTGGCGGCATGGCCGTGTTTGGCAGTCTTGCCGTGGTGCCGGGCTTTGGTGAAACCTCGAGCGTGGTGGACCTGAGCGACCCGGCCAAGCCAAAACGCATTGGCACGTTCAATCAGAACGGCGGACGCAGCGCCCCGCTCACGTCGAACCAGGGTTACGGCGGCGCCGGCCATGGCGTGATGGAAGCCGCCGGCGCCGGCGCCGACCGTGGCGCGGCGATCATCGCCTATCCCAGCGGCCGGCTGGTGGCGGTACTGTCCACCGATTCGTTCATCGAATCGCTGGATATCACCGATCCGCGCCGGCCTCGGCGCCTGCCGCCGCTGCAGACCCCGAACAGCCACAAGGTCGGCGTCGTGCCCGGCACGCCCATCGTCTACAACGCCGGCTCGCGCGGCGGCGGTACCGGCAGTGGCAACATCATCGGCATGGATCACACTGAAATCTTTGATCTCAGCGATCCTGACGATCCGCAGTTCGTGCAGGACTTCCAGAACGGCTATTCCTGTCACCACATTTTTTTCTGGAACAACGTCCAGCAAAACAAATTCCGCGCAGTCTGCGCCGGCATTGAAGTCACCCAGATCTGGGACACCGCCGATCCGCGTGATCCCAAGGTGCTGGTGACGATCCCGGTGCACCACGGTGTTGCCGGCACGCCGAGTGCAGGTGTGATCCTGGTGGCGTTCAGCCATTCCGCAGGCCTCAATCGCGACGGCACCGTGCTTTATGTCGGCGACGAGAACGGCGGCGGCTCCCTGCCACCCGGCTGCGTCGCCAGCGTTGACACGCCAGCGGGCTCGGTCAGCGTGCCGATTGGCGCCGTCTGGTTCTACGACATCAGCACTGAGACCATGCCGCTGCTGCAGGGCTGGTACAGCGCCGCGCAGAACCCCTCCGCGCTGGGGCGCAGCTGCACCGCTCACCACGGCCGGCTGGTGCCAGACCCCAATCGCGACCTGCTGGCGATGGCCTTCTACGGCGACGGCGTGCTGCTGATTGATTTCAGCAACCCGACCCTGCCCAAATTGATCGACCAGTTCGCTGACAATTCAAATACTTGGGAAGCCTGGTACCACAATGGCTACATCATCACCGGCGATCTGGTGCGCGGGCTGGACGTGCTGACCTTCCAGTAAGTCTCAAACCGACCCAGTAGGAATTATCCATTGGGACCGTGTCGCGCACGGCTGATAATTGCCGCTGGCGACTGGAGCAGGTTATGGGTCTGGCAGCGATTCCCACGGGCAGAGAACGGCGGCGCAAAGGTCTCATCAACCGAGCGCGCCGTGGCCTGTTCGGACTGCTGCTGGCCTGCGGTGCCACCCATGCGCAGGCCTTCGAGCTGACCGCGCCCTTTGATCGCGACCGTGACCGCCTGCAAGCCGACGATCCCGCAGAAACCGCTGCGCGCCATCTGCACCTGTCCGTACAGTTGCGTAACGCGCAACCGGGTGTTGATCGCAACCTGTTCGTCGGTCAGGCCTACCGTGAATCTCTTTCCGAAACTGGCCAGTCGCTGGCGTCGGCGGCTGCCAGCGGCTCCTGGGACATGCTGCTCAGCGCCGACGATGTCAGCCGGCTGCGCGAAGGCAGCGGCATGGATCTGCAGGTGCCCGCGCTCGGCTATCTGCGCCTGAATTTCCGCACCGCGGATGACGAAGCCGTCGCCTGGCCCATTGCCCGCGGCTGGTCCCTCGGCGGATCGTTCGAGCAGACTCAGGTGCTCGATGGCTCGCGTATCCGCAGCGGCATCGCCTTTGTTCCGCAACTGGTGCTGGACATTTCCGGCCTGACGCCGGTGAAGGATCGTCTCAACCTCAGCTTTCAATACGCCCACTGGCACAACCGCGACGGTCAGGCCAACGACGACCGGCAGCCGCAACTGCTGCTGAAGTGGTCGTTCTGAAGCAAATATTTTTCCCGTATCCCCAAAGCAAACGGCCCGCTTGCGCGGGCGAGCCGGAATCAGCAGAGCTGCCTTGAATGGCAGTTCTGCCCGGCGAGCGCCCGTCCATGGACGGACGGGCCGGGGGTCATCGAGAAACACGAGGTCACGCCATTGATGGCGTAAAAAAAGAAGGCCGCTTTCGCGGCCTTCTTTGTAACTATGAGAGAACTTACTTCTTCTTGGCCGGAGCCTTCGGTGCCGCCTGCTTCTCGACGCTGATCAGCTCGACTTCGAAGATCAGGGTTTCGTTGGGGCCGATCTTGGCGCCAGCGCCGCGCTCGCCGTAGCCGAGGGCCGCGGGGATGTAGAGCTTGTACTTGGCGCCCGGCTTCATCAGCTGCAGGCCTTCGGTCCAGCCGGGGATGACGTTGCCGAGCGGGAAGCTGACCGGCTGGCCGCGGTCGCGCGAGGAGTCGAACTTCTCGCCGTTGATCAGGGTTCCGGTGTAGTGCACCGTGACCTTGTCGCTGGCCTTGGGGTTCTCGCCCTTGCCCTCTTCCTGCACTTCGTACTGCAGGCCGCTGGCGGTGGTTTTGACGCCGTCGCGCTTGGCGTTGTCGGCGAGGAACTTCTCGCCGGCTTCGGTGGCGGTCTTGGCCTTGGCGGTGCGCTCTTCCATCTGCTTGGACTGGATCTTCTTGGCGATGCTGCTCTTCACTTCTTCGCGCTGCTTGTCGTCGAGCAGCAGTTCCTTGTCATTGAGCATGTCGTCGAGGCCGCGCTTGAGCGCGTCGATGTCAACGTCGTTCTTGACGGTCTTCAGCGAGCGGCCGAGATCGACGCCGATCGAGTAGCCGAATTTCTCTTCGTCGGAGTCAAGGCTGCCGGAGCCGCCGGAGCAGGCGGCGAGAACTGCGAAAGCGCAGAGCGCAAGGATGCGTGAGATCAAAGTCATGTGTTACTCGTTTTGAGGTTTGGGACCGGGGCTCAGGGAGTCCCGCGGGCGGCGATTATATAGGCGTTTTTAGGACGCAGCGCGCCGGCGGCTGAGCAGCTGTTGCAGGGTCTGCTGCGCGCCATGACCCAGTAACTCCAGCGCGCGTTCGGCCATGCGGTCGATGCGCGCGTCCACTTCCAGCGTCTGGTCGTCGCGCATCACCACCAAGCCGAGCTCGATCAGGGTGCTGACGTAGCCGCTGAACAGCGCCGGGTCGAAGAACTCCGGCGCGTCGCGGCCGGTGAGCACGGCGACGCGCTCGGCGAACAGCCGGCAGTCGGTCTCGAAGCGCTTGCGTTCAACCGGCCCGAGCTTGCGCTCCTCCGCCAGCAGCAGCGTGGTCATGCAATAGCGCTCGAAGGTTTCGCCCATCACCCGGCCCAGCGTCGCCAGGCGCGCGAATTGCGGCTGCGCCACATCCGGTCGCTGCAGGTGCCCGGCGCCATCACGCATCAGCAGCCCCTGGCCCACCATCACCTCGATCCATTCGCGCGCCACGGTCTCGCACTCGTCCTGTGACCAGCGCAGGAAATATTCGGCCCGCAGGAAGGGATACAGCGCGCGGCAGCCGGTGACCACGGCCTGCTCCGGCAATTCCGGCCGCGTGCGGAAGAAATTGGCGATCAGCGACGGCAGCGCGAACAGGTGCTGCAGGTTGTTGCGGTAATAGGTCAGCGCCACTGCGGCGCGGTCGTTGGCCGTCAGCAGGTCGCCCCATTCGTGGCTGATGCGCGACAGCCCGCCGATCGGCTCGGCCCAGCTCAGCACCGAGCGCGCATCCTCGACCGGGATGTACTGGTCGGCGCTGACCGGCCGCGCTTTCAGCAAGCCGATCAGGCTGGCGATCTGCTCGATCAACTCGTCGGCGCCGGCGGCGCGCTGCGGCGTCGACAGCAGGGCGACAGCGGTCAGCGCCACCGGACTGGCGACGGCGGCGGCGTTGATGCGCCGCGAGTTCTCCATGGTCAGTTCGGATACAAACTGGTTGAAGCCCTGTGGTTTTTCCGGCGCGCTTTCGGTGCCGAAACCCTCGCGCCAGCCTGGCAGATGCTGGTCGGCGTAGTCCTGCAGCAGGTAGGGCTCGCCGAAATTGACATAGGGTTTGCCAAAGGACTTGGTCAGGATCTGCGTCGCCTTGAGCAGGCCCTGCACCGACTCCTGCTTCTTCTGTCCACCCCGCAGCTCTTTCAGATACGAGCCGATCTCCCAGACTTTGTCATAGCCGATGTAGATCGGCACCAGCGCGACCTTGCGCACGCGCTGGCGCAGCGCGGACTCGACCACCATCGCCATCAGGCCGGTCTTCGGCGTCAGCAGACGCCCGGTGCGCGAGCGTCCGCCTTCGGGGAAGAACTCGATCGAATAGCCGCGGCGGATCAGCGCGTCGACGTAGGCGCGGAACACGGCGATGTAGAGCCGGTCCTTGGCAAAACTGCGGCGGATGAAGAAGGCGCCGCCGCGGCGCAGGATGCCGCCGATGACCGGCATGTTGAGGTTGATGCCGGCGGCGATGTGCGGCGACACCAGCCCCGCGTGGTACAGCACGTAGGAGATCAGCAGGTAATCGGCGTGCGAGCGGTGGCTGGGCACGTAGATGATCTCGGTCGGCTCCGGCCGCTGCGCCCAGGCGCGCACGCGCTCGAGGCCGCGCACATCGATGCCGCTGTAAACCCGGTTCCAGATCTGCGCGAGGATGCGCGAGACGAAATTGACGCCGGAATCGGCGTAATCCGCCGACAACTCATACGCCATCTTGCGCGCGCGCTTTTCCGCCTGCGCCAGGGTGATGGCTTCTTCCTTCGCAATCTGCTCCACCGCCAGACGCACGCCGGGCGCTTTCAGCAGCCCCTCGACGACAAAATCGCGGCGCACCAGGCTGGGTCCCAGCGCGGCGGTGCGCGCGCGCAGGAAATGGAAGTGCAGGGCGCGGGTGAGCTTGCGCGCCGCGCGCGTGGCATCGGTCTCCTGGCCGCGGAACGTGGCGAAGTCCAGCGGCGGCGCGAAGCTGGCCAGCACGTGGCGGCCGTTGGCGAGGATGATCCAGAACTTGCGCAGCAGGCCGGCGCCCGGCGTGTCGGCGAAGAACAGCTTGAACAGCGAGGTTTCCTTGCCGGCGTCGCGGCCCCAGAAAATGGACACGGGCACCAGTTGCACGTTGTAGCCGGAGTCGGATACCGCACGCTGCATCAGGCCGGTCAGCGGCGAGCCGTTGCGTGCGCCTTCGCGTCCGGCGATGCGGGCCTCCAGCAGCACCGGCAGATACAGGCAGGCGGGCCGCTCAAGGCTGGGCAGCGCGTTACCGGTACGGCGCGGGCGCGGCAGCCCCCAGTCCTTGCAGATGCGGTCGAGCACGAATACGTCGGCCCAGGAGCGTTCGGCCAGCACGAAACACACCGGTACTTCGGGATTCAGCTGTAGTTTGGTCTTGAGGTCGTCCGGTGCCACGCGATAGCGCACCAGCCACAGCATGGGCTTGCGCAGCCACCAGGCCAGCCAGAACAGGATCCCCACCGCAAAACTGCGCATCCCCATCCTTTTATATGAATTTCGGCGAAGTTTAACGCCTGAAAGCTGTGGGATACTTTGCTCAAACAATATTTTCGAGGGAGTCTTCCATGAGCGGGCAAACCTGGGCCGGCCATCCGCGCGGTCTTGCGACGCTGTTTTTCACCGAGATGTTCGAGCGCTTCACCTATTACGGGATGCGCGCGCTGCTAATCCTGTTCATGACCGCGCCCGCGCTCAAGGGCGGCCTCGAAATCGAAACCGCGCAGGCCGGCGCCATCTACGGCCTCTACACCGGCGCGGTTTATCTGTTCTCGCTGCCCGGTGGCTGGATCGCCGACCGGTTGCTCGGTCAGCAAAGAGCGGTCTGGTATGGCGGCATCCTCATCGCTGCCGGCAATTTCATCCTGACCCTGCCGTTCACCAGCACGTTCTATCTGGGCCTGTTGACCATCGTGCTTGGTGTCGGCCTGCTCAAGCCCAACATCAGCGTCATCGTCGGCCAGCTCTACGGCAACGATACCGGTGCGCGCCGTGACGCCGGCTTCTCGATCTTCTACATGGGCATCAACCTCGGTGCGTTCATCGCGCCGCTGATCGCCGGCACCGTCGGCGAAACGCTTGGCTACCGCTGGGGCTTCTTCTGCGCCGGCGTGGCGATGGCGATCGGTCTGGTGCAGTACCGCATGACCGGCCATTACCTCGGCAACGCAGGCGCCCTGCCGGCGCCGTCCACGCCCGCCGAGCAGGCGCGCAACTGGAAATTCGTCTGGGGTGCGCTGGTGCTGGTGTTGGCGGTTTTTGGCCTGGGCGTGGGCGGCCTGATGCCGCTGAATGTCGTTTCGCTGGCGCAATACACCGGCGGCGCCATGGTGGCGCTGGCAATCTTCTTCTTCGGCAACATCCTGTTGTTCAGCGATTGCACGCCGGCCGAGAAAAAGCGCGTCGGCGTCATTGCCGTGTTCTTCGCCGCCGCGGCCGTTTTCTGGGGTGGCTTTGAGCAGCAGGCCTCGACGTTCAATCTGTTCACGCGTGACTACATTGATCGCTCGTTGTTCGGCTCGTTCTTCGAGTCCGGTCAGCATCCGACCAGCTGGTATCAGTCGGCGAATCCAATCCTGGTGATCCTGCTGTCGCCGTTCTTCGCCTACTTCTGGGTGGCACTGGGCGCGCGCAATCTGGACCCGAGCGCCCCGGCCAAATTCGGTATCGGCCTGCTGCTGCTCGGCGTCGGCTTTGGCGTGATGGTGCTGGCGGCCGAGCTCGTCATCAGCACCGGTGGCAAGGTCGCGCCGACCTGGATCCTGATGACTTTCCTGCTGCAAACCATGGGCGAGCTGTGTCTGTCGCCGATCGGTCTGTCCAACGTCACCAAGCTGGCGCCCACACGCTATGTCAGCCAGATGATGGGCACCTGGTTTCTGGGTGCGGCGCTGGGCAATCTCGCGGCCGGGCTGATCGGCGGTCATGTCGGTGCCGGCGCGGTGAGCGAGATGCCAGGCCAGTTCATGAACATGCTGCTGATCGGCTGCGGCGCCGGCGTGGTGATGCTGGCGTTCAGCAAAATTATCAATGGTTGGACCGGCGGCGTCGCGGCCAAAGGTCATTGAAGGAAACGCTTATGCGCAAGCTATTTTTTATCGCCCCGCTGGTCCTGCTCGCTGCTTGCGGCGAAAAAACCGAAGCGCCTGCGTCCGCCGCGGTCGGTAGTGCCGCCGAGGCCGATGGCTTCATCCAGAAATTCAACGATGAACGCAAGCGCGATTTCCCCTACGAAACCGCGGCGGCCTGGCTGCAGGCGACCTACATCAATGACGACTCGCAACTGGTCGCGTCCAAGGCCAACGAGAACTATCTCGAATACATCGGCCGCACGGTCGAGGCGTCCAAGCGTTTCAACGGCGCGCAAGGCTTGTCGCCCGAAACCGCGCGCGGGTTGCTGCTGCTGAAACTGCAGACGGCGATGCCGGCGCCGAGCGATCCGGCGCTGCGCGAGGAGCTGGCGAAAATCGCCTCGAAGATGGAAGCCAACTACGGCTCGGGCAAGTGGTGCCGCAAGGACAAGGCCGGCAACGAATCCTGCCTGACGCTGCAGGCGATCGAGAAAATCATCAACGACCCGAAGACCAAGCCCGAGGAGCGCGCTGCCGCCTGGGCCGGCTGGCACGAGACCAGCAAACCGATCCGCAAGGACTATCAGCGTTTCGTCGAACTGACCAACGCCGGCGCGAAAGAAATGGGGTTCGCCGGGCTCGCGGATGTCTGGAAGGGCGGCTACGACATGGGCGCCGCCGAGTTCGAAACCGAGGTCGAGCGACTGTGGGGTCAGGTCAAACCGCTGTACGAGCAGCTGCACTGCTATGTGCGTGGCAAGCTCAACAAGGAATACGGCGATGCGCTGGTGCCGAAGAACGGCCCGATTCCTGCGCACCTGCTCGGTAACATGTGGGCGCAGCAATGGAGCAACATCTATCCGCAGGTCGAGCCGTACAAGGGCGTGGGTGACCTCGACGTGACCTCGGCGCTGAAAAAGCAGCGCAACGAAGAATTCAATCAGCTGCTGGCGCAGTTCAAGGGCAAGCCTTCGACGCGCGAGATCGCCGAACTGGAATACAAGGCCGACGCAGCGATGGCGCTGAAAATGACCAGGATCGCCGAGGACTTCTACACCTCGGTCGGCTTCCCGGCGCTGCCAGAAAGTTTTTACAAAAAATCGCTGCTGCAGGAGCCGCGCGACCGCGCGGTGGTCTGTCACGCCAGTGCCTGGGACATGAACTTCGCCGGCGACGTGCGCATCAAGCAGTGCATCGAGCCCGACGAGGACCAGCTCTACACCATCCACCACGAGTTGGGCCACATCTACTACTACCTGATGTACAACAATCTCGCGCCGATCTTCCAGGGCGGTGCGCACGACGGCTTCCATGAAGCGGTCGGCGACACCATCACGCTGTCGCTCACCCCCGCGCATCTGAAGAAGATCGGTCTGGTCAAGGACGTGAAGACCGACGCCAAGGCGCTGATCAACACGCAGATGAAACTGGCGCTGGACAAGATCGTGTTCCTGCCCTGGGGCAAGCTGGTGGACCAGTGGCGCTGGAAAGTATTCAACGGCGAGGTCAAGCCCGAGAACTACAACGCCGCGTGGTGGGCCCTGCGTGAGCAGTACCAGGGTGTGAGCCCGCCGCTGGCGCGCAGCGAGGAGGATTTCGACCCCGGCGCCAAGTACCACGTGCCCGGCAACACGCCGTACACGCGCTATTTCCTGTCGTTCATCCTGCAGTTCCAGTGGCAGAAGAAACTCTGCGAGCTGTCGGGCCACACCGGCCCGCTGCACGAATGCGACATCTACGGCAATAAAGTGGCTGGCGAGAAGTTCATGGAGATGTTGAAGCTCGGCCAGTCGCAGCCGTGGCCGCTGGCGCTGGAAAAACTCACCGGCAGCAAGCAGATGGATGCCAGCGCAATCATCGACTACTTCGCGCCGCTGATGGGCTATCTGGCCGAGCAGAACAAGGGACAGGAATGCGGCTGGACGCCGCCGGCGGCAGCTTCACCAGCGGCGCCACCTGCCTAAAAGACTGTTCCGCCTAAAGGCGGGTTACTTCTTTGGCGCAAAGAAGTAACCAAGAAACATTCGCTCCGCTGCGCCGACAGATTCCTTGAGCTTCTGGCTCGTTCGGGGTACCGCGCGAACGCGGCGTCCATGCCGCGCCGCGCTCAGCCGACGTCCTGTCGGCTGCCTCCCTCCCTCACAACAAAGCTCAAGGCGGCGCAAAGTCGCTGGAACATCAAAAGCGGTGTCTTTTGACGTTGAGCGCCGTTTGCGCCGCCGAGTACCGCAGCGAGCAAGACTGGCATCGGGCATGGATGCCCGATGCGCGCCGTCACGACACGGACGTCGTGTCGGCGCGGGACCGGCGAGTGAGCGAGGAACGCAGGAATCTTCTAGGCGCATCCGGCGCACAGCGCTTTTTGGTGACTTTTTGTCGCGTCTGACAAAAAGTTACCCGCGCTTTAGCGCGGAATGCTTTGGTGGTTGATTGCCAGGCCTTTAGACGAAACAATCTTTGAAGTCGTCAGGGCAGGCTTATTTCTTCAGCCAGTCCCGCGGATTGACTGGCGTCGAGCCCTTGCGCAGCTCGAAGTAGACACCGCTGGACTCATGGCCGCCGGTGGCGCCGGCGGCGGCGATCACCGCGTTGTCCTCGACCCATTCGCCGGCTTCCGCGCTGACGCTCTGGGTGTGGCCGTACAGCGAGTAGTAGCCACCTTCATGTTCGAGCAGGGCGATCAGCCCGTAGCGGCGCATCCAGCCGGTGTAGGCGACGCGGCCACGGGCAATGGCGCGCACCGCCGTGCCCTCCTCGGCGCCGATCCAGATGCCGTCCCAGGTGAGCTTGCCGACGCCCTTGGCCGCGCCAAAGTTGGCCAGCAGCTTGCCGCGCAGTGGCCACGGCAGCTTGCCCTTGCGTTCACCGAACTTCTTGCCCTTGCCGAGATTCAGTGGGATGTCGGCCAGCGAATCGCGCACGCGGTCCAGCAGCTTGAGCAGCCCCGACTCGCTTTCTTTGAGTGACTGCAGGTTGCTGCCGGCGCTGGCCAGTCTTTCGGCGATCTGCGCGAGCAATTGCTTGCGTTGGCTCCGGCTGGCTTCGAGCGCAGCCAGAGATTTTTCCTGCTCGCGCTTGAGCCCGTCGAGCCGGCTGATGTCGCTGCGCGCCTGCGCGATCAGGGTCTGCAGTTTTTCGCCAAGACTGCGCAGCGCGCCGATGCGCTGCACGCGCCCGTGGTTGAGATAGTCGTAGTACGTCAGCATGCGCGACAGGCGCGTCAGCGTGTCGAGGTTCAGCAGCAGCTGGGTCTGCTCGTGCTCGCCGGTGATGTAGGCCGCGCGCAGCTGGCGGCCAAGCGCACCCTTCTGTATCAGCAGCTGGCGTTCGGCGACCTGCAATTCCTTCTCGGTTTCGCGCACCCGGCGGGTCTGCTTGGCGATGTCGGCTTTGAGCTGGCGCAAGGCCATCTGCTGCGCAGCGATGCTTTGCTCCAGTTCCTCGACCTGCTTTTGCGTGCTGTCCTTCGCCCGCTGGTCGCTTTCCATGGCTTTCTGTACGGCCTGGATCCGTGCGCGCACCTCGGCCAGCTTCGCATCGTCTTGGGCGAAGCTGGCGGGCCCCCACAGCAGCGCCGCGAGCAAGAGCGTTTTGGGGCGGATGAGCGAGAGTGACATAATTGGCGTCTCATCTTAAACGCAGCCACCGATGGATCCGCTTTTCGTCTTTTTCAGCAATCACCCCCTGCTGTTCGCGGCGCTCGGCGCCGTGCTGGTGCTGCTCGTGCTCAATGAAGTCGCCGGCAACTATCTGGGCGTGCGCAAGCTGTCGCCGCCGGAAGCGGTGCGCCTGATCAACGACCGCGACGCACTGGTGGTGGATCTGCGTCCGGTCGCGGACTACAAGCGCGGACACATCCTCAACGCGGTCAACATCCCGGCGGCCAAGCTCACCGAGAAGATCACCGAGTACAGCAAGACCCGCGACAAGCCGATCGTGTTGGTCTGCGCACTGGGCGGACAGGCGACCCAGGGTGCTGAACAGCTGCGCAAGGCCGGCTATACCGAGGCTTTCCCGCTGCGCGGCGGCATCAATGACTGGTTGGGCGCAAGCCTGCCGGTGACGGCCTCCTGAGTCGCCCATGAAAAAGGTGCTGGTCTATTCGACGCGGGTCTGCCCGTTCTGCGTCATGGCCAAACGCCTGCTGTCGTCCAAGGGCGTCAGCTACGAAGATGTCGCCGTGGATGCCGACGAGGCCAAGCGGGCCGAGATGATGCAGCGCTCCGGCGGCCGCCGCACCGTGCCACAGATTTTCATCGGCGAGCAGCACGTCGGCGGCTTTCAGGAGTTGTCGGCGCTCGAGCATCAGGGTCAGCTCGATCCTCTCTTGGCGGACAAGCCGAATGGCTGAGGCCGCGCCGCAGAACAAGCAGGTCATCCTGCAGAAAATCTATCTTCAGGATGCCTCGCTCGAAGTGCCGCAGGCGCCGCAGATCTTCACCAAGCCGTGGACGCCGCAGATCGACGTGCAGATCTCCACCGCCGCGCAGACGTTGACGCCCGAGCAGCACCAGGTGGTGCTCAGCGTGACCGTTACCGCCAAGCTCGAAGGCGAGGTCGCGTTCCTCGCCGAGGTCAAACAGACCGGCGTGTTCCTGGTGCAGGGCGTGGACAACGTCGGCGAACGGCAGGCGGTGCTGGGCGCCTATTGCCCGCATATCCTGTTTCCGTTCGCGCGCGAAGCCGTCGCCGATCTGGTGCAGCGCGGCGGCTTCCCGCAATTGCTGCTGCAGCCGGTCAACTTCGATGCGCTGTTTCAAGATCACCTGAACCGCGCCGCAGCCGCTCCAGAAACTTCGAAACCGCACTAAGCATGCACAGCATCACCGTCCTCGGCGCCGGCTCCTATGGAACCGCGCTGGCCATCCAGCTGGCAAGAAAGGAGATTGACACTTATCTCTGGGGCCGCAACGCTCAGCAACTGCAACAGCTGGCGCGTGAACGTGAGAACAAGAACTATCTGCCGGGCTGCAAATTTCCGTCTCATCTGAAACCGACCGGCGATCTTGCGGTCGCGGTCGCAGCAGGCGAGGACATCCTGGTTGCTGTGCCCAGTCACGCGCTCAACTCGACGCTGCGCCTGTTGGCGCCCCTGCTGAAACCCGAGCAGGGCGTAATCAGCGCCTGCAAGGGCCTGGAGCCGGAGACCGGCAAGCTGGTGCACGAGATGGTCGAGGAAGTGCTGGGCAAGGACCGCAAGTTCGCAGCCATTTCAGGCCCTACGTTTGCCAAAGAAGTTGGGCTCGGCCTGCCGACCGCGGTGACGGTTGCATCGCTCGATGCGCTTTACGCCGACCGCATCGTCAATGCGCTGCACGGCGGCGGCTTTCGTGCCTACAGCAGCCACGATGTTATCGGTGTCGAGATCGGCGGCTCGGCGAAGAACGTGATGGCCATCGGCGTTGGCATTGCCGACGGCTTGGGCTTGGGCGCCAACACGCGCGCGGCGATGATCACGCGCGGGCTGGCCGAGATCATGCGGCTGGGCGAAGCGCTCGGCGGCCGCATGGAGACTTTCATGGGCCTGGCCGGACTCGGCGACCTGGTGCTGACCTGCACCGACGACCAGTCGCGCAACCGGCGCCTCGGGCTGGCGCTGGCCAAGGGCAAATCGCTGGAGAAAGCACAGGCCGAGATCAAACAAGTCGTCGAGGGTGTGCGCGCCGCACCGGAAGTGCTGCGGCTGGCGCATAAACACAACGTCGACATGCCGATCACCGAACAGGTGGTGCGCGTGCTGCGCGGCGAGATCACTCCTGTCGAGGCCGTGAAAGCGCTGGCGACGCGACCGCCGCGTGCAGAGAGCGAATAGGAGGCTACGTGCTTCGTCCAATCGTTTCGGCAATTCGTACGCCTTTTTTTCAACTCAAGGAGTACCTGCATCGCCGTCCCCAGCCCGGATTTGACTGGACTTTTGGCAACGCGGGTTCCGACCCCCACGTTTTGGAAGCCGCCAGAGTTCTGAACAATCAGGGCATCGTTGTGCTGCCGGGCTATTTTTCCGGTGATCTGCTTCAGCGTATGCAGCAATGTTTTGATCGAGCCCTGCGCGAGCGCGCTGTGCGCATTGCAGTCCGGGATTCCATCAATGTGACCGAATTGCTGGATTTCGATCCTTGCTTTGTGCGGGCCGCCTTCGACGACGGCGTCCTTGAGATCATGGCGCGTTACTTCCAGAAACCCTTCGGTTTCGGACGTTTGGCGGCAACCCGGTTATTGAGAACTGAAGCGCATCGCGACACTTCTTACCAATGGCATCACGATGCACGCGGTCGCCAGCTGCATTTGATGGTGCTGTTGACGGATGTTCCCGCCGACGGCCAGCGCATGCAGTACCTTACCGGCTCGCAGCAACGCTACTACAGCAAGGCACGCGGACAGGGACACGGTTCGCGTTTTGAGGCCGACATCCGACGAGGAGAGCGACTCGGCAACGACATCGTCGATGTAACCGGCGTTGCCGGGACGGTCGCGATCTTCGACTCAAATGGCCTGCATTCGGGTACCCGCGTGCCGGCCCCCGAACGGGATACCGTGATCTACAGTTACGTATCCTGGCGCCATTGCTGGCAGTGGAAGCCGAAAGTGCGGCGTTCGGATTTCGAGGTGCTGACTGCCGAACAGAAGCGAGTGTTGGCCTTCAACCCGCATTACCAACTGATTGCAAACTGAAGCGGCGCGCGCTATTTCCTGACGGAAAAAACCAAGAGGCAGTGACCCTGCTTCCCTGGGTCTGGCGCGTCGTGCTGGACGTAAACGCGTCCGACCGCTGATCCGAACAACTCAAGCAGCGCGGCAACGGTTTGCACGCGACGTTCTCCGGACACATATTCCGCTGCGTGATCGCCTCCCGGCTGGGCAAGGGCTCGGAGCCGCTCTGGGGGATAGTAGGTGACGCCCACGGCAATGATTCCGCCAGCTCGCGTGACTCGCACAAACTCGCGCGCGGCACGCTGGGGATCGTCGCTATAGGAAAGCACCCAGCCTAATACCAGCGCGTCCCAGCTGCTGTCGCCGTATGGCATGGCGTGCATGTTGCCGAGATCAATCCACGGCGAATACGACAACATGTCGAGGCCGCGGACGTTCTCGGCGCGAAAACCGTAGGCGCAGAGCAGCAGCATGTCCCATTCGTAGCGACAGCCAATCGAGAGAACTTTCGAGTCTGGGGTCAAGGTTTCGATCAGCGTCAGCGGCATGATCAACTTGAGGATGCGCTCGCTCGGGCGATTCGTCAGTAGACTGTTCTGGCTGTAGTCGTGAAGGATTACGCCCGATTTTTCGTCAAATGACCGCAGCTGTCGGCGGACACGAACGAACCAGAAGTAGCGCACGAACCAGACGCATTCAGCGACGAATTTGACCCGTAAAAAACGGTACAGGCGCAACTTCCAGCGGCTACGCGACATGGGGCTTCTCCTTGCGCGCCGTGATGATGCAACTGCGCGAACTCAGCATGGCAAATGAATTGGTGGTTTCCAGTGCCGCTGCATTCTCAGCATAGACATCCGCGCCGTAGCGGCGAACGCGCCGCTGGTGCAGCAGGCTCGTCAATTTGAAGAAGGGGAACAGCAGAATCGCGAATGCCATTGCCCCGCGTTTGATCCGGTCTGGTACGAATTCAATGTGCGTGAAGCCGGCGCGGCGCAGGCCGTAAACGTGATACGCGTAGGGCAGCGGCATGATGTGACCGCACAGCCGTCCGCCGTTCTCCGGTTTGATCGACGGTGGTACATACAAGTCGCTGAACCCGGAGAACAGCTGCTTGAGCCTGGACAGCGCGTGCAAGGTGTTGGGTGTCGAGAACACCAGTAGTCCGCCGGGTTTCAGCACGCGATGGCATTCCGCCAAGAAGTCGTAGGGCCGCCGCAGATGCTCGATCACCTCGATCGAATAAATGGCGTCAAACGTATCTGCTTCCAGCGGCAGGCGCTCGTTCAGATCCGCCTGCTGGAAAGGCACGCCCTCGCAGCGATAGCTTTCACCAAACAGGTCCATCGCCAGCAGGTGGCGACCCGGATCGATCTGTTTGTCGCGTAGAAGCGCAGCGACTTTCTGCGTCATGTATCCGGCGCCAGAGCCGAGGTCAAGGATGCGCCGGCCTGCTTCAATAAACGGCGCCAGCAGCGGCAGGATGCGCGCGTTGGTCTGGCGGTGGGAGGCGACTGGTGCTTCGGTGACGGATGGCGGTGTGTGTGTCATGCGGGATCTATTGAGGCTCAGGCGGCGAGCTTGAGTTTCGGGTGCAGCCCGGTCCGTGCCGCGAGCATCAGCAACATATCCAGGCTGAACTTGTCCCACTTGCCGCGCACAAGATCAGAGACGCGCGATTGAGCAATGCCGAGTTCCTTCGCTGCTTTCTCCTGGGTCCAGTTTTTTTCGGCGATGGTCTTGCGCATCCGTGCCATGAGGTCGGCACGCATGGCGAGCACTGCGGCTTCCTCAGGCGGAAAGCCGAGGTCCAGAAAGACATTACCGCTGCTCCGGGTGATCTTTTCCTTCATGACGAACCTCCTATCTGCGTGTAGCGCCTGCGGGCAAGCTCGATGTCTTCCTTGCGTGTCTGCTGCGACTTCTTCTGGAAGGCGTGCAGCACGTAGACGGCGTCCGCGAACTTGGCCACATAGATGACTCGCCACTCGCCTAGCACGTGGATGCGGATCTCATACGTGCCCGGGCCTACCGCCCGCATCGGTTTGAAATCCGAGGGCATCAGTCCCAGTTGGACTTGCCAGAGCTCGAATCCGGCGGCACGCCGAGCCTCAGCCGGGAACGCCGACAAGTCCCGAGTGCTGCTGCCCACGAAGCTGAGCGGCTTCATCTACATCCCAATTATATAAGTTCTTTTATATTACCGCCATCCGCTCGCTGGCAGGCGGTGGGCGGCGATTGGTGCTTCGGCAATAGATGGAGTCATGGTTTCGTCAGCACGTAGATGACGACGTCGCCGTAGTACGGCACCTCGCCTTTCATTTCAGCCGGCAGTTTGTGGGTGAAGTAGCGCCGCGTCAGTTCAGTGAACCAGGTTTTGCCGCTGAACTGATTGACTGTGATCTCGACGATCGCCAGCCCAGCGCGCTGGATCGCGCCTCGCATGAAGATCATGTCGATCGGATGCAGGTGATGGGCATCCTTGAGGCCGGCTCCCTTCGGCTCGAAATAGCGGAAATAGCCCTTCAGGTAAACATGGCGTCGCGACTTGATCGCATCCACGTTCGGTGTGGTCAGGACGACATGACCGCCGGGGCGCACCACACGTGCGCATTCGCGCAGGAAGAACGAGGGATTCTCGAGATGCTCGATGCCTTCGACCGTGACCACGGCGTCGAACTGTCCGTCAGGGAACGGCAGCCCGCGATTGGCATCGCCCAGCACGCGCTGCGCCGGATCGTGGTGGAAAGGCCGCACGTCCTCGATATCCATGGGTGTGACCTTGAGGCCTTGCTCCTGCATCCATTTTGAAAACAATCCGGAGCCACAAGGCATGTCCAGCACTTTGGCGCCCTGGAATGGCTGCAGGTGTTTGTGCAACAGCTCCAGCACGCGCGGGTGGGTTTCGGGAGCTGCCGCGAGCTCGCGCCATTCCAGCGACATCAGCGGGCTCCACTGCGCAGGGCGAGATGAAATACGATGCAGGTCATGCCGAAGATTTTCCAATGAGTCCGTGTATGGTCGGTGATGCGCCGCGTGAGGGCAACCGAGTGATCCGGTCCTGATGCGCGTTGCGCTGACTCACCTGCGCGTCGCGCCGGTCGGCGGCATCGAAAGATTCCTCGCCGCCAGTGCGTCTCACCTGGCGACGCAGGGACACGAGGTCACCGTGCTGTGCCGCGAGCGGGAAGGTCCGGCCCCCGCGGGCTGTGAGTTGCGCCGCCTCGGCGGCATCGCTTTCAGCAGCGGTGGTCGCGTCCGCGTCTTCGACCGCGCGCTGCAAAAGCATCTGCAACCGTCGACCTATGACGTCGTGCTCGGCCTGGGCAAGACCCAGGTACAGGATGTGCTGCGTCTCGGCGGCGGCCTGCACCGGGTCTTCCTTGAGCGGACGCAGCAGCCCGGTCAGCCTCTGCGCCGGCTCGACCGTGTTTCGCTGGAGATCGAAGAGCAGGCGTTCCGCCATCCGCGTCTGCGGCGCGTGATCGTCAATTCCGAGATGGTCGGCCGCGAGGTCCAGCGCCACTTCGATTTTCCAGCGAGCCGCATCGCGGTGATTCACAACGGCGTGGACGCGCAGCGCTACGACCGCGATGCGCATACGCTGGCCGCGTGTGCGCTGCGGCAGTCTCTGGGCATTGCGGCCGATGCGGTGGTTTTTCTGTTCCTGGGCAGTGGATTTCATCGCAAGGGTCTGGCCGAAACGCTGGAGGCGTTTGCGCGACTGCCGCCTGTGACGCGTCTGCTGCTGGTCGGCGCCGACCATGATCTGCCTCGCTACCGCGAACAGGCCCGTCGTCTGAACATTGATGCGCGGGTGTGCTTCCTCGGCGAACGTGCCGATACGCCCGTTTGTTATGCCGCCGCCGATGTCTTCGTGTTGCCGACGCGCTACGACCCTTTTGCCAACGCTACGCTTGAAGCCCTGGCCAGCGGCCTGCCGGTGATTACCTCAGACCGCAATGGTGGCGCCGAGGTGCTGACACCTGGGCGTGATGGCGCGGTGGTTGCACTCGAACACGGCAGCGAAGGCTTGGCACAGGCGATGAGCGAGTGGAGCGATCCGCAGCGCATCGCTGTCGCGCGGCCGCTGGCGCGTGCAACGGCGCTAAGGCATCCGCTACGGGCCAAGCTCGAAGCCGTCGAAGCCCTGCTGAAGGTAGTGCAAAGCGAAAAGGCCGGCACCTGACGATTGAAACCACCATCTGAATGTAGTAATGTTGCTACGTTCAAGCGAGGAGCATTCCGATGACCATTACCACTATGTCCAGCAGGGACTTCAATCAGGACACTGGCCGCGCCAAGAAAGTGGCGCGCAGGGGTCCGGTCGTCATTACCGATCGTGGCCGTAACTCACACGTATTACTGACATTCAAGGATTTCGAGCGGATGGCGGGCAAGCAGCGGTCCATGGCCGACCTGTTGGCGATGCGCAAGGGCGCCGACATTGAATTTGATCCGCCAAAATTGGGCGATGTGCCCTTGGCCGCCCGTTTTTCGTGAGCTTCCTGCTCGACACCAACGTCGTCTCGGAGCTGCGCAAGGCGGCAAAAGCGCATGCACAGGTGATGGCTTGGGCAAGACGCGTGCCCGCCTACAGCCAATACATCTCGGTCATCACCCTGCACGAACTGGAGCTGGGCGTGTTGCTGATGGAGCGCCGAGACCGCGCTCAAGGCAAGCCACTGCGGAGCTGGCTGACGGATCAGGTGCTTCCCGCTTTTGCGGGCCGTGTGCTGTCCATTGACGCGGAAACCGCCCAAACGGCCGCGCAGCTGCATGTTCCGAATCCAAAACCCGTGCGGGATGCATTCATCGCAGCAACCGCGTTGATACACGGCATGACGGTGGTAACTCGCAATGTGGCCGATTTTGCAGATACAGGGGTAAAACTGCTTGATCCATGGCGCTGAAGCGTGGTGACCACGCCGCAGGACAGGCGTCCCTCTCAAGTCTTGCGCATATCCCGATGAGAGTCCTGCACACCGAATGGTCCACCGGTTGGGGCGGACAGGAGATCCGCATCCTCGCCGAGATGAAAGGCTTGCGCGCGCGGGGTGTCGAGTTCTTTTTGGCTTGCAGGGCCGGCGCAAAGATCGGCGCGGCGGCAGAAAGAGAGAACTTCACCGTATTCGAAATCCCGTTTCGGGGTTCTTTTCATCCGCCGTCCATCTTTCGGCTTAAGCGTCTGATCCATGAGCACCGGATCGACATCGTCAACACCCACAGCGGCAAGGACAGCTGGAACGGCGGACTCGCCGCCAAGCTGGCCGGGGCCAGGTTCGTGCGCACCCGGCACCTTTACTTCAAGCCGACACCGCTGCAGATGCTCTGGATCAATCGCCGGGCGGACTTCGTCGTCACCACCGGCGAAAGTCTGCGCGAACACATGATCCGGGACAGCCGCGTGCGGCCTGACCACATCGTTTCGATCCCCACCGGACAGAACCCCGAGGTTTACGATCCGCGCCGTTATGACCGCGCCGCCGAGCGTGCGCGGCTGGGCATTCCTGCCGACGCCATCGCTGTGGGCATGCTGGCGATGTTCCGACGCGTCAAAGGCACCAATCTTTATCTGCAGATGGCGGAGCAGCTTGCGGCGCGCTATCCGCAAGCGGTGTTCCTGATCGCTGGTGACGGCCCGCAGTCCGAGGAGATCAACCAGTTCATCCGCGACCGCGGCTTGGGCGCACGTATCCTGCGCGTGGGTTACCTGCCGCAGACCGCGCCGTATCTCTTGGCGCTGGATATTTTCGTGCTGCCGTCGCTGATGGAAGGCTTGCCGCAGACCCTGATCCAGGCCCTGATGCTGGAGCGCGCCTGTGTGGCCACAGATGTCGGCAGCGTGCACGAGTTGCTGAACGATAATTTCCTGATGATCGAGCCGGGCAGTCTGCAGGCGGTCACGGAAGCGGTTTCGCGGCTCCTCGCAGATCGTGCGCTGACGGAACGTCTGGCCGGCAGGGCCCGCGCCAGCGTTATCGAACGTTACGGCGAGCAGCGCATGCTGGACGATATGCTCGAGGTCTACCGGCGGGTGATGCGCGGGGGCTCATCAAGAGACCACTGACCGCAGCGTGGCGAGAAATTGCTGCGCGAAAATCCGCGCCGAATACCGTTCGCGCAAACGCTGCTGAATGTCGGGCAGGTGAAAATCAAGTTGTGACCAGTTGCGATACAGGTTTTGCAGGCGTTGTGCCAAGGCTTCTACGTCGTTCGGCGGGAACAGCAGTTCGGGCGGCAAGATCCGCGCACTCATCTCGCCAGTGCTGCTGCACAACACCGGCACGCCGGCCGCCAGAATTTCAAATGGCGCCAGGCCGAAGGATTCGTTGCGCGAGGGGTGGATCGCCAGATCGTATTCGCGCGCGCAGGCGGCGAAATGGTTCACCCGCCCTAGGAATCTGAATTGCGCGCGGCCTCGATAGTTCTTGAGCAGGCCCTCGGACTCAGTGCCGGTCAATGCCAGTTGCAGGACAGGGAAGCTGGTGTGCGCTTGCTCGACTTGCGTCAGCGCAACGAAGAAATCCGCCCAGCCTTTGCTTGGCTGTTCTGATCCAGCCACCAGGATGCGGGACGGGAAGGCGGTTGGCTTGGGTTTAGGGGCAAAAAACTCCGAAGCGAGCAGGCTTTCGCCATACGACCGTACCTTTGCAGCGCCGCCCCAGCTTTGGGCGCTGTGTTCCAATTCAGCGCCGACCGCAAAAACCAGATTGGCGCCATCGGCCCGATACTTGAAAAATTCGTCTCGGCTTAAGCCCGAGTTGCGCAGGATCGCCACCCAATTTTTTTTCAAGCGCTGCGCCAGTGCTGCCGTGTGAGTGCTTTCCTCAGTGTCGTTAGCCACCAACAGGTCTGGAGAAAAATCGAGATGTCTCAGAATGTTCACGACATGTTTGACGTACCGGTCGTTTGCAAACAGGCGCCCGCGCAGGCTGCGCGCCTTGGGCGCCGGCAGGATTTCGCAAGCGAGCTTTTGCCCGGCGCACCAGTCCGACAGCCATCCGGACTCGCTGCACAAAACCAAGCTTTCGACGGCGAGTGGCCGCAGGGACTCCAGCAAGCGTGCCAGCGAGGTCTGCGCGCCGGCGCGTGAGGGCCGTTGTTGCAGGATCAGCAACTTCATCGCCAACGATATTACTTCGATATTCGCCCTAAAATACGGCTTCCGTGCGCTTGATCCCCAACCGACATGAATGAGTCTGTGCCGACGCAGGCTCGGCCACGCTGCGGGCTCTTTGCATTTGGCGTGACGTTGGGCCTAGTAGCTACTCTGGCGCTTGGCGAATTCTTCGTGCGCCTGCGCATGCCAACCGACTTGCTGCCGTATCTGGGGGCGGCCTCGACGTTGACCGGCATCTACAAGCCGGACCCGCAGTTGCGCATGGACTACCGTTCGTTTGCCGAATTCCGCGCGCTGAATCCCGAGCTGTTTGACCAGTTCGGGCCGCTCGACGCTACGCCGCGCACTTGGGTGGTGCTCGGTCCTTCCTTTGCCGGCGCGCTCGGCGTCGCCATGCGGGCGCAGATGCCGGATCACCGAATCTACCCGTACATCCGCGACATGAGCGGCGTCGGCAAGGACCGCTTCCATCAGTGGGTCGCACAGGCTCGTCTGCTGCTGGCGCAGGGGCTGAGGCCGGAACGGATTTTCGTCGTGCTGATCCCGCAGGAAGTGTCGCGCTACTCCGAGCTACCGCTAGCCTGGTGCGGTGTCAGTGCCGGCGGTGCCATGACTCTCGGCTACCGCCGGCCGGCCGGCCCCATCGGCGCGCTGCTCGACGTCAGCCGCATGGGCCTGCTGGCGTGGACGCGCAGCACCTTCCGTAAGCCGACCTACGCGAAGCGCACCAAGTACATCACCGAGAACATGCCGGATGAAGTCGTTTCCGATTTTCGTCGCATGTTTGGCGTGCTCGGCGAGACCTCACGCCGTTATCGGGTGCCGGTGACGCTGGTCCTGTTGCCCGACCACGGCCAGATCCTGCGCCCCTCGAACTTCGCCTTGCAGCGGTCGCTGGTGCCACTGGCGCAGGCGGCCGGCCTCGACGTGTTCGACTTTGCGCCGGCGGTGCTGGCACAGCCGGACAAGTCGGTGCTCTATCAGTCGGACTCGCACTACACCGAGCGGGGTGACGCGCTGCTGCTGTCCGAACTGCGTGCGCATCTGGTGCGCTCGCCATGACTTTCGTCGACAAGAACTTCCCGATCCTGCTGGCGGCACTGCTGCTGCTGTGGTTCTTCGCGCGCGGCCGTTACTGGACACGGATGGGCCTGCTGCTGGTCGCCAGCTTCTACTTCTATGGGTATCAGCATGGCTGGTGGCTGGCGGTGATGCTTGGCTACTGCGTGGTGGACTGGGGCACCGGGCTGTGGCTCGAGCGCACGCGTTACCGCCGTGCAGTGCTGGCGCTCGGCGTCGGCTTCAACCTGACCGTGCTGTGCTTCTGGAAGTACACACCCCTGCTGCTGTCCACGCTGACGGCGCTGGTGGGTTGGCCCTCGGCGGACTTTGATGCAGTGCTGGCCGACGGCTGGATCATTCCGATGGGCGTGTCGTTCTACACTTTCATGGGCATCGCCTACATGGTGGATGTCTATCGCGGCGTCGCGCCGGTTGAACGCAGCTTCTGGCGCTACAGCCTGTTCACCAGTTTCTTCCCGCACCTGGTCGCCGGCCCGATCCTGCGCGCCAGCGAGTTTCTCCACCACTTGCGGCCGGAGTCGCTGCCGCTACGACCAACGCTGTCGTGGGAGGCCGGTTTCCTGATCGCGCGCGGCTTCTTCAAGAAGATGGTGCTGGCCGACACCATTGCCGCTGCGATCGATCCATACTTCGCCAATGTCAGCGACATCTCGACCGCCGGTGTCTGGGCGCTGCCCTATGTCTGGCTGTACGCGTTGCAGATCTACTTTGATTTTTCGGGCTACACCGACATCGCGCGCGGCCTCGGTCTGTGCTTCGGTTTCCGCTGGCCGGAGAACTTCAACTGGCCGTATCTCGCCACCTCGATCCAGGACTTCTGGCGGCGCTGGCACATGACGTTGTCACGCTTCCTGCGTGACTATCTGTACATCCCGCTCGGCGGCAACCGCCACGGGCCGTGGCGCGCGGCGCTGGCGCTGATGGTCACCATGCTGCTGGGTGGCCTGTGGCACGGCGCCAGCTGGACCTTCATGCTCTGGGGCGGCATTCACGGCTTGCTGCTGGTGTGGAATCGCCTGTGGGGCATGACCGCCCTTCGTTCGCGCCTCGCGGCTTTGAGCGGCACGTCGGGTGCGGTATGGACCGGTGCGCGTATCGTGCTGACCTTCCATGCCGTGTGCTTTGCCTGGTGCTTCTTCCGGCTGACCAACCTGACGGACAGCTTTACCTGCATCGAGAAGTGGGTCTATTTCGATGCCGATAAATGGTGGGTCGGCGGCGCCGCGGATGGCGGCTTGTGGCTGCTGCTCGGCAGCTATGCGCTGGCGACCGCCAGCGCGGTACGCCTCACGCGCGGTGTGCGCCTGGCCGATGTGACTGCGCAGTTTGCGGCGCGTCCGCTCGTGCGCGGGGCGTTGTGGGGCAACACGGCCGCGTTGCTGTTCATGGCTTGGGCGCTTTCGCCAGTGGGCCATAATTCGCCGTTCATCTATTTTGCATTTTGAGCAATGTTCCGAGTCCGTTATGAATGACATTCTTTTGCCGGTTGAGACGACCAATCGCGAGCTTGACGCTAAGCTGTTGCTCGGGACGCGCTTGTTAAATCCTGAACGACGCGTTTTCATCGGCAGCATTCGACGGTTGAATCGATTGGCTGGGCTTGTAAAAAATGGCATTTATCTTGGCCCATGGGCCATGAGCCCTCCGGATCGACATTGGGAGACTTACTACGCCCAATTCAAGCGTGATGGTTTTTCGTTCCTTTATCTAGTGGAAGAGGGTGGCGTTTGGACCGGGGACGAAACGGATTGGAAAATTCCTTTGGAACAGACTATTTCGGGCGATCACATTGATCGCCTTGCTCCGGATGACTGGATCTGTGCGTGGGGCGATTTTCAGGCCGATTACTATCGCCGGCGGATTCCGCAAATGGCCGCGCGAGTAAGAGTCACTGGCCATCCTCGCTTCGATCTTTATGCGTCAAGCAACCGTAAATTCTTTGCTGAAGACGCTGAACGGATTCGGAAGCAATACGGCCCTTTTGTGTTGATCAACACGAATATGGGGTATGCAAACAATCAACGAGGCATTGAAAATACGTTCTCCAAGGCATTTTGGTACGACGCAAATGACTCCGCTCTGCGGTTTCGGCATTTGGCAATATGGCAAGACAGCATGCGTACGTTGGCAGCGGTCGTGCATTTGGTGCATCGGCTAAGCGCCGAATTCCCGAAACTGAATTTCATATTGCGTCCGCACCCCTCAGAAAGCTTGGCTTTTTACAAGGCCGTATTTTCCGGCGTCAAAAACATCCATGCGCTTCACGAAGGATCAGTCGGTGCTTGGATCATGGCTTCGGAAGCCCTGATTCACGATGGCTGCACAACAGCGATCGAAGCACAGCTTATGGATATCCCAGTACTGAGTCTGGCGTTTGAGTCGCAACGACCGATGGAAATTCGTATTGCCAACGAACTAGGGTTGCGATGTGAGTCGCCGGCCGAAGTTATTCAAGCATTGCGTCCACTCACTTCTGGCGAGAAGGTCAGATGCACGCCGATACCCCCTCATTCGGCGGCCAAACGACTTATCGGGAATTTTTCGACAAGCGCATTGGACACCCTGGGTGCCATGGTTGATGAGTCATTAGCAGCTACCCGGGGCGGGGAAAAAGGTTCCACGACAACGCGCTTGCGCTTGCATGAGCAGGCCGGCGCCATCAGTGCCTTTCCACAAAAAATGGTTCGTGAGTTTCGTTCCAGATTGAAGGATCGTGCCGGTGAACATAAAAAATTCTACAGATTCCGTTTCGCAGACATTGACCAACGGATGCGTCGAATCATGCAAATGACCGGTACGCGCGTGCAATGGACGCTTTTAGGCTCAGAGGTCATTTCGCTGACGAAGCGCTAGTGTCTGGAGCTGCCGCCTCTCTTTGTTACGATGGAGAACGGATTCGCTGCAGGTAGTTGTCCGTTAATCGAGACTAATCGAATGAAGTTGAAAGGAAAGAAAATCCTCATCACAGGAGCGGATGGATTCATTGGCTCACATTTGACAGAAACCTTGCTGCGACAAGGACACGATGTGCGGGCCTTTGTGCTCTACAACAGCTTCAACTCATGGGGTTGGCTTGATCATGTCTCGAAAGAGGTTCGATCAGGATTAGACGTATTTGCGGGCGACATTCGAGATTCCAACGGTGTGCGCACGGCGATGAAGGGTTGTGACGTAGTGCTGCATCTCGCAGCATTGATTGCAATCCCCTACTCGTATCATTCACCCGACACTTACGTCGATACGAATGTGCGCGGTACGCTCAACGTCGTGCAAGCGGCGCGTGAATTGGGTGTGCAAAAGATCGTTCACACTTCGACCAGCGAAGTGTATGGCACGGCGCGATTCGTACCGATTACCGAGGAGCACCCTTTGCAGGGACAGTCGCCTTACTCCGCGAGCAAGATAGGCGCCGATCAAATCGCAATGTCTTTCCACCGGTCATTTGGAACGCCGGTCGCCGTGATCCGTCCGTTCAATACCTATGGACCGCGGCAGTCGCTTCGCGCGGTTCTGCCCACCGTTATTACTCAGATCGCTGGTGGCCATACAGTCCTGAATCTCGGTGCGCTGCATCCGACCCGCGACTTTAACTTTGTCGGTGACACGGTGCGCGGCTTCGTGGCGGTCGCCGAAGCCGAGCGTTCAGTGGGCGAAGTCATCAACATTGGCAGCAATTTCGAGATTTCCATAGGCGACGCTGCGCGCGCCATCGCCGAGCTGATGGGGACCAAGGTCGAATTTCGCACCGAAACGGCACGTCTGCGACCCGAAAAAAGCGAAGTGGAGCGACTGTGGGCTGACAACAACAAGGCGCGCGAACTCACCGGCTGGACACCAGAATTCGGTGGGCTGGACGGCTTCCGTCGCGGCCTGAAAGAAACGATTGCCTGGTTCAGCCAGCCGGAAAACCTGCGGCACTACAAAACTGACATCTACAACTTGTGAGTCACGGATGAGCGCTGCTATTCCCCCCTCCGTCTCAGCCATCGTCGCCGCCGCGCGCGCAGCCTTGCCAGTGGATCGTGCCGAGATGGCGCTCCACGAGCCTGAGTTCCGTGGTGCTGAATGGACGTATGTCAAGGAATGCCTAGATACCAACTGGGTGTCCTCGGTCGGCAGCTACGTGGATCGTTTCGAGGCGCAGTTGCGCGATTGCACCGGTATTGCCACCGCCACCGCCACGGTCAACGGCACTGCTGCGTTGCACATGGCATTGCTGCTCAGCGGCGTGCAGCACGGCGATGAGGTGCTCACGCCCACGCTTACGTTCGTCGCGACCGCCAACGCGGTGTGCCACGCAGGCGCTACACCACATTTTGTCGACTGCGAGCCACGCACTCTGGGGGTTGACGCGGCACGCCTCGATCATCATCTACGCGACACCGCAGAGCTACACGGCAGCGGCTGCCGCAATCGCCGCAGCGGCGCGCCGATCCGGGCACTGATGGCCATGCATGTGTTTGGTCATCCCTGCGAAATCGAGGCGTTGGCCGAGGTTTGCGCACGCTGGCAACTCACGTTGATTGAGGATGCCGCCGAATCGCTGGGTTCTTTCTACCGTGGTCGCCACACAGGTCACGTCGGCTACGTCGCAGCGTTGAGCTTCAACGGCAACAAGATTGTTACTACGGGTGGAGGTGGCGCGGTGCTCAGCAACGACATCGAGCTCGGTCGTCGCGCCAAGCACCTGACTACCACCGCACGGGTTCCGCATCCTTGGCTGTTTCTGCACGACGAAGTGGGATACAACTACCGCCTGCCAAACCTGAACGCCGCCCTGGGATGTGCACAGATGGAGCGTCTACCCGACTTTCTCGAACGCAAGCGCCGCCTTGCTGGCCGTTACGCAGATGCCTTCCGTGATGTCGGCGGCGTGAGCGTGCTTCACGAGCCGCCGCAGGCGCGCAGCAACTACTGGCTCAACACGCTGCTGCTCGACCAGCCTGATCTGGCGCTGCGCGACGCCGCGCTAGTTGGGTTGAATGACGCAGGCATCCGAGCGCGCCCTGCCTGGACTCTGATGCACAAACTGCCCATGTACAGCGTTTGCCCGCGCATGCCGCTTCCGGTGGCGGAGTTGCTTGAAGCGCGCATCATCAATTTGCCCAGTAGTGCTTCACTGGGTTCCTGACATGACAGCTCTAAGGAAAATCTGCGTCGTCACTGGCAGCCGCGCTGAGTATGGTTTGTTGCAGCGGGTGATCCACGATCTTCATAAAGACCCTGCAGTCGAGCTCCAACTGGTGGTTACGGGGATGCACCTGTCACCGGAATTCGGCCTGACCGTGCGCGTCATTGAACAGGACGGGTTTCCGATCTCTGACCGCGTCGAGATGCTGCTGTCCAGCGATACCCCGGTGGGTATCGGCAAGTCGGTGGGGATGGGCGTAATGGCCTTCAGCGAGACCTTCGTGCGGCGGACACCCGACTGGGTGCTGCTGCTGGGTGATCGGTTCGAGATTTTGGCGGCGGCGCAGGGTGCGCTGTTCACGCAGCGACCAATCGCGCATCTGTGCGGTGGCGACAGTACTGAAGGCTCGCTGGACGAGGCCTGTCGCCACGCCATCACCAAGATGGCGCACCTGCATTTCGTAAGTAACGCGCAGGCACAGCGTCGCGTGCTGCAGATGGGCGAAGACCCGGCGCGCGTGTTCAACGTCGGCAGCCCCGGACTCGACACGCTGCGCCAGCAGCAGTTATTGGACCGTAAGACGCTGGAGGTTGCGCTCGACTGCCCGTTGCGTGCGCGCAATCTTCTGATCACCTTTCACCCCGATACGCTGGCGCCGGGTTCTTCGGTGGCCGAGTTCCAGCAACTGCTCGATGCCTTGGACGCAATCGGCCCCGACGTTGGCCTGTTCTTCACACTGCCCAACGCCGATGCCGGTGGCCGTGGCCTGATCCGTATGGTCGAGGTCTACACCGCCGCACGACCCAATGCGCGCGCCTACGCCTCGTTGGGCCAGCAGCGCTATCTGAGTCTGGCGGCGCTGGCCGACGCGGTGGTGGGGAATTCCTCCAGTGGGTTCTACGAGGTACCCTCGCTGAAGCGACCCACCGTGAACATTGGCGATCGTCAGAAGGGGCGCTTGGCCGCCGACTCGGTGTTGAGTGTGGCGCCGCAGAAGGTAGCCATCGAACAGGCCATTCACAAGGCATTCACGTTGGACTGCTCACGAACAGTCAATCCATATGGGGATGGCCACGCCGCCGAACGCATCGTTCGCGAACTCAAGGCCGTGCAAAATCCGCAGACGCTGCTAAAAAAACATTTCCATCTGCTTGGGGCCTGAGTGAGAAGAAAAGACGCAGTGTTTGTTATCGCCGAAGCAGGCGTGAATCACTGCGGCTCCGTGGAGCGGGCACGGGCGATGGTCAAGGTGGCAGCGGATGCGGGCGCCGACGCCATCAAGTTTCAGCTCTTTTCGGCCGACAAGATCGTTAGCCGGCGGACGCAGCTCGCTGCGTACCAGAAGGCCAACGCTGGCGAATTCAACTCCCAGTTCGAGATGCTGCGTGCCTTGGAGCTTTCGCACGCGGCACACGTCGAGCTGGCAAAGTTATGTCGCAAGCACCGCATCGCCTTCATGTCCACTGCATTCGACCTGGATAACCTGAAGTTCCTTGCCGGTTTGAACGTGCACGCGATAAAAATCGCGTCGGGCGATCTCACGTTCGCGCCGTTGCTGCTTGCGGCAGCACGAACCGGCAAGCCGGTCATCCTGTCCACCGGCATGTCCAATCTCGCCGAGATCGAGGAGGCGCTGGGTGTTCTTGCATTCGGGCTGCTGAAACTACCGCGGCCGCCGTCACGGGCGGCGTTCCGCAGCGCCTTCCGAGGCGTTGCGGGGCTGCGTGCGCTGCAGAAGAACGTGACCCTGTTGCATTGCGTGACGGAATACCCCGCGCCCTCGGCAGATGCGAACCTGCGTGCCATGGACACGCTGCAGACCCGCTTTCAGCTGCCAGTCGGTTATTCCGACCACACTCTTGGGATCAACATTGCCTTGGCGTCGGTGGCGCGGGGTGCAACCGTGCTGGAAAAGCATTTCACCCTGGACCGCAAGCTGCCCGGACCGGACCACCGTGCTTCGCTCGAACCGCCGGAGCTTGCTTCATTGATTGCCGGGGTCAGGCAAATCGAAGTGGCGTTGGGCGATGGCAAAAAAACTCCCCGTTCATCGGAGATTAAGAACATCAGCATCGCCCGGAGATCAATTGTCGCCGCAACTACTATTCGCGCGGGGGAGAATTTTTCGCAAAAGAATCTGACATTCAAACGTCCCGCACATGGGCAGGCTCCGATTGAGTTCTGGGGGCTGCTCGGAAAGCCTGCGAAGCGCGCGTTCAGGAAAGACGACGAAGTGGCCTGAGTTGAGTCGTGGTTCTCGTGGAAGGCCTGGCCCGCAATTGCTGTCAATTGAAAAAGTGGCCGCTGGGTTTTGATGTTGAGTCCAATAGTCGGCTAGCTCTTTTTTCGGAATGCACACAGACGGAGCGGTGCGTATTCGCCGATGGCCGGAGCCAGTGCATTCGACAGGAACGCAACGAACTCGGAATTGCGCTTGAATCTGGCCGTGCCGGCGATTACCGGATGCAGTACGCGCGTGACAAAGTAGTGCGTTGACAGGAAGTTGGCGGGCATTCGCCAAGCCTTGCTTCGATAGGGGTCTAAGCGCGGATGACTCAGGTCGGACAAGTAAAGGTTGTGATGGGCTGGCGGGATCACATTCAGGTCGAACTCCTGCCGGGCGGTGTTGAGATTCGCCAATGAGCTCTCGAAGCACTCCAGGAAAAGCAGGCAGCCCTTGGCCGCGACAGCGTTGACGATATTGTCAAGCGCAGCGGTTTGGTCTTGGCGATCCATCAAGTTGATCAGGACGCGCTGACAGATCAGTACATCCGCCTTCTGTTTGCCCAGGAACCCGGGATCACGGATATCGCCGTCTATCACCTGGACGTTGCGAAACTTCTCCAGGCGCTTGCGCGCTAGGGCCCGTAGCTCCGGCGTCTTTTCCACCCCGACGAAGGTACACCGCGGGAACGTTTCTGCCAGTACACCGAGCGTAAATCCATTGCCACAGCCAACGTCGCAGACGGTCGGCCGCTTTTTGCCGGGGCCCGCCTTGCTGATGGCGTTCCTGACAAATGAGGTTATGGCGTTGGTTTCCGCCTCACGTATGATTCTGTCTTCCATGGTCGATTGGGAAGATAACCCCCATGTTTTTGCTACTACTTGGTAGTGCTTCGCAATCGCTTCGTCGTATTTTTTTTTCATGGGGTCAACGGAATTTTAAGGCTGAATTCGAGCGACAAAGGATAGCATTGCTATTTGGTTTTTTTGCCGTGCAGCTAGGGTCGGCGTCCGAGCGCTACCTGTAGATTAGTTCACTCGCGCACCAAGGGGAACATGAAGAACTGGCGAGAAGCGTCCATCCAGCCGAATGCCTCGCTGCGCGAGGCTATCGCTCACATCGACGCGGCTTCTGTGCAGGTGGCGTTGGTTGTGGACGAGGCCGGCCGGCTGCTAGGAACAGTGACCGACGGCGACGTGCGCCGCGCACTGCTACGTGGGGTAACGCTGGAATCTCCGGTGCACGCGGCGATGAACACGCAGCCCACGCGAGTGCACGTGTCACAGGATCGCAACACCGTGCTGGCGCTGATGCATGCGCGGGGCATCCACCAGGTTCCGCTGGTGGACGATGCCAACAGAGTGGTCGGGCTGGAAATCCTGGACGAGCTGATCAAGACGCCGACCTACGACAACCCGGTGGTGTTGATGGCCGGTGGTCTGGGCAAGCGCTTGCGTCCGCTCACTGAGGACTGTCCCAAACCGATGTTGCGTGTGGGCGAACGACCCATCCTGGAGATCGTGCTGGAATCGTTCGTGAACTACGGGTTTCGCCGCTTCTACTTTGCGGTGAATTACCTTGCCGAAATGATTGAGCGGCATTTTGGCGACGGTTCGCGCTGGGGTGTGCAGATCGAATACCTGCGGGAGCAGGAGCGACTCGGCACCGCCGGAGCGCTGTCGCTGCTGCCCCAGCGGCCGGATCGACCGTTTTTCGTGATGAATGGCGACGTGTTGACCAACGTGAATTTTCGTCACTTGCTGGATTACCACACGAGCCACAACGCGTACGCCACCATGTGCGTGCGCAGCTACGAGCAAGAGATCCCTTATGGGGTCGTGACGGTAGATGGTCACCGCTTGGTGAGCGTGACCGAAAAACCCAAACAGCAATTTCTGGTGAGCGCCGGCATCTATGTGCTTGAGCCGCAGGTGCTGGAGGGCATTAAACCCGGCACTTTCCTCGATATGCCCACATTGTTCGAACAACTCGCCGGCGGGGCGCACAGCACTGCGGTGTTTCCGCTGCGCGAATACTGGCTGGATATCGGGCGACTGGAAGACTACGAACGCGCCAGTGGCGACCTTAAGCGAGGCCTGAGTTGATCGGCGGCGCCCGCGTTCTGGCGTTAGTCACCGCGCGCGGCGGGTCCAAGGGTCTGCCACGTAAGAACCTGCGCCACCTCGCTGGTCGTCCGCTGGTGGGCTGGTCGGTGCAGGCTGCCCGCGCAGCACGTTGTGTGGATCGCGTGGTCGTATCCACTGATGACGGCGAGATCGCCGACTGTGCGCGCGCCGAGGGTGCGGAAGTGCCGTTCATGCGTCCGATCGACTTGGCCAGCGATACCGCTTCCAGCATCGAAGTAGTGCTGCATGCGCTGAACCAGTTGGATGGCCCGTCCTTCGAATATGTGGTGCTGCTGGAGCCCACCTCACCACTAACCGAAGGCGCCGATATTGATGAGGCGCTGGCGGTGCTGGCCGCGTCGCGCGACCGCGCCGACGCCATAGTCGGCGTATGTCGGATTGAAGCTGAGCACCCAGAGTACGACGTGCGCATCACGCCGCAGGGGCTAATCCGGCCGTTCCAAGCGCCCGATTTCAAGCACCTGCGTCGGCGTCAGGAAATCGAGGAACTTTATTTCCTCGAAGGCACCCTGTATGCCTCTTCGGTCCAGTCTCTGCGAGAGCAGAAGTCCTTCTGTCATTCGCGCACACTGCCGTTCGTGGTGCCAAAGTGGAAGTCCTTCGAGATTGATGATCTGGTGGATTTTGTCTGTATCGAAGCCATCATGGCGCATCGCTCAGCATTGGCTGCTGCACCTGCGTCATCCGCATCCGTCACTGGTTAGAATCATGAAGAAAAAGAAACCGAATCAAAAACGCTCTCCACAAGGTCGAGTGCACGAATGGGTCGCGCTGGACAAGGCAGCATGGCAGTACCATCTTGATCAGTGGGACAACCCGAAGCGCTCCACCTTGCGTTTCGCCGAATTCCTGCAGCCACTGCTGACGCGATCGAAGAAAGTGGTGGATGTGGGCTGTGGGGGCGGTGGTGCCACCGCTTATCTCGCGGGTCAGTACCCACAGGTGCAGGTGCTGGGTGTTGACTATTCCAAAGCGCTGGTCGCGGCCGCTAACGATCTGAAGGACCGGCGCGGCATCGCCAATCTCGCATTCGAACCCGGGGATTGGTACAAGCTCAAGCCACGCAAGGACGTCAGTGGCGTATTGAGTATTCACACGATCATGGGTCTTCCGGGGTTTGAGCGGCCGCTGTTAGAAATCTTCCGGCGCATCGCGCCAGAGTGGATCGGTTTGTCGAGCCTGTTCTATCCGGGCGATATTTCCGTTCGCTGCGAGGTGGAGGAACATGGCCGGCGCAAGTGTTTCTACAACGCCTATTCGATTCCCGCAGTAGACCGCTTTGCCCGGCAGCACGGCTACCAGATGAGCGCGGTGGCGCCGTTCGATATTGACGTAGACATTCCTCTGCCAGCCAACCGAGACGTGATGGGGACGTACACCGTGGCCACGGCCCAGCCGAGTGACGGCGTGCCGCAGCGCATCCAGATTAGCGGGCCACTGCTGATGAACTGGCATTTCGTGACGCTGACGCGCACCGCCGCCAAAGCCCGCGTTCGTAAATGAATTCTTACAGCGAGCGTCTTCACCACGTCATCCCCGGCGGCGCGCATACTTATTCACGCGGCGACGATCAATTTCCGTCCAATGCTCCGCAGATTCTCGACCGTGGTCACGGGGCTTATGTTTGGGATGCGGACGGCAACCGTTTCCTGGATTACGGCATGGCGTTACGCGCTGTTACGCTGGGCTACGCACACGAGCGCGTAAACCGCGCTGCGATGCGTGAGATGGATAAAGGCATCAACCTTACCCGCCCCAGTCTCACCGAACTACGCGCTGCCGAACTGCTGCGCGAAGTGGTGCCATCGGCACAGATGGTTAAGTTCGGTAAGAACGGCTCTAACGTCACCACCGCCGCAGTCAAGCTCGCGCGAGCCTGTACTGGTCGACGCTACGTCTGCATTCCGCGCCAACACCCGTTCTTTTCTTTCGACGACTGGTTCATTGGTACCACCGCACTCAAGCGCGGTATCCCGCCGGAGCACTACTCGACAACGCTGTTGTTCGACTACAGCAACATTGTCTCGCTGGAAAAATTGTTCGCACAGCATCCGGGCGAGATCGCTGCGGTCATGCTGGAGCCGGCCACCACCATCACGCCTTGCCCACCTGGGTGCGGCCGCGAACTCAGTTGTGAGTCGCCTTGCGCCGCATGTCCGAACGGCGCGCACGGGTTTCTGCACCAAGTGCAGACGTTGTGCCGCAAGCAAGGTGCGTTATTCATTTTGGACGAGATGATTACCGGGTTTCGCTGGCACTTGGGTGGGGCTCAAGCATTCTTTGGCGTGGAACCGGACCTCTGCACCTTCGGCAAGGGCATGGCCAATGGCTTCGCAGTGGCGGCCGTCGCCGGCAAGCGCGAGTTCATGTCGGCGGGCGCCATCCAACCGCAAAATATGGAGCGCACCTTCCTGCTGTCCACCACGCATGGCGCTGAGATGACGGGCCTGGGTGCATTCATCGAAGCCATCGCCATCTACCGTGAGCAACACGTCGTCGAGCACCTGTGGCGCTATGGTGCACTGCTGCGCGATGGATTGCGTTCCGTAGCTGCCCGGCATGGGCTGCAGAAGCATTTTCTGCTGGATGGCCCGGCCATAAATCTGAATTACGTCACATGTGATACCGCTGGCACGCCCTCATTGCCATTCCGCACTCTGTTCGCACAGGAACTCATCAAGCACAAAGTACTGATGCCGTGGATAGCCGTGAGCCTCGCGCACAACGATGCCGAGCTGAACCTAACGTTGGATGCTGCAGACCGCGCGTTAAAGGTGTACGCGCAGGCGCTGGAATCAGGCATTGAGCGCTTCCTGCAAGGTCCCGCTATCAAGCCGGTCTTTCGCCCACGCAATTAATTCGATATTTGAGGTTCTTCTGCAATGACCCCAACATCTTTCGGAAAACTTCAGCGGCTGGAGGGAAAGGTCGTGCTCGTCACCGGGGCTACTGGAATACTCGGTCAGAGATTCTGTGAGGGCTACGCGGAGCTTGGCGCGTCAGTCGCGCTGGTAGATCTTGATGCTGCGCTTTGCCGCAAAACCGCCCGTGGCATCGAGAAGCGATACGGTTCGCAGGCGGTAGGGGTTGGCTGCGACATCACTTGCTCGCGAGCCGTGGATGCAATGGTGCATCGGGTGATGGATGTTTTTGGCCACATTGATGTGTTGCATAACAACGCGGCAACCAAGGGGCATAACCTACGTGCCTTTTTTGCGCCGTTTGAAAAATATTCGCTCGATGTCTGGCGCGAAGTGATGGCCGTCAACATCGACGGCATGTTTCTGGTGGCGCAGCGCGTTGGCCAAGAGATGATTGTGCGTGGCTGTGGTGGGTCGGTCATTCAGACCAGCTCCATCTACGGATTAGTTGGTGCAGACCCGAGGATTTACAAAGGCTCACGCTATCTGGGCGGACCGATTAACACGCCTGCGGTTTATGCCACCTCGAAAGCGGCCGTCGTCGGACTTACACGTCACTTGGCAACGCACTGGGCCGTACACTCGATCCGGGTCAACTGCCTTGTGCCGGGTGGCGTGGAAAGTGGACAGAACCGTGAATTCAAGAAGCGTTATTCCGAACGAGTGCCGCTACGACGAATGGCGCGCGCCGAAGAAATCGTCAGCGCCGCTCTGTTTCTGGCGTCTGACGCTTCTTCCTACGTGACGGGCCAGGTTTTAGCCGTCGATGGCGGATTTACAGCCTGGTAGATTTTTCACGGCATCAATCGTCTACAGTTTTAGCGTACCGTTTTGTCGTCCGTATCCAGCACCTGTACGGCGCCAAGCCCGAGCGCGCACCGGTGCATTCAATTCGCCGTTCGATGCCGCCGCGGTGGATTTCCTCGAGTCGCTGGATGTGCCTTGTTTTAAGATCGCCTCGTTCGAAAATGTGGACCTGCCGTTGATCCGCAAGGTCGCGACGACCGGCAAGCCACTGATCATCTCCACCGGCATGGCTACGCTGGAAGAAATCTCCGAGGCGGTGGATGCCGCGCGCGGTGCCGGCTGTAAGGGCTTGGTGCTGCTCAAATGCACCAGCAGTTATCCGGCCTCGCCGGAGTTCTCGAACCTTGCCACCATTCCGGAATTGCGACCGCGCTTCGGTTGCGAAGTCGGCCTGTCGGACCACACCCTCGGCATCGGCGCGGCAGTGGCCGCTGTAGCGCTCGGCGCGACCGTGATCGAAAAGCATTTCACCCTGTCGCGTGCCGACGGCGGCGTGGATTCAGCGTTCTCGCTCGAACCGGCTGCCCTCAAGGCGCTGGTCGAGGAAACCAGTCGTGCGCAGCAGGCCGTAGGCAAGATCAACTTCGGCCGCACCGCAGCCGAGGAAAAATCGCTGGTGTTCCGCCGCTCGCTCTACATCGCTGCGGACATGAAGAAAGGCGAGACGCTGACGCCGAAAAACCTGCGTGCCATCCGCCCCGGCCTTGGCTTGCCGCCCAAGCACTACGACGACCTGCTCGGCAAACGGGTCAAGCGTGACGTACGGAAAGGAACGCCGGCATCTTGGGATTTATTCGAATAACCCGCACAGGGTGGTTAAGAAAACAATTCACGGTGTGTTCCCAGCCGGTGAATCTCGGCCCAAGCATCCGTCAATCTGTAAATCACCAGCAAATCTTCTTCAAGATGAAATTCGGAGTAGCCGGCCCATTCGTTTCGTAGAGCATGGGGCTTGAGCAGCGGCGGAACGTCACGGCCTGCGGCCAACTCCTCCAGTACGAAATCCAACGTTTCCCAGTCTATTGGCAAACGGCTGCGCTTCGCGCGCAGCACGTCAGTCTTGAAGCGTGGCCGGATGTCGAGTTTTCTCACAACGCCTTGAGATAGGCGATGGCGTCCTTGGCGCGTGTAAATACCTTGCCGCGCTTTTTGCTCCGCAGGGCGCGAGCCGTGGTTGCGTTCGGTGCGTGGCTTTCGCCCTGTCGCACCAGCGTCGTGATCGCGGCACGCGCGCTACGTTCGCCGGTTATTTTCTGAGCGCTTTTGACCACGCTGCGCGGTAATTCAACTTGCACAGTGTCCATGGGCGGCTCCTGATTCGTAAGCCGCATTCTACGGCCTGCTCAAGGCCCGGCCGTCGGTATCCAACACTTGGATGCTGCCAATCCCGAGCGCACGGACCAGCGTCTCGATCTTGGACAGATCGCAGACGATCACCATTGTTCCAGATCGTCGTGGGGAACGATGCGCTCGCTCGGGCTGCATCATGCAGCCGCCAGTGCTTTCGTCAGGAAGCGAAGGGGAATGGCCTCCACGTCTTTTTGCAATGGATATCGTTCAGTGCCCTGATAGACGACATAACGACGCTGGGGGGCAAGGTCGCCGCAGGCATGGTGAAACCCACGGTCCAGAGTCGGGGCGCTGCTGCGCTTGATTTCAATTGCCCATATTTTTCCATCCGGCAGCTTGAGCAGCAGGTCGATCTCGGCGCCGCCGCTGGTGCGATAGAAATACGCCTCGGTTCCGAGTGGCGCAACGGCAAGTAGAGATTCAATCACGAAACCTTCCCAGCTTCCGCCGGCGACAGGGTGAGCCAGCAGGGCCTCGGGGTCGGCAATGCCCAGCAAAGCGTGAGTAAGCCCAGAATCTCGCACGTAAATCTTGGGTGCCTTGATCAGCCGCTTGCCGGCATTGCGATGCCAGGGCTGCAATCGCCGCACCAGCAACAGGTCCACCATCAGGTCCATGTAAGCGGCGACGGTTTTGCCGTCCACGCCGAGGCTTCGGGCAAGTGACGCCGCATTGAGCAGGCCGCCCTGATGGTGCGCCAGCATGGTCCAGAAACGACGCAGTGTTTCGGCCGCGATACGCGGGCCCAACTGGGGAATATCGCGTTCAAGATAACTGCGAATGAAATCGTGCCGCCAACGCAGGCTGGCCGTGTGGGTGCGGGCCAGCAGACTCTCGGGGAAGCCGCCTCGCAGCCATAGCAACTCACTATCCGCTGCCGGCCATTCCGCAGCATGAATCGGAGTCAGCTCCAGGTAACTCACTCGACCGGCCAGCGATTCACCGGATTGCCTTAGCAATTCCAGGGATGCTGACCCCAGCAACAGAAAACGGCCGGCCTTAAGCCCCCGTCTCCGGCCACGGTCAATCAGGCCGCGCAGTTCCTGGAACAGATCGGGAAAACGCTGCACTTCATCAAGGATCACCAGGTGATTTTCATGGGCCTCAAGATAGGCCTGTGCGTCGGTCAGGCGATTCCGGTCTGAGGTTGTTTCCAGATCAAGATAGATCGAGTCTCGCGTCTTTGTGATTTCCTGCGCCAGCGTGGTTTTGCCAGACTGGCGTGGCCCCAGCAACACAACAGCCGGGTTCGAGCCCAGCGCGGTTGCAAGAAGTGGCTTGAGATGGCGCTCAATCATCTTTGCAATTATGGAGTATTAATCCGTATATGCAAGGTTTGTGCGGATCGCCAAAGGGGCGGGCAACACACTCCGGGTGTGAGAAGACACCCGGGCTGGCGCTTCGATCTTAGAAAGATCGCCGACGATGACCCAAGTCAGAGCTGCGGCTGCATTAATCGCATTACACATAATTTGCGATTTCGTATATTGCTGGCATCAAACGCAGGAGGGTGTGCCGACATGCATGCAGTAACCGAGACTATAGTTTTTGCGGAAGTTTGGTGAGATCGGACAACGGGCGCAGCGTGAGACCATCAAGGTGACCAATCACGGACGTGTGCATTTTTATGCGATGCCACCTGAAGAATATGAGCGGCTGCGGAGTTTGGATCGCAAGGTGTACCTTGCAGCGGAAATGCCAGACGCCCTGCGCGCAGCGATTGCCGCTGCAAAGCCGTCGAAGGCATCGCGGCGGTTCAACGCCGAGGTGGGGAAGTGATTGGCTGATTTACCCGATCCGATCCCGGGGCTGGTGATTCGATATTCGTATCTCTGGCAGCAGGAATACGCCCGGGGCCGCACCATCGACGATAAGGATCTGCCTTGTTCGTCGTGCTGGCTGTTAGTCGGGAGGCCAACGGTGAAGTCACGGTGACGGTTGCGCCCATCACGCACGCTGCGCCTAAAAATCCAGCGGGCATGATCAAGCTGACCCCCGCCACGCAGCGTCGTCTTGGATTGGATGCGGACCAGTGCTGGGTCGTTGCCACCGAAGTGAATGAGTTCAAATGGCCGGGGCCGGACGTGGTCGTGACACCGGACGGCCGCTATGCCTACGGCGAACTACCAGAAGTCGTCTTCCTGGAACTGAGAAAGAAGTTGCTGAAGGCCTCTGCTTCGAGGGTTCAACGTACCAAGTGAGGGCAGTGTCTCAGGGCGGCGCTTGTATCTTTCCGTCGGTATCCAGCACTTGGATGTTGCCAAGCCCGAGCGCGCGGACCGGTGTTTCGATTTTCGACAGATCGCCGACGATGACCCAGGTTAGCGCCTGCGGCTGCACCAGCTTGCGTGCGGCGGCTTCGACAGGGCCTGCACTCAACCCGGAAACCTGGGTGACGTAGTCGTTCCAGTACGAGTCCGGCAACCCGTAGGTGAGGATCGTGGCGTAGGAACGGCCGAGTTCGCCGACGGTTTCGTTTTCGCCCGGCAGCGACAGCACCAGGCTGTTCTTGGCAAAGCTCAGTTCGGTCGCGGAAAGCGGACGCTTGCCGACGAGTTCGCTCAGTTCGCGCTGCATCTCGCGGATGGACTCGGCCGTCTTGTCGGTCTGCACCGGCGCGTAGGCGACGAAGGGGCGCGGCCCGCGAGCATCGCTCAGGCCGGCGTAGGCGCCGTAGCTCCAATGTTTTTCCTCGCGCAGATTCATGTTCAGGCGCGAGACAAAATTGCCGCCGAGCGCGGTGACCACGGTCAGCATCGCCAGATCATCCGGATCGGATTTCGGCGGCGCGACATGTGCGGCCAACAGCAAGGTTTGCTCGGCACCGGTCTTGTTGATCAGGAACACGCGCGTCTGCGCCGGCAGCCCGACGGCGGCGATATTTTTTGTGGGTTTTGCGACGGAGGGGGCGCCCCAGTTGCCCAGCCGCTTTTCCAGCAGCGGTTTGACCTGCGCCAGCGTGGTGTCGCCGACGATCAGCAGGGTGGCGTTGTCGGGCCGGAACCAGCGCTGGTGGAAGCCGCGCAGGTCCTCGACCGTGATGGCCTTGACCGAGTCCTCGTAACCCAGCCCGCTGCGCGGATTGGCGTAGGCGTGACCTTCGCCGTAGATCAGTTTCGGATAAAGCCGGGTGGCGATGCCGCGTGGCTGGGCTTTTTCCTGCTGGATGGCGGCGAGCTGTAATTTTCTGAGACGCTCAAGCTCGTTCGCGGGAAAACTCGGATTGAGCAGCACCTCGGCATAGAGATCGAGACCGGGTTCGAGTTGGGTAGTCAGTGTGTTGAGGCCCACTGCGGAGGTGTCCAGTGTGGAGCCGGCAGAAATCACCGCGCCCAGTTCTTCCTGTCGTCGGGCGATGGTCAGCGCATCAAGCTCACGCGTGCCCTCGTCGAGCATGTCCATCGTCAGCTTGGCGGTGCCGGCCTTGATGCCCTGATCGGCGGCGAAGCCGGCGTCGGCCATCAGGCTCATCTGCACGACGGGCGCCTCGTGCCGTTCGGCGAGTACGATTTTCAGCCCGTTGGACAACTGGTCGCGTTGCAGCGGCGGCAGTTTCAGCGCAGGTGGCGCGCCGGCGCTGGGCAATTTGCTGCGGTCGGCGCCGGTTTTAGAGGCAGTAAATTCGGGGATTGGCTCGACGTCCAGCACGAATACGCCGTCCGACAGCCAGGCTTTCGCGGCTTCGCGGATCTCCGCGGTGGTTGCGGTTTTGATGCCTTCCAGCAATTCGAAATAGCGGTCAGGCGTGCCGCAATACACTTGATACTCGGCGAGCTTGGCGGATTTGCCGCCAAAACCATCCAGGCGTTCGAGGCCGCGCACTTCGCCGGCGAAAACCTTGGTTTTCACCCGCGACAATTCGTCGGCGGTCGGACCCTCGTCGAGAAAGCGGCGCAACTCTTCATCCACGGCTTTTTCCACCGCGCGGATATCGCCACCGGGCTTGACCATCACGTCGAGCGCGAACTGGGAGCCGATTTCAAACGGGCCGATGCCGATGTCCACGCTGGTGGCGGTCTGTTCGCGGTACACCAGTCGCTGGTACAGGCGGCTGTTCTTGCCGTCGGCGAGCACGGCGGCGGCGAGACCCAGCCGATTGTTGTCGTCGGCGCAGTAGCCGGGAATGTTCCAGACCTTGTACAGCCGCACCTGCGGCACGCGGTCCTGCAGCGTCGCGCGTTTTTCGCCGCTCATCTTCGCCACCCATTCGCCGTGACGCTTCTGCGCCGGGCCGGGGGCGATGTCGCCGAAATATTTCTCGACCTTGGCTTTCACTTCGGCCGGATTGATGTCGCCGGCGACGACCAGCACGGCATTGGCGGCGCCGTAGTGGTCACGGAACCACTGCTTGACGTCGGCCAGCGCGGCGGCTTTCAGGTCTGCTTCCGAACCGATGGTGGTCCACGAGTACGGGTGGCCAGCCGGATAAGTCGCGGCCGCGACCAGATCTTCAACTTTGCCGTAGGGCTCATTCTCGCCCTGGCGCTTTTCGTTGAGCACGACCTCGCGCTGTTCGTCCAAGCGCAGCTGGTCGATGACGCCGAGCAGGTGCCCCATGCGATCCGACTCCAGCCACAGCGTCATGTCGAGCGCGTTGACCGGCACGTTCTGGAAATAGTTGGTGCGGTCGTACCAGGTGGTGCCGTTCATTTTCGTCGCGCCAATCGCTTCCAGCGGGCGGAAGAATTCGTCGTTGTGGTGCTCCGAGCCGTTGAACATCAGGTGCTCGAACAAGTGGGCGAAGCCGGTACGGCCGGGGCGCTCGTCCTTGCTGCCGACGTGATACCAGACGTTGATCGCCACCACCGGCGCCTTGTGGTCTTCGTGAAGGATCAGCGTCAGGCCATTGCCCAAGATATGCTTCTGGTAGGCCATGCGGACTTCGGGCAGCGGTGTGGTCGGTTCCGACGAGGAGTCGAAGCGCGCCGGTATCGCGGGCGAGCCGTCATAGGGTTCGAACGAAACCGTGACGCCTTTTACCTGCACCGCCTGTCCGGCGCAGGCGCAGATCACCAATGGCAGAACGAAGGCGGCAAGTTTTCTCATGAGCAGACCAGTGGGCAAGACCAAGCGGAAGCGCAGCTTAGCGGCTCGTCCGCGCTCGAGGAAAGCAAAAACTGAAACACGGCCGTCACATTGGGTCGTGAATCGGCGCACGCATCGGCTGCAAGGCGCGCGTTTTGTCGCTTCACCCAATTTCGACGCGCGGCCGGACCCGGCCGACATCTCGCTGCTGGTGATTCACGCCATCTCGCTGCCGCCGGATCAGTTTGGTGGACCGTACGTTCGCCAGCTTTTCACCAACCGGCTGGACCCGAAATCGCATCCGTATTTCGAGAAAATAAAGGATCTGAAAGTGTCTGCGCATCTGTTCATCAGTCGCACCGGTGCGGTGACGCAGTTCGTGCCGTTCGACCAACGCGCCTGGCATGCCGGTGCTTCGACCTTCGGCGGCCGCCAGCGCTGCAATGATTTTTCCATCGGCATCGAGCTGGAAGGCTGCGACCGCCAGCCGTTCGAACGTTCGCAATACCGTGCGCTGATCGCGGTGACCAAGGCCTTGATGCAGGCCTATTCGCAGATCCTGCCGGCGCATATCGTCGGCCACAGCGATATCGCGCCGGGCCGCAAAACCGACCCCGGCCCGCATTTCGACTGGCAGGGTTTCCAGAATGCGTTCTTCTAGCTTTTCGTCACACCCGCGAAGCCTGCCCTCGAGTGCTTTAGTCGGGGGGCGGGTGTCCAGTGCTTTGCGCAAACCGCTGGATTCCCGCCTGCGCGGGAATGACATCATTTTTTTTCTAACATTATATTTTCTGTTACCCGCGATGGCCTTGGCTGCAACACCTGCGCGCGTGGTCACGCTCGCGCCGCATCTGGCGGAACTGGTCTGTGCCGCAGGCGCTTGCGACCGGCTGGTCGCGGTCGGTGAATTCACCGACTATCCGGAGCAGGCGGCGAAACTGCCCAAGATTGCCGATGCGCACGGCGTCAATGCCGAAGCGCTGCTGGCGCAGAAGCCCGATCTGGTGCTGGTCTGGGATGGTGGTACGCCGCAGTCCGCGCTGGATGCGCTGGCGAAATTATCGGTGCCTGTGCGTTCGCTCAAAGTGCGAAGGCTGGATGAAATCGCGACCGCCATCGAGCAGATCGGCGACTGGCTTGGCACGGCGCCAGTGGCCAAAGCCGCCGCGCAGGAATTCCGTGCAGGACTGTCACGGCTGGCGGCGCGCTACGCGCAAAGCCGGAAGCTGCGCGTGATGTACCAGATTGAGAATAATCCGATCTATTCGGTGAACCGGCTGAGCCCGATCAGCCAGGCGATCAATGTCTGCGGTGGCATCAACGTGTTCGGCGAACTACCGCAACTTGCCGCGCCGGTGAGCCGCGAAGCAGTGATGGCCGAGAACCCGGACGTGATCGTGTTCGCGCGGCAGGACAAGGTGGCGGACATCCTCGACGACTGGTCACGCTGGCAGGAATTGAAAGCGGTGCGCGAGAACCATTTGTTTTCGGTCAACGCCGATCTGCTGGCACGGGCCGCGCCGCGGATGTTGCAGGGTATCGAAGAGTTATGCGGAGTGCTGGATATGGCGCGAATCAGGCCCTGAGCGGAATTTACGGCTACTTCTGTCGTTTCCACATCACTTCGCCGCCTTTGCTGGCCCTGGCAAGGGTTCGGGCGACGATGAACAAAAGATCCGACAGCCGGTTGAGATAACGCGGCGCGTTCGGATTCAGCGGCGATTGCGCGTGCAGCGTCCACAATGCGCGTTCAGCGCGGCGGCAGACGGCGCGTGCCAGATGCGCAGCGGCCGCGGCCGGGCTGCCGCCTGGCAGCACAAATTCTTTTAGCGGCGGCAGTTTTTTATTGAACGCCTGTGCATCGGCTTCAAGTTTCGCCAGATGCGCGTCATTCACCATCGTCACGCCGGGCAACGACAGTTCGCCGCCGAGATCGAACAGCTCGTTCTGCACGCGCGACAGCGCCGCCGCGATGGCCCGCGGCGGCTTGAGCGACAGCAGCACGCCGATCTGGCAGTTGAGTTCGTCCACCTCGCCGAGCGCGGCGATGCGCGCGTCGGTTTTGACTACGCGTGTGTTGTTGGCCAACCCGGTGGTGCCGGCGTCGCCGGTGCGGGTGACGATCTTGCTTAAGCGATGACCCATCTAGTGCGTGTTGCCTCCGAATTCGTAGCCCAGCGTAACTTGGAAATTGATTTCGGGCGAAGGCTGGAACGAGGGAACCTCGGTGAAGAACGCATCAAATGTGGAAGCGCCGAACTCGGAGTATTCCTCGTTGAGCACATTGTTAACACGCGCCTGGGCGCGCCAGCCCTGGCAGCGATAGACGCCGCCGAGATTGACGACGGTGTATGACGGGAGTGGCCGCAGGCTGTTGTCGAAATCGCCGGAGAAAAACCGCTCGCCGGTGGTCTGCACTTCAACGAACTGATTCCACGCGGCGGTGGGCGACCATTCCACACTGACGCGGCCAACGTGTTCGGCGGCCAGCGGAATCACACGGTTGTTGAGCGTGCCTTGCTTGGCGCGTGCATCGATATGCGCATAACTGCCGGCCACGGACAAGGTATCCAGTAGTGGATAGCGCAGTTCCAGCAACTGGCCGTCGCGGGTGGTGCGGGCAATATTGATATTGATGAACGTGTTGGGGTCGAACACGATTTCGTCGTATAGCTCCAGCCGGTACAGCAACACCGAGGCGTGCAGACCACCGGCGCGATACTCCGCGCCGGTTTCATAGGAGTCGCCAGTCTGGGTTTTGAGGTTGACCGCCAGCGCCGCGGCAAAGGTGCCGAAAAACTCATCCACCTTGGGGAAGCGGAAGCTGTGGTCGTGGCGCGCAAACAGTTTCAGCTCGGGCAGCGCGTACCAATAAGCGCCGAGCGAGTGCGCGACTTTCTCGTCGGTCAGCCGCTGTCCTGCCGGGAAAATCGCAAACGCGCCGCCATCCTGCAGGTCGTTGTGAACTTCGCCATAGCGCAGGCCGGCCGTGAGGCCCACCGTGGGCAGGACCGGCACCACCGCCTGCGCAAAAGCGTCGTAACTCTGCTGATCGTTGCTCTGCGGGCCAAAACGCGACACCAGCCGGTAGTCCGACAGATTGATGTCAGTGCCGGCAGTGAGTTGAATGCCACGCACAGAGCCGATATCGAAAAGTCCGACCACTTTCGGCGTGATCCCGAGCGCGCGGCGCTTCTGGCTGGCATCGACGACTTCAGCGGTCGGCCGGAAGCTCAGACGAAACACGCCGTCGGTGACGCGGTGGCTGGTTTCGCCTTCGACCGCCCAGCGCGGAGCAAATGACTGACGCAGGCCCCCGCGAACCACGTGGGTATTGGTGCTGAGAAAATCATTGCGATGGAATTCGCGTGACTGCCGGCGGTTGGCGTCCAGTTCCGCCTGTAGCAGGGCGCCGGGAGCCTGCAGCCGCTCGTCGTCGAACTGAAACTCTAGAAAGCCAGCGCCATCAGTCCAGTCGTAATCGCCGCGTCCGCCAACGACAAACTGATCGAGCTTGTTGTGCGCCCGGTAGTTGTCGGTACGACGGCCGTCGAAATGGGCACGAAAGCGCAGAGCTGAATTCGCCACATAAGTGCCCTGGGCTCGCACGCCTGCTCGTCCGTAACTCCCGGTATTGAGTTCGATAGCGCCGCCGCTCTGGTTCGGCACGCGCGTGACGATGTTGATGACTCCACCGACCGCTTGATCGCCATACAACGCGCCCGCGCTGCCCTGCATGATCTCGATGCGCTCGATGGTGTTCAGCGGCAAGCTGTTGAGGTCCGGCGCGCCGATGTCCGGGTTGTTCATGCGTCGCCCGTCCACCAGTACCAATGAATTGGAGTGAGCGTTCTCGCCGAATCCGCGCAGCCCGACCAGGGTGCGGCTGCCATCGCCAAAGGTATCAGTGACCTCGATGCCGGCGCGCGCACGCAACACTTCGACGATATGACTGGCGCCGCTGCGCTCGATCTCGGCGCGGTTGATGACGATCAATGAGGCTGCGGTGGTGTTGTCGCTTTGCGCGGAGCGTGTCGCGGTGACGACGATGGTGCCGACATTGGCAACGGCGGGTCTGGCGGCAGCGGCTTGAGTGGTGACCGCGGGTTTTATTGAAACCGTTTTTTTCTTCGCCTTCGGCGTCACCGCAAACGCCAAAGCAGGAACCAGTAAAGCAACAACAGCAACAGAACGGATGAGCATGAGGCCATCTCCATTGCCTTGCGTCCCCGCAAGGCGTGGTGACACTAGAAACCGGCTTTACGCCGGGGTCTCGGGCCGGTCTCCGGACTCATGGCCTGCTGGATCGCCGCCTTCCCATGCGTAAATGCACAGTGGCTTAAGACGATCCCGAACCATTCACCGTTGCGGGGGCAGCGCCGGAATCAAACCGGCTTCCCGTTTAACCCGCACTTCGTAAAAAATGCGAGCACCCAAGTGCGAGTAGTTTAAGACAGCCCGCTATCATGTGCGTCATGCACAGCGAATTTCTCAAAGTCGCGCTTGAAGCGTCCCACGCCGCCGGCGATATCATCCGCAAGGCTTATCGTGGCGATTTCAGCGTGCGCACCAAGGCCGACGCCAGCCCGGTGACGGAAGTGGATGAGGCGGCGGAAGCGGCAATCAAGAAAATCCTGAAATCACGCTTCCCCGCGCACGGCTTCTACGGCGAAGAACTGGGGCGCGAAAACCTCGACGCCGAATATCTGTGGCTGGTGGACCCGATCGATGGCACCAAGGCCTTTGTCCGCGGCTATCCGATCTTCTCGGTGCAGATCGCGCTGATGCACAAGGGCGAACTGGTGCTGGGGGTTTCCAACGCACCCTGCTACAACGGCGGTGCCGGCGAAGTCATCCATGCTGAGAAAGGCAAGGGCGCCTGGCTGGGCACTGAGCAACTCAAGGTGAGCGAGGTCGTTGTATTGGAAAAGGCAACGCTCTCGACCGGCAATCTCGCTACTTTGGCGAAATCAGCGGATTGGGCAAAACTGGGCGTGTTGATTCCCAGACTGCACCGCATCCGTGGCTATGGCGATTTTCTGCACTACCATTTGCTGGCGTCGGGGAAAATCGATGCGGTGGTGGAGTCGGATGTGAACATCCTCGACATCGCCGCGCTGGCGGTGATCGTGCGTGAAGCCGGCGGTGCGTTCACCGATCTCTCCGGTCAGCCGCTGACGCTGAAAACCACTTCGGTACTGGCCAGCAACGGACGCTTGCAGAACACCCTGCTCAAAACCCTGAGCTAATCAAAAACAACGGTCTTCCGCGCGTACACCAGAATCCGGTGTTCGATGTGCCAGCGCACCGCGCGCGACAGCACGGCTTTTTCCAGGTCGCGGCCCTTCTGGATCAGATTTTCGAGCTGGTCGCGGTGCGAGACGCGCACCACGTCCTGCTCTATGATCGGCCCTTCGTCCAGCTCCTCGGTGACGTAATGGCTGGTGGCGCCGATCAGTTTCACGCCTTTTTCGTGCGCGCGGTGATACGGCCGGCTGCCGGCGAACGCGGGCAGGAACGAGTGATGCACGTTGATGATGCGCGCCGGATAACGCGCGACGAAAGTGGGCGACAGCACCTGCATGTAGCGCGCCAGCACGACCAGATTGATGCCATGTTTTTCCAGCAGGGCCAACTGACGTGATTCGACTTCTGCCTTGTTCGCCGCGTCCAGCGGCAACACGTGGAATGCGATGTGGTGGAACTCCGCCAGCCGGCGTGCGTCTTCGTGGTTCGACAGGATCAGCGGAATTTCGCAGGCCAGTTCGCCACTGTGATGGCGATACAGCAGGTCGGCGAGGCAGTGGTCGTACTTGGAGACAAAAATCGCAATGCGCGGTTTTTGCGCCGACAGCTCAAGCCGCCAGCGCATGTTGAATTTATTGGCGACCGCAGCGAATTTTCCCTCGAAGGCGGTGCGATCCAATTTGAATCCCGCGAGGTCCCACTCCACGCGTGTAAAAAACAAATCAGCGTCCTGATGCTGGTCGGCGTGCAGGATATTGGCGTCGTGCGCGTAAAGAAAATCCGCGACCGCGGCGACAATGCCCTTGCGGTCGGGACAGTCAATCAGCAGGATCGCCGTGGATTTCATGTCAGTTCCGGTAATTTCTCACGCAGGCTGATGATCGGCCAGCCCCGTTTCTGCGCCTCCGCGCGCAGCGTGTCGTCCGGGTCCACCGCTACTGCGGTATCGGCGAGTTCCAGCAGGGGGATATCGTTGCGGGAGTCGCTGTAGGCTGTCTTGTGCGCGAACGGTGCCTGGCCTTGCAGCCAGCTTTTCAGGCGTGTGACCTTGCCGGATTGGAAGTTGGGGACGCCGGCGACCTGTCCCGTATAGCGGCCATCACGCATCTCCGGGTCGAGTGCAATCAGATTCGGCACGCCCAGCAGCTCGGCAATGGGTTCGGTGATGAAGTGATTGGTGGCCGTGGTGATGAGCAGGGTGTCGCCTTGCGCGCGATGGCGTTCCAGCAGGGCCGGCGCGCCGGGCGCTATGATCGGAATGATTTTGGTCTTCACGAATTCCGTGCGCCATTTCTGCAGCTGCGCAGGTTCATGTTGCGACAGTGGTCGCAGACTGAAGGCGCAGAATTCCAGGATATCCAGCGTGCCGGCCTTGTATTGCTCGTAGAAGCGCTCGTTCTCACGCCAGTGGTACGAGTGATCGAGTACTCCGATCTCGACTAGAAACTGGCCCCAAAGATAATCGCTATCGCCCGCCAGCAGGGTGTGATCGAGATCGAAGATGGCGAGGCGCATCGGCGAATTATCCCTCATGTGAAATAATCGCCACGATCTGATTTTCCAAAGGTGCGCCGTGGTGGATGTCGAGGGCTATCGCCCCAACGTCGGCATTGTGCTGGCGAATGCGGCCGGGCAGGTGCTGTGGGCCAAGCGCGTACGCATGGACGCCTGGCAGTTTCCGCAGGGCGGCATCGGCGCGGGCGAATCGCCGGAGCAGGCGATGCTGCGCGAGCTGTACGAAGAATTGGGGCTGGGCGCAGTGGACGTCCAGCTGCTGGGCAGCACGCAGGGCTGGCTCCGCTACCGGTTGCCGCCGAGGTTTTTGCGTCGCGGCAATGTGCCGATGTGCATCGGCCAGAAGCAGAAATGGTTTGCGCTGCGGCTGATCGCGGCCGAAGACCGCGTGCGTTTTGATCGCGGCGACAAGCCCGAGTTCGAAGAATGGCGCTGGGTGGATTCGGAATTGCCGCTGCGCGAAGTCGTGCCCTTCAAGCGCGACGTCTACCGCGCCGCGCTCGAAGAGCTTCAACCGCTGCTGCGAGCCGGCTAGAAAAAGCTGTACTCAAAGCCGCCCTGCACCAGGGCCGGTGCGCCGGGCAGGATGCCGCGCACGCGATCGACGATGTAGGTTTCGTCACTCAGGTTTTTGGCGGTGAGGAACAGGGTCAGGTTCAGCGGCCGCAGGGTGTAGTGCGTCGCCGCGTTGAAGATCGTGTAACTGTTGATGAAACCGACTTGGCCGGTGCCGTTCGTCGCAGTGGTTTCAGCGAAGTCGCTGAACTGGCCGCCCACATGCACCGTCTCGAAACGCAGCTCCCAGTTTGCGGTCGGGCGCAGCCCGAGTGTGCCGGTGGTGGTGAAGCGCGGTGAATACGGCAGGCGCAAGCCGGCCGCACTGCCGCCGACCACGGCGCCGGTGTCCACCCGCCGCAGCGGCGCTGTCTGCTTGGCAGTCGGGATATAGGTGACCGCCAACTCGGCGAAAGGGCCCAGCGGCAGACCCGAGAGCTGGGCCAGATCGGCGCGACCGGCGAACTCGAAGCCCTCGTAAAGTGTTTGCCCGGTGGCCAGAGGCACGCTGCCGCCGGCGACATTGCCGACGGCCACTTGGCGATGGAAGTCATTGCGGAAGGCGGCCGCTTCCAGCTGCAGTCCCGAGCGCGGCCGCGTGCGGATGCCGGCCTCGGCATTGAGGCTCTCTTCGCTGCCGACCTCGATGGCGCCGCCGGCGCCGTTGATCAGATCCTCGACCCGAGGCGGCGCGAAGCCGCGATGGACGCCGCCGAACAGGGTCGTCTGTTCGCTGAGGGCAAAAGTCAGACCCAGCGCGGGGACGATCTCGTTCACGGTGTCATCACCGGCCCCGAACGGCGCCAGCAGGTTGCGCCGGTCGTAGTTGATGTTCTCGTAGCGCAGTGACGGCTCCAGCGTCAGCGCGCCGAGGCCAAAACGGTTCTGCACGATCAGGGTGTTGACCTGGGCGCGGCGCTCGTTGTCTTCGACGAGCACGCCATCGCGCGCGGTCGGCGTGGCGCCGTTCTTCTGCTGGCGGTCTTGCGATTCGTAATAGACGCGACCCGCGACCAGCAGCTCGTTGGCGGCGCCGAACAGTCCATGCCGGTAAGTCAACCGTGGCTCGATACCGGCAGTGCCGTATTCGCGCAGGCGGCCTTGCGCGGACAGGCAGGCGTTGACGTTGACGGCGATACCCGCCAAACGGTCGGCAGAAAAAGTCGGCACCGACGGGTTGCACTGCGCGTCGGTGGTCGAGCTGGACTGGCGCCACCAGTCGCGCGCAGTGTGGTTGTAGTAGGCATTGGTCAGCAGGGTGAGGTCAGCGCTGGGCGTCCATTCGTGCGTCAGCACGACGCCCTGACGACCGATGTCGAACGTATCGTTGGTGAACGGGTTGTAGCGCAGTCCGAAGTTGCGCGCCTCGGCGTCGGTGATGCCGGTGTAGCTGACGTCGGAGGCTTCGTTGTAGACATTGACGCGCGCGGTCAGGGCGTGGCCGGGCGCGGGCGAGAACACGCCCTTGAGGTTGGCGTCGTGGATTTCGCTGCGCGTGTTGTCGCGCGCGCCATCACCGGACTTGCGCACGAAATCCAGCAGCAGCCCGTTGCCGCCGATTTGTGCGTGGGTGTTGAAGTAGTTGCGGCTGCCCAAGGTGCCGGCGACGCTGGCCGTGAGTTCATCCGGCGGCGTCGGCGTGATGTAGTTGATGGTGCCGACCAGGTTCTGCGGGCCGTATACGTTCATGGCAGCGCCTTTGAGCACCTCAATGCGGTCGAAACGGTCCACCGGCGGGTGGTAATAGGCTTCGTTGGCGCCGTAGGGAGCCCAAGTGAATGGGATGCCATCCTCCAGTAGCAGGATCTTCTGCGAGCGGGTGGGGTTGACGCCGCGGATGCCGATGTTGGGGCGCACACCGAAGCCTTCCTCGTCGCGGGTGACGACGCCGGGCACCTTGCGTAGCGCCTCGTTGGCGGTGAACACACGGCTGCCGCGCAGCGTCTTGTTGTCAATCACGCTGGACGAGCTCGTCAGATCATTGTTTTGCCTGATGCCGACGATCTCCAGCACCGGCATGGCGACCGGGTGCTCCTCGCTCTTCACCGGGAGTTTTTCAGTCGGGGTCGCGACTTTCTTGCTGCCCTGGGCTTTCTGCGTTTTTACCGCCTGATTTTTCTTGGCGACCGGTTGCGCGTGAACGCTTGGCGGCAGCAGGACAAGTGCGGCGATCAGAGCGATACAGGTGTGGCGAAGCATGGCGACATCCTTGTGGTTTTAAGTAAATGAGAAAGATTCTCAAATGACTTTATCCGATATTTAAGCAATTGACAATCATTATCATTTGCTTTTAATCTGAAGGCTGCCATGTACATCTGCGTATGCAAAGCGGTCAAGGATCGACACATCCGCGAAGCGGTACGAGCGGGTGCCTGCTCGCTGCGCGAGTTATCGCGCGACCTGGGGGTTGGCACCGGTTGCGGAAAGTGCGTGCCCTACGCGCAGGAAATCGTCGCTGAAGAACTGTTGCGCGGCAGCGCGCAGCAAGTGCCAATGTGCGGTGCGGCCCATGCGCAACGCGCATGAGAATCGAACGCAGAATCAGTTAAATAACTAAATAAAAACAATAACTTAAGTTTACTTTCCGCGGCCGCGACCGTAGACTCCTCGCACTCAGTTCAGCGGAGATTCCCATGCGCGGCGATGCCAAAGTGATCGAATACCTCAACCTCGGCCTGAAGAACGAGCTGACGGCCATCAACCAGTATTTCCTGCATGCGCGCATGCTCGGCAACTGGGGCCTGAAGAAACTTGAGAAACACGAATACGAGGAATCCATCGACGAGATGAAGCACGCCGACAAGCTGTGCAAGCGCGTGCTATTCCTTGAGGGCCTGCCTAACCTGCAGGACCTCGGCAAGCTGTTCATCGGCGAAAACGTGCCAGAGATCCTGGCGGCCGATCTCAAGCGCGAGAAAGAAGCGCATCCAATGTACAAGGAAGCCATCGCGCACTGCGAAAAAGTCGGCGATTACGTCACGCGCGAACTACTGACTGAAATCCAGGAGAGCGAGGAAGAACACATCGACTGGATCGAGGAACAGCTTGGTTTGATCGAGAAAGTGGGTCTGCAGAATTATCTGCAGAGTCAGATGCAGCCGGACGCCTAACCCGGCTTCAATACCGCCAGACACACCAGCGCGATCAGGAATATCGCCGGGACTTCATTGATCAGGCGGTAGAACTTCGCGCTGCGCTTGTTGCGGAAATTGGCGAAATCCTTCATCAGGATCAGTAGCCAGTGGTGATATCCCACCAGTCCGAGGGCCAGCGCCGCTTTTGCATGCAGCCAAGCCGTGGGGATGGGCCAATACGCGAGCCACAGCCACACACCCATGAGCAGCGACCCCGCCATGCCAATGCTCATCAGACGGTACAGGCGGCGCTCCATGGTGCAGAAACGCGCATGGCCGGGCGCGTCCATGGTTTCACAGTGGTAGACGAACAGGCGCGGCAGGTAGAACAGACCCGCGAACCAGGTCACGGCGAAGATGATGTGTGCGGCTTTGAGCCAGAGCATGCTCTATTATCGCCGCCTCGTTTGCAGGGCGTATCAGCATGATTGAAGTCGGGATTGTCGGCGGCACCGGCTACACCGGTGCGGAACTGTTGCGGATTTTCGCGCAGCACCCGGCTGCGCGCGTGCGCGTGCTGACGTCGCGTCAGGAAGCCGGCAAGCGTGCGGATGCGCTGTTCCCGCATCTGCGTGGCAGCACGGACCTTGTGTTCAGCGCACCGGATGAGGCTGCGCTTGCTCAATGCCAGACGGTGTTTTTCGCCACGCCGCACGGCACCGCCATGCAAAGCGCGCCCGCGTTGCTGAAGCAGGGTGCGAAGGTGATCGATCTGTCAGCCGATTTCAGGCTGAAGGACGCCGCACTGTTCAAGCAGTGGTATCAACACGAACACAGCGCACCCGGACTGCTCAAGCAGGCAGTCTATGGATTGCCAGAAATCAACCGGGCGGCGCTGAAGACCGCGCAACTGGTTGCTGCACCGGGCTGTTACCCGACTTCGGTGCAGCTGGGGTTTTTGCCGCTGCTCGAGCAGAAACTGCTGGTTCCCGGCAGCTTGATCGCCGACTGCAAATCCGGTGTCAGCGGGGCCGGACGCGAACTGAAACAGAGTTCGTTGTTCAGCGAAGCCGCCGAATCCTTCAAGGCTTATGGCGTCGGTGGCCATCGGCATCAGCCGGAGATCGAGCAGGGGCTGACGACGATCGCCGGCGCGCCGGTCGCGCTGACGTTCGTGCCGCATCTGGTGCCGATGAACCGCGGCATCCACGCCACGCTCTACGCAAAATTGAACAAGCCCGGCATCGATCTGCAGGCGCTGTACGAAAAACGCTTCGCCGGCGAAGCGTTCGTGGATGTGCTGCCGCCGGGCGCGCATCCGGACACACGCAGCGTGCGCGGCTCAAACCGCTGCCAGATCGCGGTGCATCACCGGGGCGATACCGTGATCGTGCTCGCCGTCATCGACAACCTGGTCAAAGGCGCGGCCGGACAGGCCGTGCAGTGCTTCAATCTGATGTTCGGACTTGAGGAGACCTCTGGCCTCACGCCGACTGCGCTATGGCCCTGAAATCCGATCGCGGCCTGATGCACAAGGTCGTCATCACCCCGCATCGGCCGGGGCTGCGTGCGGGTTTGATCGCCGGCAGCGTGGCGCTGCTGGCGCTCGGCGCCTGGGTGCTGTACGCCTACGCGCGCGCCACCACGGTGTCGGATTTCGAGCGCGCTCAGACTGAACGCGACCAACTGCTGACTGAACGCCGACAGTTGACGCGCGATCTGCGCGCCGCGCGCGCGGAAATCGCCACCTTGAGGGGTGAAACGGTCTATCTGCAGCGCTCTCAGGAGATCGACAAGCAATCCTCGGAGTCGGTCAAAGGCTCCCTGACCTCGCTGCAGAAGGAATTGGCCGATCTGCGTGAACAGGTGGCGTTTTACCGCGGCATCGTCTCGCCCGACGCGTCGCAGGCCGGCGTCCGCGTCTATGAGTTCAAGGTCAGGCCGGGTGCCCGCGTCGGCAGCTATCGCTACGATCTGGTGCTGATCCAGTCGGTGCGCCACGACCGCCGCATCACCGGGCACGTCGAGGTCCTGTTGAGTGGCAGCGGCGCGGGTTCGTCGTTGCGTCTGTCAGACCTGGTGCCCGCGCCGTCGCTGGATTTTTCGTTCAAATACTTCCAGGAGTTCACCGGCGAGTTCCGGCTGCCTACGGGCTTCGTGCCGAGCCGCGTCCTGGTGCAGGTCCTGCCCGAGGGCGGGCAGAAGATTGAGGATGATTTCGATTGGGCTAAGATACAGACCAACACCCCCAAGCAGGAGCCTTGAACATGGCCAAGAATTTCTGGACTGGTGAATCCCCCGGCAGCAGCAGCGGCAGTTCCTCGGTCGATACCCTGATCGGTCGACAGACCGAAGTGCTGGGCGATGTGCGTTTCTCCGGCGGCCTGCATGTGGACGGCAAGATCATCGGCAAAGTCATCGCCACTTCGGACAAGGGCGCGACCCTGTCGGTCAGCGAAGCCGGCATCGTCGAAGGTGACGTGCGCGCACCGAAGATCGTGCTCAATGGTCTGGTGCAGGGCGACGTGGTGTCGAGCGAAAACCTGTCGCTCGGTGCGCGCGCCCGCATCTCCGGCAGCGTCTATTACAAGAACATCGAGATGATGAGCGGCGCCGTGATCAACGGCCAGCTGGTGCATGAAGGCGATGACTCCATGGCAGCGCCGCGTGCGCTGAATGACGCGCGCATCGAGGGCATCAGCGCCGAAGCCCGCATCAAAAGCCTGGCCTGATGACCACGCCCGCCGCCGCGGCACCGCCTTCGGTGATCTTCACCGAGTCGGCCGCGCTCAAAGTGCGGGCGCTGCTCGATGAAGAACAGGACCACGAGCAGAAACTGCGCGTGTTCGTCACCGGCGGCGGCTGCTCCGGGTTCCAGTACGGCTTCAAGTTCGAGAAGGACGTTGAGACCGATGACACCGTGGTCGAGAAACTCGGCGTGCAGTTGCTGGTGGATCCGATGAGCCTGCAATATCTCACCGGCGGCGAAATCGATTACAAGGAAGACGTGCAGGGTGCGCAGTTCGTCATCCGTAACCCGAACGCCAGCACCACCTGCGGTTGCGGTAATTCGTTTTCCGTCTGATCGGCGGTCCGGTTTAGCCGCGGCGACGGTCTCCTGATGCAACTCGCCCAGCTCGTCGAGGGACTCCGCGGCTTGTCGCCGTCCAGACTGGCGGAGCAGGCCGTCAGCCCCGAAATCGAAGAGCTGTTCGCCAAGATGCCGAAACCGGTCGGCAGTTTTGGCTACGACCCCTGGGGTTACAACGAAGGCACCGCCAAACTCGGCGTCGCCGTGATCAAGTGGCTGTACGAAAAATATTTTCGCGTGACCGCGCACGGACTGGAAAACATCCCGAAGAAAGGGCGGGTGCTGGTGGTGCCCAATCACTCCGGGCAATTGCCGATGGACGGTGTGCTGATCGGCTACGCGCTGGCCACCAACCACGATGCGCCGCGTTATGCGCGCGGCATGATCGAGCGCTTCTTCCCGACGGTGCCCTGGCTCGGCAATCTGATGAACTCGGTCGGCGGCGTCATCGGCGACCCGGTCAACTGCTCGCGCATGCTGGAGCGCGACGAGGCGATCCTGGTGTTCCCCGAGGGCGTCCGCGGTTCCGGCAAGTTGTACAAGGACCGCTATCAGCTGCAGCGTTTCGGCAACGGCTTCGTCCATCTGGCGATGACCCACAAGACGCCGATCATCCCTTGCGGCGTGGTCGGCTGCGAAGAGACCATGCCCTCGCTCTACAACATCGCGCCACTGGCAAAACTGCTGGGCATCCCTTATGCGCCGGTCGCGCCGCTGATCCCGCTGCCGGCGCGGGTTTACCTGAACTTCGGCGAGCCGATCCATTTCAAGGACGGCAAGCTCACCGAAGCGCAGGTGACCGAACGCGTCGAGCAGGTCAAGGACGAGATCCGCAAGCTCATCGACAAGGGTTTGGCGGAACGCACGAAGATCTATTGATGCCCGACAAGAAAACCGTGCTTGTCACCGGCGCTGCCGGTTCGCTGGCCAAGCGCGTGATCGCGCGGCTGCACGGCAAGGTCAACGTGGTGGCGGTGGATTTTCGCCGCAAGGTCGAGACCGACGCCGGCGTGCCGAGCTATCAGGTGGACATGCACAAGCGTGGTTTCGAGGACATCTTCAACCACCACAAGATCGACGCGGTGATCCACCTCGGCCGCATCTTCGCGCACGAGAAGACCCGCGACATGCGCTACAACGCCAACGTGCTCGGCACCAAGCGTCTGCTCGATCTGTGCCGCAAGTATTACGTCAAGCAGGTGATGATCCACTCGACGTATTACGTCTACGGCGCCAGCGCCTACAACCCGGCGCTGCTGGACGAGGACACACCGCTGAAGGCGAGCGAGATCACGCAGGACCTGGTGGATTCGGTCGAGCTGGAGAACCTTGCCAGCATCTACCTGTGGAAACACCCGGAACTGCACATCACCATCCTGCGGCCGTGCAACGTGCTCGGGCCCGGCGTCAAGAACAGCATGTCGATCCTGCTGTCGCGGCCGGTGGCGCCGGTGCTCGCGGGATTCTCGCCGCTGATGCAGTTTCTGCACGTGGATGACATGGCTGATGCGCACGTCGTCGCCTTCGAGCAGAACCGTCCCGGCATCTACAACGTTGCGCCGGAAGATTGGGTGCCGTTCCAGGAAGCGGTCAAGCAGTGCGGCTGCGTGGCGCTGCCGATCCCGTCGGTGCCGCCTTCGCTGCCGAGGATGATCTCGAGTGCGCTCAACTGGAACGCCTTTTTCCCGCCGTACCTGATCAACTACTTCAAGTACCCGGTGATTCTCGACGGCTCGCATTTCGCCGAGACCTTCGGTTGGAAGCCGAAGCGTGATCTCAACGATATTTTCGGGCATTACCGCAAGAGCAAGCGCGGGGATTGATCGCATCACGATCAGCCCGATTGCCCGAGGCAATCGCGCCGTTAGCCACAATTCATTTCACTTGCGCGCGCACAGCGCCTAATCTCTGCCGTATATCCGGAGACCTGAAATGAAAATAGACATCGGCATCGAGAAGGCCCAGCGCAAGGCCATCGCCGACGGCTTGTCCAAGCTGCTGGCCGACGAATACACGCTGTATCTCAAGACCCACAACTTTCACTGGAACGTGACGGGGCCGATGTTCAACACCCTGCACCTGATGTTCGAGACGCATTACACCGAAGCCGCACTGGCGGTGGATCTGGTCGCCGAGCGCATTCGCGCATTGGGTTTTCCGGCGCCGGGCACCTATGCCGAATACGCCAAACTCAGCTCCATCGAAGAAACCGCCGGCGTGCCTGAAGCGATGGAGATGGTGCGTTTGTTGGTCAAAGGTCACGAAGCCTGTGCGCGCACTGCACGCTCGGTGTTCCCGCTGGCGGACAAAGCCAGTGACGAACCGACCGCTGACCTGTTGACCCAGCGCCTGCAGGTGCACGAAAAGACGGCGTGGATGTTACGGAGTCTGCTGGAATAGCCGCCGGATGATGCATCCGCCGCGGCGCGGCTAGCGCCATTTGTTTGTCAGACGCTGCCGAAACAGGTGGCGTGATTCCGGGCTAATCCTCCGGCGTCAGTATTCCCAGTGTCTGTTCGCACTCTGTAATCGAATGCTGGCGCTCCAGTTGAGCGCGTGACTTCAGGGCCTGTTGCACCACGGGTGCCAGCTTCTGCCCGACGAAGGCGTGACCGGGCGGATACATGTGAGTGCCGTCGCGGAAGAACAGCGGATCAATTGCTTCTGGCGTGAGTTTGCGCAGGTCGTCCGCTGGCCAATAAGCGGTCACGCCGGGGCGTTTGACGAGTCCGTGCGCCAGCGCGCCGAGGCCGCCGTCGTCGAAGACGTAGCCCGCCTTGCGGTCGAGAAGGGTGGGTAGCACCAGCACCAGTGGCACGCCGTTGCACAGGGCCAGGTCCACGGCGCGTTCGGTGTTGCGGGCGATGCGTTTCTGCCATCGCTGCTCAAGCGGTGAATTCGGATCGCGGATCTGCTCGGCGATGCGCGCCATCTCGTCGTGCACCATGGCCTGTTCACGGATTTCCGTCGGCAGCCATTTCCAGTACATCTGCTCCTGTTTCAGTTCGTACAGCCGCGCGATGGTGAAACTCTTGAACAGCCAGTTGCGCGGATGCCAGGAATCGAAGTCCTCGGCGCGCTTCCAGTCCAGTTCATCCTCGTATTCGTTGCCGGCGTGCAGATGCAGGATCAGCACATCCGGATCGTGGCGCAGCGCCTGCTTCATCAGGATCAGGCTGCGCACGCTGCCGTAGCCGGGAATGCCGAGGTTGTAGCTTTCCGCACCGCCGAGCGCCTCGCCGAGTTTGTAGGGATACGCCGTCTCCAGCGCCTGCCCGCGCGGCACCGAGCCGCCCACGACGAAGACCCGCGCGCTGCCGACGGGTTTGGGTTTGGGAACGGTCTGCGGGCGGAAGCGCGCGCCGCCGACGCGGCGCAGCTCGGTGCGATCGTCAAACTCGAACCAGCCGGCGGTCGGGTGATAACCGTAGTCAAAGCGGCCGAGGATGCCGTCGGCGAAAAACACATGCGCGCCGGCTTCCAGAAATGCCCAGAGGCCGACGGCGATCAGGAACGCTTTGCTGAACAGGCGCATTAGAACTGGAAGTAGATGAACTCGACATCAATCGTGATGCACGAGACGGTGAGCATGAACAGGAACCAGTAGAGCAGGCCGCGCAGCGGCGCGGGTACGCCATCGAGCGCGGATTCGTCCTGGGCCTTGCGGGTGACGAACTGCAACAGCCACAGCGGCAGAACGTGCAGGGCGATCCAGCGTGTCGGGCCTTTGAGGTCAACCCAAGTCGTGCCCGCCCAATCGGACAGGCCGCCGAGCATGCGCGCCAGCATGTCGGCGTCGGCAGAGCGGAAGATGATCCAGCCGAGCAGCGTGAGCAGAAACATCGTCGGGATCGAAAGGGTTTTCGCCCAGCCGTCGGCGGCTTCCAGCTGCGCCAGCGGCGGCGTCACCCGGTACAGCACCAGCAGCGCGCCGTGGTACGCGCCCCACAGCACAAACATCCAGGTCGCGCCGTGCCAGAGGCCGGCGATCAACATGGTCAGGAATAGGTTGCGCAACGTGATGAGATTGCCAAAGCGGTTGCCGCCGAGCGGGATGTAGAGGTAGTCGCGAAACCACGACGACAGGCTGATATGCCAGCGCTGCCAGAAATCCGACGGGCCGCGCGCCGAGTAGGGGAAGCGAAAATTGTCGGTGAGGTGAATGCCGAGCAGCCGCGCCGAGCCACGGGCGATGTCGGTGTAGCCGGAGAAGTCGCCATAGATCTGGAAGGCGAAGGCGAGCGCGCCGAGCGCCACCCAGCCGGCGCTCGGTGCGGGCAAGGCGAACGCATAGTTGGCGATCAGCGCGCAGTTATTGGCGACGAACAGCTTCTTGAAGAAGCCGACCAGGATCAGGCGCAGGCCGACATGCAGATCCTCGGGGCTGAACACCGCCGCGCGTTCGAGCTGCGGCAGCAGGCTGCGCGCGCGTTCGATCGGGCCGGCCACCAGCTGCGGAAAGTAGGCGATGTAGACCGCGAACAGCGGCAGGTCGCGGCAGGCATGGATCTGGCGGCGATAGACATCCACCGAGTAGGCGATGGACTGGAAGGTGTAGAACGAGATGCCCACCGGCAACAGGATGTTGAGCGTGCTGCGCTCGGTGGGCAGGCCGGCGGTAGCGAGCAGCGCCTGCGCCGATTCGATGAAAAAGTTGAAGTACTTGAAAAAGAACAGCACCGATAGATTGCTGACGATGCTGAGCCACAGGAACCACCGGCGCCGCTCGCTGTGGTCCGCGCGGTCGGCATCTTCCATCGCGCCGACGCAGTAGAAATCCACCAGCGTGGTGAAGCCGATCAGGGCGAGAAAGCGCGCGTCCCAGGTGCCATAGAAAACATACGAAGCGACCAGCAGCAGCCAGGTGCGGCCGCGCGCCGGCAAGCGCCAGTACAGCAGCACGACGGCGGCCAGATAAAACGGGTAATACCAGGCAGTGAAGGACATGCCGGCGCTTTTATTGGGTCGTTATCATGCGGTTTAGTCAGTTTAGGACATGACCGTGAATAAAAAGACATTGATGAGCTTCGGCCTCTATGCGATTGCCGCCATCGTCGTATCCGCCTGGGCGCTGCCGCAGTCGAAGATGATGTTCTTCGGCGTGCGCATGGAGTTCCTGGTGTTCGGCCTCACGCTGGCCGGCGTGGCGCTGTTCCATGACAAGACACTGGAGGTCGCGCTCACCGGCCTGATCGCGGTGCTGGTGATGAAGATTCTTGGCGATGGCGCCTTCAAGCCGGTGACGCATTTCATTCACGAAGCGCCAATTCTCGTGAATCTGCTCGGTCTGCTGCTGGGCTTTGCGGTGCTGGCACGGCACTTCGAGCAGTCCGAAGCGCCGGAGTTGCTGCCGCGCGTGCTGCCGGACGGCTGGCTCGGAGGCTTCGCACTGCTGGCGCTAGTGTTCGTGATGTCGGCGTTTCTCGACAATATCGCCGCCGCCATGATCGGCGGCACGATTGCCCTGCATGTGTTCAGGAAAAACGTGCACATCGGGTATCTGGCCGCCATCGTCGCCGCCAGCAATGCCGGCGGTGCCGGCAGCGTGCTTGGCGACACCACCACCACCATGATGTGGATCGACGGCGTGGCCTGGATTGACGTGACACATGCGTTTGCCGGTGCCGTTCCCGCGCTGCTGTTCTTCGGTTTCTTTGCCGCTCGCCAGCAGCATGCCTTGCAGCCGATTCAGGCGAACGTCGAGGGTCAGCACCGTCTGCAGTGGCCGCGTTTGATCGCGGTGCTGATGATTCTCACCGGCACCATCGTCACCAATGTGCTGCTGGATTTCCCCGCGGCCGGCGTCTGGGCGGCGATTGTCGTCGCTGCGTTGTTCACCAAAACCGATTGGAAAGTGGTGCCGGCCTCGGTCAAGGGCTCGCTGTTTCTGATCTCGCTGGTCGCCACCGCCTCGATGATGCCGGTGGAGACGCTGCCGACGGCCTCGTGGCAGACCGCCTTCGGCCTCGGCTTCCTGTCCTCGGTGTTCGACAACATCCCGTTGACCAAGCTCGCGCTCGATCAGGGCGGCTACGACTGGGGCGTGCTCGCCTACGCGGTCGGCTATGGCGGCTCGATGATCTGGTTCGGTTCCTCGGCGGGCGTCGCAATCTCCAACCTGTTTCCGCAGGCCAAGAGCGTCGGCGGCTGGATCAAGTCCGGCTGGCATGTGGCGGTGGCCTACGTGCTCGGCTTCTTCGTCATGCTGTGGGCCGTCGGCTGGGTTCCGCATGAGCCGCATAAAACGGCGGAGACTACGCAGCAGCCATGACCCTCGTTGAGCGCTTCATCGAAATCAGTCGCTGGCCGATTTTGGCCTTGCCCATAAAACACCCGTTGAAGAAAATCCAACGAAAGCGGCCTTAAAACACTACAAGCGGGTGGCTGGTTCAGGTAAACAAAACTGTTTGGTGACGTAGTTCGCAGCTGACGATCAGTTCACCTCCCCCAGCGCTTTTTCTCGCAGGCAGAATGCGCGCTTCGTTTAAATTCTTCTGGGGGCTATTCGTGCGTTTAATGAAACTATTTTCGGTTCTGGTGCTGGGACTGTCCGCTTTCTGCGCGCAGGCGGCCACGCCTCGCTATATCTCCAACCAATACATCGTCGTGCTGAACAAGCCGGTGGCGGGAAGTCTTCTGTACGGATTGCCGGTGGCCGAACAGGCCACGACGCTGTTGTCCACGGTCGGCGGCGGTCGCGTACTGCTGTCCTACGAGCATGCACTGAAGGGCTTTGCCGCGCGCATCAGTCCCGCGCAGGCTGCGCTGCTGTCCTTGAATCCGCTGGTCGCTTCGATCACGCAGGACCAGATCGCCAGTGCTGTCGCCACGCAGAACGGCGCGACCTGGGGTCTCGACCGCGTCGATCAGCGCAACCGACCGATGGATGGCAAATACGTCTACCCCGACAGCGCTGGACAGGGCGTGCACGTGTACGTGATTGACACCGGTCTCAACGTCAACCACGCCGAGTTCACCGGCCGCGTCGGTGCCGGACGCAACTTCGCCGATCGCAAAAGCGCCAGTGTCGTAGGCGGGCTTGGCGGCACCGGTGACGTGACGATAGATCCAGCCAATATCTCGGACTGCAACGGTCACGGTACCCATGTCAGTGGCACCGCCACTGGTACCGTATACGGCGTGGCGAAGAAGGCCACGATCCATCCGGTGCGCGCGCTCAACTGCGGCGGCGAAGGCCAGTATTCCTGGATCATCGGCGCGATCGACTGGACCACCGCCAACGCGGTGCGGCCGGCCGTGGTCAACATGTCGCTCGGCGGCGGCAACGACGCCACGCTTGACGCGGCAGTGCGCAATTCCATCGCCAGCGGCATTGCCTACGCGGTCGCGGCCGGCAACGACAACGCCGACGCCTGCACCGGTTCACCGAACCGCGTCGCCGAAGCGGTCACCGTCGGCGCCAGCACCAACGCCGATTCGCGTGACACGTCCTATTCCAACTTCGGTTCCTGTCTCGACATCTTCGCGCCGGGCACCGATATCACTTCGTCCTGGTACACCAACAACACCGCCACCAGCACGATTGACGGCACCTCGATGGCGAGCCCGCATGTGGCCGGGGCGCTGGCGCTGATCCTGGCGCGCAACCCCAGTCAGACGCCGGCGCAACTGGCTGCCGTGCTGGTTTCGGAATCCACCAGCGGCGTTCTCAGCAACGCTGGCACCGGGTCGCCGAACAAGCTGCTGTATGTGGCGAACACCGGCGGCGGCACGCCGACCGACAACCCGCCGCAGGCCAACTACACGTTCTCCTGCAACGGCCTGACCTGTTCGTTCGATGCCGGCACGTCCTCGGATGACAAAGGCATCGCCGCCTACGGCTGGGCGTTTGGCGATGGCAGTAATGGCAACGGCGTGACGACCTCCCGCACTTACGCGGCGGGTGGCAGCTACAACGTCACTCTCACGGTTACCGACACCATCGGCCAGACCGGTACTTCGCAGAAGACCGTGACCGCCACCGCGCCGGGTGGCAACGCGCCGTGCACCAACTGCACCAAGTATTCGGGCAGCCTCGCCAGCGACGGCACCGCGTATCACCCGGGCGACACCGGCTTCAGCTATGCCGGCGGCACGCTCAAGGGTTATCTGCGCGGTCCGGCGTCGGGTGCGGACTTCGATCTGTTCCTCGAAAAGAAAGGCACCGGCCTGCTCGGGGGTACTTCGTGGAGCATCGTCGGCCGTGGCGAAACCACCAGCTCGAACGAGAACGTCAGCTACAGTGCCGCCAGCGGCACCTATCGTTGGCGCGTGAAGTCCTACTCCGGTGCTGGCGCTTACGACTTCTACGGCGAGCCGAAGTAAGTTTTCTGATGCAAGTGAAAACGGCCCGCCAGGGCCGTTTTTTTTGGGCCTTCAGGATTCTGGTTTGTCCGGCGGCTTGCCGGTACCGCGCAACACGCGGCCGACGATCTTGTTGGTCACCGATACCGCGTCATAGACGCCATCGGCGATGAAGTCGTGGGTCTTGCGCACGGCCTTGGCGGTGTCGCGGGTGGCGGGGATGGCTTCGAGCAGGCCGAACGGGATCGCGGCGATGCCCTGATGCACGCCCTGCACCAGTCGCGTGCTGCCCTCCACCGTGCCTTCGGCCACGGCGGATGCGGCGGCCAGTCGCTGGACGCGGTCGAGCACGCGCTGCAGTTCCACCAATCGCAAGCGGCTGCGCTGGATCAGTTGTTCGCTGGCGGTGACGCGACCTTGCATCCGATACGCCGCAACCACGCCGCTCGCAGTCAGCGCGCCGATGACGGCAAGCATCAGCAGTTCAGCCATGCAGTTTCACCTCGGCCTTGATGCCGCGATCGGCGAGCTGCTGGCGGATGATGCCGTGCGCCTGCCGGTAGACCTCGCGCCGCACAATCACCGGGGTGAGGCCGCCGAAAACCTTGCCGAGCCGGGATTCCTGCGCTGCGACTTCCAGAGGATTAAGGATCTCGATGGTGTAGAACGGACCGGGTTGGATGCCCGCCCGCTGTGCTTCGGTGCGCAGGTCGCGCGGCAGCGTGCCGAACTCAGCCGCAAGTTTCTCGGCACTGGTTTTCAGGAGCGCGCTGCGACGCTGGAGCAGAAACAGCCAGATCAGCAGGCACGAAAACACCAGCAGATTGGCGGTGAGCAAAATAGATGTGAGGGTCATGTCCGAGTCCTCGTGGCGAGGCTCAGACTAGCGCAATGCGTCTGCCAAGTCCGGCTTCCAATTAAAGAGACTCGCTCCAGCCCGGCGACGCTGCAAATGCTGCGTGAATCAGGCCGACGTGTGAATACGCTTGCGGGAAATTGCCGCACAGGCGTCGTGCGTGCGGATCATAATCTTCCGCCAGCAGGCCCAGCGGCGACGCCGCCTTGAGCGCGCGATCCATCAGGACGCGAGCTTCGTCTTTGCGACCGGTGCGTGCCAGTGCTTCCACCAGCCAGAAGGTGCAGAGCACGAACGCCACCGTGGGCTTGCCGAAGCCGTCGTCCACCCCGTAGCGCAGCAGCCAGCCGCTGACGGAGAGCTGGCTGCGGATGGCATCCAGCGTGGCGCACAGTTGCGCGTCGTCCGGGAGCAGGAAGCCCAGCGGCACCATCTGCAACAGGGCCGCGTCCAGCGTGTGACCGCCGTGGGTCGCGGCGAACGCGCCCAGGGTCGTGCTCCAGGCTTCGTCCCGTATCCGCGCCTGCAGGCTCGAGGCGGCGGCGGCGAACTCCGCGGCAATCGCCGGCTTGTGCGTGGTGGCAATGCGCGCCATGCGGTCGGCCGCCGCCCAGCACATCAAGGTGGAGAAGGTCTGCGGCTGCCACTGCGTGCGCAACTCCCAGATGCCGGCATCCGGCGTGCCGGCCACGGACAGTGCCTTGCGCGCCAGCCGCTCGATCAGCGCCAGCGTCGCCGGCGTGCGCTCCTGCTGGAAGCGCTCGTCCATGAACACCGGCGTCAGCGCCAGCACCATCTCGCCGAAGACGTCGTGCTGCTGATGCAGGGCGGCGGCGTTGCCGATACGCACCGGTCCGTGGCCCTCGTAGCCCGGCCAGCTGGCCAGCACCTGCTCGTCGAGGTCGCTGCGGCCGTCAATGCGGTAGAGCGGCTTGAGGTCGAGATCGGGCGCGGCGGCGGCGATGTTGAGCAGGTACTGAATGAAGTGTTCGCGCTCTTCAAAGTGACCGAGCAGACGGAAGGCATCGAGCGTGTAGTAGGCATCGCGCAGCCAGCAGTAGCGATAATCCCAGGTGCGGCCACTGCCGGGCGATTCGGGGATCGAGGTCGTGGTGGCGGCGACAATGGCGCCGGTGTCCTCGTAGCAGTGCAGTTTGAGCGTCAGCGCCGAACGGAGCACTTCGCGCTGATAGCGCGGCGGGATGTTGCAGTGCTTCACCCAGCGTTGCCAGTAGCGCAGGGTCCCGTCGAGAAAGCGCTCGCACAGTGGCGCCAGTGGTTCTTCCACCGGGGGCCCCCAACTCAGCACGAGATGACGTCGTTCGGTGAGCGCGAATGGTGTGCCGTCGAGATACGACAGGGGCACGTCCGTGGTCAGGCGCAACGGACTGGCAAAGCCCTCGTAGCGGATGTGGTTCGAGCCCTGCTGGCGTTGCGGCGTGACGCGCGACCAGCCCAGCCGCGGTTCGCAGTGGATGCGCAGCCGCGGTGCACCGTGCAGGGGCTCGACGATACGCAGCAACAGCGTCGGCCGGAACATGCGTCCGTGCTGCTCGAAACGCGGGAAGAAATCGAGCACGCGGAAAGCACCGTCCGCGCCGTCGAAAACGGTTTCGAGGATGTTGCTGTTATCCAGATAGCGCTGCACGCCAGCGCGGCCGTCGGCGGCTTCAATGCCGAAGTCGCCGCCCTCGTTGTCGTCAAGCAAGCGTCCGAACAGCGGTTCGGAATCGAAGCGCGGCAAGCAGCACCAGACCACGCGGCCGTGCGTGTCCACCAGCGCCGCGCTCTGGCAGTTGCCGATCAGTCCCAGGGTTTCAAGCCGCATGCACGAACGCTACCAGAGAGGGGGTTGTCGGGGTTGACACCGGCAGCGATCAGCAGGTTTCATTCGGCATGAAATTCCGTCTGCGCTTCATCCTCGCGCTGGTGGCGGCGCTCGCGCTGTTGAGCGGCGCGGCACTGCTGTGGGTGCAAGACGCCACGCGCGTCTGGTTTGAACGTGATATCGGCCTGCGCGCCGAGCTGGCGGTCAATGGCCTGCGCCAGGCCTTGCTCGTCGATCTGCCGCGTCGCAACCTGCGCTCGTTGCGCCAACTGCTGACCGACATCACGCGCGACGAGCGCATCATTGCTGCCGCCGTCTGCGGCCCCAAGCTGGAAACGCTCGTGCAGACCGAGCGCTTCCCGGCGGAATTCGGCTGCGAGCGGATATCGGCGTCGGTGGGTGCGGTGCCCGGCTGGCAAATCTGGAAAACCGCCCGCGAAATCGCAGGCGGGCCGGCGCACGCCAGCGCGATTCCGCTGCGCGATGACACGCAGACGCCGATCGGCGCCATCGTGCTGGTGCACGATCTGAGCTTTGTCGCCCGACGCGAGGCACAGACCGGCCGTTTTTTGCTGGCTGCCTTCGGCGTGCTGGCGTTGATGGCGTCGGTGGTCACCTTGGTCGCCATCCGTCTGTCGTGGCGCGGCTGGAGCGACGAACTGCGGCGCATGGCGCGTGGCGAAACCGACACGCGCCGCCGCGAGTTCCTGCCGCTGCTTAAAGACATGCGCGAACTGCTGGACCGCCTTGCGACCGAAGAGGAGGCCGAACTGCGCGGCGGCACCTGGACGCCGGAACGTCTGCGCCTGACTCTGCGCCGGCATTTGCACGGTGAACGCGTCATCGTCGTTGCCAACCGTGCGCCCTACCTGCACGTGCGTGGCGACGACGGCGCGTTGCGTGTGCTGCACCCGGCCAGCGGCCTGGTCACGGCGCTGGAGCCGGTGATGCGCGCCTGCTCCGGCGTGTGGGTCGCACACGGTGCCGGCAACGCCGACCGCGAGACCGCCGACGCGCGTGGCCGCATCCGTATGCCACCGGAGGAGTCCTCGTATTGGCTGCGGCGCGTCTGGCTGACACCCGAGGAAGAGCGTGGCTATTACTATGGCCTGTCCAACGAGGGCCTGTGGCCACTGTGTCACGTCGCGCACACGCGGCCGGCGTTCCGCGCCGAAGACTGGCAGCACTATCAGGCCGTGAACCGCAAGTTCGCCGACGCGGTACTCGACGAGGTCGAGGGCGAGGACCCGGTGATCCTGGTGCAGGACTACCATTTCGCGTTGCTGCCCAAGCTGCTGCGCGAACGCCTGCCGCGCGCCACCATCATTACCTTCTGGCACATCCCCTGGCCGAACGCCGAGCAGCTCGGCATTTGTCCCTGGCGCAACGAACTGCTCGAAGGCCTGCTCGGCAGCAGCATCATCGGCTTCCACACCCAGCACCACTGCAACAACTTCCTCGATGCCGCCGACCGCTTTCTGGAATCGCGGATTGACCGCGAGGCGCAGGCGGTGGTGCAGAATCGCTCCAGCACCCTGGTGCGGGCCTACCCGATCTCGGTGTCGTGGCCGAACCCGTGGGCCGGCGCCGCGCCGCCGGTGGCCGAGTGCCGCGCTGCCCTGCGTGCCGAACTGAATCTACCGGACGATTGTCGTATCGGCGTCGGTGTGGATCGGCTGGACTACACCAAGGGCATCGAGGAACGCCTGCGCGCGGTCGAGCGTCTGTTCGAGCGCCGACCGGACCTGATCGGCCGATTCTGTTTCGTGCAGATTGCCTCGCCCAGCCGCACCGCCATTGAACGCTACGACCAGCTCAACCGCGATGTCGAAGGGCTGGTGATCCGCATCAACCAGCGTTTCGGCCGCGAAGGCTGGCAGCCCATCGTGCTGCGGCGCGTGCACACCGAGCCGGCCGAGGTGTTTCGGCTCTATCGAGCCGCCGACCTTTGCTACGTCAGCAGTGTGCACGACGGCATGAACCTGGTCGCCAAGGAGTTCGTCGCTGCTCGTGATGACGAGCAGGGCGTGCTGCTGTTGTCGCGCTTCACCGGCGCCGCGCGTGAACTCACCGAGGCGCTGCTGGTGAATCCCTACGATCTCGAGGAGGCGAGCGCCGCCTTGATCGCGGCACTGGAGATGTCGCCCGCCGAGCAGCGCGAGCGCATGCACGCCATGCGCACCTTGGTCTCGGAGTTCAATGTCTATCGCTGGGCCGGGCGCATGCTGCTCGACGCCGGGCGTCTGCGCCGGCGCCAGCAACTGGCCGGGCGATTGCTGACCGAGCCGGTCGGCGAACCACGGCCGTGAACCCGATCCTCGACCATCCCGGGGTGTTGCGGGCCTTTGCCGGCCCGCAAACCCTGTTCGCATTTGATTACGACGGCACGCTGGCGCCAATCGTGGACGATCCGGCGCAGGCACGCATGCGTGACACGACGCGGTTGTTGCTGACCCGGCTGGCGCAGAGGAGTCCGTGCATCGTCATCACCGGCCGCTCCCGCCAGGACGTGCGACCCTTGCTCGAAGGCGTGCCGCTGATCGAGATCGTCGGCAATCACGGGCTCGAAGCCGCCGGGCTGGAGCCGCTGCGCTATGCGGCCCGCGTCCAGAGCTGGCAGGCACGATTGCAGCCGCAACTGCAGGCACAGACTGGCGTGCGTATCGAAAACAAGAAATTCTCGCTGTCGGTGCATTACCGCCAATCGGCAGATGCCGAGGCCGCGCGCGAGGCGATCCTCGCCGCCTGCGCACCGCTGGAAGGCCTGCGCCGCGTCGGCGGCAAGTGTGTGGTCAATCTGCTGCCGGTGGAGGCCGCGCACAAGGGCGCAGCGCTGCTGGCGGCGCACGCGCGGCTCGGCACTCGACGCGTGATCTTCGTTGGCGACGACGAGACTGACGAGGATGTGTTCACACTGGTGCTGAACGACGCCTTGCTCGGCATCCGCGTCGGACTGTCCACGGACTCGCAGGCCCGCTACGGCCTGCGCAGCCAGAACGAGATGGAGGCTCTGCTGGAACTGCTGGTTGTTTGAACCGGCGATTGACGGTTTTGAGAGGTAATCCCGCGTTCGCCATATCCTTTTTATCCGGCGCTCAATTACACTAGCTGCATAACAAATCTCACGGGGGAAATACCGCCGTGCCCAGCCCAACGCTAGGTTACGTCGCGTTCTACGCTTTGCTCGTTTTCGGGCTGGCGGCGGTCATGCTGGGCCTGTCGTGGGTGCTGGGTGAGCGCACCCGTTACACCAAGGCCACGCTGGACCCTTACGAGTCGGGCATCGTCCATACCGGCGGCGCGCGCTATCGCATGTCGTCGAAGTTCTACCTCGTCGCCATGATGTTCGTGGTGTTCGATCTTGAAGTCGTCTACCTGCTGACCTGGGGGCTTGTCGCGCGCGAAGTCGGCTGGGTCGGCTATATCGAAGCGATGGTGTTCATCGCCATTCTTTTGCTGGCGCTGATCTATCTGGTGCGTGTCGGCGCGCTGGAATGGGCGCCGCAGAAGCAGAAGAAAACGGATCGCAGGTACTGACGTGGAAAAGCCGCTTAAAAAATACGAAGGCCCCGGCGCTGCACCGACGCTTGATGAGCAGGTCAAGTCCAGCATCTTCCTCGGCAAGCTCAAGGACATGGCGGACTTCGCCGTCAACTGGGGTCGCAAGAATTCACTGTGGCCGTACAACTTTGGTTTGTCCTGCTGCTACGTCGAGATGGCGACCGCGTTCACCAGCACGCACGACCTCGCGCGCTTCGGCTCGGAAGTGATCCGTGCCACGCCGCGCCAGGCGGATGTCATCGTCATTTCCGGCACGCCGTTCCTGAAGATGGCGCCGGTGATCAAGCGCTGCTACGAGCAGATGCTGGAGCCGAAGTGGGTGATCAGCATGGGCTCCTGCGCCAACTCCGGCGGCATGTACGACATCTATTCGGTGGTGCAGGGCTGCGACAAGTTCCTGCCGGTGGATGTCTACATCTCTGGCTGCCCTCCGCGCCCGGAAGCGTTTCTCGAGGCGCTGATCCTGTTGCAGAACTCGATCCAGGGTGAATCGCGGCCGCTGTCGTGGGTGATTGGCCCGCAGGGCACCACGCGCGTGCCGAAACTGTCGATGCGCGACATCAAGTGCGATGAGCGCATGGCGGCGACCGATTTGAGGACACCCGACAGCGTATGAGTGCCCAGCTCGCCGAAGTCGTGCCCTTGCCACAGGCGGGCGGCATCCTGGCCGACCTGTACGCGCGCTTTCCGGGCGAGATCTTCACCGAACAGAAAACCGCCGACGGTATTCCCACGGTCTGGGTCACACGCGGCAAATTGATTGAAGCGATGAAGTTCTTGAAGCACGAGGCCAGGCCCGGCTACAAGATGCTGTACGACCTCACCGCGATCGACGAACGCCAGCGGCAGAACCGCGCCGGTCAGCCGAAGTCCGATTTCACCGTCGCCTATCACCTGATGTCGCTTGAGCGGAATTCCGACATCCGCGTGAAAGTGGCGCTCGAAGGCGAGTATCCGAGCATTCCCTCCCTGTGTGGCCTGTGGCTCAACGCCAACTGGTACGAGCGCGAGGTCTGGGACCTGTTCGGCATCAAGTTCGATGGCCATCCGCATCTGGTGCGCATCATGATGCCGCGCTCGTGGGTCGGACATCCGCTGCGCAAGGAACATCCGGCGCGCGGCACCGAGTTCGAGCGCTTTCATCTCGACGAGCTGAAGACCGACGCATTGCAGGAAGACCTGCGCATCAAGCCGGAAGAGTGGGGCATGAAGACCGAGGGCGAAGACCACGACTTCATGGTGTTGAACCTCGGCCCCAACCATCCGTCGGTGCATGGCGTGTTCCGCATCATGTGCCAGCTCGACGGCGAGGAGATCGTGCAGGCGGTGCCGGACATCGGTTACCACCACCGTGGCGCCGAGAAGATGGGCGAGCGCCAGTCCTGGCACACCTATATTCCGTACACCGACCGCATCGATTACCTCGGCGGCGTGATGAACAACCTGCCGTACCTGATGGCGATCGAGAAGATGGCCGGCATCCCGGTGCCCGAGCGCGCGCAGTGCATCCGCGTGATGCTCTGTGAGTTCTTCCGCATCACCTCGCACCTGCTGTTCTACGGCACCTTCGTGCAGGACGTGGGTTCGATGTCGCCGGTGTTCTATATGTTCGTGGACCGGCAGAAGGCGTATGACGTGATCGAGGCGATCACCGGGTTTCGCATGCATCCGGCGTGGTTCCGCATCGGCGGCGTCGCCGCCGATCTGCCGAACGGCTGGGATCGTCTCGTGCGCGAATTCCTCGACTGGATGCCGAAGCGCCTCGACGATTACGAAAAGATGGCGATGCGCAACACGATTCTGAAAAAGCGCTGCATCGGCATCGGCGCTTACAACACCGAAGAGGCGATCGAATGGGGCGTCACCGGCCCCGGCCTGCGTGCCACCGGGCTCGCTTACGACTACCGCAAGGCGCGGCCGTATTCCGGCTATGAGAACTACGAGTTCGACATCCCGACCGCGAACAACGGTGACATCTACGACCGTTGCGTAGTGCGCATCGAGGAGATCCGCCAGTCGCTGCGCATCATCGAGCAGTGCCTGAAGAACATGCCGGCCGGCGACTACAAGGCGCGGCATCCGTTGGCGACGCCGCCGATCAAGGACCACACGATGCAGGACATCGAGACCCTGATCCATCATTTCCTCAGCGTGTCCTGGGGTCCGGTGATCCCGGTCGGCGAATGCACGATGACGGTGGAAGCGACCAAGGGCCTCAACAGCTATTACCTGACCAGCGACGGCGGCGGCATGAGCTACCGCACCCGCATCCGCACGCCGAGCTTCGCGCATCTGCAGCAGATTCCGTACATCTCGCGCGGAATGATGGTGCCGGATCTGATCGCCATCATCGCTTCGATTGATTTCGTCATGGCCGACGTGGACCGCTGATGCTCTCTCCAGACGAAACAAAAGAAATCGAACACGAGCTGGCGCATTACGAGCAGCCCTCGGCGGCCGCCATCGAAGCGCTGAAGATCGTGCAGAAGCACCGCGGCTGGGTGTCGGACGAGGCCGTGGCCGACATTGCCGCCAAGCTCGGAACCTCGTCCGCCGCCGTGGATTCGGTCGCGACGTTCTACAACCTGATTTACCGCCGCCCGGTCGGCAAGCACGTGATCCACGTCTGCGATTCCGTCACCTGCTGGATGATGGGCCAGCCGAAACTCAACGCACAGCTGGAACAGAAACTCGGCGTGAAGCCGGGCCAGACGACAAAGGACGGCCGCTTCACTCTGCTGCCTATCGTCTGCCTCGGCACCTGCGACCGTGCGCCGGCGATGATGATTGACCAGGACACGCACCGCGATCTGGAAGCGGCGGACGAGAAGAAGCTGGACACAATCCTGGGGCAGTACAAGTGAGCGCGCCAACCAAGCCGTTAACCTGCCGCATGGGCGACAGCCCGCTGACGCTGGCCGAGTATAAAAATCACGGTGGCACTGAGGGTCTGCGTGCAGCGCTGAAACTCGCGCCGCACGACGTCACCACACTGGTGAAGAACGCCGGCTTGCGCGGCCGCGGCGGCGCAGGGTTCCCCACCGGCGTGAAGTGGAGCCTGGTGCCGATGGGCGAGACCGCGCCGAAGCAGAAATACATCGTCGCCAACGGCGACGAGATGGAGCCCGGCACCTTCAAGGACCGTCTGCTGCTCGAACGCGATGCGCAGCAGTTCATCGAGGGCATGATCATCGGCGGCTACGCGATCCAGGCCAGCGTCGGCTATGTGTTTCTGCGCAACGAATATTTCGCGGCTGCAGAGAATCTGCGCCGCAACATCGCCGAGTGGTACGCCGCCGGCCTGCTTGGTGACAACATCCTCGGCAGCGGCTTCAAGTTCGATCTTTACTTGCACACCAGCGCCGGCCGCTACATTTGCGGCGAAGAAACTGCGTTGATCTCCTCGCTCGAAGGCAAGCGCGCAATCCCGCGTGCCAAGCCGCCGTTCCCGGCGCAGTCCGGTTTGTTCGGAAAGCCGACCGTGGTCAACAACATCGAAACCATCAGCAACGTGCCGCATCTACTGCACTACGGCGCCGACTGGTTCCGCTCGATCTCCAAATCCAAGGACGCCGGCACCAAATTGTTTGGTGCGTCCGGCATGGTGAGAAAGCCGGGAACTTGGGAATTGCCGATGGGCACGCCCGCGCGCGAACTGCTCGAGGTACACGCCGGCGGCATGCGTGATGGCCTGAAGCTGAAAGCCTGGCTGCCGGGCGGCGCATCCACTGATTTTCTTTTACCCTCGCATCTCGATCTGCCCATGGATTTCGATTCCATCGGCAAGGCCGGTTCGCGCATGGGCACTGGTCAGATGATCGTCCTCGACGACCAGACCTCGCTGCTCGGCATGGTGCGCAACCTCGAGAAGTTCTTCGCGCAGGAATCCTGCGGCTGGTGCACGCCCTGCCGCGATGGCCTGCCGTGGACGGTGAAACTCCTCGATCGACTCATTGCCGGGCAGGGCCGACCCGGCGATCTCGAACTGCTGACGCAACAGACCAAGCTGCTCGGCCCTGGCCGCACGTTCTGCGCGCATGCGCCCGGCGCGATGGAGCCGCTGCAATCGGCACTGAAATATTTCCGTAGTGAGTTTGAAGCAGGGATTGAACAACAGAAGGTTGCCGCATGAGCAAAGTCACCCTACACGTCGACGGTCGCACCATCGAAGTGCCGGCGGCGACGAATCTGTTGCAGGCGCTGCTGGAAAAAGGCATCGACCTGCCATATTTCTGCTGGCACCCGGCACTGGGATCGGTCGGCGCCTGTCGCCAGTGTGCGGTTCAGCAACTGAAGGACGAGAACGACAAGAACGGCCGCGTGGTGATGGCGTGCATGACGCCCTGCGCCGACAACCTGCACCTGTCGCTGGATCATCCGGAAGCGGCGGAGATGAGAAAAGCGGTGGTCGAATTCCTGATGACCAACCACCCGCACGACTGCCCGGTCTGCGAAGAGGGTGGCCACTGCCATCTGCAGGACATGACGGTGATGACCGGCCACAACTATCGCCGTTACAACTTCGCCAAACGCACGCATCGCAATCAGGATCTGGGGCCCTTCATCGGTCACGAGATGAACCGCTGCATCAGTTGCTATCGCTGCGTGCGTTATTACCGCGACTACGCCGGCGGCAAGGATCTCGATGCTTTCGGTTCCGCCAGCAATGTCTATTTCGGCCGCGCCAGCGACGGCGCGCTCGAATCCGAGTTTTCGGGCAACCTGGTCGAGGTCTGCCCGACCGGCGTATTCACGGACAAACCCTACGGCGAAAGCTACACACGCAAATGGGATCTGCAGCAGTCGCCCTCTATCTGCGGCAGCTGCTCCATCGGCTGCAACCTCACCGTCGGCGAACGCTATGGTTCAGTCAAACGCATCGAGAACCGCTATCACGGTGAGATCAACGGCTATTTCATCTGCGACCGCGGCCGCTACGGTTATCAGTTCACCAATGACGCGGCGCGTCCGCGCCGTGCGCGCGCCAAAAACGGCGAGGTGCTGACCGCCGATGCCGCCGTCGCGCGTGCCGCGGCGCTGTTCAAATCCGGTCGCGTGCTCGGCATCGGCTCCCCGCGGGCCTCGCTCGAAGCCAATCACGCGTTGCGCGAGCTGGTCGGTGCCGGCAATTTCTTCCGCGGCGAATCAAAATCCTGTGGCGAACTCAACACGCTCGGCGTGGAAATCCTCAGCAAGGGTCCGGCCAGGATCGCCAGCATCCACGATGCGGAAACCGCCGATGCCGTACTGGTGCTGGGCGAGGACGTGCTCAACACCGGCGCGCGCCTGGCGCTGGCCTTGCGCCAATCAGTGCGGCAGGAAGCGTTCAAGATGGCGGCGCATGCCAACATTCCGCTGTGGCAGGACAGTTCGATCCGCATCCTCGCGCAGGACGCCAAATCGCCGCTGTACATCGCCACGCCGGCCGCGACCGGCCTCGACGAGATCGCGACCCGGACTTTCCGCGACACCCCTGCGCGCATCGCCGCGCTGGCGCAGCAGATCGTGCACATGCTCGATTCCACGGCGGCACCGGCAGCGGGATTGGGCGAGGCGGATACCGGGCTGGCGCGCGAGATTGCAGAAGCCCTGAAACAAGCCGAGCGCCCGCTGATCGTTTCCGGCACCGGCTGCGGTTCCGCGGCGGTGATGCAGGCCGCGGCCAACGTCTGCACTGCGCTGGCAAAAGCCGGCAAAACGCCGCAGATCTCGCTGGTGTTCCCCGACAGTAATAGTGTCGGCACCACGTTGATGGGCGGAGGCACGCTGGACGATCTCGTCCACACCGTGCAGTCGTCGAAACTTGAAGCTGTGATCGTCCTTGAGAACGATCTGTTGCGGCACATGACCCGTCAGGCCGCCGACAACCTGCTGGCGCTGGTTCCCCATCTCACCGTAATTGATTGTGTGGCGACGTCGGCGACCGAACAGGCCAACCTGCTGCTGCCGGCGGGCAGCTTTGCCGAGTCCGATGGCACCCTGGTCAACAACGAGGGCCGTGCGCAGCGTTATTTCCAGACGCTGGTGCCGAAAGATTGCGACATCCAGGAATCCTGGCGCTGGATCCAGCAGATCGCCCGCGCCTGTGGCCGCGACTTCGGCGATGACCTTGACGCGCTGACGGCCGCCTGTGCCGCTGCGCATCCGAAACTCGCGGGCATCGTCAATGCGGCTCCGAACGCCAAGTTCCGCATCTCAGGTCTGAAGATTCCGCGCCAGTCGCACCGCTACAGCGGCCGCACCGCGATGGATGCGAAGGCCGACGTCCACGAGCCGCGTCCGCCGCAGGACCGCGACACGCCGCTGGCGTTCTCGATGGAAGGCGCGCGCAACAACCTGCCTGCGGCCGAGATCCCGATTTTCTGGGCGCCGCGCTGGAACTCGCCGCAGTCGGTGACGCGCTTCCAGCAGGAGATCAACGGCCCGCTCAAGGGCGGCGATCCCGGCGTGCGCTTGCTGGCGCCGGATGCGAATGCGCGACCGGCGTACCACGCCGCCGCGATGACCGAGAACCCGGGGCTGTGCGTGACGCCGCTGCATCACCTGTTCGGCAGCGAGGCCTTGTCCGCCCGCGGTGCAGCGCTGCAGACGAAGATTCCGGCGGCGTACGTGGGATTGAGTCCGGCGACTGCGCAGAAATTGAAACTGTCGGAAGGCATCAAAGCGGAGTTCGAAGCTGCCGGTGTGTCCATGATTCTGCCGGTGAGGCTCAAACCTGAACTGGCAGACTCGCTCGTCGGCCTGCCGGTGGGTCTCAAAGGCGTGCCGGCGATCGCGCCTGGCACCGCGCTGAAATTCATCGGGATCGTGGCATGAGCTTCGCGCAGATCCCACACGAACTGGTCATCGTCGCCATCCTGCTGGCAGTGGTCGGCACTTCGGCGATGCTGATCTGGGTCGAGCGCCGTGCGCTCGGCATCTGGCAGGACCGCTGGGGGCCGAACCGCGTCTGGTTCCTCGGCATCGGCCAGGTCGTCGCCGACATGATCAAGATCTTCATGAAGGACGACTGGGTGCCGCCGTTCGCCGACCGTTTCGTGTTCGTGCTGGCGCCGGCGATCGTGATGGTGACGATCCTGCTCGCCTTCGCCGTGGTGCCGATCACGCCCAGCATCGGCATCGCCGCTGACTGGAACATCGCGCTGCTGTTCTTCTTGTCGATGACCTCGCTCGCGGTGTATTCGGTGATGCTCGGCGGCTGGAGCAGCAACAACAAGTACTCGCTGCTCGGCGCCATGCGTGCCACCGCGCAGACCATCAGCTACGAGGTGTTCATGGGTCTGGCCCTGCTCGGCGTGGTCATCCAGGCCGGCAGCTTCAACCTGAAGGACATCGTGCTGGCGCAGCAGGACCTGTGGTACATCGTGCCGCAGTTCCTCGGCTTCGTGACGTTTCTGATCGCCGGTCTGGCTGAGACTCACCGCCTGCCACTGGATCTGCCGGAAGCCGAACACGAACTCACCGCCGGCTTCCACACTGAATATTCCGGCATGAAGTTCGGCATGTTCTTCGTTGGCGAATATGTCGCGGTGATTCTGGTGTCGTCGATGCTGACCGTGTTGTTCTGCGGCGGCTGGCTGGGGCCGACGTTCGGTCCGGCGTGGTTGCAGCTGATCCAGCCGCTGCTGTATTTCGTCGCCAAGACCTTCGGCTTCGTGCTGTTCTTCATCCTGCTGCGCGCGGCGATCCCGCGCCCGCGCTACGACCAGCTGATGCGTTTCGGCTGGCAGGCGATGCTGCCGTTGACGCTGTTGAATGCCGCGGTCACTGGCGCGGCGGTGTTGTGGAGCGCGTCATGAGGGATTTAATCGTCGGTTTCTGCACTCAGCTTTTGTCGCTGTGGCGGGTGTTGCGCCATACGTTCGCCAAGCGCGCGACGATCAATTATCCCGAGCAGAAGCCCTATGTGCCGCCGCGCTATCGCGGCCGCATCGTGCTGACACGCGATCCCGATGGCGAAGAACGCTGCGTCGCCTGCAACCTGTGCGCGGTCGCCTGTCCGGTCGGCTGCATCGCGCTGCAAAAAGGCGAGAAGGAAGACGGCCGCTGGTATCCCGAATGGTTCCGCATCAACTTCTCGCGTTGCATCTATTGCGGCCTGTGCGAGGAAGCCTGCCCGACCTACGCGATCCAGCTGACGCCGGACTACGAGATGGCCGAATACAACCGCCAGAACATGGTCTACGAGAAGGAACATCTGCTGATCAAGGGCGTTGGCAAACGGCCGGGTTACAACTTCTATCGCGTCGCTGGACTGTCCATCGCCGGTAAAGACAAAGGCGAGGCGCAGAACGAGTCGGCGCCGGTGGACGTGAAGAGTTTGATGCCATGAATTTTAAGGTCCTGCGCCCTCTCCCTAACCCTCTCCCGCTAGCGGGAGAGGGAACAGGTTTTTTGCCTCTCCCACCTGTGGGAGAGGCCGCGCGCAGCGCGGGAGAGGGGCCGTGATCTATCTGTTTTACATCTCCGCTGCCATCGCCGTGCTGGCCACCGCCATCGCCGTATCGCGACCGCATCCGGTGCACGCGCTGCTCTATCTGGTGGTGTCGCTGTTGGCTTCGGCCGGCGTGATGCTGGCGCTGGGCGCACCGTTCGCCGCCGCACTGGAAGTGATGGTCTACGCCGGCGCGATCATGGTGCTGTTCGTGTTCGTGGTGATGCTGCTGAATCTCGGGCCCGGCGGCGATGAGCAGGAGCGCCAATGGCTTGCTCCGCACAACTGGATCGGGCCCGGCGGTCTTGCGGCGATCCTGTTGGCTCAGCTGATCTACACGTTGGCGACACCGGCGGGTGTGATCGGCGTACAGGAAGTGCCGCTGAAGGAAGTCGGCATCGCGCTCTACGGCCCGTATCTGCTGGCGGTGGAACTGGCGTCGATGCTGTTGCTCGCCGGCATGGTCGCGGCGTATCACATCGCCAGGCCCATGGAGAGAAAGCTGTGATCGGTGTCCCGCTCGACCACGCGATGATTCTCTGCGGGATTCTGTTCTCGCTGGGCCTGCTCGGCTTGATGCTGCGGCGCACGCTGATTTTCATGCTGATGAGCCTGGAGATCATGCTCAACAGCACTGCAGTCGCTTTCGTCGCCGCGGGCAGCCGCTGGCTGCAGCCGGACGGGCAGATCATGTTCGTGCTGATCCTCACACTCGCCGCCGCCGAAGTGACCGTAGGCCTGGCGCTGGTGCTGCAGATTCATCAGCGCTTCAAGACGCTCGATGTTGAGGTCTTGTCGCAGATGAAGGGCTGACAGCAATGCTCGACCTTCTGTTCCTGGTTTTCATGTTCCCGCTGGCCGGGTTCGTGATCCTGGCGTTCGCGCGCGGCCGCTTGCAGGAAACGCCGGCGGCGATTGTCGGCGTCGGCTCCATCGGCCTCTCGGCGTTGCTGACCCTGCTGATCGGTTATGAATTTCTAAGCACGCCGCTCGAGGACCACGCCTACACCCAGCTGCTGTGGACCTGGATGTCGGTGGACGGCTTTGCGCCGCAGTTCGCGCTGCGCCTGGATGGCCTGTCGCTGGTGATGCTCGGCGTCATCAATGGCGTCGGCTTCTTCATCCACCTGTTCGCCAGTTGGTACATGCGCGGCGACGACAGTTACGACCGCTTTTTCTCGTACATGAACCTGTTCGTCGCCAGCATGCTGTTCCTGGTGCTGGGCGACAACCTGCTGTTCCTGTATTTCGGCTGGGAGGGCGTTGGCCTGTCGTCGTATCTGCTGATCGGCTTCTGGTACAAGGACCCGGCCAATGGCGCGGCGGCGCGCAAGGCCTTCATCGTTACCCGCGTCGGCGACACCTTCATGGCCGTCGGATTGTTCATCCTGTATCACGAACTCGGCACGCTCAACATCCAGGATCTGATGATGCTGGCGCCGCAGCAATGGGCGGTGGGTTCCGACATCGCGACCATCGCCGCGCTACTGCTGCTCGGCGGCGCAGTCGGCAAGTCCGCGCAACTGCCCTTGCAGACCTGGCTGCCGGATGCGATGGCCGGCCCGACGCCGGTGTCCGCATTGATTCATGCCGCGACCATGGTGACGGCTGGCGTCTATCTGATCGCACGCACGCACGTGCTGTTCGAACTGTCGCCGTTCGCCCTCAACTGCGTCGGCTGGGTCGGCGCCATCACGCTGCTGATGGCCGGTTTCACCGCGCTGACACAGACCGACATCAAGCGCGTGCTGGCGTACTCCACCATGTCGCAGATCGGCTACATGTTTCTCGCGCTCGGCGCCGGCGCCTGGGGCGCGGCGGTGTTCCATCTGATGACACACGCCTTCTTCAAGGCGCTGCTGTTTTTGTCCGCCGGCAGCGTGATCCTGGCGCTGCATCACGAGCAGGACATCTTCAAGATGGGTGGGCTGCGCAAGCAGATCCCGTTCACGTTCTGGGTGTTCCTGATCGGCTCCCTGGCGCTGATCGCCACGCCCGGCACTTCGGGTTTCGCCAGCAAGGACGAGATTCTCTGGCTGGCCTGGGCCGGCGGTCATCACGATCTGTTTTACGCCGGCCTCGCCGGTGCGTTCATGACCGCGCTCTATACCTTCCGCCTGATCTTCATTGCCTTCTTCGGTCAATCTCATGGCCACGAAGTGCACGTGCCGCACGGGCTCGATCACTCGTTGCCGCTGGCGGTACTTGCGGTGTTCGCCGTGCTCGGTGGCTTGATCCCGCTGCCGCTGGAGTCGGTGCTGCCGCATCCACACATTGCCAGCGAAGACGGCAAGCACGCGCTGGAAGCCATCTCGGTGCTGGTGTCGGCCGCCGGCGTCGCCGTGGCCTGGTTCTTCTTCCACAAGAACCGCGCGCTCGCCGAGAAACTCGCGCGTGGCAACCTCATCAGCGATGCGCTGTGCCGCTTGTGGTCCAGCGCCTGGGGCTTCGACTGGCTGTATGACCGGATCTTCGTCAGACCCTATCTGTGGTTCATCCGCGTCAACGGCCATGATTTTGTCGAGAGTTTCGTTGCCGCCGTGCCGGTCGCGTTCCAGCGCCTGCATGCGGCCGCTGCACAGTCGCAGAACGGGCGCACGCGCTGGTACGCCGTGAGCATGGTCGCCGGCGCCATTCTGATGATCGCGATGGTTCTCCTATGAGCCCGCACGATCCCGCGATCCTGATCTGGCTGATCGCCATTCCGTTCGCCGGCGGGCTGTTCTGCTGGCTGTTCGAGCGTACGCTCGGCATCGCCTTCCCGCGCTGGGTCGCGCTGTTCACCATGCTCAGCGTGCTGGGGCTGTCGTGCTGGCTGTGGGCGACCGGCGACTATTCGCTGTCCGGCATCGGCGCCGAGCCGAAGTGGGCGCTGGAATATCGCGCGCCATGGATCGACCGTTTCGGCATCAGTTTCCATCTCGGTCTCGATGGCCTTTCTTTGTTGTTGATCGTGCTGACCAACATCCTCGGCGTGATGGCGGTGGCCTGTTCGTGGAAGGAGATCGGCCGCTATGTCGGGTTCTTCCATCTGAACCTGTTGTGGAATCTGGCCGGTGTCGTCGCGGTGTTCCTGGCGCTGGACATGTTCCTGTTCTTCTTCTTCTGGGAAATGATGCTGGTGCCGATGTGGTTCCTGATCGCCATCTGGGGTCACGACACGCCGGGTGGCAAGTCGCGCACCTACGCTGCCACCAAGTTCTTCATCTTCACCCAGGCGTCCGGACTGTTGCTGCTGCTGGCGATCCTGGGGCTGGCCTTCGCGCATCACAGCAGTACCGGCACCTGGAGTTTCGATTACGAGGATCTGCTGAAGACGCCGATGAGCGCCGGGCTGGAATACCTGTTGATGCTCGGCTTCTTCGTCGCTTTCATGGTGAAGATGCCGGTGGTGCCGTTCCACACCTGGCTGCCGGATGCACATTCGCAGGCGCCGACCGCCGGCTCGGTGGACCTCGCCGGCATCCTGCTGAAGACTGCGGCCTATGGATTGATGCGCTTCGGCCTGCCGTTCTTCCCCAATGCCTCGGCGGATTTCGCGCCGATCGCGATGTGGCTCGGTGCGGTCGGCATCGTCTACGGCGCGTTCATGACGTTCGCCCAGACCGACGTCAAGCGGCTGGTGGCGTATTCATCCATTTCGCACATGGGCTTCGTGCTGATCGGCATCTACGCCGGCACGGAACTGGCGCTGCAGGGCGCGGTGGTGACGATGATCGCGCATGGCATTTCCGCCGGCGCCCTGTTCATCCTCTGTGGCGAAGTCTACGAGCGGCTGCATACGCGTGATATCCGCAAGATGGGTGGCTTGTGGTCGACCTTCCCATACCTGCCGCCGATCCTGCTGTTCTTCATGATGGCCGCGCTGGGCTTGCCGGGCTTGGGTAATTTCGTCGGCGAGTTCCTGGTGCTGCTCGGTACGTTCAAGGTGGACCTTATGGTCACCCTGGTCGCCGCCAGCGGGCTGATCCTGGCGGCGGTCTACGCGCTGTACATGATTCAGCGCGTGCTCCACGGCGTGTCCAAATCGGAAGTGCAGGCCGAAGACCTTAATCGCCGCGAGATCACGATGCTGGTGACGCTGATGATCCTGCTGCTGGCGCTGGGCCTGTATCCGCAGCCGGTGCTGGATGCGTCCGCCGCGCCGATGCGCGCGCTGGCCGCGCTGTATTCGGCGGGAGCGACACCATGATCTTCACGCTCGAGCAATGGCTGGCGCTGTCGCCGATCCTGGTGATCGCTGCCACCTGCGTGGCGGTGATGATGGGCATCGCCGTGCGGCGTCATCACCAGATCAACGCCACGTTCAGTGTCGCTGGCCTGAACGTCGCGCTGCTGGTCAGCTCGCTGATATTTTTTGGACCGCTGCTGCTGGTCGATCTCATCCCGCAGGTGCTGCCACAGCAAGTCACGCCGCTGCTGAAGATCGACGGTTACAGCGTGTTCTACATGGGGCTGATCCTGTCGGCGACGCTGGCCACCGCCACGCTCGCGCATCCGTATTTCGACGAGTTCAAGGGCAAGCCGGAGGAGTTCTATCTGCTGCTGTCCTTGTCCGCGCTCGGCGGGATGGTGCTGTGCGCGAGCAATCATCTGGCCTCGCTGTTCATCGGCGTCGAGCTGCTGTCGGTGCCGCTGCTGGCGATGATCGCGTATCCACTGCACGATCGGCGTGCGCTCGAAGCTTCGGTCAAATACCTGATCCTGTCGGCGGCGGCTTCGGCCTTCCTGCTGTTCGGCATGGCGCTGATCTACGCCGACAGCGGCGCGCTGGCGTTCCCCGCGCTGGCACAGTACCTGTCAGCGGGCGATGCCTCCGGCCCCTACATCCTGATCGGCTCGGTGCTGATCATGGTCGCCGTCGGCTTCAAGCTGTCGCTGGTGCCGTTCCATCTGTGGACGCCGGACGTCTACGAAGGCGCGCCGGCGCCAGTGACCGCGTATCTGTCCACCGCCAGCAAAGTCGCGATCTTCGCGGTGCTGTTGCGGTTCTTCGCCGAGGGCGGCGGCTATGCCACCGGCGTGCTGCTGAATCTGCTGTCGGTGCTCGCCCTGGTTTCGATCCTCGTCGGCAACGTACTCGCCTTGCAGCAGCAGAACCTCAAGCGCCTGCTCGCCTATTCGTCGATCGCGCATTTCGGTTACGTGATGGTGGCGTTGATCGCCACCGGGCCGCTGGCGGTGGAAGCGGTCAATGTCTACTTGCTGACTTATGTCATCACCAATCTTGGCGCCTTCGGCATCATCACCCTGGTGTCGAGCCCGCTGGGCGAGCGCGATGCCGATCAGCTCGAGGACTATCGCGGCCTGTTCTGGCGGCGGCCGTTCCTCACCGCGATCCTGACGGCGATGATGTTGTCGCTGGCCGGCATCCCGGTCACCGCCGGGTTCATCGGCAAGTTCTATGTCATCGCCGCCGGTTTTGACGCGCAACTGTGGACGCTGCTCGGCGCGGTCGTACTCGGCTCGGCGATCGGGTTGTTCTATTACCTGCGCGTGATCAGCGTCATGTTCATGGCCGACCCCAGGCGCATGGGCTTCGACGTCACGCTCGGCTGGGAGGCGCGCGCCGGCGGTCTCGTCACTTTGCTGCTGATGTTGCTGATGCTGTTGATCGGCATCTATCCCGAACCGCTGCTGTATCTGATCAAGCACGCGACCTTGGCCACAGGCTGATGCTCGTACGCCGGCCGACCCGGCTGCCAGAAAACACCGAGACTGCGCAGCAGGCCCGCACCGAGTGGCGCGGCCTGCTCGGCCTGTTGCCCTATCTGCGGGATTTTCCGGGTCGTATTGCGCTGGCGATGCTGCTGCTGGTGCTGGCCAAGCTGTCCGGCGTCGCGTTGCCGTTGTTGCTCAAGGAGTTGGTGGACGGACTTGGCGCCGATCCCGGTCTGGTCGTGGTGCCGCTCGCCCTGCTGCTCGCGTACGGCGCGCTGCGGTTTTTCAACGTGCTGTTCGGCGAGTTGCGCGACGTGGTGTTCGGCCGCGTCTCCGAGCGCGCCATGCGCCGAGCCTCGCTCGACGTGTTCCGCCACCTGCACACGCTGGATCTGGATTTTCACCTGACGCGCCGCACCGGCGGCCTATCGCGCGACATCGAGCGCGGTGTCGCCGGCATCAGCTTCCTGCTGCGCTTCCTGCTGTTCAACATCCTGCCGACGCTGCTGGAGATCGCGCTGGTCGCGGTGATCCTGTGGCTCAACTACGGCGGCAGTTTTGCGCTGATCGCCGCCGGCTCGGTGGTGTTGTATGTGGCGTTCTCGGTGCTCATCACCGAATGGCGCACGCGTTTCGTGCGCGAGGCCAACCAGCTGGATTCGCGGGCCAACACCCGTGCCATCGACTCGCTGCTCAATTACGAGACGGTGAAGCTGTTCGGCGCCGAACGCGAGGAGTCGCGCGCCTACGACCAGATGCTGGCGACCTGGGAAACCGCACAGCGACAGAGCCGGCTGACCTTGTCGCTGCTCAACGTCGGCCAGGCGCTGATCATCGCTGCCGCTGTCACCGGGCTGATGCTGCTGGCCGCGCACGATGTGGCCGCACAGCGCGCCAGTCTCGGCGATTTCGTCGCCATCAATGCGTTCATGATGCAGCTGTTCGTGCCGTTGAACGTGCTCGGCTTCGTCTATCGCGAGATGCGCCGCGCGCTCACCGACATGCAGCGCATGTTCAGCCTGCGCCAGCAGGCGGCCAGGGTGCAGGATGCGCCTAACGCGGCAACGCTGTCCGACACCTCGGTGCACGTCAGTTTCGAGCGCGTCGCTTTCCGCTACAGCTCCGAACGGCCGATCCTGCGTGACGTCAGCTTCGAGATTCCGCAAGGCAAAAAGCTGGCGGTGGTCGGTGCCAGCGGCGCCGGCAAGTCCACACTGGCGCGGTTGCTGTTCCGGTTCTACGACGTCGAGTCCGGCCGCATCGCGCTCAACGGCAAAGACCTGCGCGCGCTGACGCAAGAGTCCCTGCGTTCCCACATCGGCGTGGTGCCGCAGGACACGGTGCTGTTCAACGACACCTTGGCCTACAACATCGCCTACGGCAAACCCGGCGCGAGCAAAGCCGACATCAAGCGCGTGGCAAAACTCGCGCACCTCGACGGCTTCATCGCCCAGTTGCCGCGCGGTTACGACACCGAGGTTGGCGAGCGCGGCTTGAAACTGTCCGGCGGCGAGAAACAGCGCGTCGCCATCGCCCGCGCCCTGCTCAAGGACCCACCGCTGATGATCTTCGACGAGGCCACTTCGTCTCTGGATTCGGTGTCGGAACGCGCGATTCTCGAAGCCCTGCGCGAGGCGGCCAGGGCGCGCACCACGCTGGTCATCGCGCATCGGCTGTCTACCGTCACTGATGCCGATGAGATCGTCGTGCTTGAACAGGGCGCCGTCGCCGAACGCGGAACGCATGCCCAGCTACTGGCTGCAAACGGCGTCTATGCAAGGCTGTGGGCCTTGCAACAACGCTCGGACGTCTCACCCGCATAAGGGCTTTTGCGGGTGGGTTCAGGCCTCGAAAGGCTCAATCGGTCGCGGTTTTATCCGGCCTGCGAAGCTTCAGCCGGCCGCGCAGCGGGTATCTGCTCTGTGGCCTTGCGTTTGACGGGGTCCGAAAGGTCGCTGATCACGATGCGACCGCCGCCCGATTGCTTGGCGCGCCGCAGGTCGAGGCAGATCTTGTCCATGAACCGCGCCAGCTCTTCCTCGTCGTCACTCTGCGGGCTGACCCGCGCGATGGCGCCGCTGAGAGTGAACGGGCTGAGCCCAAGACCGATGCCGGCGTCGAAAGAAGCGAATGTCGAATTCAAGACTTGCAGCGCCGGCTGGAGCCAGCTTGCGCGCGGGTCATACCAGACGACCAGAAATTCGTCGTTGCCGTAGCGGCCGACGGCATCCAGCGGTCGCCGCGCGTGGGTGCTCAGCGCCTGCGCGACGTGCAGCAGGAAGGCGGTGCCCTTGTCCTTGCCCAATTGCCGGCAGGTATCGTGGAAGCGGTCGGTGTTGAGTCGCAGGACGCACAGGGACTTGGATTCGCGCCAAGCGTGGCGCCAGACGCGTTTCAGATGTGCATCAATCGAGCGCCGGTTGAGCAGCCCGGTGGTCTCATCGACCAAGCTGTCCGCCCTCAGCTGCGCGATTTCCTGGTATTTCTGCCGGGCGTTCCATTCCAAGTGGTAGAGCCCGCTGGCGCCGACCGCGTTGGCAATGAACAGGTAATAGCTGTCCTGCAGGGCGGATGAAAAATCCAGCCCGTATAGCTGGCTGATGCCAAAGGCCAGCCACGCCGACAGGCCGCAGAACAGCGCGCGGAACAAGGACAGGCCCGAGAGAAAGTAGATGTAGAGGGTGGCCAGCGTCAGCGACTCCTGGTTGAACCAGCTGGCATGTCGCTCGGTGACTTCGAGCACGCCGGCCACGGCCATGCCGGTGACGAACAGGCCGATGAACGCGTACTGGGTCAGGCGCGCCGGCGGCTCGCGGGTCAGCGTCAGCGCGATCGGGATCAGCAGCATCGGCAAGAACAGCGCCACCAGTTTCCAGTCGGTCACCACCGCGCTGTGGAGCGACGTGTCTGCGAACAGGTCCACCAGCATGAACGCCAGCACGGCCGACAGGCCGGCAAACTGGCTCAGCCGCTTGCGGAAAAACGACGGCTGCTGCCCGGCTTCGTTAAATAGGGTTTCTGCCTGCCAGAACCGCTGGATCGGGTCGGGCGGTAGCGGCGCGGCCTGCGGTGCGGTTTTTTTGGCGGAGAGGCGTGAGGGCATGGCGTAATCGATGGAGAGTCAGCGCTGCCGCAGCGGTGCGCTGTGCAGGGCGTCGCGATCCGGTGGTGTAGGGGCGGCCAGTGTATTTAGGGCGCGCGGAGTATTCCTATGGTGATTACATACCACGCTGAAATGTGCGTTTGATCACAGTGGCGTCATGCAGTCACCCAGACGTTCGTGGAGATAATGGCTCAGGGCCGATGCGCTGGGGGTCCTGCCGGCGAGGCCGACATGGCCATCCGGACGCAATAGGAAGAATGAAGGTTTCGGGATGTGCCGCCGTACCCGTTCGAGTTCATTGGCGACATCATCGGGGATGCAGTGGACGAGGATTCGCTGATCCACCGACGCCGGCGCCGGCTGGCCGAACAGCAGCAGGTTGAAGCGGGTGTCGTCGTAGCGTGAATACAGATCTTCGGTGATGCCGCCCGGCGTGAACCGCAGACGCAGCCAGGGAAAACGATCGCCGGCGCGCGGCGCATCCGGCGGCAATCCGGATTGTGGTTCGGACAGCGGGCTGCTGCGGTACTGGATGCCGATCTGGGCAATCGTGCGGTAGGCGAGTTTTTGAATGCGTTCGAAGCGCATGGCGAAGGCGAGTACGCGGGCGAGCACGCGGGTGCGCAACAGTCCGGCCAGCCCGCTGTCGGAAACAATCAGAGCGAAGGCGCGGTCGGTCGTCTCCAGCAGCCGTTCAGCCACCGGGATGCGCTCGGCCTCAAAAGAATCGAGCAGGCGCTCATCGGCTTGTCGCGTGACAACCCGCGCCAGTTTCCAGCCGAGGTTGTAGGCGTCCTGCAGGCCGGTGTTCATGCCCTGGCCACCGACCGGACTGTGGATATGCGCCGCGTCGCCGAGCAGGAAGCAGCGGCGGTCGCGGAATTTTTCGGCGCGGCGGTGATGGATGCGGTAGGTCGAAAACCAGCTGCACGTCTGGAATTGCAGCGCGGTACCGGCTTCCTTGCGCACCGCGGGCGCGACGGTTTCGAAGTCGAGGTCGTCACGATCGCGCAGCTCCGGCGGCAGGATGCCGACCACGCGCCAGTGATCGGTCCCGTGCAGCGGGAAGAACAGGTGAAAGCCGCTGCGCCAGAGATAGACGTTGAGTTCGTCCGGAATCATCGGCCCGGTCATGCGCGTGTCGGCGACGAAAAACACGTGCGCGTAGGGTGCTCCGGGAAAGCCGATGCCACACAGGTTGCGCACGGCGCTGTGCGGGCCGTCGCAGCCGGCGAGCCAGCGTGTCTCGATTCGTCGCGTCGAGCCATCCGACTGCTTGAGCGTGGCACGCACGCCGTCGGCGTTCTGTTCGAGGCCGACCAGCTCGGTATTCCACTGCACGACAATACCGTGACGACGCAGCGCAGCGCCCAGCAGCTTCTCGTTGTCGTCCTGGCCGAGGATCAGCACAAAGGGGAAGGGGCTGAGATCGCGTCCGATATCGCCGAGCGGCACGCGTGCCATCGGCCGGCCCTCGACCCAGAGGTTGGCGCCCGTCGCGCGCTGGCCGAGCTGCAGCGCCGGTTCGGCAATGCCCATGCGCGAATAGATTTCGAGCGTGCGCGACTGCACGGCGAGGGCCTTGGTCTGCACCGACGGGCCGGGGTTGCGGTCAATGATCGTGGCGCGTACGCCGTGCCGCGCGAGCTGGTTGGCGAGCATCAGGCCGGTCGGTCCGGCACCAACGATCAGAACTTCCGGCGTTTCCAGCATGCGGATTCAGCCAGCAATCGCTTCACCCCAGTAATTAAACGTCAGCGGCCTCGGGCCCGGCAGATACATCGTGTTGAGCGTGCTGCACTTGAATCCGCCCGCGGCGAGCAGACCGGGGATGTCGCGATCCATGTGGCAGCCACCGGCGATTTTCTTCCAGCGCGGGGTCAGGCGCGTCTGCCAGCGCCGCACCGATTCGTCGGGGGCGAGCCCGTGTTCGCAGAACAGCAGCTTGCCGCCGGGTTTCAACACGCGACGCATCTCGCGCAGGGCGGCGACCGGATCGGGAATCGTGCACAAGGTGTAGGTGCAGACGACGGTGTCAAAGCTGGCGTCGGGTTGCGGGATTTTCTCCGCTGACAGGTCCATCAGCTCCACATCGAGGCCGGCCTTGGCGATGCGCTTGTGCGCCAGCCGATGCATTTGCAGAGCGGGGTCGAGGCCGACGATCGTGCTGATTTTCGATTTGTCGTAGTGCGGCATGTTGCGGCCGGTGCCGATGCCGATCTCCAGCACGCGGCCTTGAGCTTGCGGCACCACCTTGTCGCGCTGCCGACGTATGTCGTCGAAGCCGCAGAAGAAATCGAGGACGTAGGGGAGGATGTGGCGGTCGTACCAGCTTTCATTCATAACAAGTTCTGCGGTTGGGTTCATCAGAGAATACGCCGGACATGGCATGCGACACAAAAAGCGGCGCGCGGTCGGGCAAAATGCCGATATGCCCGCTCGTGAACCCCTCGCGCTTTTGATTTTTACGCTGACGGCGCTGCTTATTTCTGGAATCGGGCCCAAAGACCGCACGACATGGTTGCTGGAAATTTTCCCCATCCTGATTGGCGCGCCGTTGCTCATTGCAACGTTCCGGCGTTTCCCGCTGACGCCAATGGTTTACCGCCTGCTGACTGCGCATTCACTGATTCTGGTGGTGGGTGGCCATTACACATATGCCGAAGTGCCGGCGGGATTCTGGGTACAGGAAATTTTCGGGTTCGCGCGCAACCATTACGACCGTCTGGGTCATTTCGCTCAGGGGTTTGTGCCGGCGCTGCTTGCCCGCGAGATTCTGCTGAGAGCGTCACCTTTGCGGCCGGGCGCCTGGCTGTTCTTTCTGGTCACCTGCGTGTGCCTGGCTTTCAGCGCCTGCTATGAATTTATCGAGTGGGGTGCGGCGCAGATGGGCGGGGAATCGGCCGAGGCCTTTCTCGGCACGCAAGGTGACGTCTGGGATACCCAGTGGGACATGTTCCTGGCGCTCATAGGCGCGTTGAGTGCGCTCACGTTTCTGTCCCGCTTGCACGACCGCAGCATTGCGAGGTTGGCAAAATAGCGCCATGTCTGCCGCCCTCGCTCCCGCCCAGTTGTTGTCGGTACGCCGGCTCAAGGTCTATCACCCGTTGCCGCGGCCCTGGCCATGGAGCGCGCCCGGTTTTGTAAAAGCAGTTGAAGACTTGCATTTCAATCTCAATGCCGGCGAAACCCTTGGAATCGTCGGTGAATCCGGTTGCGGCAAGTCGACCCTGGCGCGAGCGCTGGCGGGCTTGCAGCCGGTGACGTCGGGCGGCATCACCTACGGGCCACACGATCTGGCGCGACTCACGCGCGAAGCCTGGCGACCGCTGCGGCGTGAGATCCAGATGGTGTTTCAGGATCCCATCGCCAGTCTCGACCCGCGCATGACCATCGGCGAGAGTGTCGGTGAACCGCTGTTTGCGCTGCATCCGGAACTCAGCACGCAAGAGCGTCAGCGCAAAGTACGGGAGATGCTCGAGCGCGTTGGCTTGTCTGCGGCGCACTTCAACCGCTATCCGCATGAATTCTCGGGCGGTCAGTGTCAACGCGCCGGCATCGCCCGCGCGCTGATCGTGAAGCCGAAGATCCTGATCTGCGATGAGCCGGTGTCTTCGCTCGACGTTTCAGTGCAGGCGCAGATCATCAATCTGCTGCGCGACCTCCAACGTGAGCAGCAGCTGGCGATGATCTTCATCGCTCACGACCTGGCCGTGGTGCGTCATCTGTCACACCGCGTGCTGGTGATGTATCTCGGACGTATCGTCGAGCAGGCGAGCACGCAGGAACTGTTTGGCAGTCCGCGTCACCCGTATACCCGCGCCTTGCTGGCGTCGGTGCCTGGCAATCCGCTGAATCTCGAGGCGAGCGCCGAAGGCGAACTGCCCAGCCCGCTCGAACCGCCGAGCGGTTGCGTATTCCGCACGCGCTGTCCGATTGCCGATACGCACTGCGCCGACGACGTCCCGCATCTGCGCCGGCTCGGGCGCACGCACTACGCAGCGTGTCACTACGTGCAGGCGCAATCCGCCGATCACGCGCTGGGTCTGACCTAGGCCCTTAGCCGCAGCTGGGTTTCTTGCCGGACGCGCGCGCCTGTTCGTAGAGCGGTCGCGCGGTCGCCATGCGCTCGGTGAGTTGTGCGATGCGTGTGCTGTCGGACGGATGGGTGGACAGAATCTCCGGCGGCTTGCCACCGCCCGACTGACTCATGTTGCGCCAGAGTTCAGCGGCCTGGCTCGGATCAAACCCCGCCCGGGCCATCAGATCCAGCCCGAGCAGATCCGCTTCGGATTCCTGCGTGCGCGAGTGGGGTTTTAAAAAGAACACGTCGCCGGCGAGCTGGAACAGACGCGGGTCGTAGCCGGTGCTGGCGGCGGCGACCTGGGTCACGCCCTGCGCCAGCATGCCTTCGGAGACGCGCTCGGCGCCGTGATTCGCCAGCACATGCGAGACCTCGTGGCCGATCACGGCCGCGAGCTGCGATGGGTTCTTGGCGACGCCGAGCATGCCGGTGTAGACGCCGATCTTGCCGCCCGGCAGCGCAAACGCGTTGACGGCCTTGTCCTCAAACACGGTCACTTCCCAGTCATCGCCGCCGACTTCGCGGGTGATGGCGTCAGCCACGCACTTCACATAGGCGCTGGCTTTACTGTTTTTGGTCGCCGGTGTTTTCTGCTGCATGTCGCGATACGCGGCGACGCCCATCTGGTTCATCTGGCCGGCTGACACCAGCATGACCTGATTGCGGCCCAGCGGCGAAGTCGCGCAGGCGACGAACAAAAGAACGGCGGAACTCAATAATGCGGGACGCATGGCAGACTCCGTAGACGACGGCTCATGATAGGACACATGACGCGGGATTCGCGCTTGGACGCGGCGAAAATTAGCGGTAGAGTAATTGTGGGGTCGCGGTGAACGCCGCGAAAAATATTACAAGGCGAGAGGGGTTTGCACATGGCTGATCGTGAGAGCGGCACCGTCAAGTGGTTCGACAACGCCAAGGGCTATGGCTTTATCAGCCGCGGTGCGGGGCAGGAAGATGTATTCGTGCATTTCCGCGCCATCAAGGGCGAGGGCTTCAAGGCGCTACAGGAAGGCCAGAAAGTCGAGTTCAGCGTGGTCAAGGGCCAGAAGGGCTTGCAAGCCGAAGACGTCAGCGCTCTCTGATTTCAGCCGCCGGCTAAAATCTTTTTCATCCCCGCGCTGGACACGCTCGTCCCGCCGAGGCTCCAGCCGCCATCCACGGGGATCACCGCGCCGGTGACATAGCTCGCCATCGGGCTGGCCAGCCACAGGCAGCAGTCGGCGATTTCCTGCACCGTGCCGAAGCGACCCAGGGGAACCGACTCGATGCACAATTGCTCCGCCGCTTTGTTGGGCGCCAGCCGTTTCATTCCTTCGGTATCCGCAATCGGGCCGGGGACGACAGAATTGATGCGTACGCCGGCAGCACCCCATTCCAAGGCGCCGACGCGGGTGATCATGTCGACGCCGGCTTTCGCGGCACAGACGTGCATCTGGAATTCCATTGCGTTGTAGGCCTGCGGCGCCGAGATGTTGATCAGACAGGCGCCCGGTTTCTTCAGGTGTGCGAACGCCGCGCGCAGCACATGAAACGTGCCCATCAGATCAATGTCGACGACGGCCTTGAAGCCATTGGCCGACATGCCGAGTGCCGGCGAGGGGAAGTTGCCGGCCGCACCTGAGATCAGCACTTCAATCGCACTGAATTTCGCTTTCGTTTCTTTAAGCGCCGATTCCACCGCTGCGTACTCGCGGACATCGGCCGCAAAGCCCAGCACTTCGCCGCCGTGTTTTTTCAAGGCAGTGACCGCGGCGTCCACCTTGTCCTGCGAGCGCGACATCACCGCGACCTTGGCGCCGGCCTTGGCGAATGCGTGGGCGATGCCGAGGTTGATGCCGCTGGTGCCACCGGAAATAAAAACTACGGTGCCGGAAAAATCGAATGGCGCTTTCATCACTGCACCTTGGCGGGAAACACCGGTAGCGTCGCCGCGATGCGTGAGTCATGTGCCGGCACCAGCCTCAGCTGCGGGAATTGTTGATGCAGGGCGGCGATCTGGGCGATCTGGCCGCGTACCTGCGCATCGTCTTCGCCAATCAGGCGACGTGGCAGCCAGGGGCGTTCCGCTGGCAGCTCGATGCCTTCCATCTGCCAGACCAGATCGCCGAGCAGAACGTAGCGCACGCCGGAGGGCAGGGCAATGAAGGCAATGATTGAGCCGGGGGTGTGGCCCGGGGCAGGCACCAGTAGCACCGAGCCATCGCCCCAGACATCGAGGCTGCTGGCAAAACCCAGATACGGCCCGCCGTTGAATGCATAGCGTTTGTAATTCAGCGCACCGAAGCTGCGCGCGAGCGCAGAGTTGCGGCTGCCACCTTCGATGAAATCGGACTCGGCCTGATTCACCCAGACCGGTACGCCGGGCAGGCTGTCGAGTCCGCTGACATGATCGAAATGGGCATGTGTCAGCACCACGCCAGCGAGGTTCTTGATGGCGTAGCCGTTCGCGGACAGTTGTTCTCCTGCCGGAGTGCCTTTTTGATATTTGCTGAGTGTGCGCATCAGCGCGGGCAGTTGCTGGAAATGGGAATCGATGTCCTTGCCGAAGCCGGCGTCAAAAAGCAGGTCGCCGCGCGGGTGGCGCACGAGGATCGCGTCCATGGAAAACCTGCGCGGTTCGCTGAACCGCCCGCCGCGATACGCCAGTCCCGCCTGGGAGTCCATGCTGCCGGTCGGCAGGCTGCTGAGTGACATCTCGGGCGGCGGGCTCGCAGCGGGCAGGCTGCCGGTATATGGCGGTGCCGGTTCTAGCGTGCCCGCAGTAAACGTCCACGCCAGGGCACCGATGCCGAAAGCCAGTAACAGAATCAGACTCAGCAGCAAGCGTTTCATTCAGGGCTCCAGTCGTTCGATTTTCCAGGAGGATTTGTCGCGCCGGTAGAGCAGGCGGTCATGCAGGCGGTCACGCCGTCCCTGCCAGAACTCCATCAGTTCCGGCTTGACGCCGAATCCACCCCAGAACTCCACATGAGGCACCGGTTGCCCTTCTAGGCGCTGCTCGTTGGCTTTGTAGCGCGCATCGAGTTCATCGCGGGTGGCGACCACCTGGGACTGTCGCGAGGTCATCGCGCTCAATTGCGAGGCGCGCGGACGCGCATGGAAATACTGCTCGGACATTTCTCTGGACAAACGCTGCGCACGACCTTCGATGCGGATCTGTCGCTGTAATTGGTCCCACCAGAACAGCAGAGACACCTTGGGCTGATGCGAGAGTTCCAAGCCTTTGCGCGATTTGTAGTTGGTATAAAAAGTAAACGCACCTTCGTGCAGGCCCTTGAACAGCACCATGCGTGCGGAGGGTTGACCGGCGCCGTTGACGGTGGCCAGTGTCATCGCGGTCGGCTCGATCAGTCCGGCGGCCTCGGCCTCACTCATCCAGCGCGCGAATTGCGCCAGCGGATCCGGCAGCGCGTCGGCTTCGAGCAGCGGCGGGTTTTTATCGTATTGCGACATAATTGACGACCATTTTGCCGGAACATCGTCATGACGACTTTCAGAGCCCTGCGCGTCCACCAGATCGAGAAAAGGACCGAAGCTCGTTTCGAGCAAATCAGCGTGAGCGACCTGACGCCCGGCGAGGTGGTGGTGAAGGTGCACTTTTCAAGCCTCAACTACAAAGACGCGCTCGCGGTTTCGGGCAAGGGCCGCATCATGCGCAAGTTTCCTTGCGTCGCCGGCATCGATCTGTCTGGCGTGGTCACCGAGAGCGCAAGTCCCGCGTTCAAAGTCGGTGACTCGGTGCTCGCCACCGGCTGCAATCTCGGCGAAGCGCTCGACGGAGGGCTCGCTGAATTCGCGCGTCTGCCTGCTGAGGCGGTCGTACCGCTACCGAGAAACCTTTCACTGTTCGAGGCGATGGCGCTCGGCACTGCAGGCTTCACCGCGGGACTCGCGCTGCGGCGCATGCTGGAGAATCACCAGAAGCCGGAGATGGGCCCGATCGCCGTCACCGGCCCCACCGGCGGCGTCGGCTCAGTAGCGATCCAGTTGTTCAAGCGCGCCGGCTTCACCGTGCACGCCATCACCGGCAAAGCCGCCGAAGGCGAGGCTTATCTGAAGTCGCTGGGCGCTGACGCGGTGATTGACCGCAAGACTTTGAACATTGGCGCCAAGCCGATGGAAGCCGCGACCTGGGGCGGTGCGGTGGACAACCTCGGCGGCGACACGCTGACGTATCTCACGCGCACCGTGAAACCCTGGGGCAACATCGCCAGCATCGGTCTGGCGCAATCGCACGAGCTGCACACCACGGTGATGCCCTTCATCCTGCGCGGCGCGTCCTTGCTTGGCATCCACTCGGTGGAATGCCCGCGCCCGTGGCGCCTGGAAATCTGGGAAAAGCTCGCGGGGCCGTGGAAGCCGGTCGCGCTGGCAAAGATCGCTGCGCGGACGATCCCGCTCGATGAAGTGCCGAAGGCCTGTGAGGCGCTGATCGCCGGCAGCATGCAGGGCCGCTACGTCGTAAAGATTGGCGCCTGATGCACGACCCAACGCACGCTCGCGACCACTCGCACGGTCACCACGAAGTGCCGCAGGAAACCCGACGGCTGGCGTTGGCGATCGGCATCACGCTCAGCGTGGCCGTGGTGCAGGCGACTGGCGGCTGGTTCGCCGGCTCGGTGGTGCTGCTGGCGGATTCTGCGCACATGCTCACGGATGCGCTGGCACTCGCGCTGGCCTGGTTTGCAGTGCGCTGGAGTCGTCGCCCCGCCGACGCGGAATACTCCTACGGCGGCGCGCGCTTCTCCGCGCTGGCGGCGTTCGTCAACGGACTGGGCATCATCGGCATCGGTTTCGGACTGGCATGGGAATCCATCGAACATGTGCGCAGTCCAGTGCCGGTGGATGCGCGGCTGATGCTGGGGGTCGCCCTGGTCGGCGGTGCCAGCAATCTGATTGTGTTGCGCATGCTCGGCAGCGGCGCGCACGCACACGGCAGTCTCAACATGCGTGCGGCCGCACTGCATGTGGCGAGTGACCTGCTCGGTTCCGTCGCTGCGGTCGTCGCCGCCGTGGCGATCCTGCTGACCGGTTGGGTGCTGGCCGATCCGATTGCTTCACTGCTGGTGACGATCCTGATCGTGCGCAGCGGTGTTCTCATCCTGCGTGAGTCCGCGCGCGTGCTGCTCGAAGCCGTGCCGAAGAATTTCGACAGTGCCGCCGTCGAGCGCGACTTGTTGGCGAACGTGCCGGAGATTTCCGGCGTGCATCATCTGCATGCGTGGACCCTGTCCGGCACGACACCTATCGTCTCGTTACATGCCGTGGCGCGCGCCGGGGTCAATCTCGATGAGACACGAGTGCGGATACAAGAAAGATTGCGCGAACATTTCAGCATTGCGCATGCCACCGTCCAGATCGAGTGGGCGCCTTGCGCAGATGCCTGTTCGGCCGCCGAGAAACACTGAACCCGCTTTCGCCCCAGCCTGCAAAACAGCCGAAACCGCCTATGAGCGGGTGGCGCCGACCGGGTAAATTCCGCCGAGAATCGCCGGCTTTGAAGCGCCCGTGACCGCCGGCAGATTGCCTGTCAGGCCATTCATCGTCCGCATCGCCAGCCAGGCGAATGCGGCGGCCTCGACCCATTCCGCATCCAGCCCATGCGCGTCGGTGCTTTCGACCGGCAATGGGCCCAGCAGCGCGCGCAGTTGCGAAACCAGAAAGTTGTTACGCGCACCACCGCCGCACAACAGCACGCGCTGGGTTCCACCCGCGTGTTGATGAATGGCGTCTGCAATAGAGCGCGCGGTGAGTTCGCAGAACGTGCGCTGCACACGTGCGGCATCGAGCGTATCCAGTTTGGGGAAAACCTGACGGCAGCGGCTCAAGCAAAATTCGGTGCGCCCCGTGCTTTTCGGCGGTGAGCGTTTGAAGTAAGCATCTGATAGCAGTGCTTCGAGCAATGCCGGCTCAATCTCAGCGCCCGCCGCCCAGTGGCCGCCCTCGTCATGCGGTTGCCCAAGTTTTTCCTGCACCCACTCGTCCATCAATCCATTGCCGGGCCCGGTGTCGAAGCCACTAACGCCCACGTCGTTGCCGGGGAGGATGGTGATGTTGGCGATGCCGCCGATATTCACCACGACGCGCGGCTCCGCCTTGCTCGAAAACTGCGCATGGTGGAACGCGGGCACCAGGGGTGCGCCCTGGCCGCCCAGCGCGATGTCGCGACGCCGGAAATCCGCAACGGTGGTGATGCCGGTCAGCGCCGCGATGCGGTTGGGATCGCCGATCTGCACGCTTGTGCCGGGTGTGTTGTCGGGCGCATGGAAGATGGTCTGGCCGTGGCTGCCAATGGCTTGAATCTGATTGGGTTCGGCCGCTGATATTTTCAGCGCTGCCAGTGCGGCATCAGCAAATACTTGAGCGACTTCGGCGTCCAGCGCGGCAAGTTCGCTCAAATGCAGTGCGGGTTGCTGCTGGACTATCGTGAGCAGCCGCAGACGCAGTGCTGGCTGATAGGCCGTTGTGTGAGTGCCAACGATGCGACTCAGCTTGGAGTTCTGAAATTCGCAGACGGCGGCATCCACGCCATTCATGCTGGTGCCCGACATCAGGCCCAGATACAGCACGGGGTTCAACGCGCCGCTTTGGAGGGCTTGAGGCCGGCTTGCGCAAACTGGCTGTGGCCCAGATTGTCGAGCTGCGCCAGCATGGGCGCAGAGACGACCTGGAACTGGGTCAGCAGCACACGTGCCAGCGGGTTTGCTCGTGGTAGCGTGACTTTGGCCGGATTCTTATGGATGCCACCGACGCGGAATTCGTAGTGCAGATGGGGTCCGGTGGCGAGGCCGGACATGCCGACGTAGCCGATCACCTGACCCTGGCGCACGCGCGAACCGACGCTCAGACCCGAACGGTAGCTCGACATGTGCGCGTAGAGCGTTTCCACCGAGGCGCCGTGTTTGACGACGACGACGCGGCCGTAGCCGCCCTTGACGCCCTTGAACGCGATACGGCCGTCGCCCGCCGATTTGATCGGTGTGCCCGTGCCGGCGGCGTAATCGACGCCCTTGTGCGCGCGGATGCGGTTCAGCACTGGGTGCCAGCGCGCCAGACTGAAGCCTGAGGTGATGCGCGCGAAATCCAGCGGTGTGCGCAAAAACGCTTTGCGCAGCGACTGACCCTGCGGGTTGTAGTACGCCGTGCTGCCATCCGGAGAGGCGAAGCGCACGGCTCGATGCGCCTTGCCTTCGTTGACAAATTCAGCAGCAAGGATGTCGCCGTCGCGCAATTTCTTGCCGTCTTTGTAGAGCTGTTCGTAAATCACCGTGAAGCGATCGCCGGCGCGCAGATCGAGGGCGAAATCGACGTCATAGCCGAAGATATCGGCCATCTGCATGATCAAGGTATTGGACAAACCCGCGTTCAATCCGGCAGCAAACAGCGAACTGGCAATGACACCCGTGGCGTGCACCGGGCGACGCTCAATGGTGGCTTCCAGCGTCAGCGCCTCGAAGCGATCACCCTCGCGGCGCACTTGCAGCGTGTGGCGTTCGTCAAAGGGGTACGCAAGCTCAATCAAGCGATCGCCATCTTTGCGGAAGCGCAGCACATCGCCCGCTTTGATGCGCTTGAGGCGCAATGCGTCACCGCCCTGATTCAGAATGCCAATCCAGTCTTCGGGCGGCAGGCCCTCGCTCTCGAACAGGGTTGAGAGCGTCTGGCCGGACTTTACTTTCACCGCGCGCCAATCACTGGCTGCGGGGACTGGCAGGATCTCGTTGCTGGGCGCGTTGTTCAGATCATCGAATTGCGGCAGCTTATCGGGGGCGCTGGCCGCAATTTTGGGCTCGACCGCAGTGCCGGCGGCGGCCATTTCAGGAGGGGCAGCGGTGCCACCGCGCGCGAACAGCGCGGCTGTGACGATCAGCAAGAGCGCGCTGAGCAGGATGGAACGGTGGCTGAACCACCGGGGACTTTCAGTTGTAGGGCTATAATCTTTTTGCATCGCGTCCTCAATCGGCGACCGCTAACAAAACGGCGAACGGCTGCACCCGTCGGGCCAGCCTGTCCGCCGCATCAAATTTCAGTGTGTAAGAAACCATAATTTCCCTTCATATGCAAGCAATTTCTGTGCGAACCTCATGCACGACATGAATCTTGGAACATCCCCGTTTCCGGAAATCGAGCGCGGCACAGAAGAAATCATCCCTCTGCCCGAGTTCCGTGCGCGGCTGTCCGCCGCAGAGGCGGAAGGCAAACGCTGGGTAGTCAAGGCGGGGTTTGACCCCACGGCCAAGGATCTCCATCTCGGGCACACAGTACTGCTCAACAAGTTACGCGCCTTCCAGGAGCGCGGGCATGACGTAGTATTTCTTATTGGTGACTTCACCGGGATGATCGGTGATCCGACGGGCAAGAATGAAACGCGCCCGCCCTTGACGCGCGATCAACTCATTGAAAACGCTAAGACTTATCAGGATCAGGTGTTCAAGATCCTGGATCCGGCGAAAACCCGCATCGAGTTCAATTCGACATGGCTGAACCCCCTTGGGGCTGAGGGGGTGGTGCGGTTGGCGGCCCAATACACCGTCGCGCGCATGCTGGAGCGGGACGATTTTTCCAAGCGCTACGCCGCCGGCCAGCCGATCGCTGTGCATGAATTCCTCTACCCCCTGTTGCAGGGCTACGACTCCGTTGCGCTGAGAGCGGATATCGAGCTCGGGGGTAATGACCAGAAGTTCAACCTGCTGGTCGGCCGCGCGCTGCAGCAGGCGCACGGGCAGAAACCGCAATGCATCATGACCGTTCCCATCCTCGAGGGGTTGGACGGCGTACAGAAAATGAGCAAGTCGCTTAACAACTACATCGGCGTGAGCGACGCGCCGCAGGAGATGTTCGGCAAAGTGATGAGCGTGTCCGACACGCTGATGTGGCGTTACTACACCCTGCTCTCATTCCGCCCGCTGACGGAAGTCGCGGCGCTGAAAAAAAGTCTGGATGAAGGCGCCAATCCCCGCGATATCAAAATGGCCCTGGGCGTCGAACTCGCGGATCGTTTTCATGGCTACGGCGCAGGAGAAAAAGCGCGCGCGGCCTTCATCGCGCAATTCACCAAGGGCGGACTACCCGACCACATTGAAGAAATTATTTTGACGGCGCCCGCAGAGGGTTTGTTGTTGGCAAAAGCCTTGAAAGAAGCGGGGCTGGTGGCCTCAAACGCTGAGGGAAATCGGCAAGTGGAACAGCGCGCGGTGAAAGTGGATCAACAACGCGTGGAAGATCGCACGCTCATGCTTAAATCGGGCGCCACCTATCTGCTGCAAGTCGGTCCGCGGCGCTATGCGCGCGTGACGCTTCGGTAAATTATTTGCGTCAGGGTGTTGACACCGGAAAATTGCTCCCTATAATGCCGCCTCCCTGCAGCCGGGGATCCCGTTAAAACGAGTGTCCACGGCAGCCTGTTCCTTAATAAATTGCAAGTGATTTGTGTGGGTGCTCCCGAGATGCGTGGCGAAAGCCATTAGCAATATCGAGAGTATCAATTGGCCAGTAACAGATGTGAGTTTGTTATGTGGAGCCAAGTTGATAACTCTTACGGCACCAGAAGACTCTCTTCAATGAGGGTTCATGGTGCCTCCAAGCAATACCGTAATTCAGTATTAATTGGAGAGTTTGATCCTGGCTCAGATTGAACGCTGGCGGAATGCTTAACAC
>JBBTCH010000001.1:0-1052244 GCA_038043245.1 Pseudomonadota bacterium | reverse complement strand
GACAAGAAGATCATCAACTGCCGCGCCGACCTCAACCAGCTGGTGCCGTTCAAGTACCACTGGGCGTGGGAAAAATACCTGGCCGCCTGCAACAACCACTGGATGCCGCAGGAAGTGCAGATGACCGCCGACATCGCCCTGTGGAAAGACCCGAACGGTCTGACCGAGGACGAGCGCACCATCATCAAGCGCGCGCTGGGCTTCTTCTCCACCGCCGACTCGCTTGTCGCTAATAACTTAGTTCTCGCGGTCTACAAGCACCTGACCAACCCGGAATGCCGTCAGTACCTGCTGCGCCAGGCGTTTGAAGAGGCCATCCACACCCACGCCTATCAGTACATCATCGAATCGCTGGGCATGGACGAGGCCGAAGTCTTCAACATGTACCGCGAAGTGCCGAGCATCCACGACAAGGCCGCGTGGAGTCTGCCGTACACCCAGTCGCTGGCCGACCCGGACTTCCACACCGGTACGCTCGAGACCGACCGTCGCTTCCTGCGCGACATGATCGCGTTCTACGTCGTCTTCGAAGGCATCTTCTTCTACGTCGGCTTCGTGCAGCTGCTCAGCTTCGGCCGGCGCAACAAGCTGGTCGGTGCCTCCGAGCAGATCCAATACATCATGCGCGACGAAGCCATGCACATGAACTTCGGCATCGACGTCATCAACCAGATCAAGATCGAGAACCCGCAGCTGTGGACCGCCGAGTTCCAGGAAGAAGCGCGCAAGATGATCGTCGAGGCCACCGAGCTTGAGATCAAATACGCCCACGACACCATGCCGCGCGGCGTGCTCGGCCTCAACGCCAGCATGTTCAACGAGTACATGCAGTTCATCGCCAACCGCCGCTGCAACCAGATCGGCCTCAAGGAAATCTATCCCGGCGTCGAGAACCCCTTCCCCTGGATGAGCGAGGTCATGGACCTGAAGAAGGAAAAGAACTTCTTCGAAACGCGCGTCACCGAATACCAGACGGGTGGGGCGTTGAGCTGGGATTGAAATAGTTTCATGCTGTGATGAGACTACAGCGCGTATTAGTAAAAGCGTTAAGCGAACCGACCTTATGGGTCGGTTTTCTTTTTGGCGTTCTAATCGGAACAACTATTGCGCTTCCAGTATTTGGTACTCAGCTAGACAGTGATTTAGCAAGCCTTCTGGGAGCCGCGACAGGCTCAGCACTCGCGCTAATAGGCGCAATATGGATATGGGTGCTGCGTGAAAAATATAAACAATCTGAGCTTGGCGGCACCATAGAAGCATTGTTGTTACCGCTTTACCAAGCCACTTTGATTTTGCAAGCAGATGCTAAATTAGAAACCGACCGTCAATATCCTCCAGAAGGTGAGAGTAAACCTCGTATAGAGCGGCTTGTGAGAATGTCCAAAGAGCTTGGCCTTGCTCAGAGTCGATTAAGCAGGATCAACGCTCATTTTGTCAGTCTCGATTTTGAAGGAGCTTCGTCAATGCTAAATATCGAGAATGCTATCGATACTCTCCTGCAAAACGCGCGTTTGAAAGAATACGCTAGTGAACAGAGAACTTTACACACTACTCTTGAGATGCAAATAAGCGGAGCGCGGTCCATTGGTCACGATTTGAATGAACTCGCGATTCAACTTGAAAATGCGTTGAAGTATTTTCGTTCAAAAAAAGATTCTTAAACGTAAATCCTATAGGGGCGCCCCAGATGACCGAAACAACATTGATGCTCCTCATTTTGTTTGGCGTTGTTTTAATGAATCAGTATGATCTCAGCAAAATTCACAAACGGCTATATCAAATGCAAAAGGAAATGCGTGAGTACAAAGAGCAGATACTCAACGCAATTCCGCCCAGATAGCGGAGCGTTCTGCATCGCAGTCGGAGTCAGGGTCGTAATCCTCGCTAACTAAGGAGACGCGAACATGCTGGGACTATGGGCTGCACACGCACAAACCTACCTGCTGGTTGTCGTCGCTGTGACGACATGGACATTCGCGCTGCCGATTTTTCTAATGCCGCTGCGCTGGGCGCGGTGGTTTGGCTGGAAGATTCCAGAGAACACTGACCTCGCGGTTTACTTTGGCCGTTGCCTCGGCGCGTTTGCGGTGATTCTCGAACTGTTGATGCTAAGAGCGAGCCTGACGGGTGAGGGACTGTTGTTTACCTTCCAGGTGATTCTCGCAGTCAGTGTGCTGCTGACGGTGGTGCACATCTGGGGCGCGGTGCAGAAGATTCAGCCCCTGCTCGAAACGCTAGAGATCGGTATGTATGCCGGGCTGGCGGTGCTGACACTACTTTTCTGGCCGGTCACGGTCTCGCTGGGTTGAGAGTTTGCGCTGAACACTTATGGCGCGACTTGAATGGGACCCGGTCAAGAACCGAATCAACTTCAGGAAGCATGGCGTCAGTTTCGAGACGGCAGCGCTTGCATTCGAAGATCCTTTGTCGCTGACGACATTTGACCGGCAGGTGGGAAGCGAGGAGCGCTGGCACACGATTGGCAAGGTTGGAAAAGACCTTTTATTGCTGGTTGTGCATACCGTCCGGGAAGAGGAAGATACTGAGACATTCCGCATCATTTCGGCACGCAAGGCGACGCCGAGCGAACGCAGACACTATGAAGAAGCTGAGTACTAAGCAGCGTCGTGAGATTGCCGCTCTGCGCAAGCAGACCGCTCGACGCATTGACACATCGGATATCCCGGAGATCAAGGACTGGTCCAAGGCCGTGCGTGGTCGTTTTTATCGGCCTGGGCTTAGTTTGAGGCTGCCGATCTATCTGGAGCCCGAGGTGCAGCGCGTTCTGGCGAAACATGCTGTGCAGCGTGATATGGACACTGGCGCCTTGGTCAACGAGTTGCTCAAGAAGGAAATCCGGCACCTCAAGGCTGCCTGAGCCAGCCGCAATCGGGAGGTGCTTCGTTAAGCGGGGCGGCCATTACTTTCACTGAACACGAACCATGACCGACATCCCGTCCTGCCCAAAATGCCACAAGGAAAACACCTACCCGGATGGCGAGCTGTTCATCTGCCCTGACTGCGCGCACGAATGGTCACAGCAGGCGGCTGTGCCGGCGGCCGCCGACGACGAAGACAAGCTGGTGGTGAAGGACGCCTACGGCAACCTGCTGCAGGACGGTGACTCGGTGACGCTGATCAAGGACCTGAAGGTGAAGGGATCCTCGCTCACGCTCAAGACCGGCACCAAGATCAAGAACATCCGCCTTGTCGCCGGTGACCACGACCTTGACTGCCGCGTGGACGGCATGAGCCTGATGCTCAAGTCGTGCTTCATGAAAAAAGCCTGACCGGCGCTCGCGCCGGTGGCTGCGCCGTGGCAGTGGCCCGGCGTTAACCGATCTGGATCGGGCCGGCGTGTGTCGGCGCCTTGTGCTTCTGTCCGTTGCGCAGACGGCTGCTGGTGGCCCTCTCGTACTTCAGCCGCGCGCTGCGGCGCCAGCCCAGTACCAGCACGCCGGCGGCGACCAGCAGAAAAGCGGGCAGAAAACGCAGGCTGGAATCCACCAGCGCGGCGCTGAACAATCCTGCGACGATATAGGCGTAGGGCAACGCTTGATATGTGGGTTGGTTCAGGGTCATGTGCCTTCTCCTCTGATGCGCAAAGTGTAGGCGTGTGCAGCCGAGCCGGATGTCGTAATAACTAACTACGACGCGTGGCCGCCGGACGTGGCGGCAAGACGGGTTCGTCGTCAGAATCGCGCTCAATCCGCAGCCATTTCGAGTAGGGGAAATTCATGGAGCACACGCATACCTCAGGCATGGCCGTGACCGAAGCCCTCAAGCGCCGCATCTCGACACGCGCGTTCCTGCCCAAGCCGGTGCCGGAAAGTCTGGTGCGGGAAATCTTCGACATCGCGCGCTGGTCGCCTTCGGGCGGCAACCTGCAGCCATGGAAAGTGGTGGTGGTGTCGGGCGCGGCGAAGGATGCGGTAGTGCAGCTGGTGAAAAACTATCCCGGCATGATGCCGGCGGAGGAGGGCGACCGGCCGGTGTATCCGCCCAACCTGTGGGAGCCGCACCGCACGCGCCGCTACAAGGTCGGCGAGGACCTTTATGGGCTGCTTGGCATTCCGCGCGAGAACAAGGCCGCGCGCCTGAAGCAGCTGGCGCGCAACTTCGAATTCTTCGGCGCGCCGGTGGGCGTGTTCTTCGTCATTGACCGGCGCATGGGCCATGGCCAGTGGGCGCACCTCGGCATGTTCATGCAGTCGCTGGCGCTGGCGGCGATCGAGCGCGGCGTGGCCAGCTGCTTTCAGGAATTCTGGGGCACGCTGCGCACGACCCTGCACCAGCACTTCGCGCTGGCGGAGAGCGAGATGATCTACTGCGGCATGGCGCTGGGGTATGCCGATGAGTCGGCGAAGATCAACACGCTGCGCTCGGAACGCGCGCCGGTGGACGAGTTCGCGAGGTTTCTCAGCTAGCGGAGCATCGAAATGCAGTACCGCTCGTGTTGAGCGTAGCGTTGCGAAGTCGAAACACGATTTCACAACCCTTCGACTTCACCGCTGCGCGATTACGCTCAGGGCGAACGGGCTTTGCTTCGTTAGTCGCCGAATCGCGCAGCGAGATTCGCCATCGCCTTGCCGGATTCGCGCCGCACCTTGCGCCACATGACGAGGTCATTGGCCCAGCGCAGCAGCAGCGGCTTCACCGAGTAGTTCAGCGTGCGGGTGAAGCGCATGCCGGTGCCGTCGGCGGCGAATTCATACAGCAGTTGCACGGTGCTGCCGTCATCCATCACTGCGTGCGCCTCCCAGCGTATCCCCGGCTGGCTGTCCTTCACGATCCAGCGCAGATGGCGGGTGAAGCCGGCCGAGCGGATGTCTTCCTCGAACGTGGCGCCTTGGGTCAGCGACGTGTCGGCGTGATCCTGCGCGCCGAGCGAGGCCGGGTGCCACTGCTTCCAGCGCGCCGGCCGGGTGACGTAGTCATAGACCGCTTGCGGCGTGGCGGGAATGCGCTGCGAGAGCTGGATGGTGGTCATGTGGCGTTATCGGCCTCAGTTGCCGAGATGCGTGGCAAAGCTCCAGTGGTAGCCATCGGGGTCCTTGAAGGTCGCCACGCGATCGCGCCAGAACTGGTCGGCCGGGCTTTGCAGCATGTGGGCGCCGGCGCGCAGCGCGCGTGCCGTCAGGGCATCCACGTCCGGCACGTAGACATACATGGACAGGCTGTCCACCGCGCCACTGGTGGCCGGTGCGCGCATTTCGGGCGACATGCCCCGCGGCCCGAACATGATCGCGGCCTCGCCGAGCCGCATGCCGGCGTGCTGCACCAGGCCGCGGTCGTCCTTCATCAGCGCGCCTTCGACGCGAAAACCGAACGCGGCCTGGTAGAACCGCACGCTGGCCGTGGCGTCCTGCACCACCAGGTAGGTCGAGAGCGTCGGCCAACCCATCGGCCCGCCGTCGCGGGTGATTTTAGGTTTCGCCATTTTCTTCGCTGGCGGTTTTTTCTTCGGCGCGGCTTTGACGGGTTTTTTCCTGGCCATGGCGGGTCTCCGATGAGGGGTGGCAATCTTAACGCCAGCCCGGTCCGGGGCGGCATACTGTGAACATAACAACGGGGGGAGTCCGGTCATGGGGCGTTTTCAAAACCAGAAAGTTCTCGTCACCGGCGGCGGCAGCGGCATCGGCCGCGAGACGGTGCTGGCGTTTGCGCGCGAGGGCGCGCAGGTCATCGCGGTGGACGTTGCCGAAAAAGGCCTGCGCGAAACCGTCGTGCTGGCGCAGTCGGAAGGATTCAAATGCGAATCGCATCTGGCCGACGTCAGCAGCGAGCCGGCAATGCGTGCGCTGGCCGAGACGGTGAATAAAGCCCATGGCGCGCTCGACGTGCTGGTCAACAACGCCGGCATCGGCGCGGCGGGACGCTTTCTCGACACCAAGGTCGCGACCTGGGACCGCGTGCACGCGATCAACGTGCGCGGCGTGATGCTCGGCTGCCATGCATTCCTGCCGGCGATGGTGGCGCGCGGCCGCGGCCACGTCGTTAACATCGCCTCGATGGCCGGTTACTTCGCCGCAGCGGACATGCCGATCTACGCGGCGTCGAAGTTCGCGGTGCTGGGGTTCAGCGAATGCCTGCGCATGGACCTCAAGGACAAGGGCATTGGCGTCAGCGCGATCTGCCCCGGCATCATCAACACCAACATCGTCGCGCAGACGGTGGCCGAAGGCGCGGCGGCGAAATGGCAGGCCGGGGCGGTGGAGTTCTATAAAAAAAGGAACTACACGCCGGACAAGGTGGCGAGGGCGATCCTCAAGGCCGTGCGCTGCAACATCGCGGTATTGCCGGTGTCGCCGGAAGCTTGGTTTGGCTGGTACTTCAAGCGTTTCTTCCCCGGATTGACCCGCTGGATCGCCAGCAATCCGCTACCGTTTCAGAAGATTTAGCCCGCAACTCCAAGGAGAAAAATCATGAGCGAACACAAAGGCAGCTGTTTCTGCGGCGCGGTGCAATTCACGGTCAGCGGTGAACCGGCGGCGATGGGCTACTGCCATTGCGAATCCTGCCGGCACTGGTCAGCCGGACCGGTCAATGCGTTCTCGTTGTGGCAGCCGGACGCGGTGAAAGTGACCCAGGGCGCCAACAACATCGGCACCTACAACAAGACGCCGACCAGTTCGCGCAAATGGTGCAAGACCTGCGGTGGTCATCTGTTCTCTGAGCACCCCGGCCTCAAGCTCACCGACGTATATGCGGCCGTGATTCCGAGCCTGAAACACCAGCCGGCGGTGCATGTGAACTATCAGGAGACCGTGCTGCGCATCAAGGACGGCTTGCCGAAACTGAAGGACTTCCCCAAGGAGATGGGCGGCTCTGGCGTGGCGCTGCCGGAATAGGGCCAGGCCATGAGCATCCTGACTCCGCGCAACATCACGTTCGGCTTTTACGCCGCCGGTTTCGGCAACATCTTCGGCATCTGGCTGTTCTCGGTTTTTTATACCAACGACCTGATGAGTGCGCTGTACCCGCAGGTGTTTTCGACGTTCGGCCTTCTGCTCATCCAGGTCTGGGGACTGGCTTACTTGGCAGTGTCCCGCAGCTACGCGCAGGTGCCGTGGCTGGTGGCGGTGTTTGCGCTGGAGAAGCTGGCGTACGTCATCACCTGGCTGATGTGGATCGGGCAGCATCGCTCCGTGCTATCGGACGTGTACACGCAGTCGCCGCTGACCGCGGCGTTCTATTCGGGCTACGGCCTGATCGATCTGAGCTTCGGCGTGTTCTTCGCGGCGGTGGCCTTGAAATCCCGCCGTGCTTGACACCATCACCGCCAGCGACGTTTCCCACGTCATCCAGCTGTCGGTGGCGCCGGTGTTCCTTCTCGCCGGCATCGGCTCGATCCTCGGCGTGATGGCGAACCGGCTGGCGCGCGTGCTGGATCGTGCGCGCAGTTTCGAATCGCGCCTTGCCACTGCCGAAGCCGGCGCGCAGGCGGATCTGCGCGCGCGGCTGGGGACCTTGGCAAAGCGCGCCCGACTGATCAGCTTCGGCCTGGCATTGTGCACGCTGACCGCGCTGCTGGTCTGCGCGGTGATCATCACCCTGTTCGTCGGCGCTTTCTTTTCGTTCAGCGCGGCGATCCCTGCGGCGCTGTTGTTCATCACGGCATTGATGTCGTTCTCTGGCGCGCTCATTGTCTTCTTGCGCGAAAATTTCCTCGCCACCTCCAGCCTGCGGATAGGCCCGCACTGATGGCGCTGTCGGCGACGATCCACGGATTCTCACTTCAGCTTTCCGATGTTGATCGCGGTGTTTACCAAAACCTTGAGTTGAAGCTGGCGCGGCATCCGTCCGAGACCGCCGAGTACATGCTTACGCGTCTGCTGGCGTATTGCCTCGAATATCAGGAAGGCATCGTTTTCACCGAAGGCGTGGCGGCGGTGGACGAGCCAGCGGTGCTGGTGCGCGACCTTACCGGACGCATCACGGCATGGATCGAGGTCGGCGCACCGGATGCCGAGCGCCTGCATCGCGGCAGCAAGCGGGCGGAACGTGCCGTCGTATATACCCACCGCGATCCGGCGCCGCTGCTGGCGCAGTTCGCGGGGCAGAAGATCCATCGCGCTGCGGAGATCCCGATCTACGCCTTTGATCGCAGCATGATGCGTGACGCCGCCGCCGCGCTGGACCGGCGCAACACCGTTTCGCTGTCGGTCACCGAGCGCCAGCTGTATCTCGATCTCAATGGCAGGAGTTTTTCTTCGGCGATCGAAGAGCACCGGATGACCTGAATGAGCCCTCTGAGAAAAATCATGCTGGTGGCGGCTGTGTTGACCACGGCCTGCAGCTCGAACGAACCCTCTGTTGCCCCGGTCGTGCGTACTTGCCCCGTAGCAAAACTTGCGCCGGGGCCGTGGTATCGCGCGGTGGCGCCGAGCGAACACGGCAATGATTCGCGACGCACCCACACCTACGCGGCGGCCTGTTCCACCGTCAGTGAGCAGCAGCCGGGATTCGTGATCGCCGCAGCGAACGATCTGCCGGGCCTCTACAACATCGTCACGCGCGAGCCGGGCGAGGTGTTCGCGCTCGGCGGCAGTTTCGGCCACATCCACGCAGGCGCTGGTCCCTATGTGGTCAAGCTCGACCCGCTGAAGATGAAGACGCTGTGGCGCACACCGCTGCCCGGCATCAGCGAGCGCGATTGGAATTACCCCGGCGCGATGGGCGTGCACGCCAATGGCGATCTCTACGCGATCTACGGGCGGCATCTGGCGCGGCTCGACGCCGCCAGCGGCGAGGTCAAAGCGCACGCGCTGTTGCCGGTCAATCAGTCCGCGACTGATGTCGCCTACAACGGCTTCAGCCTGCTCGGCGGCGGCCGCATCGTCGCCAAGTCCATCCACCGCAAGCCGGGATGCACGGCGCCGGATTTCCAGGCCTTCCTCAGCTGCGAGACCACGGGCATCGCCGCGTCCACACTCGTATTGGTAGATCCACAGACGCTTGCGGTCGAGCAGTCGCTGATCGCGCCTGAGCACATTCGTTTTCGCGTCACCGTTGCGCGCCTCGACGGCGTCGAGTACGTCTACATGCCGGGCGAGGAACGCATCCGTCGCTATCGCTATGTCGGCGGACGGTTGCAAGCCGACAACGATTGGAGTGCCGCCTATCGCCTCGAAGGTCAGATGCCGGGCACCGCGGTCGCCGCGCTCGGCGACTGGATCGTGATCCAGACCAACGGCATTCCTGCCACCGCACCGCTGTCGATCGTCGCCATCTCGCAGCGCGATGCGGCGAAACAGTTCCGCAGTGAGCCGTTCCACGACTCCAGGGTGGCGGGTTCGTTCATCCCTTCGCTGCCGACGGTGGACGAGGACAACCGCCGCATCTACACCTTCGATGGCTTTGCCGGCGAAGTCGCCGCGCTGGATTTTTCAGAAGAGCAGGGGTTCAGCACGGCGTGGAAGGCGCGCCAGCGTTCGTTCGCATTCAGTGCGCTGGTCGGGCCGCCGGCCGCGCGCGTGCTGGTGTCCACTGATCTCGATGCGTTTCTGCCGCGACTGGTGTTCGAGCACTTGAGTCCTGGGCTGCGCTCGCGCGTCATGCAGCTGGATCTGGCGCCGCCCAAGGAAGCCGTGGTCTGGCGCGCCGCCGGCGACGGACATGAGCTGGCACGGTCTGGCGCAGTGGCCGCCGTCGCCGGTTCGGTGCCGACGCCGGGCCACTTCGGCTGGCTGTGGGTACCGGACCTGCATGACGAGACGCTGCTGCGTTTTTCGCCGGCGCAGCCGTGAAGCGCCCAGGCCGAAAGAGCTGGTTCGTCTACATGCTGGAGTGCCAGGGTGCGAAGATCTACACCGGCATCACCACCGACGTCGCGGCGCGTTTCGCCAAGCATCGCGCCGGCCAAGGCGCGGCTTACACCCGCGCCAACAAACCGCTGCGCATACTGGCAATCAAGCGCTCGGCTGACCGCAGCCGCGCCTCGAGGCTGGAAGCGCAACTGAAAAAACTGCCTAGGCCGGACAAGCTGCGTTGGGCCATCCGGCATAAAATCCGCGCATGAAACGATTGATGATGTTGTGCGTGCTGGCGCTGTGCGCCTGCAACAGCAGCCAGCCTGCGTCGCGTTCGGCCGCCATTGCTGCCTCCAAAGCCGACGTGACGTTCGAGGCGATCCGCTTCGAAACCAGCAAAGGCCCGTTCACCGCGATCCTGTACCCGGAAGTCGCACCGGAGACCGTCGCGCGCTATCAGGAATACGTGGACTCCGGCTATTTCGTCGGCCGCTCGTTCGACCGCGTGGTGCCGGGTTTCGTCATCCAGCTCACAGATTGCGCGATCAGCGCCGTCACCCGCGATTCGCAGACACTGCCGCTGGAGCCGAGCGAGGACTATTTTTTCAGCGCCGGTGCGCTCGGCATTGCCCGCGCCGCCAGCGAGAACAGCGGCGGGCCGGAGTTCTTTGTCATGGATTTCGCCGCCGCGCACCTGAACACCCAGTACACCGTGTTCGGTCAGGTGGTCGAAGGGATGGATGTGGTGCGCAAGGCTGCGCGCGTGATGGCGGTGGATCTGACCGCTGGCGCACAGGTGCCGGCTGTGGTCGGCGACCGCTGCGCGCTGATGCCGGTCGAGATCACCGCGACCGCGCGCACGACCGTGACGATGAGCGCGCAGGATGCCGCGCGCTATCCACTGCACACCGCCACGCGCGTGCGCACCGACACCGCGTCCTACAACCTCGAATGGCCGGCGACGCTGGCCGCCAAGCGCGAGACCGACCTGACGGCTTACGTCCGCATGGTGGACGAGTCGCAAGCGCCACCCGCCGCGCAGGATGTGAGCGTGATCATCGCCGGTGTCCCGATTGCGGTTGAAGGCGGCGCGGTTGCGGGCATCTATCACTTCCGCTGGACCCCGAAGGCCGCGGCAATCTACGACGCGGTGATCAGCGCCGCGGGTACCGAACTGGCGACGCTGCAAATCGAAGTGCGCTGATGCCTGCGGTGATCAATCTCAACCGGGCGCGCAAACAGAAGCTGCGTGCCGACGCCGAGAAGCTGGCGGCAGAGAATCGGGTGAAGTTCGGACGGACCAAGCTGCAGAAGCAGCGCGACCGAATGGAAACACTGGATGCACAACGGCGATTGGATCTGTTGAAGCGCGATATCCCCGCCGATTAAGCGGCTGCGACACGGTGTCTGCAAAGCAACAGGGACCGGCTGAACGCTGGAAACGGACTGCAGAAAAGCGTCCGCGCCTTACTCCTCGTCATCATCGGGGTTTGGCGGCGGAGCGCCATCGTCGATCCATTGACGGATCACGGCGATGGTTTCGGCGTCGAGCGGATTGCTGTCCTTGGGCATTTGCTCGCCACTGAGCTGGGTGCCTTCCAGCTTGTCGATCAGGTAGCTGTTGTCGGCGTCGCCGGGCTCGACCCGGTCCTGCAGCAGGTTCTGGTTGCTGCGTACATTCACCAGCGCGTAGTAGCTGTTGCCGGCGCTGTCCAGCCGCATGCCCTGTTCGGCCGTGGATCCGGCATGGCAGGCGATGCAGTGCGGGTCGAACACATGCTTCTGGATGGATTCGAGCTTGGGCTCAAGCGTGTCCTCGGTCTCTTCCTCCGTCTCGTCGGCGCGCGCGGCCAACTCAGCGTCGAACGGTTCGCTGGGGGTACAGGCTGCGAGCAGCGCCAGCAGGAGAAGGATCGGAAGCAAATTCATACCGTTGTTTTACGCCTGCTTGCGTCAGTTGTCATGCCAGTAGAATGCACTTATGAACGCTACTTTCCGCATGCTCGCGCTGCTGCCCTGTCTGGTGTTCACCGCTTGCATCGGTGGCGGTGGTGACGACGTCGCTAAATCCAATGGCGTTAGTGGCCGGTTGATGGAATGGCCGCCGTACCAGACCGGTGAAAACCCGCCGCCGGCGCCGGCCGAGATCGAAGCGGTCATCAGCCAGATCGATGCGCTGGCCGACCTGCTGCCGCGTTCCGTGGTCACCAGCCTGTTCGACCCGATCGCCTTTGGCGTGACCGTGCGCGACCTCACTGATCCCTCGATGGTGGCGTTCATGGTGCGTGCGACGCTGGCGCAACTGAACGACGGCTCGCGTCCGGAACATGCCTATCACTGGTACGGCAATCCCGATTACAACGACCAGGTGGCGCTGGTGCCGGTCACCTTCAACAACCGTTACGGCACCAAGCTTTATGCCGAAATCGTGCTGCCCAAGCGCGCCACGGTGCCGCCGTCGGCCGGGCCGTTCCCGGTGATTCTGGTGCTCGAAGGCCTCAACACCAATCTGGCGATGTACCGCTGGTGGCATCAGGTGTACGCCGACGCCGGCTATCTGGTGCTGGCGCTCGACTTCAGCGGGCAGGGCCATTCCGACGACGAAGGCGCGGGCGACCCCGGCAACAACGTCGAAGAAGCGCAGGACGCGCTGACCTGGCTGTTCGCCGACTCGCCGGTCAAGGATGTGGTCGATGCAGCGCGCGTCGGCGTCGTCGGCCACAGCCAGGGCGCGATCGCGACCATGGCGTTGCAGGCGGTGGAGCCGCGCGTGCATGCGGCGGTCGCCGCCGCGCCGATCAGCGAGATGTCGGCGCCGTTCGACGCCAATCCGATCCCGGTGATGATCCAGACCGGCGACCATGACGGGCCGATCGCGCCGATCCCGTTCGTCAATCCGACGGTGACGCGCGCGGTCTACGACAAACTGACCAGCGAACGCGCCTTCATCGTCGGCGAGGCGTCGTCACACGCCCAGCACACCAATTACCCTTTGCTGCCGACCGCGAGCTGGGGGCTGGAGATCGCCAGCCAGTATTCGCTGGCGTGGATGGACTACCACCTGCGCGGCGACACCGCGGCGCTGGAGATTCTGCGCAGCGCGCACCCGCATCTGTCCTATCTCTGGGACAGCACCGTGGACGTCGCCGGCGAAATCACCACCATGCGCGGTACGGGAACAGTCCCGGTGCCGCTGCCTTCTCTGCCCTGAATCCCTTACCCCAAGGAAACGCCATGAGCAAAACCATCTCGATGTATTACGCCTCCGCCCCAGTGTTCATCCGCATGCTCGGCAACCTGCGCGCGATTCTGGAAAAAGGTGCGGCGCATGCCGCTGCGAAGAAATTCGATCCCTCGGTGCTGCTGCAGGGCCGGCTGGCGCCGGACATGTTTGCGCTGCCGCGCCAGGTGCAGATCGCGACCGATGCCGTCAAGGGCTGCATGTCGCGCCTCGCGGGCGAGGAAGTGCCGAAGTACGAGGACAAGGAAGCGACGATCCCCGAACTGATCGCGCGCATCGACAAAACCATCGAGCACGTCAAAACCTTCAAGCCGTCGCAGATCGACGGCACTGAGGAAAAGGCCATCGTCATCAAGAGCCCGCGCGGTGATCTCAACTTCAACGGCCAGCAGTACCTGCTGCACTTCGTGCTGCCGAACCTGTATTTCCATGTCACTACGACTTACAACATTCTGCGTCACAACGGCGTGGAGATCGGCAAGCTGGATTATCTCGGCAGCTCGTGAATCAATCTGCTGCGCGCGCCGCCCGCTGCGTTGCGCGGTACTCGCAATCCTCATTGACTGACGTGTCAACTCCGGTTGCTGCGTTCCGTGCGCCTTGCGAGCGACGCGCTCACAACGATTGCTCCACGAGCTGGGCGTGCTGAAGATTTCCGAACGGCTCAGCCTTCCTGAGACCGAGATCGAGATCAGCGCGATGCGCTCGCAAGGCGCAGGCGGACAGAACGTCAACAAGACTTCGAGCGCGATTCACCTGCGTTTCGACATCGCCGCCTCGTCGCTGCCGGATTTTTATAAAGAGAACCTGCTGAGCCTGCGCGACCATCGGCTGACCGACGATGGCGTCATCGTCATCAAGGCGCAGCAGCATCGCAGCCAGCCGATGAACCGGGCCGAAGCGCTGCAACGGCTGGCCGAGATGATCCGCGCCGCCGGCGTGGTGCGTGCCACACGCAGGGCGACCCGGCCCACCCGCGGCTCCAAGCGCCGGCGGCTGGAAAGCAAGATCCTGCGTGGACGCGTCAAGGCTCTGCGCAGCAACAAGGAAATCTGACGCGCAATAAAAAACCGCGGCCGAAGCCGCGGTTTCTTGACAGCGAAACTAAAAGCTTACAGGCCGCGAATCTGAGTGGCCTGCATGCCCTTGGGACCGCGCTGAGCGACGAATTCGACCTTCTGGCCTTCCTTCAGCGTCTTGAAGCCGGTGCCCTGGATTTCTTTGAAATGCGCGAAGAGATCTTCACCGCCGCCGTCCGGCGTGATGAAACCAAAACCTTTCGCTTCGTTGAACCACTTCACAGTACCCGTTGCATTGCTCATAAAACTCCTTCTATCTAAGTGATGGGCGATAAAGCCCGTTATTGCAAGCGATCAAGATAGGGAGCCGGGTTACTGGCGAAACATCCGCTCATAAGCGGGCACAGGTGCCACGAACACGCACTGCTTGAAACGACTGCGGTTCCCACTCTATAGGTGTCCGCCGCCAGATTCAACCGTGACTTCGGTGGTCACCGAGTTGGCGATGTAGCAGTCGTGGTGCGACTGGGCGTGCATGGCGCTCAGCTCCTCGGCGCTCGGCTGTTTGTCCCCGCTGAACGTGATCACCGGGCGCATCACGACCTTGAGCATCGCCATCGCGCCTTTTTCGTTCTTGCCCATGGTGCCGACGGCGTTGTCCTCGTAGCGGTCGACGATGAATCCCTTCTTTGCGGTGTGAAACAGGAAGAACAGCATGTGGCAGGCGGACAGGGAAGCGACAAACGCTTCTTCCGGGTCTACGGCGTTCTCGGCGGACAGGGGCAACGGCACCACTTTCGGGGAGCTGGAACCCGGCACCACGGTGCCGCCGTCGAAACGCCATTCATAGGCGCGCGAGTAGCGGTTGTCGGTGTATTTCTCGGTGTCCTTGCGTGTCCAGACCACCTGCGCGGTGTATTCGTGTTTGTTGCTCATGGTCGCTCCCGTTGATTGCGCGCGAGTTTAGCCGACGGCTGCACTACAATCCCCCAATCCACCTTCACTTTTTACGAAAACACCCATGACGCTTTCGCCCGGAGCCCGTTTTCGCGCGGCGGTGCGCGAAGAAAAACCGCTGCAGGTGATTGGCGCCATCAACGCCAATCACGCCTTGCTGGCGAAGCACGCGGGCTTCCGCGCGATCTATCTGTCGGGCGGTGGCGTCGCCGCCGGCAGTCTGGGCCTGCCGGATCTTGGCATCAGCGGCCTCGAAGACGTGCTGATCGACGTGCGCCGCATCACCGATGTCTGCGACCTGCCGCTGCTGGTGGATGTGGACACCGGCTTTGGCAGCAGCGCCTTCAACGTCGCGCGCACGACCAAGGCCCTGATCAAGGCTGGCGGCGCGGCGATGCACATCGAAGACCAGGTCGGCGCCAAGCGCTGCGGTCATCGTCCCAACAAGGAAATCGTCGGCAAAGATGAAATGGTCGACCGCATCAAGGCGGCGGTGGATGCACGCACCGATGCGGGTTTCGTGATCATGGCGCGCACTGACGCGCTCGCCGTTGTGGGTCTGGACAAGGCGATGGAGCGTGCGGTGGCCTGCGTCGAGGCCGGCGCCGACATGATTTTCCCGGAGGCGATGACCAGCCTCGACATGTACAAGAAGTTCGCTGCCGCGGTGAAAGTGCCGGTGCTGGCCAACATCACCGAGTTCGGTTCGACGCCGCTGTTCACGGTCGAGGAGCTGCGCGGCGCCGATGTGGGTCTGGTGCTGTATCCGCTGTCGGCGTTCCGCGCCATGAACAAGGCGGCGGAGAATGTTTATAAAGCCGTGCGCCGCGACGGCACGCAGAAGAACGTGGTGGACAGCATGCAGACACGCATGGAACTCTACGACTCGATCGGCTATCACGACTTCGAAAAGAAACTGGACGCGCTGTTCGCAAAGAAAAAAACCTAGTCACCATGCAAAGACAGCAACTGAAGCCGCTGCTGTGGGTGCTCTTGGCCCTATCCCTTCCGGTGCTCGTGACCTTGGCCCTGATTGATGAATCCGGCCTCAAGGTCCCCAGCGCCCCGCTGGGCACGATCTCGTTCGAGTTCTGCGGCTACACCTCCAGCTGCAACCTGATCCTCGGCGAGTGGGGCGTCGAGGGCCAGCGTCTGCAGTTGCTCAGTCTCGGGCTCGACTATCTGTTCATGGTTCTTTATACCGCCATCCTTTGTATCGGCCTGCTGCTGGTTTCATCGCGTCTGTCGCCGACCTTGAAAATCGTGACCGTGATTTTTGCGGGGCTGGCGCTGCTGGCGGGTGTTGCCGACGCCGGCGAAAACTATTTCCTCGCCCAGGTCATCCTCAAGCAATCCGGTGTCCCCTATGGCGAATGGGCGAGCAATTTCGCCGTGGCAAAATTCGCCATCATCGGATTGACGCTGTCCTGGTTGATCGTCATGTCCGTCTATTCAAGAATCCAACGCACCCACGAAGTGAGCCCATGAGCGAATCGAATCTGCCCAGCACCTTCAAGCCCAAGAAATCCGTTGCGCTGTCCGGTGTCACTGCCGGCAATACCGCGCTGTGCACGGTCGGCCGCAGCGGCAATGACCTGCACTATCGCGGTTACGACATCCTCGATGTCGCCGACAAATGCGAGTTCGAGGAGATCGCGCATTTATTGGTTCACGAAAAGCTGCCGACGGTGGCAGAACTGGCGGCCTACAAGGCTCGACTGAAGAAACTGCGCGGCCTGCCAGCTGCGGTGAAAACCGCGCTGGAGGCATTGCCCAAGACCGCGCACCCGATGGACGTGATGCGCACCGGCGTCTCGGTCCTCGGCTGTGTCGAACTGGAAGCCGAAGACCACAACCACGCCGGCGCGCGTGCCATTGCCGACCGTCTGCTCGCCAGCCTCGGTTCGATGCTCTGCTACTGGCACCACTACGCCAACAGCGGCAAGCGCATCGAGGTCGAGACCGACGACGACTCCATCGGCGGACATTTTTTGCATTTGCTGCATGGCAAGAAGCCGGCGGCGCTGTGGGTCAAGGCCATGCACGTTTCGCTGGTGCTATATGCCGAGCATGAATTCAACGCCAGCACCTTCACCAGCCGGGTGATCGCCGGCACGGGTTCCGACATCTACTCGGCGATCTGCGGCGGCATCGGCGCGCTGCGCGGGCCCAAGCACGGCGGCGCCAACGAAGTCGCCTACGAGATCCAGAAGCGCTACCAGACGCCCGACGAAGCCGAAGCCGACATCAAGGTGCGCGTCGAGAAGAAGGAAGTGATCATCGGTTTCGGCCACCCGGTCTATACGATCAGCGACCCGCGCAACAAGGTGATCAAGGAAGTGGCGCGCCAGTTGTCGGCCGACCAGAACAACATGAACCTGTTCGACATCGCCGAACGGTTGGAGACGGTGATGTGGGACATCAAGAAGATGTTCCCGAATCTCGACTGGTTCAGCGCTGTGAGCTACCACCGCATGGGCATCCCGACGGCGATGTTCACGCCGCTGTTCGTGATGGCACGCACCAGCGGTTGGTCGGCGCACATCATCGAGCAGCGCATCGACGGCAAGATCATCCGGCCGTCGGCGAACTACACCGGGCCTGAAAATCAGGCGTTCGTGCCGATTGCACAACGCAAATAAAAGCGTTCCGCGCTAAAGCGCGGGTAACTTTTTGTCAGACGCGACAAAAAGTCACCAAAAAGCGCTGTGCGCCGGATGTGCCGACAGAATCCTGCGTTCCTCGCAGCCTCACGGGTCCCGCACCGACGCGGCGTCCTGCCGCGACGGTGCGCGGCCCACATCCATGTGGGCCGCCTCGTTCGTCTGTTGCGGTACTCGGCGGCGCAAACGGCGCATAACGTCAAAAGCGCAGCACAGCCACCGCTTTTGATGTTCCTGCGACTTCGCGCCGTCCGAGCATCGGAGTGAATCAGACGGGAGCCGGCAGGGATGCCGGCTCAGCACCAGCGGGACATGGACGTCCCGTTGGTGCGTCGAGTCTGATTCACGAGAAGCACAGGAGTCTTTACGGCGCGTGGAGTACAGACCTTTTGGTAACTTTTGGGGCGCCAAAAGTTACACGCCGACAGGCGGAACGGTCTTGAAAGGCATCGCCCGCACTTTGTAAGCGGCCTTCAAGCGGCTTTTTGGGCCTCGAGCGGGTGGCTGGTTTTCAGCATCGCCGCGAGATATTTGCCGGTGTAGGAACGCGGATTCTGCGCCACTTCCTCCGGCGTACCGGTGGCGATGATCTCGCCGCCACCGCCGCCGCCCTCGGGGCCGAGGTCGACGATCCAGTCGGCGCGCTTGATGACATCGAGATTGTGCTCGATGACGACCACGGTGTTGCCGTGGTCGCGCAGGCGCTCCAGCACCTTGAGCAGTTGCGCGACGTCGTGGAAGTGCAGGCCGGTGGTCGGCTCGTCGAGGATGTAGAGCGTCTGGCCGGTGTCGCGGCGTGACAGTTCCTTGGCCAGCTTGACGCGCTGCGCCTCGCCGCCAGACAGCGTGGTCGCGTTCTGGCCCAGCGTGAGATAGCTCAGGCCCACGTCCATCAGCGTCTCGAGTTTCACGCGCAGTGCTGGCACCGGCTTGAAGAATTCCAGTGCGTCTTCGACCGTGAGATTGAGGACTTCGCTGATGGTCTTGCCCTTGTAGCGGATGTCGAGCGTTTCGCGGTTGTAGCGCTTACCCTTGCAGGTGTCGCAGATCACGTAGACGTCGGGCAGGAAGTGCATCTCGACCTTGATCAGGCCGTCGCCCTCGCAGGCCTCGCAGCGCCCGCCCTTGACGTTGAACGAGAAGCGTCCGGCCTCATAGCCGCGCTCGCGCGCCATCGGCACCTGCGCGAACAGTTCACGGATCGGCGTGAACAGGCCGGTGTAGGTCGCCGGATTCGAGCGCGGCGTGCGGCCGATGGGCGACTGGTCGATGTCGATGACCTTGTCGAGCTGATCCAGCCCTTCGATCTCGTCGAACGCGGCGGGTTGCATCGCCGCGCCATTGAGTTCGCGCGCGGCGAAGGCATAGAGCGTGTCGTTGATCAGGGTGGATTTTCCCGAACCGGAGACGCCGGTGATGCAGGTCAGCAGACCCAGCGGGATCTCTGCGGTGACTTTCTTCAGGTTGTTGCCGCGCGCACCGGAGATGCGGATTTTTTTCTTGGGCTGGCGCGGCGTGCGCAGCGTCGGCACATCAATGGCGACGCGACCGGACAGATACTTGCCGGTCCAGGAGTCTTCGGATTTTTCGATGTCCGCTGGCTTGCCCTGAGCGAGGATGACGCCGCCGTGCACCCCGGCGCCGATGCCGATGTCGACGACGTGATCGGCGGCGCGGATCGCCTCCTCGTCGTGCTCGACGACGATGACGGTGTTGCCAAGGTCGCGCAAGCGCGTGAGGGTGTTGAGCAATCGCTGGTTGTCGCGCTGGTGCAGGCCGATACTGGGTTCGTCGAGCACATAGGTGACGCCGACGAGTCCTGCGCCGATCTGAGAGGCGAGGCGGATGCGCTGGGCTTCGCCGCCGGACAGCGTCTCAGCACTGCGCGCCAGCGTCAGGTACTCAAGGCCGACGTTGTTGAGGAAGCCGAGCCGCGAGCTGATTTCCTTGATGATCTTTGCGGCAATTTCCTGCTTGTTGCCCGGCAGCTTCATGCCGAGGAAAAACTGCTCGGCATCCTTTACCGACAGCGTGCTCAGTTCCGGTAGGCGCTTGTCGGCGACATAGACGTGGCGCGCGGCGCGGTTCAGGCGCTCGCCCTTGCACTCGGGACAGGATTGCTGGCTCAGATACTTCGCCAGTTCCTCGCGCACCGCTTCGGAGTCGGTTTCCTTATAGCGGCGCTCGAGGTTGGGGATGATGCCCTCGAAGCGATTCATGCTGGAGCGCGTGCCGCCGCGCTCGTCGGCATACTCGAATTTCAACCGTTCCTCGACGCTGCCGTAGAGCACGATGTCGCGGATTTTCTTGGGCAGTTCGCTGAAGGACTCGTCGAGATCGAACTTGTAGTGCCTGGCCAGCGACTGCATCAGGCTCCAGGTGAAGGGGTTGCGCTTGTCCCAGCTGCGCACCGCACCGGCGGACAGCGAAAGTTCGGGGTGAGCGACCACGCGCTCGGCGTCGAACACCTGCAGCTGGCCGAGGCCGTCGCACTTGGTGCAGGCGCCGTGCGGTGCGTTGAACGAGAACAACCGCGGTTCCAGTTCCTGCAGCGAATAGCCGCAGTGCGGGCAGGCCATGCGCGCGGAGAACACAGTCTCCCTCTCCCGGCCCTGCGGGCCACCCTCTCCCGTGGCCGGGAGAGGGGAAATTTCTTTACTCCCTCTCCCGCTCGCGGGAGAGGGCTGGGGAGAGGGCGCGTGCGGCGCGATGTAAGCAATGCCTTCCGCCAGCCGCAGCGCGGTCTCGAAGGATTCGGCCAGCCGCTGCTTGATCTCCGGCTTGACCTTGAAGCGGTCCACCACGATGTCGATGTCGTGCTTGAGCTTGCGGTTCAGCGGCGGGATCTCGTCGAGCTCGTAGACGCGGCCATTCACGCGCGCACGCACGAATCCTTGCGCGCGCATGGTCTCGAAGATCTCGATGTGCTCGCCCTTGCGGTCGCGCACCATCGGCGCCAGCAGCAGCCAGGCGCTGTCTACGGGCAGGGCCAGCACCTGATCCACCATCTGGCTGACGGTCTGCGCTTCCAGCGCGACGCCGTGATCGGGGCAGCGCGGCGTGCCGACACGCGCGAACAGCAGGCGCAGGTAGTCGTAGATCTCGGTGACGGTGCCGACGGTGGAGCGCGGGTTGTGCGAGGTGGATTTCTGCTCGATCGAGATCGCCGGCGACAGGCCCTCGATGGAATCCACGTCCGGTTTTTCCATCATCGACAGGAATTGCCGCGCGTAGGACGACAGCGATTCGACGTAGCGGCGTTGGCCCTCGGCATAGATCGTGTCGAACGCCAGCGAGGATTTTCCAGAGCCAGACAGTCCGGTGATGACGATCAGTTGGTCGCGCGGCAGGTCCAGCGAGACGTTCTTGAGATTGTGGGTGCGGGCGCCGCGGATGCTGATGGAGTTCATTTCTACGTACTTTTTCGTAATCGCGAAAGCGAACCCGTTACTATACGCGCCGCTAGTTTCTTTCGAACACTTCCATGAATTCCCTTGAATGGCGCGCGGTCGGCGGCCTGTCGCTGGTCTATGCCCTGCGCATGCTGGGCATGTTCATGATCCTGCCCGTGTTCGCGATCTACGCACGCGAATTGCCGGGGCAGGTCAGCGGCTTGCAGATCGGCTTGGCCCTCGGCGCCTACGGGCTGGCGCAGGCGCTGTTGCAGATCCCGTTCGGAATTGCGTCCGATCGCTTTGGTCGCAAGTCGGTGATCGTCATCGGCATGCTGATTTTTGCCGCCGGCAGTCTGATCGCGGCGGCGACCGATGACATCCACTGGATCATCTTTGGCCGTTTCGTGCAGGGTGCCGGCGCGGTGTCGGCAGCGGTGTCGGCCCTGGTCGCTGACATCACGCGCGAGTCGGTGCGCACCACGGCCATGGGTATCCTCGGCGTCGGCATGGGCGGCTCGTTCGTGCTGGCGCTGGTCGCCGGCCCCGTGCTCGCCGCCTGGCATGGCGTTGCGGGGATTTTTCTGCTGACCTGCGTGCTGGCCCTGCTGTCGATTCCGGTGGTGCTGTGGCTGGTGCCGGACGCTCCCGTGATTGCACGCGAGCCCGCGCGCTTGAGTGAAGCGCTGGCCGATACCGAGCTCCTGCGCCTGAACGGCGGCATCTTCCTGCTGCATGCCTGCATGACCGCGCTGTTCGTCGCCGCACCGCTGGCACTGGAACATACCTTGCAATTGCCGGTGGCTGCACACTGGAAGGTCTATCTGCCGGTGCTGATGCTTTCGGTCGTGCCGGCCTTCCTGCTGATCCGCTACGGCGAGGCGCGCAACCGCATCCCGTCCATTCTGCCGGCCATGGTCGCGGCGCTGGCAGCGGCGTTGGTGTTGGCCGCGCTGTCCTGGAATAGCGCCTACGGCCTGGTGGCCGGGTTGCTGCTGTATTTCGCCGCCTTCAACTTTCTCGAAGGTGCGCTGCCCTCGCTGGTCTCGAAATGGGCGCCGCCGGCCCGCAAGGGTGCCGCCATGGGGACTTACGCCACCAGCCAGTTCCTCGGTGGCTTTGCCGGCGGCGTGCTCGGCGGTTTCGCGCTCGGCCACTTTGGTCCGCCGGGCGTGTTTGCCTGTGCCGCCATGCTGCCGCTACTCTGGCTTACTTTTTCGATTCGATACGGGAGACGGTCATGGCACGTGGCATCAACAAAGTAATCCTCGTCGGCAACTGCGGCAAAGACCCGGAGGCGCGCACGCTGCCCTCGGGCGGCAACGTCACCAACATCACGGTGGCGACCACCGAGGGCTGGAAGGACAAGAACGGCGAGAAGCAGGAGCGCACCGAATGGCACAACATCGTCATGTACGCCAAGCTCGGCGAGATCGCCGCGCAGTACCTGAAGAAAGGCCAGCAGGTCTACATTGAAGGACGCATCCAGACCCGCAAGTGGCAGGACAAGGAAGGCAAGGATCGCTACTCCACCGAGATCATCGCCAACGACATGCAGATGCTCGGCGGCAAGGGTGGCGGTGGCGGCGGCAGTACGGCGAGCTATGACAGCGGGGAAAAATCTTCCACTCCAGCGAAGAAATCCACCGGCGGCAGTGACAAGGGCTTTGAGGACGACGATATTCCGTTCTAAGGAAGCCTGAATAATCATTACTCTGTCATTCCGGTGAAGCCGGAATCCGGAACGTTCAAGGTACTGGACCCCGGCTTCCGCCGGGGTGACGAATAAATCAAAGGTTCCCTAAATGAAAGCCATCGTCTGCAAAGAGTTCGGCCCGCCGGAAAAACTGGTGCTGGAAGAAGTGCCCTCGCGCAAGATCGCGCCCAATGAGGTGCGCATCGCGGTCAAGGCGGCGGGGGTCAACTTCCCCGACACGCTGATCATCGAGGGCAAATACCAGCTCAAGGCCAATCCACCGTTCACGCCGGGCGCGGAAGTCGCCGGCAAATTGCTGGAAGTGGGCGAGAAGGTCAAAGGCCTGCGCGCCGGCGATGACGTCGCCGCGTTCCTGCCCACGGGCGGTTATGCGGAAGAAGCCATCGCAGCGTCCGACGGCGTGATCCCGATCCCGCACGGCATGGACATGGCCGAAGCGGCGACCCTGCCGCTGGTATACGGCACGACGATTCATGCGCTCAAGCAGCGCGCGCAGCTCAAGGCGGGAGAGACCCTGCTGGTGCTCGGCGCGGCCGGCGGCGTCGGACTGGCGGCGGTGCAGCTGGGAAAACTGATGGGCGCGCGCGTGATCGCGGCGGCTTCCAGCACCGAGAAACTGGCGCTGTGCACGGCGCAGGGCGCTGATGCCGTAGTGGAATACTCGAAGGAATCACTGAAGGAATCCGTCAAGAAACTGACCAAGGGCCAGGGCGCCGACGTGATCTACGACCCGGTTGGCGGCGACCTGGCGCAGGATTGCTTTTCGGCGATCAACTGGAACGGCCGCTATCTGGTCATCGGCTTCGCCGCCGGCAAGATCCCCGAGATCGCGTTGAATCGTCTCCTGCTCAAGGGCGCTGCCGCGGTCGGCGTGTTCTGGGGTGCGTTCGCCGTGCGCGAGCCCAAGGTGAACTGGGAGAATTTCCAGCAGCTGTTCGCCTGGCATGGCGAGGGCAAGCTCAAGCCGCACATCTCGCGTCGCTATCCGCTGGCGCAAGCCGGGCAGGCGCTGCGCGACATAATGGAGCGCAAAGTCACCGGCAAGGTCGTTCTGATCCCATAGCGCTGCGTGTTCAAACACATCCTGATGGTCTGTACCGGCAACATCTGCCGCAGCCCGACTGCGGAAGCGATCCTGCGCTCCCGGTTGGGCGAGAACGTCAAAGGCAGGACCGTGGCTTCGCTGGGCACCATGGCCATGATCGGTGAGCCCGCGCACCCGCTGACCTTCGAGGTGGCGCTGGAGCGGGGCATCGATCTGTCCGGCCACCATGCGCGTCAGGCCACCAAGCTGCTGCTGTCGCAGGCCGATCTGATTCTGGCGTTGGACCGGGGCCACGAAAGCTGGATGGTCAGTCGTTATCCTGAACTCAAGGGGCGGGTGCACTTGCTGGGCCGCTGGGACGGCAACCAGGAAGTCGCCGACCCGTATGGTTTTCCGCGCGAGGCTTCGGTCAAAGCCTTTGAACAGATTGAGAAATATGTCGAGACTTGGCTGCCGAGGATCGTCGCATAGCAGGCTGTATACTCTGCGGCCGTTTTTAGACGGTCCCCGGATGTCCCCCAAGCTTTACCAGATCAGCTACGGCTGTCAGATGAACGAGTACGACTCGGCCAAGATGGCCGCGGTCCTGGCCCGTTCTCATGGCTTTGAATTGACCCAAGTGCCTGAAGAAGCTGATCTTTTGTTGCTCAACACCTGCTCGGTACGGGAAAAGGCGCAGGAGAAGGTGTTCTCGGAACTGGGCCGCTGGAAAGCTTGGAAAACCGCCAAGCCCGGCCGCCTGATCGGCGTCGGTGGCTGCGTTGCCAGCCAGGAAGGCGAGGTTCTGGTCAACCGCGCGCCTCACGTGGACCTGGTGTTTGGCCCGCAGACCCTGCACCGGCTGCCGGAACTGGTGGATCGCGCCCGCGCTAGTGGCAAGCCGGCGGTGGACATCAGCTTCCCCGAGATCGAGAAGTTCGACCGCCTGCCGGAGCCGCGCGCTGATGGCCCGACCGCCTACGTTTCGATCATGGAAGGCTGCTCGCGTTACTGCACCTTCTGCGTGGTGCCGTACACGCGCGGTGAGGAAGTCAGCCGACCGCTGAATGACGTGCTGGCCGAATGCGCCAAGCTGGTCGAGCAGGGCGTGCGCGAGATCACCCTGCTGGGCCAGAACGTCAATGCCTACCGTGGCCGCATGTCCGCCAGCGAAACCTGCGACCTGGCCCTGCTGATCCATCATCTGGCGCGACTCGATGGGCTGGACCGCATCCGTTTCATGACCTCGCACCCGGCCGAGTTCGGCGACGCGCTGATCGAGGCCTATGCCGAGGAACCCAAGCTGGCGGACTTCCTGCATCTGCCGGTGCAGTCCGGCAGCGACCGCATCCTCGCCATGATGAAACGCGGTTACACGCGCAAGCAGTACCTCGAGAAAATCCGCCGCCTGCGCGAAGCGCGACCGCAGGTTTCGCTGTCGTCGGATTTCATCGTCGGGTTCCCTTCGGAAACCGCCGAGGATTTCCAGGCGACGATGGACCTGATCGCCGAAGCGCAGTTCGACTGCGCCTATTCCTTCACCTATTCGCCGCGTCCCGGCACGCCGGCAGCCAATCTGCGCGACAACATTTCTCTTGAGGACAAACAGCAGCGGCTGGAGATTCTGCAGACGCGCATCCGTGCGCTGGACGATGAGTTCAAGCGCAGGATGGTCGGCACGACGCAGGTGGTTCTGGTCGAAGGCCCGGCCAAGCGCGCCGGCCAGATGACCGGCCGCAGCTCGAACAACCGCTGGGTCAACTTCGATGCACCGCCTGCACTGAAGGGGCAGCTGATTGAAGTCGAGATCACCGAGGCACTGACCAACTCAATGCGCGGACGCATGCCGCAGGCGCTCGCCGCATGAAAACCGTGCCGCTGAAGAAAGTCGCGCCGCGCCGGCTTGACCTGGTGCTGGAACCGGACGATGCCTCGCGCATCGCCAACCTCAACGGTCCGTTTGACGCGCACCTGCGTCAGATCGAGCTGCGCCTCGGCGTCGAGATCCGCAACCGCGGCAACACCTATCGCCTGCTGGGTCCCGAGTCCGAGATCGAACACGCCGAGGAGATCCTGCGTGCGCTGTTCGAGCAGGCTGCCGAAGGCGCCATCACCACCGAACAGGTGCATCTGGCGGTGCAGGAAAAAGGCGCGGCCTTGCGTGCGCCGGTGAGAGTGGCGGGCGCGGACGGCGAGGAGATCGTCGTGCGCACGCAGCGCGGCGTGGTGCGCGGACGTGGCGCGCATCAGCGCGAATACCTCAAGCACATCGCCGACAACGACCTCGTCTTCGGCATCGGCCCGGCCGGCACCGGCAAGACCTATCTGGCAGTGGCCAGTGCGGTACAGGCGCTGGAAAAAGACCGCGTCCGCCGCATCGTACTGGTGCGGCCGGCAGTCGAAGCTGGCGAGAAACTCGGGTTCCTGCCGGGCGACATGACGCAGAAGATCGACCCTTATCTGCGCCCGCTCTACGACGCCCTCTACGAAATGCTGGGGTTTGAAAAAGTCGCGCGGCTGATCGAGCGCAGCGTGATCGAGGTCGCGCCGCTGGCCTTCATGCGCGGCCGCACGCTCAACGAGAGTTTCATCATCCTCGACGAGGCGCAGAACACCACCATCGAGCAGATGAAGATGTTCCTGACCCGTATTGGGTTTGGTTCGGTCGCCGTGGTCACCGGCGATGTGACACAGATCGATCTGCCACGCCATATCAACTCCGGCCTCAAACACGCGACGCAGGTGCTGGCCAACGTGCCCGGGATCCACTTCTGTCATTTCCAGATGCAGGACGTGGTGCGCCATCCGCTGGTGCAGGCGGTGGTGCAGGCCTACGAGGCTTTTGATAAAAAAAATGAGGCGGCGCCATGAAAACCGCCATCCACATCCAGCGATGCGTGCCCGCAGAGGGAATTCCCACGTCGGCGAGTCTGCGTGGCTGGGCGCTGGCGGCGCTGGGCAAGACACGCGGCGAGATCGGCCTGCGCATCGTCGGCACCGCAGAAAGTCGCGCGCTGAACGCGCGTTATCGTCACAAGGACAAGCCGACCAATGTGCTGTCTTTCCCGTATCCCGAGCTGACCAGCGAGGGTGTGTTGGGCGACATCGTCGTCTGCGCGCCGGTGGTGGCGCGCGAAGCGCGCGAGCAGAACAAATCGCATCGCGCACATTGGGCGCACATGATCGTGCATGGCGTCTTGCATCTGCTCGGCCACGACCACATAGAAAACAAAGATGCCGAACGCATGGAAGCGCGCGAGCGCGCGCTGATGAGCCTGTTTGGTTTTGCTGACCCTTATGTTCTGATTAAAAAGAAATGACCCAGAAACCTGTCCGTAAAAAATCCGCCGCCAAACCTGCTCCCACCACCTGGTGGCAGCGCCTGATGCATGGCATGTCGGCGGGCCCGCAGACGCGCGAAGACGTGCTGACCCTGCTGCGCGCCGCGCGCGAGCAGGAACTGGTGGATGCCGATGCCTGGTACATGATCCAGGGCGTGTTCGGCACCGCTGAGCTGCAGGTGCGCGACATCATGGTGCCGCGTGCACAGATGGCCTCGGTGCGTGCCGACTGGATGCTCGACAAGATCCTGCCGGTGGTGGTGGATTCCGGACACTCGCGTTTCCCCGTCCTCTCCGGCCCCAAGGACGAGGTGCTCGGCATTCTCATGGCCAAGGACCTGCTCAAGTTCACCTCGACTGTGCCCGGATTCGAGCCTGGCACGTTTGACCTGACGCGCTGGCTGCGGCCGGTGGTGTTCGTGCCGGAATCCAAGCGTGTCAATGTGCTGCTCAAGGAATTCAAGGGCAGCCGCAACCACATGGCGCTGGTAGTGGACGAATACGGGGGGGTCGCAGGATTGGTGACGATCGAAGATGTGATCGAACAGATCATCGGCGAGATCTCAGACGAGTTCGACGAATCCGAAAGCGCGATGATCCAGAAACAGGATGAGCGCCGTTATCTGGTCAACGGATTGACGCCAGTCGAAGAATTCAATCGCACGTTCAGCAGCGATTTTCCGGTCGGTGAGTTCGACACCATCGGCGGGTTGGTGGTGCACCGCTTCGGACGGATGCCGCGAAGGGGCGAGAGCGTGAAGCTGGATCGGTTCACGTTCAACGTGCAGCGCGCCGACAATCGGCGCGTGCACCAGTTGCAGCTGACGGTGACTCCGCAGGCACAGCCGGCGGCTTAGCGCTTATCGTCGCTGCGCCGCCAGCGCTTCCCGGTAAGGTTTGAGCCCGGCGCCCAGCAGCGCAGCCCCCAGACTCAGCGACACGATCGTCACGATCAGCAGCGACTGGCCGACCATCGCGTCATCGTGGAAGACGTAGTCCGTCACCAGCGCGACTGCGGTCGGCCCCATGCCCAGACCGATCAGGTTGACGATGAACAGATACACCGCCGAGGCCTGCGCACGCATCGCCGGCGGCACGATCTCCTGCACCCCGGCCGGGGCAATACCAAAAGGCATGGCGATGAAGAAAGTCGCCGGCGCCAGCAGCCAGGCGGCGGTCATCGCATCCGTGGTGAGCAGATACAGCATCGAGGCCGGGATGCCGCCGATCGCCGCCCACAGACCGACGCGCATCGTCGCGTCCTGAACGCCGCGCCGGATCAGCATATCGGCGATGCGACCGGCGCTGACGATGCCGAGCGTGCCGAAGATCAGCACGACGATGCCGTAGACAAATCCGAGCTGCGCCATGTTCCAGCCATGGACGCGCCCGAAATAGCTCGGGATCCACGACGCGGCGGCATAGCTGGCCAGCGCGATCAGTCCGAACCCGAAGTTGTGGCAGAGGATCACGCGCCGGCGCTGCTTCAGTGCAGCCCAGACTTCGCCGAAGGGCAAGGTCACATGGCCCTGGCTGCGCGCCGGCTCGCGGATCAGCAGCAGCACGCTGCTGAACAGGATGCCGGCGCCACCGAGGATCAGGAACACCACCTGCCATGGGCGGATTTCACCGAACAACGGAAGCGTCAGCGGCCCCGTCACCGAGGCGAACTGGATCACCGCGCCGCCGACCAGATAGGCGATGCCGGAACCCAGATAGATGCCCATGCCGTAGACACTGAGCGCGGTTGCGCGCTGTTCGCGCGGAAAATAATCCGTGATCAGCGAATACGCCGCCGGCGACAGCGCCGCTTCGCCGATGCCGACGCCGATGCGCGCCAGAAACAGGTGGATGTACCGATGCGCCAGCCCGCAGGCGGCGGTGGCCAGGCTCCAGAACAGCACGCCGGCGATCACCAGTTTCTGCCGCGAACCGCGATCGGCCCAACGCGCCAGCGGAATGCCGCAGACCGTGTAGAAGATCGCGAAGCTGAAGCCCATCAGCAGACTCATCTGGGTGTCGCTGATGGCGAGATCGGTGCGGATCGGCTTGACCAGCAGGGTCAGGATCTGACGGTCCACGAACGACAGAACATAAGCCAGCATCAAAATGGCTACCACCAGCCACGGGTACAGCATTGACGCCGGCCTGGGTGTTTTCATTTTCTCCTCCACTTATTTTTTTATAGTCTGACCATACACTACGAAAACGATCTCTGGACAGGTGCGCAATGAAGCGGCTCGGTATTTTATTGTTGCTGGTTTCAAGCGTGACTTCAGTGCAGGCGCGCCGCCCGCCAGACCCGGCTGTGGCGCCCACCATCAGCCTGCTTACGTTTGCGCCGGGCGAAGTCTACTGGCAGCGCTTCGGCCACAACGCCCTGCTGGTGCGTGAGCCGTCGGGACCCGCCACCGTCTACAACTACGGCATGTTTGATTTCCAGCAGAAGAATTTCTTCATCAATTTTGCGCGCGGCAAGATGCTCTATCGCCTCGACACTGACAGCTTGTGGCGCACGCTGGCGATCTACCAGCGCGAGAACCGCTGGGTGGTCGAGCAACGCCTCAACCTGCTGCCGACGCAGGCGCGCGAACTGGCGGAATTCCTCGCCTGGAACGCACTGCCTGAAAACGCCGACTACCGCTATGACTATTTCGCCGACAACTGCTCGACGCGCGTGCGCGACGCCATTGATCGCGTGCTCGGCGGCGACCTGCGCCGGCAGCTCGAAGCGCGCACGACGACCGTCAGCTACCGCTATGAATCGGTGCGCATGATGTCGCCGATCCCCGCGCTGGCCCTCGGCATCGACCTGGTGGATGGTCCGGCGACCGAAGCGCCGCTGAACGTCTGGCAGCAGAGTTTCCTGCCGGAAGCCTTGATGCAGGCCCTGCGCAGCGTGCAGACCTTGGCACCCGACGGCAGCCGCCGGCCGCTGGTGTATGTCGAGCTGCCGCTTCAATCCGGCAGCGGGCCGGAGGCTCCCGCGCAGCCCTTGTCATTCGTCTGGATGCTCCTCGGTGCCGGCATCGCCAGTGCCGTCTTACTGCTGTGGCTCAACCATCTGCGTGATCACAAGCCGGCGCGGATCGCCTTTAGCGCGCTGTCGTTTGTGCTGGTACTGGTCAGCGGCCTGGGCGGGCTGATTCTGCTGGCGATCTGGACACTGACCGAGCACTGGGCCTGGCACGCCAATCACAACCTGCTGCTGTTGAACCCCCTGAGTTTGCTGCTGCTGCCCGCCTGCATCAAAACCGTACGCAAGATCCCAGGAATCAATCGCAGGTCTGTTTATATGGCGATGGGGATTGCGCTGGGCGCGTTGATCGTTGCGCTGCTGCCGGGGCAATCACAAAGCGCATGGGTCGCGCTGCTGCTGCCGATGCATTTATCACTGAGTTATGCCCTTTTTCGCGCCACCCGCATTTAACTGCTCAGGGTTTTGGAAAGAGGATTTCGTCAATACCATCGCACAGGCAATGCAGAAACAGCAGGTGCACTTCCTGGATGCGCGCGGTCACGTTGGCCGCGGCGCGCAGTTCGACGTCGCCGGGTTTGAGCAGTTTCGCCATCGCGCCGCCGTCTTTGCCAGTGAGTGCGACGATGTTCATGCCTTGCGCCTGCGCCGCCTCCATCGCCTTCAGCACATTGGCTGAATTGCCGGAAGTCGAGAGTGCCAGCAGCGCATCACCCTTGCGGCCGAGGGCCTGCACTTGCTTGGAAAAAACTTCGGCATAGCTGTAGTCGTTGGCGATGGCAGTGAGCGCCGAGGTGTCGGTGGTCAGCGCGACGCCCGCTAGCGGGCGTCGCTCGCGTTCGAAGCGCCCGGAGAGTTCGGCGGCGAAATGCTGCGCGTCGGCGGCCGAGCCGCCGTTGCCGCAGCTGAGGATCTTGCCGTCGCGCTCCAGTACATCGGCGAGCGCCTGCGCGGCGTTGAGGATCTGCGGCAGAGCCGACTCCAGTGTCGCGCGCTGGGCGGCGATGCTGGCTTCAAAATGACTGCGGAAACGCTGTTCGAGACTGTTCATTGGTCCGTGGCATCAAAGGCGCCGCGAAGCCACACGGGTGGCACATCGGCATCGAGGGCGACAATATCAAACCGCAGCGGCGATTGTCCGAACTGCGGGTGTGCCGCCAGAAAAACCTGGGTGGCGAGGATGACGCGCCGCTGCTTGCGCGCGTCGACGGTTTCGGCGGCGTGACCATGCCGGCTCTTGCTGCGCGCGCGCACTTCGATGACCGCCAGCGTGCCACGGTCGTCCATCACCAGATCGAGTTCGCCGCCGCGCGCACGAAAATTCCGCGCGATCAGCTTCAGCCCGCGCGCGTGAAGAAAGTCCAGCGCCTGCTGCTCACCGGCCGCGCCGCGCGTCAGCGCGCTAGCGCGTGGTTTTGAGCGCGTTGTGAGCCACTTCCACACAGGACAGGTCGCGAGTGAAAACGCCGCTGGCGGAGACGCTCAGGCGGCCGCTGCCAGCGGGCAGGTCCTGCGCCAGCTCACGCTCCTGCGCGAGTGACAGCGCCAGCGTGTAGGCGTCATAACCCAGCGCGGCGAGGCGCGCCAGCTCCGATGCGCGCGTGGGGAACAGCGCCTGCATTGCGTTGCGCGCATCGGCCCAGATGCCCGCGCTGTCGGTCATCCAGGGGCCGTCGCAGAAACGCACCCCATGGAGGTCGCTGCTGGGCTCGCCACCCGGATACACCTGAGCAGTGGCATACAGCGGCAGGCCCGAGGCGCGGTGAAACCGGAGTTGCGGCGCCATCTGCTGCGCCGCTTCGCCGCGCGCTGCGAAGAACACCAGGTCGGCGTCCGCGCGCCGGCGCGGCTCGAATTCCGGTTTGCTGCCGAGCAGGCTGGTGAGTGCGCGGTGACGTGCGCGACTGTCGTTGATCGCCAGCAGCGCGCGGATCGGTTCTGCGTAGTCGGTGGCGGTGGCGTCGTAGCGCTCGGCGCTGCTGACCACGCCGCCTTCAGCGGCAAACGCCTGCTGGAATGCGTCGAGCGCTCGCTCGCCCCATTCGCCCCGTGGTGTCAGCGTCAGGGCCCGGCGCAAGCCCTGTGCCGCCGCATCGCGCGCGGCTGCGCGTGCCTCATCCTCGGCAGAAAGACCGAATTGGTAAAGCCCGCGCGGCGCCACACGTCCGGGGTCGAGGTAATTCAGCGCCAGCACCGGGACCGCGGGCGAACCGGTTTCGGCAAGCGTCAGCACGTCTTCCTTGCGCAGCGGGCCGACGATCACCTGCGCGCCGTCACGCAGGGCCTCGCCATAGGCGCCGTGCACGCCGTTGGCATCGAGGCCGCTGTCATACACACGCACCTGCGCCTGATCGTTGCGGCTGAAATGGGCGGCGAGAAATCCGTCGCGCACCGCTTCGCTGCTGCTGGCGAGCGCGCCCGACATCGGCAGCAGCAGCGCCAATGGCATCGAGCCCCGGTTGCTGGTGAGCGCGGGCTCGATAGGGAAAGCGACGACGTCCGTGTCCGTACTCGCCGGCAGTTCCGGCGCCTGATAAACCGGAGCTGGAACCGACGTGCTCGGATTTGTCGCGGATGGCGGTTCGCGTTTGGCGCTGGGACGCGAAATCGGTTTCTGTGGCGCGCAGGATGCCAATAACGCGGCGCAGAGCAGAAGAAATCCGAGTCGGGAGAACATGGATAAAGTATGCCGCATGTCTGACGTCTCCTCTGAAATAAAATCCGGCCATCTCTATGTGGTGGCGACGCCGATCGGCAATCTGTCGGACCTGTCGCCGCGCGCACTGAAGATCCTCGACGGCGTCGACCGCATCTACGCCGAGGACACACGCAACACCGGCGCGATGCTGGCGCATTTCGGCATGAAAAAACGCCTGGTCGCCTTTCACGATCACAACGAGGACGAGATCGCCGTCGCCGCGCTGGACGAGTTGCGCCAGGGGCGCGCGCTGGCGCTGGTGTCCGATGCCGGCACCCCGCTCATCAGCGATCCCGGATTCGCGCTGGTGCGCGCGGCGCGCAATGCGCAGCTGCCGGTGATCGCGGTACCGGGGCCTTGCGCGGCCATGGCGGCGCTGTCCATCGCCGGCTTGCCGACGGATCGATTTGTATTTGCGGGATTTCTGCCGTCGAAAGCGCAGGCGCGCAAACAGGTCTTGAGCGAACTCGCGCATGAAACGCGCACCTTGATTTTTTACGAGTCCAGCCACCGCATCGCCGACAGCCTGCAAGCACTGTCGGAAGCCTTCGGCGCGCAACGCCGTATCTGTCTGGCGCGCGAGCTCACCAAACTCTACGAAGAAAGCATCACCGCCCCGATCGCCGATGTGCTTGGCTGGCTGGCGGCGGACGACAACCGCCAGCGCGGCGAGTTCGTGCTGGTGGTCGAAGGTGCCATCGGCAGTCATGCCGACGCCGATGTGGAGAACCTGCTGCGCATTCTGCTGGGCGAACTACCGGCGTCGCGCGCCGCGCGCGTCGCCGCGCAGATCAGCGGCAAGCCTCGCAAGGAAATTTATGCGCTGGCGCTCACGCTCTCGGGGCGCAAGGACATTCAAGAGTAGAATGCGCGCTGGAGTCGGCCAGACCGTCGCAGTGTGGCAACACGCTGAGGAAAGTCCGGGCTCCGCAGGGCAGAGCGCGAGATAACGTCTCGGCGGCGTGAGCCGACGGACAGTGCCACAGAAAACAAACCGCCGGCCCCCACCCTAACCCTCCCCCGCTTGCGGGGGAGGGGAGGGAGGGGGTGGCAAGGGTGAAAAGGTGCGGTAAGAGCGCACCGCGCGACGGGCAACCGCTCGCGGCACGGAAAACCCCGCTCGGAGCAAGACCAAATAGGGAAGGGACGCCGCAAGGCGTGACGCGCGGCCCGCGCGCCTTCCGGGTAGGTTGCTTGAGGTGCGCGGCGACGTGTGCCCCAGAGGAATGACGGTCTCGGTCGCAAGATCCAGACAGAACCCGGCTTACCGGCCGACTCCATCTTTAAGGCAGACGAAGAGCACATGGACGTGCTATTCGAGCGAGCGCAGCGAGTCCATTTGGACGTGGGACAGGAAGGCCCACGCAACCCGGCTTACAGGCCGACTCCAATTTATTTAGGTTTTAGGGGAGGTCTGAACAATTAGCCGTTCGCCCTGAGCTTGTCGAAGGGTGAACAGCTGGGCCATTGAAGGATATTGCTTAATTCCCGCTCATGGTTCGACAAGCCTGTCCTGAGCATAGTCGAAGGGCTCACCACGAACGGAATTAATTCCTTGCCCGTTCGGGCTGAGCCTGTCGAAGCCCGTTTTTACACCTGTGCAGACCTTCCGCAGAGCATTTTCGATTCAAATAATTACACATCTTTCCAGCGATAGCCGGTATGACGGACGTGAATGGAAAAATGCTCTTGTTGCCATGACAATGCATTTGCATTACCATTCGTCAAGACGCAACGGAAGCCGACCATGACCGCCACGCTTGAACTCGAATCCACACTGACCGATCGCTATCAGACCACGGTGCCGGACGCCGTACGCCGGGCACTGAAGCTCGGCAAACGCGACAAAATCCGCTACCGGTTACAGCCCGATGGCGCGGTGTTGATGGCGCGTGCGAATCACGGTACGGACGATGATCCGGCACTGCGCGATTTTCTGATCTTTCTGGAGCGCGATCTGACCGCGCATCCGCAGCGCGTTAGCGGCTTGACTGCCAGCCTACAGCGCCGCATCAGATCGTTGGTGGGGAAGATCAAGGTTGATCTCGACGCTCCCCTGCCAGACGAAGATTGACGCCGGTCAAACCCGCGCCGCCGCTGTCCGTCAACGGCTGGACGCTATTCGCGCATCCGCTTTTTCTCGATCAGTTCGAGACTCTGGTCGTTGAGGTCGAGAAGCTGCGCGCGAAGAACCCAACGGGCTATCTGGAGAAGAACGCCAGCAAGCGCTTGGCGGCGATCGCCAAGCTGGTGTTCGAGGTCATCCCGCTAGACCCATCAAGAGCAGATTACCGGCAAGGCAATACGCTGGGGGAGGAATACCGGCACTGGTTCCGGGCCAAGTTCTTCCAACAATACCGGCCGTTCTTTCGCTATCACCAGCAGAGTCGGATCATCGTCTACGCCTGGGTCAATGACGAGGACAGCAAACGAGCCTATGGCAGCGGGGATGACGCCTACAAGGTGTTCCGCCGGATGTTGAAGACCAACCGCCCGCCCAGTGACTGAGTGGCGCTGCTCACCGAAGCAAAAGCAGCGGACGTGAGGCTGCAGAGAGCTGTTCAGCGCACCCATTCTCCATGACAGCTTGGCGCTCGTAGGGCTGAAAAATGTATTAGGGAACCTCTGATTAATAGCCGTCATCCCCGCGCAGGCGGGGATCCAATGTTGCTTTCTCCCTCAGAAAAATTGGATTCCCGTCTACACGGGAATGATGAGGATGTGATTAATCAGAGCTTCCTTAGAACCCTTCGACTTCGCCTCTGCGCGGCGTCGCCTGCCCTGAACATAGTAGAAGGGCTCACCACGAACGGAATCAATTGCTTGCCCGTTCGGACTGAGCCTGTCTAAGCCTGTACTTACACCTGTGTAGACCTTCCCTAAGCCGTCGCCATGGGTAGTACTTTGACCATGACATCCGCAGTTTTCTGTACTTCGTGCGCTTGCAGGGTGGGGTGAATCATGCACTTCGGCTGGAACTTATCGCGCCACGGAAAACAGCGTCGCAAAAATGATCCTGATATCTCCCCAAAATGACCGGTTTTTTACATATTCGACGTAGTAGCTGATCTTGACGGACAACACCTCGTCCACGTAAGCCTTATGCGGATCAATCGCTTTGGCAAGAATTTCGTTTTCATTCCTGTATTTGATTGATGCCCAATCCGTGATCCCCGGCTTGATCGAAAGTATGATCTCACGCGCCTCATCCGGATAACACGCCACATAGTGAGGCACCTCTGGGCGCGGCCCGACTAAACTCATGTGGCCGAGAAAGACATCCACCAGCTGTGCCAGTTCATCCAGCTTGGATTTGCGCAGTACCCGGCCCACTCGTGTTACGCGAGCATCGGCGCCCACTGTGATTTGCAAGCCACGGTGCTTGGCGTCGCGCACCATCGTGCGAAATTTATGGATGCGAAACGTCTTGCCAAAGTGCCCCACACGTTCTTGGCGGAAGAATACCGGGCCTGGGGATTCCAACTTTATAGCCAGGGCGATCAGCAAAAACAGCGGAGCCAGCACCAACAGACCAAGACCGCTAGCCAATAAATCGAACAGCCGCTTGGCAATCAACGCAAAGCCTCTTTCACGGCGGCAACCACGCGCGTCACATCAGCATCTGTCATGCGGGTGTACAGAGGCAAAGAGAAGCTACGTTCGTAGATGCGCTGGCTGACCGGGAACATCGCAGGCGTTAAATGACAGGTGTCACGCCAGTACGTGTGCAAGTGCAAGGGAATGTAATGCACGCTGCAACCGATGCCTTGTTCGAACATACGCTCGATAAAAAGGTCACGTCCAATCTGTACCGCATCATTGAGCTGGGCCACATACAGATGCCAGGAGTGAACGTTGCCTTCTACTGCGTGCGGTGGCCGGATGATGGGAAGTCCTGTCAATGCCTCGTCGTATAACCCGACTAGATGCGCGCGTTTCTGCTGGAAAGCATAGGCCTTTCTGAGTTGATGAATCCCAATAGAGGCCGCAAGGTCCGTCATGTTGTACTTGAACCCTGGCGCCACAACCTCGTAGTACCAGCTGGGGGCCTCGGAGGTGAACCGGTCAAACGCATCACGGTTGATGCCATGCAGACGCATCACTCGCGCCCGCTTGGCAATCTCCTTATTGCGTGTGACCAGCATCCCACCTTCTCCGGTGGTGATGGTCTTGTTGGCGTAGAAACTGAACACCGTGATGTCGCTATCTAGGGTGCCCACCAGCTTTCCATTGCAAGTGGCAGGCAACGCGTGGGCGGCATCTTCCATGACCTTCAAATCGTGCATCCGTGCGAGATTGAGCAACGCTGGCATGTCCGCCACAAGGCCGCCAAAGTGCACGGGGACGATTGCCTTGGTGCGTGCGGTGATGGCGCGCCCAACCCCTTTTGGATCAATGCAGAAGGTTGTGGGGTCTATGTCCACAAACACCGGATTGGCGCCGAAGTAGCGAATCACTTCCGCAGTCGCAGTGAAAGTGTGTGTGGTCGTGATCACCTCGTCGCCAGGCCCAATGCCAAGCGCCTCCAGCCCGAGGTGTAGCCCCGCTGTAGCGGAGTTCACAGCAACGGTTTCCACGCCGCCGCCTAGGTAGGCTGCAAAGTCAGCTTCAAACTGTTTTGTTTTTGGGCCGGTGGTCACCCAGCCGGAGCGCAGCGTAGAAACGACTTCGGCGATCTCGTCGTCGCCGATCTCAGGCAAGGCGAATGGCAGGAAAGGGATCGTCATTTCTTTTGAATGAAACACAGCACATGACTGCGCAGAATGGGCAGCAGATTAAAAACGCCGTAAAGCGCAGGATGCACTCGCGTGACGCGCCGGGAAATTGGAGGCGCCAACGTCACGCGAGTGCGGGCGAGCTTACCGTCCGGAAACAGCTGCCTGACCCGCTTAAGCGGAATACCGCGGACGTCGGGGTTGGAAGGGTTGTTGTAGATAAAGTCATACCAAAGGACGCCGCCACCCGGACGAACCCAGCGCCACATGCACTCTGCGAGGTGTTGCTGCAGCGTGTCGTCGAGAATCGAACTGAACATGGTGGATTGGTAGACGATGTCGAACGAGTCTGGTGCGAACTGCAACGTCGAGGCGTCTCCGGAATGGAGGCGCACCGCCTCAGGCAACATGCGCCGTGCCTGGTGCAACCGTTCGGGCAGCAATTCGTTACCCGCCAGGTTCTCTGGATGTGCGCCGAGCAGCAGCAGTTCAAGCAAATTGGATCCCGCCCCGCACCCGACTTCCAGAACCGTAGTCTTTGAAAGTTCCGCGATGGATTGTTTTCGCAACAGCGCAGCTAGTGCCCGCTGTCGCTCCTGGACTCCAGCGACAATTTCCGGACGGAGCCGCGCATATCGCTCTCCAACCGAAAGCGTTCTCCTAGCGTAGCGATCCGCAATCTGTTCAATCTCCGTCTTCATGATCCACTGTCATCCTTCAATCGCATTCAAGAATCGCTCTGCGAGTACAGGATAGGTGAGGTTGGAGAGCACAAACTGCCGACCCGTCTGCCCCATCTGTTCACGTTGTGAGCGCCCGATCGAGATCAGTCTGTTTACCGCTCTAGCAATAGCGGACGGATCGCCAGGAGAAACAGTGATGCCACAACTATATTCCGAGACGGGGTCATTGCCCGCGCAGACCGCATGAACGATCGGTTTCCCGGACATCATGTAATCCACGAGTTTGTTGGGCGATATTCCGAAGCGGTAAAGCGCATTCGGCTTCCACCCGATGTAGGCGATGTCAATCGCAGCCAGGAAGTTCGGCACGGTTGCTTTTGGAATCGGTGGCAGGATATGAACGTTTTCCAGCCCCTCATCCCGCACGCGGGCCAGCAAGCGATTCCGTTCGGGTCCGGTCCCGACAAATACAATCTGAGCCTGCGTTGCAAGCAAGCAGGAGGCGTCCAGCAGCGTATCCAGCGCGTTCGCCATACCGTAGGTGCCCGCATAACCAACGAGCACCCCCCCCAGCGCCCGCACGGCGGCTATTGCAGCAGCGGCGCCGGACGGCAGATCGGCAGGAGTTTCCCACTCTACGGCGTCTATGCCGTTGGGCACGCTTGCGAACTTGTGTGGTGCCATCCCACGAGACTGCATGTATTCAAGCGTCTTCGGGAGGATTGAAACGACTTTGTCCGCGTGTCGGTACGCGTAGTCTTCAGCGAGCTGGACCACGATGATGAACGGGTGCCACCTGGACATTCCGCCGAGCTCCATCGGAGATAGCGGCCACAAATCGTGTACTTCAAATACCAATCTCGCGCCGGTGAGTTTTGCGATGCGCCGCGCAGGCCAGATATCCATGGGATACGTGCTGGACGCAATCACAACATCCGGTCTGAACTGACCTGCCAGCCGAGACGCATCGCGCCACAAGGCCCACAGAAACGACAGGATATTGAGTACGCGCCCCAGACCATTGCCGGAGTATGGGCCCGTCGCGTACCAGCGGTAATTGATGCCATCGATCTGTTCCTCAACCATTGATTTGCCTGCAAGTGCAGGCTGAACCGCCCGGATGTGCGAAAACGAACTGGCCACGATCTGCACGCTATGTCCTGCGCGCACCCATTCCCGTGCCAGATAGTACGGGCGAAATTCCATACCATGACCGGGTGAACCCGCGTAGTGGTTTATGAGAAGTATTTTCATAGATAGGCTCCGCCGCTTGACCGATGCTTTCAATCAGATCTCGCCAGGGCGCGCAGGCCAGCGGGGAGTGTCCATTCCGGAGTCACCGCTAAGTCCTCACGCAGACGCGAGTTGTCCCCGCAGGAATGGCGAATGTCACCTGGCGTCGACGGCGCAAATTCCGGCTTAAGGGCACATGTGGTGATTTCGCGCAGATGTTCGAGCAAGGTCAGGAGCGGCATTTGCGTGCCGGTAGATACATTGCACACGCCGGTATGCGTAGATTCCAGCGCGGCCAGATTAGCCCACGCTACGTCCCGGACGTATACGAAATCTCGTGTCTGCAGGCCGTCACCGTAGATGATGGGCGACTGCCAATGTTTTAATCGTTCGACAAAGCGTGTGATGACGCCAGAATATGGAGAGCTAGGAGATTGTCGTGGGCCGTAAACGTTGAAATACCGCAAACCCAGAAAGGAAATCCCGAACGGGTGCTGCAATACGGCAGCGTAATGTTCCATGATCAGCTTTTCGATCCCGTATGGCGACAAAGGGCTGACCAAATCACATTCGCGCAACGGCAAGCACGATGGGTTTCCATAGACCGCAGCAGATGAAGCATAGACGATACGTGACGCGCCCTGCGTGCGCGCAGCCTCGATCACATTCAGAAAGCCCAAGATATTCAACTCGGCCGATGCGCGTGTGTCTTGGAACGATTTCTGAACCGAAACTTGGGCAGCCAAATGTAGGCAGGCTTGAGCGCCTTGCGCCACCTCCATCACGGTGCCCGCGTCGCGGACATCACCTTGGACAAATTCAAGTCTCGGATTCTTTCGAGGTAAATTATTGAGCGATCCAGAGCTCAGATCATCCAGTACGCGTACGGAATAGCCACAATCCAGCAGCATGTCCACAGTGTGTGAACCGATGAATCCCGCTCCGCCAGTGACCAGAATATGTTTGCCGTCCTTAGTCACAAAGGGGGTGGTTTTATCCGAGGGAATAGGAGACTCCTCAAGCAGCATTTCCAGATCCTTCACAAAACCATGCTTCCAATTTTTCAACCACATGCTCTATCGTGAAATTTTCCTTCACGCGCGTTTGTCCATCGGCTCCAATACGAGCTCGCAAGTCAGGTTGACTGCTCAACAGTTCAATAGCTGCTGCCAGCGCCAGATGGTCTCGCTCCGGAATTAGTAACCCGGCTCCATCGTGCAGCAACTCAGGGATTCCACCCGTCAGGGTTGAAATCACTGGTATGCCAAACGCCATTGCTTCCATCAAGGAAACCGGGATCCCCTCATGCTGACCCCGTCCCAAATTGACGCTGGGCAACACAACCACGTCCACTTCGCTACGTGCATACATTGCTAGCAACTTGTCGTGTTTGAGTTGCCCTAGAAAATGGATACTCTGTTCCAATTCGAGTTGTACAACACGCTGTTCAAGCGAGTGTCGCAGCGACCCATCACCGGCAAGCAATAGCTGAACCGGTGCTCTACGGTTCCGTAGTTCTCTCATGGCGTCGACCAAGTAGTGGTGCCCCTTAATCGAAACAAGGTTGGCAGGGCATAACAAGGTAATAGCCTCCCCCGAATTCCACGAGATTTTCCTGTCTGGTAGTACTACACCCATGTGGAGGATTCGCGTACGATCAGGTCGCACGCCATGTGATTCAGCCAGCCTGATGGCACTCTGTGAGATAAAACGCGCAAATGACGCGTGCTGGCATTTCCTAGCGAGCAGGTTATTTTCGACAATGTCCCAGCGATGAGCTGTGAAGCTCCAGTCTATACCAGATGCCTCGCTTGCTATCATCGCCATTGTCGCGGTCGTGGCGGCCCAATGTGCATGAATATGGTCGGCAGACCAAATCCGAGCAACACCAGAGAGCCACAGGCCTTTCATAACCACTGCCAGGTTTTTCGTGAGCACATTGGGTCTAGTAACAAGTGCCAGACTGATGGCTCTGAAGCAAATTTTTGGGGTTCTAAGCATCTGTGAAGTCGCCCCCCGCAGCACCGCGATGGATGCAAGCGGCATCTCGCATGCTCGAATCCGCTCGCCAAGCTCCCAAGTCTGATGCCCTCTCGGCCACATTGGCACGATCAGGACCTCATGGCCTCGCGCAGCAAGGCTTTGAACTTCAGGCGCAATAAATTCTTCACCAAGCCCGTACGGAAAACTGGATGTGACATACACAATTCTCATGGTTGGCGTTGAGACGTTTTCTTGTCAGCGATACATTGGCGATACACGGCTGCGGTAGCGGGCAGCCACGGCCGTTGCATCAAATCTCTTCTGCGCCCGGGCTGATGCCGCAGCTTCGGCAAGTTTCTCCGCGCCTTGATGATTGACTGTCCACATCCGCGACTCGTCACGTTTCTCGCCGGCGAGATGGAGCACCGTGTGGATTCCACGAGGAACGGCAATATCCGCGCATGCGAGGTCGAGCGGTGCATACGCGGTAGCCGTGCGGCCGGCGCGTAACAGTCGCCGCGCCGGATCCATTGCCGCGAGTACGCGTACGGTGGGACACCAATAAAAGCCACTGGCGCCAGTAATCAATACTGCCGTCATGCCGGCGCTCTCTCCGGAGGCGCGCGCCGCCGCAGCGTTCCTCCTGCAATGAGCAGACCTATGAGTGCGGCCGCCAGGCTTTGTTGCGTGACCCCAGCAACGAGCGTTGCGAAATCACCCGCGATGCAGCGAAACATGAAACCGACTGATAGTGCGTAGATGAGCACAGCTGCAGGATGGAGCTCAGAGCGCGCTAACCATTGACGCAGCGCCCCCCACAGCACGCCCCAGAACAGGGCTACGATTATGATTCCAGCCGGCCCGAAGTTGAGATAGGCCTCAGCCAGGAAAAAGAATTGGCGACCTTCATTCAAGCGCAGACCCCCGCCGTAGTAGCGCTCCATGTACCAGCTGGCTAAAGGCAACGGGCGGTCGGGGAACAGGAAGTTGGGGATCAGATAGATTGGCGCGCGGATATAAGACAGGCCAAACCAGGGCACATCCTCGATGCCGATTGTGCGCACCATCTGTGGCAGCGTTTCGAACGGAACGACAAATTCTCCGATGGTCAGTGTGTAGAAGAAGTTCTTGGCCTCGTCCTGCGAGACCCGTTCGGCCGAAGCCGTGGTTTTTTCTATGAAATCGCCGATATTTTCGTAGCCGGATCCGCGGAGGGTACCCATCACGTTCAGCGAGAGAAATACTGCGAGTGCGAAAGGCACCAGAAATTTCCAGCGTAGCGGCCTGATCCCGTAGTGAACATAAATCATCACCACGAGCAGGATGTACAGGAGCATCGCCCGATTGCCGATAAGCAGTTGGATCAGTACAACGCCGCCCAGCGCGACGATGAACGACACCAGATATCGCATCGAGCGTGTCCTCGAGTAGCCATAGAGCAGGAATAGCGAAGCGACAAAGAGCCACGGCAAACCAACAGCCAAGTAGCCGCGGCCAAAGGTTTGCTCAGTGGAGCTGTAGCCGAGCAAAAGAAAAGGAACGAACCCACCCGCCTCCGATGTGAGGAGGTAGAGCAATAAGACCGAGAGCCCGATTAGCACCATGAACGCAAGTCCCAATCGCTCTGGCGGCTGCCGCATCGGGATCGGAGTCGCCCGCGCAACTCGGCGAGCCCACGGGCTGTAGTACCCAAGCGTAAACAGCGGCATGGACAATGCGGTCAGCGCGAGTGAAATCGGCAGGTAGTGCATAAGGGTAGGTAGATAGGGCGTTACGCTGCCCTCAATCTCCTCCGTCAGCAGCGCACGGATCGGTAAGGGCAGGCTGAAGAGACTCAGGAAAAACAAATACTGACCTATGGGATCGAACAGGTTGCTCTTGCGCACAACGAACACAAAATAAGCAACTGCAATGACAGTCGCGCAGTAGAACACCACCGCAATGGCGATCCAGGACTGGCTATCCACGATGACCTCCGCGCCCGCCCAAGCCACCGCTTACTCGAACAAAGTCGTCGATTTGTGGAGTGAAGATTTCGCGTATCCGGACGTGCTGCACGTTGCTGTATCCGGTAATCGTGATGGCGGCGGTGACCAGCGAAACCGCGTTGGTTATCCACGCAGCGCCCACGGCGCCCACCGATGGAATCCACCACGGCGCGAGCAGCGCACCGAGCGCGGCGCCCGCCAGCGCGGCCGCTAACGGGTATTCAGGGTGCCCGCGCCCGGACAATACTTGACTCAATATCCGGGGTATCGAAAGAAGAACAATGGATGGCGTCAGGTGAACCAGCACGGCTCCGACCGACGAGTAGTCGCTGCCAAGCAGGAGTGGTACGAACGGGCGGGCCAGCAGCGCGACCAGCGCCGCGATCAGGAAGGCAACATAGAGATTGATCCGGAGCAGCGATTCGAGCAGCGTTCGGTCGAATGCCGGCGAGCTAGACTGCGGGAAGATCAATTGTCCAATCGTGCTGGGCAACAACAGCAGCGCCTCGAGGAGCAGGAGAGCGATGTTGAAGTAACCCACCAGATCGGGAGCAGCATAAAACGAGAGGTACAACAGCAGCCCCCGAATAGCGATGAAGTGAAAAAGGTTTGACAGGTACGCTAGGCCGCCATAGCGCCATATTGATTCCTGCGGGGCGCCGCCGGGGCTGCGGCCCGTGGGCGCGATGCTGCCTTGAAGCAACCGGGCTCCGATGATCAAGACGCCTACCATGGCTAGAGTCTGACCCGTTGCGATCGCGAGCGGGCCGCCAACCACGACCCCTGCGGCCAGCACGCTGATCAGTGGCAGCGCGGACCGCAGGAGGCTGACCACGTTGGCGCGATCATAGCGGTGGCAACCCATCATCAACGCTATGACTTGGTTTACGCCCATGAGCAGCGTGCCTGCCACGAGTCCGGACATGAGTAAAGGGATAGGGACCTGGAAGGTCCGCCACAAGGTTTCGTCTAGCAACCCTGTGCGCAGAATCGCACAGCAGATCAGCATCGCTCCAGCAAGCATGCCGAGGAACCACGCATTAAAAAGAACCGTGCGCGGCAGCGTCCAGATACCGACGGCAAGGTAGTAGGTGCTCGCCGGAGTGATGCCGAAGTTGAACCCGATGAACACAAGGTTCATGACAAACAGGAACTGTGCGTAGTGGCCGTTTTGTGCCGGGTCAAGGAGCCTCGCCGCGACGAAAACGAGAACCAGATTCAGCGCACCAGCCACGAACGTCGCGGCGCCAGTGGAGAGGATATGGCGGAGCCTGAGCATACCGTGGCATCACTCAGTTGCAATCAGGGGGGGCGTCCATACGGAATCTGGCACGTAATTCAGGCTGCTCGCGTCGTTGTACTTACTAACCACTACCGAGGTAATCAGGAAGCCGGACAGGCAGAAAAACATATCAATGCTGCCTTCCGCAGCCCGCACGAACGGATAGTCGGCCGCCTGTGCGGTTGAGGCATGCGCGAATAACACGATAAGGGAAAAGAAACCTCACGGCCCGCAAAATTCCACAACGTATCGCGGAGATGCCGGGGAGTATCGCTGCCCAGACATCGTAGTCAACGGGCTAGCCCCGGGCAGCATGGGACGGGCTGCGACGGGGATCAACAGCCGACAGCACTGTCTGGATTACGCAATCCTGCTCGGCGAGAGTGAGATAGGGGTGCATGGGGAGGCTGACCACACCCTGCGCTGCGGTCTCAGCGTTTGGGAAGCTCCGGGGACCTTGTCCAAGGTAGGCAAACGCTGGCTGGAGGTTCAAGGGAATCGGGTAGTGAATGGCGGTAGGGATGCCTTCCTGCTTCAGACTTGAGACAAAACTATCACGATCGTTCACTTCGATCGTGTATTGGGCATAGACGCTCGTGCAGTCACCCCGTATGACCGGAGTGCGAACATGGCCACGCAACGCATGGTCGTACCGACTGGCTACACGCGCACGGGCCGCAATCTCATCCGGGAATACGTCGAACTTGGCGAGCAATATCGCCGCTTGAATCGTGTCCAAGCGCCCATTCAGACCGATGAGGGCATGATGGTACCGCTTGTCCTGGCCATGGACCCGGATCTGTCGCATTCGGGCGGCTAGGTTGTCGTCGTTGGTAAAACAGGCGCCGCCGTCCCCGTAGCAGCCCAGGGGCTTGGACGGGAAGAAGCTTGTGCAGCTTATGGTTCCAAAAGCGCCGGAGCGGCGGCCCTTGTAAGTCGCACCGAAGCTTTGTGCTGCATCATCAATGACTGGAAGCCGGTAACGTCCCGCCACTTCGCCGATCAAGTCCATGTCGGCGCACTGGCCGTACAGCGCCACAGGCATGATGGCCCGCGTGTGAGGTGTGATAGCCGCTTCGAGCAACTGCGGATCGAGGTTGTAGGTGTGCCGATCAATGTCGACAAAAACAGGACGGGCACCAAGCAGCGCGATCATTTCTGCGTTAGCGACGAAAGTAAACGGCGTGGTGATGACCTCATCCCCACGCTCGATGCCTAGCGCCATCATCGCAATGAGCAGAGCATCGGTCCCGTTGGCAACGCCGACGCAATGTCCCACGCCAGCAAAGGCTGCAAGCTTGTCTTCCAGTTCTTTGACCTCCGGCCCCATGATGTACTGGCCGTGCTCCAGTACCCGCCGGATGCGCGAGTCGATGCTGTCCTTCAGCGCCCTGTACTGAGTTTTCAGATCGTGGAATGGTAGCTCCCCCGTCCGCGTGGGCTCTGCGGCTAAAGGGCGGTCCGAGCTTTTCAATTCTTTGGCTTGCATGTTTTATCCGTTACTTCATAAAGGGCACCGCAACTGGAGCAGGCCACCTGTCCATCAGAGGCAGGCAGCCGCGTTCCGCAGCAACACATCCAACCCGCTCGCCGAGCCGGCACACCCATCATCAGCGCGTACGGTGGGACGTCGCACGTAACCACCGCCCCGGCACCGATGAAGGCGTACTCGTCAATCGTCACACCGCAGACGATCGTGCAGTTCGCGCCGAGCGTGGCGCCGCGCTTCACCAGCGTGTCACGGTACTCGTCCTTGCGCGGCACCGCGGAGCGCGGGTTAGAGACGTTCGTGAAGACCATGCTTGGGCCGCAAAACACGTCGTCCTCGAGCGTCACGTTGTCGTACACCGACACGTTGTTTTGGATCTTGACCTTATTGCCAATCGTGACGCGGTTGCCCACGTACACGTTCTGCCCCAGCGAGCAATACTGGCCAATGCGGGCACCGCCCGAAACATGCACCCAATGCCAGATGCGGGTTCCGTCCCCGATCTGCGCACCTTCGTCGACGATGGCCGTCGGGTGTGCTTGGAATGCCACTATCAATACTCTAGGGGCAGCGCGACGCGCCGCCCATCCCGGGCCGACAGGTACGCGGCGATCAGTAGTTCGAGTGATCGCAATCCCTCGCGGCCGTCAGTCTCCGCCTCGGCCTCGCCCTGCAGCGTCGAAATGATGTTGTCGTAGTAGAGCGGATGCCCGAAGCCGTAAACCGAGGTGGTTTCGTAGCTCGCGGAGTGGATATTGGTGTCGTCATCGTGCGGCTCGGCGAATTCCCACTTCTGGATTTCGTTCACCGCCACGCCGCCGATGCGCACGGTGCCCTTCTCGCCGAGGATTGTGATCGAGCCCTCGAGATTTTTCGGATAACTGAGCATCGTGACGTTGATCGAGCCGAGCGCGCCGGAACGCCAGCGCACCGCGACGACGCCCGAGTCTTCGACCTGGATGTTGCGCGCGAGCGTCGCTGTGTAGGCTTGCACGCTCTCGACCGGTCCGATGAGCCAGTCCACGAGGTCAATGTAGTGGCTCGCCTGATTCATCAGTGCGCCGCCGTCGAACTCCCAGGTGCCCCGCCAGCGAGCGCTGTCGTAGTAGTCCTGCGGCCGTGTCCAGAACACATTGATAGTGACCATGTAGATCCGGCCAAATCGCTGCTGAATCATGGCCCGCTTGAGCAGTTGCAGCGTAGCGTTGCGACGGTTCTGCTTGACGACGAACAAGCGCACACCCGCGTCATCGCAGGCCTGCACCATGCGCAGGCCATCAGCCCAACGTGTCGCCATGGGTTTCTCGGTGATGACATGTTTGCCGGCTTTGGCGATCTGGATCGCTTGGCCGGGGTGCATGCCACTCGGCGTACACAACACGACCGCGTCGGCATCGCTCTGCTCGAGCATGTCCTTGAGATTGCGGTACCCCTTTACACCAGTGCGCACCACGGCTTTCTGTAGCGTATTCGAGTCCGTATCGCAGACGGCGACCAAGTCGGCCCGATCCTTGTGCTTCTGGAACGACTCGAAGTGGTTCAGCGAGATGCGTCCGCAACCGGCCAGCGCAAAACGCACCTTGCGATTTTTGATTGGTGGATATCTGAACATGGCGTTCCTCAGGCCTTGACGATGTTGTCACCGCCGCGGCGGTAAACGCCGCGGGTGTCTATGATCAAAGTCGCATGCTTTCCAATCAATTCATAGTCGAAGGCATCGTGGTGCGTTGCCAGAAGCACGCAATCAAAACCAGCCAGGGTCTGCGGCGTCAGTGGCGTGCTGGCGAGGTCGAACCGATGCTCACGCATCTGCGGGAATCTCGAAATGTGAGGGTCGCTGTAACTAACCTCGGCGCCCTTGCCCCGCAGGCGCTCCATCAGCGCGACTGACGGCGATTCCCGCATGTCATCCACGTTCTTCTTGTAGGCAATGCCGAGCACGAGGACGCGGCTACCCCGAACAGCTTTGCCCCGGGTGTTCAGGCCATCGGCGAGCTTTCCCATCACCCAGTCCGGCATAGCGCTGTTCACTTCGCCGGCAAGTTCGATGAAGCGTGTGTTGATGCCGTATTCGCGCGCCTTCCAAGTCAGGTAGAACGGGTCTATCGGAATGCAATGCCCGCCGAGGCCCGGCCCCGGGTAGTACGGCACGAAGCCGAACGGCTTGGTCGCCGCGGCGTCAATCACCTCGTAGATGTCGATACCCATCTTGTCCGCTACGGTCTTCAGCTCGTTGACGAGGCCGATATTAACCGCCCGGTGGATGTTCTCGAGTAGCTTGGTCATCTCGGCCACGCGCGGGCTGCTCACCGGCACGACGCGGTCCACGACCGAGCCGTAGAGGGTGATGCCCAGTTCCAGGCAGGCAGTCGTGACGCCGCCGCACACTTTTGGAATCGTCTGGGTGGTGAAGCGCCCATTGGCCGGGTCCTCGCGCTCGGGCGAAAACACCAGAAAGACGTCCTTGCCCACGATGAAGCCGCGCGACTCGATGCGGGGCTGCAATTCCTCTTGGGTCGTGCCAGGCCAAGTCGTGCTCTCCAAGGAAACAAGCTGCCCTTGGCGCAGGTACGGAACAAAGGAATCCACCGTACCGAGTACGAAGCTGAGGTCCGGCTCGCGCTGCCGGTTCAGTGGCGTGGGGACGCAGATGATAAGCGCATCAACCTCGGACGCCCGTGCCATATCCGAAGTCACCTCTAAGCCGTGGCTGCCCACTGCCTTGCGGATGGCGGCACTATCGATATGGGCGATGTAACTCTCACCCGCGTTGAGTCGCTTTACCTTGTCTTCGTCGATATCGAAGCCGATCACGCGGAAGCCCGAATCGACGAAGCGCAACATGAGCGGCAAGCCCACGTACCCCATGCCGATGATGCCGATGCAGGCAGTGCGATCAGCGATCCTACAGGCCAACTGCCGGGCCGGCGAGTTCATTTCAGTGGATGCATCCATTTCGTTCCCAGGGCGGCGGAATCCGCTGAGGGCTCCTCAAGAAATTTAATAATTCCCAGATCGCGACTGAATTGGGCACTCGCAGCTATGGGCCGCTGCAACAGGTTCATGCATGTTCTCCTGCAGGCAACGAAGCAGGTCCCCTGTATTTTGGTTTTTCAGTTTGAACAGCCTGATCATTCGACTCTGCGGTGCCGGAGTCATCGAAGCTCTCTACAAGCTTTCGCAACTCCGAGAGCAGCTTGGACTGCTCCGGGCTATCAATTTCTTTTGACAGGACATTTAGCGACTGCTTCAGCTTGGGCCAATCGAGCATATTCTCATGGGCGCGGAAGATTCTAGGATGATTTGTGCTTTCAGGCTTGCCGTCGATGAGTAGTTCTTCATAAAGTTTTTCCCCGGGCCTCAACCCGGTGTACAGGATTTCCATGTCCCCTTCATACATATCGACTGTGCGCACTCGCATGCCAGAGAGTCGGATCATTCTTTCTGCCAGGTCGCGTATCCGCACGGGTTCGCCCATGTCCAGCACGAATATTTCGCCACTGTGGCCCATGGCCCCTGCCTGGACGACCAGTTGTGCCGCTTCTTGGATGGTCATGAAATAGCGTGTGACCTCCGGGTGCGTAACGGTTACTGGCCCGCCCTGCTGAATTTGTTTAATGAAGGCAGGGACTACGGAGCCACTGGAACCTAATACGTTGCCGAAGCGGACAATGGCTGCGCGGGAACCGGGGTACTGCTCAGCCAAGCCCTGGACGATCAATTCGCACACCCGTTTTGTGGCGCCCATGACGCCGGCGGGCCTGACCGCTTTGTCGGTGGAAACCAGGACGAAATGTTTTACGCCTTCTTCAAGGGCGGTTTCAGCCGTTGCCCAGGTTCCAAGAATATTGTTCTGGACCGCTGCCGCGATATTGCGTTCGACAAGCGGAACATGCTTGTAGGCGGCAGCGTGATAAAGCGTTTCGACCGCATATTGATTGAAGGCGCTCTTGAGCAGGCGGCGGTCGGTGACTGATCCGAGCAACGGGATCAACTCGCATTGACGGGCGGTGGCGTCTTTCGCAAGTTCCTGCTCTATCGTGTAGAGCGCATATTCGGAATTTTCAAACAGGACAAGGCACCGCGCGCCGCTTTTCAGCGCTAGGCGGCAAAGTTCCGAGCCAATGGAGCCGCCGGCCCCGGTGACCATCACGCAACGGCCGCGGATCACAGAATTCAGCAGGGATTCGATGGGCGGCACCGGTTCGCGGCCAAGCAGATCCTCAATCTGGACCGGACGAAAATCGTCAATCTGTTTTTTGCCGCTCGCCAGATCGTTGATATCCGGCATTACCATGATTTGCACCGTCAGAGATTCGAGGCTTTGCAGAATCTCGCGCTGTCGGACTTTCGTGATGGACGGCATTGCCAAAAGAATCTTGCTTATGTCCTTCTTGAGACAGAGCTCTGGCAGATCTTTTGTGCTGTACACGCGCACGCCGTTCATCATGCGGTTCCACAGGGCGGGGTTGTCGTCCACAAAGCCGAGCACGCCGAAGCGGGAGCTGTGTGCCAATGACGATGCAAGCTGGTGGCCGGCGGCGCCGGCGCCGTAGATCAGAATGGGGTCGTGCGTGTTTCCGCGTTCGGCCGGCCTCAGGTAATAACTTGTGGCGAAGCGTTGGAGCGCAACCATCAAAAATGCAAGCAAGGCGTAGAGCGCCGTTACCCTTAGGCTGCGTTCACCATCGCCGAGCGCGGCCAGGTAGTTGTAACTCAACAGAGAGCCCCCAACGGTCGCGGCGGCCAGCCGCAGGCCAAAATCGAGTCCGATGAAGCGGACTACGGCGCGATAGCCCCCCAGCACGGAAAGCAGGGCAATCGGAAGCATGACGGCGGAGAAGAGCCGGTCGGCTTGAAAAGGATTTTCGTACTTGTAGATGGGCCACACCAGAAGCCCGGCTATCACATAGGCGACGCCCAAGACCAAGGAGTCGGCAACAAGCGCCATTGCCAGCTTCCAGGTTGAAGGCAGGGCAATCAGTCGTGAGCGGATTTTGTTATTCAAGGTCACGAATTGATGCCCCCACGCTTTCCCCCTGACCGCAAATGCTGTGTAGTTCTTTTCCTACGTTCGGCATGTTATCTTGACACGCATTGATAACCTTGATCGAAGATAAGCGGATGGCTGTCACGAGCCGCATGCGCTTGTTCGCTGTTGGGGCATACAAAATTGGGAGAAAGTGATGGTCAATAAGAATTTTTCAATGATCGTGGGCGTGATTCTGGCCGCGAGTTCAGCGGTTCAGGCGGCGCCCGAGGATTACACCACCAAGGCGGATGATCCCAGTGCGGGTATCCGTGCGGGCAGTGGCGCGGCACGCTGGCAACCCAGCTTGGAATTAAAAGCTACTACAAGGTCCAATTTTTACTATCAGTCCAGCGGCAAAAAAGAGGTGGGGACTGGCGCCATCCTGACCCCTAAGATCAGGTACCGGGCCGGCAATGATCAGCACAAATTTGATTTCACTGCGCAAGTTTCAGGCGCGGCCTTTGACACCTCTCCGCGGGATGATTATGTGGATGGCCAGTTGGGCATTCGCCATCTCTGGAATCCGGTCAAGGGTTTTTCCTTGCAGTCCGCCCTGGCCGCCCAGCATGGGCATGATCCTTTTGGCGTCAACCGCACCGACGCGGTTGCGCTGGGCGCGGCCGGTCGCCCAGCCGATGCCCGGCTGGATATCTGGGAAACGCTTAACGGCTCGATGATTTTTCGCTTTGGCCGGCCTGAGGCGCCAGTGAATGTCGAGGCCGAAATAGGCGCGTTTGGCAAGATCTATTCCAACAACGATGTGTTAACGGACGGCCTTGAGTACGCGCAGCAAACCGGCCGCCTGGCGGCGTTCTTTAATTACAGCGACAAGACCGCTCTCGTGCTGGAAGGCATCGGGCAGAACACGCATTTCATGGATGGCAGTTCAGTCCAGCGTGACGCCGTCGAAGCGCGCGTGCGTGGCGGTGTGCGCTATCAGGCCACGGGCAAGACTCGCGCAGACGTGCGGGTCGGCTATTTCAACCGGTATGCCCGACGAGCGGGCGTTGCCGACGCTAGTGGTCTTGACTACACGTTGGGGCTCACCTGGGCGCCTGAAGAACATTACAATTTCACACTGGAAGGTGGCCGCGAGTCTGTGCCGGGGTATCTGGGCGCGGGTGCGGGTCAGGTTTTATTCAACAATACCCAGTTTATTCAGATGGGCTGGAACCAATTGTGGACCAAACGTTTCAATACAGTTCTTTCGGCCAAGAAGTCCTATGCTGCATTTGAGCTGCCCAATGGAACCAGCCCGCGTTCTGACCACGTCTATGAGCCCAATCTGCGCGCTACTTATGCGGTGGGCCGCAATCTGTTTCTGCTCGGTAGTGTCGCCTACACCTATCGCCACTCGAATTCACCCGGGGCCAAGTACAACGCGACAGAAGCGCAGGCCGGTGCACGCTACGACTTCTTCTAGCTGGGTCCAGGTCGCCGCGTTTCTTTTCGCTTTTGCAGCCTTCCCCCTGTCCGGATTGGCGCAGGGGGCGTTGGCGGCTCCAGCGGCCTCAGCACCGACAGATCTTGCCGAGTACGTCCTAGGCGAAGGCGATGTCGTCAAGATCGAGGTTTACGACGAACCGGAGATGACCACGGAGTCCCAGATCCAGGGCGCGGGTCTGGTCAATTTTCCGTTGATTGGCCAAGTCGGGGCCAAGGGACTTTCGGTGACGCAGCTGCAGGAGGCCATCCGTCAGAAACTGGCCAATGGGTTCATTCGCAAACCCACGGTTCGCGTCAATGTCACTCATTTCAGACGCTTCTACGTTACGGGTGAGGTCAAGCAACCCGGCGGTATTCCCTACGTCCTGGGCTTATCGATCGGCAAGGCCATTGCCATGGCGGGCGGCCTGTCGGGCCGCGCTTCAAAGCGCGGCATCTACCTCATTTTGGAAGGCCAAACCGAAGAAAAGAAAATGAAGGTTGATATGGACAGTCTGGTCCATCCCGGCGACACCATCATCGTCGAAGAAAGCCTGTTCTGAAAACAAACGAGCGACAGAATTGAAAAATCAGCCAGTTCAGCCCTCCGGGGATTTCATCGAGCAGGAATTGAGCTTGCGACAAGCGTTGCAAGTCGTGCTGCGCAACTGGACTTCGGTGGCTGGCGTCTTTCTGTTGACCATTACGATCGCGACTCTGGTCGCATTCAATCTCACCCCTGAATACCAAGCGACGACCACGCTCCTGCTTGAAAACCGCACGAACAAGACGGCGAAGGAGCTTCAAGAAGTTTCTGATATCGTCAACCCCTCATATGAATACCTGACCACTCAGGTCGAGGTGGTGAAATCTCGCGACCTGCTGATCAAGATCGTGGATCGTCTGAAACTGTATGAGCGGGACGAATACGCTCTCAAGGATCCTCTCGAATCCAAATGGAATTGGCGGCGCTATGTACCGATTGAGGGCGAAGAGTCCATCAAACTTCTGTCCGAGACGGATCTTCTGAAGGCCAGAAGAGAAAACGCACTCAAGCAATTGATCGCCAATCTGACAGTAAGGCCGGTCTTGCGGACCCAGCTGCTGCGGGTGAATTTTGTGTCTGAAAGCCCGCAGACCGCGGCTGAGGTTGCCAATGCCGTGGCGGATACCTACCTCGATGGAATCCTGGAAGGCCGCCTCGAATCCTCGCGCAGAGCTTCACAGTGGCTGACCGGACGCCTGCAAGACATCCGCAAGGACCTGGAGCGTTCCGAACAAGCCCTGCAAAGCTTCCGGGATAAGCAGCAACTGGTCAGTGTCGGGGGAGAGCGCGGCCTGCTGGAACAAGACCTCACAGAATCGGCGCAGAAACTGCGCGAAGCCCGCCGCCGCAAGGCCGAACTGGGCGCCGCATACGACATCATTGACAAGGCGGGAGGCAACACGGCACTACTTGAGCAGATTGGCCCGTTGATGGAAATCAAACTGGTCCAAGAGGCCAAGACCATGCTGATCAAGGCGCGGGAGGAATATCAGGCGCTTGATCTCAAGTACGGTGAACAGCATCCCAAACTGATCACGGTACGCAACGCGGTGCAGTCGGCGGAGCGCAGCTACCAGTCGCAGCTCGTATCGGCTGCCAGCGCGCTCAAAAATGAATATCAGCTGGCGGTCGAAACCGAACGCCGATTGAGCGAGTCGGAAGGGCGCGCCAAGCAGCAGATGCGCAGCCTCGACCAGAAGGACTATGAATTGGGTGTGCTGAACCGTGACGTACAGTCCAATCGGGAGCTGTACCAGTTGTTCCTGTCGCGCTTCAAGGGGTCCGAATCTACGGACAATTACGCTGACGTCAATGCACGAGTCGTGGAGACGGCAGTGCCACCGGCCGGAGCATTCAAGCCGCGTAAGGGTTTGATCGCCGCGTTGTCGGCGATTCTGGGCTTGTTGCTGGGAATTGCCCTGGTCTGGATCCGCAAGCAGTTGAGTGGGCTTATCACCACCGTGGAGGAGCTGGAACGCGCCTCCGGGTTGGTTCAGCTCAGTGCCCTGCCGCGGTTCAGTGAAAAGAGCGGCGGTGTTCTGTATTTGCAGAACCAGAAGAGTGGTTTCGCCGAAGGCATCCGCAGTTTGCGCACTGCGATCCTGTTGAGCGAAGTGGACGAGAAACTGAGCTGCGTGCTGGTGACGTCTTCAGTGCCGGGTGAAGGCAAGACCACCATTACCCAGAACTTGGCGGCTTCTTTTGGCCAGATGCAGAAGGTCTTGCTCATTGATGCGGATTTGCGCCGGCCCTCGCAGCACAAAAATTTCAAGGTTCAGGTCAAGCCTGAAGGAATTTCGGACGTGCTTCTGGACAAATGCACGCTGGACCAGGCCATTCAACGCGTTGAGGGTGCAAATTTCGATTTGCTGGTGGCCGGGCTGCATTCTCCCAATCCATCGGAATTGATTGGTTCACACAAATTCGCGACTCTGATTACAGAGCTCAAGAAAAAATACGATCGCATCCTCATCGATTCGCCGCCGCTGCAGGCGGTGAGCGATTCGTTGCTTCTGAGCAAGCTGGCCAATGCCGTCCTGCTGGTGGTCCGATCTGAACTGACGCACGAGCGCATCCTGCGCAGCTCCGTGCGTGATCTGCAGTCTGCGCAGGCCAAGGTTCTGGGCGCGGTGATCAATGCGGTGAATCTGGATCGCGACGCTTACCAGTACGCGCGTTACTACTACCGCTACGGTTATTACAACCAGAAATGACGTGAGGGCGGCCCTCACCATGCTCCCAAGTTTGAGAGATGTCCTGACCAGGATTGTGTTGGGTCTCTGTGCCTTGGCGGCTGTTGGCATGGCGATCAACTCCCTTCGTGGCTCCTTGTACGAATTGCGACTTTTGGAGCTTGCCGCTGCCCGGGCACCGGCCGACCTGGTTCTGAGGGGCCTCGGGCGCGCTGCCGACGTGGATCCCCGGAATCCTGAAATTTGGCGACTGAGTGCCGATTTGTCTGGCCAGCCCGAAAAAGCGATCAGTGATGCGCGCATGAGCCTGCAGAGGGGGCCGTCGCGGGCGCGCACCTGGCTTTTGCTGAGCTGGCGCCTGATCCGCTCTGGACGAGGAGGGGACGATCTGGACCGGGCTCTACGGCAGGCAAGCCAGCTGGCCCCTTCAGACCGCCCGCTGCAGCTTTCGCTGGCGATGATGGGGCTGCAATATTGGGCAATTGGCAGTGATGTTGCGCATGCGGTCTGGGAAACTGCGATCAAGCATTCGTTGCGCTATCAACCCGACGAGATCAAGCGCGCGGCCGCCGGCCATAACCTGGGCTCCGCCCTCTGTCTGGGCTTTGTCGAACGATATGACATGGATCCTTGGTGCCATCAGCAAATGACGGGATCCCGGCGCGCGTCTCGATGACAAGGGTCCAGCGAACCCGGAGCTGGCTCCGAAGCCCAGCGTTGTGGCTGGTCTCGCTCTGGATTCTGTGGATACCTGTGCCGCTGGGCAGCAACCGTCCGTGGGCCGAAGCAATCCTTGTCGCGATGGCCAATCTCGCATTGTTTGTTTGGCTCATTGAGACTCAGCTTCAGAGGCAACCCATCGCGGCATTGCGAGAATCGAAAATTCTGCGTTGGCTGTGCGTCTGGCTGACATGGACGGGTTTGCAGATTGTCCCCATGCCATTGTCCTGGCTGGAGGTTATTTCTCCTTTTGCTGCTCATACCTGGGAAATCGCGGGCAAGACTGACTTTGGGACCATCAGCATTGATCCATATCGCTCGGCAAGCCGCTGGTGGCTGACAGAGGCTTTTGTGACCATCGTCTGGGTCGTCCTTGAGTCTGGCCAGAGCTCCCATGTCCGGCGTTGGCTGTTGGGGTGCCTGGCTCTCAGCGCATCTCTGCAGGCCTTTGGCGGGAGCTTGATGTTATTGGCCGGTGAATCTTTGGTGTGGTTCGGTGAGACGCTGTCTACGGGTGCGCGCGCCAGCGGAACCTATCCCAGTCCGGATCATTTCGCCGGTCTGATGATTTTGGGTGGGGCGGCCAGCTTTGGCATGTTGGTTACCGGACCGCGGATTGCCTGGGGATCGCGACCAGTCATTTGGGTTCGAAATGCTATTGATTGGCTGCTGAGCCCCAAGGCGACTGTAAGGGTCATGCTGGGCGTTATCGTGATTGGCGTTGTGCTCAGTCGGTCGCGATTGGGTGTAACCGCTTTTTTCAGTGCGCTGGTGATTACCGCTGTCCTGCTGCTGGTCGTGGCACGCCTTAGGCAGCACAAGGGCAGTTGGCGACTCGTGGCTCTGCTGGTCAGCATTCTCGTTTTCGATATCTGGGTTGTCAGCAACTGGTTTGGGCTGGAAAAAGTGGTGGAGCGGTTAGAGCAGACCCAACTCCAGGAGGACGCACGCGCTGAGGTGTTACCGGCTTACCCGCCCGCGATTGAGCGTTATTTCTGGGTTGGGTCAGGACTTGGGACCTTTGAATTTTCGTTCCCTCCTTTCCGGCCGGCGCACGTTGGGGGCGCTTTTCGACACGCGCACAATGACTATGCTCAATTTGCCATCGAAACCGGCTTGATCGGCTGCCTGATTCTCATGGGGATTGTCATAACAACGACACGCCGTACTTGGCGGCTCCTGGTCGATTCGCACTCAAAATCGGCCAAAGCTGTTGCCGTGGCGTGGTTTTATGCGCTGGCGGGTCTTGCGCTGCATTCGGTCGGAGATTTCAACCTGCAAATCCCTGCAAATGCGGGCTTGTTCATGATCTTGATCGGTCTTGCCAATGCCTGTCATTTGCGGAGCAATCGCCCTGAAGCCAGGTCGTTTGCTCATTCGGCAACGGATGGCTAACATGTGCTCAATACTCCGCAACCCTGGCGGACGGATGAAAACCATGCCCAAGACCTATCCAAGAATGCTTTCCGTGTTGTTCCTGTGGCTGTTCGCCGCAGGTGTGCAAGCGGCGGATGGCACGGTGCTGTTCGCCACGGGCAATGTTGCGCTCTACCGCGGCACGACGCCGATTGCGATCGCAGTGGGCGACCCGGTCAATATGGGTGATGCATTCTCGACAGGGGCGGATGGCATCGTCCGCTGGAAAATGTCTGATAACTCGTACTACGCCATTGGTCCGAACACCCAGATGCGGATCGAGAACTACCACATGCCGGAGGTTACGGAGCCGCCTAGCACGGGTCGCGTGCTGCTGCGTCTGTTCAAAGGCTTGATGCGTACCGCTACTGGACTCATCGGGCATCGCAATCCCTCTGGTTGGGCGCTGAAAACTCCAACCGCAACACTGGGAATCCGCGGCAGCATCTTCACCACAATGGTGGTTTACGACGGCACTACCTATTCGCAGTTTGAGGAAGGCAGTGGCTTTATCCAGGGCAAGGATGGCCAGACCAAGGACATGGGCACCGGCGAGTCCTATCAGGCGACCAATGACGGTGGCGCCAACCAGTCACAGGATGCCGCCAACAAGATCAACGACGCCAAACAGAACGCCGGTGGCGAGTTCAATACGGCACTGAATACGGGCGACACTACTCAGACCCAGCAGCAACAGCAGGATCAGCAACAGGACCAGCAGCAGGATCAACAGCAAGACCAGCAGACTTCGCCGCGTATTGAGGGCGACAGCGCCCAGTAAGCGTTAGTAATGGATGATCAGCCCTCTCAGTGAGGGCTGCGTCCGCGTGACGGCGTCTCAGCCCCTGCGGCTCACCAGGAAAACAGATGACGCGTTTTCAGCGCCGATTTTTTCGGACTGGCTGCTGAAAAATACGCCCCGGCGGCAATGGGAGCGTGGGTGAGTATCGTGATAGTTCACATGAATATCCACAGCTAAGTTACTGTTTATTCTGAATTACCAATAACTATCTAAATATTGCATAAGCCCTTGTTCGGACAGGGTTTTTGTGTTGCGTAGTGGATATTTGTGGAGTAAAGTGGGTAGTAATGGAGTGAGATTGAGGCGTTGCGCTATCCACAGCGCCTCGAGTGGGAGAAGAAAAAATGTTTGCAGGATCGTATCCGCTGACGATTGACGACAAGGGACGCATGGCGATCCCGGCGCGTTTTCGCCTGGAGATCGCAGAGCAGTTCAATTCGCAACTGTTCATCACGCGCTCGCATCTGCCCTGCCTTGAGATCTATCCGGCGCCGGCGTTTCACGCGGTGGCGGCGCAGATCAAGTCCATGGACGATCGCCCGAAAGCCGATCTGCTGAACCGCGTTTTCATCGGCAGCGCCGTGGAATGCGAAATGGACAAGCAGGGCCGCATCCTGCTGCCGCAACTGCTGCGCAAGCTGGCGCGGCTCGACAGCTCGGCCATGCTGGTCGGGCAGATCGATCGCTTCGACATCTGGGACGAGGATCTGTGGAACCAGAAATTCGGCGAGGGCAGCGATGCCTCCGACGTGGCTGCCGCGTTCGCGGTTCTGAAACGGTGAAGGTCAGTGCTTGCACTGGCCCATTCCGCCCTTTACCGCTCAGGGTTTGACGCCGCCGTGACTGCTCACCGGCCGGTGATGCTCGAAGAATCACTCGCCGGCTTGCGTATCAGCCCAAACGGCGTCTATGTGGATTCGACTTTTGGTCGCGGCGGCCATAGCGGCGCCATTCTCGAGGCGCTTGCGGGCACTGGCGCCTTGCATGCCTTTGATCAAGACCCCGAAGCCTGTGCTCACGCCTTCCGCGAGTTCGCACGGCACGCCAATTTCCGGATCCACGCGCGTAATTTTTCGGCGCTGAAAGAGATTTCTGAAAAAGAGTCTATTTTCGGCAAATTAAGCGGTATCTTCTTCGATCTTGGCGTATCTTCACCACAATTGGACGACGCGGGTCGAGGCTTTTCATTCTCTCAGGATGGCCCGCTCGATATGCGGATGAACCCGCGTGAAGGCGAATCCGCCGCACAGTGGCTGGCGCGGGCAAAAGCGCCGGAAATCGCCGATGTGTTGTGGAATTACGGCGACGAACGTGCTTCGCGCCGCATCGCCCAGGCGATTGTCGCCGCGCGCGAGCAGGAGCCCATCGCGACGACAGCCCGGCTCGCGCAGATCATTCTCGAGGCGCATCGTGGCCCGCGCCAGAAGATTCATCCGGCCACCCGCAGTTTTCAGGCGATCCGCATCCACATCAATCGCGAGCTGGAAGTGCTGGAGTCGGCGCTGACGCAGGCGGTGGACGCGCTGGCGCCGGGCGGGCGTCTGGCGGTGATCAGTTTCCACTCGCTGGAAGACCGCATCGTCAAGCGCTTCATCCGTGCGGCGGAATCCGCCGGCACGCTGAAAAAAATCAGCCGCGAATTTCCCAGCGAAGCTGAGACCGCCGTTAACCCCCGCGCCCGTAGTGCAGTGCTGCGTGTGGCGGAAAAGCCTGTCCTGGGCGTAGCGCCCAAGGGGCGTGGAGTCGAAGGGACATGAGCAAGCCCGCGTCGTTGACGACCCTGGCCGCGCTGTCGGCGCTGGTGATGGCCAGCGCGCTGTGGGTGGTGCACAACAAACAGACGCATCGCCGCCTGACCACCGAACGTGACCAGTTGCGCGCTGCGCATTCGCAGCTTGAGCAGGAATGGTCGCAGTTGCAGCTGGAGGAAGCTGCGCTTGCGAGTCATGTGCGCGTCGAGCGCGCGGCGCGTGAACGCTGGGGCATGGCCGATCCGGCCCTGCCAGTGGTGATCCAGAGCGCCGAGCAGCCTGCCCTGAGCGTAGCGTCCGAAGGGCGCGGAGTCGAAGGGCCATGAATGCCGTCGAGCGCCTGATCGCAAAGGAAGTCAGCCCCTGGCGGCGCTGGGCGGTGCTGTCGCTCATGGGCCTGTGTGCCGGCGCCGTGCTGGTGCGTGCGTTCCAGTTGCAGGTGATCGAGCGCGAATTTCTGACCCATGAGAGCGATAAACGTGCGCTGCGTACGGTCAAGGTGCCGGCGCACCGCGGCGCGATCCGTGACCGTCGTGGCGAGCCGTTGGCACTGTCGGCGCCGGTGGATTCGCTTTGGACGATACCTTCGGAACTGCTGGCGGCGCCGGAATATCTGACGCCGATGGCCAAGTTGCTGGGGGTGCCCCGCAGCGAGCTGAAAAAATTCCTGGTCGCGCGCAAGGATCGGCAGTTCGTCTATCTGCCGGAAGCGCGGCAGATCGATCCCGATCAGGCCAGGCATGTGCTGTCGCTGAAAGCACCAGGCGTGTTCACGCAACGGGAATATCGGCGGTTTTATCCGGCGGGCGAGCTGTCTGCCCACCTGGTCGGTTTCTGTGACATCGATGGTCGTGGTGTCGAGGGCCTGGAATCGGCGCAGAACACCGCCTTGTCCGGTCAAGCCGGCGCGCGCCGTGTGGTGCGGGACCGTCAGGGCCGCGTCATCGAAGAAGACGCGGACCTTCAGCGCGCCGAGCCGGGTCAGGATCTGGCGCTCTCCATGGATTTGCGTCTGCAGTATCTGGCCTACCGGGAACTCAAAGCCGGCGTTGTTGAGAATCGCGCCAAGGGCGGACTGATCGTCGTCGCTGATAGCCGCACCGGTGAGATCCTGGCGATGGCCAGTCAGCCGGGCTACAACCCCAACCGTTCGGACGAGCGCCAACCCGGCCGCATGCGCAACCGTGCCGTCGTCGATGTATTCGAGCCTGGCTCGACGGTGAAACCACTACTGGTCGCCGAGGCTCTGGAAAGCGGACTCTACCGCCCGGAAACCCGCATCGACACTGGCAACGGTGAAATGAAAGTCGGCTCGATGACGGTGCACGACTCGCATCCGCGCGGTGTGATCGACCTCGGCGGTCTGCTGACGCATTCGAGCAATGTCGCCTCGGCGAAAATCGGTCTGACGCTGGGGCCCGAAGCGGTGTGGACCGCGTTCCAGAAGTTCGGCTTGGGCGATCCGGTGCACTCCGGGTTTCCGGGTGAGGCCAACGGCGTGTTCCGCAATTATGCGGAGTGGGGTCAGGTCGCCACGGCGACGGCATCCTACGGCTACGGCTTGTCGGTGAATGCCTTGCAGCTGGTGCGCGCCTACGCGGCGATCGCCAACGACGGGCTGATGCCGACACTGACGCTGCTCAAACGCACCGAACCGGCCGTATCGCAGCGGGCCGTATCCATGGAAGTGGCGCGCGATGTGCGGCGCTTGATGCAGGGCGTGGTGTCGGTCGAGGGCACCGCGATCAAAGCCGCAGTGCCGGGCTATCAGGTGTCCGGAAAGACCGGCACCGTACGCAAGATCTCGAGTGGCGGCGGTTATCACGACGACCGCCATCAGGCGGTGTTCATCGGCTTCATGCCCTCGGACAACCCGCGCTTGGTCGGGCTGGTGATGATCGATGAGCCGCGCAACAAGCAGTACTACGGCGGGCAAGTGGCGGCGCCGGTGTTCTCGCGCGTGATGAAGGCAGCCGTGCGCTTGCTGCAGGTCCCGCCATCGGAAACGCCGGTTGAGCCCGGGCTGCAGGCGCGCGCCACCGTATCTGTGGAGCCAAAGACATGAGCGCCCTGCAAACGGTGCGCGAATTGCCGCAGTTGCTGCATGGGTTTGCGACGGCCGTCCCTTCCATCACGGTGACCGGACTCGAAATGGACAGCCGTCGCGTCCAGGCGGGTGACCTGTTCCTCGCCTGCAAAGGCAGCGCCCAGCATGGGCTGTCGTATCTCGAGCAGGCGGCCGACAACGGCGCCTCCGCCGTGGCCTGGGAGCCGTCGCCCGGGGCGATGCCGCCGACTCAGTTGCCCGCCGTGGCGGTCGAACAGCTGTCCGTTAAAACCGGCCCGATCGCGGCACGGTTCTACGGTGAGCCTTCGCGCAAGATTTTCACTGTCGGCATCACCGGTACTGACGGCAAGACCTCGACGGCACATCTGATTGCGCAAGCGCTGGATCAGCTCGGACTGCCCTGTGCCTATCTCGGCACGCTGGGCTATGGCCGATTGAGCGCGCTCGGCGACGCCAGCCACACCACGCCCGATCCGGTGCGCCTGCAGAAAATGCTCGCGGGCTTCGTCGAATCCGGTGTGCGCGCAGCCGCGATGGAAGTGTCATCCCACGCACTCGATCAGCAGCGCGTCGGTGGCATGAAATTCGACGCCGCGGTGCTGACCAACATCACTCGTGATCATCTGGATTATCACGGCACCGTCGAAAACTATGCGACGGCCAAGCAGCGCCTGTTCGAATTCGAGGCCCTCGGCGCACGCGTGCTGAACCGCGACGATGCTTATGGTGCTGCGTGGGCCGGGCGTTACGCGCCCGATGTGACCGTCTATGGCGTCGGCGGCGCTCCGCCCGCGCAAGGCCGCCATGTGCTGGCCGACGAAGTGCAATTGAAGGCGGAGGGCATGCATTTTCAGATTCGCAGCAGCTGGGGTGCGACTGCGCTGCGTTCGCGATTGCTGGGCCGCTTCAACGTCTACAACCTGCTGGCGGCATTGACCGTGCTGCTGGAAAAAGGCGTGTCCTTGAATGATGCCGCGGGCGCACTGTCGGAATCGCGCACGGTGCCCGGCCGCATCGAAGGGTTTCACGGCCCGTCGGCAAAACCGCTGCTGGTGGTGGATTACGCGCATACACCACAGGCACTCGAGCAGATTCTCAAGGCGGTGCGTGCCCATTGCAGCGGAAAACTCTGGGTGGTCTTCGGCTGCGGCGGCGATCGCGATCGTGGCAAGCGCCCGCTGATGGGCGCGGCCGCGGCCCAATACGCCGACGTGGTCATCGTCACCGACGATAACCCTCGCAGCGAAAAACCTGAGGCCATCGTTGCCGAAATCCTTGGCGGAATCACCGCCCGCAGTTCGATGCGCGTGGTTCACAACCGCTACGAGGCGGTTCGCACGGCGACACGCGAGGCGCAGGCGGGCGATGTCGTCGTCATCGCCGGCAAGGGTCATGAAACCACGCAGACCTACGGCACGGACGCGCGTCCATTCAGTGACCGCGAACTTGCGGCCGAGCTGGTCGGGGCGCAGGGGTGATGGAGTCCATGACCGCCCTCGCTCGTCGCCTTGCCGCCCAAACCATCGGCGCCGACGCAGTGTTCACGCGCGTCTGCACCGATTCCCGCCAGATCGCTGCGGGCGATTTGTTCGTCGCCCTGAAAGGCGAGCGCTACGACGGCCATGAATTCGTGTCACGTGCCGGCGCCAAAGGCGCGGTCGGTGCACTGGTGTCGCAGGTGCAGGATTGCCCCTTGCCGCAAGTGGTGGTCGCCGACACCCTGAAGGGATTGCAGGACTACGCCCGTGTCTGGCGCACACAGTTTGATCTGCCGGTGGTCGCGGTCACTGGCAGCAACGGCAAGACCACCACCAAGCAGATGCTCTCGGCGATTTTCGACTCGCGCGGGCCAACGCTGGCAACCGCCGGCAATCTCAACAATCACATCGGCCTGCCGCTGACCCTGCTGGGCTTGCGCGCTGAGCACCGCACGGCGGTGATCGAGATGGGCGCCAATCACGCAGGAGAAATCGCTCGATTGACTGAACTCACGCGTCCGCAGATCGGCGTGGTCACACAAGCGGGCGATGCGCATCTGGAGGGATTCGGCTCGCGCGAAGGCGTCGCCAGGGCGAAGGGCGAGTTGTTTTCGGGGCTGGGGCCGGACAGCGTCGCCGTGATCAACCACGATGACGCTTTCGCGCCGTTGTGGAAAAAACAGGCGGCACATTGCGCGCAGATCACCTTCAGTCTGACCGAACGCGCCGATGTTTCTGCCTTGAACATCGAACCGCAACCTGCAGGTGCCGGCATCCGGTTTGAGCTGCGCGCCGCCGAGGGCCGAGTGCCCGTGCAGCTGCCGCTGGCGGGCCGTCACAACGTCAGCAATGCGCTGGCTTCCGCCAGCTGTGCGGTGGCGCTGGGCATGGACCTGAAGGACATCGCGGCGGGATTGGCGCGGGTGAAACCGGCCGCTGGCCGATTGTCCTGGATGACCACGGCGAGTGGCGCCCGCGTGCTCGACGACAGTTACAACGCCAACCCGACTTCGCTGAGCGCCGGCCTCGATGTGCTCGCGGCCTGTTCCGGTTTGCGCATTCTGGTGCTGGGCGACATGGGCGAGCTGGGTTCGGACAGCGAACGCCTGCATCACGAAGCCGGTGCCGCGGCGAAGCAGCGCGGCATCGATGCGCTTTACGCCACCGGCCCGCTCAGCCAGCAGGCGGTGAAAGGCTTCGGTGCCGGCGCCCAGCATTTCGCCGATACCGACGCATTGATCAGCGCCCTCCGGCCGCGCCTTGATTCACGCAGTTTTCTGCTGGTCAAAGGTTCGCGCAGCTCACGCATGGAGCGTGTGGTTGCGGCGTTGACCGGCCAGACCTCTGAGGAATCCCACTAACCATGCTTTATTACCTGGCCCAGCACCTGCAGGACTACAGCGGCGGGTTCCGCATCTTCCAGTATCTGACCTTCCGTGCCGTGCTCGGCATCCTGACCGCTCTGATCTTCTGCTTCGTGTTCGGGCCGTGGATGATCGACCGGCTCTACCGTTTCAAATTCGGCCAGGTGGTGCGTGAGGATGGCCCGCAGAGCCATCTGAAAAAAACCGGCACGCCGACCATGGGCGGCGCCCTGATTCTCGTCGCCATCACGGTCTCGACCTTGCTCTGGGGCGATCTCGGCAACCGCTTTGTCTGGTTCGCGTTGCTGGTGACGCTGGCGTTCGGTGCGGTCGGCTTTGCCGACGATTACCTGAAGATCAAGTACCGCTCTTCGAAAGGCTTGTCGGCGCGGCAGAAATATTTCTGGCTGTCGCTGGCGGGTTTTGCCACCGCGTTTGCGATTCAGGTCACGGCGCGCACGCCGATAGAAACTTCGCTGATCGTGCCGTTCCTGAAAGACGTGGTGATTCCGCTGGGCTGGTTCTTCATCCCCTGGACCTATCTGGTGATTGTCGGCAGCTCGAATGCAGTGAATCTCACGGATGGCCTCGACGGTCTGGCGATTCTGCCGACGGTGCTGGTGGCCAGCGCGCTGGCGGTGTTCGCCTACGCCAGCGGCAATATCAAGATCGCCACTTATCTCGGTATCCCCTACATCGCAGGTGTCGGTGAGATCGCGATTTTTTGCACCGCCATCGCCGGCGCCGGCCTCGGCTTTCTCTGGTTCAACGCCTATCCCGCGCAGGTGTTCATGGGCGATGTCGGCGCGCTGGCGCTGGGCGCGGCGCTCGGCGTGATTGCGGTGCTGGTGCGACAGGAGATCGTGCTGGCGATCATGGGCGGGGTGTTCGTCGCCGAGACGGTGTCGGTGGCGATGCAGGTGCTGTATTTCAAATACAGCGGCGGCAAGCGCATTTTCCGCATGGCGCCGCTGCACCATCACTACGAACTCAAGGGCTGGCCGGAGCCCAAGATCATCGTGCGTTTCTGGATCGTCACGCTGATTCTGGTTTTGATCGGTCTTGCCACCCTGAAGATCCGTTGAGATGAAGAACCAGCGCTCGCTCGTCATCGGCCTCGGCAAAACCGGGGCTTCCGCCGTGCGCTTCCTGCTGCGCGAAGGCGCACAGGTGACGGTCACCGACAGCCGCGCCAATCCGCCGGGCCTGGACGAGATCAAATCTCTCGAGGGCGTCGAGTTCCGCCTCGGCGGGTTTTCGGTTGCGGACGTGGCGCCGAAACTGGCGGTGCTGTCGCCCGGCGTGTCGCCGCAGGAAGCCTTCGTGCGCGAGCTTGTGGCCGCGCGGGTCGAAGTCGTTGGCGATGTCGAGCTGTTCGCCCGCAAGGTGCTGGCGCCCGTCATCGGCATCACCGGCGCCAACGGCAAGAGCACGGTGACCACGCTGGTCGGCGAGATGGCCAGTGCGGCGGGCTTGCGCGCGCAGATCGGTGGCAACCTCGGCACGCCGGCGCTGGACTTGCTCGACGATAACGCCCAGATCTACGTGCTGGAACTCTCGAGTTTTCAGCTTGAAACCGCGCGCAGCCTGCGCTGCAAGGCGGCGACCGTGCTCAATCTCAGCGAGGATCATCTCGACCGCCACGGCAGTTTCGATGCCTATGCCGCAGCCAAGGCACGCATCTACACCGGTTGCGAGACTGCACTGGTCAATCGTGACGACGCTGCCGTGATGAAGTGGGCGCCGCAGAACGCCGTGAGCTTTGGTCTCGCCGCACCGTCGGTCGGTCATTACGGCCTGATTCAGGAGAGCGGCGAAACCTGGCTGGCGCGTGGCCCACAGAAGCTGTTGCCGGTTTCCGCCCTGAAGCTCGCCGGATTGCATAACGCGGCCAATGCGCTGGCTGCGCTGGCGCTGGCGGATGCTGCCGGGATTCCACGCGACGCGGCCTTGAGCGCGCTGCGTGAATTTCGCGGCTTGAGCCATCGCTGTGAATTCGTCGCCGAAATCGCCGGCGTGCGCTGGTTCAACGATTCCAAGGGCACCAATGTCGGCGCCACGCTGGCGGCGCTGCGCGGCATGGCGGGGCCGATCGTCTGGCTCGGCGGCGGGCAGGGCAAGGGTCAGGATTTCGCGCCCTTGCGCGCGCCGCTGAGTGACAAGGGTCGTGCCGCGATCGTGTACGGACAGGACGCTGCGCAGATCGAGGCCGTCTTGAAAGATGTGCTGCCCCTGCACCGGGAAGGCGATCTCGCCGCGACGGTTCGAAAAGCGCGGTTGCTGGCTCAGGCCGGGGACACCGTCCTGCTGTCGCCGGCCTGTGCCAGTCTCGACCAGTTCCGCAACTACGAAGAACGCGGCACGCGTTTCAGCGCGCTGGTTCGTGGAGAGTCAGCGTGATTGCGACCGAACGCCCGGCTTATGGACTGGACGCCGCCTTGTGCGCGGCGCTCATCGCGCTGCTGGGATGGGGCTTGATCATGGTTGCGTCGGCGTCGGTCGCGGTGGCTGAAAAGCTCAGCGGTGCGCCGATGCATTTCTTCTTCAAGCAGGTCACCTACATGGTGTTCGGCTTGGGGCTCGCCGCGCTGATTTTCGCGGTACCGATGAAAACCTGGGAGCAGAGCGGTCATGGCCTGCTGCTGCTCGCATTTTTCCTGCTGCTGGTGGTGTTCGTGCCGGGCGTGGGCATCAGCGTCAACGGCTCCCGGCGCTGGATCGATCTGCTGGCTTTCCGGGTACAGGTGTCGGAGCCGACGCGGCTGGCGCTGCTGATGTATCTGGCGGGCTATATCGTGCGACAGCAGGCGCAGATCCAGAACAATTTCTTCGGTCTGCTGCGTCCCTTGGTGCCGCTCGCCGCGGCTTCGGTGCTGCTGTTAGTGCAACCGGATTTTGGCGCGACCGCGATTCTGCTGGCGGTCGCGCTGCTGATGCTGTTTCTCGGCGGGGCGCGGCTGCTGCATCTGGGCGCCCTGACGGCGGTGGCGGCGGTGGCCGGCACGGTGTTGGTGATGACGGCGGCCTACCGCCTGCGCCGGATGATGTCATTCACGGATCCCTGGGCCGACATCAACAACAGCGGCTGGCAGCTGGCGCAGGCCTTGATCGCGGTCGGCCGTGGCGAATGGACCGGCGTGGGGCTTGGCAACAGTCTGCAGAAATTGCTTTACCTTCCGGAGACGCATACCGATTTTATTTTCGCGATTCTCGCCGAAGAGTTCGGTCTGTTCGGCATCGCGGCGCTGCTGGCTTTGTTTGCGGTCGTGGTTGTGCGCGGATTCAGCGTCGCCCGTCTGGCGGAGAAACGCAATCAGCGGTTCCCGGCCTACCTCTGCTATGGACTCACCGCTTGGCTGGGCTTGCAGGCGCTGATCAACATGGCGGTCAACATGGGTCTGTTGCCGACCAAGGGCCTGACTCTGCCGCTGATCAGTTATGGCGGTTCCAGCCTGCTGACGGTGTTGGCGATCTGCGCCCTGATCCTGCGGGTGGATCACGAGAACCGGCTCGACAAGGCACGCGCGCCAGCGGGAGGGATCAAAGCGTGAAGACGCTTATTTGTGCCGGTGGGCGAGCAACGGTGCTTCGCGAGCACTGCTCGCGATCGTTGCGAGCGCCCGGCCATGGATGGCCGGGCCGGGGTTTCGTGATACCGCTCAGTCTCGCCATGGATGGCAGCGCATGAAGACTCTTATCTGCGCGGGTGGAACTGGTGGTCACGTATTCCCCGCGCTCGCGGTTGCTCACGAACTGCGCATCCGTGGACACGAAGTCGTGTGGATGGGCGCACCCGACAGTTTTGAATCGCGCACCGTGCCCAAGCACGGCATCGCCATCGAATTCGTGCGCGTGTCCGGATTGCGCGGCAAGGGATTGCTCAAACTGTTGATGGCGCCGCTATTGTTGCTGCGCGCCCTCGTTGATGCCGTGCGCGTACTGCGCCGGCAAAACCCCGACATCGTTCTCGGCATGGGCGGATTCGCCGCCGGTCCTGGGGGTCTTGCCGCCTGGCTACTGTTGAAACCGCTGGTGATTCACGAGCAGAACGCGGTGGCCGGTTTCACCAACCGCTGCCTGTCGCTGTTGGCGCGCCAGGTGTTGCAGGCGTTTCCGGGCACATTCTCTGCGCGATCAGGTGTCACTGTGGGCAATCCGGTGCGTGAAGCCGTCGCTTTGCTGCCTGCGCCGGCTGAACGGTTGCGTGGCCGCGACGGCCCGATGCGGGTGTTGGTGATCGGTGGCAGCCAAGGCTCCAAAGCGCTCAATCAACGCATGCCGGAAGCGTTGCGACTGATGCCGGAAAATCGCCGGCCGCAGGTCCGTCACCAGGCCGGCCGCACGCTGGAGGTTGCACAGCAGGCGTATGCACAGGCGGGCGTGAGCGCGGAAGTCAGCGCATTCATCGACGACATGGCGACGGCTTACGCCTGGGCGGATCTAGTGGTCTGCCGCGCCGGCGCTTCAACCATCGCCGAGCTTGCCGCCGCAGGGTGCGCTTCCTTGCTGGTGCCGTTTCCCGCGGCGGTGGACGATCACCAGACCCGCAACGGCGAATATCTGGTGCACGCGGGTGCTGCGGTGCTGATTCAGGAACGTGACCTCAGCGCCGCGCGGCTGGCACAGGCGCTCGAAGAATTGCTGGCGAGCCGCGAAAAACTTCTGACCATGGCGCAGGCGGCGCGCAAAGCCGCTTGGCCGAATGCGGTCAAACAGATCGTGCAGTACCTCGAAGAAGGGGGGCGCGCATGAGTCAGAAGAAAATGCGCCGCGTCACCGATACGCCGATGCGCCGCGTGCGCCGCATCCACATGGTCGGCATCGGTGGCTCCGGCATGGCCGGCATCGCCGAGGTGCTGCTCAACCTCGGTTACATGGTCACGGGTTCCGATCTGAAAGACAGCGCGGCGACGCAGCGACTGAAAAAACTGGGTGCACGCATCCGCTCAGGTCACGTCGCCAAATCGGCCGAGGGCGCGGACGTTGTCGTGATTTCCTCGGCAGTCAAGGCCGACAACCCGGAAGTAGTGCGTGCGCATGCGCTGCGCACGCCGGTGGTGCGGCGCGCGGAAATGCTCGCGGAGCTGATGCGCTTCCGCTACGGCATTGCCATCGCCGGCACGCATGGCAAAACCACCACCACCAGCCTGGTCGCCAGCGTGCTGGCGCAGGGCGGACTCGATCCCACGTTTGTCGTGGGCGGCAAGCTGAAAGCCGCGGGGACGCACGCGCGTCTGGGGCGGGGTCAATATCTGGTGGCCGAGGCGGATGAGAGTGATGCCTCGTTTCTATTGCTGGCGCCGATGATTTCGGTGGTCACCAACATCGATGCGGATCACCTTGAAACCTACGGCGGCGATTTCGGCCAGCTCAAAAAAGCCTTCATCGAGTTCATCCATCGTCTGCCTTTTTACGGGTTGGCGGTGTTGTGTCACGACGACCCCGTGATCCGCGAGTTGCTGCCGGACATCGGCCGCCCGGTGCTCACCTATGGACTGGAAGCGGGTGCGGATCTGCGCGCGGTCGATATCCGTCCCGAAGGCGCTGGCGTGCATTTCGCGGTGCAGCTGCCCGAAGGCAAGCGCCAGGAATTCCATCTCAACCTGCCGGGCCGGCACAACGTTCAGAACGCGATGGCGGCGCTGGCGATCGCGCGTGAACTCGGCGTCAAAGCCTCCTCGATCCGCAAGGCTTTCTCCGAATTCGGCGGCGTGGGCCGGCGCATGGAGTCGCACGGCGAGCTTCGAGTCTCGGGCAAGCATGTGCTGCTGATCGATGATTACGGTCATCACCCGCGCGAGGTTGCGGCGACCTTTTCGGCAGTGCGTGAGGCCTATCCGAAGCGCCGGCTGGTCGTGGCTTTCCAGCCGCACCGTTACAGCCGCACGCAGAATCTTTTCAGGGAGTTTTGCGCGGTGTTGGCGACCGCGGATGTGCTGCTGCTGACTGAAATCTATGCGGCGGGCGAGGCGCCGATTGCCGGAGCCGATGGCCAAGCGCTGGCGCGCGCCGTGCCTTCAGCGCGCTTCGTCAAACGCGTCAGTGAACTGCCGAAGGCGCTGGCTTCCGTGCTCAAGGACGGTGACCTTTTGCTGACCATCGGCGCGGGCGACATCGGCGGCTTGCCAGCGCTGATGCAGAAAGAATTCGGAGGTGCGCCATGAATGTGCGTGGCGTGCTCAGATACAACGAGCCGATGGCGGCGCATACCAGCTGGCGTGTCGGGGGTCCGGCAGATGCCTATTTCGAGCCGGCGGATCGCGCCGATCTCATTGCTTTCATCCAATCGCTGCCACGCGAACGCGCGGTGTTCTGGCTCGGTCTCGGCAGCAATCTGCTGGTGCGTGATGGCGGCATCCGCGGCACCGTCATCGCGCTGCATGGTGCGCTCGATGGATTGAAATCGGAGAGCCCTGCAACAACGTACGCCGAAGCTGGCGTGCATTGCGCGCGCCTGGCGAAGTTCGCGCAGCAGGAAAAGCGTGCGGGGCTGGGTTTCATGGCCGGCATTCCCGGTACCGTCGGCGGCGCGCTGGCGATGAACGCCGGCGCCTGGGGTGGCGAAACCTGGCCCGCGGTCGCCGAAGCCGAAGTGCTGTTCCGCGATGGCCGCTGCGAATGGCTCAAGCCGCAGGCGTTCACCGTGGCTTATCGCCATGTCGAACCGCCCGCGGGCTTCTGTGGGTTTCTCGCCGCGCGTTTTGTCGTCACTGAAGACGTGGGTGGTGAGCACGCGCGCCACACCAGGGAATCGCTGGCGCGGCGCAAGGCCTCGCAGCCGGTGGGCAAACCCAGCGCCGGCAGCACGTTCCGCAATCCTCCCGGCGATCACGCCGCGCGCCTGATCGAATCCTGCGGACTCAAGGGTCTGCGTATCGGTGGTGCCGAAGTTTCTGCGCTGCACGCCAACTTCATCCTCACCGATACCGGCGCGAAAGCTGCAGATGTCGAAGCGCTGATCGAAAGAATCAAAACAACCGTCAAAGAAAAAACCGGCGTGGATTTGATGCCGGAAATAAAGATCGTGGGAGAGCGAGCATGAAAATGCGCGTGAAGAATGCTCGCGATTTCGGTCGTGTCGCCGTGCTCATGGGCGGCTGGTCGAGTGAACGGCAGGTTTCCTTGTGGGGCGGAGAGGCGGTGCTGGCCGCGCTGCGCAAGCGCAACGTCGATGCGCATGGCGTGGATGCGACGCGCGACCGCGTGCTGGGCCTGCGCGCGCAGGGGTTCGAGCGCGCCTTCATCGTGCTGCACGGAGGCGCCGGCGAGGACGGCACCGTGCAGGCCGCGCTCGAATTGCAGGGCATTCCGTACACCGGCTCCGGCGTGGCCGGCTCGGCGGTGAAGATGAACAAGATCACCGCCAAGCGCATCTGGCTGGCGGAGCAGCTGCCGACCGCGGATTTTCGTGTGCTGCGGAACGAGGCGGATGCAAAAGCAGCGGCCAAGACGTTGGGCTACCCGTTCGTGATCAAACCCTCTTCCGAGGGATCCAGCGTGGGTGTGACGATCGTCAAGCAGCCCGCGCAGGTGGCCGCAGCGTTCAAGCTGGCGCGCGGTAACGGCCGCGAGGTGATGGCTGAGCGCTTCATCAAGGGCGCCGAAGTGACGGTGTCGATCCTCGATGGCCGCGCATTGCCATCCGTTCGCATCGAGCCGAAAGCCGAGTTTTACGATTACCACGCCAAGTACATCTCGAATGACACGCAATACCACTGTCCCTCGGGATTGCCCAAGGCGCAGGAGAAAAAACTCGGCGAGCTGGCCTTGCTGGCGTTTGCCTTGGTCGGCGCCAGCGGTTGGGGCCGGGTGGATTTCATCGTCGACGCGAAGAAAAAACCCTGGCTGCTGGAGCTCAATACCGTGCCGGGCATGACCTCGCATTCGCTGGTGCCGATGGCAGCCAAGGCGGCGGGTTATTCGTTCGACGAGCTGTGCTGGGCGATTCTCGAAGGGTCAATGCCGGAGAAGATTTCGTGAGCGCGGTCATGCCCGAACCCCGCGCCGGCTGGACGACGCCCTTGCTGCGTGCGCTCGGCGGATTGCTGGCGGCCGTGGTCTGCCTCGCGGCCCTGATGCCCTTGTTTGAAGCCGCGGGCGCGCTGCCGGCCGTGTCAAAGCTCGAGATCGCGGGTGACTTCAGGCATCTCGACCCGGCGCAGGTGCGTGCGCAGCTGCAGCCCGAGCTGGCGGGCACCTTGCTGTCGCTCGATCTCGAACAGGTGCGCGCGGCGGCGGAGACCCTGCCCTGGGTAGCGCAGGCGCGTGTTGAGCGCGTCTGGCCTGACGCGGTGCGTGTGAGCCTGCGCGAGCACACGCCGTTTGCGCGCTGGGGCGAGCACAGCCTGCTCTCGGACACGGGCGTCATGTTCACTCCGGCGGAAGTGATGTCGTTTGAAGGCTTTCCGCAACTGGCGGGACCGACCGACCAGCAGGCACTGATGGCGCAGACCTTCCGTGACCTGTCCGCGCAGATCGGTGCGGGTGATTTTGCGATCGCGGCACTCACGCTCGACGCACGTGGTGAATGGACCGCACGCACACAGTCCGGCGTCGAGCTGCGACTGGGACGTGGCGATCCGCTGCCGAAAGCGGCGCTGATCGCCGGTGCGGTGACGCGCGCGCTGGGTTCGCGCGTCGCAGAAATCGCTTACGTGGATCTGCGTTACAGCAATGGGTTCGCTACAGGTTGGCGCGCAGATGTCGCCAAAGGAGAAAAACCGTGAATAGAAAAACCGCCAAGGAACTGATCGTCGGCCTTGATATCGGTACCTCGAAAGTGGTGGCGCTGGTCGGCGATGTCACGCCGGACGGCCGCCTCGAAGTCATTGGCTTCGGCCAGCACCCGTCCAAGGGCATGAGCCGCGGCATGGTGGTCAACATCGAGGAAACGACCAAGTCCATCAGCCGCGCGGTGGAAGCCGCCTCGATGATGGCCAACTGCCGCATCCAGTCGGTGTTCGTCGGCATCTCCGGCGCCCACGTCAAGAGTTTCAACTCGCAGGGCATCGTCGGCATGCGTGGCAAGGAGGTCACGACCGCAGACGTTGAGCGCGTGATTGACGCCGCCCGCGCCATCGCCATCCCCACCGACCAGAAAGTGCTGCATGTGGTGCCGCAGGAATTCGCGGTGGACGGTCAGGAAGGCATCACCGAGCCGGTCGGCATGTCCGGTGTGCGGCTTGAGGCGCGCGTGCACATGGTCACCGGTTCCGCCGCCGCTTCGCAGAACATCACGCGCTGCATCGAGGGCTGCGGGCTGCGGGTGGACAAGCTGATCCTCGAGCAGATCGCCTCCAGCTACGCGGTGCTGCAGTCGGACGAACGCGACCTCGGCATCTGCTTGGTGGACATCGGCGGCGGTACCAGCGACATCGCGGTGTTCAAGGGCGGCTCAATCCGCCACACCGCGGTGATCCCGGTCGCCGGCAGCCAGGTCACCAACGACATCGCGGTGGTGTTCCGCACGCCGCCGCAGTCCGCCGAGGAGATCAAGCTCAAGCACGGTTGCGCGCTGCCGCAGCTGGTGGCGCCGGATGAACTGATCGACGTGCCTTCCGTCGGCGGCCAGGCGCCACGCAAGCTCAAGCGTCAGGAGCTGGCGCAGGTGATCCGCGCCCGCTACGAGGAACTGTTCCGGCTGATCCGCAAGGAGCTGCACCGCAGCGACTTCTACGACGTCATCGCCGGCGGCGTGGTGCTCACCGGCGGCAGTTCGAAGATGGCCGGGGTGATCGAGCTGGCCGAAGAAGTGTTCGAGTTGCCGGTGCGCCTCGGTGTGCCGCAAAGCGTGACTGGTTTTTCCGAGGTCGCGGGCAACCCGGTGTTCGCCACGGCGGCCGGGCTGTTGCTCTACGGCAAGCAGCATCACAGCCGTCCGTCGCAGCCGCCCTCGAGTCTGGGTGCGCTGTTTGAGCGACTGCAGCAGTGGTTCAAGGGGAATTTCTAAGCACGGGCTGCAAGCCAGTGCTCGTTCTTTTCTGGTTTCCGATTACAACGTAAAGGAGGTGGGTCATGGGTCGTGCAGATAGCGAAGTGTTTCAGATGGTGGAGCCCGAAACGGGCAGGGCGATCATCCGCGTCATCGGTATTGGCGGCGGCGGGTGCAACACGGTCAACCAGATGGTGCAGTCGGGCATCGAGGGCGTGGAATTCATCTGCGCCAACACCGACCGCCAGCATTTGGAGCGCTGCTCCACCAACCAGATGCTGCCGTTGGGTACCAAGATCACGCGCGGTCTTGGTGCCGGCTCCAAGCCGGATGTCGGCCGGCAGTCGGCGCTGGAAGATCGTGAGCGCATCGCCGAGATGATCGAGGGTACCGACCTGCTGTTCGTCACTGCCGGCATGGGCGGCGGCACCGGTACCGGCGCCACGCCGGTGATCGCCGAGATCGCCAAGGAGCTGGGCATCCTCACCGTGGCGGTGGTGACCAAGCCGTTCATGTTCGAGGGCAAGAAGCGCATGAAGGCGGCGATGGAAGGCATCGAGCAGCTGGAGAAGAGCGTGGATTCGCTGATCCTGATCCCGAACCAGAAGCTGGTACTGGTGCTGGGTGAGGACGCGACCATGCAGGATTGCTTCAAGGCGGCCAACGATGTGCTTCAGAACGCGGTACGCGGCATCTCCGACCTTATCACGCAGACCGGTATGGTCAACGTCGATTTCGCGGATGTGCGTACGGTGATGGAGAACCACGGCAAGGCGATGATGGGCACCGGACAGGCGTCCGGCCCGGACCGCGCCATGCAGGCGGTCGAGGCAGCGCTGTCGTGCCCGCTGTTGGATGACATCGAGATGGCGAACGCGCACGGGTTGCTGGTGAACATCGCCTGCGACCACTCGCTGAAGATGAGCGAAGTCAGCCGCATCAACGACCGCGTCAACGAGATCGCCTCGGAAGACGTGGACGTGAAGTTCGGCACCTCGACCGACGCCAGCCTCAACGGCGAACTTCGGGTGACGGTGGTGGCGACGGGTCTCGGACGGCCCAAGGCGGACGTGATGCCGGTGACGGAAGGCAAAGTCGTGGCGATGCCCAAGCCGGGCCAGTCCACCGGCTGGAGGGAGATCGTCGACAAGCCCGCCATCGCGCGCACCGAAGCAGGACGTCATGGTCAGCCATCCAGCCTGTCGCATCTGGTGGATGACGAGCAGATCCTCAACGTGCCGGCATTTTTACGGGCACAGGCGGACTGAAGTGGTTGCAGCGAGGAGGAATCTGGCGAGCCGATGACCCACGGCCGCCAGATTTCTCACTTCGTTCGGAATGACGTTTTTAGTGCCACTGTTTTTGCGTCGGGTTCTAAAAAACGGCCTGAACAGCCGCGAAGCGGGTGATGTCCCCGGAGTAGAAAAAATACCCGTCAGGTCAGCTCAGTCTGGCCCCATTAGCTCGGTATATAAAGTCATCTCTACGCATCGCTGGCATCTCCAACGTGAATGATCTTGACCTGAAAGCGTTCGTAATTACCCAGAACATTAGCTGTTTAGTTCGGTTTCATAACCATGTAGATGTGCTGTTTCGGAAAAGCGTCAACGAGATCAAGGAACTGCCGGATAAGAAAGAGAGCGCCTACTGGGAAGCCGTATACAAACACCAGTTTCCAAAAGACCTCAGGAAAGCCGTGTTCCTGATGATCTTTGGTCACCTGGAGGAAATGCTGCACATCCTCTCGAACAAGAACGCCAGTTTGCGCGACATGAAACGGTTCGGACTCGATAGATACAAGCCCTTTGTGCGACATGTCCTCGGTCAAGACCTGAGTCGGAATCAAGATTGGCAATTCATCCAAGAAATGTCACGGGTTAGAAATATTCTGCTGCATGCCGCAGGGAGGATTGCTTATGCGAGAAAACCTGATGAACTCACGGCGTTAATCAAAAAACACCCTGAATGTTTCGGGACGAGCTTGGATCGAGTTGAACTTACTAAAGTTGGTTTGCGCGAAACAGCCAACTCTGCAAGTGGGCTTTTGCTTGTCATCAACAATGCCCTGAAGAAAAACGATTCAACGCTTCTTGCTGCGAGATGATGTTCTTGCTTTTTCAGATGGCAACAGACTGGTGAGTTTCTCGTACTGCTCGAACAGAAACGCCACGCGCTCGGCGTCGGAGGCGAAAGTCTTTTTTCCGTACGCGGTATCCACCGCGCGATCGAGCGCTAGATGCGCCTTGAGCAGTGCAGGAGGCATGGTCAGCGGGTCGTAGAGATCGGCCAGCGAAGCGTCGGGGAACTGCTTGCGTGCGTCGAGCACGGCCTGCGCGGCGGTTTCTATCGCCGTTCGTGGTGAGCTTGTCGAAGCATGAACGGCCTTGGTTCGTCCTTCGACAAGCTCACCACGAACGGAGGGCCACGGGAAGTTGTTGTAGACGATGCCGGCGGAATAGCGGTAGCGACTTTCGAGGCGCCCACAGACAGTGCGCACCCAGGCCATGTGCATGGCTGAGGTGAGAACGCCGAAGTGGTAGAGGCTAGAACCGAGTGAGATGAAAACCAAATCGCTGCAAAGGGTTTCCGGTTGCATGAAGCCAAACGGAATGTAGTTACGACGCTCCGAAGAAACTTTTGGCAGCACTAGATACGGTGCTTTGGGAATATTCTCAACGTGAAACCGGGTGGGCTTGTCAGCCAGTTTGCGGGTCGGTGCGCTTTTGCTGGCAAGCCGGGAAGCGCGTACAGCTTCCACGCGTTCCAGCGCCAGCGGCATGGATTTGAGTTCATTCGGCGGACAATCACCTAACCACAAACACCAGCGCTCATAGCCGTTGATGAACTCATCGGCACCAATCCAGCGCCGGAACCATTGCGCCGCTTTTGGCTCACGCTGGATGAACTCGCCTTTTTCTTCGGGCGTGAACAGATAGTGACCGCCGTCAATCGGTTTATTGCCAATACCGATTTCGGGCACGTTGCAGATGGGCGTTTCGCGATTGCTGAGCGTCACATCCAGCGCATCCACCAGATACGGATTGATGTTCTTGGCTTTGATCGCCTGCGGCTCGCCCTTGATGTCGTCGTAGTCGTAAATCGTTTTGTTCGGCGCGTCGTGCGCGCCGAAACCAATGATGACGCAGTGCACGGCGGCCACACCGCGAGCCTCGTTGCTCCATGAAAACGTGCGGTGGGCGAAGTGAATCTTCATGCTCAGGCGGAACAATTCGGGCCAGAGCACGCCGACCTGTTCGCCTTGGGTGATGGAGTTGGTGGAGACGAAGGCCACTTTGATTCCGTCATGCCCGCGCAGGCGGGCATCCAGCGGATTGCCAGTAATGCCCGCCTCAACGACTGGATTCCCGCCTTCGCGGGAATGACGAGTGATGTAGTGCGCGGCCTTGACGTACCACGCGGCGACGAAATCCAGCAGGCCACCGGATTCGATGCCAGCGAACACAGCCTGTGTGTCGGCGCGTTGGGCGTCGTCCATGAACTTGGCGCCGACGAAAGGCGGATTACCGAGGATGTAACTCAGGGTTTCACGCGGGACGACGCTGTTCCAGTCCAGCGTCAGGGCATTGCCGTGAACGATGTTGGCCGAGGTCTTGAGCGGAATGCGGGCGAAGTAGAGACCGAACTCCTCACTGACCTTGAGATTCATCTGGTGGTCCATCAGCCACAGCGCCACCTGCGCGATCTGCGCGGGGAACTCCTCGATCTCGATGCCGTAGAACTGGTCCACGTCCATCTGGACGAGTGAATGCACGTCGAGGTTGAGCTGACCGGAGGTGCGCGCGGCGCGCAGCACGTCCAGCTCCAGCAGACGCAGTTCGCGGTAGGTGATGACGAGGAAATTGCCGCAGCCGCAGGCGGGGTCAAGGAATTTGAGCGTACGCAGCTTCTTGTGGAACTCGAACAGCTTGTTGCGATTGCCTTTCACGCGCTCGAACTCGGCACGCAGTTCGTCGAGAAACAGCGGGTGAATCAGCTTGAGGATGTTCTTTTCGCTGGTGTAGTGCGCGCCGAGGTTGCGCCGCGCCTTGTCGTCCATGATGGACTGGAACAGCGCGCCGAAGATGGCGGGTGAAATGCCGCTCCAGTCGAGCGCGCAGCATTCGAGGAGCGCCTCGCGCATGGCGGCGTCGAAACCGGCGATGGGCAGTGATTCCTGAAACAGCTTGCCGTTGATATAGGGGAACTGCGCCAGTTGTTCGTCCAGATTGCTCAGGCGCTTGTCGCTGGGCGTGTTGAGAATCTGGAACAGCTCCGCGAGCTTGCTGGCAAGGTCGGAGCCGTCTTCGGCGGTGCGCTCGCGCAGCCAGTCGTAAAACAGCGCGCGCTCGAAAATGCCGGTGTCGTCGGCGAACAGACAGAACAGCACGCGCACCAGATACAGCTGCAAGGGATGGCCGTCGTAGCCGGTGGCCTTGAGGCGATCGTAGAGGTGCCCCATCTTCTCGGCGGCCTTGATGTTGACCGGGTCTTGTTCCTTGTAGCTGTGCGTCTGGTAGCCGGCAAGGAAGGCGAAGCGCTTGACGTTCTTGTGCAGGTCCTTGAGCGTGAACTCGTGGGTCTCGCCGGTTTCGAGGTCGTGGACACGGAAGCGCGCGAAGTCCGAGACGACGATGTAGCGCGGCAGCTCGCGCTCCTTGAGGCCGGGGAAGTAGTCGGTGGCCTGCTTGTAGGCGCGGTTGAGGTCCTTGCCGCGCGACTTGTGCTCGATCAGCACCACGCCTTTCCACAACAGGTCTATGTAACCGTCCTTGCCGTCAATCTTCTTGACCTTGCGCTCGAAACTGGCGAGACGACGGCGTGAAACGCCGAAGACGTTGAAGAAAGCGTCCCAGAACGATTTAGCTTCGGCGTCCTCGGATTCGGCGTGTGCCCACTCCTTGGAGAAGGCTAGCGAACGATCCTTGATTTCGTTCCAGGAGAGCGGCATTTATCGGCACGCGTGAGTTTCTGGGCAGTTTAGCCCACCACCCGCTTGAAGCATTTTCCGACGGATCTGGACTGATTATCGAAAATGAGCGGTACATGTTTAGTGCCACGTTTTTTGTGACCGGGCCGCAAAAGGGCCTAGAAATGCTTCAAGCGGGCGGCAGTTTGTGATCGTAAAAAAACGCCTATCGGCCTAGTGGAAACGTCTCTGCGTGATAAACTTTCCCTCACAAATGTTGAAACAACGCACGCTGCGCGAATCGGTCCGCGCCACCGGCATCGGACTGCACTCCGGCCAGAAAGTCTTCATGTCGCTGCTGCCCGCCGGGGCGGACACCGGCATCGTGTTTCGCCGCATGGACTTGAGTCCGCCGGTGGAGATTCGTGCACAGGCTGACATCATCGGTGCCACCGAGATGGCCAGCACGCTGGTGCAGGGCAAGGTGCGCGTCGCCACCATCGAGCACCTGATGTCGGCGCTGGCCGGCATGGGCATTGATAACTGTGTGGTCGAGCTGTCCGCCGGCGAGGTGCCGATCATGGATGGCAGTGCCGCGCCGTTCGTGTTCCTGATCCAGTCCGCCGGCATACAGGAGCTGGCGGCGCCCAAGCGCTTCGTTCGCATCCGCCACCCAGTGCAGGTGCAGGACGGCGATAAATACGCGCGCATCGAGCCTTACGACGGATTCCGCCTGACCTTCGGCATCGAGTTCCGCCATCCGGTGTTCAAGACCAGCAAACAGACCGCGACGGTGGATTTTTCGAGCAATAACTTCGTGCGCGAAGTCAGCCGCGCCCGCACTTTCGGTTTCATGCAGGACGTCGAGATGCTGCGCTCAAAGAATCTGGCGCTGGGCGGCAACCTCGACAACGCCGTGGTGCTGGACCAGTTCAGCGTGATGAACCAGGAAGGCCTGCGGTTTGAGGACGAGTTCGTCCGTCACAAGATCCTCGATGCCATCGGCGACCTTTACCTGATGGGACATAGCCTGATCGGCGCCTATACCGCGCACAAATCGGGACACGCGCTCAACAACCAGTTGTTGCGCGCGCTGATCGCCGACTCCGCCGCCTGGGAGGTCGTCACCTTCCCGGATGAGGCGCGCGCACCCATCGCTTATGCCCGTGGTCTGCTGGCGGCGGCCTGATGGCTCTTGCCTCCGGCCGCACTTAGCCGTCCGTGGCTGTCGGCGGCCTGAACGATCGGAATGTGATGTTGCGCACACCTTTTGCGTGCGATTAGACTGACATCCCCTTATCGACCTGAGGCTTGGGTCAGGGGCCGGACTTTGGTTTCGATGCGGGCGCAAGACTCGCCGAGCTTTTGTCGGAAAAACTTCATGGCATCCAGGGACCGGTAGCGAAACAGGGTTAGGCTTGAGGCGTCGGTGCAATAGATGGTCAATGTGCCGTCTTCGAACGACGCGACTCGTACCGCCGATGCCCAGGGGCAGGGGTCTGGTGTGTTGAGCCAGACCTGCAGGTCGAGCGTCAGCGTCTGTATCTGCTGAACTTTGGCCAGCAGGCCGCCGGCTTCGCTGGATGGATTTTGCAGCCAGTCGCTCAGTGGTTTTGGATCGGAGCGCATGGTGAGGGTGGAGACGCGTAACGAGGTCGAATGGACATCATCATAGTCAGCAACAAGAAAGGCCGCATGTGGCGCGCGACGCTGTCGTCGCGGAACGTGCGCAGCTGGCTGCCGCTGGGATTCGTTGCGTTCATGCTGCTCGGCCTGACGTTCATGATGGGCTATGGCTTGAAGGCGTTTGATGACCGCCTGCCGGTCGACATCCACGGCATCTGGGCCGACGAGATCCAGACGCAGCGTCAGCAGCTGGCACAGATGCGCGATGGATTCGAGAACAACACCCAGGCGCTGGCACGCCGCCTCGCCGAACTGCATGCCCATGTCACCCGTCTCGATGCCGCCGGCGCGCGCATCACCCAGATGGCCAATCTCGACAAGGGTGAGTTCGATTTCAGTCAGCCGCCGCCCCTCGGCGGTCCGGAAGAACCGGCGACCGATGCCATGCCGCTGCAGGTCGACGGCGTGTTTGCTTCGCTCGACGCTTTTGAGAATCAGCTCTCCGACCGTGAGCGTCAGATGCGCGTGCTCGAAGACCTGCTGCTTGCCAGCCGTCTGCAGAAACAGGTGCGACCGTCCGGCTGGCCGATCGAGCCGGGCTGGGTCTCCTCGGGTTATGGCATGCGCATCGATCCGTTCACCGGTCTGCGCGCCTATCACGCCGGCGTCGATTTCGCCGCGCCCGTCGGCTCGGATGTGCTGTCGGTGGCGTCTGGTATCGTCACCGACGTCGGCGAACGATTCGGCTACGGCGTATTGGTCGAGATCAACCACGGCAACGGCTACACCACGCGCTACGGTCACAACAGCAGCGCGGCGGTCAAGGTCGGTGATCAGGTGCGCAAGGGACAGGCCATCGCCCGCATCGGTTCCACCGGCCGCTCAACCGGCCCGCATGTGCACTTCGAAGTGATGTTGAACGGGAAAGTCGTCAATCCCGCCCAATACATCGACGCCGCCCGCTGATTCGCCCCGTCATTTTTTCGCGGGCTCACAAGGCATAATACGCGCCGCTTAAGCGGCCACCCGACGTTTTTCATGCTCAATAATCTGCTGGCACGCCTGTTCGGCAGCCGCAACCAACGCACCATCAAGCGGCTCGAGGCCCTGGTCCACCGCGTGGCGCCGCTCGAATCCCGTTATGCCGCCATGGGCGACGCCGAGCTGGCACGCCAGACGATCATGCTGCGCGAACGGCTGGCCAAGGGCGAGACCCTCGAACAGATCCAGGCCGATGCCTTCGCGGTGGCGCGCGAGGCCGGCAAACGCGCGCTGGGCATGCGCCACTTCGATGTGCAGCTAGTCGGCGGCGCCGTGCTCAACGAAGGCAAGATCGCCGAAATGAAGACCGGCGAGGGCAAGACGCTGGTCGCCACGCTGGCTGCGTATCTCAACGCGCTCGAAGGCAAGGGCGTGCACATCGTCACCGTCAACGACTACCTTGCGCGCCGCGACGCCGAATGGATGGGGCGCCTCTACCGGTTTCTGGGCCTGAGCGTCGGCGTCGTCGTTTCGCATCAGCCGCAGGAAGAAAAACGCGCGGCTTACAAGGCCGACATCACCTACGGCACTAACAACGAATTCGGCTTCGACTATCTGCGCGACAACATGGCATTCTCGATGGCCGACAAGATGCAGCGCGGCCAGAACTTCGCCATCGTCGATGAAGTCGACTCGATCCTGATCGATGAGGCGCGCACGCCGCTGATCATCTCCGGCCCTGCCGACGACGATCCCGAGCTCTATCGCAAGATCAACGCGCTGATCCCGCGCCTGCAGAAGCAGGCGACCGAAGAAGCGCCGGGCGACTTCTGGCCCGACGAGAAGACCAAGCAGGTGCATCTGACCGACGAAGGTCACGAGAAAGTCGAGAACCTGATGCGCGAAGCGGGCCTGCTCAATGCGGGAGACAGTCTCTACGACGCTGCCAACATCATCCTCGTCCATCACCTCAATGCGTCCTTGCGTGCGCATCAACTGTATCGGCGCGACGTCGAATACATCGTGCGCAACGGTCAGATCGTCATCGTCGACGAATTCACCGGCCGCATGATGGTGGGCCGTCGCTGGAGCGACGGCCTGCATCAGGCGGTCGAGGCCAAGGAAGGCGTGCCGATCCAGCAGGAAAACCAGACCCTGGCCTCGATCACCTTCCAGAACTATTTCCGGCTCTACAAGAAGCTGTCCGGCATGACCGGCACAGCCGACACTGAGGCGTTCGAGTTCCAGAGCATCTACAACCTCGAAGTGGTCGTGATCCCGCCGAACCGGGCGATGGTGCGCAAGGATCACGGCGATCAGGTCTACCTGAACGCCCAGGACAAGTTCAAGGCGGTGATCGCGGAGATCAAACTGGCGCATGCGCGACAGCAGCCGGTGCTGGTGGGAACGGCGAGCATCGAAACGTCGGAATTGCTGTCGGGCCTCCTCAAAAATGAAGGCATCGTTCATGAAGTGCTGAATGCCAAGCAGCATGAGCGCGAAGCCGAGATCATCGCCCAGGCCGGCCAGCCCGGTGCGCTGACCATTGCCACCAACATGGCGGGGCGCGGCACCGACATCGTGCTGGGTGGGTCGCTCGAAGCCGAGCTCGCCAAGCTGCCGCCCGAAGATGTGGCAGCGCACGAAAACGTCAAACGTGAATGGCAAAAACGCCACGACCAGGTCGTCACCGCCGGCGGCCTGTATGTGATCGGCTCTGAACGCCACGAGAGCCGGCGCATCGACAACCAGTTGCGCGGTCGCTCCGGCCGTCAAGGTGATCCGGGCGCTTCGAGGTTCTATCTGTCGCTGGACGACACGCTGATGCGCATCTTCACCCCGCCGCGCATGCGCACCATGCTGCAGGGGCTGGGCATGGAGGAAGGCGAAGCCATCGAGCACCGCTGGGTGTCGCGCGCGATCGAGACGGCACAGCGCAAGGTCGAGGCGCACAACTTCGATATCCGCAAGAACCTGCTCGAATACGACAATGTCGCCAACGACCAGCGCAAGGCGGTGTACGAACTGCGCGATGAATTGATGGGCGCGCCCCGGGTGACGCCGATGATCGACGGCATCCGCGCCGACGTCGTCAATGCGGTGGTGGACATCCACATCCCGCCGCAGTCGCTTGAGGAACAGTGGAACGTTCCCGCCCTTGAAGAAGCGTTCAAGCGTGATTTCCACCTGACGCTGCCGATCCGTACCTGGCTGGATCAGGAAAAAGACCTGGATGAGAGGGCGCTGCGTGCGCGCTTGCTGGACAAGCTCGCCGGAACTTATGCGGAGAAAAAGCTGAAAGTCGGCGCCGGGCCGCTGGAGCATTTTGAGAAAGCGGTGATGCTCAACGTGCTGGACCAGTTCTGGCGCGAGCATCTGGCCGCGATGGACTACCTGCGTCAGGGCATCCACCTGCGCGGCTACGCGCAAAAAGACCCCAAGCAGGAATACAAGCGTGAAGCCTTCGGCATGTTCAACGAGGTGCTGGCGCGCTTCAAGCACGAAGTCACCGCGGTGCTGGCGCGCGTGCAGCTGCAATCCGAACAGGAAGTCGTGGCGGTGGAAGAACAGCGCCGCAAGGCACAGGCGCGACCCTTGCAGTACCAGCATGCCGACGCGTCTGCGGTAGCGGTTGCCACGGAGGCGGCGCCGGCTGAATCCGCCGGTCGCGCATTGCCGAAGCCGCCTGCGCCGGTGGCCAGGCCGGTGACGCAGGTGCGTGAGCAACCCAAGGTGGGTCGCAACGATCCCTGCCCTTGCGGTTCCGGGAAGAAATACAAGGCCTGCCACGGCCGATTGATTTGATGCCGCGCGACGCACGGCAGATGGTTTAAGGTTTGCAGATGGCCGTGAATCTGAAAGCGCCGGAAAAACTATTGCCTGTCGCTGGCGTGCGACTCGGCACCGCCGAGGCGGCGATCAAGAAGCCAGGGCGGAAGGACTTGCTGTTGATCGAGCTGGCGCTCGGCACCCAGGTCGCCGGCGTATTCACGCGCAATGCGTTTGCCGCCGCGCCCGTACAGATTTGCCGGAAACGGCTGAAATCCCGGTTGCAGCCGCGTGCGCTGCTGATCAATTCCGGCAATGCCAACGCTGCGACCGGAGCTGGCGGGCTCGCGGATGCGAACGCGACCTGCGCGGCTGTCGCGCGGGCCCTGGGCTGCAAACCGACGCAGGTGCTGCCGTTCTCGACCGGTGTGATTGGTCAGCGCTTGCCGCTGGCGCGGATGACTGCGGCGGTTCCCGCTGCGGCGAAAGCGCTGCGCAGCGAGGGTTGGCTCGATGCCATGCGCGCGATCATGACCACGGACACCGTGCCCAAGGGCGCCAGCCGCCAGGTGCACACGCCGCAAGGTCGGGTCACCGTGACCGGTATCGCCAAAGGCGTCGGCATGGTGTATCCGAACATGGCGACCGTGCTGGCCTTCATTGGCACCGATGCGCGCCTGAGCCCGCGCGTGCTGCGACAGATCTTGTCGAGAGCGGTGAAGCGTTCGTTCAATAGTGTCAGCGTGGACGGCGATACCTCCACCAACGACTCCTGTGTCCTGTTCGCAACGGGTCGTGTCGCGGTGCGCGATACGACCGCAGTCGAAGAGGCCATCACCGCGGTCTGCGAGGAACTGGCGCAGGCGCTGGCGCGCGATGGCGAAGGGGCGACCAAATTCGTCACCATCGAAGTGAGCGGCGCGCGCAGTGAACCGGAAGCGCGTCAGGTGGCCGCGGCAGTGGCGCATTCGCCACTGGTCAAAACCGCGCTGTTTGCCTCCGATGCCAACTGGGGTCGCATCGTCATGGCCATCGGCAATGCCGGCGTGAGCGGACTGGACTCCGCCAAGGTCAGCGTGGCGCTGGATCAGGTGAAGCTGGTCGAGCGCGGGCAGCCGCATCCGGCCTATCGCGAAGCGCTGGGTGCGGCGGTTGTCGCCAAACCCGAATTCAGCATCCGCATCGGCCTGGGTCGCGGCAGGGCTGCGGCACGCATCTGGACCTGCGATTTCAGTTATGACTACGTGAAAATCAACGCCGAATACAGGACGTGACGCATCCCGTGATCGCGGTGGCGGCCGGTTGCCTGATCAATTCACACGGAGAAGTGCTGATCTGCCAGCGCCCTGCGGGAAAAATCGCCGCCGGCAAATGGGAATTCCCGGGTGGGAAAATCGAGGCCGGCGAATCCGCGTACCACGCCCTGCAGCGTGAGTTGATCGAGGAGCTGGGCGTTCAGATTGTGCAAGCGCAACCCCTGATCCGGATCATGCACGCCTATACGGATCGCACGGTGATGCTCGACACCTGGCGCATCACGCGATGGACGGGTGAGCCCCAGCCGCGGGAAAAACAAGCCATCGCCTGGGTCAAAGCCGCAGAGCTTTCGCTGTGGGATCTGCTTGCGGCCGACATGCCCATCGTCACCGCCCTCCGATTGCCGATGGACTACGTGTTCACGCCGCTCGACGCAGACGCAGGCCGCCTGATCTCCGGGCTCAAGCGGCTACCGCCCGGCGCTTTATTGCGGCTACGCAGTCCGTTCATGGACGATCGGGCTTATGAAAAACTGGCGCGCGACCTGTTGCCGCATTGTCGCCAGCACGGGTTGCAGCTGCTGCTGGACCGCTCGCCAGAGATGGTCGTTGCCCTGGGGGCTGCAGGCTGGCACGCGAGCGCGGGCACACTCAGGCGCACACAAAAAAGAGCCTTGCCCCCATCGCTTTGGTTTGCGGCGTCCTGCCATGACGAATCTGAAATTGCGCTAGCGCGCGGTCTGGGCGCGGATTTCTTGGTGATAGGTCCGGTGCAACGCACGGCGACGCACCCCGATGGAGCGGCGCTGGGCTGGGATCGTTTCAGAAGCCTGGCGGGCGCGGTGAGCCGACCGGTTTACGCGATCGGCGGCCTCGGCCCGCAGCATCACTCAATCGCATGGGATTCCGGGGCGCAGGGTATCGCCGGGATCCGCGCCTACTGGAGCCAGGATCCTCTGAACTAGTTCAGAGGATCCTTAGGCTCATCGTTGGTGTCGGGCGGCGTTTGATCCTCGACCGGCATGCGATAGCGTTCGGCTGCCCAATCTCCAAAATCTATTTTCTGGCAACGCTCGCTGCAGAACGGGCGAAACGAATTGCCGGCATCGAGTTGAGTCGGTTTCCCGCAACGCGGACAGGCAGCACCCTTCATTAAAACAGGCAGCACTGAAGCTGGAAGGGGATGTTCTGCGCCGTCTGCGAGCTGCGGGAATTGATGTCGCGCAGGCTCATGAAGCGGATGCTGTAACGATGGCGCCCGGCGCCACTGATCTCCGGATACACCTTGAGATCGGTGGCGACCGTGACGCGCAGCAGCAGCAGCGGCACCGACGGGATCTGTACGAACATGCCGCCGGACGCGGTTTCATGAGTGGCTTCGGTGCTGCTGCGCAGCAGCCTCAGGTACAGCGCGATCGCGCACTCCAGTGGCGCCAGGTCGGCGATCCAGGCATCCAGGTCGCGGCGCGTGGATTCCGCGGGCTGTGACAGCCAGGCGTGAAAGTGCGGCAGGTCGAAGCCGCTGGTGCCGCCGGGGACGGTGTTGCGATTGGCCAGGGTCATCAAAAATTCGTTTTCACGCAGGCCGGTTGCGGTGGCGTGCGTCGTCAGCAGTTGCATCGCGTTCAAGGCGGTATTGATCTCCGTCAGCACGGTGTCGAGTCGTGCGGGATCCACGCCCGGACGCTGCTTCAGGCGCATCAGGCCTGCGTGCTGCTCGCCGAGATCCTTGATGATCTCGGTCTTGAGGTCGCTGCGGCTGGCGATGCTGAGGATATCCAGCATCGTTGCCAATGCGGCGCGCGTGCCCCACGCGCTGCGGTCGGCGCGGTGATGGCGGTATTGCTCGAACAGGAATTCCAAGCGCAGGAACAGACGCACGCGCTCGTTCAGCGGATGCTCGTAGACGATATCGCCGGGCGACGCGTGTGCCCTTGCTGGGTTCACCGACCACTCCCTGAAAATACCTTCATCGGCGCTCGCTTCCCTGCGAACAGCGCAGATAGCGCTCGTGCAGATGCCTTGCTGATTGGCGCAGATGGTCCATGCTGGCGCCATTCTCAATGACATCATCCGCGCGCGCCAGCCGTTGAGCCCGGCTAGTCTGAGACGCAAGCATCTGTCGCGCCAGCACTTCGTTGGTGCCGTCGCGTGACTGCAGGCGTTGCAGCTGCGCCTCTTCAGAAGCGTCCACCACGAGGATCCGATCCACCAGGCTGTCCATGCCTGATTCGAGCAGGATCGCCACGGTCAGAATGCAATAGGGCGCGGTCTGCGCATCGCGCCACTGCATCAGCCGCTGACGAATCGCCGGATGCGTGATCTGCTCGAGCTTTCGTCGGGCTGCGGCGTTTGCGAACACGTGTTCGCGCAGACGTCGCCGGTCCAGGGCTCCGTCGGGTTGCAGGTACTCGCGGCCGAACTCCCGGGTAATGGCGCCCAGCGTCGGCGAAGGGGGTGCGACGATTTCACGGGCAACGACATCTGCATCCAGCACAGGTATGCCGAGTCGCTCAAACGCCATGGCGACCGCTGATTTTCCGCTGGCGATACCGCCGGTGAGTCCGACCGTGAACGGCACGGGGTCAACCCGCGAGGCTGCGCAGGTACGCTTGGGAGAGTGTGTCGCCAAACATCAGGGTGATCCAGCCCGCGACGGCGAGGTAAGGACCGAACGGGATCGGTATCTGGCGGTCGTGTCCGCGAAACACGATCAATCCGATGCCAACCACCGCGCCGACCACCGATGACAGAAGAATCACGGTTGGCAGGGCTTGCCAGCCGAGCCAGGCCCCGAGCGCGGCCAGCAGCTTGAAGTCGCCATAACCCATGCCTTCCTTGCCAGTGACGAGGCGGAACAGCTGAAACACCAACCACAGCGCGAGATAGCCGGCGATGGCGCCGATCACCGCGGTTTGTACCGGTACGAACACCGACCCCAGCGATAGCAACAGTCCCCCCCAGACCAGCGGCAGGGTGAGATCGTCCGGCAGCAGTTGCGTGCGCAGGTCGATCACCGTCAGCGCCAGCAGGGTCCAAGTGAAGATCAGCGCCGCCGCGAGTTGCGGACTCCAGCCGAAGCGCCAGACGCAGGCGACGGACAGCAAGGCTGCCGTTAGTTCCACCAGCGGGTACTGCACTGAAATCGGCGCGTGGCAGGCGGCGCAGCGCCCACGCAGCAACAGCCAGCTGAGCAGCGGTAGGTTGTGCCAAGGCTTGATTCCCGTGTTGCAAGTAGGGCATGTCGAGGCAGGTTGCCAGAGCGACAAGGCCGATTCGGAAACCTCAGGTTGCTCCAGCAACGCGCGCGCTTCGCGTTTCCAGGCACGCTCCATCATCTGCGGCAGGCGCAGGATGACGACGTTGAGAAAACTGCCGACGCACAGACCGAAGACTCCTGCCGCCAGCATCAGAAACCCGGGGCTGCCTTGCAGCCCTTCAATCAGCGGCATTTATTCCTGGAATTCCGTTAGACCGCCGAGCCCATCTTGAAGATGGGCAGATACATGGCAATGATCAGGGTGCCGACCATGCCGCCGAGGAAGGCCATGATGATCGGTTCCATCAGTGACGACAGACTGTCGACCAGCGCATCCACTTCGGCTTCGTAGAAATCCGCGACTTTGGCGCACATGGCGTCGAGCGCTCCGGATTCTTCACCGATCGCGATCATCTGCACGGCCAGTGGCGGGAACACGCCTGCCTGGTTCATCGCCAGTTGCAATTGCAAGCCGGTCGAGACCTGGTCTTTCATGGCCATGATGGCTTGTTCGTAAACGATGTTGCCGGCCGCCTTGGCCACCGAGTCCAGCGCATCCACCAGCGGCACGCCGGCCGCGAACATGGTGGACAGCGTGCGCGAGAATCGAGCAACGGCCGACTTGTAGAGGATGTCGCCGATGATGGGCAGGCGCAGCATCAAGCGGTCAATGCCATGCCGGAATTTCTCGGAACGTTTGAAGGCTTGGGAGATTCCGGCGTACATCGCGCCGATGACGCCGAGCAGGATGTACCAGTTCGCCTGCAACCATTCGGACAGGTCTACCACCATCTGCGTCAGGCCGGGGAGATCGGCGCCAAAGCCTTGGAACAGCGCCTGAAATTGCGGCACCACGAAATACAACAGGATGCCGGCGACCACGAAAGCCACCACCAGCACGGCGATCGGGTAGGTCAGGGCTTTCTTGACCTTCTTCTTGATCGCTTCGGTTTTTTCCTTGTAGGTGGCGATCTTGTCGAGCAGGGCTTCAAGCGCGCCGGATTTCTCGCCCGCGTCCACCAGGTTCACAAACAGGTTGTCGAAGTACAGCGGAAATATGGCCAAGGCCGAGGCGAACGAGTTGCCGGCCTCAATGTGGGTTTTCATGGTCATGATCATCGTCGCCATGTTGGGGTTCTCGTGGCCACTACCGACAATCTGCAGCGACTGCACCAGCGGCACGCCGGCTTTCATCATCGTCGACATCTGGCGGCTGAAGATGGAAATATCGCCGGAGGTGATGGCCTTGCCCTTGCCGCCCATGCCGGATTTCTTCTTGACCTTGATCGGCGTGATGCCCTGCTTGCGCAGCTGCGCCCTGATCAGGCTTTCACTGGCGCCCGAGTTCTGGCCTTTGACGCGCTGGCCTTTCTTGTCAGTGCCTTCCCAGACGAAGGTGAAGTCTTTTGCGACTGCTGCTTGAGCCATTATTCATCCACCGTGGTTGCATTGGCCTGGGCCAGATCCATGTGGCCGTTTTTGACTTTGGTCAGTGCAGACCGACGCAGGTCGGCGATGCCTTCTTTCTGCGCCTGATCGGCAATCTGAATCTGGTTGCCGCCCTCCATGATAATGCGGCCCATGGCGTTGGAGAACGGCATCACCTGATAGATACCGGTACGGCCCTTGTAACCGTTGTCGCATTGGTCGCAGCCGACGGCTTCGTAGATCACGAAATTCGGATCGTTGACTTCGGCTTCGGTGAAACCCTGCTTGACCAGTTCCAGTTTGGGGATGTCGGCGGGCCGCTTGCAGCTCTTGCACAAACGTCGAGCCAACCGCTGCGCAATGATCAATTTCACGCACGAAGCCAGGTTGTAGGCTGGGATACCGATATTCATCAGGCGCGTCAGCGTTTGCGGTGCGTCGTTGGTATGCAGGGTGGAAAGCACCAAGTGGCCGGTCTGCGCCGCCTTGACCGCAATCTCGGCGGTTTCCATGTCTCGGATCTCACCGATCAGCACGATGTCCGGGTCCTGGCGCAGGAAGGCTTTCAGCGCCGCGGCGAAGGTGAGTCCGACCTTGGGATTGACATTGACCTGATTGATGCCGGGCAGGTTGATTTCCGCTGGATCTTCCGCAGTCGAGATATTAACGTCTTCGGTGTTGAGGATGTTAACGCCGGTGTAGAGCGACACGGTTTTGCCCGAACCCGTGGGGCCGGTGACCAGAATCATGCCTTGCGGGTACTGCAAGGCCTTCATGTAAGCGGCTTTCTGTTCTGGCTCGTAGCCCAGCGCGTCAATGCCAAGCTGGGCCGACGAGGGATCGAGAATGCGCGCGCAGATTTTTTCGCCGAACAGCGTCGGGCAGGTACTGACGCGAAAATCGATCGCCTTGGTTTTGGACAGGTATAGTTTGATGCGGCCGTCCTGCGGAATGCGCCGCTCCGCCAGGTCCATCTTGGACATGACCTTGACGCGTGCGGCCAGGCGACCGGCCATGTTCACCGGCGGCTGCGCGATGGTCTTCAGCTCGCCGTCCTTGCGATAGCGGATGCGGTAGAACTTTTCGTAGGGCTCGAAATGGATGTCCGACGCGCCCTGGTTGATCGCATCCACCATGATCTTGTTGACGAACTTGACGATCGGCGCATCGTCGGCGTCGGACTTGCTGACGTCGCCGCCCTTGTCTTCATCACCGCCGCCTTCTTCGATGTTGATGTTGGCGAGATCATCGTCGCCGACGTCCATCGCCGCCGAGGACTGCGCAGTAAGCGCAGCGTCAATGCCTTTGGCGAGCTTGTCTTCCTCGACCAAGATCGCCTCGGTGGCAAGGCCGGTGGCGAACTTGATTTCGTCGAGTGCCGCCAGATTGGTCGGGTCGGAGACGCCGAGATAGATCTTCTTGCCGCGCTTGAACAGCGGCAGCGCGCGGTGCTGACGCATCAGTTTCTCGCTGAGCGTCTTGACCACGTCCGGGTCCAGTTCGAGGGTGGACAGGTCTACCAGGGGCACGCCGAACTCGGCGCTGGCGGCTTCGGCGATGCGGACGGCCGTCAGCGCTTTCTTCTCGACCAGCAGGGAAACGAAAGGCACGCCGGTTTTCTTGGCCTCTTCCTGCAGCTCGCGCACCTTGGCCTCGTCGAGCAGCTTGTCAGCGGCCAGACGCCGCGCCAGACCGCCGAGAAAGCCGCCCGGTGCTGCAACCTGAGGATTGACTGACATGATTCCCCGGCCCCTGAATGATTCGCTAGATAGTAGGCGATAACAAAGCGCGCGTCACTCGCAGATCCATTCCCACCGGCCGGTTATCGCTGACTCCAGCGTGACGCGATCGCCCGCCCGCAGCGGCCCGACGCCTTTGGGTGTGCCGGTGTAAATCACGTCGCCGTCACCGAGCCGCCAGCTGCGCGCGAGAATCTCGATCTGCCGGGTTACCGGATACAGCATGTCGCGGGTGTGGCCGTGTTGGCGCGGCTGGCCGTTGACGTGGCAGCTGAATTCCAGCGCCTGCAAGTCTTCGCCACGGTAGGGATGCCAGTCGCCAAGCGGGGCGGCGTGGTCAAACGCCTTGGCGAGCTCCCAGGGCGCGCCCTTGTTTTTCAGCTGGGTCTGCAATTCACGCAGTGTCAGGTCAAGGCCGAGTGTCAGATGAGTGACCTGCGCGTTGGGCCCCAGACGCACCACCAGTTCCGCTTCTTGGTGAACCTCGCCCTGATTTTTCGGCAACCGGATCGGCTGCCCGACCGGCACGATGCATGAGGCCGGTTTCATGAATACGACGCAATCGCCGTCCGCGCCATGGCCGAGATGTGCGAGCTCGGCCACGTGGTCGGCGTAGTTCTTGCCGATGCAGAAAATGCGTTGGACGTTCATGGAAGGCGACATCCACTTGCAGGTTTTTGAAGCCGCTTTGAGGCGTCCGAAGCCTTTGCGCGGCTGGCCGGCTTTATATCCTTTCCTCGATCCCGAACGCGGCGAATCCTTTCTTCCTGAAATTGTCGCGGAACATGTCGCGCAGCTTGGTCGCCTGCGCGTCGTAGCCGGCCTTGTCGGCCCAGGTGTTGCGCGGATTGAGGATGCCGTTGTCCACGCCGGGGCAGGACTTGGGCATTTTCAGGTTCAGGATCGGCTGCGTCTCGGTTTCTACGCCGTCGAGTTCGCCATTCAGTGCGGCGTTGAGCAGCGCACGGGTGACTTTCAGACTCATGCGCTTGCCGGTGCCGTAAGCCCCGCCGCTCCAGCCGGTGTTGAGCAGGATGCACCGAGCCTGGTGCTTCTGCATCTTCTCGCCGAGCAGCTTGGCGTAGACGTTGGGCTTGTGCGCCATGAACGGGCCACCGAAGCAGGCCGAGAATGTCGGCTGCGGTTCGGTGACGCCGACCTCGGTGCCGGCGACGCGCGCGGTGAACCCGGAGACGAAGTGGTACATCACGTCTTTGGCGTCGAGGATCGAGATCGGCGGCAGTACGCCGAAGGCGTCGGCGGTCAGCAGCACGATGGTCTGCGGGTGCGGGCCGCGTGCGTTCGGCATCACGTTCGGCACCACGCTCAGCGGGTAGGACAGTCGCGTGTTCTCGGCGATGGAACCGTCATTGAGGTCGAGTTCGTCCGGATGACACTGTTCCATCGTCTTGCCCGGCAGCGGCGGCACGTTCTCGATGATGCAGCCGGCCTGCGACATCGCCGCGGCGATCACCGGCTCGGCGTTCTTGTCGAGGTTGATCAGCTTGGCGTAACAACCGCCTTCGAGATTGCACAGGCCGTTGTCGGACCAGATGGTCTCGTCATCGCCGATCAGTTTTCTCGACGCATCCGCGGAAAGCGTGGTTTTCCCGGTGCCGGAGAGGCCGAACAGGATGGCGCCGTCGTTGTTGGCGCCGACGTTGGCTGAACAGTGCATCGACAACCGGCCCTGCTTGGGCAGCAGGTAGTTGCCGACGGTGAAGATGGTTTTTTTGACCACGCCGCAATAGTCGGCGCGGCCGGCGACCAGGCCGATGCGGTTTTTCGTATCAATGATCACGGCCGCTTCGGCGCGGCAGCCGTCGCGCGCCGGGTCACAGACGAAGCTGGGCACATTGAGCATGGTCCAGCGACGCGCCTCCACGTCCTTCACGCCGGGCAGGCTTTTCGGGAACATGTTGTCCGCAAACATCGCGTGAGTCGCGTATTCGCCGACGAAGCGGTACGGCACCGCGAGGTCGGGGTCGTTGCCCATGAAGACGTCTTTCACGTACAGCGTGGATCGCTTCGCGTTGACGTGTTCGACGACGCGCTTGAGCAGCGCCTGATACTTCTCGGGATCGTAGGGATTGAGGTCAGCCTTGAACCAGATCTCGTCGGCGACGTCCGGCCACTTCACCGCGTAGGTGTCCTTGGTGCGGCGTCCGGTGCAGTCCGGGTCGGTGTAGTAGACCAGCGGGCCCTTGACGCCGAGTTTCGTCGCAAATGCTTTCTGTGCGTCGGATGGGCCGCTCTTCTTCACCCGGCCGCGGTCGTTCCTGATCGCCTCGTGAAACAGGTCGTCTTTGGCGAGATTGTATTTATACGTGACGGTTTTGAGTCCCAGCAGCTGCTCGAGATCGGCCTGAAAAGTCATTGCGAGTCCTGTGCGATGAAAGGTCGTCACGCACCGGGGTGCGCAACGGGTCGGCAAGGATAGTGGCGACGCGCGGAAGCGGCAAGACTTGAAAATTACTCCGGCTCAGAGCCGGAACGGGCTAGGCCGCCGCGCCGCCCTCGGGCAGGCGGAAGCCGGCGACGGACTCACGCAGCTTTTCAGACATCACGTTCAGTTCGCCTACCGCTTGTGCCGTCTGTGACGCCGAACTGGAAGTCTGTACCGCAATGTCACGGATCAATTGCATGGTGCCGGCGATCTTGTTGGTCTGCGCCGACTGGTCGCGCGCAGCGCCGGAGATTTCGGTGATCAGGCGTGCCAGCGTCAGTGACGACGATTCGATTTGAGTCAGCGACTGACCGGCTTCTTCCGCGCTCTTGGCGCCCACCACCACGTTGGCGGTGGAGCGTTCCATCGAGACGATGGCTTCGCCGGTGTCGGCTTGAATCGTCTTCACCAGATTTTCGATCTGGCGGGTAGCGTTGGTGGCGCGTTCGGCGAGTCGCTGGACTTCGTCGGCGACCACCGCGAACCCGCGGCCCTGTTCGCCGGCCATGGCCGCCTGGATCGAGGCGTTGAGCGCCAGCGTGTTGGTCTGTTCGGCGATGTCGTTGATGAATTCGATGATATTGCCGATCTCCTGCGACGACTCGCCCAGGCGCTTGATGCGCTTGGAGGTGTCCTGGATCTGCTCGCGCAGTGCGGTCATGCCTTGAATGGCGCGGTTCACGGTGTCAGCGCCGCTGTGCGCGATCTGCACGGATTTCTGCGCTTCGCCGGCGAGCTGCTCGGCGCGAGTCGCGACCTGCTGCAGCTGCTGCGAGGACGAGACGATGGCCGCGGTCACGTTACCCACTTCCTTGGCCTGCCGCTCCGAGGCTTCGTTCATCTTGCGCGCCGTCTCGGCGGTGCCGGACGCGGCGGTGGCGACCTCAGTCGAAGTGTTGTTGATGGTGCCGACCAGGCCGCGCATGGCGTCAATCGCGTAATTGATGGAGTCGGCGATGGCGCCGGTGAAGTCGGTGGTCACCTTAGCGTTGACGGTCAGATCGCCGTCGGCCAGCGTGCCGATGTCGTTGAGCAGATTCAGAATCGCTTCTTGCTGCAGTTTGTCTTTTTCGGCGGCGACGCGCGCCTCGTCCGAGGACACTTTCACCTGCCGGCGCGCCGTGAGCAGGAACAATGCGATGAATCCGGCCAGCGAGATCAGCGCAAGGCCGCCGGCGCTGATGACCGCGATCGGCAGATACTGGAATCGCACGGCGTAGTCGATCAGGCTCTGCTCGAAGGTCTTGGCGTTGGCGATGACGTTCAGCGCCTCGCCCTGCAGGACCGCAGCATTCTGCTGCAGCGTGGCAACGGCCGGCGCGTCCGCGATGATCAGGTCGGTGATCTCGCGCAAGCCGGGCCCGCTACCGCCGGCATAGCTCTTGGCCATCTCCTGCAGGCGCGCCGCGGTCGTCGCGGCATCACGACCGGCGGACAGTACTTCGGCGGCGGTGACTTTCATGCGCTGCAACTGTGCTTCCTGCACCGGCGTGATCGGCGCTTCCATGACGCTGTCGATGCGTTCGGTCAGCTGTCCGATGTTGTCGCGCGTGTTGGAGTACGCCGTTTCGTTCTGCACCATCGCATCCACCGCCGTCTTCATGCCTTTCCAAGCGGTGGCGACGGCGTTGAGGTTCTCGCGGGTGGCGCCGGGCGCTGCGACGATCTGGTTGCCGGGATCGCCTTCGCTGAGCGCCTTGATGTTTTCGTCGAAGGCGATCGACAGGGCTTCCAAGGTGCCGAAGTCCGGGTCGACGCCGCGGGTGGCGTCGCGGCCGACCGCTGAAATCGTGGTGACGTCCGAAGACAGCTGCTTGGCCAGCGTCAGCCAGGTGGAATTCTCACCGCTGACCTTCTGAAAGTAGACGAAGCCGCCGATGGTGGCGCCCATGAACAGCGTCGCCAGCACGAGCAACAGCACGTCGCGTCGACTGGTGGCCCCGGTTTTTTTATCGGCCATATTGAAATCCCTCCCCAAAAAACTGTGCTACTTGGTCAACACCGCCTTGATTTTGTCGAGCAGGTCGGCTTCTTTCATCAAGGGTTTGATCAAGTATTCCTTGGCGCCCTGACGCAGCGCCCAGACGCGGTCGGTTTCCTGGTCCTTGGCGCTGACCACGATCACCGGAATGTGCGCGGTTTCCGGGTCCTTGGACAGGATGCGCGTGGCCTGAAAGCCGTTCACGCCTGGCATCACCACATCCATGATGATGACTTCCGGCTTTTCCGCCTTGGCCCGCGTGATCGCATCGGCGCCCGCGGTGACTTCGCTGACCAGATGCCCGGCCTTGTTCAGGATGCTTTTCAGATGCTGAACGTCCGTGGGCGAATCGTCCACGATCATGATGCGCGCCATATATCCCCCTGATTTCTTCGTGCGCCGTGTGAATCGCCGGCGCGGTTGCGGACAATATACACCGCAGCGGGAAGCTATCTCAAAACCTTCGCCTTCGCCTCAACGGTGAATTCGTTTTCACAGTAGATGCAGCGCAGGGTTTGAGGCTTGTGCGCCACGACGTAAAAGCGCTGCGCGAGATGTCGGCTTTCGGCCGGGTTGTTTGAAACGCAGCGTGCGTTGGGGCATTTCCTGTCCGGCGCGACCCGGGATGCGATCGGCCGCGCGGCGGCGGCCGTCTTCACGCGCTGATCCAGACTCAGCAGATAGGTGATCAGCGCCATGCGCACCGGCACCCCAAAAGCGGCCTGCTTGAAATAGACCGCGCGCGGATCCTGATCGAGGTCGTACCCCAGTTCCTCGACGCGCGGCAACGGGTGCAGCACGCGGGCGTGGCGGTATTGCGGCGCCTTGAGGAACTTGAGATCCACCACCGGATACGCCGCGCCCTCGCCGGAGCCGCTGCGCTCGGCCTGGAAACGGGTGACATAGATCGCGTCGAAGCCTTTGCGTGTGCCTTTGAGCACGCTGCCCGGGATGGGTTGGCAGTTGAAATCGCTGTGCAGACGTCGCTGCACATGCGGCGGCAGGCCAAGACCTGGCGCCGACTGCACATGGATGTGCACGCCGAAGCGCGCCAGCGCGTACACCAGTGAATGGATGGTGCGGCCGTTTTTGAGATCACCGAGCAGCAGCACCGTGAGATTCTTGCGCGCGCGGTTACGCCACCAGTCCGGATACTCGCGGCGCAGGGTGTAGAGGTCGTACAGGGTCTGGGTCGGATGCTGGTGGCTGCCGTCGCCACCATTGATCACCGGCACCGAGGCGAAATCCGCGGCGACGCGGGCGGCACCCTCGAGCGGACTGCGGATGACGATGAGGTCGGCGTAGTTCTCGACCACGCGCACGGCATCGGCGATGGTTTCGCCCTTGGAGAACGAGGTTGAAGCGGCGTCTGACGCTGCCAGCACCTGACCGCCGAGCCGCAGCATGGCGGACTCGAAGGAGAACCGCGTGCGCGTGCTGGGTTCGGCGAACAGCGTGGCCATGATGCGTCCCGACGCCACGTCCAATTTTCCACGGATGCGGTCCGGCGTATCTTGCGGCGCCATCGTCTCGAGATAGCCGTCGGCGAGCTGGAAGATGTTCTCGATGTCCTGATCCGAGAGATCGTCAATCGTGACGACATCGCGATGCGCGGCGCTCATGTCGCGTGCTCGTTCAAGAACTGTTCAAGGATCTGCCGTGCCGCTTCGGCATCCTCGTCGGTAGCTTTCAGACGGTGCTTGCGTTCGCCGGAGGCGCGCTGCGCGCGCAGGCTGCTTTGTGCGGCGACCGAGCTGTAGCGCTCGTCGCAGAAATGCACCGGTTTCTTATAACGCTCGCCCAGCGTCCTGGCGAATTCACGCGCCGCCCTGGTGATGGTCTGCTCCTCGCCGTCCTTGCCCAGCGGCAGGCCGACGACGAAGGCGTTCGGCTGCCAGTCTGCAATCAATTTGCCGAGCAAGGCCCAGTCCGGTCTGACCGTGGACAGCGCGCGTGCGGTGCGGGTGATGTCATCGCCAACGCCCACCCCGATTTTTTTAGTGCCGTAGTCGAATGACAGAAACACGCTCACGCATGACCTGCTTTGTCGGCGAGCTGGGTCACGTCCACGCCGAGCAGTCGTGCGGCGCCGCGCCAGCGGTCGCTGATCGGCGTCTGGAACAGGATGCCGCGATCCACCGGCGTGTTCAGCCAGGAGTTTTGCAGCACTTCATCCTCCAGCTGGCCCGCGCCCCAGCCGGCGTAGCCGAGGATCACGATGAAATCAGCCGGGCCTTCGCCCTTGCCGATGGCGGTGAGGATGTCACGCGAGGTGGTGATGAAGAGCGTCTCGCCGATCTTGAGCGTGGATTCCCAGCGATCCGGGCCGGTGTGGACGACAAAGCCGCGTTCCTGCTGCACCGGTCCGCCCCAGTAGACGATGGGACTGGCGCTGTCGAGCGCCGTGTGCGGCAGCTGGAGGTGTTCCAGCATGTCGGCGAGCTTGAGATCGGTCGGACGGTTGATGATCAAGCCGAGCGCGCCCTGATCATTGTGTTCGCAGAGCAGGGCGACGGAGTGGTTGAAGTTCGGGTCTTCAAGACCCGGCATGGCGACTAGGAACTGATTCTGGAAATACGTGTTCTCTGCCATGAGAAGAATTATAACGAGGTTCCAGGTGTTTCGAGTGAGCAGCGCGGGAAACCGGCTGCTCAAACGTTCAATCGCGCCTCAATCGTCTCAATCAATGAACCGGCGATATCTACACCGCGTTCCTTCTCAATTTCGCGGACACAGGTCGGCGAAGTCACATTGATCTCGGTGAGGAACTCGCCGATCACATCGAGACCTACGAATAACAGGCCGCGTTTTTTCAGTTCGGGGCCGACCTGCGCGGCGATCCAGCGGTCACGGTCGCTGAGCGCACGCGATTCGCCGCGACCGCCGGCGGCGAGGTTGCCACGCACTTCGCCGGCCTTGGGAATGCGCGCAAGACAATAGGGCGCCGGCTCGCCGTCAATCATCAGGATGCGCTTGTCGCCCTGGGTGATTTCCGGAATGTAGCGCTGAGCCATGATCGTGCGCGTGCCGTTCGCCGTCAGGGTCTCGATGACGCTGCCCAGGTTCAGGCCGTCGGCAGCGACACGGAAAATGCCGGCACCGCCCATGCCGTCGAGCGGCTTGAAGATCACGTCGCGCTGCTCGGAGTGGAATTCGCGCAGGCGCTCGGCGTCGCCTGCGATCAGCGTTGGCGCGCAGCATTGCGGGAATTGACTGATGAACACCTTCTCGTTGCAATCGCGCAGCGCCTGTGGCTTGTTGACCACCAGTGCGCCCGATTCCTCCGCGCGTTCCAGCACATAGGTCGCGGTGATGTATTCGAGATCGAACGGCGGGTCCTTGCGCATCAAAATCGCATCGAGGTCGCCCAACGGCAGCGTCTGCGGTTGGCCCAGATCGAACCAGTGCCTGGCGTCATCGAACACGTTCAGCGGCCGCGCCCGTCCATAAGCAGCGCTGTCGCGGATCCACAGGTCACTCATCTCGAAATACAAGAGGGAAAAGCCGCGTTTCTGCGCCGCCAGCATCAGCGCCAGCGTGGTGTCCTTGTAAGGCTTGATGGACCCGATGGGATCCATGACGATCCCCAGCGTCTGGGTCATGGCTTTTTATTGCTGCGCGCAATTTCACGTGCCGCGGCGAGCATCGCCAGGCGCGCGACCACGCCGTAGGCGTAGAAGCGGTTCGGCTGCTCGTCCGGCCCACAACCGGGATCGGGGTGGGTGCACGGCGTGGCGAAAGCCAGCGGTTGGAACCGCGAGCCGGGGGCGTTGAGGTTCTCCTGATTGCTGCGACCGCCGTGCACGCGATAGAAACCGCCGACGACATACTGGTCGATCATGTAGACCACGGGTTCCGCGGTGGACTGTTCGTCGCCCCATTTCTCGAAGGTGTAGACACCTTCCTGGATGATCGCGCCGGTGGTTTCCTTGCCCTCCTTGGTCACCGCCATCTTCTTGCGCGCGTCGCGATTGAGGTTGCGCAGCTCGTCGGCGGATTTCACCGTCATCACGCCCATGCCGTAGGTGCCGGCGTCGGCCTTGACGATGACGAAGGGCTCGTCCTTGACGTCGTATTCCTTGTACTTGGCGCGGATGTCCTCGAGCAGCATCTCGACGTTCGAGGCCAAGCATTCCTCGCCTTCGCGCTTCATGAAGTTGATCTGGCCGCAGTTGCGGAACAGCGGATTGACCAACCACGAGTCCAGCCCCAGCTTGCGCGCGAAATCGTCGGCGACATCCTCGTAAAGATCGAAGTGCCCGGATTTCAGGCGATTGCTCCAGCCCAGATCCAAGGGCGGGATCACGGCCTGGTCGAGTCTTTCGAGGATCGGCGGACGCCCGCCGGACAGGTCGTTGTTGAGCAGCACCGCGCAGGGCCAGAAATCGCCGACCATCACGTGATCGTCGACACGATGGATCGGTTCCAGCGTCAGCGTCTTGCCCGACTCGAGCGTCAGCGTGGTCGGTTCCTTGATGTCGGGGATCAAGGTGCCGATGCGCACCTTGTACCCGGCTTTCTGGATCAGACCGAACAGGGTGGCGACGCTTTCGAGGTAGAACTTGTTGCGCGTGTGATTCTCCGGAACCAGCAGGATGCCTTTTGCGGTCGGGCAGGCGCGTTGCAGTGCGGCTTTCAGCGCGTTGATCGCCAGGGGCTCAAACTCGGGATTGAGATTGTTGAAGCCCGCCGGGAACAGGTTGGTGTCCACCGGCGCCAGCTTGAAGCCGGCATTGCGCAGATCCACCGAACAGTAGAACGGCGGCGGCGTCTGCCGTAGCTGCGCGAGAAACCAGTCCTCGATATCCGTCGAGCGCGCCAGCAGCGTGCCTTCGAGTTTCAGCAGCGGCCCGGACTGCGCCGTGGTCAGGTGCGGGACGGGATTTATCATGGAGCCATTCATAAAGTAGGGGTCTGTTGATTCATATTTCGCGTGCGTGGAATATGAATCAACAGACCCCCAGCATGGTAGCGCAAGCCGATTCTCGGCTTCGTCATCACTTCATGTTCTTTTCGTAAGATGCTGAAACAGCGAGTAGAGTGTTATAAAAGCGAATTCGCGCGGGGAAGCGCGAGCCATAAGCGGAACGCACGGAGCAGGGGGCCATCGTGACGAGCGCAACAAAAGCAAAAGTCATGGTCATTGACGACAGTCAGACCATTCGCAAGACCGCTGAAAGCATCCTTGCCAAGGAGGGCTACACGGTGGTCACCGCCTCGGACGGCTACGAGGCGCTGGGCAAGATCGTGGATCAGCAACCGAACCTGATCTTCATCGACATCATGATGCCGCGCCTGGATGGCTATCAGGTCTGTGCGCTGATCAAGGGCAACGCCAAATTCCGCGAAACCCCGGCGATCATGCTGTCATCCAAGGACGGAGTCTTTGATCGTGCGCGAGGCCGTATCGTCGGCAGCGACGAATATCTGACCAAGCCTTTCACCAAGGAAGAATTGATCGGCACGGTTCGCAAGCATCTGGGCGGGTAAGCCGCCCGGACCTCGCATGAGCGACACCGACCTGGCTCTCGATGATCCTTTCGATCTGCTCGCGCAGATCGAAAGCCGCGTGCGTTCGGCGCGGCTCGACGCGACGGCCGGTCAGGCCCAGGTTTGGGTCGGCCTCGGATTCCGCCTTGGCGATCTTTGGCTGGCGACGCCCAAGGACGACGTGCGCGAAGTCATCACGCTGCCGTCGCTGACGCGCGTGCCCGGCGCCAAGCCCTGGCTGCTGGGGCTGGCCAACGTGCGCGGCAACTTGCTGCCTGTGTGCGATCTGCGCGTGCTGATGAACCAGTCTCATCCGGCGGTCGCCACCCGCAACACCCGCGTGCTGGTCTACAACTCGCTGCGCGTGCCCGCAGGATTTCTGGTGGATGAAGTCGTCGGTTACCGCCAGTTTGCAGCCTCCGAGCAACAGCGCGAGCTGCTCTCGGGCGTCGAGCCTGCACTGCGCGACTGTGCGCTCGGCGCGTTCCAGCGCGATGCGCAGACGTGGGTCGCATTGTCATTGCACAAAGTCGTGGCGAGTGATGCGTTCCAGCAAGCGGGTGCCGCATGAGCTTCGCGACCCGTGCGCGGCACGCGCTCGCTTGGGCGAGTGCGGGGAGCCGCCGACACGGCGTGCGTCCAGTTTTCCTCTCGCAGACGGAGGCGGCCAAGTGAATCCGGCGGACGAAACTGCGGCGACGACACCGGGCCTGTTCTGGGTCAAGGGCGAGATCGAGCAGAGCCTGACGCGCGCGCGCCAGCAGATCGAACTGGCGATTGAAGCCGCCGATCCGAAACCGGCGTTGCAGCTGGCGATGATCGAGATTGACCAGGTGCGCGGCACTGCCACCCTGGTGCAGAGCCATGCGGTGGCGCTGCTGGCCGGCGAACTCAAGCTGACGCTGGACGATCTGTACAGCAACACGGTCAAGGATTGCGAGGCCGCCTACGCCGACGTGCTGGCGGCGCTGGTGCAGCTCGGGGATTACGTCGACGCCATCGCCGCCGGACTGGCCGATTGTGCGCTGGTGCTGCAACCGGCGCTGAACGAGCTGCGCGTGATCCGCGGTCGCGGCGTGATGACCGAGGCGGAGATGTTCGCCGACCAGATCGCCAGCCTGGGTCTCGGGCCGGCGCCGCCGCCGTCCGATACCCGCAAGGCGGGCGCGGCGCCCGCTGCGGCCAAGAAATATCTGCCGGCGTTCCGGCATGCGCTGCTCGGCTGGCTGCGCGGATCCGATGTGCAGGCGGCGCTCGGCCGTCTCGGGCGCATCGCCGAGGAACTCGCGGCCGCCACCGTCAACGTGCATCTCTATCAGTACTGGCGCGGGCAGTCCGCGGCGGTCGAAGCGCTGCTGACGAAATCGATGGACGACCGCATCGAGGTCAAGCGCCTCATCGGCCGTGCCGGGGGCCAGATCAAGGCGCTGGCCGACGAAGGCGAGTCCGAGGCGGCGAGTGCGATCGGCACGCTGACGGCACAGATGCTGTTTTATCTGGGCCGCAGCAAGGGCGAAGGTCCGCGCGTCAGCGCCTTGCGCAAGGCCTATGAGCTCGAACAGCGTCTGCCCTCGGCTGAGGCCGTCGAAACCCTGCGCAGCCACATCCGCGGCGCCAACACCACGCTGCTGGACAAACTGTCGGACGAGATCCGCCGTGACCTCGGTGAGGTCAAGGACGCGATCGACCTGACGGTGCGCGCCGGCGACAAGGGTGCCGGCGACCTGACGCCGGTCGCGCAGAAGATCCAGCGCATCGCGGCCACCTTGTCCTTGCTGGGCCTGTCCGAACTGCAACGCGTCATGCATGTCCAGGCGACGCGTCTGCTCGAGCTGCAAGGCAAGCCGGCCGCCGCTGACAATCCGCAATGGCTGGAACTGGCGACCTCAATCCTGCGCGTCGAGCACAGTCTCGATGACGCTTTGTTCCGTCAGCTGCGCGGTGCGCGCGCCGGTGACGAGCTGGAGGTGCGCACGCCACACGGCCGCGATCTGCGCGAAGGCGTCGCCGCGGTGTTGCGCGAATCGCTGGTCAACCTGTCCCGCCTGAAGACACAGACCGATGCCTATCTGAAGTCCGGTGAAATCCAGCAGGTCGCCGAATGCGAACGACTGCTGGCTGAAGTCGAATCATCGCTGCGTGTGATGGGGCAGGAGCGTGCCGCGGCACAGGTGACCAAGCTGCGTGCCTATGCGGCCAGCGCCGCCTTTGCGGGACTGCGCGGCGACAAACGCGCCGCCGATGGTTTCGCGGACGCCATCGCCAGTGTCGAGATGCTGCTGGAAGCGATCCAGCGTGGTGATCCCGGCATCGAACATCGGGTCGAAGCCCTGGCGGGTTACGTCGAGCGCATCCATTTCGATGCCGATACGCCGCTGTTGGCGACTCCGCTCAAGCCGGTCGACGAGCCGGCAGTCGTTGCGCCGGTCTTGGCCGACATCGATCCTGAATTCCGCGACATCTTCCTCGAGGAAGCCGGCGATGTGCGCGGCCAGTTGGAACAACAGCTGCCGGCATTCAAGCGCGACCCGCAGAATCGCGAGCGTCTCGGCGACCTGCGCCGCGCGTTCCATACTCTCAAGGGCAGCGGCCGCATGGTCGGTGCTACCCACATCGCCGAGTTCGGCTGGGCGCTGGAAAACCTGTTGAACCGCTGTCTCGAAGGCGCGTTGGAGGTTACCCCGGCGATTCTGACGGTGGTCGAGGACGCGGTCGCGCTATTGCCGCAGATGATCGAGGGTTTCCGTGGCCAGCAGCCCGCACCGGTCGAGATGGCGGAATTGATCGCGCGTGCCCAGCAGCAGGCGCAGCCGGCCGAGGCGGCACCGGTCGATCTGGAAATCTTCAAGGTGTTTCACGAGGATGCGGGCGAGCGTCTGGAGGTGCTGAACGCCTGGCTGTCGTCACAGGGCGATGGCGAGATCGCGGTGAACAAGGACGCGTTGCGCGCCCTGCATACCCTGCGCGGCAGTGCGGCGCTGGCGCAGGCCGACAGCATCAGCCGCGTTGCTGGCGCGTTCGAGCGCTATATGGATGCGCTGCTGGGTGCCGATCTCGCGTTGCCGGCGGTGGGCGTCGCCGCGCTGCGGGATTTTGCGGTGGAACTGCCGGGGTGGGTCGCGCAGGCCGACGGCCACAGCCCGCAGCCGGATGCGCAGCCGTGGCTCGCGCGCATCGAAACCCTGCAAGGCCAGGTGCCGGTGTCGGCGGTCGAGGCCGCCGAGGACCGTCAGCTGGCGGAAGTCTTCGCCAACGAGGCCTTCAGTGAACTGGAAGCGGTCGAGCACGCGGCAAAATCCTGGACCCAGCAGCCCGACGCGCCGTTCCATGCGCGCACGCTGCAGGCGCTGTTTCAGAAACTGAACGGCGCGGCGTCGACGCCGTGCCCGCCATTGGCGCTGGTCGCACAGGCGTTTGAGAATCGCCTGACCGAGTTCACGGCCGGCAAGCGTGTGATCCCCGACGCCGGATTCTTCGCCCATCTGGCGCAGATCATCGAGGGCATGTACCAGCAGCTGGATGCGTTCCGCGAAGGCACGCTCGGCGATGACGGCTCGGCTCTGGCGGCGCGCGTGTTCCAGCTCGAAGCGCAGGGCAGCGTGCTGCCCTCGGCATCGCCGCAAGCCGAAGACGTCATCGAAATGCCGCCGGTCGAGAATGGCGGTGACGAACCCGAGATCACGCCGGCGGGCGAATTCCAGCCCGGTTCCGATCCCGAACTGGTGGCGATCTTCGTCGCCGAGGCCGAGGACTTGCTGGCGGCGTTCGATCGCAGCCTCGATCTCTGGGAGCGCGATCCGCAGGCCGAGGAGCCTCCGCAGGAGCTGCGGCGCGTGCTGCATACGCTCAAGGGCAGTTCGCGCATGGCCGGCCTGATGGGGATCGGCGCGGTCGCGCAGCGCCTCGAAACCTACATGCCGGTGTTGCGCGCAGCGCCCGACGCGTTGTTGCTCGGCCGTCTGCATCGCGCTGCTGACGGATTGCACGCGCTGTTGAACGAAGTGCGCGTTGGCCGGTCGCCGGATGCCAGCGCCTTGCTGGCTGAACTCGAGGGCGACAGGGCCCAGCCCGCCGCAGCGGATGAATTCTCGGTTGAAGAAGAAATCATCGACATGCCAGCGGTGGCGAGGGATGTCGAGCCGGTCGCAGCGTCTGTGCCGATGTCGGTCGTTGATGCGCAGGCGGCCGCCGATGCTGAATTGGCGGAGATCTTCGCCGGCGAAGCCGCCGAACTGATCGAATCGCTCGAAAGCAATCTGAACATCTGGCAGGCCGATCCGGCGGGCGAGGAAGCGCGCCGCGAGATCCAGCGCGCATTGCATACGCTCAAGGGCGGCGCGCGCATGGCCGGGCTGGATGCGCTGGGCGACGCCAGCCATGCGATGGAAACCCAGATTGAAATCGTCGAGCGCGGCGAGCGGGCCCTGGACACCGCGGTGTTTGCCGAACTGAATGAACAGCTGACGCAGATCCAGCGCCTGCAGGATCAGCTCACGCATCGCGACGCCGTGCAACTGCCGGCGGTGGATACCACCGAGCCGCGCATCGAAACCTACGAATTGCCGACGCCAGCCAGGTCTGCCGAGACGGCCGAAGTCGCCGCGCTGTCGCCGGCGGCGGGCGGCTGGGACCCGCAGCTGTTCTGGAAACCCGAGGATGAGCAGGCGCGGCTGGCGGCGCTGCGCCGCGAAACCGCGCGCGTCGCGGTGGAATCCCTCGACGGCCTGCTCAATCAAGCCGGCGAGATCTCGATCTACCGTTCGCGACTGGAGCAGCACAACAGCACGCTGCGCCTGCAGCTGGGCGATCTGCAGCAGACGCTGACGCGGTTGCGCGATCAGCTGCGCAATCTGGAGCTCGAGACCGAGGCGCAGATCCAGGCGCGTGGCCTGGGGCGCACCGCGGTCGGCGAGCGTGACGATTCCGAATTCGATCCGCTGGAGATGGACCGTTATTCGCGCATGCAGGAGTTGGCGCGTGCGCTGTCGGAGTCGCTGAACGACATCGGCGTGCTGCAGGCGTCGATGGACGAAGGCGCCAGCGAGGCCGAGACGCTGCTGCTGCAACAGGGCCGCCTCAATACCGAGGTGCAGACCGGCCTGATGTCGACGCTGATGGTGCCGTTCTCGCGTCAGGTTGCACGTCTGCATCGCGTGGTCACGCAAGTCGGCGAGGAAACCGGCAAGCAGGTCGAGATCAAGTTCGCGGGCGTCGAGGCCGAGCTGGACCGCAAGGTATTGGAGCGCATGACCGCGCCTCTGGAGCACCTGTTGCGCAACGCCGTGGTGCATGGCCTTGAAGACCCGGCCGGCCGCGCCAGTGCGGGAAAATCCGCCGTCGGGCGTATCGATGTCACCTTGCGCCGCGAAGGCGCCCAGCTGGCGATCGAGGTGGACGACGACGGCAAGGGACTTGATTACGCCGCGATTCGCAGGAAGGCGATTGAGCGCGGACGCATGCGCGCGGACGAAGACCTGCGCGATGAAGAAGTCGCGATGTTCATCTTCGAGTCCGGCTTCTCGACCGCGAAGACGCTGACGCAGTCCGCGGGCCGTGGTGTCGGCATGGACGTGGTGTCCGCCGAGGTCAAGCAGCTCGGCGGCACCCTTGATCTGGCTTCGGAACCCGGCAAGGGCGCGCGTTTCCTGATCCGCCTGCCGCTGTCACTGGCTGCCGCGCAGGCGCTGCTGGTCGGTGCCGGCGCCGAGCTGTACGCGGTGCCGCTGGCCAGCATCGAAGGCATCACTCGCATCGCCCGTGACCAGATGCCGGACTACGAACGCAGCGACGGCCCGCGACTGACCTATGGTGATAACGAATACCGCGTGCGCCGTCTGGCCGACCTCACGCACGCGCCGCCGCACGAGGACGCGGTGCCGTCGAAGACACTGCCGGCGATCCTGGTGCGCCTGCCTGAAGGTCTCGGCGGCGGCGAACGTCGGCTGGCGGTCGTCGTCGATCATCTTTACGGCAACCGCGAAGTGGTGTCGAAGGCGGTCGGTCCGCAGGTCAGCTCGGTGCAGGGCGTCACCGGCGCCACGATTCTGCCGGACGGGCGCGTCGTGCTGATTCTCGACATCCCCGCGCTGGCGCTCGAGCGCGGACGTCTGGCGGTGGCCGCTCTGGAAGGCGGCACTGTCGTGCAGCCGCCGGTCGCCATCGCTGATACCCGCACCCAGGTCATGGTCGTCGACGATTCCATCACCATCCGTCGTGTCACCGAGCGCCTGCTGGACCGCGCCGGTTACCGCGTACTGCTGGCCAAGGATGGGCTCGATGCCATCGCGCAGTTACAGACCGAAGCGCCGGCGGCGATCCTGCTCGACATCGAGATGCCGCGTGCCGACGGATTCGAGGTCGCGACCTTCGTCCGCAACAACGTGCGCATCGCGCAGACGCCGATCCTGATGATTACCTCGCGCTCCGGCGACAAGCACCGTAACCGCGCCAAGGAGATCGGCGTCGACCGTTATCTGATCAAGCCGTTCCAGGAAGAACAGCTGCTGCACGAATTGCGCGGCGTGCTGCCCAACGGAGGCTGACGTGGCGACTCGCGAAGAAATCTATGCGGTTCTCGTTCCCGTGCACGGCGACACACTGCTGCTGCCGAACGCCACGGTGGCGGAAGTGCTGTCCGCCGACGGGCTCGATGCGATCGGCAGCGGGCCGCGTGTCGGTACTCGCGACTGGAACGGCAAGCGTCTGCGCGTGGTCAGTTTCGAGATCCTCAACGGCGGCGCCGCGCCGCCGGACTCCAACCGGGCACGCATCGTCGTGCTGCATCCGCTGGCGGGCGCGCCCACCGACAGTGCCTGCGGCATCCTCGCGCAGGGTTATCCGCACCTGTTCACGCTCAACCGCGCCGCGCTGGTCAAGACGCCGCTGCGCGACAGCGATATCTCGAACATCGTGTTCTCACGGGTAAGGATCGCCAACACCGAGGCCTTGATTCCGAATCTGGAAGCGATTCAGGAAGCGGCGGCTTAAAGCGTTCCGGCCTGAAGGCCGGGTAATCCTTCGACAAGCTCAGGACAGGCTTTTTTGTCAGACGCGACAAAAAGTCACCAAAAAGCGCTGTGCGCCGGATGCGCCGAAATAACCCTGCGCTTCTCGCTCACTCGCCGGTACCACGCCGACGCGGCGTCCTGCCGCGACGGCGCGCAACCGACATCCCTGTCGGTTGCCAGTCTCATTCGCTGCGATGCTCGGCGACGCAAACGGCGCAGAACATCAAAAGCCTGAGGGAGCGAGCCTTTGATTCTCCAGCGACTTTGCGCCGCCTTGAGCTTCGCTGTGAGTGAGGAGGGCAGCCGACAGGGATGTCGGCTGAGCGCGGCGCGGCATGGATGCCGCGTTCGCGCGGTGCCCCGAACGAGCCAGAAGCTCAAGGAATCCTTCGGCGCAGTGGAGCGAATGTTCTTTGGTTACTTTCTTGCGTCAAGAAAGTGACTCGCCTTTAGGCGAAATAGTCTTTATGGCTTCACCCGCTCAGTGCTATTTGAAGCCTCAAATGGCACTGCGACGAAAATCAGTGGTGCTAAAAGTGCATCAGTGCTCCAACAAAAACGGCCCGAAAGGGCCGTTTTCGTCTGCGAGCCGGTGGTCTTACTCAAGACTCAGGATATGGTTCCAGTGTTCCGCGGACACTGGTGAAACGGACAGCCGGTCGCCGCGCATCAGCAATCGCAGGCCGTGCAGTTGGTCAGCGTGTTCGCGTAACACGGGCAGCAGGATCGGTTTTTTCAGATGGCGCTGGTATTTCACGTCCACCAGCCACCAGCGCGGGTCTTCGCGCGTGGATTTTTCATCGTAATACGGACTTTTGCGGTCGAATTGCGTCGGGTCGGGATAGCTTCGGGTGACGATCTTCATCACACCGTAGACGCCCGGCTGTTCGCAGCTGCTGTGGTACATGAACGCCAGATCACCTTCTTTCATCTTGTCGCGCATGAAATTCCGCGCCTGGTAGTTGCGCACGCCGCTCCAGGGTTCGGTGCCGCGTTTTTTTAGATGGTCGATGCCGAACGAGTCCGGCTCGGATTTCATCAGCCAGTAAGCCATTGCAGTCCTTTTTCAGTGATAACGGCATCGAGGCGCACGTCGTGGGGCTCGCGCGGCAGTGTGTCGGTTTGCTGCACGGCATAGGCGTAGCCGACGAACAGCGGCCGGCGAAAAGCTCGGGCGAAACTCAGGGCGCGGTCGTAGTACCCGCCGCCCTGCCCCAGACGGCTGCCGTGGGCATCAAAGCCGAGCAGGGGAAGAAAAATCACATCCATTTTTTCCGCGCTGCGGCGCGGCGTGAATCCCATGCACCCGCCCTGCAAGCGCGGAAGATAAATATGCAGTCGGCGCTGACGCAGCTTGGTCCTCAGCGGGGCGGTATCGAGTTCCGATCCCATCGTCTGATAGACCGCGACGTGGCGCGCGCGTTTGGATTCGATCAGGCGCAGTGCGTGAATCGCGGCGCGCCGGGCCGCCACCCGTTTTTTGGAGAGGGGGATTTGTGCGCGTAGCTTGCGCAAAGTCGAGCGCAACGCCTGCTTCGCAGTCATCGACATGTGCGTGGAACGCCCCCTTCGACGGGGGCGGCGCGAGCGCAGCTCGCGCGGGGGTGTCGAACCACCTGTGTCGCACCACTAGGCTGCTGCGCAAGTCTGCGCAGCAGCCTAGTGGTGTCTCCCGCCTGCGCCGTCATGGGTTACTGACCTTGAGACCAGCGTCTCAAGTGGGCGCCTTGCCGCGTGTTCGGGCTTTCCACTGACCTCGTGGACCTGCACACCTCACGCGAGACCTGGCTCCCGGGGGTGACAAATAGGCTCAAGGGATTTGAACCCATATCGCACGCCGCAGGAGACACCGTGGACGAGTCTACGCGTGTGCTCAAAACTTGTGAAGGTTCCGTTGTGAGCGAAGGCAGATTGCGGGCGGACGGAGCACAGCAAGCGGAGTTGACACGACAGTCAATGAGCATTGCGAGCACTGCCCGCCCGCAAGATGCCGAGCGCAGCAGGAAGGTTCACAAGTTTTTCAATCCGAAGCCAGCGTGCTGTCGATATCCAGACGCAGTTGACGCACACGCTCCGCAAGCTGCGGATCGACGCCGGGGCCGAGACCATCGGCGCCCTTGAGGATCAGCAGTTCGCGCGCGATATTCAGCGCCACCATCACCGCGATGCGCTCGGCGCCGAGCGCCTTGCCGCGCTTGCGGATGGCGTTCATGCGCTGATTCACATAGTCAGCCGAGGCGACCAGCGACTCGTGCTCGTCGGGCGGGCATTCCAGCGTGTATTCCTTGCCGAGGATCTTCACCGGCACCAGGCGTTTGCTGCCGCGTTCTGCGCCATTGGCGGATGCGGATTTCACGCGCTCGCAGCCTCGATGTGCTTGATGCGGTCGATGACGCCCTCGATGCGCTTGCGCAGTTCGGCGTTGATCGCCTGCAGACGATCGCGCTCCTGGATCATGCGGCGCTTTTCCAGCCGCGCCTGCTGATAGGCGGCCAGCACTCGTTGTACGCGCTCTTCGAGCTGGGCGACTTCGGTCTGGAAGGGGTTGGCGCGATCGTTCACGCGGCCAGTATAAAACACGCGACACGTTCTGATGTCGCCCCTCACCCGCGCTTCGCTTGACCTCTCCCCACGAAAGTGGGGAGAGGTACAAATCTTTGTTCCCTATCCCTCTAGGAGAGAGTTATTTCAGCAGTAAGAACAGTGCGCCGTTACCGCGCCGAATGTGCAGCAGCAACTCGCCGCCTTTGACGCTGGCGAGCTTGTCGAAATCCGCCATGTTCTTCACCGGACGGCGATTGATGCCGATGATGATGTCTTTAGCGCGCAAGCCGACCCGCGCCGCCGCCGAGCGGGGTGCCACGTTCTGCACCAGCACGCCGCCGGTTTCGTCGCCGTCGGAATTGCTCTCGTCGCGCGGCGCAAAGGTGGCGCCGGCCAGCATCGGGTGCAGTTTGTCGCCGGCGGCCGCCTGCTCGGTGTCCTTGCCGATGGTCACGGTGACGTTCATCGGCTTGCCGTCGCGCAGGATCTTCAGTTCGATCTTCTCGCCGACGCGCATCAGGCCGACCTGGTTGCGCAGCTGTGCGAAATTTTCCAGCTCCTTGCCGTTGGCTTCCAGCAGCACGTCCTCGGATTTGAGGCCGGCCTTGGCGGCGGGCGAACCCGGCACCACCGACGACACGACGCCGCCGCGACCATTGGCCAGACCAAAGGCCTTGGCCAGATCCGGCGTCAGGTCCTGGCCGGTGATGCCGATGCGGCCACGCTCGACTTTGCCGTTTTCCACCAGCTGGTTCATCACGCTCTTGGCGAGGTTCACCGGGATGGCGAAACCGAGTCCGATGTTGCCGCCAGTGCGCGAATAGATGTTACTGGGGATGCCGACCAGCTCGCCCCTGAGGTTGACCAGCGCGCCGCCGGAGTTGCCGGGGTTGATCGAGGCGTCGGTCTGGATGAAATCCTCGTAGCCGCCGCCGGAGATGCCGGTCTGGCGCCCCAGCGCGGAGACGATGCCGCTGGTGACGGTCTGGCGCAGACCGAACGGCGAGCCGACGGCGACGACGAAATCGCCGACTTCAAGGTCATCTGAATCGGCGATCGTGAGTGCTTTCAGCCCTGTGGCCTTGATCTGCAGCACGGCGACATCGGTGGCGGCGTCGCGGCCGATCAGCTTGGCCTCGACTTCGCGGTCGTCGTTGAGCCGCACCTTGATGGTCTCGGCCTGCTCGACCACGTGATTGTTAGTGATGACATAACCCTTGGCGGCATCCACGATCACGCCGCTGCCGATGGACTGCGCTTCGCGCTCCTGCGGCTCTTCGGGCTGCTGGCCGGGGTTGCCGAAGAAGCGGCGGAAGAACGGGTCTTCCATCAGCGGATTGCGAATCTCCTGCTTCGACACCACCGAGATGTTGACCACCGCCGGCAGCACGTTCTTCAGCATCGGCGCCAGCGACGGCGTGCCGCCCATCACCGAGGGCGGGATGTCCGCCTGCGCTGAAAACGGCAGCGCCGCCGCGAGTAGCGCGGCGGCGCTGAGAACGAAAGCAGCAGTCAGATTCTTCTGGATCATGGTCGTTTCAATCGTAGATTTCGCGGCTTCGACCGGCCTTGAGCAGAAAAAGTTCGCCGGCTGTTTTAAACAGCACCCTGCTTGCTGCCGATCTTGCGACCGAACACGCGCGAAGGTTTGCGCACGTATTTGAGCTCGGTGTAGTTGAGCTTGATGCGCGGGTTCAAGGAATAGCGGCCGGTGATGGCGGCCTGCGCCAGCACGTGACCGTCGATCGCCTTGCGTACGTCGGCGATCGCGCCGCCTTTCTTGACCGCGAGTGAAGCGACATCCAGTGCGAACACTTCGAACTTGTAGTGATGGATGCGCGCATCGTTCCACGGCGGGCAGGGGCCGTCGTAGCCCTGATAGATGCCGGCCATGGCCTTGTCGCCCTTGAACCAGCCGGTGTAGTCGTTGGTGCCCTGCACGCTACCTTCCGGGCCCTTCGGCTCGGTCTTGCCCTTGGGCGTGACGCCCTGCGAGCAGGCGCCTTCGGCAATGGCGGCGACACTGGCGGGAATGTTCGCCAGTACCCAGTGAACGAACTCGCCGCGCGGCAGGTCGGCCGGAACTTCGCGGCCTTCCTGGTTGACGTCATCGGCCTGGGTTGGCGCGTCGGCGTCGGTGCACAACACGACGAAGCTCTGGGTGGCGGCCGGCGCATCGCGCCAGCTCAGGTGCGGATTGCGGTTGTCGGCGAAGCGGATGTGGTTCTTCGGCGCCTGCACCGCGAACGCGCAGCGGCCCGGAATCGCGCCGTTATTTTCAAAGCTGTGACTGACCAGTTTCATAAAAATTCTCTTGTGTGGAGTGAGGTGGGAATGCGGGGAAGGGACGGCATCGCAAACGGACGCCGGAACGTGAGTCGTGCCAGGTGGCTGAGGCGGTCACTGAGGCTGCGGTGACGGCGGAAGCTGACTTCGTACAGGTCGGCGGTCTTGGATTTTTCCAGCAGCCAGTCGTCGCTGGTTTTCAGCGCGTCCACCAGCTTCAGCGCCAGCGCGCGGGTGCCGAACCAGTGCTCGCCGGTGGCGACCTGTGCCAGCGGCATCGTCGGACGGTTCTCGGCGACGAAGGCCTTGAACAGCGCGTGGGTGTCCTCGATCTCCTGCTGGAACTTCTCGCGTCCGGCCTCGGTGTTCTCGCCGAACAGCGTCAGCGTGCGTTTGAATTCGCCGGCGGTGTGCAGCTCGAAATCGATCTCGTGCTTTTTCAGCAGGCGGTTGAAGTTGGGCAGCTGCGCGACCACGCCGATGGAGCCGACGATGGCGAACGGTGCGGCGACGATGTGATCGGCGACACAGGCCATCAGATAACCGCCGCTGGCAGCGACTTTGTCGACGGCGGCGGTGAGCGCGATCTTGCGGTCGCGGATGCGCTGCAGCTGCGAAGCGGCGAGGCCGTAGCCGTGCACCAGCCCGCCTTCGCTCTCGAGTCGCAGCAGGACTTCGTCCTTGTCGCGGGCCACTTGCAGTACCGCGCTGACTTCCTCGCGCAGACTGGCGACGCTGCTGGCCTGCAGATCGCCGTCGAAGTTCAGCACGAACACGCGCGGCCGCTCGACCGCTGTGCCTTTCTTCTGCGCTTTGGCGCGCGCCTTGTCTTCCTTGGCGCGGGTCTTGTCCAGCTGTTTGAATTCGGCCGGCGGCAGCACGCTGTGGTTGACTGCGTCGGCCAGGTCCTTGAAGCGGTCGTTGAGGCTCTTCACTTCAAGGTGGTCGCCCATCTGCGCGCGCACCTGCCGTACCAGACTGGCCAGCGCCGACACCACGAAGATGACCGCCGCGACGAAGGTCACGGTCTTGGCCAGAAACAGGCCGTAGTTGTAGAGAAACTCCATGCGAAGCGACGCAGACGATTGCGCTTGGTCTTTTGGGGGCGCGCAGTATAGAGACAGTAGCTGCCACCCGCTTGCAGGCCGCGAGGGCCGTTTCGGATGTTTGGGCTAAGGCCAGCGATACATTTTTTGTACTATGGTCTCTGTCAAAGCCGTGCCGCAGGCCGGAAAAGGGCTTGAGCGCGTCTGAGCTTGCGGATACGCTGGCATCTACGATTCGGGGAAACCATTTGAGCTACGAACAATTCAAGACCGCGGCAGCGGTATTTGCGCTTGCGATGGCCGGTTTGGCCAGCCCGATGGTATCGGCGCAGGCCGCCGCCGATGGCGACAAGGATGGTGTCGCCGACACGCTCGACGATTGCCCCTACACGCCGACCGGCGCCAGGGTGGATCGCACGGGCTGCGCGCTCGATGAGGATTTCGATGGCGTCGCGGATGGCCTTGATCGTTGCAACGCGACCCCGCTCGGAGCGGTCGTGGGCGGCGACGGCTGCGCCAAAGAACAGGTAGCGACGGACGCCCCGGCCGCGCCGCCGGTTCCTGCAGCGCCGCCCCCACCTCCGCCGATCATTGTGACCGCGCCGCCGCCGGCGCCGGGCATTGATCCGTTCTCGACACTGCCGCCAGCGCCTGTGGCCGTACCGCCGCCGACACCTGCTTCGCCAATTCAGGGTTACGCACTGGATTCCGCGCCGACGCCGGCGCAGGTCAACAGCGGCACGGTCCCGGTGCCGCCGCCGGCGCCGTTCCCCACCGTGCCGGACCAAGTGCGTGCCGATCTGGACTCGCGGTCATCGGGCAAAACCATCGTCAATCTGCCGTTGTTGCGTGATCCGTCTCAGATTCCGGCAGCGCCGCTGCCGGTCGAACCCCCAGCGCCGTCCTATGCGCCGATGCCTGCGCCTGAATTCGCGGCGCCGTTGCCGCTACCCGCGTTCTCCGAACCGATCGCAGCAGCGCCGGCCCCTGAACCCGCTCCTGTTGTGAATTACGTGCAGACGCCGGTCTATCTCTACCAGCGTCCCATCGTCACTGCGCCGCCGCGCCGCAGCGGCGAACCGGTCACGCCGATCGTTCCGAAGGCGGTGATTCCGCCGTCTTCCGTTGATCCGCTCGCGCCGCCGTCAGTACCGTCGTTCAGCGCGCCGGTGCCCTTCAGCGGCGGAGCGCCCGTGGATCCGTTCGGCACCGCGCCGGCTCCGGCCCTCGCGCAATCGGATTGGGCGGTGGATATCGGCGACGGCGGGCAGATCGACGGTGCCTCCGAACTGACGCTGCGCCAGGCCGCCGATGCCATCAAGCAGGCACAACGCGAGAATCCCTCGCTGAATTACGAAGTCGCGGGTTCGGTGAACGCCGCCAGCAGTGCGATGTCGTTCCTGACCGCGCAGGGCGTGGCGATCAGCCGCCTGCGGCTCAAGGCGACCGCGGCCACCGACGGCAAAGTTGTTATCCGGCCAGCGTCCGAGTAACGGTCGCCGCCAGCGCAGCGATGTGCGCCGGCCGCTCGTTGAGCGCGGCGATATAGCGCAGCGTGCCACCCGCCGCGCCAAAGTCTTCGGCGTAGCGGATGGAGACTTCTTCCAGCGTCTCCAGACAGTCGGCTGAAAACCCCGGGCAGATCACATCCAGCTTCCGGATGCCGCGCGCTGCGAGTTCCGGCAGCAGCACATCGGTGTAGGGCTTGAGCCAGGGTGCGCGGCCGAGACGGCTTTGGAAGCCCAGCGACCATTCGGATTCTTTCAGTGACAGCGCCCGTGCCAGCAGGCCTGCGGTTTCGCGGCACTGCGTTTCATACGGGTCGCCTTGATCGACATAACTCTGCGGAATGCCGTGGAACGACATCAGCAGATGATCGCCGCGCCCCTGGGACTGCCAGTGCTCGCGCACGCTTTCGGCCAGCGCGGCGATATAGCCGGCCTCGGCGTGGTAGTCCCTGATGACGGACACGGTCTGGTTTTTGGGAAGGCAATCGAGCGCGGCAGCGGTGGTGGTGTCCGAATACTGCGGATACAGGGGCAGTGCGACGATGTGCTCCACGTTTTGTGCGCGCAGTTGCGCCAGCGCGTCCGCGATCGAAGGCGTGCCGTAACACATGCCCAGTGCCACCGGGATTTTCAGCTGGGTACGCAACGCAGCGGCCTGTTTGTGAGCAATCGCCAGCAGCGGCGAGCCGTCCACGCGCCAGATTTTTTGATAAGCCTGAGCAAGGCGCCCAGGTCGGAACGGCAGGATGAAGCCATACAGGATCGGCAGCCAGAGGACGCGCGGCAGCTGCACCACGCGGCGATCGGACAAAAACTGGCGCAGAAAACGGCGGATGGCCGCCGCCGTCGGTGCGTCCGGCGTGCCGAGGTTGATCAACAGGACTCCGGAACCGCTCATGCTTTGCCGATTTCGCCCGATTTGATCCGACGGAAGTAATCGTGCCAGGCGCGCATCGCCTTGGGGCCGAGCAGCCACATCACCGGCAGATTCACCGCGAGCATGAAGCCGAGCGCGACGGTGGACAGTGAATCGACCTGTTCGGCGGTGTTGATGAATCCGGTGCAGGTCAGTGCGATCAACGCACACCAGCCCCAGCGATACGCGCCGACCCAGCGCTCGGCGCCCAGGTAGAACAGGCCCTGCTCGGCGTAATAGCCGTAGGTGATCATGGTCGAGAGCGCGAACAGCCACACCGTGAGCGTGACCATCCACTTGCCCAGGCCGGCTTCAGCGCTGTCGAACGCGCGTGCCGCCAGCGTCGCGCCGCGGTAGTTGCTGAAGATGCCGTGCTCGGCCAGTTTGGGCGCGGTGCCGGCAGCGATCGGCTGCCATTGGATGCGCAAGCCTTCGGCCGAATCGGTCAGCGTGCCGTAGATGCGTTCGCGCTGACGAGGCGCCGTCTCCACCACGACGAAAATCTGGTCGCCGGGCTTCCAGTCGGGACGTTCTTCTGGCAGCAGTTCGGCGTTCGGTGCCCATCGTCCCGGTGAAATTTCCACAGTGGCGGGTTGCGCGTACCAGGCAGCGGCCGGCGTGCGCTGCCAGACACCGCTGACCAGAATCACCAGCGCGGTGATGGTGCATACCACTAGCGTGTCGATGAACGGCTCAAGGCCTGCGACCACGCCTTCGGTCACCGGCTCGGGCGTCTTCACCGCCGAATGCGCGATCGGTGCGGTGCCGAGGCCGGACTCCGACGAGAACAGCGCGCGCTTCATGCCGAAGATGAAGGCCATGCCGAGTGTTGCGCCGGTGAAGGCGCCGCCGGCTTCGGCGGGCGAGAACGCGCAGACGAAGATCAGCTTGAACAGATCCGGGATGTGCTCGGTATTCAAAGCCAGCACGTACAGGCCGGCGAGCACATAGATGCCGCACATGAACGGCACCAGCTTGCCCACCACCGAGCCGATGCGCTGGATACCGCCGAGGATGACGCTGCCGACGAATGCCGCCATCACCAAGCCGGTGATCCACTGCGGCACGCCGAAATAATTGTGGGTGGTGTCGGCCACGCTCCAGGCCTGGAACATGTTGCCGCCGGTGACGGCGAACAGGATCACCGACAGCGTGAACAGCGTCCCCGCCACACCGCCGATCTTGCCGAATGCCTTGCGGCAGACGTACATGGTGCCGCCGTGCGGATTCTCCGCGTCGGAAGTGTCGCGATGCAGCATCGCCAGCGTGACCTCGGTGGATTTCAGCGCCATGCCGGCGAGGCCCACCATCCACATCCAGAACACCGCGCCAGGGCCGCCGAACTCGATGGCGATGGCGACGCCGGCGATGTTGCCGAGGCCGACGGTACCGGACAGCGCCGCCGACAGCGCCTGAAAATGCGTCAGCGCGCCGGGGCCGTGACCAGAGATACCCGGCACCTTGCCGCGGATCAGTCGCACGCCATGCGTCAGAGAACGATACTGACCGAAGCCGCTCCACAGAGTGAACAGCACGCCGGTGGCGAGCAGGGCCACCAGCACCGGCACCGACAGCATGACGCTGTTGATGGTGTCGATCACTGCAAAAAAAATATCCACGATTTATTCCACTGCGGTGGCCAGCGTGCTGTGGGATCGTGAGTAGGCGAAGTAGGTCGTCAGGCCCAGGGTCATCCAGACGCTGAATGCGATCCAGGTCGCGGCCGGCAGGCTCACCATCAGCCAGCCGCAGAAACCCATGCCGAGGGTCGGCACCAGCGGCACCAGCGGCGTCTTGAACGGGCGTGGCAGGTTCGGCCGGGTTTTACGCAACACGATCACGCTGGCGCAGACTAGGAAGAACGCACCGAGCGTGCCGAGGTTCACCAGTTCGGCGACCTTGCCGATGGGGAAGAAGCCGGCGATCAGCGCGATCACCACGCCGCTACCGAGAATCAGTTTCACCGGCGTCTGCGTCTTCGGGTGCACCGCCGCCATGCCTGCCGGCAACAGGCCGTCGCGCGACATCGCCAGCACCACGCGGGTCAAGCCGTAATACAGCACCAGCATCACCGTGGTGATGCCGAAGATCGCGCCGGTGGCGACCATGCCCTTGGCCCAGGGGATGCCGAGTCCGCCCATGGCTTCAGCCACCGGGGCTTTGAGATTGATCTGCTGGTACGGCACCACGCCGGTGAGAATGCCGGAGACGATGATGTAGAGCACGGTGCAGATGCCCAGCGAGGCGAGGATGCCGATCGGCAGGTCACGCTGCGGGTTGATCGCCTCTTCACCCGCGGTGGAGACGGCATCGAAGCCGATGTAGGCGAAGAAGATTAGCGCCGCCGCAGTGGTCACGCCGAGGAATCCGTAATGCGCCGTGCCGTCGGCATCCACCACGCGCTCGGGGATGAACGGCACCCAGTTGTCGGCGTTCACATGGGGGCCGGCGATGGCGATGAAGGCGATGATCGTCGCCAGCTTGACGATGACCATGACACCGTTGAAACGCGCCGATTCCTTGACACCCCACGACAGCAGCCCGGCCAGGGTCAGCACGATGATCATCGCCGGCAGATTGGCGGTGCCGCCTTCGCTCGGAGCCGAAGTCCATTGCGCCGGCAGGGTGATGCCGAAGAAACCGTCGAGGATGCTGGCGAAATAGCCCGACCAGCCGATGGATACGGTGGCGGTGGCGACGCTGTATTCCAGCAGCAGAAGCCAGCCGATGATCCAGGCGGCGAACTCGCCGATACCGACATACGCATAGCCATAAGCGCTGCCCGCACCGCCGACCGCACCCGCCAGTTCGGCGTAGCACAGCGCCGCGAACGTGCAGGCAGTGCCCGAAATAATGAACGACAGCACGATGGCCGGGCCGGCATGTTGCGCCGCCGCCACACCCGACAACACGAAGATGCCGGTGCCGATGATGCAGCCGATGCCGAGCAGGGTCAGGTCCCAAGCCGATAGACAGCGTTTCAATCCGGTGTTGGCGTTGGGATCGATCGGCTTGGTGCGCATCAGGCTCATGTGGCGGTTCTCGCGAATAGTTATTCCAACACTGTAACCAAATAGCGGGCCAAAAGACGATGATCTGCAAATACGGGCATTTTTTTGGGCGCATACTCCCACCGGCCCGGTTTAAACAGGCCGCAACACCCAGGAGGTCGTCATGGCTTTCGTTGAATGGAGCATGCAGGGCGTGGAATTCGCCAACTGCAATTGCAACCTCGGTTGTCCCTGCCAGTTCAACTCACTACCTGACAAGGGCCACTGCCGCGCGCACACGTTCGTGCAGATCGAGAAAGGCCGGTTCGGTGACGTGCCGCTTGACGGACTGCGCTGGGGCATCCTGGCGTTCTGGCCGGGCCCGATTCATCTGGGCAGCGGTACGTTCATGACCGTGATCGAGGAACGCGCCAATCCCCAACAGCGGGCGGCAATCGAAGCGATCTCGCACGGCAAGGAAACCGATGCGGGTTCGCTGATCTGGCAGGTCTTCAGCACCACCGTCACCAAATTCCTGCCGACGCAGTACAAGCCCATCGAGTTGACCATCGATCAGAAGGGCGCCACTGCGCGTGTGAAGGTGACCGGCCTGATCGAGAGCAGCGCCGAGCCGATCAAGAATCCAATGAGCGGCGCCGTGCACCGCGCGCGGGTGTCGCTGCCGACCGGCTTTGAGTTTGCCGAGGCCGAGTTCGTCAGCGGCATGGCCAGAACCGAAGGCCCCGTGGAGCTGAATTTCGACGGCACGCATTCTCACCTCGCCAAGATTCACTGGAGCACGCACGGCGTCGTGCGCTGAGTGGTGAATCAGACGGAGCCACAGAAAACCGCGCTCGAAGCCGTGTTGTTGCGCGACCAACTGGTAGTTGGCGCCGGCATCGCTGTGGCTGTAGCGCTGGTCTGGGCCTGGCTGCTGCCGATGTCGCGGGACATGTACGGCAGCATGGACGGTGCCGCCGCGTGGATGATGGCCGGCACCTGGGACCTGCGCTACGGCGTCCTGATGTTCGGCATGTGGGCCGCGATGATGCTGGGCATGATGCTGCCTTCCGCGGCGCCGGCGATCCTGCTGTACGGGCGGGTCGTGCGCAGCGGAGCAGCGCCCGAAAAGCCGGTGCTGCGCAGTTACAGCTTCGCCGCCGGATACCTGCTGGCCTGGGCGGCGTTCAGCCTGGCGGCGACGGTTTTTCAGTGGCGCTTGTCGGCTTCCGGGTTGCTCTCGCCGATGATGGAAACCGATAGCGGTCTCCTGGCGGGATCGATCCTGCTGGTCGCCGGGGTCTATCAATGGACACCGCTGAAGAAAACCTGTCTCGCTGGCTGTCGCTCCCCGGCTGGCTTCATCTCGCAGCACTGGCGGCCGGGCGCCGCTGGCGCCCTGCGCATGGGCGCGAGCCACGGGCTTTACTGCATCGGCTGTTGCTGGGCGCTGATGCTGCTGCTGTTCTTCGGTGGCGTCATGAGCCTGACCTGGATCGCCGCGCTCACCATCGCGGTGTTGCTCGAGAAGCTGATGCCGTTTGGCGACTGGGTCGGCAGGATCTGCGGACTGGTACTGATTGCGGCCGGGATGTGGGTTCTTCGAGGCGTGTGAGGTCGGCTCGAATTGATGCAAAGACGCAAAAGGCCGCATTCGCGGCCTTTTACGTACCAGCGTTTGCTTAACGCTCCAGAATCGCAGTAACGCCCTGACCGCCGGCGGCGCAGATCGAGATCAGCCCGCGGCCGCTGCCTTTCTGCTCGAGGATCTTCGCCAGCGTGGCGACGATGCGCCCGCCGGTGGCGGCGAACGGATGGCCGACGGCGACGCTGCTGCCTTTCACATTCATCTTCGCGCGGTCGATGGTGCCGAGCACCTTGTCGAGGCCGAGACGTTCCTTGCAGAACTTCGGGTCGTTCCAGGCCTTGAGCGTGCACAGCACCTGCGCGGCGAAAGCCTCGTGGATCTCGTAGTAATCGAAATCCTGCAGGGTGAGCCCGGCGCGCGCGAGCATGCGCGGCACGGCGTAGGCGGGCGCCATCAGCAAGCCCTCTTTTTTAGGGCCGAAAAAATCCACTGCGGCGGTTTCACACCAGGCGAAATACGCCTGCGGCTTGATGCCGCGCGATTTGGCCCAGTCTTCCGAGGCCAGCATCACGGCCGAGGCGCCATCGGTCAGCGGCGTCGAGTTGCCGGCGGTGAGCGTGCCATAACCGGACTTCTTGTCGTAGGCGGGTTTCAGCGACGCCAGTTTTTCCAGCGTGGTGTCGCCGCGCATGTTGTTGTCGCGCTCAAGGCCCGAGAACGGAATCACGAGGTCTTTATAAAAACCGGCCTCGTAAGCGGCAGCGGCGTTCTTGTGCGAATTGAACGACAGCTGGTCCTGGTCTTCGCGACTGATCTTCCATTCACGCGCCATCAGCTCGCAGTGGTCGCCCATCGAAAGGCGCGTGCGCGGTTCGGAATTGCCGGGGATGTGCGGCGCGAAGAACAGCGCGGGATTGATGCCGGCGAGGGCGGCGAGGCGCTGGCCGGTGGTTTTGGCACGATTGACCTTGAGCAAGCCCTTACGCACTTTCTCGTTGACGCCGATCGGTGCGTCGGAGGTGGTATCCACACCGCCGCCGATGCCGCATTCGATCTGGCCGAGCGCGATCTTGTTGGCGATCTGGATCGTCGCCTGCAGGCCGGTGCCGCAAGCCATCTGCACGTCGTTGGCCGGAGTTTCCGGTGCCAGTCCGCAGGACAGCACCGACTCACGGCACAGGTTGAAGTCGCGCGAATGCTTGAGCACCGCACCGGCGGCGACTTCACCGAGACGCTCGCCATGCAGCTGGAACTTGTCGACCACGCCCTTGAGGCTGGCGGTGAGCATGTCCTGGTTGGAGCGCGTGGCATAGGCGCCGTTGGAACGGGCGAAGGGGATGCGCGATCCGCCGAGGATGGCGACTTTGCGGCCGTAAGGTTTCATGGCGACTCCTGAAGGTATTTTTTGTGTGGCGGCATTCTGTCAGATGTTTTGCGACGACTCACTTGCGGCAGAGACGCGTGTAATTGTCTCTCGAGTGTCTACGTGCTCAGAGCATTCCGAGCATTTTTGTGCCGACACCCGAAATCGGGTGATACATTTCCATTGCCACGCAAAACCCGGGGTAGTGGTTTCAGGCTAAAAAAGCACAAGTGGCCGGGCATTTCAGTCATCCTGTCGCGGTGTTGAGGGAGTAAAAAAACAATGGAAGAGCCAGCGATGAAATCTACAGAATCCGTTGTCAGTCGCGAAGACTTGAAGCCATTCAGGCTGTTCAAAGACATCGCGGATGCCGCCCTCGATCTGATTCTGGAGCAGGGGTTGCGCCTGGAGTCAAAAAAAGGCGACCCCATCCTTTACGAAAACCGGCGCGGCGGCATTGGGCTGTACCTCATTCTGTCGGGGCTAGTGGAAGTCCTGCGACAGGAGCCACAACTCGAAGCGCCCGTCCATGTCGCCAACTTGCAGGCGGGAGATTGCTTTGGCGAGTACTCACTGATTGACGGCAGCACGACTTCAGCGGCGGCGAAGGCATTGGAGGACTGCTTGTTGTTCTTCATCCCGCGTGGGGCTTTTATTCAAGTGTTGAATGGCGACCCACAGATCGGCAAAACGTTTTATTTCAACCTGTCGCTTCATCTGGTGAATCGTTTGCGGCAAAACGACACGCGTTCATAAGTGACGCAGTGCGAAAGACCAGAGCGGAGTATTTCCGGGCGGGTTTCGTGCTCTGGGCTGTTTTGCTGCTGGGCGTCGCCTGCTCCGGCAAGCCGGTGCCGCAGATTCCCAGACTGCCGGCGGACGCGACGATGCTTGCGTTCGGCGACAGCCTGACGTTCGGCACCGGCGCCAGCACCGCTCAGGCATACCCGGCGGTGCTGGCTGGGCTGACCGGTCGCAAGGTCATCAATGCCGGCGTGCCGGGTGAGACCACCGAAGGCGGCCGCGAGCGGCTGCCGGCCGTGCTCGATGAAATCCAGCCGCGCCTGGTGATTCTGTGCATGGGCGGCAACGACATGCTGCGCCAGCAGGACCGCGGCGCCATGCGCGCCAATCTCGACGCGATGATCACGGAGATTCGCGGACGCGGGATGCACGTTGTGCTGCTCGGCGTGCCTGAGCCCAAGCTGCTGAGCCGCAGGGCCGAGCCCAGTTACGCCGAACTTGCCAACCAGCATCGATTGCCTATCGAAGATGAGGTGATTGGCGAGGTACTTGGCGACGGCGATCTGAAGTCCGATCTCATACACCCCAACGCTGAGGGTTATCGGCAGATGGCCGAAGCCATCGCGAAGCTGCTGAAGAAATCCGGCGCGATTTAGATCGAAAGATGTACTGAGGGCTTGAATCTCCAGAACTCGGCCCTATTATGAGCACCCTTAGCAGCCCTCTGTGAGGAGTGCTAATCGTGTTGAACCATACCAAGTAACTGAAAAAACTGGAGATTTCCAATGAAGCTACGCCCTCTGCACGATCGCGTGATCGTGAAGCGTCTGGAAGAAGAGAAGAAATCCGCTGGCGGCATCCTGATCCCTGACTCGGCGGCTGAAAAGCCGTCGCGCGGCAAAGTGATCGGCGTCGGCCCCGGCAAAATCACCGACGACGGCAAGCGCCAGGCGCCCGACGTCAAAGTCGGTGACGAAATCCTGTTCGGAAAATATTCCGGCACGGAAGTGAAAGTGGATGGCGACGAACTCGTCGTCATGCGCGAAGACGACATCATGGCCGTCTTCGGCAAGTAAGTAATCGAATCCTCTAGGAGATACTGAAATGGCAGCTAAAGAAGTCCGCTTCGCCGATGACGCCCGCAGCCGCATGGCCGCAGGCGTGAACATTCTGGCCAACGCGGTAAAAGTCACTCTCGGCCCCAAGGGCCGTAACGTCGTGCTCGACAAGTCGTACGGCGCCCCCACCGTCACCAAGGACGGCGTCAGCGTCGCCAAGGAAATCGAACTGAAGGACAAGTTCGAGAACATGGGCGCGCAGCTGGTCAAGGAAGTCGCTTCCAAGACCTCCGACGAAGCCGGCGACGGCACCACCACTGCCACCGTGCTCGCTCAGGCCATCGTGAATGAAGGCTTGAAGTCGGTCACCGCGGGCATTGACCCGATGGAAATCAAGCGCGGCATCGACAAGGCCTCCGCGGCCATCGTCGAAGAGCTGAAGAAGATTTCCAAGCCGTGCAAAGACCGCAAGGCCATCGCTCAGGTCGGCACGGTTTCCGCCAACTCTGACGAAGCGATTGGCGAGATCATCGCCACCGCGATGGACAAGGTCGGCAAGGAAGGCGTGATCACCGTTGAAGAAGGCAAGAGCCTCGAGAACGAGCTGGATGTCGTTGAAGGCATGCAGTTCGACCGCGGTTACCTGTCGCCCTACTTCATCAACAACGCGCAGTCGCAGCAGGTGGTTCTCGAGAACCCCTTGATCCTGATCACCGAGAAGAAGATCAGCAACATCCGCGAGATGCTGCCGGTGCTCGAAGGCGTGGCCAAGTCCGGCCGTCCGCTGATGATCATTGCTGAAGACGTCGAAGGCGAAGCGCTGGCAACTCTGGTCGTCAACAATCTGCGTGGCATCCTCAAGGTCGCGGCGGTGAAAGCCCCCGGCTTCGGTGACCGCCGCAAGGAAATGCTCAAAGACATCTCGATTCTGACCGGCGGTACGGTCATCGCCGAGGAACTGGGCCTGCAGCTGGAGAAAGTGGCTCTCACCGATCTGGGCACTGCAAAGAAGATCCAGATCGACAAAGAGAACACCACGATCATTGACGGCGCCGGCAAGAAGGACAAGATCACCTCGCGCATCAACGAGATCCGCAAGCAGGTTGAAGACGCGACCAGCGACTACGACAAAGAGAAGCTGCAGGAGCGTCTGGCCAAACTCGCCGGCGGTGTTGCGGTAATCAAAGTCGGTGCCGCGACCGAAGTGGCGATGAAAGAAAAGAAAGCCCGCGTCGAAGACGCGCTGCACGCCACGCGTGCCGCCGTTGAAGAGGGCATCGTCGCCGGCGGTGGTACCGCGCTGGTGCGTGCGCAGAAAGCGCTGGATGCAATGAAGGGGTTGCCGGACGACCAGCAGGTCGGCATCAACATCCTGCGCCGTGCGATCGAAGAACCGCTTCGCATGATCGTCAAGAACGCTGGTGAAGAAGCTTCCGTGGTCCTGAACAAGGTCAAGGAAGGCAAGGGCGCCTACGGTTACAACGCCCAGTCCGGCGAGTACGGCGACATGATCGAGATGGGCATTCTCGACCCGACCAAGGTCACGCGTCTGGCGCTGCAGAACGCGGCCTCGGTCGCCGGTCTGCTGCTGACGACCGAAGCCATGGTCGCCGAGCTGCCGAAGAAGGAAGAGCCGATGATGCCGGGCGGTGGTGGTGGCGGCATGGGCGGAATGGGTGGCATGGGCGGCGACTTCTAAGCAAGTCGTTTCTCAAGCTACGAAAACAGGGCTCCGGAAGGGGCCCTGTTTTTTTGTAGGCAAAATTAACTGGGATTTTGGCGCGGTCTTTGCGCGGGTTAAGCTGCTCACCTGTCCTTGGGAAACGTCCATGAAAAACATTTTTATCGGCGCCAGCCTACTGACGCTGGGCTCCACTGCCACCGCCGCTGAACCAGGTCACTTCGATCGCTTTCTCGAAGCCTTGAGCACAAGGCCTGCCGTCGTCGCACCGGCGGCATTGCCGCAAGGCGTGTTGGCGACGCAATTCGATCAGCGCATGGGGTTGCCGACATTTGTCTGGGCGCGCGGTGATGAGGCAATGCCTGCGGTCGGTGCGCTGCAGTTGCGCGAGCTGCTGGACTCCCGCGGACGCGGTTATCTGCGCGCTTACGCAAGCGCGTTGCGGCTCAGCGAAGCGATGATTGTCGACGCACAAACCAAGGAAGCGCAGTACAACGGCGATGGCCCCGCCATCGCCCGCTACCAGCAGCGGGTCAACGGCATCGAGGTTTTCAACCGCAGCCTCAACGTGATGATGGATCGGGCGGGCAAACTGGTCGCCATCTCCGGCTACTTCGCCACCGATTACAAGTCGGGCACGATCGCCGCATATACGCTCGATGCAGGGGCCGCTGTCAGCCGTGCCGCTGTCGAGCTGGGCGGTCCGCCCGCGGCGGCGCTCGCCATTGCTAGAACCCAGGGCGACTACACCTGGTTCAATCAACCGGCGCTTGCAGGCACTGAACTGAAGCTGACGCGCGGACCGCGCAGCAAGCCGGTGTATTACGCGCATTTCGGGCGCCTCGAGCCGGCGTTTTACGTCGAGCTATTCGCTGCCTCGTCCGTGGAAACGCTGGCGTACGCGTATGTGATCTCAGCGGTGGACGGCGGCTTGCTGTCGCGCAAGAACTTGAAGAATCAGGCGGCCTACAGCTACCGCGTCTACGCCGACATGGCCGGCATCAACCAACCGTACGATGGCCCTCTGGGCAATGGGTACGAGCCGTTCCCGAGCGATAATCCGGCCGATGGCGTGATTGCCGTCGAAAATCGCGTTGACGCCGGCTCACAGCTGGTGACGCTCAGCGCCTCGCCGTTGATCAGCACCGGTGACCCGTGGTTGCCTGAGGGGGCCACCGAAACCCATGGCAACAACGTGGATGCCTACACCGACTCGGCGCTGCCGGATAACTACAACCCCAGCGTGCCAGGCACCGCGCCGGTCGGTAGCGGCGCCGACGTGCGTGCGCAGGTGACGGCCCCCGGCGTGTTCGATTACCCGCTGGTCGCTGACATGGACCCGACCTCGGACGAGGGGCGCAAGGCCGCGGCGGTGACGCTGTTCTTCGTCAACAACTGGCTGCACGATCTTTATTACGACGCCGGCTTCAACGAGGAAAGCGGCGTTGGCCAGACCAGCAATTACGGCCGTGGCGGCGAAGAGGGTGATGCCGTCCTCGGAGAGGGCCAGGACTGGTCCGGCCGCAACAACGCCAACATGGCCACGCCTGCCGATGGCAGCGCGCCGACCATGCAGATGTTCCTGTTCGACAGTCCCGACTCGCTGCCGGGCGCGATCCTGGTCGGCCCGTCCAGCCCCGGCGATTACGACGGCACGCTGGATCCGCTGATCATTGCGCACGAGAACGCGCACTACGTCAGCAACCGCTTGATCGGGGATGGCGGCGGTCTCAACAACAATCAGGGCGGCAGCATGGGCGAGGGCTGGGGCGATCTCGCCTCGCTGTTCGTCGCCGTACGTGAAGAAGACCGCGCGCTGGCGTTCAACAAGAACTACGAGGGTACCTACTCGGTCGGCGTCTATGTGGACCCCAATTTCTACTACAGCATCCGCCGTCAGCCCTACTCGACCGATTTCAAGAAAAACTCATTCACCTTCCGACATATCGCCGATGGCGAAGCGGCACCCACCGGCGCACCGACGCAAGGAAGCGGGACCGGCAGCGCCGAAGTGCACGATGCCGGCGAGATCTGGGCGAACATGATGTGGGAATGCTGGGCGCAACTACTCAACGACCCGCGCCATGATTTCGCCAAGGCACGCGAGCGCATGGTGCTCTACACCATCGCCGGCATGAAGATGACACCAAGTTCGCCGACCTTCGTCGAAGCACGCGACGGCGTACTGGCCGCAGCGCTGGCGACGGACCCGAAGGATTTCATCGCCTGCGGCAAGGGCTTTGCGCGGCGCGGCAACGGCAACGGCGCCGTGGCGCCCGGGCGCAGCAGCACTGACCATGCCGGTGTCGTCGAGAGCTACGAAGCCTTCAGCCTGGCGAACAAGGCCGAGATTGTCGCCGCTGAGAAAAACGCCGAGGGTCGCGGCTTGGTGCTGGGCGCGATCGTGCCGTTTGATCTGCTGCCGTTCGCCCTTCTGATCTTCCTGCGGCGGCGCAGATCGGCCTGTTGAGGAATATCCGCAGGCGGGGGCCGGGTTGAGCGCTTTGCTAACCTCAAAGAATGGGCAAGGCGCGCGAGGTTTTACCAAGAGTGCTGGCGGCCAGCCGGTTCGTCGCGCAGCAGCGCGAGCGCGATCCTGAGCGGTTCGAGCACTGGCTGAGCTCTGGTTTTTTCGAGCAGGCGACGCGTACGCAAACGCCACCGCCGGCAGTCGACACGCTGCGCAAATTCCGCAACGCGGAGATGACGCGCATCGCGTTCCGCGACATCGCCGGCTGGGCGACGCTCGAAGAGACGCTGAGCGCACTTTCCGGCCTTGCTGACGAGTGCTGCAAAAGCGCACTGGCGGCCGCGTCCGAGAAACTGCAGAAAGTACATGGCAGGCCGGGCGATGCACATCCACTGGTGTTGGCGCTCGGCAAGCTCGGGGGCGGCGAGCTTAATTTTTCGTCCGACATCGACCTGATCTTCTGTTTCACGGAGAACGGCGAGACCGCAGGCCCGCGCCGCATCAGCAACGAGGAGTATTTCGGCAAGCTGGCGCAGGAGTTCACGCGGCTGCTGGCTGAACGCACCGCCGACGGCTTTGTCTTCCGGGTGGACTGGATGCTGCGGCCGTTCGGTTCCGCCGGGCCGCCGGCGATCTCGTGCGCGGCGATGGAGGAGTACTACCAGAGCCACGGTCGTGAATGGGAGCGCTACGCGCTGATCAAGGCGCGGCCGGTCGCGGGCGACGTGCAGGCCGGTGCACGCCTGCTGCAATCGCTGACGCCGTTCATCTACCGGCGCTATCTCGACTTCAACTCGATCGACCACCTGCGCGAACTCAAAGCCAAGATCGAAGCCGATGCACGCACGCGCGGGCTTGAGGACGATCTCAAGCTCGGCGACGGCGGCATCCGCGAGATCGAGTTCATCGTGCAGTCGTTTCAGCTCATGCGCGGCGGCCAGCAGGCGCGGCTGCGCGATCCACGCCTGCGACCAGTGCTGCGCTACCTGGGTGAAATGCAGTGGTTGCCGGCGGAAACGGCGGGCGCGCTCGACCAGGCCTATGTGTTCCTGCGCCGTGCCGAAAACGCCGTGCAGATGTATGAAGACCAGCAGACGCACGCGCTGCCGTTCACCGCCGAGGCGCGCGCCGCCCTGACCGCTGCGCTCGGTTTCGAGAGCTGGGCAGAATTCCTTGCGCAGCTGGACCTCGTGCGCGCACGCGTGCGCACCGAGTTCGGCCGCGTGTTTTCGCAGGCGCAAGGCCCGGCAAGCGACCCGCTCAAGGTCGCCATTGCACGACTGTGGCAGGACGATGCGAAAACGCTAGAAGCGGTATTGCGCACCGAAGGCTGGGGCGACGATACGGCGCGAGTGCTGCGCAGCTTGCAGGATTTGCGTCAGTCCTCGCTGGCTAAATCCTTGCCGGAGGCCGCGGCGGATCGGTTGTGTCTGACGCTGGCGCGGTTGCTGCGTGATGCACGCAATCTGGATAACCCGGCACAGTCGGTATTGCGTGCACTGGAGGTCATCGTCGCGGTCACCGGCCGCAGCACGTACTTGAGCTTGCTGCGCGACCACGCCGTGGCGCGCGAACATCTTTTGAAACTCTGCGGCGCCAGTCCCTGGCTGACGCGCTATCTGGCGCAGGCGCCTGTGTTGCTGGACCAGCTGCTGGATCCGCAGGGTTTCGACGTGCCGCCCGAGCGCGCCGAGCTGCGTGCCGAGCTGGCGGTGATGGCGCTGGAGACCAAGGCCGGCGACACGGAAGGCGCGATGAATCTGCTGCGCCGCTTCGTGCAGGAGGCCACGCTGCGCATCGCCGCCGCCGATTTGTCTGGCGTGCTGCCACTGGTCAAGGTCAGCGACCGGCTGACCTGGCTGGCGGAGGTGGTGGTCGAGCAGGCTTTGCTGCTGGCGCAGCAGGATCTGCGCCCTCTGCACGGAGAGCCACGCGACCCAGCCCATGCGCCGCTGGCGCTCGCAGTCATCGGCTACGGAAAGTTCGGCGGCCTCGAGCTGGGTTACGGTTCCGATCTTGACCTCGTGTTCCTGCATGCCAGCACGACGCCGGAGGCCGAGACCGTCGGCGGTACGCGGCCCTTGACTCACGCCGAGTATTTCTCGCGTTGGGTGCAGCGCACGGTCAGTCTGCTGAGTGCACAGACCTATGCGGGCCGCGCCTACGAAGTGGACCTGGCGCTGCGGCCCAGCGGCAATTCGGGCCTGCTGGTGTCAGGGCTGAAAAGTTTTGCCGAATACCAGCGACGCGAGGCCTGGACCTGGGAACATCAGGCGCTGACCCGCGCACGTTTCGTCGCCGGCGATGCCGGGCTGGGCAAGGCTTTCGAAGCTTTGCGTGCCGAGATCATCGGCCAGCCGCGCGAGACCGGCAAACTGCGACGCGAGATCCTCGATATGCGCATCAAGATGCTGTCGAATCTCGACAAGGGCGGCGAGGGTCGTTTCGACGTCAAGCAGGGCCGCGGTGGCGTCACCGATATCGAATTCATCACCCAGTTTCTGGTGCTGCGCGACGCCCATCGCGCGCCGGAACTGGCGCGCTGGAGCGACAACTGGCGCCAGCTCGAGGTGCTGGAAACTGCCGGCAGCGTCAGCCGCCTTCAGAAGGAAACCCTGATTCGCGTGTATCGTGCCTACCGCGCCTGGCTGCATGCGCGCAGCTTGCAGAGTCAGGATCAGGTCGCGGAAGATTCAGTCTTCGAGGCCGAGCGCGCCGAGATTCGCGCGCTGTGGCAGGAATTTCTAGGGGAATAATTTGATCGTTGTGACGGGTGGCGCAGGTTTTATAGGCTCGAATCTGATCGCAGCGCTGAACCAGCGCGGCCGCAGCGACATCCTCGTCGTCGACGATCTCAGCGACGGCAGCAAGTTCCGCAACCTGGCGGACCTGCAGATCGCCGATTACATGGACAAGGACGAGTACCTCGCCCGCGTCGAGGCCGGCAAGCGCTCGAAGACCGAGGTGATCTTCCATCTCGGCGCCTGCTCGACCACCACCGAATGGAACGGCAGGTTCATGATGGACGTGAACTACCGTTACTCAAAGATCCTGCTGCACTTCGCGCAGGAAAAGCGCATCCCGTTCATCTATGCCTCCAGCGCCTCGGTCTATGGCATGGGGCCGAAGTACGCGGAAGTCCCTGCCAACGAGAAACCGGTCAACGTCTACGCCTACTCCAAGTTCCTGTTCGACCAGTACGTTCGCCGCGAGATCTTCGCCAAGGCCGACGGCAGGAAATCCTCACAGGTCGTCGGCTTGCGCTACTTCAACGTCTATGGCCCGCGCGAGCAGCACAAGGGCGGCATGGCCAGCGTGGCCTATCACTTCAACCAGCAGATCGAGTCGAAAGGCGAATGCCGGTTGTTCAAGGGCAGCGACGGCTACGCCGACGGCGAGCAGCGCCGCGATTTCGTCTATGTCGGCGACGTCGTCGAGATGAACCTGTGGTTCTGGCAGCACGCGCAAAAGTCCGGCATCTTCAACGCCGGTACCGGCGCCAGCCAGAGTTTCAACGACGTGGCGAACGCGGTGATCGGCTGGCACGACAAGGGCCGCATCCGCTACATCCCGTTCCCGGACAAGTTGAAGAACAGCTATCAGAGTTTCACCGAGGCTGACCTCACGCGGTTGCGTGCGGCTGGCTACAAGCGCAAGTTCCTCACGGTCGAGCAGGGCGTGAAGAAATACCTGAACGGCTTGCATCAGAAGTCGTGAGCGGCGACGCGGTGCTGGTCGTCGGCCCGGCCTGGGTGGGCGACATGGTCATGGCGCAGTCGCTGTTCATGCGGCTCAGGCAATTGCGGCCGCAATGCGAGATCGACGTGCTCGCGCCCGCATGGTCTTTGCCGCTGCTGAGCCGGATGCCGGAAGTCCGCAGCGGCATCGAGATGCCGCTGGGCCATGGCGCGTTCGGGTTTGGCGCACGCCGTGCACTCGGCTACTCGCTGCGGCAGAAGAACTACACACAGGCGATCCTGCTGCCGAATTCGTGGAAATCGGCGCTGACGCCGTTCTTCGCCAGTATTCCGCGCCGCACCGGGTTTCGCGGCGAGATGCGTTACGGCCTGCTCAACGACTTCCGGGTGCTCGATGAGAGCCTGCTCAAGACCACGGTTCAGCGCTTCGTCGCGCTTGCCGAAGAATCCAATGTGCGCGAAGCGCCGTCCATCGCAGCGCCGCGGTTCAAGGTGGATGTCAGCCAGCGTGAATCGTTGATGCGCCGGCTGAAGCTCGATGCGTCGAAGCCGGCCGTCGCCCTGATGCCCGGCGCCGAATACGGCCCGGCCAAACAGTGGCCGGCCGGGCATTTCGGTGCGCTGGCCAAGCAGCTTCACAAGCAAGGCATCGCGTGCTGGGTGTTCGGCTCGAAGAAAGAGCGCGAGCTTGGCGAGTTCATCCGCATCGAGTCGGGCCACGCGGCGGTGAATCTCTGCGGCCAGACCTCGCTGACCGACGTGATCGACCTCGTCAGCGGCTGCCGCGCGGCGGTGAGCAATGACTCGGGGCTGATGCACATTGCCGCGGCCAGCGGCGTGCCGGTGGCGGCGATCTACGGCTCGTCTTCGCCGGAGCACACGCCGCCGCTGACGGACCGCAAGGCGATCCACTGGCTGCATCTGTCCTGCGCGCCTTGTTTTGAACGCACCTGTCCGTTGGGCCACACCAATTGCCTGAAGCAGATTGCCCCCGAGGCGGTCATCGGGAGCCTGAGGCGTCTGCAAGCCCTATAATTCGTGCGCGGCCAGATGGCCGCATTTTTCTCTCTAAGGTTTGTCCATGAGCAGCTTTGCCGACCGCGACGGATTCATCTGGTTCGATGGCGCCCTCAAGCCTTGGCGCGAGTGCACGACGCATGTCCTCACCTACACGCTGCATTACGGCGTCGGCTGCTTCGAGGGTGTCCGCGCCTATGCCACGCCCAAGGGCACGGCGGTGTTCCGGCTGCACGAACACACCCGGCGGTTGTTCAACTCGGCCAAGATTCTCGGCATGGCGATGCCGTGGAATGAAGAGCAGATCAATGCGGCGATCCTCGAAGTACTCAAGATCAATAAGCTGAAAGAAGCCTACATCCGCCCGATGGTGTTTTACGGCGCCGAAGGCATGGGTCTGCGCGCCTCCGGTTTGAAGACCCACGTGATCGTCGGCGCCTGGGAATGGGGCTCGTATCTGGGCGCCGAGAACATGGCAAAGGGCATCCGCGTGAAGACTTCGTCGTTCGCGCGCCATTTCGTCAACGCCGCACTGTGCCGCGCCAAGGCCAACGCCAACTATCTGAATTCCTCGATGGCGCTCAACGAAGTGCTCAAGGATGGCTACGACGAAGCGATCATGCTCGACCCCGAAGGCTACGTGGCTGAGGGCAGCGCCGAGAACATCTTCATCGTCAATGGCAAAACCATCAGCACGCCGGACGTGACGTCCGCGCTCGACGGCATCACCCGCCGCACGGTGATGCAGCTGGCCGCCGACCACGGCTACGAAGTGCGCGAGCGCCGCATCACCCGCGACGAGCTGTACATCGCCGACGAAGCCTTCTTCACCGGCACTGCCGCCGAAGTGACGCCGATCCGCGAGGTGGACAATCGCGCGGTCGGTGTCGGCAGTCGCGGCCCGGTGACCGAGAAACTGCAGAAGGCCTATCTGCAGCTGGTGAAGGGCGAGTCGAACAAATATCCCGAGTGGCTGACGCTGGTCAAATGACCGTAGGCATTCCGCAGTTCGGCAAAGCCCGTGTGCTGGTCGCGGGCGACGTGATGCTGGACCGCTACTGGGTCGGGCCGACCTCGCGCATTTCGCCGGAAGCGCCGGTGCCGGTGGTGCGCATCCAGAAGGACGAGACTCGTCCGGGCGGCGCCGCCAACGTCGCGCTCAACGCCGCCGCGCTCGGTGCGTCTGCGCGGCTGCTCGGCGTGGTCGGCCGCGACGAGACCGCGCGATTGCTTAAGGAAGATCTCAAAAAACATTCCATCGCCACCTCGTTGCTGGAAACAAAAGACAAGCCGACCATCACCAAACTGCGCGTGCTGTCGCGCAACCAGCAGTTGATTCGTCTGGATTTCGAGGAATCGCTGTCGGTGGAAGGCAGTTTCAACCGCAAGGCGTTGGTGCAGCAGTTCAAGACCGCGCTCGAAGATGCCGACGTGGTGATCCTCTCCGACTACGGCAAGGGCACGCTGGCCGACACCGCTGAACTGATCGCGGCGGCGCGCAAGATGAAAAAGCCGGTGCTGGTGGACCCCAAGGGCAGCGATTACCGCGCCTATGCCGGCGCCACGCTGCTGACGCCGAACCTGAGCGAGTTCGAAACCGTCGCCGGCAAGTGCGCCGACGATTCCGAGCTCGTGCGCAAGGGTGAAAGGCTGCGCGCCGAGTTGAGACTGGATGCGCTGCTGATCACGCGCAGTGAGCGCGGCATGACCCTGATCGAAGCCGGCAAGCCCGCGCTGCACCTGCCGGCACAGGCGCGCGAGGTGTTCGACGTCACCGGCGCCGGTGACACCGTCATCGCCACGCTGGGCGCATCACTCGGCGCGGGCCTGGACCTGGCGCACGCCGTGCGCTTGGCGAATCTCGCCGCCGGCATCGTCGTCGGCAAGATCGGCACCGCCACGGTCTCAGTGGCCGAGTTGGAGATCGCCATCCGCCGCGAGCACGAAACCGACACCGGCAGCGTGCTCACTGAGGACGAGCTGGTGCGGAAAGTCAGCGCCGCACGCAAACAGGAGCAGACCGTGGTGATGACCAACGGCTGCTTCGACATCCTGCATGTTGGCCACGTCAAATATCTCGAAGCGGCGAAAAAACTCGGTGACGTGCTGGTGGTTGCGGTCAACGACGACGCCTCGGTGAAGAAACTCAAGGGCACCTCGCGCCCGCTGAACAAGCTCGCCGACCGCATGCGCATGCTGGCCTCGCTCAAGTGCGTGGACTGGGTCGTGCCGTTCTCCGAGGACACGCCTGCGCGACTTATTGGCAAAGTTCTGCCGGATTTACTGGTGAAAGGCGGCGACTACAAGCCGGAAGAAATCGCCGGCCACCAGGCCGTGACCAAGAACGGCGGGCAGGTGGTGATTCTCGACTTTCACAAGGGGTATTCGACCAGCGCACTGGTCAAGAAGGCGCGCAGCTGAAAATACGCTCCGTTACCGCTGTCATGGCGCTGCTGATCGTGGCCGGGCTGATCGTCGCCGGAGCGATGCATTTCGGTGGGCTCACCAGTGCCCCTGATTTGAGCGAGCCTGCGCCGTTGATGCAGCCCGTCGAAAAAGCCGGGATCGTGCCTCCGGGCCTCGCTCCCTCCAAGCCAGCCTCCCTGCCTGCACCCGTTCCGGCTGCAGGCACGAGCGAGAAGCAGGTTCACTCGCCCGTTCGGGATGCGTTGCAAGCGCGCCTGGATGCCATCGCGCGTGCCTATAACAAAGGTGATGCGAGCGCGGCGGATCGCGCGCTCTGGGAAAATCACGCCGTGGTTCGGCCCAACGGCGTAAGCCTGTCTCGATCAGATCTTCTGGACCAATGGAAGCGGGAGTGGACCGAGTCTCAAAATCGCAGCCTGAGCTACGCGATCGAGCAGGTGACGGAAAGCGATTCGAATGTCACCGCCATCTGGTCCCTTATTCTCACTTCGGATGTCCAGGATTCACAGGGCGAATGGCACAAGTACGAGCTCAACGCCAGACAGAAAGCTGGCTACATTCAGTCCGGCGGCCGTGAGATTCTGGAAGGGCCGATCACCTTCCTCGAGTACGAGCAGACGATGGACGGCTTTCCGTGGAATCCTTGAAAGTAATGCCCTTCTAAACCGGAAACTTCGGCGCGAATTTCTCGTTTTCGACGCGGGTGGCGTTGAGGATGAACGACACCGCGTGATACAGCCCGGCGAGCATGATCAGCTCGATCAACTGGTCGTCCTTAAAATGCTGTTTCAGTTCCGCCCATAGCGCGTCATCCACGGTTTTGGTCTGGGTCAGGCTGTCGGCGAGCTTGATCACGGCTTTTTCGTCCAGTGACCAGCAAGCATCGCTGGCACCGCCCAGCTTGGTCGAGCGAACCTGATCCGGCGTCCACACCGCCTTGCTGCCAAACGCGGCGACATGCACGCCCCATTCGTATTCGGCGCCGCATAGCGCGGTGACGCGCAGGATCATCAGCTCGCGCTGGCGGATGGAGATGCTGCCCTTGTCCAGCAGGCCACCGGCCATCATGCGGCTCAGCACGCGCGGGTTCTGCGCCAGGGTGCGGAACAGGAGCAGAGGCGGTGCGCCGCGCATGAGCTTGTCGAAGTCAGTCTGCAGAGCGGGCGAGTAGGGCGGGTCAACCGGTGCGATGCGGGGTGCGGACATTGGGAAACTCCTGATAGACAGCTGAAAAAAATCCGTTCGCACTGAGCGTAGTGCGCAGCGCGGAGTCGAAGTGCATCGTAAGTCATTGATGGCTCGTGTTTCGACTTCGCTGCGCTACGCTCAACATGAGCGGTTGAGGATTTTTTCAGCGGCCCGTCAAGGCGTTCACGTAGAATGCGCGCCCTTTTGCCTACCCGGCACTTGATCCATGCACTTCGGTCTCGGCGAGTTTTATTCGGTTGCCTGCGCCTTCGCCTGGGCGGTTGCGGTGATCTTGTTCAAGAAATCCGGCGAATCGCTGGGGCCGTTCGCGCTCAATCTGTTCAAGAACGTCTCGGTGCTGCCGTTGTTCGCGCTCACGCTCCTGGTGCTGCAAGGCACGGCGCTGCCGCAGATTCTGCTGGATGATCTGGCGCTGATTCTGATCTCCGGCGTGCTCGGCATCGCGGCCGGCGACACCTACTATTTCCGCGCGCTCAACGCCATCGGCGCCTCGCGCATCGCGGTGGCGCAGACGCTGTATTCGCCCTTCGTCATCGGCCTGTCCATGCTGTTTCTCGGCGAGCGCCTGAGTGGCTGGCAGTTCGGCGGCGTTGGGTTGGTGCTCGGCGGGATTCTGCTGGTGACCTGGTCGCGCGTCGGCAACGGCGACGACCCGCGCGCCCTTCTGCGCGGCGTCGGCCACGCGGTACTGGCGATGCTGCTGATGGCGGCGGGTGTGGTCATGGCCAAGCCGCTGCTTGAGCGCTATGACTTCGTCTGGGTGGTGTTTCTGCGCATTGTCGGCGGCAGTGTCGGCATGCTCGCCATCGTGGTCTGGCGGCGGCAGGGGGCAGCACTGATCGCCGAATACCGCGCCGTGCGCCACTGGCCGCAGATCGTCGCCGGGGGCCTTACCGGCACTTATTTCTCGATGCTGCTGTGGCTCGCCGGCTACAAATACACGCAGGCCAGCATTGCCGCGGTGCTCAATGAATTGGCGGCGGTGTTCATCCTGCTGCTGGCGGTGATCTTCCTGCGCGAGAAAGTGGGCGCGCGCCAGATCGGCGGTGTGGCACTAGCGCTGGCGGGTGTTTTTCTGGTTGTTTTGCGTTGACCCTTCGGTCTATTTCGCCAATGATTTCTCGCGGATCGCCTTGAACTCGGAGCCTGCCTTCCACACTGGCACGTCGGCGGTATCCGCGACGCGCAGCCCGACTTCGAACAACAGCTGCATGTCCTGCGCCGCGCCGCTCAGATCCCAGTCGAGTTTCACTTCGTCACTGGGCTTGTGGTAATCGTTGCGGGTGAATTCTTTGCCTTTCTCTGCGCCCCAGCCCGCAGGTTTGCCGATGACGTCGTTGCCACCGTCGGCATAGAGCGCCGGCACGCCTTGCTTGGCGAAATTGAACTGGTCGGAGCGGTAGTAAAAACCTTTTTCGGTCTGGGTGTCGCCGACGACGACGCGGCCCTGCGATGCCGCGACCTCGGTCAGCACATCTTCGAGTGTGTTCTGACCGTAGCCGATGGCCTGCATCTCGCGTGTCGGTCCCCAGGGGTTGAGGCTGTCCATGTTGATGACGCCCACGGTTTTCGTCAGCGGATAAAGTGGGTTCGCGGCGTAATGGGCCGAGCCCAGCAGTCCCTGTTCTTCGGCGGTGACGGCGAGAAACAGGATCGAGCGCTTGGGCGCCGGGGTGAGTTCGGTGAACGCATCCGCCAGTTCCAACAAGCCCGCGGTGCCGGAGGCGTTGTCCACCGCGCCGTTGTAGATCGGGTCGCCCTTGAGCTTGCGGTCGCGGCCGAGGTGATCCCAGTGTGCGGTGTAGATGAGGTGCTCGTCGGCGAGCTTCGGGTCGGAGCCGGGTAGACGTGCGACGACATTGCGCGACTGCACATGACGCACCTTGTTGCGGATGTTGAAGCTGACCTTGGCATCCAGGAGTGTCGGCACGAAGTCGGCGCTCTGCGCTTCCTGTTTCAAAGTCTCGAAATCCACGCCGTCGGCCTTGAACAGTTGCACCGCCTTGTCGCGGGTGATCCAGGCCTGCACCGGCACGTTGCCGGCGTTCTTGTCGGCGGTGGCAAGTTCGAACTGCTCGCCGGTGGAACCGTTGTCCACCACCGCCCAGGGATAGCCGGCCGGCCCGTCTTCATGAACGATGATCGCGGCGGCGGCACCCAATCGTGCGGCGATCTCGTACTTGTAAGTCCAGCGGCCGTAGTAGGTCATCGCCTTGCCCTTGAACAAGGCTTCATCGCCGGCGGGATCGTTGATCAGCATGACCAGGGTTTTGCCGCGCACGTCGAGGCCCTTGTAGTCATCCCAGCCGTATTCCGGCGCCTGGATGCCGTAGCCGACGAACACCACCTCGGAATCCTTGACGCTCACCGAAGGTTTGAACTGCGTGGTGACGGCGATGTAATCCTTGTGCAGCTTGAATGGCTGCTTGCGGCCCGCAACTTTCAGTTCGGCGCTCGGCGTGCCGTTGATGCCGACCAGCGGCACGTTCTGCACGTAGCTGCCATCGGGGTTGCCCGGCTCCAGGCCGAGTTCCTTGAATTGCTCGGTGAGATAAGCCACGGTTTTTTCCTCGCCGCGCGTGCCGGGCAGGCGGCCTTCGAATTCATCCGAGGCCAGTATCTTGATGTGCTTCAACAGGTCATCGGCGGTGATGACGGCTGAAGCCGGATTCAGCGGCAGCCTGGGCTGCAGGCTGGCGCAGGCGACGAACAGCGCGGTCGTGATAACAATCGTGACATTTTTCATCTCAGTCTCCAATCCATTTCGCAAGCCAGGCCTCGACAGTCGAATGCCACTGCACGCTGTTCTGCGGCTTCAGCACCCAGTGGTTCTCGTCAGGGAATACCAGCAACTGCGAAGGGATGCCGCGTCGCTGCAGGGCGGTGAAGGTGGCGATACCCTGCTCAGGCGTGACGCGGTAATCCTTCTCGCTGTGGATCACCAGCATCGGCGTCTTCCATTCGCTGACATGGTTGATCGGATTGTGCTTCTCGTAGGACTTCGGATTGTCGTACTGCGTGCCGTCGTGTTCCCATTCGTCGAACCACAGTTCCTCGGTGGTGTAGGCCATGCTGCGGTTGTCGAAGATGCCGTCGTGGTTGACCAGCGCCTTGAACGCGTCCGGCCAGTTGCCGGCGATCCAGTTGATCATGTAGCCACCGTAGCTGGCGCCGAGTGCGGCGGCGCGCGCACCGTCGAGGTAGTCATAGGTTTTCAGCGCGTGCGCCCAGCCTTTCTGCAGATCCTCTAGCGGCTTGCCGCCCCAGTCGCCGGAGATCGCATCGGTGAACGCCTGGCCATAGCCGGTGGAGCCGTGGAAGTCGATGAACAGCACGGCGTAACCCATGCCGGAGAACACCGCCGGATTCCAGCGGTAGTGCCAGTGGTTGCCCATGCTGCCCTGGGGTCCGCCGTGGATGATCATCGCCACCGGATATTTCTCGCCGTCCTCGTAGTTCCACGGTTTCATCACGTGGCCGTAGACGGTGTCGCCGTTCGCGCCGGCGAAGGAAAACTGTTCGAACTCGCCGAGCTGGATTTTGGCCAGCGCTGCTTCATTGTGGTTGGTGAGCTGCGTGGTTTTGCCGTCGGCCGTGCGCAGCCAAAGATTATCGGTGGAGGTCAAGCTGTTCATGGCATAGACCATGTCGCCTTTTTTCCCGGCCAGGCCGAAACCGCTGACCGAACCTTCGCCGGTCAGTGTGGTGACTGCGCCGTCGGCGACGCTGACCGCGAACACGCGGTGCTGGCCGACATCGTCCGCGTGTGTGTAGAGCGTCTTGCCATCCGCCGAGAACACCAGCCCCTCGGCCGAGCGATCCCAACTGGGCGCGACTTCGCGCGCTTCGCCGGTTTCGAGATTGCGCAGCCAGATGCCATAACGATCCGCTTCGAAGCCGGCGCGTTCCATCGCGCGCCACGCGACGTGCGTGCCGTCGGGAGAAAACACCGGCCCGGTATCGGTCGCCGGATTTTCTTCGGTCAGATTCACCGGCGCTTCAGAGCCGTCTGACGGCGCGGTCCACAGGTCGAGGTTGGTGCTCCAGGCTTCGGTTTGTCCGGCGATGCGCGCGGCGAACACGACCAACTGGCTGTTGGGCGAGAACGCCCATTCGCCGTCGTCGCCGAACGGCTTGCTCGGCACGTCACCATCAATCCCCTTGCTGACGTGCACCGGTTGCGCCGGTTTCTTGTCCAGCGCAAGCGTGAACAGCTGCGCGCGCGTGCCGTTCTTCCAGGTGTCCCAGTGGCGCGCGAACAGCTTGTCGTAAAGCCGACCGCTGTTTTTCTGCTTGGCGAGCTGATCCAGCCGTTGTTTCGTGCACGCCAGGGTTTCGCAATCCGGGAACACCTCCATTGACAGCGCCAGCCGCTTGCCGTCAGGCGAGAGCATGAAGGTGTTCACGTCCAGCGGTAGCCGGGTCACCTGCTGCGCCTTGCCGCCGATGGCCTGACGCCAGACCTGCGAATCCGAGAGGAAATAAACCGACTTGCCGTCCGGTGCCCAGCGTGCGTCGCTGCTGCCGGATTTCCCCGACGTGAGTGCGCGCGTGGTCTTGGTTTTCAGGTCCAGTAGCCAGATCTGTTTTTTGCCCTTGTTCTGCGCGTAATCGGTCTGGCGCAGGGTGTAGGTCACGTATTTGCCATCGGGCGACACGCGCGGGTCGGAGACCCGTTCCAGCCTCACCAGATCATCAGCAGTAATGGCGCGCGGCGACTCGATGTTTTTTGCGGACGTGGTCATGGGGATGGCGATACTCAAGGCCGCAGTGGCGGCCAGCAGGGCGGTTTTCATGGGTTCTCCTCGGAGCAGGAATGTTAAAGCATCGGCGCTGGCTATACTCAAACCATGGATAAAAACGAATGGTTCGGTCACCCCAAAGGTCTTTACGTCTGTTTTTTCACCGAGCTGTGGGAACGTTTCTCGTTCTACGGCATGAAGACCCTGCTGTTCTTCTACATCACCAAATACCACCTGTTCACCGACGAGGCGGGCTATCTGCTGCTCGGCACCTATGGCGGCCTGGCCTATGCGCTGCCGGTGGTAGGGGGTCTGCTGGCTGACCGTTATCTCGGCATGCGCAAAGCCGTGGTTTTTGGCGGGATACTTTTGGTGCTGGGGCACTTCGGCATGGCCTTCGAGGGCGAGCAGGCGCGGCAAGTGGAGGGTGCGGTGGTGCAGGACGCCGGAGCTATTCAGGCGTTCTACTTCTCGCTGGCGCTGATCATCATGGGCGTGGGTTTCCTCAAACCCAACATCTCGACCATCGTCGGCAGGCTCTACGCCGCCAACGACCCGCGCCGCGACTCCGGCTTCACCTGGTTCTACATGGGCATCAACATCGGCGCATTCATTTCCAGCTTGCTGTGCGGCTGGCTGGGTGAAACCTATGGCTGGAAATACGGGTTTGGTGCGGCGGGCGTCGGCATGACGCTGGGCCTGTGCGTGTTCCTATACGGGCAGCGGCATTTTCATGGTCACGCTGACCCGGCGGATTCCAAGCGTTTGCGCGAGCCGCTGTTTGCCGGTATCTCGCGCGAATGGTTGATTTATCTCGGCGCTTTGGCCGGAGTAATGCTGGTCTGGCAGATCCTGCAGGCCAAATTGTCGTTTCTCGCGGCCGCCGAATTGACTGCGACCGAAGCGGTGGCGTTTGCCGGTGCGCTGCTGCTGGGCGCGTGGTTCGTCTGGTACACGCTGGCGCGCTGCTCAACGAAAGAGCGCGGCGCGATGTGGCAGTTGATGCTGCTGATCGTCGTCAGCGTTCTTTTCTGGGGTCTGTATGAGCAGACGTATGGCTCATGGAACGCATTCTCCGACCGCGTGATGAACCGCGACGCGCTCGGCGTGGAATGGACGGCAGGCCAGCTCACCGCCCTCGGCGGATTCTTCATCTTCATGCTGTCGCCGATTTTTGCCTGGCTATGGCCGCGTCTCGACCGTCGTGGCTGGAATCCGTCATCACCTGCCAAGTTCGGCTGGGGGCTGGTCTGTGCGGGTCTTTCGATGGGCGTGCTGGTCTACGCCGCCGCGCACCCTGAGACCAACGGCAAGACCTGGTTCTGGTGGTTCGTGCTCGCCTATTTCGTTCTGGAAGTCGGCGAGATGGTGCTGTCGCCAATCGGTCTCGCCGCAGTTACGACCCTGTCGGTGCCGCGCGTAGTCAGCCTGATGATGGGCGTCTGGTTTCTGGCGTCGGCGTTCGGCGAGATGCTGGCCGGCCGTTTCGGCACGCTCGCGGCCATCGAAGACAACGGTGCCGCCTTGGACGTGGCCAAGGCGCTGACGATTTACAGCGAATTGTTCCAGCAGCTGATGTGGATCGGCTTGATCAGCGGCGGACTGATGCTCGCAGTTGCCGCAGGGCTCAAGCGCGGCGCGCGCGCCTGAACACCAGCAGGGTCAGCAGCGCAAACAGGTCCAGCGCACCGCCGCCGAGCAGCACGCCGGAGCCGGAATCGCTACCCATGCCAGGAACAGCTACGGTGGGATCGCGTCCAGCCAATGTGGTTTTGCCGCTGTTGTCCGGATCAAGGTGTGCTTTGAGCTGGCCATCCGGCGTCGGGTTCGCAGTCCAGGCGACATTGAGACGTCCGTAATAATCGCTGCCGCCGGGGTTTTCGCAGCTGGAATCCCCGCCTGACAGCACACCGACCAGTTGATGGTTCTGATCCCAAAGCCCGCCGCCGGAAGACCCTTGTTCGGTGACGCCACGCGCCCAACGCACTTGCCAGGCCTGCACGGGAACGCCCGAAACCACCACGTCGCTGGCGGTCGCGGGACTGTCGTAGACGCTGATGCGTTTTTCGTTGCCGGCCGGATGATGAATGCTGACGCCGGATTGCGGCGCGCTGCCGCCGACGTTCCAGCCGGCGTAATAAACCTTGAATTCAGGCGGCGGGATTTGGCTGAGTTGGACGAGGGTAAAGTCTGAGCGCGAGTCGTCGGCGATGAACGTGCTACCGGACTGGTTCTGGCCAAGGCCGCCGTCTGGCGTTCCGCCACAGGCGCTGGTCAGATAATTCCAGTAGAACACCACCGAATCCGCCGGCGTGGCGGATTCGCCGACCTGGCAGTGGTCAGCGGTGATGAAATACGGCGTCGTAAGGTCCTGCCGCACGTTGTTGATCAATTGTCCGGTGCACAGCAACTGTCCGTTGATCGTGATGCGCGCCACCGAACGGATCTCGTCGCGCCAGCCGTCGCCTTCAGGGCAGACGACATCGATGTTGCAGCTGCCGGACTTGCCGGATGTCATCGCCGGCAGCACCGGGCGAAAGCCGTGATTGACTTCGAGTATGCGCAGCTTCGCTGCGCTGACCTCACTCCTGGCGAGGTGCAGTTCCAGCACCGATTCCGCGCCGGGTGTGGCGGCGGTCCATAGCCGCCCGTCTTTCGAGATGTTCTTTTGCGTGTACGGACCCTGTACGACGCGACCGCCGGTGTCGTAAAGCCACAGTTGCGCGCTGGGCGGCAGTTTCACGTCGGCCAGTTGCAGGTTCAGCGAAAGTGCGTCCGCAGAACTCAGGCGCAGGCGCCAGCGCGCAGTGTTGGCGTCCATGTCGTCCCAGCGGCCTTCGGTCAGCTGCAGGTCGGTCGGTACACCAACGGCGAATTGCAGGGGCTGCCCGCGTTTGTCGTTGACCGCTTGCTGCGCTTTCAGCACCTGAGCCGCCGCGAGTTCATAGCGTGGCACCAGCGGCAGGGTTTTGGCGTCCAGCACAGGGGCAGCTTCGAGCGCAAACGGCAGCGCCAGCAGGAAAAGTAGGCGTTTCATGGGGACAGAATACTCCCGGCGGGTACCGCGTTATATGGGATAGAACTTACTATCGATGCAGGCTAGGGCGACGCGGCGGTAAGCAGGCGATCCACTTCCTGCAGATCCGGCTCGCCCAGCCGACCGGCCGCCTGCTTCAGGCGCAGTACGTTGAGCAGATAGTCATAGCGCGCCTTCGAGTAATTCGTCTGCGCGCGGTACAGCTCGCGTTGGGCGTTGAGCACGTCGAGCGAGGTGCGGGCGCCGACCTGCAGGCCGACTTCACTGGCTTCCAGCGCCGTGGTGTTGGAGACCACCGCCTGTTTGAGCGCCTTGACCTGGGCGATGCCGGTGAGCACGCCCTGATAGGCGCTGCGCGTCACGCGTTCGACCTGGCGGCGCGCGGTTTCCAGTTCGGCGACTTTCTGCCGGTGCGTGGCGGCGGCGCCATTGACCGCGGCTTGCACCGAGCCGCCGGAGAATAGCGGCACACTGAGTTGCAGACCGATGGATTCCTGAGTCTGTTCGGAGGAGAAACGCCCGCCTTGACTGCCGTCCGTGTACTGGGCGTTCAATCCGAGTTTGGGAAAATGCCCGGCGCGTGCGATCTCGATCTGGCTGGCGGCGAGATCGGCCTGGATCTGTGCGGTGACCAGATCGGGATTGTCGTTGAGCGCGAACTTCACCCAGGCGCTGATATCCGCCGGATTGGGTCCATTCAGCGCGATCTCCTCAGCCAGCGTAGTCAGTGTTCCCGGCGCAACACCGACGATTTCGGTTAGTGCATTGCGTGCGTCGGTGACGGTCTGCTCGGCGGCGATTTTCTGCGCGACCGTGAGGTCGTAGCGTGCCTGTGCTTCCTGCACGTCGGTGATCGCCGACAGGCCGACCTGGAAGCGCTGTTTGGCTTGTTCAAGGCTGCGCTCGTTGGCCTGATTCTCGGCGCCTGCGAAACGCAGGCCATCGTTGGCAGCCAGCACGCCAAAATAGGCCTCAGCAATGCGCAGGGCGAGGGATTGTTTCGCCGAGCGGTAGGCGCTTTCGCCTGCCTCCGCCTGCTGACCCGCTGCCGATAGCCGGCGCAAGATTCCGTAGTCGAATATCGTCTGGCTGAGATTGACCGAAAGTCCCTTGGTGTTGAAATAGAACTTGCAGCTGAATTGAGTGCCGCTGCACGGCAAACCGGTGGTGGTCTGTTCCTGAATGTTGCGCGTGAAGTCGTAGCCGCCATTGATCTGCGGCAGCAGCGCGCCGAACGCCTGTGGCTTGGCGTAGCCAGCGGCGTCGCGTGCGGCGGCGGCGGCCTGCAGGCGCGTGTCGGTATCGAGCGCGGTCTGGTACAGGCGCACCAGTTCGTTGGCCTGCGCCAGCGGCGCCATCAGGATGCAGCCGAGCAGTGTGAAGACGTATTTCATGTCAGTAGCGCGCCACGTTGGAGTCGATCTGTTCAGACCAGGCATCAATGCCGCCTTCCAGATGTGCCAGGCCTTCGAGACCCTGCTGCTGGAGAAAACGGCCGGCGCGTTCGCTGCGCACGCCGTGATGACAGATCAATACGACCTGTTGCAACGGCTTGAGTTCTGTCCAGCGCTGCGCCAGTTCCGACAACGGCAAATGCACCGCGCCCTTGATCTGCGCCAATTCCAGTTCCGGCGATTCGCGCACATCCACGACCGTGGCTTCGCCGCGCGCCAATCGCTGCTGGAGTTCTGAGGGGCTGAGGGTCTGCATGGAGGGAAAAAGTCTAACACGCTGAAACTGGAATCCCCCCTCGGCGGCGCGTAATCTGCACAGATGAAATCCTTCAACAACTGGTTACAGGATTACGAACAGCGGCATCGCAACCCGGTCAATCGGACCTTGAACTGGATCTGTCTGCCGCAGACTGCGTTCGCGATCTGGTTGGGCCTGAAATGCATTCCGTTGGGCAACGATCTGTTCAATGTCGCGACGGTTGCTGCGCTCGGCACCTGGCTGTTGTATTTCAGGCTGTCACGACCCCTTGCCTTCGGTATGGTCATGGTGCTGTGTGCGCTGTATGCCGGCGTGATCGCGGTCGAGGCGTTGGCGGGCCGTTATGCGCCCTGGTTGGCGCTGGCGATTTTTGCCGAGGCCTGGATCAGCCAGCTGATCGGGCGCGATGTCGAGGGCGCGCGTCCCACGCTGGTGGAAGACCTGCGGTTTCTGCTGATCGGACCGCTGTGGCTGCTCGCGGATGTGTATCGCGGCCTGGGCTGGCCTGTGCAATCGGCCGGTGATAAATCCGCCATTGCCTGAACCCCGGGCAGGAACGCCGGTCAAAGCCGCGCTTCCTTAAACGAGACTGCCTATGAAATTTCTCAAGATGTTTTTGGCGACCCTCTTGTTGTCCTTCGGCATGGCGGCGGGTGCTGACGATGCGCCACCCGACCCGCCGAAAGAAGATACGTTCACGCAGGATGAGGTGTTGGTCGCCGCGAATTCGTTTTTTGGTTCAGTGACTGAAGGTCTGGCCAAGGCAATCGAGCGGGTGTTGGCGGACCTGGGCCGACCCAACGCCTATATCGCCGGCGAAGAAGCCGGTGGTGCTTTCACCGTCGGTCTTCGCTACGGCAAAGGCCAGATGAAACTGAAGAACGGTTACGTGCAGAAAATCTACTGGCAGGCGCCGTCGATCGGCTTCGACGTGGGTGGCAACGCATCGAAAGTGTTCACACTGGTCTACAACCTGCGGCGCACAGAAGATCTGTTCCAGCGCTTTCCCAATGTGGACGGCAGCGCCTACTTCATCGCCGGCCTCGGTGTGAACTACCAGCGCACCGATGACATCACGCTGGCGCCCATCCGCACTGGCGTCGGGTTCCGCCTCGGCGCCAGCATCGGCTATGTGCACTACACACCCAAGTCGACCTGGCTGCCGTTCTAGGGTTACCCGCGCTGACTGCTAAAACAGAAAAGCCCGCAACGCGGGCTTTTCTGTTTCCATGAATCGCTTCAGAACTTCAGCGATAGCTTCATGAAGTAGTTGGCTTGTGCGTCAGCCAGCGTCGCATCCGGAATGCCCTGATCAGCAATCTCAAAAGCGGTCGAACCAGTGAGTTCCAGCCAGTCACGGTATTGCACGCTGAGTTCTGCTGCGATGTCTGACGCGGATTGCGTCCGGCTCAGACCCGCTGTGGCAGGGGCCACTTCCGATTTGGCCAAGCCGTATTCGGCGAACAGTCTGGGCACGATACGGAAGTCCTGCAGCGCCAGGCCTTCCCACTCGGCGCGCAAGCGGAACAGTACGCCGCTGTCGCCGACGGCGACGCCGGGCAGGTACGCGGTGAGACTGTTGGCGCCGCCGAGCACGAACTGCTGCTGCTCGGGCAGTACCTGATCGCTGTACTGTGTGCTGAGATCGAAGCCGAACTTCCAGGTGTCGAGCGCCAGCGGCAACTCTTCCGGGTGATCCAGCGTCAGCTTGAGGTTGAAGCGGTCGAGGAAATAATCCTGCTGCACGCGCAGGTTGTTGTAGGTGTAGCCGTCCTGGCTGCTGATGCCCTTGCGCACCGACAGGCCGGTCTCCCAGTTGAAGCGCCAGCCGTCGAGGTCCCACAGGCGGTAATAGGTGCCACCGACTTCCAGCGAGTTGTAGAACTCTTTCTGGTAGGTGGCTTCGTAGGCGCCGCCCCCTGCAGCAGCGGTGGCCGTTGGCCGCGTGCTGGTCTGTTTGCTCAGGCGATCCACTTTGGCATTGACGGTCAGGCGCTGGGTGAAATCCGCCATCAGCACGCCGATCCAGTAGGCCTCAACGCCGTGGAGGATGCCCTGCGCCGGCGCCGCGCCGCCTGTGGCGGCGGGGTCGGCAATGGTCTGGTCGAAATAACCGCGCCGATAGCCCACGCCGAAAATCCCCCAGGGCGTGACGCGATTCCAGCCGAGAATGAAGTCATTGAAATCAGAGGCGTCGGCACGCTTGTTGAGCTGGCTGATGCCGTGACGCAGGAACCCGCGGAACTCGTCGCCGCTGGGGATGCCGCCCTTGATGTCGATGTCAGCGAAATAGCGCCCGACGTAGCGATTGCCTGGATTGCCGACGTCAATGCGCACTGAAGCAGAGTCGGCTTTGACCTTGCGCCGTTTCTTGATGACGAGCGTCTGGTCGTTGCTGCCGTCGGCGGCCGGTTTGAGCCGCATGTCAATGACCTTGCCCGCGCGGTCCGCATGCACGCTGGCGAGCGCACGGGCCGGCTCCAGTTCCTCATCAGTCAATGCGCCGCGGAAATCCTCAAAATATGGCAGCAGTTCTGGCGGCGCCTGCACCGAGGTGATCTTGCCAAAGTCGGTGAGAATGTAGAGATCCTGACCTGACAGCGCGTAAGAAAGCCTCACGCCCAAATAGCCGGCTGCGTAATACGCCGCATTGATCAGACGCACCGCATTGGACAGCGAATCGGCATCGGCAACGATGTCTTCGAGATTGGCCTTGGTCACCCGGCTGCGACCACCGATGATGTGCAGCGTGTAGTCCTGCCACTTGACGTTGATCGCAGTCGCGGGGTTTTGTTCCTTGACCTGCTCGACCGTCACCTGTTGCGGCGCTTGCGGGGGAGGTAGTTCGACAGCCATGTTGTTATCGTCCCTGAGAGTGGTGTTCTATAAATGAAGAAGCCGGGCATAGGATAGCCCGGCTTCGTGTACAACGGCTAGATGACGTCCCGTTCAGCCTTTCGGCGTCTTCGTTTTGGAGCACTGGGCTTTTTCACGCAACTTGCTCTTGACCTGACCGCGATTGTCTTTGGCGAGGGTTTCGCACAGTTCGCTTTCGTCGTCGTTCTGTGTGGTCTCATCGTTGTCGTCCGGGCTGCTGCCGGGGTCGACAACCGTCACGGTATTGGGGGGGGCAGAACCATTGCCGTTCAGCACGCCGACGCCAATGTCACTAGCGCGGGCGCTGCTGTCGGGGTTGCTACTCGCCGAGGTGCTCAGAATCGCGGCGCCGACCATGCCGCCACTGCCCGCGTTGTCGCCGGACAACACGCCGGCATTAATGGCTGAATTCGGATCCGTGTTGCCGTTCGCCGCACCACCAAAAAGTGTAGCTCCGGTTACAGGAATTGAATTGACAACGGTTTCGAGGCCTGAGCCTACAGGGTCGGTTACAGCTGCTAGCGTCTCCGTCGTCAGCGGGATCGACAGGTTGCGCAACCCGGAGTTCAGCGTATCGCCAAGACCATTGAGTGTTCCGCCAAGCGTGGGGATATCCGATGTGCTCATGCACGCTCCCATCAGGCAGCCGTTAATCAAGGGTTCGCCTTGGTTAAGGACGCCCAAACTGAGCGTGTCGCCGCTGGCTTTGGAAGACGTCAGTCCTGGCAACGGCGCAGCACCGGTGACCGGCTGCGTGGCGTCATCCAGCATTGAAACCGGGGTGCTCAGCGCAGCGCCCAACGGAGCTGTCAGAGGCGCGGCGGTTGCGCCGCCGGTTCCCAGCAGGCCGTTGACCGTCGCAGTCAGCGACTGCGCGCTGGCGGCGCCGGAAAGGAGGACAAGGGCGAAAATCGAGGACTGCTTGATCATGATGCTGTGTCTCCGAGAAATTATTATCAAGTTCAACTGCAGTGAGCCATTTTCCTGACGCCCGGCGTGACCTGCCCCCGGTTGTCCTTGGCTAGCGTGGCGCACAGGTCGCCGGCTTGATCGCGCTGCGCACTTTCGCCGTTGCCATCGGGATTGCTTCCTGGGGCAACACTAGCCGCAGGAGTATCTGGAGGAGGGTTACTGCCGCTGCCAGTCAGGGTGTTTACGATTCCCTGCGCTGGAGGGGGAAGTGTCTGGGCGTTTGCCAGACCAGAGATCAAGACTAACGCGAAAACCGAAGTCATTCTGATCATGGCGAAGTTCATCCTGCTCACGGCCTTTGGGGATTGGCCGAACGAGCACAATGTATGCGTTCGCCCGCTGTTTTGCCAGTGTTCTGCGTAGGAAAACCGCTATAAATCCATAGATAAAAACTACTTTGCTCACAACTCAGCCAGCCGCGCCGCCAGCGCCACAATATCCGCAGGGTCGTGATAGACGCCAAAACCGATGCGCAGGCGGTCGTCGCGGCAGTCGGTGACGACGTTCAGTTCCAGCAGGCGCTGGCGCCATTCGGCAGCGGCAGGGTGGCGAAAGATCAGGAAATTGCCGCGCGGATTGTTCAGCGGCGGAATCAGCTCGGCGTCCTTGAGCAGGCCGTGGCGGGTGACGAGATCAAAGAAAAGTGCCTGCATCTCCTGTGCGTGCTGGTGAATCTGCGCGACGGTGAATTTTTCGCGCTGCATCCAGTCCATCACTGCGTTGAGACGATAGAGGCCGGTGGGGTCATAAGTGCTCCCCATGAAGCGTTGGCCGTCGTCGGGATAGGGCGTCCGCGCAGACGCCTGCGATTTTGTCAGTCCGCCAAACATCGAAAACCAGCCGGTGTTGAGCGGCCGTGCGGCGTAACCCGGCGGACAGTGCATGAAGCAGGCGCCTTCGCCACACATGGCGTACTTGTAGCCGCCGGCGGCATAGAACACGCGCGCGGCGATTTTCGACAGGTCCGTCGGCACCGCCATGTAGCCGTGGTAGCCGTCGATGAAGATTACGCTGTCAGTGTCCGGCACCCGTGCGACCAGAGCGTCGAGGTTCTGCACGCGCAGCCCGGAGTTGTAGAACACCTGGCTGAAATACAGAAAGTCATAGCCGCCGCGGGCAATGGCGTCGGCAAAGCGCGACTCGAACAAGTCGCAAGGTTCGATCTGTACACGCGTGACCTGCGCCGCACCGGATTCTTCCAGCCGTTTCATCTGGCGGCCGAAGCTGTGGAACTCTCCGTCGGTGGTCAGCACGCGCAGCGGCTTCTGCTCGAACGTGGACAGCAGCCGCATCAGCAATTCGTGTACCGACGGTGCGAAGCAAAGGGTTCGCGAGTCAGGAAGCTTGAGGATATGTGCGACCTGCGTCCGTGCTTTTGGGATGACTTCCCCGAAGACCTTGTCCCATTTCAAGTCGGCCAGTCTTGCGGCGTCGTCCCAGGCCTGCATGTGTGCGTCGTAACTGACGTTGGGCCAGGGGTGGTGGCTGTGCGCGGTGAACAGCAAACGATCCGGCACCGCGCCCAGGAAACGCGAGAAATGCGGCTTGAGATTCATGTCCGTACCCTGCGCGATCAGCGCGGCAAACCCGCGCTGTTTCAGAACACGAACGGCAGCAGCCACCAGGTGCGTTTTTTATACGCTGCCCATTCCGGGTAGCGTGACATGCTGGCCTCTTTCATCACCATGTTGACGGCGAACAGGCCGAGCCAGACCCAGGCCAGCACCAGCACCGGCAGCCAGTGCCAGACCATCAGTGCAAAGCTGCCGTAGAGCATCATCTCGCCGAGATAGTTGGGGTGACGCACGTATTTGTGCATGCCGTCAGTGATCAGCCCGCGCTTGACGCGCAAGGTGAAGAACTTCTGCGCGTCGGCGGCGATCATGATCACGCAGCCGAGGATGCACAGCGAGATGCACAGGCAGAACCAGACGGCGTCGGGCAGCGGGTAGTGCGGCTGCACGGTACCGGAAATCAGCAGCCAGCCAAACACCCAGTACCAGCCGAGCACGCCGAGGAATCCATTGATGCCCCCGGCGATCGTGACTCTGCGCTGCCAGTTGGGATCGGGGAAGGCGAGGTCCTTGAGGATCCAGACCAGGCCGTAGGAACCGTGTAGCGCCAGATAAATCCAGGCGGCAGTGCTGGTGTTGCCGTACCACCACATCAGAAAGCCGAGGAAGAAGAACGTGCCGGCTTTCTGGAAGTTGATGACCCAGGAAAACTTCCACGGTCGCGGTCCGCCGAGAAAATCGAAGACGACATGGTCGGTGAGGGCGCGCATCTTCTGCGCCAATGCAGGGGCTGGATAGGCTTGCGCGACGGGGCTGACAACGCTCATTGTGGATTCCTCCGTATGCTGTAATTACGAAAACTACTCCGAATCGCGCGCCGAGGAAAGCTGATGAAATTTGAAGACTACGCAAGTCACGATGGTCTGGGTCTCGCCGAACTGATTGCAAGAAAGCAGGTGAGCGCGCCGGAGGTGCTGGAAGCCGCCATCACACGTGCGGAAAGCGTCAATCCGAAACTCAACGCCATCATCATCCCGATGCATGAGCTCGCGCGCGAGCGCGCGAAGCAGTCTCTGAGTGGCCCGTTCGCCGGTGTGCCGTTTCTGACCAAGGACCTGTTTCAGGAATACGCGGGTGTGCAGACCGCCTACGGCTGCAAGGGCCTGAAGGCTGCGAATTACCTCGCGCCATTCACCGCCGAAATCACCGCGCGCTGGCTGAAAGCCGGCGCGGTGATCTTCGGCCGCACCAACACGCCTGAATTTGGTGCCAAGGGCATCACCGAGCCCGACGCTTGGGGGCCGACACGCAATCCCTGGAACCTCGACCACGTGCCCGGCGGTTCCAGCGGTGGCTCCGCTTCTGCGGTCGCGGCCGGCATCGTGCCGATGGCCGGTGCCAATGACGGTGGCGGCTCGATCCGCATCCCCGCGGCGCACTGCGGCTTGTTCGGCATCAAGCCCGGCCGTGGGCGTACGCCGTGGGGGCCGGCGATGAGCGAGGCCATGCACGGTGCGGCGATGAACCACGTGGTCTCGCGCAGCGTGCGCGACAGTGCCGCGATGCTCGATGCCACTCACGGCTCTGAACCTGGTTCGCTGTGCCATCTGGCGCCGCCGGAGCGGCCGTATCTGGAAGAAGTGATGCGCGAGCCGGGCCGCTTGCGGATCGGGTTTTCAGTGAAGTCGCCGATCGGCACCGAAGTCGACCCGGAAGCGGCGAAGGCCGTGACCGACGCTGCAAAATTGCTGGAATCACTCGGCCATCACGTGGAAGAAGCAGAGCCAGTCATCAACGGCATGCAACTGGCAAAGGATTTTGTGGTGATGTGGTTCGCGCAGTGTGCAGCGACCGTGAGGCAGGTCAAGGCGCAGACCGGCTGCGGCAACGAGGGTTTCGAACTGGACACGCTGGCGATGGCAGCGTTCGGCAACGCCAGCACCGCCCCGGAATATGTCGAAGGTTACCTGCGCTGGAGCGAGTACACGCGCCAACTCGCCGAGTTCCACCAGAAATACGACCTGTGGTTGTCACCGACTCTGGCCAGGCCGCCGGCGCGCGTGGGTCAGATCGCAACTCCGCATTGGCAGCATGTCGCCATGAAAATCCTGCTCACACTTGGATTGTCGCGCGTGATCCTGAAGTCCGGGATGATCGAACAGATGGTACGCGAGAATCTGAAATGGGTGCCATTCACCCAGCTCGGCAATCTCACAGGCACGCCAGCGATGAGCGTTCCTCTGCACTGGACTGCGTCGGGTCTGCCGCTGGGTGTTCAGTTTGTTGCCGCGCATGGCGGCGAGGGCCTGTTGTTCCGTCTCGCGGGGCAGCTGGAGAGGGCCAAGCCCTGGTTTGATAAACGTCCGCCGGTCTAGTGACGCGGGTCGACGCCCGCGCGTCGTGTGCTAGCTGCGCGGATTGAAATGAAAGCGCTTTTTCATTGCTTCGTAGGCCGCGCGTTCGTCATCGGTTTTGGCCGGTGGCGTGACGATATTCAGCGTCACGATCTGGTCGCCGGCGGGTGAGCCCGGCAGGCCGCGTCCCTTGAGCCGCATTTTTTTGCCGCCCTGCGAGTTCGCCGGCAGATTGAGTTCTACCGTGCCGCCGAGTGTAGGTACATCCACTTTCCCGCCCAGCGCCGCTTCCCAGGGTGCGATGTTGAGTGCGCAATAGACATCGCGCGCTTCGACGCTGAACTGCGGATGTGGCGCGAACGAGATCTCCAGCAACAGATCGCCGCCATGGCTGCCCTGACGTGCAAGGCGGATGTTCTGTCCGGCGGTGATGCCCGCGGGAATCTTCACATTGAGCGTGCGCGCGCCCAGTGTCACGGCCAGCGTTTTTCCGGCAAACGCATCCTCGAGCGGGATGTTCAGTTTGGCGTGCTGCTCCTGCGGCGGTCGTGAGAAACCGCCATCCATGCCGTCGAAGCCGCCACCGCCACCGAACAGGCTTGAGAAGAAGTCCGAGAAATCTCCACCCGATGCAGAGCGGCCACGCGCGCCAAAACCCGGCGGCGGACGGAACTGCTGGCCGGCTTTCCAGTTGGCGCCCAGCTGGTCGTAGGCGCTGCGCTTCTGCGGATCGGACAGCACCTCATTGGCCTCGTTCGCCAGTTTGAATTTTTCCTCCGCGCCCCTGGCCTTGTTCTTGTCGGGGTGGAATTCCCTTGCCTGTTTTCGATAGGCGCGCTTGATTTCATCCGCGCTCGCGCTGCGCGAGACGCCGAGGATTTTGTAGTAGTCCTTGTATTCCATGTTGACCACCCTACAAGAAAACGGGGCGCGTTCGCGCCCCGTTTTGATTGCTGCGATTGCCCTGAATCAGGTCTTGACCGTGATCCGCCGGGGTTGGGTGGCGGCGCGCTTGGGGATGGTGATTTCCAGTACTCCGAACTTGCCCTGAGCACGGACCGTGTCGGAATCCACCGTGTCCGGCAGACTGAAGCGACGGTGGAAGCGACCGGTGACGCGTTCGGTGCGACGAGATTCCACGCCTTCCTTCTGCACGACCTGCTCGCGGGTGCCCGAGAGTGTCAGCACCCCATTTTCAAGCGTCACTTCGATGGACGCGGGATCCACGCCGGGCACATCGGCCGTGAGCACGAATCTGTCTGCGTACTCCTCGATGTCCACGGGCGGGGCCCAATCGGCGGTCGCGCCGCTCGATCCGTCGTTGCTGGCGGCCACGCGATCGAACAATTGGTTCACCTCATTCCAAAGTTCCCGGTGCAGGGACCAGGGTTGATAACGTACTAATGTCATGTCTAGCCTCCTTGGTGAGTGGGACTGCAGCATGACCCCATCTAGGGATGCGGCCCGCGTTTTCAAGAGCCCTATACTTCGCGCCCATGACGAACTGGACCCCCCATTCCTGGCGGCAGAAACCGGCTGTGCAGCAGCCCGATTACCCGGACAAGGTCGCGCTCGAGTCGGCACTCGCGCAGCTCGCACTATTACCGCCGCTGGTCACCTCATGGGAAGTGAATGCGTTGAAGGCGCGGCTGGCGCAGGCGCAGGCGGGCGAGTGTTTTGTACTGCAGGGCGGCGACTGTGCAGAATCTTTCGAAGACTGCCGCTCCGGCATCATCACCAACCGGCTGAAAGTCCTGCTGCAGATGTCGTTGGCGTTGACGCATGGCTTGCAGAAACAGATCGTGCGCGTCGGCCGCTTCGCAGGTCAGTACGCCAAGCCGCGCTCGGCCGACACCGAAACCCGAAACGGCGTGACGCTGCCGGCGTATCGCGGCGATCTGGTGAATGCGCCGGAGTTCACCGCCGAGGCGCGTCGCCCTGACCCTGCACGCTTGCTTGAAGGCCACGCACGCTCGGCGATGAATATCAATTTTGTCCGCGGCCTGATTGATGGCGGCTTCGCCGACCTGCACCACCCCGAATACTGGGATCTGGATTGGGTCAAGCACTCGCCGCTGGCCGCGGATTACCAGAAGCGCGTGGACGATATTGGTCATTCGGTGCGTTTCATGGAGCGCCTGGCCGGCGCTTCGTTGCACGAGTTCTCGCGCGTGGATTTCTACACCTCGCACGAAGCGCTGGTGCTGCACGCCGAACAGGCGCAGACGCGGCAGGTGCCGCGCTCGGACGGCTGGTTCAATCTGTCCACGCACTTTCCGTGGATCGGAATGCGCACGGCGGATTTGAATGGCGCGCACGTTGAATATTGCCGTGGTATCCGCAATCCCGTCGCTGTGAAGGTAGGCCCGACGATGAGCGCGGAATGGGTGCTGGCCTTGTGTGCAGTATTGAACCCCGACAACGAACCCGGACGCTTGACGCTGATTCACCGCATGGGTGCGGGCAAGATCAAGACGCATTTGCCGCCGTTGATCGAAGCGGTGAACAAGGCCGGCCATCGAGTGTTGTGGGTCTGCGACCCCATGCATGGCAATACCCAGAGCACCAGCAACGGCCTGAAGACGCGTCGCTTTGACGACATTCTGGGCGAGGTCAACGCGGCGTTCGAGATTCATGCGGCTTGCGGCTCGCAACTGGGCGGAGTGCACTTGGAGCTCACCGGAGAGGATGTGACCGAATGCATCGGCGGCGCCCGCAACCTCACCGAAAATGACCTGGAACGTGCCTACAAGTCCACCGTGGACCCGCGGCTCAATTACGAGCAGGCGCTGGAGCTGGCGCTGAAGATCGTTGACCGGACGGCGGCCAAAGGTTCGTGAATCAACTGTCATGAAACAATAGATATGCACCTGACTCCATAGGAGTTTTGGGTAACTAGAGTTCTCCTCCGCCTGCAATCCCGCAGGCATTTTTTTCAGGAGGATTGTCGTGAAGAACTCGTTCCGCATCATCGGTGCCGCCGCGGCTCTCTCGGTGGGTTTCGCCGCCCAGGCTGCCAGCCAAAGCACCACATTCAACGTCACCGCCACCGTCGTCAGCGCCTGTTCGCTGTCGGCGGCCAATCTGGCCTTTGGCAACTACGACCCGCTGTCAGCGGTGAACACCGACGGAACCTCGACGGTTACGGTGACCTGTTCGCTGCTCACGCCCTACAACCTGGGGATCAGTGCGGGCACTTACGGCAGTGGCGTATCGGCTCGCAAGATGCAGATCGGCGCCGGGACCGACACGCTCGACTACAGCCTGTTCCGCGACGTCTTGCGCACCTTGAACTGGGGCATCACGGTGGGCACCGACACGCTGTCCGCATTGGGCACCGGCATCGCCGTCCCGACCACGGTATATGGCCGTATCGGTTCAGGCCAGGTCAGTGCGCCCATCGGCGCGTACAGCGATACGGTTACCGTCACGGTCACGTACTAGTCAGTTTTCGGCAAGGGAGCTGACCATGCGTAAGTTCTTCATGCTGCTGATGCCCGCCGCCTTCACGTGGGCGGGTCTTGCCATCGCCGCGGATGCGCCGGGCCTGTCCATCAGTCCGGTGCGGGTGGACTTGTCCGCTGGCCACAAGGCGGATGCGATCACCGTCACCAACACCGGACCCACGCGCAAAGTCCTCGAAACCGAGGTGCTGCGCTGGACGCAGGTGAATGGCGAGGATGTGTATGAACCGGCGACGGATCTGCGCGCCAATCCGCCGCGGCTGTCGGTGGAACCCGGCGCCACGCAGATCGTGCGAGTCGGCCTGATACGCACGGCCGTCCTGCCAGAGGTGACCGAGGGCGCATACCGGATCTATTTCCAAGAAGTGCCACAGGTCGAGGAAGCTGCCGGTAGCCAGTTGAAGTTCGCCTTGAGGATTGGCATTCCGGTCTTTGTGCGCCCGGCTCAAGCGGCCAAGCCTGAATTGGCCTGGACACACCGCCGTGAAAATGGCGCGCTCAAGCTGATTGCGGCCAATCGCGGTCAACTGCATGCACGGGTGGCGGATGTGCGCGCCCGCACGCTGGCCGGCGAAGTGGTCGCGGAAGGGTTTCGCTACGTGTTGCCGGGTGCCAGCCGCGAGTGGTCGATTCCGCAGTTCTCGGACCAGCCGTTGTCGGTGTCGGCGCTGGGCGAACTCGGTCGCGTTGAATACCGCCTTGAGGCCTCGGCTCACTAAGGGCGGGCCCTGGTGCGTGCGACAACGCTATGTCTTGCGCTGCTGGTTGCTGTGTTTTCTCCGCAACTGCATGCAGCTGAATGTGCAATGCCGGAGTTAAGGCGGGCGGCCGAAGAATGGATGGTGTTGGTGCGTGAATACCCCAACCACGCAGGCATCACCCAGGACGTACTGCGTACCGCCGAAGGATTCTCGGCGCCTCTGGAGGTGTTGCACGATTGGCGCATCACGCCCGCCGCGGCGCCACGACGCCATGAGGGTCGCGATTGGTATCTGCTTTCGGACATTCCGGGTATGACCCAGAGTTTCGACGCTTGCGCGCAGGCGCTTGAACTGGGTTTTTCAAAAGTGCAGAGGGCGGCACAGTTATTTTCCATGCGGCCTGCGCAAGCCGCGCTGACCGGTGAGGTGACCACGGGCGGATTCATCAATCTCGATTTTCAATACAGCTCAATGGCTGGGCAGGGCGCCACCGCCAGCCTGCTGGAGGGCGGGTTCTTCAGTGCGCTGGGCCGCGGCGGCCAGACTGTTTTGATGCGGGACGCCCAGGTGACGCGACTGGAGTCTTTTTGGGTTCGCGAGAGTCCGGAAAGCATGACGACTCTACGTCTGGGCGATGCCATAAACCATGCCGGCAGCTGGGGTCGCGCGGTGCGTTTCGCCGGCGCGCAATGGGGCACGGATTTTTCCCTGCAGCCCTATTTTTCGACGTTTCCACAGCCGGTGATTCGCGGCGATGCCGTGTTGCCCTCGACGCTGGAAGTCTTCGTGGATGGTCAGCGCCGGAGCGGCGGCGCCTCCACAGCGGGCCCCTTTGAGCTGCGCGATATCCCGACGCTGTCGGGTGCCGGTGAGGCGCTGGTGGTGGTGCGCGATGCGCTCGGTCGCGAGACGCGTGTCGCGCAGCCGTTCTATTCCAGCCCGTCGTTGCTGCGCGATGGCTTGCGTGATTACGCATTGGAAGCCGGCGCGCTGCGGCGTGATTACGGCATTGCGTCCGCGAATTACGGAGATATTTTTGCCAGTGGCACCCTGCGCCAGGGACTCAGTGATCGTCTCACCGGCGAGCTGCGAGCCGAGTTTCAGGCGGATCGCGCCGCCGGCGGCATCGGTGGCGTTGGGTTGATCGGCAATCTCGGATTGTTCTCGGCCACAGCGGTTTATGGGCAGAACCGTGAAGGCGGTGGCTGGCAAGGCGCGCTGGGATTCGAGCGCGACGTGCCGGGCGTTTATTCCTTCGCGCTGCGTTCGCAATGGATGCAGCCCGGGTTCACTCAGGTCGGTCAAGCGGAAAACCAGCCGCCCTCACGCCGTCTTGACCTCGCCCGTTTCAGCGTCCAGCCGCGTGCGCTAGGCTTGCCGGTGGCAGGCAGTCTGTCACTGTTGTGGACGCATGAGGATTCGCGCAGTGGCCCGGACATTGAGCTGCGTTCCGCTGCGTATGGCGTGCAGATCGGGGACGGCTACCTGAATCTGGGTTACACCGAAACCTGCGCGCCGGACTGCCAGCCTTCGGCACGCCTGGACTTCACCTACAGTTTTGGCCAAACCTCTGCTGCGTTTCAGCACGAACACACTGACAACGCCGATATTTCTCGTTTGAGTGTTCAACGGAACAGTGCGGGCCCGCTGGGTCTTGACTGGCGGGCAGCGGTGGAACGCGGTGGGTTTGGCTCGAATCAGCGCGGCGAAATTTCAGCGGCGTGGAAAACCAACCGCGGCACCCTTACCGCCGACCTGGTTCATGACGCCGACTTCAATTACCGCGTCGGTGCCGCGACCGGCATCGCCTTCCTCGGCAGCGAAGCGTTCTGGACGCGTCCGGTCAATGGCAGTTTCGCGGTGGTGCGCACGGGTGGGCTGGCGGATGTCGGTATCACCGCCGACGGTCGTTCGGTGGGCCGTACGGACAAAAACGGCAACGCGCTGGTGCCGGACCTGCGCGCCTACGAGATCAATCGCCTGAGTCTGGCGGTTGAGGACATCCCCATCGAAGCGGATCTGTCGAAGATGACGCTGGATCTGGTGCCGCGCGGCCGCAGCGGGTTGTTTGCGGACTTTGGTGTCGGCCCATGAAAAAACTGCTGGTGGTGCTGGCGCTGGTTTTGTCATCGCAGTCCGCCTGGGCCGCGTGCTCGATCAGCGCGCAACCCACCTCGTTCGGCAACTACAACCCACTGAGCATCACACCGCTGGACGCGGCCGGGCAGGTGGCGGTGAATTGTTCGTTTCTGGTCAGCTTGCTGACGACGTATACCGTCAAACTCTCGACCGGTAGTTCAGGCACTTACAGCCCGCGCCAGATGCAAAGCGGCGCCAACACGCTGAGCTACAACCTGTATCTGGATGCGCTGCGCCTGCTGACCTGGGGCAACGGCAGCGCCGGCACCAGTTTTGCGACAAACACGCAACTGATCGGCATCGGCGGGTTTAGCCAGTCCTATCCGGTGTATGGCCGCATCCCGGCACAACAGAACATTGCACCCGCGACTTACAGCGACACGATCACGGTCACTTTGGACTATTGAAGCGACTGCCCTAAGGTGAAGTCACCCGTTCCGGACCAAGCCCGATTTGAGAACGATAAAGTCCCTTGGGCGAGCAGGGGTGTTTTAGGAGTTGGTGGACATTGAGGGTTTCGACAATTCCGCAGGATTGCGGGAATTGCGCGAGCGTAGCGAGCCCGAAGGGCAACGGTCATGGACGACCGTTGCATACCCCGACCCGGATTTCACCAAAGAGAGTTGGTGGACGCTGAGGGTTTCGAACCCCCGACCCCCGCCGTGTGAAGGCGATGCTCTACCGCTGAGCTAAGCGTCCCGAGTCAGTGTCGTAAGGGGCGCGATTCTACAAGCCGCGAAGGCGCATGAACAGCCTTATTCCAGCGCGTAAGCTCAGCGACGGCTCTTGATCCCGAGTGTATTTCTAAAATAAGGAATCGTCCGCTTTAATCCATCATCCAGCTTGATTTTGGGGGTCCAGTGAAGGACATCCTTGGCCAGCGCGATATCTGGCTGGCGCTGCTTGGGATCGTCCTGCGGCAGCGGTTTGTAGCTGAGCTTGGAGCGCGAGCCCGTCAGCTTGATCACGCGCTCGGCGAGTTCACGGATGGTGAACTCGCCGGGGTTGCCGAGGTTGACCGGGCCGGTGACTGCGGCGGGTGAGTTCATCAATCGAATCAGGCCTTCCACCAGATCATCCACATAGCAGAACGACCGGGTCTGCGAGCCCTTGCCATAGATCGTGATCGACTCATGTTTCAAAGCCTGAACAATGAAATTGGATACGACGCGCCCGTCGTTCGGATGCATGTGTGGCCCATAAGTATTGAAGATGCGCGCGACCTTGATTTCGAGTTTGTGCTGACGGTAATAGTCAAAGAAAAGCGTTTCCGCACAGCGCTTGCCTTCGTCGTAACAGGAGCGTGGGCCGACAGAATTCACGTGCCCCCAGTAGGTTTCCGGCTGGGGGTGGACCTGGGGGTCGCCATAGACCTCGCTGGTCGAGGCTTGCAGGATGCGTGCCTTGACCCGCTTGGCGAGGCCCAACATGTTGATCGCACCATGCACGCTGGTCTTGGTGGTCTGCACCGGGTCGAATTGGTAATGAATCGGGGAGGCCGGGCAGGCGAGGTTGTAGATCTGGTCCACTTCGACATAGAGCGGGAACGTGACGTCGTGACGCATCAGCTCGAAGCGGGGATGCGGCAGCAGGCTGGCGACGTTATCGCGCGTTCCAGTGAAAAAATTATCCACGCATAAAACCTCGCATCCCTGTTCGAGCAGGCGTGCACAGAGGTGGGAACCGATGAAACCGGCGCCGCCGGTGACTAAGACGCGAAGCCGTTCGGGTTGTTTTTGGGACATGAGTTCACGTAGGGATGGATTTCTGCATGCGTCGGATCAAGCTGTACCAGGTCAGGACGAATAGTGCGGCAAATGCCAGGAATTGAGTGATGAGCCATGTCCGTTGTTGCCAATGCATAACAGTAACGAGTGCCATCGTAGCGTTGATCGACAGCAGGATGGCGGTGGCTGACACGTTACAGCGCTGGCGGATCGCCGCAGTTTCCAATGGGTGCATCCACAACAGGCTGTGATAGAGCAGGGTGTGCAGGTGCAACCGGTCGGGCCTGCCGATCGGCGTCTGGTGCACTGCGACGCGGCGAACGACCGTGAGCAGGGTCTCGGCGACCGGATGTGCCAATACCAGTAGCGCGAACCATGCAGACACCGATGGATTTCGCTGTACCAAGAGAATGGCCAGCAGCGCCAGCAAGGAACCGGACAGGTAGGCACCCCCATCGCCCAAGAAGATGCGCCCCCAAGGGAAGTTGAATGCAAGAAATCCGAACAGTGCGCCGGTCAAAATCCAGCATGTAGCGGCAAGTTCAGCATCACCAACCTTCGAAGCGACGGCGGCGATGGCGATTAAAGCGATGCTGGTCAACCCCGCCGAAAGCCCGTGCAGTCCGTCAGTGAGATTGGTGGCATGCGCAAAACTGGCGATGGCGAATACAGTCAAGGCCAAGCTCACTGGCCAGAAACGCAATAACGGGTCAAACCAGCCGATATCGAGGCGTACGATTTGAGCATTGACAAGCACAAACGCCGCAGCGCCTGTGATCAGTGCCGCGACATAGCGTGTCGTTGGAGAAACTCTGTGTGTCAAGTCTTCCCACAGTCCCACGCCCAGCGCAATCAGACAAATTCCCAACAATTGTCCGGTCAAAAACGAGTCGCTGGCGACAGCTGCTGCAGCCACACCGATGAAAACAGCTACGCCGCCGATCCTGGGCGTGGGCCAGTCGTGGATTTTCTGCGGCAACTCCGCTTCTGCGGGTTGCGGGATAACATGACCATGCGATGCGTAGAGCGCGACCACAGCCCAGCATCCAACAGTCGAAGCTAAAACGGAGACAAAAAAAACAAGCAAGGGATAACTGAGCGCTCAAAATATGCTGTGGTTGCGGTTAACCAAGAGTTACCGCGCGTTACTTCAAGACGGGCTGGCTGGAAGTTCTTTCCCTGGCAGGCCTGGTTCGATGCGTGGCGGTTGCGGAATGGTGGGTGGGCGCATAGGGTCAAATAAACCCGGCGCGGTAATTTCTTCAGGGCTTGGGGTATCAATGGCCTGTTCCTCATTAAAAACAGCGTCAAAGCTGAAATCGTTGATGCTGCCCCCGACGCCGATCCCGCCGGACATGAAGACGGCCGGTTTACCGTCGGCGATTACGGGGATCCCGGCGGTGATTACATTGCCGTTCGCATCGAACGTTACTTCAATCACCAGCGACTTCCCTTCCGGAACCTCAATCACGGTTGTAACACCATCGACCACGGTCGTTACGGTAACGACTCCGGATATCACATACAAAGTCAGCGAACCTTTCTGGATGTTGCCGGCAGTATCCAGGAGTTTTTGCGGTGGGATGTAGAGCACCTGGTATTCAGTGCCTCGAATACCCAAAGTCGCCACCGGCGTGACCACCTTGTACGAGTTATTGTCGATTTTGCCGACAAGCCCGGTGACGGTACGGAACCCGCCCTTCAAAAGTGAGAAAAATGCGCGCCCCGCTGTGTTGCCAGACTTCCGCGGCAGTGAGTATTCATCAATCCGCAAGCTGGAATTGGTCGGCAAGGCGAAGTAACTGTCATCGGACATGCGAAACCGCACGATGGATTTTTCGCCCGTCGAGATGGTGTCGCGCGACTGAATCGAATCACCGGGGTTCAGGCCCACCATCTGGGCCCCACGCTGGGCAGTGATTTTTCCAAGCAGAGAGGTCACTTGCCCGTCCGCAGCGAAACTCTGCGCGGAACTACCCATCGTGATCAGTGTTGCCAATATCAAACAGCGGAGCGTCATGCTCATGTAGACCTCACTTGCGGCTCTGGGCCGCCATAAACAGTGCCGCTAGAGTGTATCTCATCCTGTCGCTTGAGAATTCGTGATCTGGTTCTCAGTTCGGGTCCGACGATGATCCGAGATATTGATCAGCATCGCCATCAGTGTCACCAAAGTGGCTGCCACCGCGGGAATGCGCAGCATGAACTCGGCACTGGCGTGAATCAGCATTGCGGTCAACGCCATAAGGCCTGCAAACGCGACCCCCGAACGAACCGGATCACGTCTCTTATAAATAATTTTGACTGCTTTCAGCAAATGCAAGCCGACCAGCAGCGCCAACAGGCCAATGCCATGAAGCCCGTTCTCGATCAGAAATTCGGCGTACTCGTTATGTGCATGGTCATAACGTTTGCCAATTTCCTCGTTCCGGTAAGGGGAATAAGCGGCCTCAAACGCGCCCGCCCCGGCACCGGTTACGGCGTAGGCTTCAAACGCGGGCTGTAGATCGGCGAGTACGAGTGGGCGCGCCTCCTTGCTTATTTCGGTTTTCTGAATGCGGGTTACCACGCGCTCGAGGCCGAAACGGTCGCTGACGATCCAAATATCGATCAATACCACACTGATGAACAGCACCAGGGCCGGGGCCAGCCAGCGTTTCTGCCGCAGCAGCAGGTAGGTGCCTCCGCAGAGACACAATGCGGTAAAAAAGGCGGCGTTACCCATGCGGGACTGACTGAGAACTAGCGCAACGACCACTGCCACCATGAAAACGCGGACGCGGAATTTAGTGCTGAAAGTCAGATCGATCACTTCCGCAATGTGATGACGCCACGAACCGCCGGTCCAGCCACGCAAGTCGGCGAGGATTAACCCCAAGCCTGCCGCGAGGACCAGCTCAAGATAAGCCGCGAAGTGATTGGGATTGATGAAGCTGCCGCTGGCGCGGCCGGAGGTGTTGGCAGGTATGTCGAGCAGTCCGCCCAGGTCGAATCCAGAGTACATTCTCTGAATACCGTAGAGCGCCTGGACCAGCCCCACGCTGACCAACGTGAGTAGGACGATGCGTTGCCGTTTTCGACTGGCTGTCACCAGCAGCGCCAGCAGGTAAAGCCCGAAATAAGAAAGTGACAACAACAATTGCCTGACGGTTTCGCCTGGCACGATACTCAGCGTGCTGGAGGCAAAAGATCCTGGCAGTTCGTTCAACGCCTGCCGGGTTTTCGTCGCTGTCGGTGCAAGGGTCGCGAGCCATTGCTCCGGTAACGGCGCCAGTTGCAGCGCGATGCTCAACAGCCAGAGTGTCCAGATACACAGCGCGATCAGGGCGCTCTTCGATAGCGAAGGCCGCGCGACGCGGTTCCGCAGGTATTGCGCCGCCCAGCCCATCAACAGAAACGCGACGCTGATTCCCAGAGTTGCCTCGGCTGCGGCGGTATGAGCGCCTCGTGGCCATGGTAGCCAGAGCAACACGAGCAGCAATCCCGCAAAGATCCAGCGGTCTTCCCCCAACCTAAACCGGGTTGGTATTGGAGTGCGGGAACTCACGGCGAGTCGCTCAACCGATCACACCAGCTCCCGACTTGCAAATTGACGCCTGGACCAAGACAGAAGTAGCGGTCGCGATGCACATTACGCACTTGCTCCAGAAACCGTTTTCGGTTGGTGCGCAGCACGAACGCCATGCTGGTTTGCCATTGATTGCGCAACTCTTGTGTTCCGCGGCCCCAGAAATAAAGCCCGATGTAGGCGTTGCTGTGCTGGATGGCGCTTGATGTTGGGCCCAGCCGGTTGCTTTCGCGCGTGACCAGTTCCATTTCGCGTCCAAACTTGCGCTGATGGGCCAGAAGTTGCGCATACTCCGCCCAGAGATAAGCATCGGCGGGAGCCCATGAGAGTGCTTGGGCAAATTGCTGGCGAGATGCGCGGAAATTTCCAGAGCTTTGCAGCCGCCAGGCAAGTTCTGCATGGGAATAGGCGTTCCATGGCGCCAGCTGTACCGACAACACAGCGCTTTTCAGCGCAGCAATGCTGGTCGGACTCTGTTTGGCAATGACTTGGGATTTATGCCGATAGGTTTCCGCGGTCAACGCCCGAATCTCAGTCCAACCGAGCAACAGGCCGAAAATCAAAAGGGCCAGCGCGATTATCTTTCGCATGGACCATCCATCGGTCAATCCCGGTCGGGGATCACCCGTAATATTTCTGCGCGTAGTGGTGCGAGTGGCGGTAATAAGAATTTCGATTCATATCCACGGCATTAATGACGGCGCCGATCAGGCGTGCCTGAACTTGCCGCAGCTGCTTGATTGCCGAGACGATCGCACGACGATCAGTGACGTCGGCGCGGGTGAGGAACAAGGTTGCATCGGTGATCCGCGAAAGAATCATCGCATCGCTTGCCACCAGCACTGGAGGTGAGTCCACGATGATGCGGTCAAACTGAGTTGTCAGCGTCTGCAGTAGCTTGTTAAACGTGGCCGAGCTGATCACCTCGGTCGGATTGGGGGGCACCTTGCTGACCGAGAGGGTGTAGATCCCGGACGCCTTGTCCTGGATAAGACATTCTTCAAGTTTGGCCTCGCCCGTGAGAAGCTCCAGCAGCCCGATGGCCTTTTTGTCTTGCCCAAACAGGCCGCGTACTGACGGGATGCGCAGGTCAGCGTCTAGCAACAACACCCGTTCGGTTGTGGAGAAGGCGATGGCCAGAGTTGCGGCGATGCTGCTTTTGCCCTCGCCCGGGACGGCGGATGTCACCAAAATCCTCTTGAAAAGTCGGTCCACATCGCTTAACTGGATGCCGGTTCGAATGCTGCGGACACCTTCCGCAAATGGCGTACGCGGATCCTCGATAAATTTTCCCGCAAGGTTTCTGCGCCGCAAGGACCCGGGGACCAGCGGTGTCACGCTCAACACCGGCACGCTGGTCAGCGATTCCATCTCATCGATGGTGTGCACCGTTTGCTCAAGCAGCTTGCGCAAATACGCCAGCAAGACTCCAAAAACGAATCCCAGGATGAGTCCGACCCAGAGAATCTTGTCTTTATCCGGCCTGAACGGCTGGGTGGGCAAAATCGCGGGGTCAACGACCCGGGCATTGATGGTTTCGTAGCTGTTGCTGGTGTCCGTTTCCTTGAATCGGGTTAGGAACAAATCGTAGAGCTGGCGGTTGGTGTCCACCTCGCGCTGGAGGACCCTGAAATCATAGTCTTTGCGATCCATCTGTCGAATCAGATTTTTCTTGTCCTCGACGCCCTGTGTCTGCACGCGCTCGGTTTCGCGTGCGATCTCGAACTCAGTGCGAATGTTCTGTGCGGCTTGCAACAACTGCTCCAGAAGCGTTTGCTGTGCCGACTGAAGGCGGGTTTCAGCCGCTGCCAGCGTCGGATGTTTTTCCCCGTAGCGTTGCTGTAATTGCTTAAGAGATTCCTGAGCGCTGATCAGGTTGGCCTTGGCGCTGGAAACCAGCGCGAGCCCGAATAGCTCGTTGATTTCCTGCAATTTGCGCGGGTCATTGCCTGCCTGCTGTACTTTCCAGTAAGTGGTTGCAAGATCGGTTTTCTTTTTCTGAGCGTCACGCAGACGGCGCGCGTTATCGATCAACTCTTCTTCCGTCAGCGTGCGCACGCCACCGACATTGACGAGCTGCTGTTGATCGCGATACGTCTGCAGTTTTTTTTCGGATTGCTCAAGTCGGCTGCGGACATCCCCCAATTTTTCCGCCAGCCATTTGGAAGCGCGCTGAGTGGCAGCCAGGCGTGTTTCAAGGCCGTATTCGATGTAAGCGTCTGCAGTGGCATTTGTGATCGACACCGCCAGTCGCGGGTCGGGTGACACAAAGCTGATCCGCATGAGCTGAGAGCGCGGCACGGTATTGGACGAAAGAAGTTCAGCAACCCGGGTAATCACGTCTTCACGTAATGCAGCGACTGTCGTTCCATTATCAGGCGTTGTAAGTACGGGCTCTTTGTCGTGTGGGGTCGATAACCAATCCTCCAACCGCATCGCGCTTGCAAGAAACTCTGACAATGAGCGCACGGGCACCAAAGGCTTGTTGAAATCAGGATGGCTCGCCAAATCAAGCCGGTCGACGACTTTGGCGACGATGTCGCGCGAACGCACGATCGCCGTCTGGGTCAGATAGTAATCCGTGGTGCCGGTGCCGGGGTCATAGACTTCCTGCGTGTTCAGCGGCCGGTTGATGTTGGGTTCGATGAGCACAACGGTGCTGGCGCGGAACAAAGGCGTCCGGGTGTTCGCATACAAGATGGAAATCACCCCGGCTACGATCATGAGCCCGAGAATGCTCCATTTGTTTCGCCACACCACATGCCAGGCCTCAATAAATTGAGTTTCCTCATTGGGGGCGTAATCGGGGTATCTAGGCTGCGCATTTCTGGTCACGGGGAGGGACGAGGGTTCCACCATCACCGTAGCCACAGGCTGCTCCGACTTTGACATTATTGTGCGTTGATCCTAGAAAAGACTTTCGTCAAAGTAGATCGTATCACCCGGAAAGACCGGGGTTTCCAGAAGCACGCGCTCGCGTTGGTCAGGCGCGAAACCTTCGCGGACGAGAAAAATCTTGCTGAGCGATCCAATAGGGGTCAGACCGCCTGCCAGCACCATCACTTTTTCGATCGTCAAACCTTCGGAATAGGGATACGCGCCCGTCTTCCTGACTTGACCGTAGATATAGATGGGCCGGTAGTGGACGATATTGATCCGCACCTTGGGATCCACCAGATAACCTCGCGACAAGAGCGTGGCCAGCGTTTTCTCCAACTCGGGGGCTGTCGCACCTTTGGCTTGGATGCGTCCCAGCAGGGGATAATTTATCAGGCCCGAACCTTCCAGCTGGGCTTCCAATGACAACTCATTTTCACCGTATACGTCGATGCGGATGCGATCACCGATCCCCAGCCGGTATTGGTCACGATCAAAAGGGATAGTCGGGGGAGCGGTGGCTGGGGCCAAGGCGCAGCCAATGGTCAACGCGCACAGCGCCAGTACGACGATTAAAACGCGCATAGGTCCTTAAGTTTGCAACGTTAGGCCACCAGTACAAAGCGCCAAGGGTATCTGAAGTGTCGCTGATTAATCTCCCTGGCCCTCATGATATGCAGGGCCGGCGGAGACTCAAGGCGTGTCGAACGTGTCTACCGCGTTTTAGAAATCCAAGCTCATGCTGCTGGAGATGCGGATGCCGTTGAAGTTGACGAGCGGCGCGGTGGAATAGCGGTGTAGATAGCCCGCGCCCAGTCCGAAACTCAGATATTTTTCCGCTCGATAGTCGAATCGAAGCCCAACGTCGCTGATGTCATCCGTGCGCGCGGTATTGACGAACTCGGATTGGGTGTAGCCCGTGTTCAACGTGCTGGCCCAGCGCTGGGACCACTTCTGTTTCCATGACAGATCCGCAGAACGATTCGAGATGACCGGTGCGCCTGCCAGATAACTTTCCTGGCTTTTGCTGCCCGTCAACACGTTCAGCGTAGTCCTTTCGCTTGGCAGCCAGGTCACGGACGCCGTCCAGTCAAAACGCTGGAAGATGCGTGCGCCGGTTGCGTCGGAGCGGCGTTCGGCCCAGCCGGCACGCACGTCGCCGGATGTCTTGGCGGTTGCTTTCCAGCGGGCGCCGACGCGTCCGAAGAACTCGCTTGCCTCGCGGTTGTCCGTCGGCCCGAACAGCCGGTCGATGCGAACTTCCTTGTAGCCGCCCTCCGCCAGAAGCGCAGTCTTGGGGCTGATGTTGAGGAAGGTCGTGAGGGAGCCCTCGTACGTTCCATAATTAAGAACTTCGGTGGCCGCAGTATTACTGGTATAGATCTTCCTCGATCCGGCTCCACTGATTTCAAAGTTCAGCAGCGCTTCAGGTGCGCCATAACGGTAGCGAAGCTCGCCTCCGCCTCGCATCCATCGGTCCAATTCACCGTTGACGAGAGCGATACCCTGGGTGCGGGCCTGCCCAAACGCGTCATGACCGTGCTGCACGCTGCCATCGACCGAGATGAGATGGCTGGTGCCGGCCTTGTAGGTGAAATCGCCCTGCAGGGTCTGATCAAAATAATTGTCATCGTCGCCACGTGTATCGAATTGCGCGTAATTCGCTGAGATCAAAGCGCGGGTACGAATCCGGGATGATTCCGCAGCCAGCAGAACAGACGGACTAAGAATCAACCCGCTGCCGACTACCTTGTTGGTTCTTTGATAAAAGAAATTATCGTTGCGACTATATTCAATTTCGAGCCGAGGCGAAAGCTTGACAGCACCCTCCTCGCTCAAGCTCACCGTTGGAATCAGCGCGCACGAAAGGACCGCCGCTAGCCGGAGCGCCCCTTGGTTCCACTCCCTCAGTCGTTTCTGGAAATCCATGTCCAATATCACGATAGTCGATGACGAGCGGCTATGCTAACGTAAGTTTATACCTTATATCCATATGAACTACATTACGTAGACACTTGATTCTGCAAGCGAGAATCACGCGCAAGATAAATCGGGGTCTTACGGCGGCCTACCGCGTTTCAGGTTGAATCACTGAAGCTTCGCTTCAGATGCTTCGTGGTGGAGTTTCTTGGGCAGATGGATAATAGGTGCATTGAGATTGTTCGGAAATTCCACGATAGTCAATCAGTTCGGCACATCGTAGGTGGTGCGCGGGCAGCGTGTCGCGTCATGTGCATCTGAATTTGAACGGTATATGTCAGCAACTTGTGCTTTCCCGATGAAATTGCGAGCGCCGCCGATGAGATTTGTGGGCTGGATTCAGCACAGCTGCGTGAAATCAGGCCGTACTTCGCGCAAGCTTGGACGTGTTGCGGCTACGTGCGTTTGGCTGAATGCACAGGTCAAGCTGACGGATGGTCAGAAGATATTCCGTCAGTGCGTGGCTGCGCATGAATCCGTTGCGTCCTGATGTACGACGTCCACTGCCATACAGCGGCAAAACCACAACTTGGCGGGCGTCAATGTGACTGAGCAGCTTTCGACTGCGCACTGGAAAGGGCGGCGCGTGCTGGTCACCGGGCACACTGGCTTCAAAGGTGCCTGGTTGGCCTGCTGGCTTCAGCAGCTCGGGGCGCAGGTTACAGGCTTGGCGCTGGACCCTCCGAGCGACCCCAGTTTGTGGAGCCTGCTAGCACTGCGTGACGTGGACGACCGGCGCGCGGATGTCCGCGACCGGGATGCAATCGCTGCAATAGTGCGCACACTGGATCCCGAGGTCATTTTCCACCTCGCCGCTCAATCACTGGTGAGAAAAGCCCACCAGAAGCCTGCAGAAACCTTCGAGACCAATCTGATGGGCACGGTCAATGTGCTTGACGCCGCACGATTGGCACCGCATCTCAAGGCCGTGGTCATCGCCACCACCGACAAGTGTTACGAAAATGACGAGTGCCGCAGGTCATTCCGCGAAAATGACCGCCTTGGCGGGCCGGAACCCTACAGTGCCAGCAAGGCCTGCGCGGAACTCGCCGTTGCGGCTTATCGCAATTCGTACTTCAAATCACCGACACGCGTCGCAACAATCCGTGCCGGCAACGTCATTGGCGGTGGGGACTGGGGTCAGGAGCGGCTGTTCGCGGATGTGGCGCGTACGGTGCTGGACCGCACGCCTCTGCGTATCCGACATCCGCAGGCGGTGCGGCCATGGCAGCACGTGCTGGATGCGTTGGCCGCGTATCTGCAGGTTGCGCAGGCGCTGATCGCCGGCACGCCGCAGGCTGATCGGGGTTGGAACGTCGGACCCGCCGTGGGTCAGGAACACTCGGTGGAGTGGGTGCTGCACCAGTTCCTGCAAATCTGGCCCGGTGCGTTCGAATATGTTCCGGCTCATGTCACCGGTCCCTATGAGGCACAACATCTGGCGCTGGACAGCTCGGCAATCGGTTCGGCAATCGGGTGGAAGCCAAAACTGGATACGCACGCCGCCGTCGCCTGGACCGCTGAGTGGATGCGGGACTTCCGTGACGGGCAATCGGCAAGTCACCTCTGCGCCGCACAGATTGCTGCCTGGACTGAGCTCGGAAATACAAAATGATTAGGCTGACCTGCCGCGCCTGCAAAGCCGGCCTGTCCACCGTGTTCTGCGACCTGGGCAGCACGCCGCTGGCCAACCGTTTTCTGCGCGCAGATCAGTTGAAAGAGCCGGAGCCACATTTCCCCTTATGCACCTACGTCTGCGAGTCGTGCTGGTTAGTGCAGCTTCCAGCCCACGAGCAACCGGCGGCAATCTTCTCCGACTACGCTTACTTCTCCTCGTACTCGAGCAGCTGGCTAGCGCACGCGCGGGATTATGCCGACATGGCGGTGACACGCTTCGGATTGGACTCCAGCTCGCGTGTGGTGGAAGTAGCTAGCAACGATGGCTATCTGTTGCAGTATTTCGCGAGACGTGGTGTGCCGGTATTCGGCATTGAGCCTGCCAAGAATGTTGCGTCTGTCGCGCGTGAAAAAGGAGTTCCTACCGAGTCCATCTTCCTTGGCGAGACAACCGCGCGAACTCTGGTCGCGAAATTTGGTACGGCCGGGTTACTGATCGCAAACAATGTGCTTGCGCACGTGCCGGACATCAATGATTTTGTTGCTGGCCTGCGCGTGCTGCTGGCCGGCGACGGCGTCCTCACCATCGAGTTTCCGCATCTTCTTGAGTTGCTGCGAAACAACCAGTTCGACACCATCTACCACGAGCACTACTCCTACTTGTCGCTGCATTCCGCAAGCCGAGTGCTTGCGTCGCACGGCTTGAGGGTTTTCGACGTGGAAACACTGGGCACACACGGCGGCTCACTGCGTGTGTTCGTTTGCCACGACGATTCGGTACGTCCCACCGAACTGCGAGTGAAAAAACTTCGCGAGCTTGAAGTTCGCGCCGGCCTACAGCAGATCGAAACCTACCGACGCTATGGCACACGCGCCGCGCGTGTGCGTGAAGACCTGCGCGCACTGTTGCGCGGTGCGGCGGCCCGTGGCGAGCGGATGGCTGGGTATGGCGCGCCTGCCAAGGGCAACACGCTCCTGAATTACTGCGGCATCACACCGCGCGAACTGCCCTACACAGTGGATGCCAGCCCGCACAAACAGGGCTTGTTCCTGCCGGGCACGCACATCCCGATCCTCGCGCCCGCGGAACTGCTCACGCGCAAGCCGCGCGCCGTGCTGATCCTGCCTTGGAACATCCGGGAAGAGATCCTAGCGGTGCTGGCGCCGGCGCGGGACTGGGGATGCCGGTTCTGGGTGGCGGTTCCCGAGGTCACTGAATTGCGTGGTGACGTAGCGTCAGGCGGTTCGGGTGATTACGGCGAAGTGACCCAAGGGGGGGCCATAGACCTGTAGTGAATACCGCATTGCACTGGCATTGGCGACAGCGATGAACTCGTCGACAGCCGCCTGAGCGCCTGCCGAGAAGAACCCGTAGTCGTCAATGATGATCATGCCGCCCGGGGCAAGCACGCAATCAAGGTAGCCAAGGGCCTGCTGGATCGGCTCGTAGAAATCAAAATCCACGTAGGCGAACGAAACCCTGGAAGGCAACTGGGTTCGCCGGCTCGCCAATACCTGGTCGAAGAATCCCTTGAAGACCCTGGTCCGCGAGGTCGGGAAGCCCTGTGCTTCCAGGCGCGCCCGCACCATCGTTTCGGGGCATTTCATCCTGCCCTGATAGGCCGTCATGCTCCCCAGGCGGAAGATGTCATTGATCAGAACATCCTTCGCCGTAGGTGCTGGCAAGCCTTCAAACGAATCGAACAGGCAAAGCTTGCGGCGCTCGTGCCGAATCGCACGCGCCATCAAAGCCGAGGTAGCGCCCTGCGCGACGCCGAACTCGCAGACGTCGCCCTCCACTGATGCCGTCCGGCGCAACGCGTCGAGGATGAACAGCCCCTCACCGAGCGAGGTGCCCTTGAGATTCGCGAGATCTAGCGTGGAACGATGCCCGAGATCCGGTACCTGCACTCCAACGACCTGCGAGAGCAGTTCGCGGTAGCCGGTTGCATACATCGAAAGCGCCCTTGCTTCCGCTTCGCGTCGGTCCTTGCGCAAAATGGCGAGTCCAAGGGTCGACGCCGCGCGTGTGACGGTGCGCCGCAACAGCGCGGACATGCGATCACTACTCGCAACACCGCCCCGCATTTGGGTAATATCGGAAACGCTTGTGCTCGATGTCATGGTGGTTCCCCAGTGGATGACCGCGTAGCGCCATCCATGGCACTGAGCGACCCAAGAATAGCAAGTTTTGAAGCCGGGCCGATTGGTAAATCTGCACCACGACAAGGATGTCGCCACTAGATGCTTTTCCACAGTTACGTTTTTCTGCTCGCCTTCCTGCCTATTACCTGGGCGGGATTCCTGCTGCTCAAGCGCCAGGGCCGGGGACGCGCCGCCGCTTGGTGGCTGCTGGCCTCCTCACTGTTCTTCTATGGCTGGTGGAACCCGAAGTTCCTGTTGCTGATCTTGGCGTCCATCAGTGGCAACTTCGCCTTCGGCCTGGCGCTCGGCGGCGCGGCGCCCGGCGCGCGCAAGCCGCTGCTTCTGGCCGGCCTGGCGTTCAACCTGGGCATCCTGGGCTACTTCAAGTACGCCGGCTTCCTGCTCGACGTGTTCGACCAGTTCACCGGCCAAAGTCATGCGCCGCTGGCAATTGTGCTGCCGCTGGCCATCTCGTTCTATACGTTCCAGCAGATCTCCTATGTCGTGGACACCTACAGGTCCGGCAAGCCGGAGTGCAATTTCCTCAGCTACTGCCTGTTCATCGTGATCTTCCCGCACCTGATTGCCGGGCCCATCACTCACCACTCCAAGATCATTCCGCAGTTCGCGGGTTTCTACGACCGAACCTTCCACGGCATCGACTATGCGGTAGGTCTCTCCCTGATCGCGGTCGGGCTTATGAAGAAGGTCTGGCTGGCGGACCCAGTTGGTGGGTACTTCATCGGCGCGTATCCCCTGATCGACGAAGGCGTACCGCTGGGATTTTTTGAGAGCTGGGGCGTGATGACGGCCTGTGCGCTACAGATCTACTTCGACTATTCCGGTTACGCCGACATGGCGGCAGGGCTAGGATTGCTGTTCGGCGTACGCATGCCACTCAATTTCTTCTCGCCCTACAAAGCGACCTCGCCGATCGATTTCTGGCGGCGCTGGAACATGACGCTGATGAAGTTCCTGCGCGACTACATCTACATCCCGATCGGCGGCAGCCGGTACGGTGAGCTGCGCAAGTACACCGCGAGCATGGTGACCATGGTGGTTTGCGGTCTCTGGCATGGCTCGGGCTGGAACTACATTGTTTGGGGAGTGGCGGTCGGTCTGATCATCATGTTCAACAATCTCTGGGACCGCTTCCTGCACTTTGCGCCGCCTGTGACGGCACTGGGCCGTTACCTGAGGATGTTGTCCGGCCGCCTGGTGACGTTCTGCTGTTACGTGCTGCCACTGGCGATCTTCATGTTCCCGTCTTTGAGCGATGGCGCACGCATGGTCAAGGGGATGCTCGGCTTCCAAGGCTTTGCTCTTCCCATATTCATGGCCGACACCTTGGGAGCGTTGCCCGGAGTGCACTATGCGGATCTACCCGTGATTCCCGGATGGAGCATGCTTGGCTGGATCGGCATCTGCCTGTTCGTCACCTACGGCATGCCGAACACCGAGCAGTTGTTCGGTAGATACAGACCGACGCAGCATTCGTTGTCCGCTGAAACATTGCAGCCCGAACGCGTGCTGTTCACGTGGCATCCGAACACGGTTTGGGCATGGATCGTAGGCGCAATGATCGTCGTTTCGCTGACGCAGCTAAGTCATGTCCGCGAGTTCTTCTACTTCCAGTTCTAGCCCATGTCGATCCGACGCTATTTAATTCACGTGGGTGCTGCAACGGCACTCTTGGCGTCGGTACTCGTCGCGGTCAACGTGACCGTGGACTCTTTCGATGTGTTCGCGCTCGTGCGCGGCAAGATGGTCAACGTACGGCTGGCCACTGCGCTGCGTATGGCCAAGGCTTACGCGATCCACACCTACCGCCCTGACTGCTTGGTGCTGGGCTCCAGCCGCGCGGAAGTGGGCATTCGCCCCGCTCACGGCGGCTGGTCTTGCGACAGGCCTTACAACTCCGGGCTCCCGGCGGGTCAGATTTACGAAGCGCGACGCTATCTTGAGCATGCCATTGCGCAGGGCCCGGTGAAGCAGGTTCTGCTTGGGCTGGACTTGGAAATTTTCCGGACCGATGGAAGGCATCGCGGCGATTTCATGGAAGCGCGGCTCGCACACAACTCCAAGGCGAGGTGGTCGTCCTACCCCGTCAACGAACTCTTGGGACTGGCCTTGGGCGCAGACGCCCTCTTGAAAAGCATTGACATGCTTCGCAACCCTGTCGAGGTCTATGCGCTGGAACTCAGCGGCGAGCGCAGTACAGCCTGGTGGGAACACGAATCTGCCGGTCGATCGGTCCGCGATCTGTCTGCAGACTTGTTGCAAGGGGTGGCCACACAAATCGGCAAACCCGGGGCATTGGCCCCGGGACTTGACGACCGGCTGCCCTCGCTGGAGGAACTGGAACGCATCATCGAACTATGTCGTGAACATGGCATCGAGCTGCGGCTCGCCATCAATCCGACGCATGTGCTGCTGCACGCCACAATGGCGGATATCGGACAGCAGGGGACTTTCCTAAAGTGGAAGCGCGCTATCGTCCAGATCGCAGCACGGGCTCACTCACGAGGTGCGGACGTGCTTCTTTGGGATTTCGCCCTGCTCAACGACTTGACGACTGAACCAGTGCCGAAGGTTGCCGATCGCAGCCAACTTATGCATTGGTTCTGGGAGCCGTCGCACTTTCGGACCGCCTATGGGAACCTGATGGTGGAGACGATCTACTCGAATCGCCCGACGCCGGTCGAAATCGCCGTCCGGCCCGATGTTGCAACTATCTCCGAATCGGAACGTGTCTATCGAGTCGAGTTCGAACGGTGGATGCATAACCATCCGGCGGAGATCGCCGCTGTAAAAAATTGGCTAGCGCCTACCCGCAAGAAATATGGTATCGAGTCAGGGATCGAGAACTGGCACACAGAAAATGTGAATCCCGGGGATTAGCGTTGCTTATGCAACCTGAGCGCAAGGCACAATTTCGTTCCCTCGCAACACCGCGCAATGTCCTTTGAATGAATCAGCACGCGCAAGGGTCTCTCGGATTTCCTTCTCGAACCGGGTGGCCGTGATAAGAACGTAACTTACTCCCGCCAAACGCTCGGGGGTCGGAGCCACCACTTCGACCTCACTGCCTGACATGCGGCGCCCTTGCTTGGCCGGCGAAGAATCAATGACGAAAGCGATCTGACGCGCCAGATCAGGCCCAAGCTCGGCCATCAGGGTGACGGCCTGCGCGCTTGCGCCCCAGATGGCAAAACGTCCGCCCTGAGCGCCGACATCACTGATGAGTCGGGCAAATGACCCCATCAGGTCGTCACGTGCCCGGCGCAATGGCTGCCAATCGAGACCGGCGCGAACACGCGCCGTCGCAGTCAGATGCTCGTCGAACCAAGTCTGTTCGATTCTGAGCACTTCAAATCCGGTCAACTCCAGCGCCCGGCTCAAAGTGTTGCGCGAGAAATAATTCAAATGATCAGCGAAGAACTCAATATGCCGCTTCTGCGCAATCAACTGCTCCAGCGCCGGCACTTCGATCAGGACTGCCGCGTCCGACGTCAGATTGGCGCGAACGGCACACAAAAAAGTCCGAATGTCTGGCACATGCTCAAGCACGTGCAAGGCGACACAGCCAGAGAAAGGAGCCCCGTTGAGCTGACTGCCCGTGTTGACGGTTTCGAGCTGGGCGGGAAATCCGCGCGCGTGGGATGCCTTGATCGCACCAGCGGACGTATCCACCCCGAACGGTCGGGCGCCAAGCTCGTGGAGAATCGCCAGGCCGTGGCCGTCACCGCAGCCGATCTCCACGACCGGACGCTGCGCCAGCCCGAATTCACTTGCGAATTGTCGCAACTGAGCGCGCCGGAACTGCAGCAATGCATCCGAGGATGCAGAGACTGACGTCAGGCCAGAATACTGTACCGGGCTTCCGGAAAGTTGCACGAGGCCGCAGGCATCGCATTCGTACACTTGAACCTCGTGCCGAATAGCATCGGCCTTGGTGCCTGACGCCTGCAGAAATCCCAGCACCCCGTTCTCCGTGCTCGCGACCTTCATTCGAGGAGGCGATGTCAGCAGCAGCCCGCACAACCGGCAAACAGGATCGGAAGCCGCTTGTCCGGCAGGAATCTTTCTTGCGCGTGGCATTGTTCTCATTCCTTGATCAAGGTCGGATCCAAGGCGCAATGGCATCGGCCACTGACTTGCGGGTCGGAACGGACGGCGTCCATTTTATGAGCTCGGACAACAGCCGGATATCCGCACAGATCGACTCCATCCGGATTTTGGCAGCCGGGTTACGTGCTTGCGGGCGTTGACCGCGCCGCCCTGTCAGTTCCCACACCCAAGTTGCCATTTCCAGCACAGACAGCATACGACCGGTACCGATATTAACCGGACCGCGATGCTCGACGCTCAAGAGCCGAACCACGGCCTCGGCCACGTCGCGCACATCCACAAAGTCCAGACGATACTCCGGAGTCTTGAGGTCGTAGCTGCCGCCGGTCGAGAGTGCGTGCGCCGCATCCGGCAGCAGCCGGTGTAGATGATCACCGGAGCCGAATACGTAAAACGGCCGTGCCCAGACGATACGCATCGAGTCGCCGTGGGCTGCGGAAATAGACTTGTACGTGGCGATCTTGGCCTCGGCGTAAGGCGAGCGCGGATTCACGGGGCTCGTTTCGGCAACCGGCGCCGGCGAAGACAAGCCGTATTCCAAGCATGTGCCGAATCCAATCCAAATCTTGGCGCCTTGTCCCGCTGCCCAAGCCGCTCGTTCACACATTGCCTGTGCCGCTTCAGTATTCTGACTGCTTCCGACGATATCGGGTCGCTGCGGTAACCAAGCGGCGTCGATAACCGCGTCTATTTTCCGTCCGGCCAGTGATGCACCCAACGTCTTAAGCGAATCCGACTCGATCTCGAGCGGCTCGATCAAGTCAGCGAGTCCGTCCAAACGTCCGGAGGAGCGCGACTGAACTAACGGGACGAGAGGCCGGAAACTAGACTGCGTCAGTCGGCGAACGACATGTGACCCGATGAAACCGCGCCCACCAAAAACCAGGATATTCATCTTGCTGCCGGAAGGTCAGCAGACCGCGGTTGTACATGAAACATGCATTACGATACGCCGCGACCAGCGGGCGCTAAGTATACTCCGCGATACTCCGCGCATTTCCCGAAGCATCCGTAATAACGACTCATGAAAATAACCATTGATCAGGAACAGGGCTTGCTGCTCGTGCAGACCGCGCAGGGCACGGAGAGCATCCCGCTCTATTCCGACCGCGCGTTTGAAATTATCTCGCGAGAATGGGTGAGGATCGGCTGGAATCAGAAGTACACGTATACGTTCACGTGGCTCGGCCGGCCCATCATACAGATGCCCGAGGATGTGCTGAGAATCCAGGAAGTGATTTTCAAGGTCAACCCGAGCGTCATCGTCGAATGCGGCGTGGCCCACGGTGGGTCTATTAGCCTCTATGCAAGCTTGCTGAAGCTCCTGGGCCAAGGGCGCGTGATTGGTGTCGATGTAGAAATACGCCCGCACAACTGGGCCGCGCTCGACGCGCACATGCTTCGCGACCGCATGGAGCTGATTGAGGGCGATTCTTCGTCAAAGGAAACATTGGCGCGCGTGAAGCAGCACTTGAAACCCGATGACCGGGTCCTAGTCATCCTGGATTCGAATCACAGCAAGGCGCACGTCGCGAAGGAATTGGAACTCTACGCCCCCCTGGTCTCGCTGGATTCCTACATCGTTGTGACCGACGGCATCATGCGCGACCTGCACGATCTGCCCAACGGTAAACGGGCTTGGCACGACGATGCGCCGCTGGACGCGATCGAGGCGTTCATCAAAACCACCGACAAGTTCCAGATCGAACAGCCGGCCTGGGCGTTCAACGAGAGCACTCTTAGCCGGAACATCACGTATTGGCCCAACTCGTACCTACGGCGCGTGCGCTAGGACGGGACTACCAGCTTTTCACGCGCGCCGATGCCCGAGCAGCCCGCTGCGACCCAGCCCGAGACGCTGGTCAGCGTCGGAATCCCAGTCCGCAACGGTGCAACCACGCTCCGTGCCGCTCTCGATTCGGTGCTACGGCAGAAGCATCGTCGGATCGAGGTCATCATTTCTGACAACGCCTCGGAGGATGACACGGCGACTCTTTGTCAAGAGTACGCACAGGCCGATCCGCGCGTCCATTATTTCCGCCAGTCGACGCCTCTGCGTGGCTGGCAAAATTTCCAATTTGCTTTCGAACAATCAACCGGCGACTACTTCATGTGGGCGGCGCATGATGATGTGCGCGATCCGGACTACGTTGGAACACTCCTTCGCGGCCATCGTCGAAATCCATCTGCCTCCCTCGTTTTTTCGGACCTAGTCGTCTTCGCCCCGCCGGCGTCACCCCAAGACTTCCCGATCGAGCCGTACGAATTCTCCACGGCCGGGCTCAGTCGTCGTGAAGCACTGCGGCGTCTTTATCGGCGCCGACGCTACTACGAGATCTACGGTCTGTTCCGTTCGGCTGCTCTGCGCAATTACAACTGGGCCCAGTCCGGGTTCGGTGAGGACCTGCTGTTTCTGACATGGGTGCTTTTGACCGGCGACGCAGTCTACGAACCAGGTTCGCGTTTCTACTATGCCAAGCATCTGCAATCACGCCAGCAACATATCGCGCGGCATTCGTTGAAGGCGCCCCCTGCTTTTCAGGTCGAGCAGCTGGTGTGGCAGGGGGCAGGAATCGCGACAGCTGAAACCCACACGGTAATTCGACTGCCATGTCGTGTGGCCTGCTTCATCGATTTCCACTGGCAATGGCACCACCAGGTTAGGGCCCGAAAGCCATCATCACGCCTGTCGAACTGGGTCAGGAATTTCTTACGTGCCGCCTTGCAAAGGCTGCGCGCATCTCGCGCCCGCTAGTTCTGGACGAGCCTGCTGTGGCAGTCGTCCATGGCAATGGTTTCCGTGCGCCAATCCAGCATAGGCCGCACGGCACCGGGGAAAGCGCCTTTGAGATACTCCCCGCGCACGTCGCCGCCGACGTAGCGATCCATGACTTCAAAAACAACAGCATTCTCAAATTCGGCGAGCTTTTCGTTGGTCATGTAATTCGCCAGAACCATCACGACGCTGTGAATTCCTTCGTTGAGGAAATAGCTTGGAATCACGCAGGTCTTTCGATAGATGCCGCCACGCATTATTTGCTGACCGCCACGCGTCGTGTGATCAACCGACAGGAAAATGCAGTCTCCCTGGGGGGTCATCAGAGCCAAGCGGCCGGATATCCCCGGCGCATTTACAGAACGGCACTCGAACTCCATAACGAGGTGGATCGGCTCGTGTTCACCAAATCGCGTCGCCGGCGTGCCGTCCTGACGCAGCGCGACCGCGCGTGTGAGCTGAACCACGTTACCGCCGGGCCCACCACCGGCCGGCCAGACACGCTCTGCCACGAGCTTATCGCCACCCAGATATTCCTTGACTACGACGTCAACCGGGCCGTCCATCACCAAGCGCCCATCCTTCAACATCAGCGCCCGTGTGCAGATTCGCCTAAGTGCAGCAAGGTTGTGCGACACGAAAAGTACCGTCCTGCCGCTATGCCCGACGTCATCGAGCTTGGCGAGGCACTTCTTCTGAAATGTCACGTCGCCCACTGCCAGCACTTCGTCCACGATCATGATCGGTGCGTCGAGGTGGGCGGCCACCGAAAACGCCAGCCGCATGCGCATTCCTGAGGAGTACCACTTGACCGGCGTATCGATGAAACGAGTCACGCCGGAAAACTCGACGATTTCTTCAAACTTGGCGCGGACCTCGCGCGCGCTCATGCCAAGTATGGTGCCGTTCATAAACACGTTTTCGCGACCGGTCAGCTCTGGATGAAAGCCCGTGCCCACTTCGAGCAAGGATGACACTTTGCCGTACAGGTCCGCTTCACCCCGGGTCGGCATGGTGATGCGTGAAAGAATCTTCAGTAGCGTACTCTTCCCCGCGCCATTACCGCCGATGACCCCTAGGACTTCGCCGTCCATTACATCGAAACTCACATCACGCAGCGCCCACAGAACGTTCGGATCCTCTATGCCCGGATCAATGTTGGACAGGGCGCGCAACCGGCGGAAATTCTCGATCGGACGCTGCAACAACGACGCAATACCCTTGAGCCATGAGCCTTCGCGCATTTCGGCCTCTCCGATCCGGTAAAGCTTGGATAGGCCACGGACTTCAATTATCGGGCGGCTCATTGGCTGATGCTTACGCCACGTCGGCGAATCGCGGTTCGCGGCGCGAGAAGAACCACAGACCAGATACCAGAATGGCGATCGCACTAATGGATCCACTCAACAGCATGTCCCATGGCATGGCCCGTGAACCGAGCACGGCGGATCGGAAACCCTCGATCACGCCTGCCATTGGGTAGAACCCGTACAAGAAGCGCCCGATGTCGACTGCACTACCGAGCCGAGCTTCGAGTAGTGACAGCGGCCAGATCACGGGCGCCAGATACATCATCAACTGCACACCCAATGGCACGACGCTGCCAATATCTCTGTATTGAATGGCGAGGGCCGACATCCATAGCCCGATACCAACAGCCGTCACCATCATGACTAAGACCAGATACGGTGCCATCAGGATTGCAGACCCTGGCCAATAGCCAAAAAAGCCGGCCAGCAGCAATGCGAAGACAAAGGAAACCCCGAAATCCAGCAACTGGGCGACGACTGGCGTCAGCGGTACTAGCACCCGCGGGTAATACACTTTCGAAATGATGCCACGCGCAGCGACCAAGCTGTCCGCTGACTTGGTTGCAGCCTGCGCGAAATAGCCCCAAGGCGCCAGCGCGATGAACGAAAACAACACATAGGGAACGCCGTCACTGGGCATCTTCATAAGCTTGCCGAAAACGACGGCAAAGACGATAACGGTGAACAGTGGACGCACCAGTACCCAAGCGAACCCGAATACGGTTTGCGCGTGGCGCGTCTTGATGTCACGGCTTACCAAGAACAGGAACAGTTCGCGAGAGCCCCACAATTCCTGCCAGTTGATCATCGAGCGCAGCGGTCGTATCCGCAGCACGTGCCGCGATGCGGAGGATTGCGCGGTCATTTCCAGATTTTCCAGGGCGCTCGTCCGCTGCTCCACAGTTCTTCAAGACACCGCTTGTCCCGCAGCGTGTCGAGTGGCTGCCAGAAGCCATCGTGCACATAGGCTGACAGTTGGCCTTCCGCTGCCAGTTGCTCCATGGGCTCAATTTCCCACACCGTCTCGTCGCCATGAATGTGCTTCAAAACGGATTTCTCGAGCACGAAGAACCCGCCATTGACCCATGCGCCGTCTCCAGCTGGTTTTTCCTCGAAGCGGACCACGCGTTTGTCATTAATTGACAGCGCGCCGAAGCGGCCAGGCGGTCGCACGGCGGTGATCGTGGCCCGCCGACCTTCTTTCCGATGCTGTGCCAGCAATGCTGGCAGGTCGATGTCAGCCAAGCCATCGCCATAAGTGAAGAAGAAAGGCTCGTCATCATCGAGAAATCGTCCTACGCGGCGCAGCCGACCGCCGGTCATCGTTTCTTGGCCGGTATCCACCAGCGTCACACGCCACGATTCCGACTGGTTGTGGTGAATCTCCATCTGATTGTGGGCCAGATCGAATGTCACATCTGACTGGTGCAGGTAATAGTTCGCGAAGTACTCCTTGACGACATAGCCGCGGTATCCGAGACAGATGACAAAGTCTGTGACGCCGTGCGCCGCATATATCTTCATCAGGTGCCACAGGATTGGTCGATCGCCGATCTCGATCATGGGCTTGGGGCGTAATTGCGTTTCTTCGCTGATTCGCGTCCCCAGTCCTCCAGCAAGTATCACCGCTTTCATCGGAATTCCTCTCATGCCCTGCGTAAGTCGGCAATCTGAAAACTGCGATTCTCGAACAGTACGTCGTCAGGATACCGCGCTAGAACCTTGAACCTCGCAAGATGTCTGCGCAAAGTTGCCAGGTTCGCTTGTCCCTCGTAGAGCTCCTTGTCGTTGTACTCCGTGTAGATATAGCGTGTCCGCGCCAGAGTTTTCTCCGCGCCCCGGAACACATCCATCTCGGCACCCTGGACGTCCATCCAGATGAAATCGATCGTCTCAATTCGATGCTCATCGCACCATGCATCGAGCGTCGTCGTCCTTACTGGAATGGTCCGATCGAACTTGACCCATGGGTGTTCAGCCAGATGCTCTTTCGGTTTGCGAATCGAGCCCGACAGATCCCAGCCTTCAGGCATTGTTTCGGCGTCCCTCTCGCTTCTGGCGCCTGCGCTTTGATGAAACTCGATTTCCCCCTCGCGATCGCTCAAGGCAAGCTCGAAAAGATTGACGCCAAGGCGTTCGCCGACCTTATTCTTGAACCGCTGCACCGCCCGTGGGTCCGGTTCAAAGCAGTACATCCTGGGAGACTCGAAGGTGCCGAGAAACCAGAGGGTATGCGTGCCATCGTTACAGCCAATTTCCAAGATGGTCGGATTGGACTTGCCAACACACCGCCGAATCAGCTCCCTGGATATTCTCGATTGCGAAACCGGGGGCATGCCGCGAAAGAATGTATAGATCGCCTTGAGTGGCCTGCGGAGGCTCGGGACTCGTTTGATGATCTTCCTGATGATTTGCATGTTTATTCCTACGTTTTTTCGCCGTGACCAAGCGCGCGATCATAGATCGCCCAGTATCGCCGCATCATCTGATCCCATGAGAATTGATCGAGAGCGAGTTGCCGGGCCGTGCGCGACAGACTCATACGCACCCCGGCATCTCCTGCCAAGCGCAGGGTCGCATCGATCAGGCCTGTCCAGTCGCCAGTCTCTGCCAGCACACCGCTGTGCCCGGGCCGGACAATATCTTTGATCCCGCCGCTGGCGAACGCTGCGACGGGCAGCCCACAGGCGATGGCTTCAAGTGCGGTAAGTCCGAACGATTCACCCAGGCTGGCCGAGACATACAGGTCCGCTGCGCAGTAAGCGGTACGCTTTTCGGCGTCGCTGGTGAGGTAGCCGAGCGAAATGTGGGGGATAGGCGACACGTCTGCAACGCGCTGACTATTGTTGCCGAAGGACAGCAGCACAAGATTGCTGCGACTCGTTTCTGGCACTGCCCGCAACGCTTCGAGGAATCGCAGCACACCCTTGCGCGGACCCGCGAGGTTTTGCGCTGCAACGAGAATGATCTTCACGTCTCGGCCGATGCCCAGACGCTCGCGGGCGTCGGCTTTCGAACCGGGGGTAAATACTGCCAGATCGGTGCCGTGTGGAACCAGGTGCAACGGGTGCTTGCTGAAGTGCGATCGGCGGGCGCGGTCGAGGATATGTTCGCTCGGGCAGGCCAGGTGCATGGAAGCATTGCTTAGCGCCCAACGCTTCAGTCGCCATTCCAGCCACGTACGGTCGGACTCAACCGCAGGGTAGGCGTCCAGATGTGGGCATTTGCCACAACCGGTCTCCCAGCGCGCACACCCCGCCGTAACAGCACAGTGTCCGGTGAATGGCCACTCGTCATGAACGGTGAACACAGTGGGCTTCGCGGCGGTCAGCAAAGGCATCGCAAGATAGTTGATGTAGCCGCCGTGCAGGTTGTGAACGTGCAGCACATCAGCCCAACGAAAATCAACGTGCCGAAGCAGTTCGGGGCCCCGTGGCAGCAGCGCGTAGTTCAATCCCAGCTTTCGTCCCAAGCGCGAAAAATGAGTATCCCAGTGACCAGCCGAATACCATGCATGAATTCCAGGTTCCGGCTGTTCGAGCCTCCCGACGAGCATGCGCGACTCGCCGCCGGTGGCAATCAGCCCTCGATGCAGATGCACCCCGAACTTCGATGCGCCGCCTCCGCCATCTGTGGTCGCCAAATGCAGTACGCGCATGTGGTTCAGCGCTTCTGCAGCCGGGACATGGTCTGATTGGCGATGCTCAAGCCGCGCGCTGCAAGGCTGCGTACCACGCGCGCGCTGCGGCCGATCCGGTCGAAGCGGCGCACGGCGTATTCGTACAGCTGCATGTCCAGCGTGTTCTCCTGCTCAATCAGGCGGCTCACTTCCGGATCCAGCGAGGAGGCCCGCCAGCGTGCGCCGACATTGGAGACACGGTACAGGACGTTGGCCCAGCGCATGTGCAATGCCAGCATCACCACGCTTTCATCGAAGCGCTCCATCAGTCCAATCCAGTCGAAGTGCTGCTCCAGATTGGCAATCGCCTGGACCAGATGCGCTTCGTCCAAGGGGCGGTCGTCCCAGACACCGGCGAGCAGTCGCGTCTGTCCATTGTGCAGTTCACCGGTAATGCGGCTGGTAGCGTAATCCGCCAGCGTCTGGATGTTGCGTTCAACAAGCTGCGGGTGCATGTAGTGTTCCGGCCGTTTGCGGACGAACTCGTAGTGCGAAGCTATACGCGCTACCGGCTCGCGCAACATCGTGATGTAGCGAGCCCCGGGGGCGAGATACTCGTGCAGGCCGAAGGCTTGGTGACCCTTGAGACATCGAATCCGCATGCGCGCGGCTTCCGGCAGCGCCTTCAAGCGAGCAACCGCAGCGTTTACGTCACCCCGGGTGAGGTAGATTTCGTTCGAGCGGAAATGACGGAGAACCAGATTGGTCAGAGTCACTCCTGCAGTTTTGGGCACCTGAAGAAATATCAACGGGGCGCTGTGACCGCGCATCAGCGTGACTTGCGATTGGTGCACGTTACCAATCCTCGTTGGAATAGAATTTTGGCCACACGTCTGCAGTTTGCTGTTTTACAGAGTTTATTTCTTCGTGTGACAGCCGCGATTTCCACATACAGATATTGCTTCCACTGTGACGAACCACGGATCTTGGATCATTGGCTAGCGTACGGTCGCCGGAAGTGGTGCGGGCGATTTCAGCCTGCGCGCGCGCGGACAGTTTCAGTCCAGCGTGCTGGAACAAATCGCTGAATCGGGCCACCGGATCGCGTGACAAATCCTCGTGGCGCACAAACAACCAACCGGGGTAATTCTTGCGGTAGCGGTCAACAACCGAGTAAATGCAGCGCCAGAGCAATGCCGCCTGTTCGTGAATAGAGTGAACGTGACCAGCTAGACGGGAAATATCAGCACTGAATGGTGCCAGCGGGCCTTCCATCAGCCGTGGCTGCAGTAAGAAGTTGCTGAAATCGAAGGGCCAGTTCAGGGCCTTGAGGCTTGAAGCAAATGCTGCGGGATGTCGGATGCACACGACGATCTGCGCTCCAAAGGTTTCGGCGATCCACGGCGCCGAAAACAACGCAATGGGGTCCTTGATGATTGCTCGCGAGCCATTTATCGCGTGCCGTCTGAAGACGGCGGCCTCGCTTCTCACCGCCCGTAGATCCGTGCGGCTGCGTACGCGAAACAGGTTGGACCAAAACGGGTAACGGAACTCAATCGTGTCGCGCAGGACGGCCTCGTAATGTTTCCCCGTGTCGCGCTCGAAGTACTGGTACCAGTGCTTCGGATCTCGCTGAGTAGGTGGGAAAGCCTGGTTCAACGTGAACGGTTCATGGATATAGCCGACGCCGTCTGCCGCAGCTAGTACACGTCCTACCCAGGTTGATCCAGAGCGGTGCGAACCCGTGACGAGTACCGGCGCTGCGCTTTTTGTGGCGGGCTGCATCAGATTGGTCGCGAAGCCAAGGCGGATTCCATCGAATCCACGATGCATTGTGCAAACGCCTTTGGCGTGTGTGCTCGGAAGGCTTGCTCCGCTCGCTGGCGCAGCGCGGTGCGGTCCCAGTTTGCCTCCCGGACCCGTTGCAGTTGATGTGCAATGTCCTCCGGATCACGGTGGTTCGCGACGAACCCCAACCCGTGCCGGAGGGTAATTTCACCCATCACGCCGTCCGCCTGACTCAGCACAGGAATTCCTCGCATCGCCGCTTGCATGAGCACCCCGCTCATCGCCCGGTGTCCTAGGTACACGAGCCACACAAGGTCGGCCGATGCATAAAGCCTTTCCTGCTCTTCTTCACTCACGAACCAGTCCATAACGTGCAGGCGCCGCGCCGCATGTAACTTGCTGGCAGCATCCCCTCGCAGTACCTGCCGGGTCAACTCGGCTTGTTCGCCGGCACACAAGACGTGGATGCCCTCGTATTGAACCGCAGATTCGATTAGCTCGCGCACGCCCTTGCGCAGATGCATTGCCCCGTAGAGTAGGACGACGTACTCATTTTCGGGAATGCCCAGTTCGTGGCGCAGGTCCTTTGCGCCGGTTGCGGGCGCGACGACCGGATCATTCAGGCCGATCAGTGGGGGGCCGCCAGTCACCTGCGCGTTGAAAGGGCGTGGGTCAATCGTGAACAGCGGCAGCGCGGTCGGCAAGCTCAGCGCGGCACGCCTCGATGAGGACTTCCAGGCGCGCACGTGGCTGCGCCAGCCGCGCCGAGGGTTATCGTCCTTCAGTAATACATCGGGTTGTATAAGAATTCCCGTCCAGCGCGCGGATCCGAACGGTGATCCAAGCAGCCCTAGCATGACCAGGCAATAATCGAGAAATGGCACGAAGACTAGGTCTGAGCGCTGCGCTGCTGTAGCCGCGCGATGCATGCGCCGGAACAAGCGCCAGTGATGCCATTGCGCCAGCATGACGCCTAAATAACGGGTCCTGGCGTGCATTTCCCCGTCCTTCCACGACGCGGGAACAGTTAGAACTCGAATCTGATCAAGAAGGGGTCGAAACTGTTGATCGAATCCGGGATGCGACAAGGCAGATTCTGGCACGCACAATGTTACCGACCATCCGCGTGCGAGCATTTCCTGCGCCACCCAGCGAATATAAGTTGCCTTGTGCCCGCGCAGCGTCGCTTCGACGATCAGCACGGCGGGATTTGCCTTGTCCAGAAGGCTGGACATGTTTTGCTTGAACAATTTTTCGAGCGCGGCCCAGTTGACCCGCAGTGAATTTGGCGGTGGAAGGATGATGGCTGCATAGCGTCGCAGCGCTACGTTTCTAGTCTAACATTCGGACGCTGCTGTCCTCTCTCCAGACGGGAATATGTTTGTGCAATCTTACGAAAAGGGCTGCCATCGGGTGACGGAACCGCTCAAGATCGCCGTGGTGGCGCACTACTTTCCTTGCCTCTCTCAGACCTTCGTTCTGGACCATGTCACCGGCATGATCGATCGGCGTCACAACGTCCACGTTTTTGCCACTGTGCCTCATCCGGACCTCGTGTCCCACGGTGACTATGATGCCTATGAGCTCAGTCGGATTACGCATTATTGGCCGGCGCTCCCAACTACCATGCCTGCGAAAATCAGGTTCGCTCTTCGATGCCTGACTGCGTTACCGGCGCTGCGCTTGGCCATGCTGCTTAGACAACAAGGCTTTACGCGAACGGCTTTACGACCCGCATGGCATCGCTTGCGGCGTGCTGTCTATCTAGTGCAACAGGCGGCCGAAGCCGATGTCGTCCACGTTCATTTTGGCGACGAGGGCGAGATCATGGCCTGGCTCGCCGCGCAGGGCGCGCTGCGCGGCCGGCTGGTGGTCTCGCTGCACGGCTTCGACGTGAACCAGTTGCTGGCGCGCGGCGGTGCGCATTACCCGCTGCTGTTCCGGGAGGCCGACTGCATCGTCGTAACGACCGCCTTCATGGCCGGCCAGGCGCGCGCGCTGGGCTGCCCCGCTGGCAAGTTGGTGCAGATCCCCGTGGGCATCCGCACTCAGAAGTTTCCGTTCGCCGAGCGCCACTGGGACGGCCGTGAGCCGCTGCGGCTGCTCACCGTGGCTCGGCTGGTCGAGTTCAAGGGGGTGGAATACGCGATCCGCGCGGTCGGTCGGCTGCGCGCCGAGGGTGTCGCGCTGCACTACACGATCGTGGGCGCAGGCCCCCTGCGCGAGGGGCTCGGCGCGCTGGTGGAGCGCTTGCAACTCGGCGACTGCGTGACGTTCGCCGGCGAGCAGAACCGCGATGCCGTGCTGGCACAGCTGGCCGGTGCGCACCTGTTTGTTCTGCCATCGCACACCGCCGCCGACGGAGCGCAAGAGGGTCAGGGTGTGGTACTGCTGGAGGCTCAGGCCTGCGGCCTGCCGCTGCTGGCAACGCGCCACGGCGGTATCCCCGAAGGCTGCGCCGACGGCGTCAGCGCGGTGCTGGTGAGCGAGAAAGACGACGCCGCGCTCGCCGACGGGCTGCGCCAGCTCATCGCACGACGCCAGGAGTGGCCGGCGATGGGACGCGCGGGCCGGCGCCTCGTGGAGAGCCGCTATGACTTGGCTGGTCACCTCGACCAGCTGGAGCAGGTATACGTAGACGTGCGGTCAACCCCCGAAACGCCGACCTAGGCCGACCGACGCAACCACTCGGCAGCCGACGTCATTTGGCCGCGCCGGCCAGATCGCGGAGATCCGACAGCATCTCCGGGTAGAACAGATCAACGCCGCCGCCGACAATGTGATGGTTGTCGGACCACAGGAATTCGCCATCTTTTGACAATGAACAAGCGTCGCGCGCCGCGTCGCAGAACAAGAGTGTCGGCGCTATGACTCTCAGACTTGAGCCGTTCCCTGAAAACCTGTCCCGCAAGTGCAGGTCGTGATGGAAGGCGAACCGCGTCGGCAGTGATGTTCGCAGCTGCAGCACACTGCAGGCGGCGTGCTGCGAGCGATTGAACCACTGCGGATTCGAACAGATCGGACTGCTCTCAACTGTTGGATTCGAGCCGATGAGCAACATCGCAGCGCCCTTTTCCGCAATTCGCTGGTGGAGCGAGGCGATTTCCACGTCGTAGGCAGCGAGCAGTTCGCCCGGCCACTGCTGCAGGTCCGAATCGCTGTACCCGATGTACTGCGCTTTCGGGAAATACAGACGCAATACGACTATATCGCCACGATGTACATCCTTGAGAAGCTCAGTCTGCAGCGCGGATGGATCGACATCGCACGCCGCTACTGCGTTGAAAGCCACGTTTCTGAAGTCAAGGGGATATGGACAGTTGTAGCCAAAGATCAGCTTGAACTCATAGCCGATCTCCATTGCCGCGTAGGCGACATGCGTGGATATGGCATTGGCGAAACTATCGCCGAGGAGCAGAACCTTGCGTCCATCACTTTCGACGCAATCCGCAATGAACTGGCGATCCACCCGGGGCTTCGGTCGATACGCGTCGCCCGACAAGTATTGTGGCGTCATATTGCACTTGCGCGCTTGCGCCTTGACGTTCACCTTCAGTTGCGCAAATCGTGGCTGCGTTGAGACGCCTGCTCCCGTGCCCGTCATATTCTGTCGGAAATCCTTGACGCTTCGGCTTACGTCTCCCGTGTAGATCGCCCCTTCAGTGGTATAGCCAATATTGCGATCAACAACGTGCCGAGCATCGACATTGCAAGCCCCAGTGCGAGTGTCTTCGGCACCTCCCACGTTGCGAGACGCCTCCGGAAAGGTTGTTCGACGTGGGAATACGACAGCGTCGACAGCACCACAATGAGCAGTAGCTGGAACGGGACCGTCCACCAGTAGACGCCGACGGTCCAGCGACTGATGCAGAAAACACTCCAATGCCACAGGTAGAGGGAGTACGAGATGGTGCCGAAGTAGACCGGTAACTTTGACGTGAGCACCTTGTCAGCCCACGCATCCCTGTGTGCGGCCAGCAGCAGCATGACCGTCAGGATAACTGCCATGGCAGTGATTTCGACGTCGTATGGCGTGCGTACCAGCAGCGTCGCAACCAGCAGCAGCAATGCTGTCGTTCTGCTCGCGCGCAGCGTCGCGCCAAGTGTTCCCACTATGCGCGATCTGGCCAGGAAAGCCATGGAACCCGCGCCAAGTTCCCAGAAACGAGCGGGGACCAAGTAGAACGCTCCAGAGGGATTCCTCGTGCTCATATAACTGAAGAGCAGAAAAGAGATGCAGGACAGAACAGCGATTGTGATGAAGAGTCGTCTACTTCCCTTCGGATCTTTTTTCGCGAACCCCGTGACCCACAGCAGCACAGGAAACATCAGGTAGAACTGTTCCTCGACCCCGAGCGACCATGTCTGCGTGAACAGATTGAAATCGGCCGACGTGCCGAAGTAATCGATTGATGCGCGATACATCTGGACATTCGACAGACCTACGAGCGCCGCGATGCCGGTCTTCCAAGACTGCTCGAAATAGCCGGAATCCGGCGGCAGGAAGGCAAATCCAGCCAATGCGGTGATCGCGACACACAGGACCAGCGCTGGGAGTAATCTGCTGACCCTGCGCGCAGCGAAGGACAGCAGAAAGTCGCCAAAAGCGGCAGCGTGGCGCTTGGCCAGCGTCGCGGTAATTACATATCCTGATACGACGAAGAAAATATCTACGCCGAGGTAACCTCGCGGCACGAGGCCGGCGTCGACGTGGTAGATGATTACCGATACCACCGCCAGTGCCCGCAGACCCTGGATATCGAGCCGGAAGTCTGGTTTCTGGATCGTAGTCACGCTCCAGGCTTGTCCGATCTGTAATTCGCAATGCGAACGTGTAGAGCAGCCAAGCACTCAAGGTTCGAATACTGTTGTTCCGCAGCCAAGGCTGATCGGATCATCTTTGCCTGGAAGGCGGCTTGATTGGGCGGCGTGGTGACAGTGGAGTCTTCGGCGAAATCATCTTTCGGCATTCGTTTCGCGAAAAGCCAGTTTGATGAATCGCGCGAACTGCCACAGTTTGGGAAAGATCCGCGGCTCCAGATCAAATAGGAAGCTTTTTAGTATCCGCTTACGGAAATATTCGTCGCGGTACCTCGCCCACATATTCATGGCGTGAATATCGTAGGCTGGGTCGGTCTGTACGTCTGTCGGATGATTCAGCGGAAATTTCATCTCAGCAACCGCAATGTCGGCCCGTGGATCGAGCGGGTTGGGTGTGTGCGTCGCCTCGGGACCCCAACCGATATTCCGGACCATATGTGCTCTGGGAACGACCGATAACTTGCGCCGCAAGAGGCCCGTGTATACCCAGACATAAGCCCAGGAATCAACGCTTCCGTCCAGCATGGCGCTGAAACGGTCATGCCAGTACGCGGCCCAGACAATTTTTTGCCACTCTGACCTCGGCGCCGAGCCGCGAAGCATGCGGTAAAGCCACGGTATCTTGCCTCTGCGTTGTTGTGCCCAACTGGTCATTTCTGGATCCACGAGCTGGTATGAGCGTCTCCAGGTAGCCCAGCCATGCATGTTCATGAAGATTGAAAAGCCATAACTTTCCGACCAATCAGGGGAATACGCGTAGTTACTGCCGTTGATGGAGAACACGCGCTCGTCATCGCGGTACCGGGCGAGCATCTCGTTGGCGAAGGTAAAAAACGAAGGGTGGGCGACCAGATCGTCCTCGAGGATGATCCCATCTTTTTCTGTTTCGAAGAACCACCCGAGGGCGCCGGAGACGGCCCTTCGGCAGCCTTGGTTGACGTCGTTGAAGCGCGTATGCACCTCGCACGGCCAGTCCACGGCGGTGGCAACGGCGCGGGTGCGGGCGCACAGCTCCGCCTCGTCGGCCCGGTTCGGGCGCGGCCCGTCGGCGGCAACGTACAGCCGTACCGGCCGCACCTGCCGGATCGCGGCGAACGAGCGGGCGGTATGCTCGGGACGGTTGAAAATGAGGAACAGAACGGGGGCCATCGGTGGCGTGACTCGCAGGAGCGCGGACCCTACTATACGGCTGGACGCCGACATTTCGATTCGGTCGATTTCTAAAATGAAACGAAACTGGCGCTCCGTATGATCGCAATTACTTCACGCCGAACGCCTGACCCATGACGCCGATTGTTAGCGTGGTGATGCACGTTGCAATGTCGGGACCTGGCGTGCGGCGTGCCGTTCATAGCGTGCTGTCGCAAAACTATACGGAACTCGAACTCGTGGTCGTCGATTCTACGGCCGATGATCAGGTCAGCGGATTACTGCGCGCGATTCAAGATCCGCGCGTGCGGCGGGTTCCCGTTTCCGGAGAAGCCACGCCCGCCGCCGCCCTGAACGCCGGTATCCGCGCAGCCAGTGGAGAAATTGTCGGATTCCAAGACGCTACTACCGAGTGGCTGCCGCTGAAACTTGAAGTCCAGCTCGCGGTGCTGGCCGCGGAGCCGACCGTCGAATTCGTCGGCGGCGGTTGGATCGGCTACAGCGACGGCTGCGCTTGGAGCGCGACGCCGGCCGGACTCATGCGCGCCACGCCGCCGGACCCCAACCCGTTGGAATGCGCGTCGCTGCCACTGGCCGCATGGATCGTGCGCCGCGCCGCGCTGCGCGAATGCGGGAGCTTCGACCCGAAGCTGGCGGCGCTTCAGGAATGGGACCTCGCGCTGCGTCTGCTCGGCCGCGGCAAGGCCCGCTTCGTGTTCGACAACGTCGCGCTGCTGCATCGCCCTCGGCCCGACGAGGCGCTGTTGCGCAGCGACGTGCAGCGCACCGCACTGGCCGAACTGCTGCGCCGACACGCGGCGGTGTTCGGGCGCCAACCCGCGCTGCTCGCCGGCTGGCAGGTGGCGCTTGGGCGCCCGGTGCCACCGCCTGCCGCCAGCGCGGCTGCGGAACGCGATTTGGCACTGACCACCGAGGGCCCGCTAGTCACGGTGGTGATGCCCACCCACAACCGCGCGCGGCTGCTGCGCCGCGCGATCATCAGCATCTTGACCCAGTCGTACCGCAACCTGGAACTCATCGTGGTGGACGACGCATCAACCGACGACACCAACGAAACGGTGCGTGCGTTCGCCGACCCCCGGTTGCGCTACATTCGCTTGGATCATAATCGTCGGGCCGCCGCCGCTCGCAACATCGGCATCCGCGAGGCCAAGGGCGAACTGATCGCCTTCCAGGATGACGACGACATCTGGATGCCGCAAAAGCTCGCGATCCAGGTCGCAGCGCTGCAAGCCGCGCCGGCACACGTCGGGCTGAATTTGTGCAGCCACATCCAGCTCTCGACCGTGGACACGCTCTACGTCGGCGGTGCCGAGCGCTTCAAGTGGATTGATTTTTCGCGCGGCATGGACTGGCGCTTCGGCATGATCGCGACGCCGGCCTGGCTTGCGCGCCGCCAGGTGCTGCTCGATGCCGGGCTGTTCGACGAGGGCATGAAGGCTTGGGACGACTGGGAATACGCGCTGCGTTTGAAGGACCTTTGCGATTTCAGCTTCGTGCCCGAGCCATTGTTCATCCAGGACCAGCGCCGCATTCCCGGCTCGGGCATGTGGGACAACCAGAAGGTCTACGCCAACGACATGGGGATCATCATGCGGAGGCACGGCGCGCGTTGGGCCAAGCAGCCGCGCGTGCTCGCCAGCCACTACCTCGTGCTGGGCCTGAGCGAATTCACCTTCCATTCGCGCAGCGCCGGGCGCAAGTGGTTCCTCGAATCGCTGCGTGCCCGGCCGCTGCAATTCAAGGCGCCCGCGTATTTGCTGTTGTCCTGGCTCGGTCCCGGCGCGATCAGCGTGTCCAAGCGCCTGACGCAGACCCTGCGGCGCTGGTATCGCCGCGCGCTGGGCGTCCGGTACTAGCGGGCACATGTCACTGGCCCCGCTGTACGTCACCCATGTGTTCCGCTCGCTGGATCCGCACAGCGGTGGGCCGCTGACCTACCTCGAGGGCCTACGTGCGGCACTCGACGCATCTGCAGTGCGGATACAGTCAGGCTGTGTGCTGGCCTGCGCGCCGCCCGCCATGATCTCGCCGCTCGCACACGCGGGAACTGCGGGGCGCTCCGATGCCGCCAACGCGATGGCCTTCGGCCGCTGGCTGCGGCGCTCGCTCGCGGATTGCGACCTCGTCCACATCCACGGGCCCTTCGGCTGGCAGTTCCTGATCGCCGTCTTGCTCTGTCGCCAGGCCGGGTGCCCCTATGTGGTGAGCTCGCACGGGCTGCTGTCGGCCTGGTATCTGTCGCAGCGGCGCTGGCTCAAGTCGCTTTACCTGTTGCTGGCCGGCCCGCTGCTGCGCCGTGCTGCCGCGCTGGTGGCGATGACGGAGCAGGAGGCCGATTTCCTGCGTGTGCTGGACCCGCGGTTGCGCGTGCAGGTTGCGATGCCCGGACTGCCGATCGCGCCGCTGCCCGCAGCGCCGCCGGCCGGGGCACTGCACATCCTGTTCGTCGGCCGGCTCTCGCGCGTCAAGGGTTTGCCGGAACTGCTCCAGGCGCTGGCGCGATTACGCGCCGGGGGCCTCGACGCGCGTCTCGACATCGCCGGCGACACTGGTCGCGACTACGGACCGGACCGACTGCGCGCGGACATCGCTTCTCTCGCACTTGGCGACAGCGTGACTTGGCACGGTTTCGTGCAGGTGCCACAACGCCAGTTGTTGCTGCAACGCACGCACGTGTTCGCCCTGCCGTCGTACAGCGAGAACTTCAGTTATGTCACGGCCGAGGCGCTGGCTGCCGGCGTTCCGGCAGTAGTAACCGACGCGGTTGGCATGGCGGATCTGATCCGTCGCTATCGTTGCGGTAGCGTGATTCCTGTTGGTAATGCTGACGCGTTGGCGCAAGCGCTGGCCGAATATCGAGATCCAGGATTGCGGCAGGATCGTGCGCGGCAGGCGCGAATCTGCGCCGAACAGGAGCTTTCGCTGGCGGCGATGGGCCGAACAATGGAAGCGCTATACAAAAATTGCGCGCAAGCAACGCCGACCTAGATGCAAGGGCGAGTGGTCGTCTGAATACGGCTGATTCAGCCTGTTGTAATTCTTGGTTTGAGATTGCGTGCGCTCAGCACGGCCGTGTAATGACTCTGCAACTCGTCCACATATGAAGACCAGTTCCACTCCTGTTTCACGAAACTAGCGGCAGCTTGCCCCATGGTTTGCGCCCGCGCTGGATCGCGGATCAATTCTTCGACGGCGCGCGTCGCTGCATCAGCGTCGCCAGCCGGTATCACCAGCCCATTGCTGCCGGACTGGATCAACTCAGCGGTCGACTCGATGTTCGAGGCCACCACCGGCACGCCCGCCGCAAGGCTTTCCAGAATCGAAAGCTGCGGCTGGACGGTGTACGCCCGGAATGGCAGCAGTACGCAGATCGCTTCTGCCATCAGTGCCTCGAACGAGAAGCCGGCGGGGTACGGTGCACGGTGCAGACCGACGTTCGGATACGTCTTCGCGAGTGTTTCCAAGCCGTCCACCTCGCTCCAGTGCGGTCGCACTGCGAGATCGAAGTGCACGTTGGGATAGCGCGGCGCCAGCCGACGGAACACCTCGGCTGCAATGTCGCCGCCGTTGCGTGGTGTGGCTTCGCGCCAGAACAGCACGCGGTGGCGCCGCCTTACATCAGACATGCGCAGATCCTTGACCACACCGTGGCGCAGCACGTGTGACTGGATGCCGGCCGCAGTCAGTTTGCGGTGGAAGTAGTCGGTCGAAGTCAGCACGCGGTCAATGCGCTTCCAGAACGGGCGCGTCAGGGCCAGGTACGGCTCCGGAAACACTCCGACGTTGAACGTGACGAGCGTAGGGCAGGCGCCCGGCAAGCTGCGTATCAGGCCCGCGAGGCTGACCGTGCGATTGGCGCCGAAGAAATGCATTACGTCGTAGCGCCGTGCCAGCGCCCGCACCTGGCGCAGCCATTGCACCAGCCGCAACGGGTGAAAACCGCCGCGCCGCCCAACGTCATGCTCCGATGCTGTGCCCTGGCGCGAAGCGTCGATCACTTCGTGCAAGGGCAGATCGCGCGGCAGGCAGTCGGGCAGGCACCGGCCGGTCATACGCGTGCTGATCAGCTCGACTTCGTGCCCCGCGTCACGCAGCAGCCGTGCGCTGTACAGCGGGATCTGCACGTGGCCCGACACCATCCGCTCGTATCCGGGCAGCACGCCAACGTGCGCCACGTAGATGCCGATGCGCATGGCCTCAGGCCTTTTCGATCAGCGCGTAGCAGCGTGCACATAACCGCGGCACGGCGCGGCTCAGCGCACGGTCTGCGGCGCTCACCATCGGCAGCAGCGCGCCGGGCGCGCGCCAATACGCGGTCATGCCCAGAGCGAACGTGCCACGAAGCCAGCGCAGCCTGCCGCCGGCAGTGGCGGCCGTTGCCAGTACTTCTGCCGGCGACAACCGCACGTCCGGCCCGCCGCGGTGCGGCCGCCAGCGGTTGGCGAACTCGATCAGTACCAGTCCCCCAGGCCGCACGACGCGCAGCAGGTCGCGCACCATCGCCAGCGCGTAATCGGCCCGTCCGACTTGGTTGAGCACGCGGATGCTGTAGGTAAAATCGAAAGCGCCGTCCGTATAGGGTAGTTGCGCGCCCTCACCGAGCCTGAGCGTAACTTCGGTGGCGCGTTTACCAAGCTTGCCGCGCACCAGCTCAAGCATGTCGGGCGATGGATCGAGTCCCTCACAGCGGAAGCCCGCTTCGAACGCCGTCAGCAGGAAGCGCCCGGTGCCGCAGCCGACCTCAAGCAGGTGCGCGCCTGCGGGGACCGCGCCCAGCGCCGCGCGGAACAGCGCACTTTCAGCCGCCGCGATCGCCAGGCCGGCCGGGCTGGTGAAGCGGCGGTCATCGTATTCCTGCGCGCGCTGGTCGCGATAGGCCGTTGGCACGGAAGGCGTGGTCATGCGAGCGCCCGATAAGTGTCCATGAGCTTGCCGATGGTTCGGTCCCAGCCCGAGTTCGCGGCCGAGGCCAGCGCACGACGCCGAACCTCGCTGCGATATGCGGGATTCAGCAGACGCAGCAGCAGCGCGGCAAGTGCCTCCGGCGCTGGACTGTGCGCCGCCAACTCCGGCAGTGGCTGCGCGTCCTCGGGAATGCCGCCGCGCACGGTGATTGCGGGGCAACCGGTGCTGGCGGCTTCCGCCACCGGCAGGCCGAAGCCCTCATCCACCGAGGGGAACAGCAGCGCCAGCGCGGTGCTGTAGAGCTGGTTGAGCTGCGTGGGTTCCACCCACGGGATCGCGGTCCAGCGTTCAGCGGGCAGGCCGGCCAGCGTGTCGCGATCCGCGGCGCTCAGCTCACCGCCACCGGCGATTACCAGGCGCAGGCCCTTGACGCGCGCCACGGCCTGTACCGCCATCGGGAACTGCTTGTGGGCGACGCGGCGCCCAACGAACAGCGCAAACGTGCCGTGCGCCGAGACCGCGCCCTCGATCGGGCGGAAATCGGAGCCCAATGGCGCGACCACGATGCGGCGCGGATCGACCTCCGGCACGTAACGTGGGACATCGGCAGCGGTGCGCGCCGAGATGCAGACCACAGCGTCGGCGCGCAGGATTGCGCGGCGCTTCTGGAACGACAGCACGGCGCGGCGTGCGCGCGAGGCGCGTCGCTCGTGGATGAAGTCATAGACCGTGGTGACGACGCGCACCCGCGCACTCTTCGGCGGTAGCCGGTAGTAGGTTGAATGGAATACCGAGCCCGGCTCCAGCGACTCGCGGAAAGCACGCAGGCGCTCAAGCGGCGAGCGCCGGGTGACGCGCACCACTTCGAACGCGGGAAAGTCCTTGCGCAGGGCCAGCAGCGTCTCCACTGACTTGTTGTGCTCGCAGCCCGGGAACAGCCAGAGCTTGACCGGCACGCCGGCGCGTACCACACCGGCGACGACTTTCTCGGAATAGATTGAGATGCCACCCGACTCCTGCAGCGAGAATCCGATGCCGTCGAAACAGATATTCATCCTATGCGTCGCGTCGCAGGACCTGGTCCAGCGACGCGCCTTGCTCGGCTTCCAACATGCGGCGCACGACGTCGGCCACGCGGGTGTGCGCGCTCCAGCCCAGTTCGCGCTGCGCCTTGTCGGCGTTGCCGTAGCTCTGCGTGATGTCCGACGTGCGGTAGAGGTCCTTCCGCACGCGCACGTGCTGCTGCCAGTCGAGCCCGACGCCGGCAAAGCACAGTCGCACGAACTCGCGCAGCGCGATGCTCTGGCCGGTGCAGATCACGAAGTCCGAGGGCTGCGGCTGCTGCAACATCAGCCACATCGCCTCGACGTACTCGGGCGCCCAGCCCCAGTCGCGGATCACGTCGAGGTTGCCCAGCTCCACGGTCTCGCGGCTGCCGCGCGCGATGCGTACCGCGGCGGCGATCACTTTGCGCGTGACAAAGCGTGCCGGGCGCAGCGGTGACTCGTGGTTGAACAAGATTCCCGAGCAACAGTGCAGCCCGTAGGCCTCGCGGTAGTTCGCCACCTGCCAGTGCGCCGCGGCTTTGGCCACACCGTACGGGCTGCGTGGACGAAAGTGTGTGGCTTCGGTCGCCGCCGTAGTGCCGGTGTCGCCGAAGCACTCGCTCGAAGAGGCGTTGTAGATGCGTGCGGTGAGCTCGGTGACGCGCACCGCCTCCAGCAGGTTCAGCGTCGCCACGCTGATGCTCTCCAGCGTCTCGACCGGTTGGTCGAACGACAGACTCACCGAAGTCTGGCCCGCAAGGTTGTAGATCTCATCCGGGCGGAAGCGGATCAGCGCGTGGATCACGCTGCGGAAGTCGGTGAGCGTTACCGATTGTTGCACCACGTCGTCGCGGATCCCCAGGCGCTCGAGGTTCGCGAAGTTCGCGCTCTGCGCGTCACGCGACCCGCCGACCACTCGATAGCCATTCTCGAGCAGCAACCGCGCCAGCAGCGAGCCGTCCTGACCACTGACACCGCAGATCAGGGCCGTCTTCATGGGCGAGTGACTTTCACGGGTGGCAGCGGTGTTCCGGGCCGGTTGCGCGGCGGTACAAGGGAGCGCTCATGGTACGGGAAGGCGTCTTGAAATGCGTTCTGCCGCCAGCTGGAACGGTCCGCGACCGCACTCGGCTAGCCCGATTTGCGGCAGTCGAAAATCGTCTCATCTGCCGTGATCCCCAGACGCTCGATGTCCCTGTCGGCGAGGAAATCAGTGGCCCTCACAGCGCGCGCCTCGAAGCCCGTTGCCAGAAGGCGCTGCAGCAGGTCCGGTCCGTACTTGCGGACGTGATCGTGCTGACCGAACAACCGCTGACGCTCGCGCGGATCGACCACCGACGGGTCCTCGAACGTCGACTGCGCATAGAGCGGCACCTGGATGATGGCCCGGCCGCCGGGCCTGAGAATCCGGTACAGCTCCCACATCGCCGCCCGGTCGTCGGGGACGTGCTCGAGCACATGGCTGCAGAAGATCGCATCGAAGCTCGCATCGGGCTGGTTGATGGCGGTGATATCGAGCGTGAGCATCGCCGCACCGGGCCGGATGTCGGCGGACAGATACTTCAGCGCTCGTCCGTTTCTGAACTTCTCCTCCAGCACGGCCTCCGGCGCGAAGTGCAGAAAACGGCCAAGGGACGTGTTGCCGTCTAACAAGCGCGACTGGAGGAGGAACGACCAGACGGCGCGATGCCGGCGTTGTGCGCCGCAGACCGGACATCGCGCCATGGGATGGCTGTCCCAGGGGTCCTTCTCAAACGCGCGCAGGCTGCTCTCGCACAACGGACAGTAATACCGGGTTCCGGCGTGGACAAACTTGCGCCACCGGTGGCGGACCGCCCTCGCTGCAGAAATGAGGCGCGGGAATCGGTGCCGCAGGCGCACGCGGATGTTGACCATGGACAGCAGTCTATCGAGTCACGTTCTGCACGGGCCCTGCCTCCTGGGTGATTGCCTGCTTGCGTTACCCCGAAATTCCCGACAATGTCACGCGCCGCGCACCCGATTCTGCCCATGACGTCTCCGCCGACCGACCCCACCCACGCCCAGACCGTCCGCTTCTATGACGTTGAAGCCGACCGCTACGATCACTCGCGTTACGCCAGCGCGGGTGGCCGACGCGTGGACGCGTTCCACAAGGCGGTGCTGGAGCAGCTGCTGTTCTCGCATCTGCGTCCGGACGCGCGCGTGCTGGAACTGGGCTGCGGTACCGGCCGGTTGCTGGTGCACTTCGCGCCGCGCTTCGCCGGGCTGGAGGGGATCGACGCTTCCGACGGCATGCTGCGCGCCGCCGAGCGTCGCGCGCCGCCGGACGGGCGGCTGTCGCTGGTGCACGGCTCGGCCTACGCGCTGCCCTACGCGCCGGCCAGCTTCGACGCCGCCTACTCGATTCTGGTGATCAACCTGCTGGCCGATTTCCCCGCCGTGTTCCGTGAACTGGGCCGCGTGCTGCGGCCCGGCGCACGGCTAGTGTTCAACGTCCCCAACCTGTACAGCATCTACTGGCCGGGTGGCGCGCTGGTAAATCTGCGCGGGCGCACCACCGGCAGCAATCGCGCCGGCGCGCGCCACAGCCACTGGTTCACGCGCAGCGAGGTCGTGGCGACCCTGCGCGACGCTGGCTTCGCGATCGCCGATGCTCTGGGCCAGCCGCCGCTACTCGGGCGCGGCCTGCTCACCCAGGCCTTGCCCGGGACGGCGCCGTGGTCGCTGCTGTGCAAGAGCCTGTATGTCGCTGCCGAACGGGCTTAACGTGGGTGGCGAGATTCGCCGCAACTCGGTGTTGGTGACGCGGACGCATAACGGCGTACTACTGCTGCACAAGCGTTATCTGCGCACCTTTAACGTTGACGGCGAGAGGCATGCCTATGCGCGGCTGCGCCAAGTGATAGCGACGCTGCTGGCGTTCCGGGTTCCCATGCTGCACGACGAGCTGGCGCAGCCCGGTGAGATTGTCATGGAATTCGTTGCCGGGCCGACGCTGGCCCAGCAGCTCGCGCGAGGTGATATCGCGCCGCTGGAACGTCACCGCGTCGCCATCGTCTCGTTGCTGGCGGCAGCGCAGGCGCAGCACCTAGCCTTCGACTGCGACCCTAGCAACATGATCCTAGCCGACGATCGCATCGTGCTGGTGGACCCCATGGTGCAAGCGTTGCCGCTGCAGCATCTGTCGGTCGCGATCTTCCTGCATGGGCTGGTCAAGGCCGGTTTACGTTGCGGCTTGCAGCCGTGGACGTTGCCGCGGCTGCGGCGCGCGGCGCGTGCGCTGCTGGATGACTACGCGGCGGCGGCGGGTGTGACGCCAGAGCAGGTGCTGGCCGATTTAGCCGACTACCAGACCACGGTAATTGACTGGAATCGGGAGATGGACCCAAACGAAACGCTTTCACTGTGGCTATTCCGGCGTCTCGTTCTGATTCCAGTCTACGCAATGATTCGTGCTATGGCCCGGTGGCAATCCCAGCGTGTTTGAGGTGCGCAAAAATTGCACCTTTGTTAGCGGTCTGCCCCCGGAGATTACGGATCAGTGGTCGCGGAACAGATGGTGCGTGACGACCGCAGGGGGCCAATGCGCCAGCAGGTGCTGGCGTTGGGTGATGGCGATTCCTTCGCTGCGGTGCGTGGTGCCGCGCGCCGTAGTGTGGAACGACCGATACCCCGCACGCTGCGCCAGCGATATGTCCCGCTCAGGCCGGAAGTCCCTGACTGGCCTGCCGTAAGGTGCGCAGAAGTGAAGACACTCGCTACCTAGTTCGTGGCGGATCGTCTGTCGTGATTCCCTCAACTCTCGGTCGGCTGCCGTGGCATCGAGTTCCGCAAGCCGCGCATGGGTCACTGAATGCGAGCCGACCGTCATACCCGAGCGCAGCAATATGCGGCATTGCTCCCAGTCCATGAACTCCACCAGCAGCCCGGAGTGTTCGCCATGAAAGCCGAGCAGGCGCTGGCGATCCGTTTGCGGTTTCAGACCGATGTAACCGGTGGCGACAAAAAAAGCCGCGGGCATTTGATGCTCCGCTAGGATCGGCAGCGCGTTCTCGAAATTGTTCGCCAAGCCGTCGTCGAACGTGATGCACAGATAACGGCCATCCACCGGCACCTTGCGTTCGACCAAGCCAACGGCCTCGTCGAGCGTGATGACCTGTCCAATCTGGCGGAAATGGCGCAGCTGTCTGGAAAACCCGGCTCGTTGGTCATCAAACACGTAGTGATAGAAGGCGAAGCGCAACCAGTTGCCGCCACTCCGCCGCGACCAGGTACCGCGCGCCGCTGCAAGACTCGTACTGGCGAAGCGCCGCAGCCGCTGAAATATGCCGGGATTTTTCGAGAACTCTTCAAAAGTTCGGATGGCTGCCAAGGGTCGTTCACTCATTCGCAGAATACTATCGCTCAACCCGCCGGGACACGCTAATCAGTGCTTCGGTTTGGCGCGCAACCGCTTGCGGGCCTGACGCAACCAGTGCGCCGGTGCGGAATATTTCAGCGCGGCACGTATGCCGCGCGTGTGAGCCCGCAACCACTGCCGGGCGGGACGTACGTCCACGATGCCTTCGGCAACCATCGTCTGACCGGTCTTGATCTGTGCCTTGTATTGCTCCTCGCCCTTGCCCAAGTCCACGCGGGTCAGGCCATGCAGCGGAGCATCCTCAGTCAGCTTTGCAAGCATCAGATAGCCAGGGGAATAACCGGCGTGGCGCGGGTCATAAGCTGGGAACCACCAGTGGAGCACGCCACCCAGAGCGATACCGGCATGCGCCGCCAGCGGCGTCTCGCCGGCCCAGAGCACGCTCAACAGTCCACGGAACCCGGCATCGTCGATCCGGAGCAAATCGCGAAAAAACGCCACGTACGCCGGATTGGCAAACAAGTCGCCGCTGCCCGTTTCGCGGTACTGGCTGCGCTTCCATTCGAGGAGACGGTCGAACATCGAGTTGCCTGTGCTCTGGAACTCCAAGCGCAGGCTGCCCAGTTCACGCTCGACCTTGCGCAGCCTGTTCTGCGTGAATTTCCACCGGCGCTGGCCTGATTCGCCGATGCGTTCGAGGTAGCGGGCGAGACCGCCGCTCACATCCATATAGGGCGATGGCCGCGTTCTCTCGACGTACTGCTGGATTTCCGGGCGCTGCGCCAGCCAGTGATCGAACGTGAAGGTATCCAGTCCTCCCGCGCGCAGGAATGCCAGCAAGTCCAGTTCGAACCCGTCCGCGCAGACCGGTGCCTGGAAGTCGGCGATCGGCCAGCCGCCGGGACGGCCGACAAGGCGACCGTGGGTCTGATAGGGCACGAACGCGACCACCTGTCCGGCCTCGGAGATTACTGCGGTGAGTGTGCGCAGGCCGTGCCGCTGCAACGCCTGCGCGAAGTGCGGATGGAAATACGGGCTGTCGAGTGCCGGATTGGAACTCTGGAGCTCCAGCCAACGCTGCCAGTGGCTGGCATCCAGGTTGGTGGTCGGGACAATTTCTATGTGCTGGCCCATGAGCGGTGAATTCTAGCTGCACCGGGGTGCGAGACGGCATAATGCCGCGCAGATTTCCCAGCCGCGTGCGAGGTCGGATGTCGCAAAGTGCAGTCAATCAGGCGACCTACAACGCAAAGACCACCGTCGAACGTTATACGCGCCTGCAGGCTTTGTTTCCGGCGGAGCAGCAGATTTTCGACGCTCATGCGCAGCAGTTTGGGGGGAGGGTGCTCGACATTGGTATCGGCGCCGGCCGGACGACTCACACACTGTTGCCGCGCTGTCGCGAGTACGTCGGCATTGATTTTTCCGCCAGCATGGTGCAAAGGGCCAAGGCGAAGTTTCAAAGTGGAGAGTTTTTGACGATGGACATGCGCACTTGTCCGGCGGCGCTGTCCGGGCGCATGTTCGACGCCATATTGATCTCCTTCAACTCCATTGATTATCTCCCTTGGGAGGATCGCAACCAGTTGCTGACAGCATTGCGCGCGCTGCTCCATCCATGCGGCGTGCTCGCGTTTTCCACGCATATCCTGTCGCCAGCGACAGTCCGTGGGTTCTTTCTTCCCGCGCATCTCAGGCCCGGTTGGCGGAACGCACTGCGGAATCCGTTCCTGCTGCTGCTGACGCCGCTGCGTTTTGTCCGCTGGATTGTGCGTGCACTGCCTAACCGTCTCCGCCATCGGCACCTCGAACGGGTTTTTGACGGCTATGCATATCTGAATGACCCCGGGGAGTTGTATGGCCTTATCACGACCTATGTCACTGTGGAACAGCAGAATGCCGAATTGACGGCGCGCGGATACCGGGTCCGGAGAGTTCCGGCGTGGCCGGACCGGCCGTCCTACTTTGAATATTTCGTGTGCCGGCCGGCGGAACAGTAGGAAGAGTTAATTCTGGCGCCAGTTCATCAGGCTAGCCGCGGAGCCAGTAGCGCAGCCAGCCCACGCCCTTCCAGCCGATCAGCGTCGCCAGCGCGCGACCCCAGCGGCCCATGTGCGGACGCGCGACACTGCCGCCGAGCGTGCGGATGTGCTCTTGCGCCGTCTGCCGCACGTCCCGGCAACGTGGATAAATGCTGTAGACGAGGCGCTGGTAGAGATCAGCGCAGGCCTGCCGTACGCGCGGACTGTCTTCCGTCGCGAGCATGCGCGCGGTAATAAGCTCGATTGTTCGCAGCCGCGAGCGCAGCGAGGTCTCGTCACGACGCCGGCTCAGGCTGAAGCTGCTCGGCGCATGAACACGGTAATAGCTTGTGCCTGCCACTGCGAAACGCAGCCCGCTGGAAGCAAGGACGACTCGTGAGAAATACTCACCGTCGTCGTTAGGGTTCGACGGCAGGTTCTCGTTCCACGGGCCTGCGGCCTCGGCGACGTCGCGCGGCGTCAGGAACGCGGCGGGGTGCATCATCGTGGTCTCGCTCGCCACCAGCAGCAGGAACTCGATCGGTGCAAGGTCGCGGAACACCGGCTGGTCCGCGAACACTGCGGTCGCCGGCTCTCCGCGGAAGCGCAGCCAGCGGCAAGTCGCAAGGCTGTGGCGCGGGGATTCCCGCAGCAAGGCAATCTGCGCCGCGATTTTGTCGGGGGAGATCAGGTCGTCGGCGTCGAGGAACTGGATGTAATTTCCTTGGGCCTTCGAGTATCCAAAGTTGCGCGCCGCACAGGCGCCGTGATGAGACCCCTGCACCAGCTTGAGCCGGCTGTCGCCGTAGCGCCGGGCGATGTCCGCGCTGCCGTCTGTGGAGCCATCGTCCACCACCACCACTTCGACGCGTGGCCATGTCTGAGACAATGCCGACTCCAGCGTCTGCGACAGCCATGGCGCTGCGTTGAAACACGGGATGATGATGCTGACCAGAGGGTTGTTCATGGTGATGGATTCAAGGGCCGTCGGGCTACCGTATCGTGGCCGGCAATATGAAACTCCCGTCGGCGGAAGCATGATGAGGCCAGCGGTAATCCGTCAGCAACTTGCCGTCTGGAGTTTGCGCTCATGGTTGTAAGTTCTGGCCGCAGCACCGACAGCTATCGCGCCTTTCCGGGGTGGTCGCTGATAGGCATCGTTGCCGGAACCCTTGCTGCCACTGTGGCGATTCCGGAATTTGAATTAGCGGCAATGGGCAGTCTACGTGTTTCCGGCATCGCACTGAGTCTTGGCTTGCTCCTGGGTGTTGTAACTGCCGGATTCCGCAGTCCTGCGGCACTGTTCCGTGCTGAGCATTTGCTGATGTTCGGGCTGGTGTACTGGGTTGTGCTTGATGCGGTCCAGGGCGGCTACGAACTTGAAGGCGCAAGCCGCGAAGCGCTCGTAGGCAGCATGGCCAGTATCGGTTTGTTTGCCGCGTTCCTCTGGATCGGCAGTGTTCTCACCTGGCTGATCATTCCATTGCATCCGCCTGCCCGATTGCCGATTAATGATCTGGGGCCGCGCTTCCTGTTCTGCGCGGGCATTGTCTGTTTCGTTCTGGGGGGAATGAGGGTCTGGGTCGGTTGCTCACTCTCGCCGGCATGTATCGCTGATTCGTTCGACGTCAGCCGTGCCGGTCGTGCTGCTTGGATGCCGGAGGGTGGAATCGGTAACTGGGATACGGTGCTGCAGAACCTCCGTTATTTTGGTTACTTGACGCTACCTTTTGCGGTGGCACTGCACCGCCTGCAACGGCGCTTCGGTTGGCCCGTCCTGCTGCTGATCAGTTTTGGACTGATCAATTTGATTCTGAGCACTGCGGGTGGCAACCGCCGCTCCACCGGGACTATCGTCGGCGCCACAGCACTGACTTGGATTCTGCTCCACCCTAAAATCAGTCTTCGGCATCTTTTGATCTTGTCTGGAGTCGCGGCTGCTCTCCTGTTATTCCTGCAAGCGGTGGTGTTATGGCGGCACTCGGGATTCGAAAGGTCATTTGAGGCTGGGAAGCCAATCTTCAGCGAAGAGCGGCCTGGCATCATCGTAGACCGCAATCTGTATTGGCTGGGCCAAGTCCTGACCATGGTCCCTGATTACCACCCTTACATCGGGAGCACCGGGATTGTCGCGATCGTTTCAGCGCCCATTCCCCGTTCCTTGTTTCCGTCCAAGCCGATCAACCGCGGCATTGATCTGGTGACGTTCACGGGTCAACAAGGCAACAAAGGCTTTACCTGGACATGCTCTGCTGTGGGCGATCTGTATCTGATCGGCGGCTATGCAGCGATAATCATCGGCGGGCTTGTCTATGGGCTGCTGGCCAATCTTTGCAGCCGCCTGCTCTGGTGGCCCTCCCGGTTGACGGGGCGGCTTTTGTTTGCCGTGTCTGCCATGGCGCTATTCGTGGGGCTTCGGGATCTCAGCGAAATCGTGCTCACGGGTGTCGCTTTCCTGTGTCTTTGGGGATTGTTTTTCGCCCGGGAAAAACTGCTTCCGCGCGGCCGCAGCTCACCCGCTCCAGTGGGTTCAAGCGAGTCGTCACAAGCATGCTAGGGCGCTGTGGTTTTTCGCCACATCGCATCGTTAACGCCATCTAAGGTAATCGCGCATTGTCATGAACATTGATTTGCTCGATCCGGCGAAGGTCGATCTAGGCGAGTTAGCCTGGCTGGCGCACGTGGCATTCAAGGGAGTGACTGGAACGTCGCACTTCAGTGCCCTTACCGCAGAACTACAAAACGCCGAACACTACTGGCGCAAGTATCACGCAGCCGCTGGCAGGGCCAGGATCGCCGCTGTCCGCGAAAACGGTAACTTGTTGGCGATGAACGCGATGGTACCGGTGGCGTTGAGGAGTGGTTCGGGGACAGCCTTGGGATGGCAGTCCTGTGACACAGCGACACATCCCGATGCCCGGGGCCGCGGCCTGTTCATGGCCTGTCTGAAGGCGCTCAAGGAGCAGCTTGCAGATGGCGATATATTTTTTGGCTACCCCAATGCAAATTCAATGCCGGGGTTGACGAAGTTCGGATGGGGAAAGCGTGCCGTGCTCGATGCTTATGTCGCGCTGCTTCCCGGGATTTCGGACGAGCCCGGAATCCGTCAAATAGACCGCTTCGATTCTCACTTCGACCCGTTCGCCCGTAGTCTGGTATCCGCTGGCAGTGTGTGTATCGAACGTTCAGCTGCGTATCTGAACTGGCGTTATTTTTCTTCGCCGCAGTCACCTTACGCTGCGTTGGTCTACGACATGGGAGCTGGTCTCGAAGGCTATGCGGTCGTTCGCGCCGTATCGTCAGGGGCTCGGCGCGTGTGCATCGTCATGGAAGTGTTTGGCGCTACTTTGGATGTGGAGCGCACGCTCTTGCGCGCAGCGACTGGCTGGGCGCGACGTGCGCGAGCTTGGCCGACTGTCATGTTTACCAACCGTTGGGGCGATCGCACGTGGTTGCGGCATGGTTGGATGCGCTTGCCGCGCAGACTTTCGCCACGCCAACTGGTGCTGATGGGTAGTGGAGTCGGGCAGGCAGGGCAGCAAGTCTTCGATCTTGATTGGCGCGCATTCGTCGGAGATTGGGATGTCTTCTAGTGAAGGCGCAAGAGCGAGAGCAAGGGTAGGGCGCGGATGGTGATTGCGCGCCCCGTGTGGATTCCGCTGGCGCAGGCCGTGTGTTTTGGCGCGGCGATCCTGCTCTATCTGCCGGCCATGTTCGATCTGCCGTTCAGTGACGACTGGGAAATGTTCGCCTGGGTCGAAAAACACGGCTCCGGGATTTTCTACGTTGAACACAATTTGCGGCTTTGGCAGCGGATGTTGTTTGCGTTGAGTTACCCGTCGCTCGGCGACAAGGTTCTTCCGCTGGTCATTGGTCTGTCAATTGTCGTATTCCTGGTGACAGCAGCGCTGGTTTCGCGAGTTTCTCGTCAATTGGCGCCGGAACTGCCGCTGGCGCCGCTGATCGTTGCGGTCTTGTATCTGTTCCATCCCGCCAATGCGTCTGCGGTGATCCAGATCGACACCTTCAGCCAGATCCTGGCTGACTGTCTGGCGCTTCTGGCGATCCAACAGATCGTGTTCGTGGCGGCGCCACTTGACATCAGATCCGGCATCGCAGCAATGCTGTTTACCGTGTGCGTCCTCTGCGCCAAGGAGACCGCACTCGGCGTTCTCGCATGGATTCCGGTGGCAATGTATCTGCGCGTTCGCTACGTCAATGATGGTGTTGCAAGCGTTGCGTTGGGCAGCGCCGCACGAGTTGCGGTGTCCGTGGGGCTTGGTGTTGCGTTGTACATCTGGATCAGAGCGCAAGCGGGCACCCCATTGGTTCTTGCGCAATCCGGGCGGTATGCAATACACATTGAGCCCGCGACGATAGCGTTGAACGCAACTCAGCTCTGGGGCGCCGCGATGTACTACGGCGATGCAGCCACGCTGTTTGTTTTTGGAATCTCGCCCAAGGTCGCGGCTAGTGTCGTGCTGAGTCTGCTGTTGATGGCGGCGGCAAGCATGGGATTGTTTCAGTGTTTTTCGAGAAGCCCTAAGACGAAAGGCAAGATCGAGGGCGATGCGTTCATCTGGTTCACATTTGCCGCTCCGGCTGTCGCACCAGCCGTCTTCCTGGGGTCGGTCAGTGAACTTTATTCGGCAGGGGTTGTGCCATTTACGGTCTTGGGCCTCGGGCTGGGCCTTGCCAGCCTGCTCGACAGACGGACTACCTCGCCCGGTGTGGCACTGGCGCTGTTGCTGGCAGTCGCCGGGTGGGGCGCGGTTTCCATCGGCGACAAACTTTTCATGCACCGTCAAGTGTCCGAGCGGAATTGGGCATTCGTCCGGGCGGTTCGCCCATTGATCTCCGCTTGCACAACACCCAAGAAGATGGTTGTGCGTGGAAATCTGGCTGATACGACGAGCGGGGGCAGGCCTTACAGCGTTTTTTCGCACTCCAACGAGCGGATTTTGCGCAACGTAATACAAGGACTCACCAACCCGCACGTTGAAGCTTGGTTATCGCGCACTGCATGGGTTGCTGTGCCTGCGGATCACCGTGCGGCGCGCTGTGACATTACGGCGCCTTGCGCCCTGAGTTGCGAGGCAGAGCCAACTCCTGCATCGAAAATCCTCAGCTGCCAGGTTCTCAGGGAACGCTGCATCGACACGAGGAGCGCCCCGGTCAATTCAGACGATCGCTGATCAGGAATGATGGCCTGCCCTGAACCTCGCGATAGATGCGGCCAAGATACTGTCCGATGACTGCAAGGGCGATCAGCATGCTCGCGGATGACAGGATGATCAGCAAGATCACGGTTGTGAATCCGGTCAGCGCCACGCCGCCCAGATATTGGACCACGGCGATACCGCCAACGACGCCGCCCGCGATCAGGTAGACCAGGGCCAAGACATAGATGGCTCGCAAGGGGAATATGGACGAGCTGATGACGGCCGTCTCCGCCAGCGCGACGAGCGCACGGAAATTCCATTTTGAATCTCCAGCGGCTCGCGGAGCCACCTCGAACGACACCTGCTTCCGTCTGAATCCGACCCAATGCGCCATTCCCCGGAAGAAAAGCGTTCGTTCCTTGAGTTCCAGATATGCATCCCGGACGGTGCGGTCGAGTAATTTGAAATCCGATGCGTTATTCAGATCAAACCCTGTCAGCTGCCGCATCATGAAGTAAAACAATCGGGCAGTTGTTTTGTGAAGCCAGGATTCGCGTCCGCGACTGGCTTTGACGGCTTCCACGACATCCGCTTGGCCGGACCGCCAGATCCCCATCATTTCTCGTATCAATTCGACCGGATGTTGCCGATCAGCGTCCATCACGACGACGGCCCTGCCTGAGGCCGCTTCAAGACCGGCGCGCAAGCTCGCCTCTTTGCCGAAATTGCGCGAAAACCGGAGTGCGCAAATACGGGCGCTCCCGCGTCGAGCCGTTTGCAGCTCGGACCATGTGTTGTCTGTGGAGCCGTCGTCCACCACAAGAATCTCGAACGCCTGACACCAAGGGGTGATTCCGGATTCAATCCAGCGAAGCGTCTCGGCGATATGGCCGCCTTCGTTGTAGGTCGGAACGATGACCGAGAGCTCAATGGTGCCGTCCTGACTGTCAAGCGGCCCTAAGTTATTTTTCATGCGGCTTCACCTGCGTGTCCCCAGTCTGCGCTGACTTCCGAACATGTTGTGCCATGAATCAATGTTTCTTGCCAGCGTCGGAGGCTCGCACCTCGTGCGGCAGCTGCTTGAAATTCAAAAGGCCCGACGGTGTGTTCAATCTTCTGCAAGCGCTCTGGTGTCATCATGGTTCATCTCTGCGGCGGTTGCGCCAATAACGCGTGCCAGCGCAACACGACATTGGCGGGTGCGAATCTCGCTGCTGCTGCCTGCGCTCTCTCTCCCATCGCAAGGCGTTCGGCATGATCCTCAGCCAGCCGGAGGATGGCTTGCGCCAGCTCGTCCTGACGATTGGGGAGTGCCGAGACTCCACAGCGGTGGTGCGCCAGGATGAGTGCGACTTCGCCGTCCGTCGCGCCGATGAAAATGCACGGCCGTCCGGCAGCGAGCACGCCATAGATTTTGCTTGGAACGATCAGGCCTTCCAGAGCGGGGTCCAGTGACACCAGGTGCACATCGGCTGCGGCCAGCGATTCCGCCAACCGCTCACGCGGCTGGTGCGGCAGAAACGTCCAGTTGCCGAGCCCACGTGCTGTGACTGCGCGCTGGATGAGTTCGAATTGGGCGCCGCTGCCGATGAAAAGAAAGTGCAGATCCTTGCGATTTTTCAGCTGCTCGCCGGCAGCGAGCAGAGACTCGAAGCGGTGAGCGCGGCCGAGGTTGCCGCTGTAACCAAATACAACCTTGCTGTCCAGGCCGAGCTGTCGTCGCAGCGGGTTTTCCGAATTGGGTTGCGCTGTCCAGTCAATCGGCGCCGCCCAGTTGTGGATCACATGCAGTTTTGCCGTGGGGCCGATACGGCCGGCGAGATATTCGCGCATGCGTTCGCCAATGACGACATTGAATTTGGCGCGGCGCAGCGAGCGATCGCGCAGCGCCATCAACACGCGCGTCAGGGGCGAGCGAGCGCTCAGCACGCCTAAGCGCACCGCCACCTCGGGGTACACGTCTTGTAGCCAATTGACCAACGCTCCGCGTTTGAGTCTCACGAACGGTTCAAGAATCGCGCCCAATAGCGGCGGGTCAGTTTTCGCGATGACGATATCTCCGCGCCTGACCTGACGGAGCACAGACCATATCGCGCTCAGATAGAAACTCAGATAGTCCAGCGCTCGGCCCAGCAGGTGGGCACGGCCAAATGAAGTCGTCCACAGCCGCTGGATGGTGACGCCTCCGTGCTGTCCCAGCGGTTCCAGTGCAGGACGTGCCTGTTCCAGCTTTTGACGGCTGGTCATGACGGTAACGGAATAGCCGCGCCGTGCCAGCGCTTCGGCCAAATCAGTCAGCATCTGGCTGGTTGCCGATTCGTCAGGCCAGTAGTAACGGTTCAGGAAAATCAGGCGCACAAGTCGCTCCCTGCCTGTCGGGCGCTTGGATTCTCTGCATCCCGATCCGTAGCGACCTCGATGGAATGGTGGGTCGTGAAGGATTCGAACCTTCGACCTATTGATTAAGAGTCAACTGCTCTACCAACTGAGCTAACGACCCATTCCGAAAAAATTGGGGTGACCGACGGGACTCGAACCCGCGACAACCGGAATCACAATCCGGGACTCTAACCAACTGAGCTACGGCCACCGTCATGTGAAAATTGTAACAAGCGGTCTTGAATGGTGTTCCCACGGGGATTCGAACCCCGGTTCTCACCGTGAAAGGGTGGTGTCCTAGGCCGGGCTAGACGATGGGAACGCAGAAAAGACCTTTCCCGGAATCTTTGGTGGAGCTAGTCGGGATCGAACCGACGACCTCTTGCATGCCATGCAAGCGCTCTCCCAGCTGAGCTATAGCCCCGTAAGACTTAGGGGCGCGCATTCTAGTGGGAGAGGCCAATCGGCACAACCATTGTTCACTAAAGAAAATCTTTCGAAAAAATGAGCATTTAGCAGGGATGTGGCTTTCCCATGTGCCGGTTTTCGTCTTTGCCAAAGGCCTAACGCACTGCGCTTGTAAGGCATACAAAAAAACTGGCGGACATGGGTTGAGACCAAATTGAGACCCCTTTGAGACCAAGCATCAGAAGCGACCGATTCAGTTACTTAGTTTTTGACCGTTTGCCTGGTTTCGATGGCTTTCCGTCGACCAGTTGAAGCATGTCTCCGGGCTGACATTCAAAGTATCGACACAGCGCCTCAATTGTTTCGGTGTTTGTTACGTAGCCAGGAATATTCGCGATACGAGTCAAGGTAGGCCGTGAAACGCCAGTTTCCTTGCTTACCTCGTTGAGCGTGATCCGACGACGTTCGCTGAACGACTTCTCATCAAGCAATTTCTTTAGCAGTACGCGAATCATATGAATTCCTTCGACGGTCGCCGACTAGCGACTCATCACAAACGATTAGTTTAAGTCTTGACAGATTATAAATGATCGTATATCATCACATCTGAGTCAAACAAATCATGAATGAATATAAGGAGCCTTTTATGAATCTTACTTATCTGACCACTGACGAGCTTTCGAACCGCATCAAGTACAACCCGAGGACGATCCGAAATCGTCTGAAAGACTCGGTTCTGCTTGAAGGGCGCCACTATTTCCGGCCATTCAGCGGAAGAAAAATTCTCTATATCTGGGAGAACATCGAGGAAGACATGTCGCGACAAGTCGGGGCGGTGCTTGCGATACCCATGGCTAACGGAGGTGCTTGTCATGGGTAGCGTGAACGATCGCAGCGGAGCGCTTTTCTTTGATTTTAGATACAGGGGTGTCCGATGCAGGGAATATTCGAAGCTGCAGGACACGGCAGAAAATCGCAAGAAAATGAAGCTGGTTCTCCAAAAGCTTGAGGCGGAAATTGCGCTCGGTACTTTTGTTTACAACAAGTACTTTCCCGACAGTGAGTTTGGGTCACGCTTCCAATTGGTCGGGCAGACATCTGTGGCCCCGTTGTTTTCCGTCATTAGTTTCCAGCTGCTTTCATCGTTGGAAGTCGCCTGGCGCGCCACCCACCGCAGGACACAGCGCAAGACGCTTGAGAAATACCTGATCCCGGTATTCGGTACTAAGCCCGTGAATACGATCACCCGGGCCAATGTCCTCGACTTTCGTGCCCAGCTGGCGCAGACCAAAGGCAAGAAGCATGAGAACACTCTCACGCCGTCGACGATCAACCACATCATGTCGTTGCTCAATATCCTCCTGGCGGAAGTCAGTGAGCGTTACGGGTTTCCAAACCCCGTCACCGGTATCAAGTGCCTCAAGGTTCCCAAGAGCCAGGTCGATCCTTTCAACCTGACCGAGGTCAATCAGATCCTGAATAACGTCCGCAAGGACTTCCGTAACTACTACGTCGTTCGTTTCTTCACTGGCATGAGGCCGGCGGAAATTGATGGTCTGAAGTGGAAGTTTGTGGACTTCGACCGCAAAGAGATCCTGATTCGTGAAACCAGCGTCATGGGTCGTACTGAGTACACCAAGAACGATGGCTCCCAGCGTGAGATCCAGATGCCGGGGGTGGTCTTTGATGCTTTGAAGGCTCAGGAACTGGCCACGCGTCATGTCAGCGAGTACGTCTTCTGCACCAAAGACGGGACTCCGATCGCCCACAACAACGTGACCAAGCGCGTTTGGTACCCGCTCTTGAATTACCTTGGTTTGAAGAAGCGCACGCCGTACCAGACCCGGCATACGGCAGCCACGCTCTGGCTGGCCTCTGGCGAGAACCCCGAGTGGATTGCCAGGCAGATGGGGCATACCTCCACTGACATGCTGTTTCGGGTGTATTCCCGTTACGTTCCCAACCTGACCCGTAAAGACGGCTCAGCGTTTGAGCGTCTGCTTAACGCCAATGTGCAGGTGCCTGTGGTCAGCGCAGCGCCTGTGGCAAACGCTGAAGAGGCGAGGGCGGCCGCATGACAACTGATCGTTCACGTTTTATGCCGATCCACGAAGGCTTTTTACCAACCACAGGAGTAACCATGAACCACACAACGTTATCCAAACACTATCCGCGGGACATCGACACGGTGATGCTCAATGAGCGGCAGAGAATTATCAAAGAGGTCTCGCATGCCCTGATTTTCTGCATGCGTCTTACTGAAGACCCTTACCTTGCGCTTCGACTGAACTCGGCACCGTCGAAAAACATTGCTGAAGCCGTCACAACGTTTGTCAGAGAGCAGACTTGCGCGCTCTCAAATGTGGAGATGGTTCAGGGATTCGATGTGATTCAGGAACGGCTGAGTGGGCGCATCTCGGACCTTTACGACGGGTGTTACGGATCGAATTAATTGACCAACGACATATCTCGCAAACAGCGCATGCCCCACAAACAAATAATTCCAAGCAGGACGCTTGATGTTATCGACCGCGATATTCAGGCGAACTCACTGATTAAGGTGGGCAATCAGAATTACGCACTTAGATATTGGATCGGGGAGGTAACTTATTGCCGATTTGGATCACGGCTAAGCATTTCGAATGGTTACTCCACTAATCTTCCGTCCACAAGTATTCACTTAAGGGCTGGAGCGTTTGAACAAAGATTCCACTGGAGTGGTCACCCCGATATTCCCGTAGCACGCGGCAACAAGGTTGTTCTCGTATATGGGTCTACTGAGCCCAATCCGGAACAGACTTTTCGTCGTCTACACTGGATGAACCTTTCCCAAGCACGATATTTCAACGATTTTGAATCAGCCGAACTTCTTCTGAAGGACCGCTTCAATCCATTCCGGCTGATCGAATGGGGTTTTTTGTTGTTAGTGGTGTGGTGGTTTGTCAGTATGGTCCTGCCTCTACGGGCATGGTGGTTAAAACCACTGCCGCAATTGATAGCGATTTTAACTTTGTCTATCGGTGCGTATGCTTTTTTCTCTGACTACTATTCGAGCAAAGCTCGACTACTAATTGGACCTGCAGAACGCCTTGGTCGGCTTTGTCTTGAAAAATATCAACGAAGCAGAGACCAATAAAGGGATACGTCTATTTGTCGCTTGCACTTGCCGTATGCGTTGAGATGCTCAATATCGGCAGACGGAAGCGCGCAGGTGACCTTGCGCTACGTTTGAACTCGGCGCCGTCGAAAAACGTTGCTGAAGCCATAGCAACATTTGTCAGAGAGCAAACGTGCGCGCTTTCAAATGTGGAAATGGTTCAGGGATTCGATGTGATCAAGAAACGGCTGTGTGGTCGAATCTCGGACCTCTATGACACTGGGTTCTAAGCGTTATCCACCCAACTACGCGGCATCCGAAAGGTTTTGTATTTCTTTGGCCACAATTTGTGACGTCAGCGAGCTGATTGCAACTTCGAATTCGGAAGAGTCAGCGAAAGCATTGCACTGTTCACTTGTGTACGTCTCAGCCAGGTGATCGAATTCATTCGGATCTATGTCTGGAAGACTGTTCGGTGCAATCCATGTGCCAATCGCGCGATCGTCCTTGTCAATAAATATAAATATGAGTTTGTTTTGCGCGATTAATTCATGAACCAGATCGGTTTCCTCTCGTTCAACCGGATTGTAATAATGGCGAAAGCTGAACTGTTGGCCTGAAGGCAGATACCAACAAAAAAACACCCAAATAGTCGCCCCACTCTTCGCGCAGTTATAGCCGAACTGGGCATGAAAACGAACGTGTTGTTGCGCGACGAACTTTGTGTCATCACCACTAAAGTCACGAACACAAATCTCCAAAGAGCCATCCGAGGCTTGAGCTAAGGAGATTGGAGCGTCAGTTGGGGGCGATAGGGTGTGGACCCTGGCTGTTGGGGAATTTTCAAAATACTTGAAGCAACCAGTGGCTGAACTCGATGACATTTTTCAATACTCCATATTTCTATTGAAATACAAACCGGATCGGGCGAGATTTCACGAATGGTTTCGGCAATTTGGAACCACCGAAAAATGCCTTGAATAAGGCTCGTAAGTTAGCCCAAGTTGAGCGTAAAGTCAACGTAAGCTATTGATTATAAAGTGAAGTGTAATAGATTACACATCATCGGCGGGTCTTTCTCCCTGAGCCTTAAAGCCAACACAATGCATATTGTCTGGCTCCGACCGGGACCTCACGTTCATTCAGAGCAGAAATGCGACTGCTGTGTGCGCTCCTTTTGAAGGTATACGGACGATCCGCCGCTAGAAGTGGCAGCTACGGGGCACAACCGATGTGTGATCCCGTTGAAAGCGTCCAGCCTGCAAACATGGATGAACCCGCAGGCAAGCGATACGAAGGATTTGTATTCAGCGCTGGACGACCGGGAGCGCCCGTTTTACGAACACTGGCTCGCTGCGTGAAAAGGGACTGATTACTGCTTGGCGGAACTGTCCAGCAATTTTAGAATCTGTGGCTGGGCGACTGATGGCGGCTGTAGCAATACCCACGGATCAACGCCAAGTGCCTTCGCCAGGTCACTCAAAGTGTCCAGCGTAATGGCCGATTCCTTGCGCTCGATCATTCCGATCAGGTTGCGATGCAGGGATGCGTTGGCTGCCAGCGCCTCCTGCGACCAATTCAGCATCACGCGGGCGTAGCGAATATTCCGTGCCAGGTTGCTGCGCATCGCGCTGGGCTTTGTAGATTTCGACATGCCGCAAGGGTCACCCTCGGCGCTGAAATCATCTACCCAAAAGAATGTTCACATGACACATTATTATGGACTGATAGGCTATATTCCTCCCCTTAAGAACCAATTCTAGGTTCACGACTGAAGGGAGTACCCATGCCACGCAATGTCCTGGCTTTGCTGGTAGTTAGCGCCTGCTTTCTAACGGGCTGCGGCACGATGAACGCCGCTCTCAACGAGACCACACAGGTTGTCGAGTATTACCGCGTCTTTGACGTTCGCACGTCCCAGCCGCGCGAACCCATTATTAAAGCCGCCAGACTGGGCCTGGAAAGAAACGCAGTAAACATCCAGGATTCACGGCCGATTCCTCCGTCCACGCTGCCATCGAAGCCTGGGCGCTTCACCACAACCGATCCGTCGCGAGGATCGTCAATCGGCGCCCTGGCTGGCGCTTACGGCCAGATGCTTAAAAGCGCGAGCTGTGATGGATCGGTATGGCTTGCCAATGCCACACGTTCCATCGGTGACGCTTCAGCACGAATTGCCGTATGTGTCTGGCAGTACACCGAGGGCTACCACCTAGACATTTACGCCACCTATCTCAAACGGGAGGGCGGGATCGGGTTGAGACAAATGGCCGGCTCAGTCGCCACTTCTATCGTCGGGACGTTTGAAGAAGCTCTCGAAAAAACCGTCAATGACGTTGCCCGCGAAGTTCAATCCGCGACTGGCGCCGCCGTTGCGTACGTGGAGGGTTACCCCGAGCCTATCGGTGAGCCATGGTGGGCGAAGGGCACGGCGATCCCGATGCAGCAGGCATCTCCGCAGCCAATCGCTCCAACCGCTCCAGCTGCTCCTTTCCCGCCACCGGCTCCCAGGGCTCTTGTTGCTGGACAACTTGCAGCAATACAGGCGGCTGGCGGGAAGCTGTTTCCCGGCGGCACTGCCGCTGCCGAGTCTCTAGCCCCATGGACGCCTGTTCAGCTCATATCGAAAACCCAGAACGCTAATGCCAACTGGTGGTTTGTGGACACGAATGGGCGCAAGGGTTACGTGCTCGAAACGGACCTGATACCCGGCTCGGGGCGATAGCCTTTTCAGCGATCCGGGGCACGAAAAATGAAGACGATTCGTTTCTCAGCGCTTGCACTTTTCTTTGTAGCTACTGCGACGCTCGCCGATCTACCCGTTGAGATCAAAGTTGACTGGGCCGGCCGTCTGCCGGCCGTCATCAAAAACCCGGACAAGTTCGGGCTGATCACCCCGCACGCCGCCGATCCTGCGGCTGATGGCGTGTGGAGCGAGTCCGAAGGGGTCGCCACCTGGCGCTACGCCGTGCGCATTCCTGGGGCTGTGAATGTCTCGCTGCATGCCGATCCATTCAATCTGCCTGAAGGGGCAACCTTCAAGCTGATAGGCGGTGGACAGAGCTACCTGCACACCAACCAGAGCGATGCCCCATTCGGCGTTCTGTGGTCCCGCGTGGTCAGTGGCGATGAGGCACGAATCGAGATTGCGGTGCCGGCCGGGAAGAAATCCGAGCTGGGATTCCGCCTGGTTGAAGTTGTGGCTGGATTCAAGGGACTCTTCGGTGACCCGGCAATGAATGAGACGTACCGGCGCCTGACAATGCGGCCGATGGCTGGCGGGTCCGACGGCGCCAATGGCTGCCGTGTGAATTTCGATTGCGCGAAGACAGCCGCGAACGCCGAGCAAAGCCGCGCGACAGTTTTGTTCACGACAGCGGACAGCCAATGCACGGGCACGCTGATCAACAATCGGCGTAACGACAAGAAAAATTATGTGGTCACTGCGTATCACTGCCAGACTTCCGAGCGTGGCCAGGTCAGCCAGCCCAATGTACGCGTTTACTGGGTGCCGCTGACCCCCTGCGGTCAGGCGCTGGCAGTCAACAATGGCCTTTCGCCTTCCACTGCGGGCGCAACAAGCCGAGCAGAGTTTGGTGTGCACAGCACGATCTCGAATCAAGGGACATTCGTAAACGGCGACAGCTGGTTGCTGGAACTTGCCGCGGCGCCGCCGGCCGGCGTGAGTGTTTACTACGCTGGGTATGACGCGACTGATGCAACGCCGACCAACGCGTTCGGCATTCATCACGGCGCAGGCACCGCACAGCAGCATGTTGATTGGGGTGGGTCTGCTCAAAAAGACGACGGCTTCGCGCTTAACACGATCCGCTTTTGGCAGATGACATCCTTGATGGGTGTTGTGGAAGGTGGCGCGTCAGGCTCCGCACTCTGGGATCAGAACTCAAGGCACATCGGGGTTCTGAGCGGGTCCAGCCCAGGCAACGCCGGACCGTCCTGCACTTCGGCACAGTCGAATGGGGCCGCCTACAACCGTTTTGCACAGTTCTGGGCCGGTGATGGTACGGCTTCAAATTCTGCGCGCTTCTGGCTTGACCCAGACAGCACAGGGAACAAGGTGCTTGATGGTGTTGGGGTAAGCGCGCCACCACCAGCCCCGCCACCACCCCCACCGCCTCCGCCCCCGACTGTTCAGCCAGCCGCTGGTGCGGCGTCTACGGGCGGAGGTTTTGGTATTGAGGTCTTGTGGGTGCTGGCTTTGGTGACTGGATGCCGCCGGAAAGTGCGGAGGTGATGAGGCGTTTCCGTAACACTATGATGCATTTTCTTAACAACCCAAAATCGAAAAGAATAATTGTTAAGGGAAATACGAGCGAAGCAAAGGCCTTGGGAAATGCCTCGACCTCTGATTCTGAAAGCGCAACTCTCGCTCGATAAAAGTACCGATCTTTCGATGATGGCCCAATTTGCTTGATTATTCGTCTTCCGTCGGAAGTTTTAAGCGCACTAATGTCACCAAAGATTTCGTCCAAGGCGGCTTGGGTTTGTCGCCCAAAATATCTGTAATGTTTTTGAACCGTTTCGCAAAGCAAGTCCCACGTTGCCTTGTACTCCCATGAACTGGGTTCCATGGGTTCGTAATGAATGGAGTCATCGCAAACCTGCTCCTGAAGCGAAACAGCCAATTGCCTAAACCCTTGACCTTACTCCAGAGCCCCGCCGCCACGTTGGGTGCGCCAGCAGACAGACGAGGTGATTGACCCCGTAAACACTTGGGTCCGTACCGAACCTAGGGAATTTGCGGTGATAAAAACCTCTCTATCTGCCACCCGCAAAAAACGCCGAGCCAGAAAGTCCGCCAAATCCGCGCAGGCGGATTTACGCAAACGGCTGCCGCGCCACGGTCAGATCCTGCAAAGCAGTTTCCGGCCGCATCCGCTGCTGGCGGGCGCGCATCTGCAAACCATGGCGACGCTTCTACGGCCCGCGCCGAGGCTTGCTCTGCGCCGCGAACGGCTGGAGTTGACCGATGGTGATTTCCTGGATCTGGGCTGGAGCGGAGACCACCATACGAATGGCCCGATTGCGGTGCTGGTGCATGGTTTGGCCGGCGGGTTCGATTCCAAGTACCTTCTGGGCACCGCCAGTCAACTGATTGCAAAAGGCTGGCGCACGGTGATTCTGCAGCTGCGTGGCGCGGGGCCCGAACCGAACCGGCTGCCGCGCTGCTACAACCAGGGCGACACCGAAGACCTGCGTTACTTCTGGCATCTGCTGCGCGAGCGCGAACCGACGACGTACATCGCCTCGATCGGTTGGTCGCTGGGCGGCAATGTCACGCTCAAGGCGCTCGCAGAAGAAGGGAAAACGGCGCCGGTCAATATCGCAGCAGCAGCCTCGGTGCCCTTCACGATCCGGCCGTGTGCCGAGCGCTTGAGCCAGGGCTTCTCTCGCGTTTACCAGAAACGTCTGCTCAATCAAGTGAAGGACGCTCTGCGACGCAAGCACTCCCAAGTTCCGTTATCACCTTTGGTCAATCTGTCCGCCGCGCTCGCGGCGCAGGATTTTGTTGAGTTTGACGAAGCCCACACCGCGCCTCTGGCGGGTTACCGCGACGTCGAGGACTACTACTCGCGCGCGTCCTGCGGCCAGTATTTGAAGAAAATTCGCCGCTCCACTCTGGTGGTGCAGGCGCTGGATGATCCCTTCATGGAGGCGGACATCGTTCCCGAAGTGCAGGCCCTGTCGTCCCACGTGACGCTGGAAATCGCGCCCAACGGCGGGCACGTCGGTTTTGTCGGTGCTGGCGAATACGGCCAGCCGTATTGCTGGCTTGAGCAACGGCTTACGGAATATCTGCATGAAGGTTTTCAGCAGCAGGCGGGCATGCGGTCCCCTGCTATCGCTACATCCCATCCATAACCCGGAGAAAAGACCAATGCATCAAGCCCAGATGAAGCACCCCGCACAGACTCACGACACCATGCAGCCGTGCATTGATGCGTGCAGCCACTGCCATGAAACCTGCCTGCATGCCGCGATGACTCGTTGCCTTACAGCCGGCGGCAAAAACGTCGAGGCGGCGCATTTTCGATTGATGATGAACTGCGCCGAAATCTGCCAGACCTCGGCCAATTTCCTGTTGAGCGGCTCGGCGTTTCACCCGAAGGTTTGCGCGGTCTGCGCCGACATCTGCGACGCCTGCGCCAAAAGCTGCGAGCAGGTTGGTGGCATGGAAGATTGCGTCAAGGCCTGCCGCGAATGCGCGGACAGTTGCCGGAAAATGGCCGGAACCAAGCACTAACCTTACCCAGGAGAATCACCATGTTCCAGCAAAACAAATGCAAGCGTTTCAACCGTTCCGCTTTATCGGTCCTGGCGTTGGCCGTCGCGGTCATGGCGTCCGCTCCGGCGTGCTCGAAGGCACCGGAGCCGGCGAAGAACGAGGCCAAGTCGATGTCCTCCGAACCGATGGATCATTCGAAAATGGATGGCATGAAGATGGGCGGCATGAAGCACATGGACGGCATGTCCATGACCGGCGATACCGACTATGACTTCGCAGCCAACATGCGCATGCACCACCAGATGGCGGTTGACATGTCGGAATACCAGATCAAGAACGGCAAAAGTCCAGAGTTGAACCAGATGGCCAAGGACATCATTGCCGCGCAGAAGAAGGAAATTGCGGTGCTCGATCAGTGGATCGCCGCGCACAAGAAGCCCTGATTGAAACGGAGCAATAAAAATGGCTACGACTTCAAATCAAGCGACGCCGGTGTTCGTGTATTTGGGAAGGATTCTATTGACCCTGGCTTTTTTCTCGATGCTCGGGGCATGGCTGGCCCAATTGACGGGCGGATCGCTTTTGGGTCTCACCTCACAGCATCTGTTCAATGATTCCATCGCCATGTCATTGCTCGGCATCGGCGCGTTTGTGGATGCATTCTGGCATTCACGCAACATTTGAAAGTAAGGCGATTCCGAATGAATGAAATGATGGGCGGCATGGGGCTGTGGATGATCATCGGCACGGTAATCCTCGTAGCGCTGGTCTTCGCCGTCTTAAAGATGACGAAGCAGAAGTGAGCGCCAAGCGAGAGTTAGCGAACAGAGTTGCGTAGCAGGCCCAATTCTCGACCCCGATTGGGAGCATCTGGCGAAGAGTCGCTCATGCCAGTATCCCCTGCGAACGGCCAGCGCAACTGCTGCCAGTAGCCCGGCGGCACCGTGTCTTCGTGCAGTCCGACTTCTCCCTTGCCGGGGCTGCGTGGAGCGTCGTGGAAGGTTCCAAAGAGGTGATCCCAGATCAGCCAGACCTCGCCGAAATTGACTTGCGCATCCTCAAACTCGCGCTTGTGATGCCAACGGTGCATTTCGGCGACGCCGAGCAGATGGCGGAACGGCCCCAGCTTGTAGTCGAGGTTTGCGTGCTGGAAGGCGAGATGAATGCTCATGAAGCTCATCCACGCGCCGACCGCGATGGGAGTCGCGCCCAGCGCCAGCAATACGGTCAAGCCCGGTCCGGCAAGTACCAGCGCGGAAAGCGGATGGCGGCGGCCCCCGTTGAGCCAGTAGAGCCGCTCCGGGCTGTGATGCAGGGCGTGGAGCTTCCAAAGAAAACCACTGACATGACTGTAGCGATGCATGGCGTAGAGGCCCAGATCCATGATGGCTCCAGCCAGCAATACCTGTGTCCACATCGGCAGCGTGCTTGGCCACAGGCGCGCACTGTCGGGCAGCCAAGCCCAAAGTCCAAAACCGATTGCCACGCCGCTCTGAATCAGCGCATGGCTGACAAGCAGGTGCAGCACGTCCACGCGCGTATCGCCGTGATCGCGGTTCCAGTCCGGCTCATAGGGGAAAATCCGCTCCAGCAAAGCAACGCAGGTGATGCCGGCCAGCACCACCAGCGGGAACACCGGCCAATAGGCGATGCCCCGTGCCGCCAGCGTGATGAGCAGCAGGGCAAGGCTGCCCGCGATCAGGGGGTAAGCGGTGTAACGAACGAGAGGGCGCATCGGTTTCTCCGGTTAACAGCGGAGAGCCTGCGCCTCGCGGGCCGTGGTGTCTTGAACGAACGCGCTACGTCGTATCGGGCGTCTCAGGTGCGTAGATGCAGCAGCACACGCGGCGTGATGCCGAAGTGCCGCCGCAAGGTGCGCGTGAAGTGTGCAGCGTCGGCAAAGCCTGCCTCGAATGCGGCATCGGTCAGCGACCGACCGCGCCCCACCGCATCCAGCGCGGTCAGCAGTCGCCGCCAACGCAGATAGGGCCGCAGTGCGAGGCCGGTGTGCGCGCGGAAACGATGTTGGAGACGACTGGCAGAGAGACCGGCCCGCGCGGCCAGACTTGCACTGCCCAGCCGTCCCGGCAACGCCTGGGGCAGCGCGGCGATGAGTGACTCGATCAGCGCATCGCCCTGCAAGGTTTCACGCTCACTCATCGCCCCAAGGCTCAGACGATCCACGACCCTGCTTACGTCAGGCGCACCGGGCGACGCGCGCAACACGGCCAGTGCGGATGCGGTCTCCTTGGCAGTGAGTGCGCGCCAACTCGATGCCAGATTGGATATGGCCCTGCGCCCATCCGGGGAATCAGGCTCCAGATAGAGCATCGTCACCGGCGCAGAACTTTGATCCAGCCGGTGCAGCACGTCCGGGCCGATCACCGCACCGTGGCAAAGCTGCCAGCCCTGATCCGGCGTCCAAAGGCGCTGCGGGGTTTCAGACAGCACGATCTGCACGGCGTGATGGGCGTGCGGACGATGGTCGCCCGCATGTCCAACGAACAGGCCCCAGCCAAGTCCGATGCGGGCGCTGCCATGCCAGCTCGCGGCGGCGGGATGCGAAGACATGCCTCAACGCTGCAAGCGCTTAGTGCTTGGCATAGACGACAGGCTCCCCGGCTGCCTGAAACGCTATTACTTCGAAGCTTTCCTTTTGATCGCCCACCTCCATCCCGGGCGATCCGATCGGCATGCCGGGCACAGCTATGCCTTTGATGGCGGGCTTCTCCGTCAGCAGTCGGCGGATGTCTTCGGCGGGAACATGGCCCTCGACCACATAGCCACCCACCTGCGCGGTGTGGCAAGACGCCAAATTCGGCGGCACACCCAGTCGCGCCTTCAGCGGATTCAGGTTGGTCTCGCTGTGGACGTTGATGTTGAATCCGTTGTCTCGCAGATGCTGGACCCACTTCGAGCAGCACTGGCAGGTCGGACTTTTCCAGACCTCGACCGTCGGCAGGCTGGAGTCCATCTTGGGTGCGCACGCGGCCAACAGAAGGGTGAATACCATCAGTAATCCTCGAATCATGAATCGATCTCCATGAAGCGCGCAGGCCCGAAACGGAGCTGGAGCATCGCCACACACATTGAAGGCGCACATCGCTATTTTTCCAATTGACCCAGCTTGGCTTTCATCAGGTCAATTTCAGACTGCTGGCCTGAAATAATCGTTTTGCAGAGGTCCATGATTTCTGCGTCATGAAGAGACGCCTGCTTGCACATCAGCAGCGCGCCGGCGTGATGCGGAATCATTGATCGCAGGAACTGTTCATCCGAGACCGCTGTTTGCTGCCGGATCAGTATCCAGAATCCGCTCAAAGCGACAAGGCTCGCGGCAATAATTACGGCGTTCAGTTTTTTGTTGTGATACATGGCGCCCATCAGGACGAGTTCAATGACCGCCATCGGCGCGGTCATCAGTCCGGCCATGTAGAACTGATTGAAGCTGGCATAAACATTAGCGAAGGTATCCACCATCGCGTACATCAATGCGTACATTGATCCAAACGACACCGCGATCATCAGCAGCAGGCGGCCGTAGTGTTGCTTGCTCATGGAATGCATCTCCGGTTTGTTTTTCATTTTCAGTGCGCCTCGCTTTTGTCATCCGTTTTCCTGGACGCGCCGTGGCCGTGTGGTTTGGCGCCGGGCGCGTCTTTGTGACCGGCAGGACCGGAACCGGCGGGCTTCTCCATGCCCTTCATGCCCTCCATTCCTTCCATCCCTTCCATGCCTTTCATGTCGTCTGGCTTCATGCCGTCATGCCCGCCACTACGTCCGTGTCCACCCGCACCCGTGCCTTGACTCAGTGCGGCGAATTCTTCGGGCGACATCTCCGGCAGCTTTTGCAGGAACGCGACCAGGCCCCAGATCGCGTCATCGTCGTGCGTCGCGCCCCAGGCCGGCATGCCGGTCATCTTGATGCCGTGCTTGACGATCCAGAACTGGCGCTTGGCAGACACGGCCATGTCGGAATGATCGTGGCCGGCCTTGTGGCCGGTCGGCTGCGCCAGATTTGGCGGCTGCGGATACAGGCCGCGGCGAATTTCGGTGTCCTGCGTCCCCGGCCCCAGGTGGCAACCGGCGCACATCGGCACGTAGTGCGCGCCGCCGTCGGCGATCCGCTGCGGATCGTGGAGGTCCGGCAACTCGAGGTCTTCGCTGCGCGCGGCGATGAAGCGCTCGCGCACGTACTCGATCACGCCGTTGATCATCGGTGGATGTGGTTCGTCGGCGGCAAAGTTGGTCAAGCCGCCGCTATGGATGAGACCGGCGGCGATGACGGTCGCGGCCAGCAGGGTGAGCAAAATGGTCAGCAGGGTTTTCATGGGTGCTCCTTATCTATGGCCTTCGTGGCCGGAATTTGATTTGGGTTTGGGCGTGTAGTTCGGCCCTTGCAGCGACGGTGGGCGTGATCGGCGTTCCGGCGCGCCGAAATCGGGATCACCGGAGACGCGGCTGGCGACCGTGCCATTTGGATTGCGATACCAGCCGGGATCGTGGAAATCACCGGCGGCGAGATCGTCACGCACCTTGACCACGGTGAACATGCCGCCCATTTCCAGATTGCCGAACGGACCCTTGCCCATCATCATCGGCAGGGTGTTCTCGGGGCCTTTCATGTGACCCATGTTGGAGTGGTCCTGGTGCTCGGCCATGCCGTCCTTGCCCATCGCCATGTAGCCCGGCAGCATCGAGCGGATGGTTTTCTCGACGCCGGATTGATCTACGCCGATGGTGTTGGGCACGCCATGACCCATTGCGTTCATCGTGTGATGTGACTTGTGGCAGTGAAACGCCCAGTCGCCGGCAATGGCGACAAATTCAATGTCGCGCATCTGGCCGACGCCGACGATTTCCGTAACCTCGGTGCGCCACAGGTTGCGCGCGAGCCGCCCGCCGTCGCCGCCGGTGACTTGGAACTGCACACCGTGCAGATGCATCGGATGCTCGTGCATGGACAAATTGCCGATGCGGATACGCACGCGTTCGCCGGTGCGCGCCACCATTGAATCAATTGCCGGAAAAACTTTGGAATTGAAAGTCCACAGATCGAACTCGGTCATGATCGAAGGGTCGGGGCGGTAGGTGCCCGGATGCAGCGCCCAGTTGTGCAGCAGGAAACAATAGTCGCGGTCAATCCGGTTCGGCTCGCCGTTTTTCGGGTGAATGATGAACATGCCCATCATGCCCACCGCCATCTGCACCATCTCGTCGGCGTGCGGGTGGTACATGTGGGTGCCGTGCTGGCGCAGCGTGTATTCGTAAGCGTAAGTTTCGCCGGGGCCGATATGCTTCTGCGACAACCCGCCGACGCCATCCATGCCGCTGGGCAGAATGATTCCGTGCCAGTGGATGGTGGTGTGCTCTTTCAGGCGGTTGGTGACGAAGATGCGCACGCGGTCGCCTTCCACCGCTTCTATCGTCGGCCCCGGCGTGGTGCCGTTGTAGCCCCAGCATTTGGCGACACAGCCGGGCGCGAACTCGTGCTCGACCTCTTCTGCGACGAGGTGGAATTCCTTGACCCCGTTATTCATCTTGTAAGGCAGCGTCCAGCCGTTGAGTGTGCGCACCGGTGTGTAGCCCATCGTCTTCGCTACCGCGGGCGCTGGCGCGGCGGTTTTCGGGGCTTCGTCCATGCCCGGCATGTTCTTCATGTCGTGGCCTTCGTGCTGACCGCTCGCGCGGCGCGCAAAGACGCCGGCGAGTCCGGCGAGCGAACCCACGCCCATCCCTGACAAAAGTTTTCGGCGAGTGATCATTTGTGGTCTCCGTGTGGCTGCGTTTCTACTTCGTTGGATTTCTTCGGCGCCGGTTTGGATTTGCCGGCAGGTTCTGGGATGTGCGACTCCATGCCGGTCGGCATGTCCGAGTGCCCTTCACTCTTGCGCGGCGGCGGCATTGACGGCGCGGCGTCTTTTTTAGGCACTGCCTTTTTCTTGGACGTGCCGTGGCCGGGGTGATCCATTTGCTTCAACTCACCGCCAGACTTGTCCATCTGCTGCATGTCGTGCTGCATGCCTTTCATTTCCTCGCCGGACTTGTCCATACCCGGCATGTCGTGTTGCATGTCCTTCATCTCGTCGCCGGAGTTATCCATCGGCATGTCCATGCCCTCCATCTGCATGCCGCCGCCTTTGGGCCGGATCAACTCATCGGCGTCCAGCACGTCTGGCGTGGCCTGTGCGCTGCTCGGCAAGCGCGTGCCGACTTCGCGACCCAACTCCACCCGCGCCAGCCAGTAATCGCGCACCGCTTCCAGATAGCCCTGATAGGCGTCGTATTCCTGTTGCTTGGCCAGCAGCAACTCGAACTGGCCGACGAGCATGAAGTTCACTTCTTCCTGCGTGCGCGCGACGATGGACTCGCGCAGCGGAATCAGCGACAGGCGATATTGATCGGCGCGCGATTTCGCCGCCGCGACTTCGGCCGCGGCGCGCTGCACGCCGTTGCTGATCTCGATCTCCAGCGAACGCAACTCGGCTTCCGCCTGCTGCATGCCGGCCTCGGCGCGCGCCATGCGGCCGCGGCCCTGATTGAAAATAGGCAGTTCCAGAGCCAGCGTCGGCCCGGTGATGCGCGAGCGGTCGGTTTCGCGCTGGGTTTCCACACCGACGTCAATTTCGCCCAGATAACGGAAGCGACGCGTCACGCCCTGCGCATCCGCCAACAGCGACACGCGCTTGCGCGCAGCCGCCAGATCAAGCCGGCTGGCGTCGGCAGTCTTCAGCAACTCCGGGATGGCGTCTTCCTGCATGAGCGGCGCCGGCAGTTGACCCGAGACTTTCCAGTTGTCTTCACTCGCGGACAATCCCATCAACCGATTGAGTGCGCTGCGTGCTCCCGTCAAATCGGCCCGCGCTTGCAGCACATCAAGCTGCGCCTGGGACGCAGCGGCCTGTTCCAGCGCCAGTTCCAGACGCTTGATATTGCCGGCGTCGAAGAACCGCTGCGCCAGATCCGCGGAGGATTGCGCGGCCGTGGCGACGGCTTCGCGCATCGTCACCATCTGCCAGGCGCCGGTGAGCCGGTAGTAAGCCGCTTCGGTGTCGGCAGCGAGATTGAGAACTTGCGCACCGACGATCTGCTTGACGCGCTCGAATTCGCCTTCGGCAAAACGGCTGCGCGAGGACAGCATCAGCAGGTTGGTGAAGCTCTGCACCAGACCAAAGCCCACCTGATTGGCAGCGCCGCTGACATCCGGAATCAGCACCGACGCCGACAGCCGCGGATTGCTCAGCCGCCCGGCGTCGTAAACATCCGCCGCCGCGAAACCGAGCTTCGCGTATTCAGCCTTCAGCCGCGGATTGTTGACCAGCGCCAGTTGTACGGCAGTGTCGGCGCTCAATGGTTTGCTCGAAAGCTGCGCCAGCATTTGACGCGCGGCCGTCTCGTCGCCGGCCGCCGTGCCCTCGCGACCGCGATCCACCGGCAGGCTGGCGCAGCCGGCCGTGAGAAACAGCACCAACAAACCGCAGGCGGTTTTTAATCCATCCATGTGTACCTCCTCGGCTGGCGCGAGACGCGCAGCCAAAAGCCAATGACGCCCGCGCGATGCGCGGGACGAAATCACATCAGCTCAGGAGGAAATGGGAGGCCGCTGGAGAACGGCATGTATCGAGTGAGGATGCGCGCTGCTAAAAACCGCGGCGAAATGCTCCGGCGGCAGCGCATCCGGCGTCATCAGCGTCGGCACCAAGGCAGTACTGGCCGCGCATGCCAAGTTGCAGATGCAGCCGCATTTGCACTGTTCGGCATCTTCAGTTTGTTGCGATACGCCGTGATTCATATGATTGGCGCCCATATCCATGCCGCCGTGATGTTGGGCATGTTTGGGATCATGCGCCGCATCAGGCGCTGTGGCGCTGATGTGTCTGGTCGCGCGGCAATGCGTGTCCGCCATGGTGCCGGCGAAAACCTGCACCGAGGGCGTCAGCCACATGATGTTCGCAAGCAGGATTGCCAAGAAGCGCATGCCTTAAGAATACACCTGCGGGACGCAAGCAGTGTGCGCTGACGTACAGACCGTGATCTCCTGGACGGATCACGGATGTGTTCGCGGCATGTGGCTCGCCCGAAAATCATGCCACCCGCTTGCGGCCTTTTTGAGGCTCCTGCGGCCGTTTCGTCAAAGTGAGTGGTACACTTTTAGTACCACTGTTTTTCGAGAACATCTGCTCCAACGCCCAGAAATGCTCCAAGCGGGTGGCCGTTGTTGAGGCCTATTTTCCGGTTGTTACACGGACCCCGAATGTTTCGCGATTTACCTCGCGCGCTGTGTGGCAGGCGACTGCTGGCGATTCTTTTTGTAGGCTAAGGAGAGCAGCAGGCCCCCTCCCGCGAACATCGGAACGCACAATATCTGGCCCTCGGTCACCCAGCCCCAAGCCAGATAGCCGATCTGCGCGTCGGGCAGGCGAACGAACTCAACCATGAACCGGAACACGGCGTAGCAAAGCAGGAAAACCCCGGAGATCGCCATACGCGGACGTGGCGTTCGGCCAAACCACCAGAGAATCGCCAGCAGCACCAACCCCTCCAGCAACGCTTCATATAGTTGACTGGGATGTCGTCGTACGGCGCCACCAGCTGTACGGAACACCACCCCCCACGGAAGTTCAGTTGGCTTGCCCCAGAGTTCGCCGTTGATGAAGTTCCCGACGCGCCCTGTGAAAAGGCCAAAGGGGACTAGAACCGCCGTGAAGTCGGCGATCTCAAAGAACTCGATTCCATGTCGACGGGCGAATACCAACATCGACGCGATGACGCCAAGCAGGCCGCCGTGGAAAGACATTCCGCCCTCCCACAAGCGCAGGACCAGGAGCGGATCGGCGAGAAAGCGGGGCAGGTTGTAAAAAAGGGTGTAACCGACGCGCCCACCGATGATGACCCCGAGCACGCCATAGAACAACAGGTCGCTGACGCGCTGCACCGGCCAGACAACATGCGGCATGCGCGCTCTTCGCGCCCCCAGTTTCCAGAAGCCGTAGAAGCCGAGTAGGTACATCAGGCCGTACCAATGCACGGCCAGCGGCCCGAGGCGAATCGCGACGGGATCGATATTAGAATGGATCAGCATGGGCGCGTAGTGTCGGGCTTCCGATCCCGGCATGCCAAGCTCGACGATCCTGCGGAGGGAGATGGCACACTGCGCGAGCTGCCAGGGGCCAATGACCGTGCGAACGGTCAAATCAGGAGCCTATCGCTGCTGCGCTTGCACAACACCGGCCTTTGCGCAGGATGGCTTGCTCATTGTTACCTTCGACGAGGCCGGCGCATCGGATGCCTCCATATGCTGCGGCGAAGGTCCGGGGCCGAACTCCCCACTGGCTGGAATCTCCGGACTTGGTGGCGACATCATCGGTGCGGTTCTGATTTCATCGAATATCAGACCCGGCACCACGAGTGTCGTGGCGTACAACCATTATTCAATGCTCAGAAGCGTGGAAAACATCTTTGTGCTATCCCACCAGCGGCAGTCGCACTCGAACACAAAGACCCTGACCGGCATCGCCGTCTTCCAGCGCGATGTCTCCGCCGTGGCACTCAGCAACCTGACGCGCGATGGCGAGCCCCAGGCCGGTACCTGCGGTGTCGCTGATACCACCGCGCACGAAGCGCCGGAAAAGCTGTTCTCGCATGAGCGGCGCAATTCCAGGCCCGGTGTCAGTCACAGTAAGTACCGCCCAGCCGCGCTCGCGGCGTAAAGCGACATCTATGCGACCGCCGGCGGGGATGTAACGAATGGCGTTATCCACCAAATTACCGACCAGGCTGCGCAGAGATTCCCTATCGCCCTTGATGAAGCAGGCTTTGGCATCGGTGATCCCCAGATCGAGTTCCCGTTCTACCGCCAGCGAATGACGCTCTGCAAGGACTTCCTGGACCAGCGCCGCCAATGCGATATTTGTCTGAGCCGTCACGGCGGAAGGCGCTTCGCTGCGAGCCAGACTCAGGAGCTGGCTGATCAGCCGGGATGCGCGCTCAATCCCCGCCTGTAGTGCGTCCAGCGATTGTTGCCGATCTTCTGCACAGAGGGCTTCACGTACCCGCTGTGCTTGCAGTTGTACGACAGCCAGCGGTGTGCGCAATTCGTGGGCCGCGTCCGCTAAAAAATCGCGCTGGCGCTGGCTGGCTTCAGCTTGCCGCTCCAGCAATCCATTGAGCGCGGTGACCACCGGGGCGAGTTCGCTGGGGGCGTCCGCCAGCGTCACGCGAAGCGTGTCTGTCAGCTTCCGCGCTTGCATCTGTGCCGCAAGCAAGCGTAACGGTCGTAGCTGGCGCGACACCGCCCAGCCACAAACGAGACCCACCAGAGGCAACAGCAGCAGAAGTGGAAGCAGCAGCTGCAAGGCTGCTTCCGCCGCTTCTTCCCGACGCGCGTCGAGGTCCTGGCTGACTTGCAAAATCATGCCCTTCTCTACAACTCTGGAAAAGCTGCGCCACTGCTGGCCATCGGCGACCAGGTCGGTCATTCCGATGACGCTTGGAAAAGGCGCGGTTTCCTCGTCGGAGTGCCAGAGCATTACGCCGCCTGGTCGCCAGACTTGCACGACGATGTCGTCCCGGCTTTCGGCAGGGTCCAGCGGCTGGGGGGATTGCAGGACCGCCTCGGCGGTAAGATTGAATGAGAGCGCCAGCAGACGCTGGTCGAATAACTTGTCGAACTCCTCGATGGAGCGCCAGTAGAGTCCAGCGGCCGCCAGTCCGCCACCCAACAGCAAAGCCGCCAGTAAAGTCAGTACCAATCGTCCGCGCAGGGAACTCATTCCTTGGCCAGGTAATAGCCCACACCGCGAGCGTTGCGGATAAAGTCCGGCGAAAGCTTGCGGCGCAGTGCGTGGATTTGCACTTCCAGAGCATTACTGGCGATCTCCTCCGCCCATCCGTACAAACGCTCTACGAGTTGCTCCTTCGCCCAAACGCGACCCGGTTGTTCGAGCAACACCGTCAAAAGTGCAAACTCGCGGCGGGTAAAAGTGACCTCGATGCCCTTATAACGCGCCGTACGTTCACCGAGGTCGAGGGAAAGCCCCAGATGCTCGATGTGCGACTGCGCGCGCCCCACGCGGCGGCGCGTGAGTGCACGGATTCGCGCCAGCAGTTCGTCGAGGTCGAAGGGCTTCAGCAGATAATCGTCGGCCCCCGCATCGAGCCCTTTCACCCTGTCCTCCAGCGCGTCGCGTGCTGTAAGGATCAGCACCGGGGTGTCCCGGCCTTCACGGCGGGCCTCGGTCAGAACGCGCAACCCATCCCGGCCCGGCAGCCCGAGATCGAGCAACACCAAGTCATAGGCGGTGGCATGCCAGTGCTCGAAAGCGGCGACGCCATCGCGCACCCAATCCACCGCATAAGCGTGCTGGGCGAGGCTCTTGGATAGAGTCCCGCCCAGCATTTCATCGTCTTCAACGAGCAGAACTCGCATGATCAGCTGCTCTCTCGATAACTGCGCAAATGTTAGTCGCGCTCGGACTCTTGCTCGCCATCCGCCTTGTCGTCCTGAGACGACAAGGTTTCGCCGGTGACAGCATCGAGACGAACGTCCAGCACCTTGGCACCGTTCACCAGCTCGATTTCGTAGGCAGGCTTTCCGTCCTCATTGTCAAGCTCAGCGCGGACCGGTACACCACCAAATTGCGCTTGGCTGCGCGATATGGCTTCGGTCAAGCTGATCTTGGCTGATTTGAGGTCCTTCAAGGCATCGTTTTCCGCCGACCTTTCTTTCGATGCGAACGCTGCGCCGGCGGCGACAATTGCGAGGCCGCTGATGGAAGCGGCAATGAGTTTCCCGATGTTGGCTTTGGTTTTCATGACATTCCTTCGTAGTGATGCAGTGGATACTGCACAGCCATGGTTGCGGATGAAAATTATGTGAGTATTAGGGTCGGCGCAGAAACTTCTTGATACCTTGTCCATCATTAAGCGCTGGGCAACATCAACAAACAAGAAGAGGATGGACCATGAACCGCACAACAGAACAAGCCTTAAGCAAAGTTCCCGAAGTCACCCTGATCTTCTGGGTGATCAAGATCGTCGCCACCACACTCGGCGAAACCGGCGGCGACGCCGTGTCCATGTCGATGAATCTCGGTTATCTGGTCGGCACCGCGATATTCGCGGCGGTCTTTCTGGTCGCCGCAGCGGCACAGATCAAGGCAAAACGTTTTCATCCGTTTCTTTATTGGGCAACCATCATCGCCACCACGACCGTAGGCACGACCTTGGCCGATTACGCAGACCGTTCACTCGGTATTGGCTACGCCGGGGGTACTTCGCTTCTGTTCGTTCTGCTCATGACTTCCCTGGCCGTTTGGTACGGGTCGCTGGGTTCTGTGTCTGTAGCCAGCGTGAGTTCACCGAAAGCGGAAATGTTTTATTGGGTCACCATCATGTTTTCGCAGACGCTGGGCACCGCGCTGGGGGACTGGACCGCCGATACGGCGGGCCTGGGATACACCGGGGGAGCGCTCATTTTCAGCCTGCTGTTAGCCCTGGTTGCAGCGGCCTATTTCTGGACCACCATCTCAAGAACTGCGTTGTTCTGGGCCGCGTTCATTCTGACGCGACCGCTGGGCGCTGTGGTCGGTGATTTTCTGGATAAGCCCGTTAACGCCGGGGGCCTGGCGTTGAGCCGCTACTCCGTATCCATCGCGCTCGTCGTGTTCATCGTTGCCTGCATTCTGATTTTTCCTCAGCGCGCGGCAAAAGGATCAGGGCATTGAAATAGCGCGGCACCCTGTTGCAGCCCTTCATCGCTTCATTCTCCAGCACGGTCACGCTGGCGCTCAGTCCAGACCATCGGCGCGGCGGCATTCGCATCGTTGTCGAACTGCACAAATGCCTGATTGAGGACGCGTTAGACAGCGGTTGTACGCATTGCGCGCGGCGCAGTGGTCACTCGTTCCAGGCGGAATGCCATCCGAGGCGTAATTCCCCATTGTTACACTGACCCGCATGCTCTTCTCTGAAAAGGGAATTCAGTGAGCGCTACCCCGACCATCCTCAGTCGAATTCCTCGCGCCATCTGGGCGCTGGGCTTCGTCAGCCTGCTGATGGATATTTCGTCCGAAATGATCCACGGCCTGTTGCCGGTGTTCCTGGTTGGCACTTTGGGTGCGAGCGCATTCATGGTCGGCCTGATCGAAGGCGCGGGTGAAGCAACGGCGCTCATCGTCAAGGTGTTTTCCGGTGCGCTGTCGGATTACTGGCGCAAGCGCAAGCCGCTCGCCGTCCTCGGTTATGGCCTCGGAGCGGTTTCAAAACCGCTGTTCGCATTGGCGCCGAGCGTCGGTTTCGTTCTGGTTGCTCGCTTGACGGATCGCGTCGGCAAGGGAATCCGGGGCGCGCCACGCGATGCGCTGGTGGCCGACATCGCACCGGCCGAAATGCGCGGGGCCGCTTTCGGTTTGCGGCAATCACTCGACACCATCGGCGCGTTCCTTGGGCCCTTGCTCGGCATCGGGCTGATGTTGTTATGGGCGAATGATTTTCGCGCGGTGTTCTGGCTCGCGATCATTCCCGGCGTGCTTGCTGTGGCTCTGTTGTTGTTCGGCGTGCAGGAACCGGAAAGGGCGCGCAGTGATCGCCGCGTCAATCCCATCTCGCGCGCGAACTTGCGCCGCTTGCCCTCTGCGTATTGGTGGGTGGTGGCGATCGGCGCGGTGTTTACGCTGGCCCGATTCTCGGAGGCCTTTCTGATACTTCGGGCCGTGCAAGGCGGGCTGCCTGTCGCTTATACCCCGCTGGTGCTGGTGGGTATGAATGTGGTCTACGCGCTGTCTGCCTATCCGTTTGGCAAACTCTCTGACGGTGTGAGTCACCTGAAACTGCTTGTCCTGGGCCTCATCGTTTTGATCGGCGCGGATCTCACGCTGGCGTCGAGCAGCCACTGGAGTTGGGTATGGTGTGGCATCTCATTGTGGGGACTGCACATGGGAATAACCCAAGGCTTGTTGGCGAGAATGGTGGCCGATGGCGCACCGGCGGAGTTGCGCGGCACCGCTTACGGGTTCTTTAATCTGATGAGCGGTATCGCCCTGTTGGCCGCAAGCGTGCTGGCCGGACTTCTATGGGATCGATTCGGCGCTGCGCAGACCTTCATCGCCGGAGCCCTCTTCAGCGCTTTGGCACTGACGGTGATCCTCTACCGGCAAGCGTCTCTACGCGCGTAGCCACCCGTGGTCAATTCTTGCATCGCTCGTAAAAGCAGGCTCACGCTTTCGTTCGCGCTTTTGATATTTAATTCCGCATGCACAACGATGCTGAGCGTTCCTGGCGCATGCCCGAGCACATCGGACACGACCATCCATAATTTCTGCGTGGTAACGCCAACAGTGTTGTGGCGCGGCGCGCGTCCTGACAAGGAAGGTGCCACCTGGCTCATGCAACAGCGTGTTCGCACAGTGGTAAACCTTGAACTGCTGCTTGATGATTTGCCCGCGTTTCGTCAGGCCAACGCCGGAACCGCCACCCACCACGAAGCGGGTTACTTTCGTATACGTGATTGGGAACCGCTCCCCTTGTTGGCGCCGTCGGTGACAGACGATCACGTGGCTCATTTTCTTGCGGTTGTTAACCAGCAGCCGAAGCCTATCTATGTTCACTGTCGAACTGGAAAGAATCGAACAGGGGTCATGATTGCCGCCTACCGGGTGATGGTTGAAGGCATGAGTGACGAGGTAGCGATTGCGGAAATGGGGCGCTATCAGGGGCTGTGGTTTAAGGCCGACGCAAATTACATTCGCGGCCTATCACCCGAACGTCGCGAAAAGATGCGCCGCAAAGTTACGGAGTGGGAACTGAAATTGAAAAAAGAGGCGCAGATAGTATGCGAGAAGGGGGCATGCGCCATTTCAGATCGCTGATTTGATGCCCAACAAGGCGTACCCGCTTGCGGCCATTTGAGACTTGAAAAGCCGGTTTGAGGAAAACCGGCGGTACACTTTTAGTACCACTGTTTTTGTAACCCCGGCGAAAAACAACTCGAAAACCCCTCAAGCGGGTGGCGCTTTTTTAGAGGGATTGTCATGCGCGTTTCGGAACTTTCTCCGACCTTGCTAGACTAACCCGGATGCTTCGCCCTTCCAGCCCTTGGCTATTGATTGCTCTCTGCGTCGTGCTGTTGGCGGCGCGGGTCAGCGGCGCGCATCTGCATTTCTGTTTGGATGGCCGCGAAGCACCCGCAAGTCTGCATTTCGGCGACGCGGGTCATTACGACCAGGCTCACGTCACGGCGTCGCACGATGATCACGACCTGAATCTGGTTGCAGATGCAGTTGCCAAGGCCGGCAAGCTGGGGCTCGACCTGCCGGTGCTGCTGTTTGCGGCTCTGCTGTTGTGGTCTCTCCGGTGGCATCCGCATCCAGCGGCGCCAGATTACCGGCCACAGGTTTTTGTTCCTCTCCGACTTTCTCTTCGCCCGCCACTGCGCGGGCCGCCAAGACTGACTTTCCTCTGATGTTCTGACGCTGCCCCGGCACGTTTGCCGAGGCGGCTACACCCAGGCCGAGAAATGCACGCAAGTGCACCGGGCCGCGAGAGGAAGTCCCCATGATTCGTTTGATCACGCACGCGATGTGCGTTGGATTTGTTTCACTGATGTTGATGGTGTCGGCAGTTCAAGCAGGTGAGAGCCCTGCGGCTGCGTCACTGACCCTGCAACAGGCGATAGCCGCTGCGTTGAAGGGCAATCCCGAACTTCAGAGTTTCGCTTTCGAATTGCGCGCGCAGTCGGCGCGCATCCGTCAGGCGGGGCTGCGGCCCGCGCTGGAAGCAGGCGTGCAACTCGAAAACTTCCTTGGCAGCGGTGATCTCAATGGCTTCAGCGGTGTCGAGGCCACGTTTGCGTTATCCAAGGTGATCGAGCTGGGCGGCAAGCGCGGTGCGCGCATCGCCGCTGCGCAGGCGGGCTTGAGTACGCTCGATATCGAACGTCAGGCCCGGCAGCTCGACGTGCTCGCGGACGTGACCCGCCGATTTATCACCGTGGCGACCCGGCAGGAGCAACTGCGTCTGGCACGCACCGCCGGCGAGCTTGCGCAGAAAACGGTGAAGGGATCGGAGATTCGCGTCAATGCGGCCAAATCGCCGCACGTGGAACTGGACCGCGCGCTCATCGCGCAGGATCGCGCCCGCCTCAACGAGAGTCGCGCAGTGGCGACGCTGGAATCCGCGCGCAAACAACTCGCTGCGATCTGGGGTGAGTCGCAGCCAGTCATGAATGGTCAGGCATTCGGCTCGATTCAGGCCGACCTTTATGCATTGCCGGCGGTCGGTGATTTCGCCGAACTCACCGCACGGCTTGCCGCCAACCCGGACTTCGCACGCTTTGCCTCTGAAGCACGTCTGCGCGACGCTGAGCTGCGGCTGGCCGCCACGCGCCGGCGCGGTGATCTGGAGGTCAGCGCCGGTGTGCGGCGTCTGGAGGCCACCGACGATCAGGCCTTTGTCGCTTCGTTCTCGCTGCCGCTGTTCTCCGGTCCACGCGCGGCGAGCTACGTCGCCGAAGCTCAGGCCAACCGCGGCCGGGTGGATGCCAACCGTCGGGCCGCTGAGGTCAAGGCTCAGGCGACTCTATTTGAGCTGCATCGCGAACTGAGTCAGGCGGTGCTGGAAGCCGACACGTTGAATCGCGAAACCATGCCGCGCATCAGCGAGGCCTTGAAGGAAACCGAATACGCCTTCGAGCGCGGCCGCTACAGCTACCTGGAGCTGGTGGACGCGCAGCGCGAATACCTGTCGGTGCAGTCATCGCTGATTGAAGCGGCCAGCGCGGCGCACACCCTGCGCGCCGAAATTGAGCGGCTGACCAATGCGCCGTTGACCGGCTCCACCCCGTGAATACGAACCGAACACCGATGAGAATTCCTATGAATCTAAAACTGATGCTCTTGCTTCCCGCGCTGGTCTTCGTCCTGTCTGCCTGCGGCGGTTCCGAACCCGCAACCGAAACGCCAAAGGCAGCCGAGGCAATAAAAGGCGAGGCTGGCCACGGTAAGGCCGGCCCTGACGGCGAGGCCGAGAAAGGCCCACACGGCGGGCGGCTGCTGAAAGACGGCGGCTTCACGCTGGAACTGGCGATCTTCGAGACAGGCGTACCGCCCGAGTTCCGCGCCTGGGCCACGCAGGACGGCAATCCGCTGGCGCCGGACAGCGTCAAGCTCGGCGTTGCGCTCGAAAGGCTCGGCGGCGTCACTGATCGCATCGAGTTCGTGCCACATAACGATTTCCTGCGCAGCACCGCGGAGATTTACGAGCCGCATTCCTTCGTGGTGAAGATTGAGGTCGCCGGCAGCGGCGGCGCGCATCGCTGGAGCTACGACAGCTTCGAGGGCCGCACCACCATCCCCGTGCAAACCGCCAAGGAAGCGGGTGTGATCATCGAAACCGCCGGCCCGCGCACGATCCGTGATGTGTTGCCGCTGTATGGCGTGATCACGCCCAACCCGGAGAAGACCAGCGAGATTAGAGCGCGTTATCCCGGCACGATCCGCAGCGTCGGCAAATCGCAGGGCGATACTGTGCAAAAGGGTGCGGTGCTGGCGCAGATCGAGTCCGACGAAAGCCTGCGGACCTATGACCTCACCGCGCCGATTTCAGGTGTGGTGACGATGCGCAACGCCAATCCCGGTGAGCAGACCGGCAACGAGCCCTTGTTCACCGTTACCGACCTGTCGCAGGTGGTGGCGGAACTCTCGGTGTTCCCGCGCGACCTGTCACGTCTCAGGCCCGGCCAGCGCGCGCGCATCCGCTCGGTGGACGGCGGCGAGCCCACCGAGGGTGAAGTGGTGCGCGTGAGTCCGGTCGGCGCCAGCGCCAATCAGTCATTGAGCGTGCGCGTAAGGCTCGACAACCGTGAGCGCCGCTGGACACCAGGGATCAATGTCAACGCCGAAGTGCTGATAGGCGGTGACGAGGTGCCGGTAGCGATCAAGGCCGATGCCCTTCAGCGTTTCCGCGACTGGCAAGTGGCGTTTGAAAATTCAGGTGATTTATTTGAAGCGCGCCCGCTTGAGCTGGGCCGCAACGACGGCGAGTGGGTCGAGGTGAAGTCCGGCCTCAGACCCGGCGCGCGCTATGTCGCCGCCAACAGTTTTCTGATCAAGGCCGACATCGAAAAGTCCGGCGCCAGCCACGACCACTGAGACATCCCCATGATTGACGCATTGATTCGACTTTCCATCGAGCGCCGCTGGCTGGTGCTGATGCTGGTGCTCGGCGTCGCCGCTCTGGGCGCCTGGAATTATCAGCGGTTGCCGATAGACGCCGTGCCGGACATCACCAACGTGCAGGTGCAGATCAGCAGCGAGGCGCCGGGTTATTCGCCACTGGAGGCCGAGCAACGCATCACGTTTGCCGTTGAGACCGCGATGGCGGGACTGCCACAGCTGGAGTACACCCGTTCGCTGTCACGCTATGGCCTGTCGCAAGTCACGGTGGTGTTTGCGGACGGCACCGACATCTATTTCGCGCGCAATCTGGTCGCGCAGAGATTGCAGGAAGCCAAGTCACTGCTACCGGCGGGCATCGAGCCTTCGATGGGCCCCATCGCCACCGGTCTCGGCGAAATCTTCATGTACACGGTCACGGCCAAAGACGGCGCGCTCCAGCCGGACGGACGGCCTTACGACGCCACCGCGCTGCGCACGATGCAGGACTGGATCATCCGGCCGCAGTTGCGCCAGGTTCCGGGTTTATCCGAGGTCAACAGCATCGGCGGCTACGCCAAGCAATTCCACGTCACTCCTGACCCCGCCAAGCTGATGGCCTTCGGCCTGACGCTGGATGATGTCACCCAGGCGCTTGAAGCCAACAACGCCAATGTCGGCGCTGGCTATGTCGAACGTGCCGGCGAGCAATACCTGATCCGCATGCCCGGCCAGTTGCGCGAGATGCCGGATATTTCCAACGTAGTCATCGCACGCCGCAACGGCGTACCAGTGCGCATCAGCGATGTCGCCGAAGTGATTCTGGGCAAGGAGCTTCGTACCGGCGCCTCGACCCAGAACGGCCAGGAGATCGTGCTCGGTACCGCGATGATGCTGATCGGCGAAAACAGCCGCACGGTCAGCCTGCGCGTCGCCAAGAAGCTGGAAGAGATCAACAAGTCGCTGCCGCCGGGCGTCGAAACCACGGCGGTGTACAACCGCACCATTCTGGTCAACAAAACCATCGCCACGGTGCAGAAGAACCTCGCCGAGGGTGCGCTGCTGGTCGTGGTGGTGCTGTTCGCGCTGCTCGGAAATCTGCGTGCGGCGCTGGTGACGGCACTGGTGATTCCGCTGTCCATGCTGATGTTGATCACCGGCATGGTCGAGCAAAAAGTCAGCGCGAATCTGATGTCGCTCGGCGCGCTGGACTTTGGCCTGATCGTGGACGGCGCCGTGATCATCGTCGAGAACTGCCTGCTGCGGCTCGGTGAACGCCAGCATCACTTCGGCCGTCTGCTGAACCTGGAGGAACGCTTCCACACCGTGTTCAGCGCCACGCGCGAGGTGTTCAAGCCCAGCCTGGTGAGCGTAGTCGTGGTGGTGCTGGTCAACATCCCGATCTTTGCGCTGACCGGCGTCGAAGGAAAAATGTTCCACCCGATGGCGTTCGCGGTCGTCACCGCATTGCTCGCCGCGCTGGTGCTGTCGCTGACCTTCATTCCGGCCGCAATTGCGCTGACTCTCACCGGCAAGATCAGCGAGAAGGAGAATCTGATCGTCAAAGCGGTGCGTCGTGTTTACGAGCCGCTGCTGCGCGGTGCTCTGAGCAATCGCTGGCCGGTGATCGGCGGCGCAGCGGCGCTGGTCGTCATTGCGGGGTTTCTGGCTACGCGCATGGGCACCGAGTTCATTCCCAGCCTCAATGAGGGCGATATCGCGCTGCATGCCTTGCGCATCCCTGGTACCGGGCTGGATCAAGCGGTGCGCATGCAATCGCAACTGGAAACGCGCATCAAACAGTTCCCGGAGGTCGAGCGCGTATTTGGCAAGCTGGGCACGGCCGAGGTTGCAACCGACCCGATGCCGCCCTCGGTGGCCGACACCTTCGTCATGCTCAAACCGCAGGATCAGTGGCCCAATCCGGACAAGACCAAGACCGAACTGGTGGCTGAGATGGAGGAAGCAGCTGAGAGCATTCCCGGCAACAACTATGAGTTCACTCAGCCGATCCAGATGCGTTTCAACGAATTGATCTCCGGCGTGCGCTCCGACCTGGCGGTGAAAGTCTACGGTGACGATCTCGATGTCTTGCTGCGTATTGGCAATGAGATCGAGGAGGTGATGACGCCGATCCCCGGCGTAGCGGACGCGAAGACCGAACCCATCACCGGCCTGCCGATGCTCTCCATCATGCCCAAGCGCGAATCCATCGCACGCTACGGTCTTAACATCGCCGATGTGCAGGAGGTCGTTGAGATCGCACTCGGCGGCCGTGTCACCGGCCAGATTTTCGAGGGTGACCGCCGCTTTGATCTGGTGGTGCGCCTGCCGGAGAATCTGCGCGGCAATCTCGCTGCCATCGAGCGTATACCGGTTCAGCTGCCGGACAAGGCCGGTTATGTGCCGCTATCCGAAGTTGTCACGCTGTCCATCGCCCCCGGCCCCAACCAGATCAGCCGCGAGAACGGTAAGCGCCGCATTGTCGTCACCGCCAACGCGCGCGGCCGCGATCTCGGTTCGATGGTGACGGAGGTGCAGCGCGCCGTGGAGGAGAAAGTGAAGTTGCCGCCCGGTTACTTCCTGGAATACGGCGGCACTTTCCAGCAGCTGCAATCGGCGGCGAGCCGCTTGCAGCTGCTGACGCCGCTGACCCTGCTGCTGATCTTCGGCCTGCTGATGATGACCTTCGGCTCGGCCAAGGACGCATTGCTGGTGTTCAGCGGCGTGCCACTGGCGCTGACCGGCGGCATCGCCGCACTTTGGCTGCGCGACATTCCGCTGTCGATCTCGGCCGGTGTTGGCTTCATCACCCTGTCCGGTGTCGCCGTGCTGACCGGCGTGGTCATGGTCTCCGCCTTTCGCCAGCTGTTGGACGAAGGCAAGACGATTGAACAGGCGATCTTCGAAGGCTCCGTGCTGCGCCTGCGACCGATCCTGATGGTCGGGCTGGTGGCTTCGCTCGGATTTCTGCCGATGGCGCTCAACACCGGCACAGGCGCGGAAGTGCAGCGACCGCTGGCGACGGTGGTGATCGGCGGCATCATCAGCGCCACGCTGCTGAGCTTGCTGGTGCTGCCAGCTCTTTATCGCATGGCCTGGCGGCCGGAGCGAGTGACTGTCGCAACGGCGACAAAACTACAGGAGTCCACCTCATGAAACTGGTCAAGGCATTCATCCACCACATCCGCACGGCGGACGTGGTGCAGGCACTGGCGCAAGCCGGCTTTCGCAATCTCACCTTGCAGGATGTTAAAGGCATGCTGAAGCCGGTGATTGAAACCGAACGCGATTATTCGCGGGAAGGCGCCGGCCTGGTCATCTCGGAAGTACGCCTGTCGCTGGTCTGCGAAGACAGCGAAGTGGACGCGGTGACCACCATCATCCGCTCCGTCGCCGCCATCGGGCCGCACATCTCCGGCTATGTTTATGTCAGCCCGGTGGAGCAGATGCTGTCCATCGGAGGCCCTGACCGATGAACCTCGCGCTGCTGGGTCCGCTGGTCATCACCGGATTCAGCGTGGCGTTTCTGCATGCCGCGTTGCCGACGCACTGGCTGCCCTTCGTGCTGGCGGGCCGCGCGCAGAAATGGAGTCACACGAAGACGCTCGTGATCACCACACTGGCCGGTGGTGGCCATGTACTGTTCACGGTTGCGCTGGGCGCCGTCGTCGCATGGCTTGGCTTCACCGTGGATCGTTGGACCGAAGGAGTCTTTCCGTGGCTCGCCGGCGGTGTACTGGTGGCCTTCGGCGCCTGGTATCTGTGGCGGCAGTGGCGCGGGCAAGGCCATGGCCACAGCCATGTCACGCCTGACGATGCGCACGATCACGATTCCGGACATGGGCATCACGATCACGGCGCGCATGGCCACGCCCATCCACATCCGCACCCCACGTCTCCGCGAAAGCAAGCGGCGCGCAGCGACCGTGCGGTTGTGCTGGGCCTGCTGGCGGCGCTGACGTTCTCGCCCTGCGAGGGATTTCTGCCGATGTTTGTCGCCGGCGTTCCCTACGGCTGGGCAGGCTTCCTGCTGCTGTCGCTTTTGCTCGCCGCCGCCACACTGGCCGGGATGCTGCTGTTCACCTGGCTGACGCTGCGCGGCCTCGAACATCTGAAGCTGGAGCGCTTGGAGCGCTATGAAAACGGCGTGGTCGGCGGGCTTCTCTTTGTGCTCGGTATCGCCATCTGGCTGCTTGAAACCTGAGCAGGGGCGAACGACATGGCCCACGATCATTCCCACGGAGCGAGCGTCCCCGAAAACAAGCTCTGGATTGCGCTGGCGCTTACCGGCAGCTTCATGCTGGTTGAAGCGGTGGCGGGTTTTCTCAGCGGCAGCCTGGCGCTACTCTCCGACGCCGCGCACATGCTCACCGACGTGGCAGCGCTCGGCATTTCACTGGCGGCCGTGCGCTTTGCCCGGCGCGCGCCCGACGCCAAGCGCAGCTTCGGCTACTACCGTTTCGAAATTCTGGCGGCGGCCTTCAACGCGGTCGTGCTGTTTCTGGTGGCGTTCTACATTCTGTTTGAAGCGGTGCAGCGGTTTCGCAACCCGGAAGCCGTTGGCTCCGGCACCATGCTGGTGGTGGCAACGCTGGGGCTGATCATCAATCTCATCGCGATGCGTCTGCTGAAAGCGTCCAGCACCGAAAGCCTCAACGTCAAGAGCGCTTATCTGGAAGTCTGGGCCGACATGATCGGCTCAATCGGGGTGATTGCCGGGGCGATTGTCATTCGACTGACCGCCTGGCAGTGGGTGGATTCGGCGGTCGCGGTCGGCATCGGCTTCTGGGTGATCCCGCGCACCTGGAAACTGCTCAGCGAGAGTCTGCACATCCTGCTGCAAGGCGTGCCCTATGGGTTTGATCTGGCCAAGATCGAAGCCGACATGCGCGCCGTGCCCGGCGTCGCCGAGATTCACGATCTGCACTTGTGGGCGCTCACCAGCGGCCGCAACGTGCTGACCGCGCATCTGGTATTGGCGGCCGAGGTCAGCGACGAGCAGACCGTCTTGCAAGCCACCAGCGAATTACTGCACGAGCGCTACAAGATCACCGGCACGACCTTGCAGATCGAACCGAAGGGCTTTCACGCCGAAGCCGCTCACGACGGCGACGACCATGCCGAGCATCGCGAATGACCCAGGTCCGATTATGAAAGGAGATACAACTATGAAAAATCTCAAGAAGGAAGTAGCCAAGTTTTTCGCTGGGGCAGAGGCTTTCCACGCCATCGCTGATGCCTACTTCTGGTTCTCAGGCATGACTCCGACGATGTTCGGGTCACGGTGACGCCAACGCTCAGCGCGGTTGCGACATTCATAAATGTCGGGATCGCGCTGGCTTTGGGCATTTACGCATGGCGTCCAAACGCCACGGCACCGGCGTGAGCACTGTCTTCATCTGTTGACGCACTTGAAGCGACTGGAGTAACGGATATGGGGCATAGCGAGTTAAGCGAAATAGCTGCCGGATTCTCCGGCCCCTGGTGGAAGTTTCCGCCGCTGCGCAACGCGCTATATGCAAATTTCGCTGAGCTTCAGTGATGGCGCCGCCTGTGATGGCTCCTGAATCCTTGATTGCTGTGCGAGGAACCGTGCGGCACGGAGGAGGAACCATGGGGTACATAAGACGAACCATAGGGCACGTAGTAGGGCGACGACCCATAGTAGGGCCGGTTGACTCCCGCACCCCCATAACCGTAGTTGCGGTTGTCCGCATAGGGACGCGCGAATGAATCGCGCGCACCAGGCAACGACACACAGCCCGTGGTCAGCAGAGCGACGAAAACCAGTGGAAGCAGCATTCGATGGGTCATGGCACTCGCACCTCCGGTTGCACGCCAATGAGACCCCTCGGAAGGCCGCATGTTCCACTACCTTTTATGAATTCTGGGGATCGCAACGCTGTGCCGCATGAATTCTGCCGCGCAGGTTCGCGCTTGACTTTTGCACTATGGAAACGCCATACGGAGGCACCCTATGGGACACGGTGAACTGAGCGAAAAAGCCGCCGGATTCTCCGGCCCCTGGTGGAAATTTCCGCCGCTGCGCAACGCGCTTGTGGCGGGTGTGCTGGCAGGCACTGCGTTCCTGCTGGAAATTCTCGGTGTGCTCCCGGAAACCGTAGCGATGTGGGCTTACATCGTCGCGATTCCGGTCGGCGGCGCGCACTGGATGCGCGAAGGCGCCGAGGAATTGTTCAAGCACGGCGAAGTCGGCATCGAGGTCTTGATGATCGCGGCCACCGGCGGCGCGGCGATCCTCGGCATGTGGGACGAAGCGGCGGCGCTGGTGGTGCTCTACGGCGCTGCCGAAGGGCTCGAAGAGTTCACCTACGCCCGCACTCGCACGGCAATCCGCGCGCTGCTCGATCTGGCGCCGAAGGAAGCGCGCGTGCTCTCGGCCAGTGGTGAGGAAAAGATGGTGCCTGCGGCGTCACTCAAACCCGGCGACCGCTTCGTGGTGCGGCCCGGCGAATCGCTCCCCACTGACGGCAAGATCGTGCAGGGACAGTCCAGCCTCAATGAATCGCCGGTCACCGGCGAATCGGTGCCGGTGGACAAGAATCCCGGCGATGCGGTGTTCGCGGCAAGCATCAACGGCGAAGGCGCCTTGACCATCGAGGTGACGAAAGCGTTTGCCGACAACACACTTTCGCGGATTATCCACATGGTCGAGACGGCGCAGGAGGAGAAAGGCCGCGCGCAGAAATGGATCGAGCGCTTCGGCAAACGCTACACGCCCGCCGTGTTGATTGCCGCCGTGCTGATGATCTGCGTGCCGTGGCTGATGGGTCTGCCGCTGGAATTCTGGGCCCGGCGGGCGGTCGTGCTGCTGGTGGCCGCAGCCCCCTGCGCGCTGATCATGTCGCTGCCGATGGCGATGGCGGCCGGCATCGGCGCGGCCGGCCGGCGCGGGATCCTGATCAAGGGCGGTGCGCATCTGGAGCATCTCGGCATCATCAAGGTCGTCGCCTTCGACAAGACCGGAACCCTGACGGCCGGCAAACCCGTGGTGACTGAAGTCATCCCGCTCGGCATCGAGGAGCGTGCGCTGCTGGCCGCGGCAGCGGGCTTGGAGCACAACTCGCAGCACCCGCTGGCCCGCGCCATCGTAGATGCAGCGAAAGAGCGCGGCATCGCTCCGGCAAGCGCGCAAGACTTCCGCTCGCTGACGGGTGCGGGCGCGCAGGCAGTCATCGAGGGTGTGCAGTGGACGGTCGGCAGTCCGAAATTGTTTGCCGAGCGTGGCAGCGCCATGGCCACCCACGAGGCGCGCATCGCCGAGCTGCAATCTCATGGCAAGACAGTGGTCCTCCTCGCGCTGGGTAACGAACTGCGGGGACTCATCGCGATACAGGATCAGCCGCGTCCAGAAGCCAAGGCCGCGATTGCGAAGCTGCATAGTCTCGGAGTGAAAACCGCGATGCTGACCGGCGACAACCGGCGCACCGGTGAGGCGATTGCGCGCAGCTTGGGCATTGACGATGTGCGCGCCGAACTGAAGCCCGACGACAAGGTCGCAGCAGTCAAGCTGCTGCACACGCAATACGGGCCGGCGCTGATGGTCGGCGACGGCGTCAATGACGCGCCCGCTCTGGCATCGGCGACCTGCGGCGCTGCGATGGGTGCGGCTGGCACCGACGCCGCGCTCGAAGCGGCTGATGTGGCGCTGATGAAAGACGATCTGATGAAGGTGGCGGAGGCGCTGGCGCGCGGCAAGAAAGCGCGGCAGGTGAGCCAGCAGAACATCGTCTTTTCCATCGCCGTGCTGGTCGCAATGATTCCACTCGCAGTCTTCGGTGTCATCGGCGTTGCCGTTGCGGTCATGGTGCACGAGGCCGCTGAACTGCTGGCGGTGGCCAATGGCGCGCGCGCCGGGCGCATCAGCGCTGACTGAACGGACGATTGGCAAATGCTCCAGCCGAGTGTGCACTTGATGGTAACTAAGATGAAACTTTATCGGAGATTGTGCGGTTGCCTTGCGATCTTGCTCGCGGGATGCGCGACAATTTACGAAGGCAAATACGACTATGACTTGGGCTGGCGCGAAGGTCGAATCCAAGTACTTGGCACCAGCGAAAGCCTGCCCGGACGATGGCCTCCAATCTGTAACAACGCCGGCGTATCGCGTCCGGCTGCTGACAGTAATGTCGCCGGAGTTGCTTATCGTCAGATGCAGATGCCGCGCAGGCTAACGGTTGTCGTCCCGGATGCCACATTCAAGATTGGTGACTTGGTCTACCTGAATAAGTTCGATTGTTCGATTCGGCATCGCCGCTCTACGAACTGACCCAACCGAATGCAGCTCTCCCAGCCAGTAACAGTCGCGCAATCGCTGTACCGCCTGGCGCATGATCGCGATGCCGCACTTCACAGTCTTGAAAACCGCGATGCGGACCGGCGCCAACCGGCGCGCCGGTGAGTGGGTTAACGTTGATGCTCAGTAAGAAAAAACCCGCCCGCCCACCGCAAAAGCCCCGACCGGCTCCGCAGGCCGTGCCGAAAGAATTGAAAATAGCTCTGCTGGTGGCCCTGCCATTGGGTGTCGCGGCGGCGCTGGCCGCGACCTGGTCAAGCCTGTTCCCCGTGCCTCAAGAGCGATTGGTAGAGGTCGTCTGGAAGCATGGATGCACCTGCGCCAGGGGCTGGATGCAGTCTCTACGAGCCGAGGGATTCGTGGTGCGGGATTTCGAGCTGGATGACCTGAGTTCAAAACGGCGGCAATGGCAGGTGCCGGAATCCATGCGTGGCTGCCATCCCGCGTCGTACATTGGCTATTTTCTGGAGGGCCACATATCGGCTGAGATGCTGCGTCGTTTGTCACGCGAACATCCGCAGGCGATTGGTGTTCAGCAGCTGGATACCGTCAAACCTGATCGTGAGGGCAAGCCCAAAATTACTAACAGCCAGATCATGCTGATTGATCGCAATGGGGCCGCAACAGCTTGGCCATGAAAAGGCAGTGAATCTGCGGTGGGCGGGCGGAGTTGTGTCACTCTGCGTCCAATATTGACCCATTTCGGGGGAACACCATACACAAAACTGACCCGTCCCCCAGTCGACTTTTTGCAGTGCGATAGCCTCTAGGCGGTGAGCATGTGTTGGCACTTCTTAGGGAGTCAAAATTGAACGCGGATAAGGGGTCAAACTTGGGTGCGTCTTGACATAACTAACGCTTCCTCAGAAACCCTGCGACCACAGCACCTGCAAACATTGCGGGTACAAATAGCAGCGCCGCCCCTTGGAAAAAACCAATACTAACGAGGGCCGGGCCAGGACAAAACCCGGCCAAGCCCCAGCCCAAGCCGAATACGGCAGCACCGGCCAGCAAGCGGCCATCGACATGATTGCTGGCAGGTGAGCTGAAGGATTCCGCCAACCAGGGACGCTGCTTGCGTCGCAACCACCAGAACCCCGGAAGGGAGATAGCCAGGGCCCCGCCCATCACAAATATCAAAGACGGATCCCAGCCCGGTCCCAACGTGAGAAATCCCAGGACCTTGGCCGGCGATGCCATCCCCGAGTAAGTAAGCCCGGCTCCGAAGAGCAGCCCGCAGAGCAACGCGATGATCACAGTTTTCATGGAAATCTCAGATCAGGACTCGACGAAGAAATGTCGCGGTAACAATGCCCACCGACATGAACACCGCCACGGCAGCCAGGGATCGAGGTGACAGGCGCGACAAACCGCAGATGCCATGACCGCTGGTGCAGCCACTGCCCAGCCGCGTGCCGATACCCACAAGCATTCCGGCAACCGTCAGCACGGCCAACCCGGATAGCGCGTTCGGAAGCGCTGCAAACGGAAGGGGTGCTCCCAGCAACACGGCGACCCAGCCGCCGCCCATCAGTCCGGCCAGAAAGGGCAGCCTCCAGGCACGACTGCCCGCGTCCAGCGCCCCGAACGCGATTCCGCTGATGCCGGCGATGCGGCCGAGCGCAGCGTAAAGAAGCAACGCGGACAGGCCAATCAGGGCCCCGCCTGCAAGTGCCGGAATCATTGAGTTCTCCTGGAAGGTCATATACTATACCCCGTATAGTACATTACCGAGGCTCGACGATGTCAGACTGGCAGCAGGACAAGAAAAAGATGCTGGACCGCCTTCGCCGGGTTGAAGGGCAAATCCGCGGCGTCATGGCGATGATTGAGAAAGAGGACGAGTGCGAGCACGTGGTGCAGCAGTTCGCCGCGGCACGCAAGGCCATGGACCGGGCCTTTTTCGATCTGATGTCCTGCGTCACTAAACGCGAACTGGCAGAGCTTGGCCTGAATCATCCCAAGACTGAAGCCCGCCTGGACAAGGTCACTGCCCTGCTCGCGCGATACGGCTGAGATGAGCATTATTCTCGGAATCATCGTCGGCCTGGTGTTGGGCCTCACCGGCGCTGGAGGTTCCGTATTCGCTGTTCCGCTCCTGATGCTGGGCTTGGGCTGGACGCTGACACAGGCCGCACCAGTTGCGTTGATTGCAGTTTGTGCTGCGGCAAGTTTTGGCACCGTAGTCGCCTGGGATGTCACCTATGTCCGATACCGCGCAGCAATTTTGATGGCAGCAGCGGGGTTTCTAACCGCGCCACTGGGCCTGATGGCTGCGAGCGCGATCCCAAGGGGTTTACTGACGTTGCTCTTTGCGGGCGTTCTGTTGGTTGTTGCGCTCAGGATGATTTTTCAGGCGCGCCAACGTCCAGAGGAGACACGCGTCGTACGAGCGACTGTGACGGGGGATGGCGGTCCTGGAGGTGGGCCGATCTGCCGGCTGAATCCTGCAACGGGGCGTCTGATATGGACTCGTCCTTGCGCAATGCTGATTTCAGCGATCGGCGTGGTTACTGGATTTCTCTCAGGCCTGCTCGGTGTCGGCGGCGGATTCGTGATCGTCCCCGCGCTTCGATCCGCAACCGCCTTGTCCGTGCACTCAGCTGTCGCCACGTCTCTGATGGCCATCGCATTGACCAGCGCAGGGACGGTCATCGCTGGGCTCGCCATGGGTCACCCTTTGCCTTGGAGGGTGGCTCTTCCTTTCGTGTTGGGGTCCCTTGCGGGGATGCTGGCCGGGCGCAAGTTGGCGCCGCGCATCGTGGGGCCGGTGCTTCAGCAAGGATTTGCTGCCCTGATGCTGGTTACTGCTGGCGTGCTGGCGACACGCACTTTTATTTGAGGAGGAACCTGTGATATTTCGTCAGTTTTTTGAACGCGACTCCAGCACCTATACCTACTTGATCGCATCGGGTATCGGACGCGAAGCCGTCATTCTCGATCCAGTGAAAGAGCACGTCGGGCAATACCTCACCGCCATCGATCAGCTGGATCTGAAGCTGGTGCGTGCCATTGACACCCACACTCACGCCGACCACATCACCGGACTCGGTGATCTGAGGGACGCCACCGGCTGCATCACCTTGATGGGCGAGTTCACCAACGCGGCATGCGTGTCGCAACACGTCAAGGACGGCGACGTGCTGGACATTGACGGCATTCGGCTGCGAGCGCTCTACACGCCCGGACACACGGATGAATCATTCAGTTTCGCTCTCGATCCGGACAAGCCAAAAGCCGTGATGACCGGAGACGTGCTGTTGATACGAGGCACGGGCCGCACGGATTTTCAGAATGGCGACGCCGCCCGGTCCTGGGATTCCATCGTCAATATCCTGTTCAAGCTGCCCGACGAAACTCTGATCTATCCGGCACACGACTACAAAGGCTGGACGGTTTCCTCGATTGGCGAAGAGAAACGGCATAACCCGCGTCTCTCCGGGAAATCAAAGCGAGACTACATTGAAATCATGAACAACTTGAAGCTCTCCGATCCCAAGCTGATGGACGTGGCCGTTCCCGCCAATCTCGCTTGTGGGCAACCCGAACCGGCACGGTAGATCTGAGGGGTCAAGATGAAAAAAGAATTTCTTGCGTTGTTGATTTTGTTCATTGCTGCGGCGGGGCAATTTGCCAATGCCGCTGAGGGCACGATCCCAAAAGCCGCGTCAAAGCGCATCGAAGCGGCAATCACCCGCGATGAGCGGCCAGATGCCGGCACTGTGATGGCGCTTGCTGAAGGCGGCGCCATACTTGTAGACGTGCGCAGTCTTGAGGAATGGAACGCAGGACACGCCAAAGGCGCGCTTTTTTTGCCCGTGCGCGAGGTCGAGGCTCAGGCCGGAAAAAAGATACTCAACAAGGACTCTCCGATCGTGACCTATTGCGCGGTCGGCGGCAGGGCGTTGTCCGCTGCAAAAACTTTACGCCAACTGGGCTACACCCATGTCACCGCCATGATCGGCGGATTCGACGATCTTAAGAAAGCCGGCTATCCCATCACGGAGTAACGTGATCCCTACGTCCAGCGATATGAGCACGACTGACGATTCCGCAGGGAAACTCCCGAAGTCGAATTTCCTTGGAGGCCTGGCTTGGGAGTCCATCCGGTCAGGCACCATTGCCTCGTTGATCATGATGCCGTTCGGTCTGTTGTTCCGGATGCTTGATTTACGCATTGGCCATTACGGCAAGAAACTGATCGAAGTCATGTTTGGTGAGCTGCCCTTGGCGCTGTTCCGGACGCTGGTGCTGTCCGAGCATTTCATTATTGGCTGGCTGTCCACGGCGCCACTGCTCCTGCTGCTGATCCATTTCGGGCAGCGCTTGTCGATCTGGATAATTGGCACGCTGTACGGCGTGGCGTATTACGTGGCGATCAACTCGCTGTTTCTGCCTTGGTGCTTCGATGAATTGACGCCCTGGCAACTCGGAATCCACGCCGTTTATCCAAGCCTTATCGTGCATTTGGTATTTGGCCTGTCCATCGTCTGGACCTCCCGACGTTTTGTAGAGGAAATACAGCGTGCAAAGTGAGTTCGTATCGAATGCACATGAACGCAGTTCAAACGCTCTAACGAGTCAACTACAACAGCGAGTCAACTACAACAGATTTTTCGAGCGGCAGTTATTTTTCGGAAAGTAAAAGCCGGAGGGTAGGGCAGCAATTCGACATATCGAAGGTGGACCAGGGCGACTTGAATCGACAAGGCCTAAGGTAAATGATGGGTGAGCGACGTTGACGAAATCAACGTCTATTCGTTTCTCTGAACACCGAAAATCAATAACCCGGTTACCCCTGTACCAGGCTAAATAAGGAGTAATCCATGGCAAAGAATAAAATCACCGCATTCGTTGCGGGCAAGACGAAAGCCACCAAAGCGCTGGTCAAGAAAAACGTTGACTATGTCTTCCACTACATTTCGAGCCGGCTGGCAAAGGGTCAAAAGTTGCGAATTCCGGGATTCGGAACATTCAGCGTCGTCGAACGCAAAGCACGTAAGGGCCGTCACCCAAAGACGGGTCTGTCGATCAAGATTTCGGCACGCAAGGCGATCAAGTTCAAAGCTTCTGCAGCTTTGCGCGAGCGCCTACAAAAGTCGAAGAACTAGCCCGGCGTAGGTGCTACACGGCGTCTGCGGCTCCCTCTGCCGTTGGAGTACGTTCGGTAGGAATGCAATCATCAAACAAGCCACACGCGCGTCCGGTGATAGTGCAGACGATTTGTGAGGAGGTGGGTTTGTGAACCGAGATATTTTGCATTGGCTTAATAATTATGCTGCATACCCCCTTGATCAAACTCTCATCGCGCTCGTCGAACACGCCAGGGAGAACTCAGAGGGCGAGGACAAATCGCCTTCGCTATTGTTTGATGGAATGACGGCAAGGTCGTTGCTCCAACCTGTGCAGACGTACCTCAACACTAGTGGCGGTACATTCGGATGGGGCGAGTTTGAGTTGGAAACCGCTATGGTTGCCGGCCAATGGCATGCTCTACGAGAGCGGTTGGATATACCGTTCGAAGACAGCCGGAAATGGTGGGTACTCAGCTTTGGACAAGGCGAGAATCGCGAAAGCGATGTTCAGGTGTATCCCGATATGAATAGTCAGGAGAGCCTGCGGCGAAGCATTCAGAAAGCAGAGGAAGTTCCGCCAGCCATCCAAAGTGTACTAGAGCAACTCGCCGTAGCCCGAGGTGTGCCTGACGCATTGGAAAACGAAATCAGCAAGGCGATACAAAAGGGTACCCATCCACATCCCACGCACGTTGCTGTTTACGACGTGGGCCAAGGAAATTGCAATGCAGCTTGCGACTCACGCAATGCTCCAATCGTTTACTTCGATTACGGTCGACCACTGTCCTTCAATAAGCACACCGCGCCACACCCTTGGCCAGGCTTCTGTTTTACAGAGCGGCCCCCCGTTGTACTGTCTCACTGGGATTTCGACCACTGGGGAGCGGTTCAGGAGCTTGGCGGGATATGGAATGAAAAAGCGATCAACTCGGATTGGATCGCGCCACGCCAGTATGTTTCACCGACGCACCTGCGTTTGATCAATCATTTGCACAAGAGAAAAAAGATCCATTTCTGGCCCGCCAAAAAGAAAAAGTTGAATCTCGAACCCTTGAACCTTGCCGAAAGCTGTCATCCAGGTTGATTGTGGTTTCGCTGCAACTTCAAGGCCACCAAAGCCAGTGCAATCACGGCGAAGTTAAGTGACACCGGATTGAACGCAGCCATCAGTGTGGCGGGTGCTACGACTGCGACGAAGGCGAGCAGCAGAATCATCGAGACGATGGTGAACCAAAGCGGCCACTCGCTTTGTCGGAAATAAAGGACGCAAGCAGCGAAACCAATTTCCCCGACTCCAGCCATGTAGGAGATATAAGTCGCGACGCTCGGAGATAAGCCCATGGCCATGATCATGGCCAGTTCGTCTGGGTGTGGACCCAGCAACTTCGGTACCAGCCCGTGATAAAACCAGACGAACGCAATCGCACCGCGACAAATAGCAGCAGGCGACCAGTCAGGCTTGATGTGCATTCAGAAAGCGACTTTCGTGATCTGCTGCGGGCAATAGGCAAACGTCATATTTACCGAAGATGGCGTAGCGATTCAGTGCGACACGGTCATACAGCCAGTTGCGAATTGGCGCCGGAATAATCCAGAAAACCGCGCCCAGCTTCCAAGGCCACGGTAGCCGCATCACGACTCTTACGTAGGCGGTCGATTTAGTAAAAATATAAGGCCCTTCGACCAGCAGCATTGTTTCGTAATAGGTCGTAGGCAAGCCGTACCACTTCAGTATTGCCTGGCCTTCAATCGACTGTACTGAGGCGAGCTTGAATACCCTGTGCCTGTCGAAACGGATCAAAAAGCGGGCCCACGCGCCGCAAAGCTTACAGACGCCATCAAACAACACCACCCTGTCGGTGGCAGTGACACCTGGCGGCAATTCTGTTCCTTGCCGAATGGCCTTGGAACCGGACAGCGGAGCACTCAAGGGAATCTCTCGGTATACCTACTGCAATTATGCTACTGACTGGGACAGGTGCTTGTCCTGTCGGCCTGATACGGCAGCGGCGTTTGTTGGGTTGCGAATTAATGCGGCCATTCAAGGCGCAGAGTGTCAGTTTGGTTTGAAAACCATGACCCAGAAAACTAATAGAACCAAGCTGAATCCTGGTACGCCGAGCCAAAACCAGATGCGGCTGTATTGCCAATACTGCGGGGGTAGGGCAGCCCCATTGCGATCGGCGGCTTGCGCCAGGTCGCGCATCTTGATCTGGAGATAGACAACAGGGAGCCAGCAGAGCCCAATCAATACATAAAGCAACAACGAATACGCGACCCATCCTTGAAATAGTGGATATCCAGCCACCTGCGCGAGCGCGATGCCAGTGATCGGCTGGATGACCACGGCAACGGCCGTGAAGATCCAGTCGGCCAAGACCACTTTCTCCGCCATGACGCGAATCGTCGTTACATTGCCTGTGCGATCTACGATCCACTTGAAGAACGCGATTCCGATGCCGGTACCAAATAACACCGCGGCGCTCAGGATGTGTAGCGCCTTGATCCACAAGTAAAGGCTCATGCTGGAATCTCCCGCACGTCCAATGAGCGCAAGGGCTCGAGGTATTCCTCCACACTCAAAAGTCCCATGCAAGGCATCGCACCATGAGGTAGCTGACTTCCAGCGGCTAGTTTCTTTGCGAGAGCAATCGATGCGCCACAGGGTATGAATGGGCCGTGGTTCTGCGAGGCCACAAGATTCCAGCGTTTCATAAGCATCTGGCCATCAAGGCCGAGTCCTTCAAGCTCCACGAACATTGCTCCCTTGTCACTGACAAGCGGTTCCATCCATTGGCTCAACCTCTGAAGCGGGCGTGCCCAAGGCGTAAGACTGTTCAGAACGCCGAGCCTTACCAATCCAGAGAGCATCCACACAAACAGATGCCCCAAGCTGCTGGCGAAGCCGGCATGAAAAGTGACAGTGCGAACAGAAGGATATCGCTTCGGAAACAATTCCAGATCAGGAACGTCGCAACTGCCGAGCAGGCGCATTCCCACAGGGTCAGCAAAACGGTACCGTTTCAGGTCAAGCCAGCCATGGGTTTCCGTCCACTGCCCATTCTCCAAACGCTGGATTGGTTTGCCGCAATATCCGAAGACGCCGTTTACGGTCGCCAATCCCGGCGCTCTCGCACCAGAGCCAATGCCAATGCGAATTTCATCCAGCCGAGAGAACTTCGTGCGATAGCGATCTACCACCGCTGAAGAAAGGCTAGGCACCGAACTAGCACCACTAATTACACATACGCCTCGATCCTTCGCCGCGTCGTTCAGCGTCTGAATGCCAGCTACAAAATTCCGGCTATCCGCCAAATCGATGTAATTGCAGCCAGCAGCGATTGCGCTTTTCGCAACACGATAGTCCTGAGACTGGAATGGGCCGGCTGTATGGATAATCGTGTCGACGTTTAGAGCTTCTAGGCTTGTCGAAAGCGCAGGATGATTTGCGTCGATCTGTACTGCGTTTTCAACCCCTAGGTTGAGGGCTCCGCAGGCGGACTTAGCTTTTTCGAGAGTCCGACCACCGATCAAAAGGCGAATGGCGGGGTCACTTGCCAATCCAGCTGCAATGCGTTGGCCGAAAAAGCCATAGCCTCCAAGGATCAGAACGGTGTGCATGATGGGTGAGGTTACTTCAGAAGACTGCTTTTGGCCGTCAGCAGCCGACCCTAAGCAGAAGTCCACCGCGATTGATTCATCACCTCAAAGCAGACATTCTCCCTAGTTAGCGTTAGCCGAAAAGGAAAGCCATGAGCTTTACAACTGACATTCTTGAAATGATTAAACAGCAGATGCCCGCTGACGCAGACATTGTGGAAGCATCGTCCCTTGAGGGCTATGTCGTGAATGTGTCGTGGAAGTTGGATGATGATCCTGAAAGGCCCAATAAGCCTACAAAAACCATTTCCATTCATGTGTCGCATGAGGCGACAGAAGATTTCGCAGCGGCGTCAAAGACAAAGCATGCGGAGGCTTATAAGCGCATTTCTGCATTTCTTGCTCAGAAGCTGGCGGCGTTCGATCCCGCCAACAACGCTCCCAAATATTCACCTCCCCCGGTCGAGAAGTGGGTCATAACGACAAATGTACTTTTCGGCTAACAACGAGCTGCACTCAGACGCCCCAGCACTACACGCTGGTGTTCCCTCGCTCGCAAGCGCGCTCGGCGCCGGTGAGTGCGGGCGTTAAGTATTTGTGAACCTCAATAGGTACGGACTCAGGAATCTGCGCGGCGGCGCTGCAGTTTTCACACTGTTAACGTTACTAGCGTGGCTTTGGGCAGTCTCCACCCTTCCAGCAATAACCCACCTTTGCATAGCGGTTTCCTTTGTCGCGTTCTCCGCCGCCGCTCTTTCCAGCGCAGCCGCATATCAAGCAGCCAGCAGAATCGCGCTTGGCGCGGTTTACGTCGCAGGCATTCTCGCCGGCAGCAACCAGGTTGGGGACGCTTACCCGGAGTACGACGGAATGGCGCTCTGGGGTATTGGGACACTAATCTTGGTTCCGTTGGCAATCTGGGCGTTGCATCGACCGGTTGAATTCGCACCCCAATGCGGATATTGATAGGGTCCCGCCCATTTGCAGATTGGCAGCCTCATAAGCCGTCACTTTTCATTTCTTACCTAACGCACGTCATGTATGGGCCGTATGAGTAAAGAGATCATTTCGATTGGATATGTCATACCTGGTCACGGGGAGCATTACGTCGATTTCCAAGACTCCAGCTCTTTGATGGACGCAGATGTTCTGTTGATTTCGCCTCATTCAATAACCCCGCGTGGAGATTGGGTCAGTTTCACTTCAGGCGACGACGGTTGCTACAACGTCGGTGCTTCAAATAGCTACAAGCAAAAGGTTGCGCATTTAAAAAAGGAAATAGAGGACCACTTAAAAGCAGGAAAAAACGTCTTCATATTTCTGACCAAAGAGGAGACGGCAAGTCTTTCTAGTGGCGTATCTTCGCCACGAAAGGGAGAGAATACATACAGCACCTACACATCAAGTAACTACGAATTCTTGCCAATCAACATAGGGCGGCGAACGTCTGCGTCGGGAAGGCATATTCAATTTTCAGGAGATTCGAGATTTGGCAACTTTTATAAAACGTTCAAAAATAATTTGGAGTATCACCTTTATGTAGAAGCTACCAACGGCGCCCAGATTGTTTTTACCGGGAAAGACAAGTCAAAAATACTGGGGGCCATTTATGGAATAGGACCAGGGCATCTAGTAACACTTCCGACGCTTACCTTTGATGAGCAGGAATTTTCGGAGACAAGAGAAAAGGACGGACAGAAGCAGGAATTTTGGAACAAGAAAGGCGTGGCATTTGGCAATAGCCTTGTTGAGTGTCTACTCACAATTGATGAAAGCCTTGCCTCCGAGTCAGAAAAATCCATACCTCCCGATTGGGTGTCAAAAGAGGTTTTCTTAGGAAAGAAAGAGAAAGATCTATCTGACGCAGTCAAAGTTCACGTTGAAGAGCTCGGAAAAATTCAACAGAGAATTGAGAGCGTCAAGAGGGAGCTTGAGGCAGAAAGAAAGTTGAAGGACCTGCTTTTTGAGCAGGGGAAGCCTTTGGAAAGCGCAGTAATTAAGGCGCTTAAGCTGCTCGGCTACAAAGCAGAAAACTATGATGATGGGAATTTGGAAATGGATCAGGTCGTCATAAGTCCAGAAAACCATAGGTACATTGGTGAAACTGAAGGCAAGGACAGCAAAGACATCAATGTCACTAAATTTAGGCAGCTGTTAGATGCACTGAATGCGGACTTTGCAAGAGAGGAAGTCAAGGAGAAAGCGTTCGGAATTTTATTTGGCAACGCGGAGAGGCTGATAGAGCCAGAAAAAAGAAAACTCGACTTTACAGAAAAGTGTAGATCAGGGGCTGAGAGAGAGAAGGTCGCACTTGTAAGAACAATCGATCTTTTTGCGGTTGCCAAATATCTAAATGAAAGCAATGACGAAACATTTAGGAAGAATTGTAGAGATGCAATTCATAGAGGATTGGGGAAAATGGTTGAGTTTCCAGCAGTACCAGATGCGCCAACGGATAACAAAGCGCTCCACTCGACCGAACAGGCAGGTGCGTGAGTCTCCGGTTCGTTAGTTGAATGCGACGTCCCCCCGCTTTTGAGTAGCACGCGCATTTGGAGTCCAATCCCTAAACCGAAGGAGATTGGACGTGAAAAAGCGATTCAGCGAAGAGCAGATCATCGGGTTCCTGAAGGAGGCCGACGCCGGCATGCCGGTGAAGGAGCTGTGCCGGAGGCACGGGTTCTCGGATGCCAGTTATTACCTCTGGCGCAGCAAATTTGGCGGTATGAGCGTGTCTGATGCCCGACGGCTCAAGACGCTGGAAGCTGAAAACGCACGGCTGAAGAAGATGCTGGCCGAGGCCATGCTGGAGCGGGAGGTGACCCGCGAGGTGCTGAGAAAAAAGTGGTGACCGCACCGGCTCGACGCGAGGCGGTGCGGATGATGAAAGACCGGGGCCTGACTGAGCGGCTCGCCTTGTCCATCGTGCGCATGAGCGCCAGCGCGTTGCGCTATCAGCCATCCCCCGACCGTAACGCAGGCCTGCGCCAAGAGATCGTTGCCCTGGCACACCGACACAAACGCTACGGTGCCGGGATGATCTACCTGAAGCTGCGCCAGAAAGGCGTATCGGTGAATCACAAGCGCGTCGACCGGCTGTATGCGCTGGAGAAGCTGCAGGTGCGTCGCCGCCGTCGCAAGAAAGTACCGGTGGCCGAGCGTCAGCCGCTGCTGCGGCCTGCAGCCGCCAATCAGGTTTGGTCGATGGACTTCGTGTTTGACCGGATCGCCGGTGGACGTGTGCTGAAGTGCTTGGCGATCGTCGATGACGCCACCACCGAATCCATCGCCGTCGAGCCGCAGCACGCCATCGGCGGGGACTACGTCACGCGCTTCCTCGAGCGGATCCGGATCGAGCGCGGGCTGCCGCGGATCATCCGCACCGACAACGGCAGTGAATTCACTGGCAGGGCGATGCTGACCTGGGCACATCAGCGTGGCATCACGCTGCGACTGATCGAACCCGGCAAGCCGAATCAGAACGCCTATGTCGAATCCTTCAATGGCCGGTTCCGCGACGAGTGCCTGAACGAGAACTGGTTTACCAGCCTTCACCACGCACGCACTGTCATCGAAACCTGGCGGCGTGAATACAACGAGGAAAGACCGAAGCAGGGTCTGGGCGGATTGACCCCGGCCCAGTACGCAAAACAACTGGCCACAAAGACCGCTACATTAATCCCCGGGCTCTAATGCTCCGTGCTACTGAAGACGGGGGGACGTCGAATGTCCGATACTGGCCGACTGCTGACGACCCTCTGCCGCTAGTCGCGCGGCGAAGATTCATGCCCAAGAGCGGACATTGAGATCAGCCCAGCACGACCTCATAGCTTGTGTTCTTGCTGCCACCTGGGTTTATTTTGAGTATGCCGCGCTCAATCAGATCGTTGATATCACGCTGCGCGGTCGGCGCTGCGCACTTTGCAATCGTGGCCCATTTTTTTGTCGTCAACTTTCCGTCGAATCCGTCCAGGTAACGATTGAGCATGAGCTTTTGGCGTTCAGAAAATGGCTCACCAGCGTGCTTCTGCCAAAACTCCGCCTTGCGCAATACGTGAGCGCAGGTCTCATCGGCGCCATCAATAGCGCGGGAAAAACAGGCGAGGAACCAGTTCAGCCAGGGTGTAATGTCCAGCGACCCCTTCTGCGTGGTTTCCAAGGTGTCGTAGTACGCCTTCCGCTCCTTTCGGATCTGGCTGGACAGGCTGTAGAAGCGCTGAGGCGATTTCTCCAGTTGCGCCAATGCCTGATCGGCAATGGCGCGCGCGATACGGCCATTACCATCCTCGAACGGATGGATGGTAACGAACCATAAATGTGCGAGCCCGGCGCGCAGCAGATTTTGCGGAGCGTCTCTTCCAAACCACTCTGCAAATTGCCGCATCTCATCGTCCACACGATTTGCGGGCGGCGCTTCGTAGTGAACACGTTCGCGGCCGATTGCGCCCGAGACCACCTGCATAGGCCCGTGAGCATCGTCGCGCCACATTCCGGTCCTGATCAGGCGCATGCCTGAGAAGCCCGTGGGGAAGAGCGAAGCCTGCCAGCCGCACAGGCGCTCCGCAGTGAGCGGCTGATCAAAGCGTTGTGTCGCATTCAGCATCATCTCTACGACGCCTTCAGTTTTCTGGTCGGATGGTGCCAGCGCTCCTTCAGGCATCCCAAGTCGGCGGGCGACAGATGAGCGAACGCTATCCCGATCCAGAACTTCGCCCTCGATTTCCGAGCTCTTGATGACGTCTTCAGTCAGCGTCTCGACATGGGCGCGAAGCTTCAAATCAAAACCAAGCCCTTCCATCCTGCCGAGCAATCGCCCCTGTTTGTGGCTCGCGTCTGCCAACGGGGCGCTTAGAGCTCCATCATCCCAGCGGAAGTTTGGCCACTCCGGTCTTTCCCAGATATACATAGTCGCCCTCAAGCTCGTGAGGAGAATATAGCACGATTCTACTCATATAATGATTAGAATAAATACATTATTCTCATCATTAGTTAGTTTGACAGTGAATGTCATATAACATATATTGCATATATGACAAACATTTCAGAACTACTGCGGGCCATCCGGGCAAAGCTCGACCTCACCCAAGAGCAACTTGCCGAACGCTTGGGCGTTTCCTTCGCCACCGTCAATCGTTGGGAGGGAAGTGACATTAAGCCCCAACGTGCAGCCAAGGACGCGATTATCGCTCTTGCCCGAGAGGCTGGCGTGGAGAGCGCGGAGGATGCCACCCAAGCCAGCGCACAGATTACGCATCGCCGCAGCCGCCGCGGTGCCGCAGCAGCGCCCAGCACCAAGCCCATGGAGCAGATGCTCTGGGACGCTGCTTGCTCCATCCGTGGCGAAAAGGACGCACCGAAGTTCAAGGACTACTTGCTGCCGTTGCTCTTCCTCAAGCGCCTCTCCGATGTTTTCGACGACGAGATCGGGCGCCTCGCGGAAGAATATGGCGACCGCAAAACGGCGCTCGAAATCGCCGAGTCGGATCACTCCCTGCTGCGCTTCCACATTCCGGCGGAGGCGCGCTGGGGCGTACTCAGCGGTCGCGATACCCACCAATGGCCAGAAGAAAAAGGACGCAGCACCGCGCCCAAGGACATCGGCGAGCACCTCACGCACGCCGTGCGCGCAGTGGTCAAACACAACCCCACGCTGTCTGGCGTGATTGACATCGTGGACTTCGCCGCCGAGCGCAACGGCGAACGCGACATCAACCCGGCCAAGCTGCGCGGTGTGGTGGAGACCTTCTCCGATCCGCGCTACCGCTTGGGCCTCGCCGACGTGCAGCCGGATTTCCTCGGCCGCGCCTACGAATATCTGCTGAGAAAGTTTGCGGAAGGCTCTGGCCAGAGCGCCGGCGAGTTCTTCACGCCGACCGAGGTCGGCTTTCTGATGGCCAACATCCTGCGCCCGCGGCCCGGCGAAACCTGCCATGACTACGCCTGCGGCTCCGCCGGGCTGTTGATCAAGCTCCAGCTTGTCGCGCGCGAGCTCGACCCAACCAGCAAGGTACCGCTTAAGCTCTCAGGTCAGGAACTCCAGGCCGAGAGCTACGCCGTGGCGCAGATGAACGCGATCATCCACGACATGCAGGTGGAGTTGCAGCGCGGCGACACCATGATCAACCCCAAGTTTCGCAGCGCCGACGGTCGCTTGACGACCTTCGACATCGTCGTGGCGAATCCGATGTGGAACCAGCCGTTTGCGCCGGACCTGTTCGCCAACGATCCGTTCGATCGCTTCCGCACTACGGGCGGCATCACCACCGGCAAAGGAGACTGGGCCTGGCTCCAGCACACGCTGGCCTGCCTGGACGACGACGGCCGCGCCGCGGTGGTACTCGACACCGGCGCAGTCACACGCGGCTCAGGCTCGAAGAACGAAGATAAGGAACGCAACATCCGAAAGTGGTTCGTGGATCGCGATCTCATTGACGGCGTGATTCTTCTGCCTGACAACCTTTTTTACAACACCAGCGCCGCGGGTGTGATCGTGGTGCTACGCAAGAACAAGCCCAAGGACCGGCGTGGCCAGATTGTACTGGTCAATGCCAGCAGCGAATTCAAGAAGGGCTCGCCAAAGAATTATCTGACTGAGGAGGGCATACGCAAAATTGCGGACTCGTTCGTGAGAGGTGAAGCGCAGGATGGTTTCGTTGCGGCCATCACGAAAGAGCAAGTCGTAGAGAACGACTACAACCTTTCGCCTTCCCGATATTTGGCGGTCAACGGCGCACAGAAGCACCGAGAGATTCCGGACATCGTGAAAGAACTTGCAGCCTTGGAACTCAATGCGGCAGATATGGATTCAGACCTGAAGAAGGTGCTGGTACAACTGCAAACCGAAACTCCCTCGTCGCGGCAAAAAGGCTGATGGAGGGCGCCATGTGGGCTGAAGCTGCCTTTCCCGAAACATTGGTCGAACCCGCCGCAAGGCGGAACGCAAAACTGCTCGCAAGGGACTACAAGGCCGACGGTCGATTTCCAGTAGTTGATCAAGGGCAGCAGGCAATCGCCGGTTGGACCGACGATGAGACTTTGGTCATTTCAGAAAACTTGCCGTATGTCGTATTTGGCGACCACACGCGTGCACTCAAGTTTGTCGATTTTCCGTTCGTGTTGGGCGCCGATGGAACGCAGCTTCTTAAGCCAAGCGCTGAATTTAATCCACTCTTCTTCTATTTCGCTTGTAAGAATCTCGATATCCCAAACCGAGGTTACAACCGGCATTTCGCACTGCTCAAGGACAGCATGCTGCCGAAGCCGCCAAAGCCAGAACAAGAAAAAATCGCCGCGCTGCTGTGGAATGTGCAGAAGGCGGTGGAGGTCCAAGACAAGCTCGTCCGTACCACGCACGAACTCAAGGCCGCCGCCATGCGCAGCCTTTTTACGCGCGGCCTACGCAACGAACCCCTCAAGGAAACTGAAATCGGTCCGGCGCCGGAGAGTTGGGAGATCGCGTCGGTATCGAATCACTTTCGTGCCGTCGCTGGTGGCACCCCCAGCCGCTCCAATCCGGCGTATTGGACAGGTGGCACGATTCCTTGGGTCAAGACAGGCGAAATTGACTACGTTGTTATTAACGACACTGAGGAAAAGATCACCGCAGCGGCTCTAAAAGATTCGGCTGCAAAATTGATCCCGGCTGGAGCTGTTTTAGTCGCGATGTATGGACAAGGCGTGACACGGGGCAAGGTCGCAATGCTGGGAATTGAAGCCACCACGAATCAGGCCTGCGTCGCTCTGCTACCTCACACCAACGAGGTGCGCTCTGACTTTCTTTATGCATACCTGACCTTCTCTTATGATCGGCTGCGCAGCCTTGCTCATGGTGGGCAGCAGCAGAATCTAAACGCGGAATTGATCAAGAGCTTCCCGATACCAAAAGCCAGCGAGGACGAGCAACGCGAAATCGCCCGCATCCTCCAAACCCTGGATCGCAAGATCGTCACGCACGAAAAGAAGCACGCTACTCTCCAAGAGCTGTTTCAAACCCTGCTGCACAAGCTCATGACCGCCCGCATCCGCGTCCACGAGCTGGACATCGACACCTCCGAAGTCGCGGGCTGATGCCGTGACCATTCTCAAGATCAGCGAAGCGGGGAGCGTCCAGTTCCCCATGGTCAAGCATGCCGAGGAGATCGGCTGGCAGCCGCTGCCGCCTCAAGACGCTCTCTACCGCCGCGGCAGCGAAGCGGGCAAGTTCCTGACGGGATACCTGTCGGACCGGTTGGCGCAATTCAATCCTTGGCTGGGCCCGGATGCGGTGCGCTCGGTGATCGAAACGCTGGACGCACTGCCCGCCACCATTGATGGCAACCGCGAGCTGCTGGCCTGGCTGCGCGGAGAGCGGCAGTGGTACGACCAGGTCGAGAAGCGCCATCGCCGCGTTCAGTTGATCGACTTCGAACATGTTGACACCAACCTGTTTCATGTGAGCTGGGAGTGGAAGATCAAGCCACCCGCCCGCAAGGGCAATCGCGCGGATTTGGTGTTCCTGATCAATGGCGTGCCGGTGTGCATCGTCGAGCACAAGAATCCCAAGGACGGCGATGCGCTGGAGCGTGCGGTTAAGCAACTGCGGCGCTACGAGGTAGAGACGCCGGAACTGCTGGCGACGCCGCAGTTGTTCAACGTGACCCACTTGCTGGATTACTGGTACGGCGTGACCTGGAATGCGTCGCGGCGCCACATGGCGCGCTGGAAACAGGCGCCGGATGAGTCGTACCGCTTTGCGGTGCAGGCTTTCTTCGAGCGCAATGACTTCCTGCGCACCTTGCAGCACTGGATATTGTTTTATGTGGAAGACGGCGAAACGCGCAAGTCCGTGCTGCGCCAGCACCAGCGCCGAGCCATCGATGCGGTGCTGGAGCGCTGCCATGACCCGGCACGCAAGCGCGGGCTGATTTGGCATACGCAAGGCTCCGGAAAAACCTTCACGCTCCTCACCGCCACCCGGCAAATCCTGGAAGACAAAACGCGGTTCGCCAATGCCACGGTGGTCCTCGTAGTGGACCGCACAGAACTCGAAGGCCAGCTCAAGGGCTGGGTGGAGCGCCTGCTGGGAGAGATGCAGCAGCAGGACATCGCCGTGAAGCGGGCGGACAACAAGTCTGACCTTCAGGCCCTATTGGATGCGGATTTTCGCGGCCTGATCATCGCGATGATTCACAAGTTCGAGACGATCCGTAAGGACAGCTGCACGCGCGACAACGTTTATGTCTTCATTGACGAAGCACATCGCTCAGTCGCGCGCGAACTGGGCACTTACCTGATGGCGGCCGTACCCAAGGCAACCATTATCGGCTTCACTGGTACGCCCATTGCCCGCACCGCGCAAGGCGAAGGCACTTTTAAGATTTTCGGTGCACAGGACGAGCAGGGCTACCTGGATAAGTATTCAATCGCCGAGTCAATCGCTGATGAGACGACGCTGCCGATCAAGCACGCGATGGCGCCCTCGACCATGACGGTTCCTGCCGAGCAACTCGACAAGGAGTTCTTCGCGCTGGCCGCCAGCGAGGGCGTGACCGACGTGGAGGAGCTGAACCGCGTGCTGGATCGCGCGGTGGGCCTGCGCGCCTTCCTATGTGCCGACGACCGCATCGAGAAAGTGGCGGCCTTCGTCGCCTCGCATTTCAAAGAGAGCGTGCTACCGCTGGGCTACAAGGCGTTTCTCGTGGCCGTGAATCGCGAGGCCTGCGCCAAGTACAAGAAGGCACTCGACAAACATCTGCCGGCGGACTGGTCGGTGCCGGTCTATTCCGAGAACGCTGCCGATCGCATAGACCGGCCGCTGGTTGCGGACCTGCAACTCTCGTCGGAGCGCGAGGAAGACGTGCGCCTGCTGTTCAAGAAGGCGGCCGAAAATCCGAAGATCCTGATCGTCACGGACAAATTGCTGACCGGCTACGACGCGCCGCTGCTGTATGCCCTCTACCTCGACAAGCCGATGCGCGATCACGTGCTGCTCCAGGCTATCGCGCGGGTCAATCGCCCCTATGTGGATGCCAATGGCGTGCAGAAACGCGTCGGGCTGGTGGTGGATTTTGTCGGCGTGCTGCGCGAACTAAAGAAAGCGCTGCAGTTCGACTCCAGCGATGTGAGCGGTGTCATCGAAGACCTTGATGTTCTGCTCAAGGATTTCCTGCAGAAGATTGCCGTTGCGGAGAAGGACTTTCTCGATGCCGGCGAAGGCGGTGGCGCAGACGAGCGGCTTGAGCGGCTGATATACGGAAGTTTCCTAACGCCGGAAGCGCGCAAGACGTTCTTTGAGGCCTACAAAGAGATCGAGGCACTTTGGGAGATTCTCTCACCCTCACCGGAATTGCGCGATCACATCGACACCTACAAGCATCTGACCACGCTATATGCGGCCGTGAGGAACGCTTACGCCGACAAGCCGGGTTTTGTGGCTGATCTCGCTTACAAGACCCGGCGACTGATTGAAGACAGCGCGACACAGGAAGGGTTGGGGCGGCTGTCCAGAACCGTGACCTTCGACGTCAGAACGCTGGAATCGCTACGAAGCGAGAAGGGGCCGGACGAAGGCAAGGTATTCAACCTCGTGCGCGGACTGCAACAGGAAATCGACGAGAACAATTCGACGGCGCCCGTGTTGCAACCGCTCAAAGAGCGCGCCGAGCGCATTCTCAAAGATTTGGAGGAGCGCAAGACCACGGGTCTGGCGGCCATGGACTTGCTTGCAACGCTGGCGGCAGAGAAAGAAGCCGCACTCAAGGCCGCGCGCGAAAGCGGCTTGTCGCCCCAGGCATTCGCGGTTCACTGGACGCTGCGAGGAGACGCGTCGCTGCGCACGGCCGGCATTAAGACCATAGAACTCGCGCGCGAGGCGGAAAGCCTGCTGGATCGCTTTCCTCATGCGGCGGTGAATCCGGACGAACAGCGGCGCCTGCGTGCTGCCTTGTACAGGCCGCTGCTCCTGCTATCGCAGGACGAACGCGCCCGCGTGGTCGATCTGGTGGTGAAGCTGCTCTTGGCAGATGCGATGTCATGAAAACTTTCCTGTATCCACATCAGGAAATCAGGCGACGCGCGATGACCTGGGCCGTGAAGCTTCACGTCAATCCACGGGTGATCCGGGTTCAGGAAATGCGCCGCAAGTGGGGATCATGTTCCTCCGCTGGCACGGTGACCCTTGCTTTGGACCTGTCTGAGCAGAGGCCTTCTTTTCAGGACTATGTGATCGTCCACGAGTTGCTGCACCTGCGCTATTCAACTCACGGACGAGTGTTCAAGGCACTGATCAGCGCGCATGTGCCTGGTTGGCGGAAATTGGGCAGCGCTGAGACGTTGTGCGGAAAGCGTATGGACTGGAGATCGAAATGACCACTATTTCTCTCAAGCAGTGCGATTTCTATATTCACAGTCCACGCGATCCGGGGGACAAGGGCTGGCCCGACGACCTGATGACTTTGGACGGACTACGCGATTGTCACCTGTGGACTATGTTGGTTTGCTCCAATAGACCTTCCCACGTCATAACCATAGCTAGCGTATCCAATTCGCAATAGCGGTACAGCTGCTGTTCGAGTAATGCTCGACCGGCAGCATCCAGTAGATTTCCTTGCAGAAGGCCGTAAGCCACCATCGCGGCGCCACCGTCTGCTACGACCGTATTCTCCTCGCCAACGCTGTCTATTGCGTCCAAATCCGGATCGTTGAAGCGTCCTGACAACAATAAATACGGATCGATCACCTGTCCGGAATTGTCTAAACGCACCCATGACTGATCGAGGAAATTGAGGCTCTTCATTCCTCCGGCAGATCCATAAATCGGAGCCTGGTATTTGGCTCGCAACGCTGGTGAAGATCGGAGTATCGCTGGCAGCACTTTTTTGATTGAACTGCTCCCCTTAGTTCCCGGGAAGAATGCGAGAGGTGCAACAAGGTGCTGTCCTAAGTCAACAAGCCGCCCTGGAGAATTGTCATCTCCGACCAGGGAATTAATAAACGAAATCAGCTGATCACGATCAGGGACCGTTTCAGCAGTCGTCGATAGTTGCTCACGTACTTGCTTGAGTACGGTGCGCTCATGCGTCCACCAATGAATCACCGATCCGTTATCTGCATTCAGTGCATGGGCCAAGGACCGAACGGTATCAAAATTGGGAAATGCGCCTGGACGTGAATCGAGATACTGCGTGGTGTGAGCTATTTGTCCGGAACGCTCAACTCGATGGTGTGAATACTGAAACAAAAGTAGTTCGTATGGACGTCTGCCTTTGTGGAACGGGAGCGCCGGGGTCGCTGTTTCAAAATCGATGAAGTGCAAGGGGTAATTTAAGTTGGTCAACTTAGCCGCTAGCTCGTCACTCAGCACAAACGGTCGGTCAACTTCGCCGCGTGATTCTTCACATTGCAACCACTGACGGTGCGAGTTTGAAATCTTGCTGTTCTCTTTCTTGAACTTCACATCCTCGGACTCGAGGTCAGGCAATAGTAGTTTGCCATTTGCGACTACGCTTTCGGCACCACGAAAGTTGTAAAGATCAAAGACCGTGCCTTGACTGATGGTGTCCGGGTTTAGGCGGAACTGACCTGACCAACAAACCACTCGACCGTCGCGTAAGCCCTGTTGCGTATCGCTAACGCTGGCCCGGAATTCACAAGCTTTGCAGTGTGACCCTGATCGTGGAGAGAGAGCCGAGCCATCGAGGGACTTTGCAAGCTCTGCAATTGCTTCAGAAAATTCCCAGCTACGGCCCCCGGCTTCAAGTGGCGATTTCATCACTAGATCTACGTACTGGTCGACAGGTAAGACATTCAGAATTTGTCGAGCTAATCGGCCGTCTCGGAGAGATGGATCGACATCAATTCGGATTCGCCGAGTATCAAGGCGTTGGATGCGGAGGCGTTGCGCGAGAGCATCTTCCGGACACGGCTTCGCTTGGTCTGGCATAACCAGGAAGGTTTTGATTTTGAAGTTTGGGAACGCGAGCAGGAGAACATGTCGCTGAAAAGCAACGTCGTAAATGTATGGACGGAACTCGCTAGTGATATTGCCCCGCTTACCGATAATTTGCGCTTCGCCTTCTAGTGAATCAAAGCCCTTTGCTTTTACTTCATAGAGCTCAATGGTCGTGCCGAGCTTGCGAAGCAAGTCTGCACGGATAAAAAGTCGATCGAACCGAATTGCAGCCTCGAACAACACGACCTCGTCGCGTCTGAGGAGGGAGTTTGTTTGTGCGACCTGCGCATCGTGGCCGACTGCGTCGATCTCAATGCCTTCAGGGAAAAGGCACTTGGCCAATGCGCCTACTTGATGCCCACCATCCGCGAGTGCTTTCAGGAATTCGTTTTGGCTATTGGCATTGGCGAAGGTTGGATCGTCTAAATAGGCCAACTTGGTCGGACAAGTGATCGCTGTCGTGAATCGACTCTTGGTTAAAAATCTCACAGTTCCCTCCTTGCTGGGGGCGGCGTAGTTAACGAGATGGGATCGGCCTTAGTTTGGAAAGCTCAACGTACCGTGTTTGAGCGACAGGCAGTCCCGGCCAAACTGAATTATTCTGTTAAGGGAAAACGGAGGCCTCAACAAGTGTCCAAGCGAAGGATTTACGATGTCAAAACAAGCGGCGACGAATGGGTAGTTAAAGAGCGGGGAGCTGACAGGGCGGTCGGCGTTTTTGAAAACAAGACAGATGCAGTGGAAAGAGCGCGTCAAATTGCCAACAACCAGGACTTGGCGCAAGTGGTAATTCGGAAAATGGATGGAACGATCCAGACTGAGCACACGTATGGCTCCGACCCCTTTCCTCCAAAAGGCTAGTAAGCGCATGGCTGTATCACGGCTTGCTTCGAAACCTATACAGCGATCGCTGCTCGAAAGAACCACACCTGACGTATCTAGGGGCTAGGTGCGCGCTCGCGACCCCGAGTCCCACTTTGCTCGGTCCATTGCACCGATAGTAAGGCGCGCCGCTACGATGTATCGGGCCCTGTGGCTATAACTCTGGTGCGCTGGCACGACTGTCAGATACTGTTCGAAAGCGGAAGGAGAGTGGAGAGACATTCCGCTCTTATCGTAGGTACAAATCGAAGACGTAAGAGCAAAGAATTTTATAGTCACTACCACCTGTATCGTCATTCCACGCCTCACTTTCTTTGATTCGGCATTGGGAAGTGAAGCTGATGTTCGAACCAGTAGCTGCCGCAAATGCTGCAAGCGAGAAATGCCAACACAGCCATTTAAAATGTACGCATATTGGCTAGCCTGAAGAAACCCAAGTTCTCACCGATTCCTTGCTCAAGTACGCCGTCGTCGTTGACCAAGGAGCGGCATACGCGATTGACGTCCCAAGGAATAGCATCCAGCTTTTCTGCCAGATTTGTGAAGTGCTGCCATTCGTGAGTGCAGATGGCAAGCGCGCGGTCGAGTAGTTCGCGCTCGTCCTCGATCTCGACGTCGTCAACCGAATCGCCCCAATCGCACCAGTCAATAACATGATGCCAAATGATGAAGTGACTACGACACCCTGTGTCACGCCAAATCGAAGGGAAAATGGAAACCTGATTGCGACGTCTATAAAACCTCCACGCTTTTGCAGCCCGCGGGTCCAGATTGATTGTCAGAGTTTCGCCACAACCGTCCGGACATTTCAACACCATCGAGCGAAGAGCTCCTCGGTGCACTAACACAAAATCCCCGGGATTTATAAGCTCGGCATCGGCTTCGTGGCGGTGCTGAACTTGACCGCGGTCCCGAATCCGATTCGCTCTTGTCACGATTGTTGTTTCGTAGCCAGAATTTCTTTAAGCAAGCGGGCACCCGTAATCAGGGCTACCACCCTGCGCCGCTTGTCGGCTTGGGATCTAGACTCAAACTTTGCCCATCGCCACAATGCAATTGCAACCGCAATTGGATACTCGAGCCGATCACTTTGGTCGTAAATTCCAAAAGCGCGTAGTCGCTGAAGGCACCCATGCAACCAAGAGTTTAGTTTTGATGTTCCGTCGATTGCCGGAGTGCTCAGGATCGCTTGAAGCTTGTAGTAAGGCAAGATTTCCTCTTCCCACGTTTCCTGTGAGTGCCCACAGTCCTCATCTGCTTTTGTGCATGCAAAGACCAATGCAACATCCAACATGGCGACATCAAAACAAAGTGGAGCACCCTTGCCAGGCTCATCAGTTCCCTTAACCGCGCCGAGATCTATCAAGATCGCATCATCACCACGCACGCGGACATTGTCCCCATGCAGATCTCCATGAATGGTTGCTGCCCGATGCTTGAAGGCGATTGCCTGAAGTTCATTCCACAACCCATAAAAATCAAGGCGTGCATCTTCTATTGCCTGCGTATTCAAGTACTCACGTTGAATGTCTTCAACTTTGAACATATCCAAACGCATCGCTGCGGAGGCCAATGGCTCATTTGAGAGATCGCACCGCCAAGCTCGCTCTCTCCACCGATTCAATGTGCGATTGAAAAGATTGGAGATCGCAGTCTCGGCACGTCCAGCCCGCGCGGCGTCGATCAGCGAATCTGATTTATCGACAAAATCTGCAACTAATACCGAACTCCTAAAGCCCTCAATATAGAATTCGAGATTCGGCCTAAGCTCAAAAGGAACGAATGGCGAAACCTCGCGCATGGCCTTAACCTCTCTTGCCAAGGCTTCCCGACTCCCGATTTTAACCAAGCGTGGCTGGGTCCAATGCGAAATGGAGCTTTCTCGTCGGCGCTCATAAGCCATGAATACTCGGGACTCTGTAAAACCACCCTCTAAAGGACGAATGTGAATCTCCTCCGCTTTCGGAAAAGCTCGATCCACCAGCAGTTTTTGCTCATGGTTCAGCGGTTCATAGTTCCCAAGGAGCAGAATCTCGGTGCCGTCCCACTCTGAGCCCGGATCGTAGGTAGTAATCTCGTCGAGACGAACACCCTGTAGGTCAGGGATAAAAACTACCTTTTCTTTCCACGGATAGTCCTTTCCAATCGGGACAAAGCGTGCGTCTACCAGTTCAGGCACGTCCTTCGCGTCACAAAGAACAATGATTTTTACGCCGTGGTCAATTAATTGTGGAACATTCGCATATCCACTTATGCATGCGGCCAAGCCAGCATCCCCGTGATTGAAAACGGCAACGGCACTAGAGCTCGCGAGACCATCGCTTACTTCAACTGGATCAATCTCTAAGGAAAATCCACGTTGTGCAAGCATGTGGAGCGTCCCTGGTTTTACGGTCGTGCCGTACCAAAGGCATGTTTTGCGCATTGTCGTTCTGGGCCTATCGAATAAAGCTGAGGCGCCATGTGTCCCCAGCAGCGCAGGCTTCGTCACTTCCACAGAAAGGACAATCCGCGTTCGGGCTGCCCCCTAACGATCGTACGACTCCTCGCATGGCGTCGTAAGTTGACCATCGCGAAGTGGCCGGAACACCTGTAAACACCGAAAGAAACATCGTCACTGCGAGCGAAACCATCGTGCTATTTAAGGAAATTACTGCCGGCTGGCGAACTCCATCGCCCCGGAAATATGGATCAGCTTTGCTTTCCTCGGGCGTCATCAGTTCTTCGCGGACAGCGCGACCGTCGATAGCATTGCTGCACAACAGGCACGGCAGTCCCGGCGCAAGCATCTGACACCGACCAGTGATGGATTTGATTTCGCCTTTATCTGCGCTGATTGCTACTCCGATATCGAAGGTGGGCACCAGGTACGCGTAGGCGAGCTCAGAGATAAACGCTCTGCTTGAATGCGAGTCAGTGCAGCTAAAAACGCAGTCAGCAGAGGTTAAAAGGTTCTTCGCTTCAATGCCTATTACTGAGTCGGCCAGCATGACGATTCTGGGGTTAGGGGTGATCCGGCGAATCAACTCTGCGGAGACCTCAACTTTTTGCCGACCGATGGAATCGGCGCTGGTTCCGACGACCCTGTTCAGATTGCTACTCTCGACAACATCGGGATCGATGAGCACAAAGTCTCTAATCCCAAGGTGTGCAAGCTGCTGCACAAGGATCGAGCCGGTCCCTCCGACACCAACAATTGCGACTTTCATTTTCTGCAGTACTGACTGACCGTAGCTTCCAAACGCGCGAACCTGGCGGTCGAACCGCTTGAGTTCGTCGTCGTTGATACTGTTTTCGCCCGGAATATGTACGTTTCGACCCACAATTCGGACTGGAATTTCTTCGTGCGTCGAGAATCTTCGGGTGATCAAGCTGTCATCACACAGTACCATTGCGAAAACCGTGCTTTCAGGCAGGCGAAGGCGCACGACATGATTTAACGCCTGCTCAACATCGTCGTCGATCGAGGAGAACCGCTTGTATCCAAACAGGTGCGTGTGCAGCAGGGCGAGGTGAGTTCGTGTCTCCTTAGCCTTGCGCGTGACACGCATGAGGAATTCTGGGGTTATCGTTATTGCAGTCTCAGACGCCGATACGCAGTCCGATTCACTCGCTATATCAAAACTGCTAACCAGGAACCGGTCGTTGGCTCGATCATGATTGAGGTACAGCGCCGCGAATCGCTCTGTATCGCCCTTAAGTTTGGTCTTAAGTTCGGTGTGCCGAACCTCAGAAATTACGATCTCGGTCATATTCGCGCCTCAAATCTGCGCCGGATAACAGCTACATAGGTGATGAGGTTGCAGGTCGCTGCGTTCCACGACGAGACGTGCCATGAGAACCACAAAGTGTTGGGGTCCGGTTGGCCGGGCATAACGTTACCCACCTGACAATTCTGGGGCATCGCCCCGTTCGACAAACGCAGATCGCTGTCAGTCCAAAAACAATCCGGTGGTGCGTAGGGATATCCGTTCGGCACAACGAATTTTACGTTTGCAGTTCCTTTGGACCATCCGGAAGGCAACGGCATATTGGGTAAGGTCACTAGATTTAGCCCAGCGTTTGCCTGCATGCATGCGCCGGGACTGGCGGCGCACAACGAAGCAAACTGATCGCTGAGCGGTTTCATTAGCAACCAAACGTCGCAGGCGGGACGACGATGAAGTGCGCGGGCTTCTTGCGCCCCTTGAACTTCACGATGTCGATATCGCGTACCGGAGCATCCGGATTGGCGTCGTCTTCCGATTCCAGGACCAGTGTGTTCGCAGGGTTCCATTCTGGAATCATCGCCATAATCTGCGCACCGGTAAGCGAAGGATGTTCGGTCCTGTACTCGATGCCGTCGACATAAAATATATAGGTCTGAGGTTCTTGCTGTCGTTTGCGCGTTTTCAGATGTTCTATTCCAGGCCCCTTAAGACCAAGCTTTCCATCGAACGGTAGAATCTCGACGTTGTCGTCCGGGCGCTTTTGGATCAGGTCGACATCGTCTGGAACGTCGGCAAGCTGACGAATGCGTGTGACGTCGATGCTTGCCGCTCCCCAGTAGATCGAGACCCCGTCTACCGTTAATGTGTAGAGAACGCCGCTGTCGAATGCAAAGAACTCCTTGGCGCCTTGCGTGAGATCTGCGACCTCGTCCGGCGCCACTATTCGAGTACCGCGTGCGGTTCGCTGAATCAGTGTGTAATCGTCTGCTGGCTCAAAGCCGGCGTCCTTCAGCAGCTGGTTGCTGAGCGGCCGGGGATTGAGGGTAAATGCTTCCTGCCCGTTTACCAGATACGGGTACCGCCGTTCGTTTGTAGTAGTCATAATTTTTTTCCTTTCCGCATTGTGAGTTATCAGAATACCTGTATTATGGGTCTAGTCACTTTACCTGTCAAGTGAGACATATTATGGAAGATAAAATACCTAAAATTCGAGGCGGTTCTTCGCAAAGACTTGAATATATTGACTTTCTTTTATATTGGGAGGGGACTATTAACCGCAAGCAGTTGTCTATGCGCTTTGGAGTTTCTACTCCACAAGCCTCAGCGGACATAGGCGCATATCAGGAAAGGGCCCCTGGAAACATCGAATACGACAAAAGCGCGAAGCGATACACGGCTACCCCGAATTTTCTACCGATCTTTTTTCGACCGAATGCAGACCGATTCTTGTCTCAACTGACTGCGCTGACTGCGGGGATCATCCTCCTCAAAGACACTTGGATACTCAGCCCTCCGCCGACGAGTGTTATTCCGCTCCCCACCCGTCGAGTCGAGCCGCAAATTCTCCGCAACGTCCTATCTGCCGTGCGCGGAAATTATTCGATCGAGGTGAAGTATCAATCGATGAATGCTACGAGTCCCGAACCAACCTGGCGCCGCATCACCCCACACGCCTTCGGATCGGACGGCTTTCGGTGGCACACGCGGGCCTACTGTCATCGCACCGAGCGGTTTAAGGACTTTCTACTGTCACGTTGCTTTGATGTCCGGGGACAAGCGGTGCCCGGCCCATCCGCTTCCCAGGATGAGCTTTGGAATTCATTTTTTACAGTAAGGCTAGAGCCGAATCCACGACTGTCCGAGGCGCAACGGCGTGCCATTGAAGCCGACTACGATATGCGAGAGGGCAGCGTGAATCTCACAGTTCGACGAGCCCTGCTGTACTACTTCGACAAGCGTCTGCGCCTCGACATAACACCAAACCCTGAACTACCAAAGGAGACTCCGATAGTCGTTGCTAACAGCGAGCTATATGAAGCTTCGCTTCGCGAGGTGAATGCTCGCCGGCCGATTTCTAACGCAGGTTAGATCGATTGTACTGACGAAAACTTCTCTTAATCGTTGGGATTTAAAGCGATGATTATGTATATAAAATCAATTACCTCAGTGATAAATACGTTGTAATTCATGGTTTAGGTCACTGGGTATGACGGTCATCTACAGGGAGCAACCATAGTGAGCTTCTGGATTCTGATAATTGTTTGCGCTGTCATCGCGATGGTGTTCATTGGGATAGCAAAAGCTAAAAAAGGCTTAGGTGGTGCGTCATGGCCTTTCTATTCAAAAAAACCACTTTCAAGCCCAGAACTAATTCTGTACTTTCGTCTTTGCAATGCACTGCCAGACCATATTGTCCTTGCCCAGGTCGGACTGTCGCGCATTCTTGGTGTCAAAAAGGGCAACAATTTTGGCGAGTGGTTTAACCGAATAAATCGAATGAGTGCTGATTTTGTGTTGTGCTCCAAGGATTCGACCGTTGTTGCGGTCATCGAACTTGACGATGCGTCACATAAAAAATCAGATCGTCAAGCCGCGGACGCAAAGAAAGACAAAGCTTTGGGTTCAGCAGGCATTCGCATAGTGCGCTGGCAAGCCAAGTTCATCCCGGACGAGGCAGCCATCAAAGCGACGTTCGCCAATGTTCTGCAAGTCGCTCCAGCCAATCGGACAGCCTCCGCGAAGCTCAGCGGCTGAGCTTTTTCGTTAGCGCCTGACTTGCTCTCCTAATCTGTAGCCACCGCGATGGTAAGTACGGCATTCCGACTGCATTAACCAGCTGCAACTTCTGGAGTCTCCACCTCGTTAGATTTCAGCAGTGCTTTTAGTTCGTTTATGTTCATGGCTGTATTGTCCCTTAATTATTCTTAACTGAAATATTTGGATCGACTGGTGACCAATATCACCGCCCACTCTTTAGCCTCTCTGCTTCATTCTTCTCCTTTTCATTCTTCTCAATCTTTAGCGCCTGGGACCGAATCCAAAGCATCAGTAACGTCCACCGAAATCCCAATCTGCCTTCCGGGTTCGAAATATTTCTTGATTTGTCTGGCGACAGTTCTACCCGTAATACCCCACTGCCGGCAATCGCGTGTGATTTCTCTGCAAGCTTCATCTTGTATGGACCTAACCCATGCTTCAGCAGTTCGTGGTTCCATCGATCGAGAGTTACTTTGCGACTCTTCGGCGCAACATCCTTGGGTATATACACCGAAATAGTTGGATACGGTCCTTCGAGTGCAGCGAGCAGCTTAAGGATAGGTGCTGCAGCTGTTGCGTTTCTAAACAACCAGAAGTTTCTGGTGAGTTGCGAGTTACGCACCACAAACTCACACAGCTGACCGATTCCGTCTTGAAACTCAGTTCCGACTCTTTCTAACGACAATGCGAGTTGCCGTGCGGCCTGTATTTCTACCTTTTTCCGAATCAGTTGGGGACAGATCGAAACGTATTCTTTAGGTTGTGTTACCTCGTGCATCCAATGCTGCGAACCCTTTCCCCGAAGATCTCTCAGTTCGTGCGCGGCCTTCATCGCGTACTCAAGATCTCTCAGGTTGAGGCCCAATTGCGTGGACACCGAGCTCGGGCTTTGCTTTTGAATATCTATCCTGGAAAGCGCTTCCCATAGCCTTTCTAGAGAGATGTACAAAGAAACCTTCGGTTTCTCCTGCACCTCACTCCCCAAGTTATCCGGGCTTGCCACCGTTGGAGCAGGCATTGGATCGACATCACCCTCTACACTCCTCTCTCCTTGGACCGTGAAATACCTATTGGGGTATTTCTTCCGCACCTGCTTAATCAATCTGCCTAGCTCCTCCTTTTTTTTATGGAACTTGTAGGTAGTTTTGACCGGAAGCGGGCTTATTGAGGTAACCGCCTGCGGAGTGACTGAAGCATCAAAAACTGCATCGAGTGAACGACGAGCGTTTGCGAAGAGAATGTCGAGGCAATGCACGTAATGCTCGAGTCCGACGGTTGGATGCGAGTGCCCCAGAAGTTGCGAGACGAGGTACTGAATCTTGCGCGTCGGGCCTACGAATTCAGATTCCGGGAAGGGTTTCAATAGAGCTGGATACAGGAGTATTTTCCGCAGATGGATTGCCCGCTGCCGATCAAAAACGGGATTATCGGATCCGAATCGCGGATCCATCTCCAGCCCCGAATCAGCACAGATCAGGTGATGGGTCAGGATTGTTCCGGCCGAATGTCTCATCAGATGAAAATGTGGAGAGCTGTCTCCAGTTGCTTCCCGCATCGCACGATGGATGGCCTCAAACACCTGGCGGATACCGGGGAGGTATTCACTTCCACCTTCGACGGCAAACAAGTACACCCCTTCAGAACGAAGATTCAAGCTCTTTGCGGCCTTCCGGCGTTTCGTGACCCATTTTTCGAACCGTACAAACTCGTTTGGCATTAGCAAAGTTTGGACAGGGACTTTGCGCACGGAATTATCATTTTTGAGACGTCGGTCCCTTTGGAAAACCACATGGATCCATTCGTTGGAGTCGCCCACGACATTCGACAGCAGCAGCTTGTAGATCTCGCTTTTACGAAATCCACAGCGGTATCCAAAGATCGTTACGAGGGCCGCAACCTCGGGCAGGTCCGGGTGTTTCAAGTGCAACATCTGCCGAGACAGTGAACTCAGGATGGCCTCAAACTCTCTCTCACTGATGACATTGGCATCGACCTGGCGCACATCCACGCCGCCTCCCAAGGCCGAAATCTCCTCTAGATCGACCGATGTCCGACCTGCAGATCTGAGCCATTTATGAAACTTCTGGATACTCAAGCTCAGCGATTGTCGATACTTGGCAGTCAGGGTTACTTCAAAACATTGCTCATAGGCGTCGTCAAAGGAAATGGCATCGAATTGACTCAAAGGCTGATCACCGATGTACCCATACAGGCGCGAGTCAATCGCGCTGAGGTGATGCAGGATGGTGGTGGGCCGACTGGCCGTTCTCAATGAGATCTCACTGCCTTCAGATCGGGCCATGAACAGAGTCCAATCCATCAATGCCAATGGCAAAGTGGAATGGTCGCCGAGATGCCTATATTTGATCTTCAGTGTCTCCACTTCGTTCATCGCCTCTTGGGGAGTCCGTTTCATCTGAGCGTTCGACCAGATGGCACGCAATTGAATCTGCCAATCACTGAGAGATTCACTCGCATCACGAATGTCTTCGGGCACGCGGGCATTCATCGACAGTACCGTCGACCGCTTGGGTTCTGGGGTGTCGAACATCAGCCGCCCCTCCGATGGGTTGTAGTCGCGCAACAGTGGGACCCGACCACCTTTTTGACCGGGTCTTAAGCCATAAAGGCGGCTGTGCGCGTGCGGCTTAAGGGCATTTGAAACAAACTCTCGTGCCGCATGCGCACAAAGAATCGCGGGCATTTGGGTGTACCGAAACACCGCAAGAGAGTCCAGAAAATCCGTTAGGGAGGTTGGTAAATCGTCTTTGCTGATTCTGATCGCCCTAAATGCCGCATGGATATGGGCAAACAAGATTGACGCGCTGATCTTCTTTCGAGGGTTGAATCCCGGGGAATGTTGCAACCCCACCAACATCAGTTCAGAGAATGCATCCAGCTCCCAGCGGCGTCGTTCCGTACCGCCCGTCAAACTCCAATCGAGCTCCAGATCAACGAACGCAGCTCGCGCGGGGTTAGCGGGAACCAAGTTGATTGGAAGCACAATCTGACGGTAGAGCGCAGTGAGACTGGACTGACTCATGAGACCGCCGCGGAATGCGGCATTGACCAGGAAAGCCCCCATCCGCTGCGGTCTATCGAGCCTCGGCCATGCCAAGTACATCTCAAGCAACGCCGATTGCCATAGCCGGACCCGAGCCAAGGACCCCCCAAATCCCGGCTGGAATGGATTCCTTTCTGGATGGATGTATTTGCAATAGTGCGGCAAGGGCAACGACCACAATCCCTCAAGATTGCCCAGTTCCACCACTCGAGTCGCTATCTGATTGAGGTCGGGTATGTCGGCAAGTGGAATTTTTGAGCAGATCAGGGTCTTTTCGAATACCTCGGGTGAAAAAACGGCCTTGGTGCGCGGGCCTAAGGGAGTGACCAGCACATTTCCGCCTTCAGTCGTGGCTGTATCCAGAAGTCTTCGTAACCTTGGGATTTCGTCCCGCCTGGATTTGGACAGTCCGTCTCGGACCATCGCCCAGATCTCCTCGACAGTCTTGATCGTCTTGATCGGAGGCTTGACCCAGTTCATGCGAGTTTCGATCTGACCGCGGCCATGTCGGTGAGTCTCGAGATCGTTCCCAGATGGTGCTGCATGACCATTCGATGGGCGTCCATCGAATAGGTTGAACAAGGAGCCCAGGGCTCCTCTCCAGAGTTCCAGTGACCCAGATGGGCGTTGATGCTCTCCGTCGGGCACCCCATTTCTTTCAATGCCGTACGCAAGTAGCGCCGGTTGAGGTTGAGCGGCAATTTCAGCAGGGCCCGCACGATGGAAGTCTCGGGGATGGGTAAATAAGGCTTATGGGCTAATCCCTCAACTTCAGAAAAACATCCCGGATTTTTGAAAACCCCCGGACTCAATAAACGAACCTTATGGTCACTGCTGAGGAAGAAGTAGGAGTTCTCATCCACCTGTTGTGATTCATAAAATCCGCGTCGACGAGCCTCAAGGGCGATCGCTTTGAGATGCAGTTGAAATAGTCGACGCTGTTCCCAAAACACCGGCGGCAACCAAACCAGTCTTGAGTGATAGTGCCTATCGTTGTCCTTGTCGGACAAACGCGCGAATCCCGTAATGGGATCGCATTCTTTTTCCGCAATATATGGATTCCGGATGGCTCGGATCCCATTTAAGTAACTATCCTGAAGCCAGGAATAGAGAACGTAGAAGTTGTGATAGGTCGCGTAGTCGTCCCAACTTACCCAAGGGGAACGAGCACAAAGGATGTCTCGCAACTCAGCGAAGACTGCCTTGATGGTCGGTGATTTGGTCAAAGCTTGGTGGCCTAGGAGCACTGATTCTGATTTGTTCGTCCGTACCAATAAGCTCTTGTCCTGTTCGGAAAAATCGATATCCAGCCTGTCACTGATGAAATATGCTTTCTTCCTCAAAAGTACACGCTCGATTGGAGCGTAGTAGTGCAAAGCGGTATCCGACAGGCGATGAGGGATGCCCGTAGTAATCGTCGCCTCGGCGACATCTCCACCTCGCTGTTGCGTGGCAGCATTGAAGACATATCGCTCTACCATCCCGAGCGTGATCCGACGCCCCAGAGATTCTCGCGGGATTAAGTACCTTGAAGCGCGCTTAAGATTTGCTGTCGAGTACGAAAAGACTCGATCGGAAGGGTCTAGGAAGTAGTGTTGCTGGAGTTCCTTGAACAACTCCCCCAACTCAGCATGATCCGGAACGGTGAAGGTTTGCTGAATGTCGGGAAGTATTTTGTGACTTCTGAGATCGGCATCATCACGATATGTGTGCAAATCGGTATTCGATGGCGCTGGTACCGAGAAAACGAAATGTCGTTCACTGAATACGTAGAGCGGCGGCACTAGCTCAGTCGATTGAGTTATTGCGTGCTTCAATCGTGCGATTTCGCTCATGTTCCTGCCATAGATAAGGCAGGTCAGGAGGGCAACGCACGCTTCTTTCAAATGCCTTTTTTCAGGATCATGGGAATGGATTGATTCGTAGTCACCAAATAGTTCCTCTTTGAGATCTCGGGCTTCATGGTCGGAGAGGGACTGCCAAGCTCCGGGCAACATTTGGTTTTTGACCTCGATGTAGCGCACCCGTGATTCCAATTTCCTCCAGGTCTTGGCCCGATCAATCCGATCGTTCTGGGGAATAAAAATCAATCGACCGGAACGGCGAAGCTCTGATGGAGGTTCTGTTCGATCCTCATCCGGATCCGGGTCCACACCCGGGAGGAACAACGGAACTTCGACAATTTTGATTCTAGGACGCCGGTTAAGATTTTTTTCCTTTTCCTTGATGAGAGGCTCGCGCCGATCGATGCCGTCATCCGGGTCGTCGTCTAGGTCGTCGTCGGGGTCGTCCTCATCTTCCGCGACCAACTTCCCGGCCCAGATTTGCAGGGTTCCATCGACAAAGGGATGCCCGCCGCTCGGGTTGTTGGGGAGACCCAACCACTCGCGGGGAGGCAGGTCATCGAAAGCCGTTCGTAGAAAAATTTGAACGGACAGCAGCTGCTCTCGCCCTTTCTGAACGTCCGGATCATTGACACTCAATAGCTCGCGACTGGTTTCATCTAATGCATGCAGGTACATATCTGTTGAGCAAGGGCGTGGCAGCTTCAGCACCACCCCAACACTCTTCGGCTCACTCAGATGTCGTAGTCCCAAGCCAGCACGTACCACTTGATCATCGTCCACATACAACAACCTGTTAGAGGGGGTGCGAAGGTAGTGATCCAGACTGGTGCGCCGCTTAAGCATCTCCCACTCGGCGGCTATGGACATGCCTAGCAAGAAGGTGTACTCCTCCTCCGCCACCGGTATGGGAGAGATACAAGGGAGGGCCACATAGATTGGGCGAAAGGTGGCGCCTTTACCCTTGAGAAAATGATCATCGGCCTCCTTGGCCTCAAGGATGAAGTTGGGACCGAATGACTTAGCAATCCGGTCTGGGGTCCGGGCGATCTTTGAGGCAATCTGCTCCCATCCGGTCATCCCAAACTCGGCTATCAAGTCGGGTTGAGAGCGATCTAAAACCTCAAGAACGGTCTCCAATCGCCGGCAGATGTATCGAAGTCCGGCAAGGTCAGAGAGCGCGGCAATCCCCCACAGGAATCGCTGGACGTCCGATTTGTCGAAGCCCACATCGGCCAGCCAATTGACCAGAGCCTGAAAGACAAGTGACTCCTCCGGGGAAGGTTTTGGGGCGTTATTTTCGGGGGGGCTCATCGCCTGCGCCTGGCTTCAAATATGCCTCAGGCCCTTGATCAGCAGGGGTATCCAAATACGGCTTTAACGCCCGTTCAACTGACTTCAGATCGAAGATTGTTGCCCACAATGAAGACTTGGATTTGGGCTCCCGCTTGGCTTTTTTGTACCACCGCTGCAACGAATCGACCCGCCAGTTTTCACCCCCTGGACGCACTCCAGTCAGGTAAGGTTTGGCGAAATAATCCAACCAAAAAAGGAACGAATCGCGGGATGGGTCACGTGTTTTTACCGACGTCCCCCCGTCTTCAGTAGCACGGAGCATTAGAGCCCGGGGATTAATGTAGCGGTCTTTGTGGCCAGTTGTTTTGCGTACTGGGCCGGGGTCAATCCGCCCAGACCCTGCTTCGGTCTTTCCTCGTTGTATTCACGCCGCCAGGTTTCGATGACAGTGCGTGCGTGGTGAAGGCTGGTAAACCAGTTCTCGTTCAGGCACTCGTCGCGGAACCGGCCATTGAAGGATTCGACATAGGCGTTCTGATTCGGCTTGCCGGGTTCGATCAGTCGCAGCGTGATGCCACGCTGATGTGCCCAGGTCAGCATCGCCCTGCCAGTGAATTCACTGCCGTTGTCGGTGCGGATGATCCGCGGCAGCCCGCGCTCGATCCGGATCCGCTCGAGGAAGCGCGTGACGTAGTCCCCGCCGATGGCGTGCTGCGGCTCGACGGCGATGGATTCGGTGGTGGCGTCATCGACGATCGCCAAGCACTTCAGCACACGTCCACCGGCGATCCGGTCAAACACGAAGTCCATCGACCAAACCTGATTGGCGGCTGCAGGCCGCAGCAGCGGCTGACGCTCGGCCACCGGTACTTTCTTGCGACGGCGGCGACGCACCTGCAGCTTCTCCAGCGCATACAGCCGGTCGACGCGCTTGTGATTCACCGATACGCCTTTCTGGCGCAGCTTCAGGTAGATCATCCCGGCACCGTAGCGTTTGTGTCGGTGTGCCAGGGCAACGATCTCTTGGCGCAGGCCTGCGTTACGGTCGGGGGATGGCTGATAGCGCAACGCGCTGGCGCTCATGCGCACGATGGACAAGGCGAGCCGCTCAGTCAGGCCCCGGTCTTTCATCATCCGCACCGCCTCGCGTCGAGCCGGTGCGGTCACCACTTTTTTCTCAGCACCTCGCGGGTCACCTCCCGCTCCAGCATGGCCTCGGCCAGCATCTTCTTCAGCCGTGCGTTTTCAGCTTCCAGCGTCTTGAGCCGTCGGGCATCAGACACGCTCATACCGCCAAATTTGCTGCGCCAGAGGTAATAACTGGCATCCGAGAACCCGTGCCTCCGGCACAGCTCCTTCACCGGCATGCCGGCGTCGGCCTCCTTCAGGAACCCGATGATCTGCTCTTCGCTGAATCGCTTTTTCACGTCCAATCTCCTTCGGTTTAGGGATTGGATTCCAAATGCGCGTGCTACTCAAAAGCGGGGGGACGTCGCGGGATATGAAGAGGATCCACGCCGATATTCTTCTCGGTTTTGCGGAAATCTCCGGCCCAGTCCCAGACCTCTCCAAACATCCGCACATGCAACTTGCGCAGGAAGTTCTCACTCAGACAATCGCCGATCCTCGCTGTCGGCAGCCAAAGGGCTGCCTCCTGGATATTCAGATGCTCGGCCTCGTTGAGTTGTTGACGTGTCGAGATATGCGCCAGACGCAGGCCTGACAGCTCATCAGGGTCTAGCGGCGTCGCGCCCTCCGGCCCGTCTACTTGCTGTAGCGCCATAGTTTGCGTGGTGACGACAGCAGCTTCCGCTTGGTCTCTTCTCGCAACGCATGTTCAAATGTCTTCCCCGTGCGCTGGTCTTCCAGCGACATGCTGTGGGCGCTGGTGCGCACGAGCTGATCAGCGACCTCCGCTGCTCGGTGTTCAAGTTGCTGTCTCAGGCTGGTGCGAGGCGCCAAGCCATAGACCAGCTCACAGTCCATCGCTGCCGCGAGCTTGCGCAACTGATTGAGTGTGATCGTTCCGGCTCTTTCACCGCGTTCAGCCGCTGCGACACCTGTGGACGCAATGCCCGCCTGCGCTGCCACCTGTCGCGCCGGGGCGCCTAGCGCGGTGCGGACCGCTTTGAGCCAGCCTCCCGCCGGCATAGGCGAGCGGCGCAGTTTGGCCGGTCCTTCGCCTATGGCCTTGTCGAGCTGAGCCGCCTTGAGGTGGTGAAGTTTCATCAGACTCTCCTTACAAATACATCATCATAATACATTAAAATAAATAAAATACAACACTATATTATTATTTATTATGAGAAATTCTAATGCTTTACAGGCGATCCCTGTTTTGGACCTGAAAATGCCTCAAGCGAGCAGAGAGCGGACATAACAAGAATCAACGCTCGACTTCGACGTCCGGGATGCGGTTAAAGGCGATCCGCATGGGCGCTGCACCTACCGCTCTGCGAGCAGCGCCGAGATAGAGGGCGGATTTCCCATGGCGTTTGTTCAGGCCATCCACGGTTTGCGCGATGGGCGGAGGCGCGGTTGCCAAGGGAGCTGCGAACAGAGGAAGGCTGGCGGCGTCTTCTGTCGTCAGCTGAATCAGGGTGACGCCGACGGCCACCGGCGCGCTGGCCGGAGTGCGCTGGTCCCAAAGCGTGTCGAGAACCTGTGTCAGGCCGCCACTGTCCTGCGTGGCGCCGAAATGGGTTTCGCTGCTCCAGCGGCCGTGAGCCGGCAGCCTCACGGAAAGCCGCAGGCCGCCTGCAGCCAGATGGTTCTTGCGCAGCCGCATCGCCGCTTTTTGCAGCATGCGATGCGCAACGGCTCGCGCGTCCGTGTCGTTACGCAGGTGTGGTGGCAGGACGTGCGAGTGGCTCAGGGTTATTTGCTCGCGATGTTCCTCGACGGCCTCCAGTCCGCGCAGCTGCGCGTGCAGGATTGCCCCGCCTACACCGCCCCAGGCCTTGCGCAGACCTTCTGCGCTGGCTTTGCACAGGGCTGCCACGGTGGTGATGCCCCTGGCGCGCAGCCTGCGTTCCATGTTCGGGCCGATGCCGGTGAGGTCGCGCAGCGCCAGCCGGTGCAGGGCCTGCGGCAGGTCTTTCAATTCAATCACGGTCAGGCCGTCAGGTTTTCTCAAATCGGAGGCGGTCTTGGCCAGAAACGTGTTCGGGCCGATGCCGATTGAACATTTGATGTGTTCACCCACACGGTCACGGATGCTCTGTTTGATCCGCTCCGCTACCTCACGCGCGGCCTGCACCGAGCGCCAGCGTGTCGGCAGCTCGACCGCCATTTCATCAATCGAATGCACTTTGGCCACGGGTGCGCAGGCGTCCACGGCGGCGATCAATCTATGGTGATACGCCACGTAGGTTTCGTGCTGGCCATTGACAAAGATGATGCCGGGACACTTTCTGCGAGCGTCCGCGACCCGGGTGCCGGTTTTGATGCCAAACCGCTTGGCTTCGTAGCTGGCAGCGATGCAGCAAGTGGTATCGGCCACGACGGGGACCACCGCCACCGGTTTGCCGCGTAGCTTGGGGTTTTCCTGTTGCTCGACCGAGGCGAAGTACGAGTTGAAGTCCACGTACAGCACGCGCAGTGTCATGGGCTCTAGTGCATCGCCGCAATTTTCTTGTAAGTGGCGTAAGTCTGGCTTAGCCCTTGTTCCAGGGAATGCGCGGGCCGCCAGCCCGTGGAAAAGATCCGCGAAACGTCCAATTGCTTCTTCGGCGTGCCATCGGGTTTGGTGGCGTCGAACACGACGGTGCCGCTGTAACCAACAAGATTTTTAATGCGCTCTGCGAGTTCGAGAATGGTTAGATCTTCGCCGCAGCCGATATTCACCAGCGGACCACCGATCTTCTGGTCCCAGCTGGCGCGGTCAAGATTCATCGCCACCAGACTGGCGCTGGCAAGGTCATCCACATATAGAAACTCGCGGCGCGGTTTGCCGGAGCCCCAGACAGTCACGGTCGGGTCATTGCGCATTTTTGCCTCATGAAACTTGCGAATCAGTGCAGGGATGACGTGGCTGGTATTGAGGTCGAAATTGTCGCCGGTGCCGTACAGATTGGTCGGCATCGCGGCACGAAAATCGCAGCCGTACTGGCGGTGATAGGCGTCGCACATTTCGACGCCCGCGATCTTAGCCAACGCATACGGCTGGTTGGTGGGCTCCAGTGCGCCCGTCAGCAGGTATTCCTCTTTGATTGGCTGCGGTGCATGTTTGGGATAGATGCAGCTGGAGCCGAGAAACAGCAGACGCTGGGTGCCCGCACGGTAAGCCTCATGGATGACGTTGGTCTGGATCGCGAGGTTCTGCCGGATGAACTCCGCGCGGTAAGTGTTGTTGGCCTGGATGCCACCCACTTTTGCGGCGGCTAGAAACACAAACTCTGGCTTTTCGTTCTGGAAAAAAACACGTACCGCGGATTGCTCGGTCAGATCCAGTTGCGGGTGGCTCTTGAGCAGCAGGCCGGTGTGGCCGGCTTTTTGCAGCTCGCGCACCAGGGCCGACCCCACCATGCCGCGGTGACCCGCGACGTAAATGCGGGCTGTTTTGGACAGGACTATCTCACTCATGTTGACGAATGGTTTCAAAACCTGCCGAAGCGATCGCCTGGGTGCGCTGTGCCAACCGCAGGTCCGCCCGCATCATTTCCTTGACCAAGGCATCGAAGCTGATCCGTGGCTTCCAGCCCAGTTGTCGCCGTGCCTTGCTGGCATCTCCCAACAGCGTCTCGACTTCCGCAGGCCGGAAATAGCGTGGGTCCACGCGCACGATCACGTCGCCTTTTTTGAGTTTGAATTTGACTTTCCCTTTCTTGACGCTGGACACGACTCCGGTCTCTTTGATGCCCTTGCCTTGCCAATCCAGCTGGATGCCGAGTTCGTCGGCGGCTGCGCCCACAAACTCGCGGACGCTGTGCTGCTCGCCCGTCGCGATCACGTAGTCCTCCGGTTTGTTCTGCTGCAGCATCAGCCACTGCATCTCGACGTAATCCTTGGCGTGGCCCCAGTCGCGCAGGGCGTTGAGGTTTCCGAGATAGAGACAGTCCTGCTGTCCCAGCGCGATGCTGGCGAGCGCACGGGTGATCTTGCGGGTAACGAAAGTCTCGCCGCGGATCGGTGATTCGTGATTGAACAGGATGCCGTTGCAGGCATACAGGCCATAGGCTTCGCGGTAATTGACGGTGATCCAGTAGCCATACAGTTTGGCCACGCCATAGGGCGAGCGTGGATAGAACGGCGTCTTCTCCGTCTGTGGGATCTGCTGCACCAGTCCATAGAGCTCGGAAGTGGATGCCTGGTAGAAACGCGTTTTGTCCTTGAGCTTGAGAATACGGATGGCTTCGAGCAGGCGCAGCACGCCGATGGCGTCGCTATTGGCGGTGTATTCCGGCTCTTCGAACGAAACCGCGACATGCGATTGCGCGGCCAGGTTGTATACCTCATCCGGCTGCACTTCCTGCAGCACGCGAGTGAGGCTGGAAGAATCCGTCATGTCCCCGTGGTGCAGGATCAGGTTGCGCTTTTGCACGGTCGGCGCCTGATACAGATGGTCAATGCGGTCGGTATTGATCAGCGAGGTGCGGCGCTTGATGCCATGCACCTCATACCCTTTCTTGATCAGAAATTCGGCCAGGTAAGCGCCATCCTGGCCGGTGATGCCGGTGATCAATGCGGTTTTTTTTGTCACTGGATTTCTCAGGAAGTTTCGATGAGGGACAGCAATTCGGCGGTCCTAGCTTTCAGCAAGGCGGGGTCGCCGCGACTCTCAACGTTCAAGCGGATCAAAGGCTCGGTGTTGGATCCACGCAGGTTGAACCGCCAGTCAGCGTATTCGACGCTCAAACCGTCCGTGCGGTCAATCTGATGTGCATTGCCGGCATATCGAGCTTCAGCGCGCGCAAGCACCGTTTTGACGTCTGCCACTTTGCGGTTGATCTCCCCGCTCACTGGGTATTTTGCCGCACGATCACCGATCAGCCGCGATAGCGGCAATCCCGATTCGCTCACCAGCGCAGCCGCCAGTAGCCACGGAATATTGCCGTTGTCGCAGTAGCCGAATTCACGGAAGTAATGGTGCGCGCTGACTTCGCCTCCGTACACGGCGTTTTCCGCGCGCATGCGCTCCTTGATGAAAGCGTGGCCGGTTTTGCACTGCACCGGGATGCCGCCGTTTTTCTTCACGATCTCGATGGTGTTCCAGGTCAGCCGCGGGTCGTGAATGACCTTGGAGCCCGGCTGGCGGCGCAACAGGGCCTGCGCCAGCAGGCCCACCAGGTAGTAACCCTCGATGAACGCTCCGGTTTCATCGAACAGGAAGCAACGGTCGAAATCACCGTCCCAGGCGACGCCGAAATCGCAGCGGTGTTCGCGCACTGCTTGCGAGGTCACGCCCTGGTTCTGGACCAGCATCGGGTTGGGGATGCCGTTGGGAAAATCGCCGTCGGGCTTGTCGTACAGCTTGATGAACTGAAACGGCAACTGTGATTGCAAGGCCTGAATCACCAGTCCCGCCGGGCCATTGCCCGGATTGACCAGGATGCGCAGCGGCTTCAAACGCGCGACATCCACGTAGCCGAGCAAGTGGCGTACGTAATCCGCTCGCGGATTCCAAGTCTTCATCTTCGCCGTGCCCACCGGGGCAATTTGCGTCGAGGCGCTCACTGCCGCTTCCAGTTCCCGCAAGCCGCTATCGCCGGACACCGGCACCGCGCCGGCTCGACTCAGCTTCATGCCGTTGTAGTCCATCGGGTTATGGCTGGCCGTGACCATGATTGCGCCATCCACACCGGTCTGCATCGCCGCGAAATAAGTCTCCTCGGTACCGCAAAGCCCGAGATCGAACACTTCGGCCCCCGCAGACTGGAGGCCATGGGCCAGCGCATTCAACAGCGGCAGGCTGCTATGGCGGATATCACGACCCAGCGCCACACGCTTCGCGGAAAATCGTTTCGCGTAGGCGATGCCCAGACGGAACGCGATGTCCGAGTTGAGTTCATCCGGCACGCGGCCGCGAATGTCATAGGCCTTGAAGCAGGCCATGCGGCTCATTTGGCACGCCCGTAAACATCATCGAAACGGACGATGTCGTCCTCGCCGAGATAGGCGCCGGACTGGACTTCGATCAATTCGAGCAGATCCTTGCCGATATTCTCCAGTCGGTGCTTTTCACCCAGCGGAATATAGGTGGACTGGTCCGCCTTGAGCATGAACACTTTCTCGCCACACGTCACTTGTGCAGCCCCTTTCACCACGATCCAATGCTCGGCTCGATGGTGGTGCATTTGCAGGGACAGCTTTTGTCCCGGCTTGACGATGATGCGCTTGACCTGAAAACCATCCGCAAGCGCGAGGGTTTCGTAACTGCCCCAAGGACGGTAGACCTTGGGATGATCGGTAGCTTCTGGCCGCTTGAGGGACTTGAGTCGCGCGACGATTTTTTTCACGTCCTGAGCGCGATCCGGTGTGGTCACCAGCACTGCGTCTGCGGTTTCAATGACCACATGGTTCTTCACGCCCGCCAGCGCCACCAACCGGCGCGTGGCATGGACCAGATTGTCCTGACTGTCTTCCAGCAGCACATCGCCGCTGACGACATTTCCGCGCTCATCCTTCGGCTGCTTGTCGAGGAAACTCCAGGACCCGACGTCGTCCCAGCCCGCATCCAGCGGTACCAGCGCGGCCTTGGCCGTTTTCTCCATCACCGCGTAGTCGATCGAATCGCTGCGACAGTGGGCGAAGGCCTCGGCGTCGAGACGGATGAAATCCAGATCACGTTTCGCCGCGTCAACGGCGTGCAAGGACGCCCGGTGCATTGCGGGCTCTAACCGCAACAGTTCATCCAGAAAGTCCCCCGCACGGAACAGAAACATGCCGCCGTTCCAGTAATACCCGCCGGCCTTCAGGAAATTTTCCGCCTTGTCCAACGTGGGCTTTTCGACAAATGCGGCAATCGCGTACGCGCCACTGTCCATCGGCTGGCCTGCCTTGATGTAGCCGTAACCCGTCTCGGGATGAGTCGGCTTGATGCCGAACGCGACGGTACGACCTTCGGCGGCCGCCTTGACCGCGATTCGCGATGCCTGCGCAAACGCCGCCGCACCGGGGATGACGTGGTCGGCCGCCATCAGGAACAGCACGGTGTCGGTGCCATGTTCTTTCTGTGCGTGATGCGCAGCAGCGGCGGCGGCAGGCGCCGTGTTGCGCCCTTGAGGTTCCAGCATGATTTGAGTCCCCGCAATCCCTGCTTCGCGCATCTGCTCGGCGACCAGAAAGCGGTGCTGCTCTCCGCAGATCACCAGTGGTGGCAAGGCTTGCGGCAAAGCTTTTGCACGCAACGCGGTTTGCTGGAGCAGCGTGTGGTCGCCGACGAGCTTCAGGAATTGTTTTGGATACTGCTCACGGGATAACGGCCACAGGCGGGTACCGGAGCCGCCCGCGAGCAACACCGGCAGCAGCTTCATACCTTGTAGTAGTCCCGGTACCAGCGCACAAAGTTGGCGACACCGGTTTTGATTGGTGTATCCGGACGATATTCAACTTGGCGCTGAAGCTCGCTCATGTCGGCGAACGTATCCGGCACGTCCCCCGGCTGCAGGGGTAACAGCTCCTTGATCGCCTTTCTTCCGACCGCCGCTTCGATCGCCTCGATGTATTCAGAGAGCTTGACCGGGGTGCTGTTGCCGATATTGAAGATTCGCCAGGGTGCGTTGCTGCTGGCCGGGTCAGGGTTGGCGCTGTCCCATTTCGGATTGGGTGTTGCGATGTCGTCACTGGCGCGGATCACGCCTTGGACGATGTCATCCACATAGGTGAAATCACGCGAGTGATTGCCGTTGTTGAATACCTGGATCGGTTTCCCTTCGATAATGTTTTTGGCAAACAGGATCGGCGACATGTCCGGCCGACCCCAGGGACCGTAGACGGTGAAGAAGCGCAGGCCGGTGGTCGGCAGGCGAAACAAGTGGCTGTAGGCGTGCGCCATCAGTTCATTGGCGCGCTTGGTGGCGGCGTAGAACTGCAGCGGATGCACGGTGGCCTGATGTTCGGAAAACGGCATCGAGGTATTGGCGCCGTAGACGCTGCTGGTGCTGGCGTAGGTCAGATGCGGTGTCTGCGCGTGTCGGCAGGCCTCTAGAACGTAGGTGTAGCCGACGATATTGCTCTCGACGTAGGCCTGCGGATTGACCAGGCTGTAGCGCACGCCGGCTTGCGCGGCGAGGTGAATCACGCGGTCGAAGCGGTGTGTTTGGAAGCAGGCGTCTACCGCGGCTTTGTCGGCGAGATTGGCGCGGATGAATTCGAAACCAGCGTTCTTTTGCAGCAAGTCGAGCCGCGCTTGCTTCAAGGCCGGGTCGTAGTAGTCATTGACCGAATCGAAACCCACCACGGCATCGCCGCGCTTCAGCAACTGCAGCGCGGTGTGGAATCCGATAAACCCGGCCGCGCCGGTAACGAGAACTTTCATACGCCGCCTGGAGGTTACAATTCGTGAAACGAGGGTCAATTCTACTAGGCGGAGCGAAAAATGCGCTCAAAAACTGTTTGCTTGATGATGTTTCTCGCTATCGTCACCGCAAGCCCCCTCTGGGCTGCGAGCCTGGTGGACCTCAACAGCGCAGACGTCAGCACGCTGGAAAAGCTCGGTGGCATCGGGCCGGTCAAGGCCAAAGCGATCATCGAACATCGGACCCGGCACGGCCCGTTCAAGAGCGTAGACGACCTGCGCAAGGTGCAGGGCATCGGCGACGAGACTTTCGAGAGCCTGAAGATCCAGGTCACCACTCACCCGAACGGGAAATAGAAGCACATGGCAGCACAGTTGATTGACGGCAAAGCCTGCGCGGCACGCGTGCAGCAAGCAGTGGGCGTGGCGATCGAAGCACGCCTGCGCTCCGGCAAACGCGCGCCGGCTTTGGCGACCGTCCTCGTCGGTAGCGACGCGGCTTCGCAGGTTTATGTCCGCAACAAACGCGAGTCCTGTCGCAAGCTCGGCGTGCGCTCGGTTCCGGTGGAGTTGCCGCCGACGGTGAGCCAGGCGGAATTGCTGGCGCAGATTGACCGGCTGAATGCGGACCCCGAGGTGGACGGCATCCTCGTACAGTTGCCGCTGCCGGCGCAGATTGACGCCAACGCTGTGATTGATGCCATCCATCCCGACAAGGACGTAGATGGCTTCCATCCCTACAATTTTGGCCTGCTGGCGCAGAAGCGCCCACGGCTGCGGCCGTGCACGCCCTATGGCGTGATGAAACTGCTTGAAACCACCGGCGTCACGCTGCGCGGTGCACGGGCCGTGGTCATCGGCGCCTCGAACATTGTCGGGCGACCGATGGCGCTGGAACTGCTGCTGGCCGACGCTACGGTGACCATCTGCAACAGCAAGACACGCGATCTGGCCGGCGTCGTCGGTCAGGCCGACATCGTCGTCGCCGGCGTCGGCAGACCCAACTTCGTCAAGGGTGACTGGATCAAATCCGGCGCCGTGGTGATTGATGTCGGCATCAACCGCATGCCCGACGGCAAACTCTGTGGCGACGTCGAGTTTGCCGCGGCGAGCCATCGTGCTGCGCACATCACGCCGGTACCGGGCGGCGTTGGGCCGATGACGGTGGCGATGCTGATGCAGAACACACTCACCGCAGCTGAGTTACGCAGCGTTTAGCGGCATCCGCTTGCGGCCTGTTCTTCAGGGCGTTTGGAACACCACCGGCTGCTTCTTGACGTAGCTGGACTCAACAAAGGTCGCGTAAGTTTTCTCGACCACATTGCGCTTGACCTTCATCGTTGGCGTGATGAAACCCGCCTCTACCGTCCACGCATCCTTGACCACGGCCAGGAACTCCATCTGCTCGTGCGGATCGAGCTGGACGTTGACTTTATCCAGGTGCTCGGCCAGTGATTGCGTCAGCGCCGCGCGGTCCTGTTTCAAGGCATCGGCGGACAGCATCAGCAGCGCACAGGGCTGCGACTGATTGGCGCCGGCCACGCAGCAGGCTTCCACGGCCGGGTGTTGCGACAGCTTGCTCTCGATCGGTGCGGGCGCCACGTACTTGCCCTTGGAGGTCTTGAAGATCTCCTTGGCGCGGCCGGTGATGCGCAAGCGCCCTTGGCCGTCCACCTCGCCGACGTCGCCGGTTTTCAGCCAGCCGTCTTCGCTCAGCACTTCGCGGGTTTTTTCCGGCTCTTTGTAATAGCCGAGCATGGTGCTGGGACTTCTCACCAGCACTTCGCCGATCTCGCTGAGCCTGCACTCCACGCCCGGCCAGGGCTTGCCGACATAACCCGGGCGAAAATCTCCCGGCGCATTGGCATGCGACAGGCCGAAGTTCTCGGTCATGCCGTAAAGCTCGAGGATCTCGAGACCGAGCTCGCGATACCAGTTGAGCATCGCCGGCGGCAAGGGCGCAGCGCCGCCACCTGCGAAGCGCACCTGATCCAGGCCCAAGCCCTCGAGGATCTTTTTCCTGATGATGCGGTTGAGCACCGGGATCTTGAGCAGCCGATCGAGTTTTTTCTTCGGGAACTTCGAGAACACGCCCTGCTGGAACTTGATCCACAGCCGCGGCACCGTACCGAAAATCGTCGGCCGTGCGCGGCGCAGATCGGCGGCGAAGGTCTCCAGCGATTCGGCGAAAAAGATGCGGCCTCCTGCCACGAGCGTGGCCGCTTCCACGGTCCAGCGTTCGGCGACGTGCGACAGCGGCAGATGCGACAGCAGGCGGTCATCGACCGAGACGTTGTAGCGTTGCGTGATGGGCGCCGTCGAATGGGCGATGGTGCGGAACGAATGCATCACGCCCTTGGGCATGCCGGTGGTGCCGGAGGTATAGATGATGGTGGCCAGCTCATCGAGACCGCGCGCGGCGATGTCTTTGAACGGCGCGGTCCTGGCGACCAGATCGTCCCAGGTCGGAAAATCGTTCGGCGGCGAGCTGGGATAGGAGATGCAATGCACGCCGGCCGGCACACCGGGTTTCATCGCCGGCCAGTCGTCGAGCTTGCCAACGAACAAGGCTTTTGAACCCGAGTGTTCGAGAATTTGGCGCACGGTCTCGGCGTTCAGCGTCGGGTACAGCGGCACGCTGACGTGCCCGGCCATCCAGATGGCGAAGTCAGCCATGATCCAGTGGGCGCAGTTCTTCGAGAGGATGGCGATGTTGCTGCCGGCAGGATAGTTCTGCGCCTTCAGGTAGGCCGCGATGCGGCGCGCTTCGCCGACGGTCTGCATCCAGGTGTAGTCGCGGACTACGCCACCGCCCATCGGTTGGGTCAGATAGACACGGTGCGCGCCTTCCTTTTCCCAATACTGGATGCGGGCCAGCGGATGTTGCGATTCGGTGATAACGGCCATCGTGTGCTCCCCATGTCTTGTATTCTTTATCGCTCTAATCCTAATCCACATGGCCGCCAAACACCCGTTCCATACCGAGGACCACGAAGCTTTCCGCCAACAGGTACGGCGCTTCGTCGAAAAGGAATGCGCGCCACACATTGAAAAGTGGGAAACCGCAGAAGAACTGCCGCGGGCGCTGCACAAGAAAGCCGCAGAGGTGGGATTGCTCGGCATCGGCTTTCCGGAAGACTGTGGCGGCATCGAGGCGGATCCGTTTTACCTGATCGTGATGACCGAGGAACTGGCCAAGGCTGGCTCCGGCGGGCTGATCGCCAGCCTGATGTCGCATGGCATCGCCACGCCGCCCATCGCCAAGGCGGGCACGCCGGAGCAGAAGAAAAAGTTCGCCGCGCCGGTGCTGGCGGGCGAGAAAGTCGCCGCGCTGGCGATCACAGAACCGTCTGCCGGCTCGGATGTCGCCAATATCAAGACCACCGCCAAGCGCGACGGCGAGCACTACGTCGTCAACGGCTCGAAGACTTTCATCACCTCCGGCATGCGCGCGGATTTCGTCACCGCCGCCGTGCGCACCGGCGGCGACGGCATGGGCGGCGTCTCGCTGTTGGTGATTGAGGCGGGCATGCCCGGCTTCACACGTTCGCCTCTGAAGAAAATGGGCTGGTGGTGCTCCGACACCGCCACGCTTTATTTCGACAACGTGCGCGTACCGGTAGCCAATCGCATCGGCCCCGAGAACGCCGGCTTCATGGCGATCATGCTCAACTTCAACAACGAGCGCATCATGCTGGCCGCTCAGGCGTGGGCGTTTGCGCAAGTCTGCTACGAAGAGGCACTCGCTTACGCACGCGAACGGCAGACCTTTGGCAAGCCGCTGATCAAGAACCAGGTGATCAAGCACAAGCTGGCGGAGATGAAGATGCGCATCGAGGCGGTCAAGTCACATCTGGAGATGCTGGCGTGGCGCGTCAGCAAAGGCGCGATGCCGGTGGCCGAGCTTTCATTGTTGAAGAATCTTGCAACCGAAACCCTGGAGCGTGTCGCGACCGAAGCGATGCAGGTGCTCGGCGGCGCCGGCTATCTGCAAGGCTCGAAAGTCGAGCGCATCTATCGCGAGACCAAAGTGCTTACGATTGGTGGCGGTTCAAGAGAGATCATGTATGACCTCGCAGCGAAACAGCTTGGGTACTGATTCGCGGTAACGCGGCAGCTCCCGCACCCACGCTCGCTGTGCTCGCGGCACCGTGTCGCTGCCGCACCGCTCAACCAAGATGCTGACCATTGGCGGCGGCTCAAGAGAGATCATGTATGACCCCGCTGCAAAGCAGATGGGGTACTGACAGCGCGTGAGATTTTATTTCACGTAACGCCGGACTATTTCCTGGTATTGATCGATGCGCCGGTCGCGCAGGAAGGGCCACCAGCGGCGCACGTTCTCGGAACGCTGCATATCCAGATCGGCCATTAGGGTTTTTGATTCATCCGTGCCTGCTTCAACCAGCAACTCACCTTGCGGGCCCGCGGCAAAACTCGACCCCCAGAATTGTGAGCCTTTGGTTTGGTTGGTGGGATCAGGTTCGTGGCCCACGCGGTTGGCGACGACCACCGGCAGGCCATTGGCGATCGCATGCGCACGCTGGATGGTGATCCAGGCGTCGCGCTGGCGCGCCTGTTCGGCTTTGTCGTCTACTGGATTCCAGCCGATCGCGGTGGGATAGAGCAGCAGGTCGGCGCCGGCGAGCGTCATCAGGCGCGCGGCTTCGGGATACCACTGGTCCCAGCACACCAGCACGCCGAGTTTGCCGACTGAGGTTTGGATCGGGGTGAAACCCAGATCACCTGGGGTGAAGTAAAACTTTTCGTAATAGCCGGGGTCGTCCGGGATGTGCATTTTGCGGTACTTGCCGGCGATCGAGCCATCTTTTTCCAGAACGACCGCAGTGTTGTGATGCAGGCCAGCGGCGCGGCGTTCGAACAGCGAACAGACGATGACGACGCTGAGTTCTTTCGCCAGTTTTCCAAAGTAGTCGGTGGAAGGGCCGGGGATGGGCTCGGCCAGGTCGAACAGGGCCGGGTCCACGTGCTGACAGAAATAAAGCGAGCAGTGAAGTTCCTGCAGCAAGACCAATTGCGCGCCCTGCTTGACGGCGTCGCGGATGCCCTCCGTGCTGCGGCGGATGTTTTCTTCGCGGTCAGCGGTGCAGGCGTGTTGCACGATGCCAACGCGGAGGATTTTGCCGGTCATTTGGGGATCTGCATGGTGACGCAATGGAGACTCCCATACTGCTGAATCAGGGGGCGGCAATCAATCCCGAGCACTTCACGGCCGGGAAAACAGGGACGCAGCAGGGACAGGGCCTCGGCGTCATGGGCGTCTTGATAAACCGGAACCAGCACCGCGCCATTGATGATCAGGAAATTGGCATAGCCCGCCGGTAATCGGCGGCCGGTTTCATCGTGAATCGCGCCTGGCAGCGGTAGTGCAATCAGGCGATAAGGCGTGCCATCCAGCTGGCGCAAGGCGCGCAGCTCGGACTCCATGTCGCGCAGCATCGTGTAATGCGGATCGCTGGAGTCGCCACAGGCCTGATAGGCGATGGTCGAGGCATCGCAGAAACGCGCGATGGTATCGATGTGTCCGTCGGTGTCGTCACCGAGCAGGTCGCCATGCTTGAGCCACAGCACGCGTTTGAGGCCGAACCAGGTTTTCAGTTTTTCTTCGATCTGTTGTTTGCTGAACTGCGGATTGCGCGTCGGCGCCAGCAGACAACGTTCGGTGGTGAGCAGGGTGCCGAGACCATCGGATTCGATGCCACCGCCTTCCAGCACGAAAGCTATCGTTTCGACGGGCGCATCAAGTGCTTTCATGTCGGCGAGCGCACGGGTGATGAGGGTGTCGCGTTCGGCCGGGAACTTGCCGCCCCAGCCATTGAAGGTGAAATCGAGATGGATTTTTTTTGCATCGCGGAAAACGGTGATGGGCCCATGGTCGCGCGCCCAGACGTCGTCGCTGTCGATTTTCATGACACGCACGCGGCTGCAATCCGCGCCGGCCGCCGACAGACGTTCGAGCAGACTTGAGGGTGCAAGACCGTAATTGACATGCAGGATCTGGAAGCGACTGATGGCAACGGCGATCTCGATGAAACAGTGCTCGACTTCGGCGAAGTGCTCGCCAAAGTCGCCATCCGCACGCGGCCAAGTCAGCATGACGGTGGATTGAGGTGCCCATTCGGCGGGTAAAGAAACGGTCATGGTGTCCTTAGGGCCCGTTAACGCGCCCTAATAAAAAGGGCGCTGCTGCGCCCTGTGAATTCGTTCTTGTGGCGCTGGTCAGCTGGCGGGCGGCAACTCGTTCGGCGCCGTGATCGGTTCTTCAACTTCAGGCGCTGGCTCAGCCGGCACGGGTGCCGGCGCAAGGGGAGGGGGCTGAACAGGCTGCAACTCGTCCTTATGGCTGATTTCCGGCGGCTGATCCTTGACCACGGTGTCAATCACATGGCCCGCATCAAAGAACACCGAAAATCCTTCGTAGTCCCAGCGCGTGATGGGGGGTTGCTTCGGCGCGCCTCCGCCGACCGGTGCGTGTTTCAGCTTGGGTTCGCCGAATTTCGCGATCACCTGCTTCGAAGTCTGTCCGCGCGTCGGATAGCCCATGCTCTGGGCTTTCGCCTTGGACTTATGCACGGCCAAGGTTTCCGCGCCGAGTGGGGCAGAAACGAGCATCGCTGCGATCAGAATCAGGCATGCCTTGCGCATGACTGGAAATATATCACCGCAGCAAGGGTTTAGCTCGCTTTCTCAAGGTCCTTGATGAGCGCCGATAAAAATCGCGTCGCTTCGCCGCCGGTGACGGCGCGGTGATCGAAGGTGACCGACAGCGGCAGCACCTTGCTGATCTTGATCTGGCCCGCCACCGGCACCACGGCCTCGCGGGTCTTGCCGGCAGCGACGATGGCGACGGTCGGTGGCACGATCACCGGCGTGGCGTACTTGCCGCCGAACTTGCCGAAGTTGGACAGGGTAATGGTGTAGCCGCGCAGCTCTTCCGCAGGCACGGTGCGGTTTATCGTGTCCACTTTCATTTTTTCCAGGCCCTTGCGCAGTGAGTCTTCATTGCGGTTGGCGATGTCCTGCAACACGCAGACGAACAGGCCCTCGGGCGTGTCCACCGCCATGCCAAGATGGATCTTCGGCAGCACGCGGCGGCCGATCTCGGCCTGATCGAACCAGGCGTTGACCGCCGGCTCAACCTTGATGCCCGCCGCCATCGCGCGGATCAGGCGCAGCGTGGTGTCTTGTTTGGTGTCGCCCCAGGCGTGCAGCACGGCGTCGTCGGTGACGGTGGTGTGCATCACTTCGTCGCGCGACTGACTCATGGTCTGCGCCATCGCCTTGCGCGCGCCGCGCAGTTTTTCCAGCGGGCCGACCTCGGTGAGGATCTTGTGCACGCGCTGGACGTCGGCGGCAGTGACCATGCCGTCCGGGCCGCTCGGCGTGATGATGGTCAGGTCCACGTTGAGGCGATGGGCGAGGGCGCGCACCGCCGGTGTCACCTTGAGCCCGGCGGCAGTGCCGACGGTGGTCATTTTCTCGGCTACCACTTCGTTGCCCTGTTTCATGGCGCCGACGACGACACCGGTATCGCGAATCGCATCAGCTTTCGGCGCAGCTGGTTTGGCGGGCGTATGCGTTTCAGCGGCGCCACCTTCAAAAGTCACCAATGCGGCGCCGACCGCGATGGTGTCGCCGTTCTTGCCATGCAACTTGAGGATCTTCCCTGACTGCGGACTCGGCACTTCGACCACGGCCTTCGCCGTCTCGACCGACACCAGCGGCTGATCCACCTTGATGGTGTCTCCTTCCTTGACGTGCCACTCGCGGATGTCTGCTTCCTGCAGGCCTTCGCCGAGGTCGGGGAGTTTGAAGATGCTCATCGTGGTTTCTCTTTAAGCTTTGGGTGCGAGTTCGAACACTTTGCGCACTTCCTTCAGCACGCGTTCGACATCGGGAATATAGACCTTCTCGGATTTCGCCAGCGGCATCACGGTGTCGTAGCCGGAGACGCGCATGATCGGTGCGAACAGCGACAGCAAACCGTGCTCGGCGATGTTGGCGGCGATCTCGCTGGCCGGCCCGTAGGCGCGCGGCGCTTCCTGCACGATCACGCAGCGGCCAGTTTTGGCGACGCTGGTCAGGATCGTGTCCATGTCCAACGGTTTCAGGCTGGCGACGTCGATCACTTCGGCGCTGATGCCTTCTTCAGCAAGCTTGTCGGCGGCGAGGCGCGTCTCGTGCATCATCGCGCCCCAGCTCACCAGCGTGACGTCGCTGCCTTCGCGATCAATGAAACAGCTGTCCAGCGGTAATGCCTCGCCGTTGTCTTCGACTGCGGACTTGAACAGCCGGTAGTTGCGCGTCGGCTCGAGAAAAATCACCGGGTCGGGATCGCGGATCGCCGCCAGTAGCAGGCCGTAGGCGCGCGCTGGATTGCTCGGAGCGACCACGCGCAGGCCCGGCATCTGGGTGAACGTGGTTTCGAGGGATTCGGAGTGATGCTCCGGCGCATGGATGCCGCCGCCGTTCGGTGCGCGGATCACCATCGGGCAGGACAGGCGCCCGCGTGTGCGGTTGCGGTAGCGGGTGGCGTGGTTCACCACTTGGTCCACGCAGGGATAGAGGAAGCCGGAGAATTGGATCTCCGCCACCGGCTTGAGGCCCTGGGTCGAAAGGCCGATGGCCATTGCAGCGACCAGATTCTCGGCGAGCGGCGTGTCGATCACACGTTCTTCGCCGAATTTTTCGAGCAGACCGACGGTGGCGCGGAACACGCCGCCGTTCTTGCCGATGTCTTCGCCGAGCATGACGACGTCTTTATCGCGCGTCATCTCGGAATGCAGGGCGAGGTTGACGGCTTCGATGATGCTGAGGTTAGGCATCAGTGGCCACCCTTCGGGCCCGCAGCCCTCACTTCTTCGCGCTGCCATTCGTATTGCCGCGGCAGCTTGGCGTAGAGTGAATCGAAAATTGCTTCCGGTGCTTCGGTTTCAGTGGCGATAAAGGCCTGCGCCGCTTTTTCAGCAGTCGCGGTGCCTTCGGCATTCAGGGCTTCTTCTTCCGCAGTGGTCCACAGTTTCTGCGCTTCGAGGTAAGCCTTGAGCCGCTTGATCGGGCAGCGCTCCCACGCGGCCTTCACTTCGTCTTCGCCGCGATAGCGACGCGCGTCGTCGGCGGTGGTGTGGTCGTGCAGCCGGTAAGTGACGGCCTCGATCAGGCTCGGGCCTTCGCCTTTGCGCGCGCGTTCCAGCGCACGTTCGAGCACGAATCGCGTGGCGATGACATCGTTGCCGTCGACTTGTTCGCTAGGCAGGCCGCCGGCAAAACCTTTCTGCGCAAAGGTCTGCGCGCCGGTCTGGCGCGAGCTGTGCAGGGAGATCGCCCACTGGTTGTTGGACACCACGAACACCACCGGTAGGTTCCAGATCTTGGCCGAGGACACGGCCTCGTAGAAATCGCCCTTGCTGGTGGCGCCATCACCGCAGGTGGCGACGACCACACGCGGCTGCTTGCGCAGCTTGAACGCGTAGGCGACGCCGATGGCGTGCGGGATGTGCGTCGCAATCGGCACTGACAGCGGGAAGTCGTTCCACGATGGCGTTCCCGCGGGGTACTTCATGCCGCGCTCGTTGCCGCCCCAGTAGAGCAGGATGGATTCCATCGGCACGCCGCGCAGAAAGTTGGCGGCGTATTCGCGATAAGCCGGGATGTAAACATCGTCGGGTTGCATCGAGAGCCCGAGCGCAGTGCCGATTGCTTCCTGGCCCAGGCACGAGGCGTAAGTGCCAAGCTGGCCGGTGCGCTGCAGAGCCACCGCCTTCTTGTCGAACAATCGCGTCGTCACCATCACGCGATACATCTTCTTCAGCTGCTCGGTGTCGCGCGCGAACGCGGGGAGTTCGGCTTTGAGTTTGCCTTCGGGGTCAAGGAATTGGGTAAAAAAAACTTCGTAGCGAGCGACGAGGCTCGCGGCTTTGGGATCGTGCTGGGTCAAGACTTCCCTCGAGGGTTGCTGGCGTCTGCGGCGCCTTTGAGGCTGCGGATTTTAGCCCAATCGTCGGCCTCAGGCGGCTGGGGATTCAGAGCCCATGCGACCGCCGTCGCGGTGAGCCACACCACCCAAAAGCTGAAGAAAATGTCGCTGATGAAATGGCCACCCTGAGCGATGCGCACCAGCCCCGACACGCTGCCCGCGATGATGCCAACGAGCATCCAGCGCCGGCGCTGTTTTGGAAAAACCCAGGCGAAGGCGATCAGATAAAACGCCGCTGCCGCATGGCCGCTGGTAAACGAACAGTTCTTCTCGCACTGGTCGCTGATGACGCCGGGGCGCACGTAATGCCCCGCACCGCCGAACTCGGCGATGGCTTCCGGCCGCGGGCGGCCCCAGTTGTTCTTCAGCAGTTCATGCGTGATCAATTGCGGGCCCAGCACCAGCACCAGAATCAAAAACCACAGCGGTCGCTGTGCGCGCCGGGCGCGCTCGTCACGGGACAGGTGCGCCCAGATCAGGGCGGCGACGAGTCCGATGCCGATCGCCCACATGGCATAACGCACGCCGTGATAAATCAGCAGGGCGGGCCAGGTGTCCGCAAGCCAGAATCCGCGCGCCGGATCGTAGAACCAGCTGCTGACGCTCAGATCCAGAGCTGGGAAGCAGACCAGCGCCAACGCGCAGAGCGCCGCCGCAAGCCATTTCATCCACATGCGGCGTAGCCCTTGAAACCGTCGAGACGCCAGACGGATAAATCCAGCGCGTAGTTGCGGGCGATGGGCGTGTGAAAGACGCCCAGCATCTGCTGCGCGGAAAAACAGTCACGGATGGCGGGCGCAAGCTCCGTGGAGCGGCTTACGTAGACGAAATCCTGCCCGGTTTTGTCCTGCATCGTCGTGCTGAGGTGGTAGTGGGTGACGACGACCCCCTGCGGGTTCCACATCACGGCGGTCTGGCTTTCGGGGCGCGCGTAGTAGAGCAACTCGGCAATCAGGTCGCGATCGTCGGTGAGCAGGCGCGCGCCCGGATTCGCGGCGAGCACCGTGCGCACCTCGGCGCCGGCGCGGTCCCAGCCCTGGATGCGCTTGTAGACGTTGCTCTTGGCGGTCATCTCGATGCCCGCGAGCCGGGTCAGTGCGTGATAGTGGTAGGCGATGCCGGCCAGGGCGAGGTTGCTGACGATGGCCGCGATCAGCACAAAGCGATGCGCAGACAGCAGCCATAGCACCAGCCAGACCGTGCCGGCGGCATAGGTCATCGCCGCCCAGTTGGCATTGGCGCGGCCGAACAGGGCCTGCGCACTAATCAATAGGAGAAAGGGAAGGGTGAAACAGGCGAGCAGTCTTTGCGTCGGGTCTTTACGCCAGCGGCGCAAGCTGAACAACAGCACGATGAGGGCCACGAACAGCACAGGGCCGATCAGCGCCGCCTGGCCGCCAAGGAACTCGAACAGCTCGTCCCAATGCAGGCCGCCGTTTTCATTCTGCGCGATGGCGGCGGTGTGCTGCAGTGTCGGCCAGCCGTGCTGCGCATTCCACAAGATATTCGGCGCGAACAGAGCCGCAGCAATTGCCGCAGAGAAATACAGGCGTAGATTCTTGAATTGGTGGCGTTGATTCGGTGTCACCAAGAGATACAGCATGGCGCTGAGCGCGAAGATGCCCATGGTGTACTTGGTCAGCAGCCCGGCACCTGCCGCCAGGCCTGTCAGCAGCCACCAGCGCCACCGATTCGATTCCAATGCTCGGACAAATCCATACAGCGCCGCGGTCCAGCACAGGAACAGCGGCACGTCGGTGGAAATGATCAGCGAGGAGAACGCAACGCCGGGCAGGGTGATGAACACCAGTGCCGCCCACAGCGCCGTGCGTGCGTCACTGAGCCTGCGCGTGAGCGCAAAGATCAACAGCGCAGTCAGCGGATAGATCAGCAGCGCGCCGGACTTGATGCACAGCTCGCCGTCGCCACAGACCGCAGTGGTCGCTGCGATGACAGCGGCGATCACCGGCGGCTTCGAGTAATAACCCCAGTCGAGTGATTGCGCCCAGTTCCAGTACTGCGCCTCGTCCACATACAGCGTCAGGCCGGAAAAATGCAGCACCAGCGCGCGATATACCGTTAATCCCACCAATACGGCGAGCAGAATTGCAAAAGGGCGGCGCGTCTCGGTCATGTGTTGTAATTATCCCATGCAACTCCCGTATGAACTGTTCGCTGGCCTGCGCTACGTGCGCGCCAAGCGGCGCAACCACTTCATCTCGTTCATTTCGGCAGTGTCGATCGGCGGCATCGCCGTCGGTGTGATGGCGCTGATCGTGGTGCTGTCGGTGATGAACGGGTTCGAATCTGAGCTGCGCACGCGCATCCTCGGCATGGCCTCGCACGCCACCATCGTCGCCGGTGAGGAAGGCTTGCCGGATTGGCAAAGCGTTTCCGAGCTCACCAAGAACAACGCCGAGGTCGAAGCGTTCGCACCGTACATCGAAGGCGAAGCGCTGATCCGCGTCGGCGGCGAGATGTCCGGCACGTTGATCCGCGGTGTGCTGCCGGACTACGAGACCAAGGTTTCCGATGTGGTGAAGAACATCAAGTCCGGCTCGCTCGACAGCCTGCAAGCCGGCACTTTCAACATCATCCTCGGCGCCGAGATCGCGCGAGCGCTCGGCGTCGGTGTCGGCGACAAGGTGGACCTGATGATCCCGCAGGCCAGCGTCACCCCGGCCGGGCTGCTGCCGCGCCTGCGCCGCTTCACCGTCGGTGGCGTGTTCGAGGTCGGCATGTACGAGTTCGACCGTGGCCTGGTGCTGATCCACCTTGGCGACGCGCAGGCGCTGTATCGCCTCGGCGGCAACGTCACCGGACTGCGCCTGAAACTGCATGACCTGTTCCGCGCGCCGTTCGTGGTGCGCGAGCTGGCCAAGGACGTGCCCGGCGCCTATTTCGTCAGCGACTGGACGCGCAGCCACGCCAATTTCTTCCGCGCCGTGCGTACCGAAAAGATGGTGATGTTCATCATCCTGTCGCTGATCGTCGGCGTCGCCGCGTTCAACATCGTCTCGACGCTGGTGATGGTGGTGCAGGACAAGCAGTCCGACATCGCCATCCTGCGCACACTGGGCGCGTCGCCGCGCTCGATCATGCAGATCTTCATGGTGCAGGGTTCGATCATCGGTGTGTTTGGCACTTTGCTCGGCGTTCTCGGCGGCGTGTTGCTGGCGCTGAATGTCGGCACCGTGGTGCCGTGGATCGAGGCAATGACCGGCCAGCGCATGCTGCCGCCGGATGTCTACTACATCAGCGATCTGCCCTCGGACCTGAAGAGCGCCGACATCCTCAAGATCTCGCTGATGTCGCTGGCGATGGGCCTGTTCTCGACGCTGTATCCGGCGTACCGCGCGTCCAAAGTGCAACCGGCCGAGGCGTTGCGTTATGAGTAACGAGGCGATCCTCAGTGCAAAAGGCCTGTCGAAAACCTTCGACGACGGCCGTCTGCGTCTCGAAGTCCTCAAGGGTGTGGACTTTGAGCTGGCCGTTGGCGAGCGCGTGGCCATCGTCGGCGCATCCGGTTCCGGCAAATCCACCCTGCTGCATTGTCTTGGCGGTCTCGATGCCAGCAGTGCCGGAGAGGTGCATGTGCAGGGTGAGCAGATGTCCGGCCTGTCCGACGAGGCGCGTGGCAACCTGCGCAACCGTGCGCTCGGCTTCGTCTACCAGTTCCATCACCTGCTGGCCGAATTCACCGCGCAGGAGAACGTCGCCATGCCCTTGCTGATCCGCCGCATGGCGCACGATCAGGCGATGGCGCAGGCGAGCGAGCTGCTGGCGCGCGTGGGGCTGGGTGAGCGCCTGCACCACAAACCCGGCGAGCTGTCGGGCGGCGAGCGTCAACGCGCGGCGGTGGCGCGCGCGCTGGTCACGCGGCCTGCCTGTGTGCTGGCCGACGAACCCACCGGCAATCTCGACGCCGCCACTGCGCACCGGGTGTTCGACCAGATGCTGGAACTGAACCGCGAACTCGGCACCGCGCTGGTCGTGGTCACGCATGACATGAGGTTGGCTGCTCGTATGGACAAGATATGGACTCTGGAACAAGGTCAGTTACGGCCTTACACGACCTCCGCTTCCTGATTCTTGCGTTCACAGCGGGTGTGCTTTTCACCCAGACGCTCGCGCAACTGCCTGCTGCCAGCACGCTTGCGCTTGTAGTCCTGCCTGTCCTGATCCCCTGGCGCGGCCAGACGCTGTATGCGGCCTGCGTACTCGGCGTGCTGTTCACGATCCTGCGCGCACAACCCCTACTGGATGCGCGCTGGCCGGCCGAGCGCAACGGCGAAGATGTCTGGATCGAAGGCCGCATCGCCAGCCTGCCGGAAGTCAGCGACAAGGCCACACGATTTTTGTTCGAGCCACTCGCCGAGAATCTCCCGCAGAAAATCCGCGCGTCGTGGTATCGCGATGCCGAGGTGCTGCGTGGCGGCGACTGCTGGCGGATGCAGTTGCGCATGCGTACGCCGCACGGTTCGCTGAATCCCGGCGGCTTTGATTACGAGGGTTGGCTGTTCCGCCAGGGCATCGGCGCCACCGCCAGCGTGCGCAAAGCTGAACGATGCAAAGCTGCGGACGGCTATCCGATTCTGCGCTTGCGTCAGCACATCTCTGACCGTCTTCACGGATGGATACCGGACGAGGCCGATGCCCAAGGTCGCGCCATGCTCGCCGCGCTCACCATCGGCGACACCTCCGGCTTCACGGATACGGATTGGGATGCGTTCCGTCTCACCGGCACCACGCACCTCGTTGCCATCTCCGGCTTCAACATCGCCATCGTCGCCGGCATCGCGTTCTTTCTGCTGCGCTGGCTGTGGGTCTTGTGGCCGCGGCTGTGTCTGTGGATTCCCGCGCAGCGCGTAGCCTTGCTCGGCTCTGCGGTGTTCGCCTTCGCCTATGCGCTGCTCGCTGGCTTCGAGCCGCCGGTACAGCGCGCGGTGGTGATGCTGTTCGTGGTGCTGGCGGCGGCGTGGATGCACCGGCTGGCTAAGGCCTCGCGCGTGCTGGCGTTGGCTTGGCTCGCGGTACTGCTGCTCGACCCATTTGCCACGCTCAGCGCCGGCACCTGGCTGTCGTTCGGCGCGGTGGCGGCGATCTTCTACGTCAGCGTCGGCCGCTATCGCGCGCCGGGGTTCTGGCGCGCAGCGCTGCGGGTGCAGATCATGCTGTCGGTGATGCTGGCGCCGTTGTCGCTGTTCTTTTTCCACGGCGTGTCCTGGTTCGCACCGTTGATCAACCTCGCCGTGGTGCCCCTGTTTGCGCTGCTGACGCCGCTGGCGGTCGGATCTCTGATTTTTTCGCTGATTTTCCCGCCACCCGCTTCAATGCCCTTGCAGGCCTTGGGAGTGGTATTGCAACAAGTGGGCGATACACTTTTGGGGTCACTCGAATATCCGCAACTGTGGTTTGCGGCTTCACCAAGCCCTATAGCGGGTGGACTGTTTTTGCTCGCTGCGGTGCTTTTATTTGCCCCCAGAGGCCTGCCGCTGAAGTTTCTGGCACTGCTCTGCCTGCTGCCATTGCTGTGGCCCAAGAACCTTGCGCCCGAATCCGGTTTTGAACTCACCGCGCTTGATGTCGGGCAGGGGCTGGCGGTAGTGGTGCGTACCCAGAATCACGCGCTGCTCTATGACGCCGGCCCGGCGTTCGAGGACGGTTTCGATGCCGGCGAGTCGGTGGTCGCGCCCTACCTGCTGTCGCGTGGCGTCAGTCACCTTGATCTGTTGCTGCTCTCGCATGGCGACAATGACCACGCCGGTGGTGTCGCATCGGTACGGCGCCTGCTGAAAGTGGAGCGTGAGATCGGCACGCCAGACCACGAAGCCTGCCGCGAAGGACAGCCGTGGGAATGGGATGGCGTGCGCTTCGAGTTGCTGCATCCGGACGATTCCGAGTGGTCCGATAACAACAGCTCCTGCGTGCTCAAAATCGAAGTGTCTGGCTTTTCAGCTCTGCTGGCCGGCGACATCGAGAAGAAAGCCGAGCGGCGCCTGCTGGAAGAAAAACCGGAATCCCTGAAGGCCGATGTGCTCATCGCCCCGCATCACGGCAGCAAGACTTCTTCGACAGAGGAATTCGTGGCGGCGGTACGTCCCAAAGTCGTCATCTACGGCGCCGGCTGGCGCAACCACTTCAAGCATCCGCGATCAGAAGTGGTCGAGCGTTACAACGAGGTTGGAGCGAAGCAGTACATCACCGGCAACCTCGGCGCGTTGACCGTGCGGCCGGATTTGAGCGTTGAGGAATATCGTTCAGAAGCGGTGCGGTTTTGGAATGCACCCGTCGATTATCAAAAGTAGGGCGGGTTAGCGACGAAGGCGCGTAACCCGCCATCGTTCGCTAATCGATATCGTCAAGACTAAGATCTTGTTCAGTGACGGCTAGTTTATTGCTCTTTTTCCAAGTTATCGGCAGATCTGCGGATCCGAATTTGCTTAGTGCACGATGCAGGTATGGGCGAAGAACTTCATCAAATACTCGATGGCAGTTAGGGCAAAGCGGGATACCGTTTATCTTGCTGTCTTGGCCGAGTTTCGACTTCCATTCTTTTTCGTCAACTATATGCACCGCGTCAGGTAATGGATAAGTCTTGCCGCACATCACGCAGGGCAAATGTTTTCCAGCTTTATCTCGAACAACTAAGCGCTTTACGCTGGGATTGAATGGCATTTCAGAGTTTTGTCGGATTCGGCGCGTCGCCGTAAACCTTTTTCGGATCGAAGGCCTTCTGCTGTTCCTCAAATTTCAGCGCGCACTTGAAGTCGCCGGGGCCGGTGGGCACCGAGCGGTAGAAGCAGGAGCGGTAACCGACATGGCAGGAAGCATCGCCAGGAATGGCGACGCGCAGCCAGATGGCGTCCTGGTCGTCGTCAATCCGCAGTTCCACGACTTTCTGCACAAGGCCGGACGTCGCGCCCTTGTGCCACAGCACCTGCCGTGAACGCGACCAGTAGTGGGCCTCGCCGGTGGCGATGGTTTTGCGCAGGGCCTCGGCGTTCATGTAGCCGAGCATCAGCACCTCGCCGGTGTTGGCGGCGGTGGTGACGCAGGGCATCAGACCTTCGGCGTCGAACTTGGGCGCAAGCTCGTTGCCTTCCTCGACCTGCTCGATGGTTTTACGTGCGGCGAATGCGATGTCGTTCATACCGGTATTTTAAGGCCGTTCATGGTTCGATACGTCTTTCGCTCGCCATGTGAGCGAAAGACACTCACCACGAACGGGAACGTACTTAACCCGCCCGTGCAACCGCGCCTTTGTGAACACCTTCGTAGGCCCGCACCTCGATCTTCATGCGCGGCCGCTCAGCCGCCACTTTCTGCGCCAGATGCTCAGCGATGCGCTCGACCGTGGTGTCGGCGGTCATCAGGTCGCAGCGGTCCGCCGGCAGTTCTAGCAGGAATTCGCCTTCGCCGGCGGTGTATTCGAAGCGCATGCGACCCTTGCCATGCGCGGTCATATCCGCCGTGCTGCCGAGGTAGATGTCGCGCCAGTGATCAGCGAGGCGGTTCTCCAGCTTGCTGTCGCGCCGGCCGTCCACGCTGATGGCCAGACGCGAGCGGTGGCCATGTGCGATGCGCTGGCAGTGGCCGGCGTGTTTCTTCAGGCCGTGGGTGTAGTGGTAGTAGGCGCCGTCGATGACTTCATGGCGCAGATGTACCCGTGCCGTTTTCACGTTCTTTGGCGCCGCCTTGATCACCGCATCCTGCAGCCGTGCTGCAAGGCTGGTGGCATCCACCTGCTCTGCGTCCAGCACGCAGACCGCCGCAGCGGGGGACTGGTGCTCGATGACACCGGACTCTGCTTTGTAGGTGAGGCCGCTACGCTCGCCCGAGCGCACGAAATGCAGCAGCTTTGATTTGCCCGGCACGATCAGCTGGTGGTCGCCGATGGCTTCGACGGTTTTCTTGAGTTTTTTCTTCACTTCTCCGAAGTCCAGCACCATGGATTGGTCGTCGAGGTCGCCCTCCAGCTCCAGGTCCACGATCCATGATTCGCCGACCAGACCGCGCTGCGGATGCAGGTAGGCGCAATCAATGACGGTGAGTTGTTCGACAAAGAGCGAGGTCATGCGCGCATTTTACGGCACTGCCCTCTGTGAACCGCTAAAATCGCGCCTCATTTTTTGTCGGCACCTCCAATGTCCGTTGTCACCCGCTTCGCGCCTTCGCCCACCGGCTTCCTGCACATCGGTGGGGCGCGCACCGCGCTGTTTTCATGGCTCTATGCGAAAAAGCACGGGGGCAAGTTCCTGCTGCGTGTCGAGGACACCGACCGTGAGCGCAGCACGCAGGAAGCCGTGGATGCGATCTTCGAGGGCATGGCCTGGCTGGGGCTGAAGTCCGATTTCGACATCGTCTACCAGACCAAGCGTTTCGACCGTTACGCCGAAGTCATCCAGCAGATGCTGAAGGCTGGCACCGCCTACCACTGCTACTGTTCGAAGCAGGAGCTGGACGTGATGCGCGCCGCGCAGCAGGCAAATAAACAGAAACCGCGTTACGACGGCCGCTGGCGGCCGGAAGTTGGCAAGACCCTGCCAAGCCCGCCGCCCGATGTGAAGCCGGTGGTGCGCTTCCGCAACCCCAGCGACGGCGACGTAGTGCTCGACGATCTGATCAAAGGCAAGATCGTGTTTGCCAGCGATGAGCTGGACGATCTGATCATCGCCCGCGCCGACGGTGTGCCGACTTACAACTTCTGCGTGGTGGTAGACGACATGGACATGGGCATCACCCACGTCATCCGTGGCGACGACCACGTCAACAACACGCCGCGCCAGATCAATATTCTCAAGGCGCTGGGCGCAACGCTGCCGAAATACGCGCACGTCTCGATGATTCTCGGCGCCGACGGCACCAAGCTGTCGAAACGCCATGGCGCGCTCGGCGTCATGGAGTACCGCGCCATGGGCTTCATGCCCGAAGGCATTCTCAATTACCTCGTGCGCCTGGGTTGGAGCCACGGCGACCAGGAACTGTTCAGCCGCGACGAGATGTGCAAGCTGTTCGACTTCGACCACGTCTCGGCCTCGCCGGCGCGTTTCGACATGGAAAAGGCCTACTGGGTCAATCACCAGTACCTCAAGGTCACCGACCCGGCCATCGTCGCGCCGGAGTTTGAGTGGCATCTGAAGCGCGCCGGTGTGGACCTGAGCAAGGGCCCGGCACTGACGGCAGTGATCGAGCAGCAGCGCGAGCGCTGCAAGACTCTGGTCGAGATGACCGAAAAATCGCTGTTCTTCTTCGGCGACCTTGCGGGCTACAACGAAAAAGACGCGGCCAAGCATTTCAACGAAGAAAGTGCGGCGGTTCTCGATGAGCTGACGCAACAGCTGAAAGCGTTAACCGAATGGACTGCACCCGCGATCCACACCGTGGTCAACGGCTACGCCGAAGCCAAGGGCTTGGGTCTGGGCAAGATCGCACAGCCGATCCGCGTCGCCGTCGCCGGCATGGCGGTGTCGCCGCCGATCGACCAGACCCTGCTGCTGCTCGGTCGCGAGCGCACGCTGGCGCGGCTGGCTGCGGCCGTGGCGCACATTCGCGCAAAATAACGTCATGCCTATTCAAATCACCTTCCCCGACGGCAACAAGAAGTCGTTCGACACGCCGCCGACGGCTCTGGCCATCGCGCAGGGCATCTCGCCGGGCCTGGCGCGCAAGTCCGCGGTCGCGCGTGTCAATGGCGAGCTGTGGGACCTGACGCGTCCGATCGAAAAAGATTCCACGCTCGAACTGATCTCGCGCGACAAGCCGGAAGGCGTCGAGGTCATTCGCCACGACGCCGCTCACGTGCTGGCGCAGGCGGTGCAGGAATTGTTTCCCGGCACGCAGATCACTTTCGGTCCTTCGACCGAGACCGGGTTCTATTACGACTTCGCTCGCGCGGAACCCTTTACCGAAGCTGATCTCGAGAAGATCGAGAAGAAGATGCGCGACATCGTCTCGCGTGATCTGCCGATCACGCGCGAGGTGTGGACGCACGAGGCGGCGGTTCAGCACTTCGAGAAAGCGGGCGAAAAGTTCAAGGCTGAATGGATCCGCGAGGGCATCAAGCCCGATGCGACGCTGACCATCTATAAGCAAGGCGACCAGTGGCTGGACATGTGCTTGGGCCCGCATCTGCCGTCGACCAGTAAATTGGGTAATGCCTTCAAGCTGACAAAAGTCTCCGGCGCCTATTGGCGCGGTGACGCCAACAACGCGCAGCTGCAGCGCATCTATGGCCTTGCCTTTGCCACCGAAGATGAGCTGAAGGCGCACCTGAAGATGGTCGAGGAAGCCGAGAAGCGCGACCACCGCAAGCTGGCGCGCCAGCTCAACCTGTTCCACCAGCAGGAAGAGGCACCGGGCATGGTGTTCTGGCATCCCAAGGGCTACGCCATCTGGCAGGCGGTTGAACAATATGTGCGCGGTGTTTATCGCAGCAGCGGCTATCAGGAAGTGCGCGCGCCGCAGATCCTCGACGTGTCGCTGTGGAAAAAGTCCGGCCACTGGGACAACTACAAAGAGAACATGTTCTTCACCGAGTCGGAAAAGCGCACCTATGCGGTGAAGCCGATGAACTGCCCGGGCCACGTGCAGATCTACAACGCCGGTCTGCACAGTTACCGCGACCTACCGATCCGCTACGCCGAATTCGGCGGCTGCCATCGCAACGAACCTTCGGGCGCGCTGCACGGCATCATGCGCGTGCGCGCGTTCACGCAGGACGATGGCCATATCTTCTGCACGCCGGAGCAGGTGGAATCGGAAGTCACCGCGTTTCATGCGCAGGCGATGAAGGTCTACGCCGATTTCGGATTCACCGATATCACCATCAAACTCGCGCTGCGGCCGGTGAAACGCCTCGGCACCGACGACGTCTGGGACAAGGCCGAAGCCGCGCTGCGCGGCGCGCTGAAATCCGCGGGCGTGAGCTGGGCCGAGTTGCCGGGCGAGGGTGCGTTCTACGGCCCCAAGATCGAGTACCACCTCAAGGATTCCATCGGCCGCGCCTGGCAGGTCGGCACCATGCAGGTGGATTTCATGATGCCCGAGCGGCTCGGCGCGGAATACGTGGACGAGACCTCCGGCCGCAAGCATCCGGTGATGCTGCACCGGGCGATTGTTGGTTCGATGGAGCGCTTCATCGGTATCCTCATCGAGCACCACGCCGGCGCGATGCCGCTGTGGCTGTCGCCGGTGCAGTGCGTCGTCGCGCCGATCGTCTCGGACGCCGATGCCTACGCGACCGAGGTGGTGGCCGTGTTGCGCGATGCCGGCCTGCGCGTCGAGGCCGATCTGCGCAACGAGAAGATCAACGCCAAGATCCGCGACCACGCCATGCAGAAGATCCCGGTGATCGTGGTCGTCGGCCGCAAGGAGGCCGAGGACAAGACCGTGACCCTGCGTTTTCGCGGCACCGAGCGCCAGGAAACGATCCCAATGAGCGAAGCCGCACAGCGCATCCGTCAGATCTGAGCTTCATGGCCCGCGCCTCGCTGGTCCGTTATGCGTGGCTGTCAGTGGCAGCGGCGGTGACCACCATCGCGCTCAAGCTCTGGGCTTGGCAGCTGACCGGATCGGTCGGCCTGCTGTCGGACGGCCTGGAATCCTTCGTCAATCTCGGTTCGGCGCTGATGGCGATGATCATGCTGACCATCGCTGCGCGGCCGGCGGACGAGGACCATCCGCACGGACACGACAAGGCCGAGTACTTCTCCAGCGGTGTCGAAGGCGCGGCGATCTTGGTCGCCGCAGTGCTCATCGCCATTGCGGCGCTGCCGCGTTTGTGGAATCCGCAGCCGCTGGAGCAGGTGGGTCTCGGCCTTGGCATCTCGGTCATCGCCACCCTGATCAATTTCGCTACTGCGCGCGTGCTGCGGGCCGCTGGCAACCAGCACGAGTCCGTCACCCTGCAGGCCGACGCGCATCACCTGATGACCGATGTCTGGACCTCGGCCGGCGTGATGGCGGCGGTCGGACTGGTCAGCCTGACCGGCTGGCTGGTGCTGGACCCATTGATTGCGCTCGCAGTCGCCGCGCATATCGTCTGGGTCGGGTTGCGGCTGATGACGGCCTCCGTCGGCGGCCTGATGGACGCCGCGCTGCCGCCACCGGAACTGAAGGCGGTCGAGGCTCTGCTCAACCGCTACAAGCGCGAACACCGGATCGACTGGCACGCGCTGCGCACCCGTGCGGCGGGTTCGCGCCGTTTCGTCACCGTGCACATCCTGGTGCCGGGCGCATGGAGCGTACAGCGCGGGCATGATCTGGTGGAAAAGCTGGAGACCGAGATGTGCCAGCTGCTCAAGCGGCTCACGGTGTTGACGCATCTCGAGCCGATCGAAGATGCGGTTTCATGGCAGGACATGGGGCTGGAACGCGATGAAAAGAACTAAAGCGGCCATTCTCTGCGCATGGCTGCTGCCGTTGGCGGCGTGCGCCGGGCAGGACGCCCAAGTGCAGAGGCATGGCATGGATGCCGCCGTTGCCTCTGCCGCATCCGGCCCGGAAGCCCTCACCCCACCGCCCTCATCCGCGGGCGGTCCCCCCCTCTCCCGTTGCACGGGAGAGGGACGGCAGAGTCGCTGCGCGACGCTCGACCTCAGGGGCGAGTGGACGCAAGGTGCGGGCATCGTCGGACGCGCCGAGCCGGGCAGCAGGGTCGTGTTCAACAACAAGCCCTTGCGTGTGTCGCCGTTCGGCTGGTTTGTGTTTGGGCTGAGTCGCGAAGAAACCGGACCGGTGGAATTGAGAATCGGGAGCGAGATTTTCCGTTACGACGTCGTGTCGCGCGAATACGCGATTCAGAAAATAGACGGCCTGCCTTCAAAAATGGTGACGCCGCCTGCGGCCGCGCTGAAGCAGATCAAACTCGACAACCAGCGCATCGGTGCCGCACGCGCCCATGACACACCCAGCGAAGACTTCATCACAGGATTCATCTGGCCAGTGAGCGGAACGGTCACCGGGGTCTACGGCAGCCAGCGCATCCTCAATGGCGAAACCAAGCAGCCGCACTATGGCGTGGACATCGCCGCCGTCACCGGCACGCCGATCAAGGCCACCGCCGCCGGCATCGTGCGGCTGGCGCGCAGCGATGTGTATTTCACCGGTGGCACGGTCATTCTCGATCACGGCCATGGTCTGTCCTCGACCTATCTGCACCTGAGCCGCCTGGACGTGAAAGAAGGCGAGACTGTTGCGCAAGGGCAGATGATTGGCGCGGTCGGCGCCACCGGCCGCGTCACCGGCCCACACCTGTGTTTCCGCATGAACTGGTTCGATGTGCGGCTGGATCCTCAGCTAATGCTGGAGCCTGCGGAGTAGCCCGACTGTTTTCACCCCGGCGGCCATTTCATCGGCCTGCCGCCGAGGATATGCAGGTGCAGATGGAACACCGACTGGCCGGCTTCCGCTCCATTGTTGACCGCCAGCCGGAAAGCTTCCCCGCATCCATGCTGCGCAGCGATTTTTGATGCTGTGAGCATCAGGTGGCCGAGCAGGCTCTGATCATCCGCGCTGGCATCACACAGCCGCGGCAATGGTTTGCGCGGCACCAGCAGGATGTGCACCGGCGCGCCGGGGTTGACGTCCTTGAACGCGACGCAATGTTCGTCCTCGTGGACGAAGATCGCCGGAATTTCGCGGGCGATGATTTTTTCAAACAGGGTTTTGGACATGGCGATTCTCGCTATTAGTCAGAAGCTTCACGGATAATGCCAGACATGTCCGTACCGCTTGAATCGTCCTGGGCCATCTACCGCCGGATGGCGCGCTATGCCGTGCCGCACTGGCGCGTGATCGTCGCGGCGCTGGTCGCGACCACGCTGTTCTCGGCGGCCGACGTCGGCTTCGTCGCCATGATGAAGCCGCTGCTGGATGGCAGCTTCGTGCAGAAGGATCTCACCACCATCCGCTGGATCCCGCTGGCGATCATTGGCTTGTTCCTGTTGCGCGGCGTCGCCGGTTTCGGTTCCGGCTACGGCATGCAATGGGTGACGCAGCAGATCGTCGCCGGTTTGCGCCGCGACATGTTCGCGCGGCTGGTGCAGCTGCCGGTGTCGTATTTCGATCGCAACAGCACCGGCACGATGCTGTCGCGCTTCAACTACCACACCGGCGTCATCGCCTCGGCGCTGATGGTCGCCACCTATGCGTTGCGCGAGGCGATGGTCTTCATCGGCCAGCTGGGCCTGATGTTCTGGCTGAGCTGGAAGCTGACGGTGTTCGTCCTCGTGGTCGGCCCGCCGATCGCCGTCACCGTACGCTATGTCAACAAGCGCATCCGCGGCCTGGGCGAGCGCATCCAGTCCACGGCCGGGCGTTTTGCCGAGGCGCTGGATGAAACCATCAAGGGCCAGCGCGTGATCAAGCTGCACAACGCCGCGAAAGCCGAGCAGGCCGGGTTCGAGCGCATCCTTCAGGACACCCGGCAGCTGGCGGTGAAAGTCGAGGCGACGACCTTGATCAGCGGCGGCATCACCCAGCTGCTGGCGGCATTCGCGGTGGCGGGCATTGTCTATTTCGCCACCCTGCCGGAGATGCTGAACGAGGTGAGCCCCGGCACTTTCGTCGCGTTTCTGGTGGCGCTGACCACACTGATGCGCCCGGTCAAGGTGCTGAACAGCTTCAACCAGCAGGTGCAGCTGGGGGTGACGGCGGCGCGCGAAGTCTTCGCCTTTCTCGCTGAACCGGTGGAGCCGGCCGGTGGCGGGCTGCGGCTGCAACGTGCGCGCGGTCACCTTGAGTTTGAGGACATCCGTCACCGTTACCAGGCGGATGCGCCGGAGGCGCTCAAGGGGATCCGTCTCACGATCCGTCCCGGCCAGACGGTGGCCTTTGTCGGCAAGTCCGGCAGCGGCAAGACCACACTGCTGTCGCTCCTGCCACGCTTCTATGACCCCGTGGCGGGCCGCATCACGCTCGATGGACATGACCTGCGCGACTACGCGCTCAACGACCTGCGTGCGCAGATCGCGCTGGTGGACCAGCAGGTGCGGCTGTTCAACGCCACCATCGCCGAGAACATCGCCTACGCACTCGACCCGCATCCCTCAGAGGCGCAGATCATCGAAGCGGCACAGCATGCTCACGCTTGGGAATTCATCCAGAAACTGCCCAAGGGCTTGCATACCGAGATCGGCGAGAACGGCGTGCAGCTGTCGGGCGGCCAGCGCCAGCGCCTGGCCATCGCCCGCGCATTGCTGAAGAACGCACCGATCCTGATCCTCGATGAGGCCACCTCCGCGCTCGACACCGAGTCCGAGCGTCACATCCAGGAGGCGGTCGAGGAGCTGGTCGTCGGTCGCACCACGCTGGTCATCGCGCACCGGCTTTCGACCATCCAGCGCGCTGACCTGATCGTGGTGATGCAGGAAGGCCGCATTGTCGAGTCCGGCCGCCACGAGGACCTGATCGCGCAGGCGGGTGTCTACGCCTCGCTGCACCGCATGCAGTTCCAAGAATGAAGCGCCCGGCATGAAACCGATTTCGGACCCTCTGCAGCGATTCTGGTATTCGTCCGATACACCGCCGCTGAGCCTGCGGCTGCTGTCCTGGCTGTTTGTCGCGGCCGCGGCAGGACGTCGCCGCTGGCAGAAACAGCAGGCGCGCAGGACGCCGCTGGGCTTGCCGGTGATCGTCGTCGGCAACATCAATGTCGGCGGCTCCGGCAAGACGCCGTTCGTGATCTGGCTGGTCGAGCGCCTGCGCGAATGGGGCTGGCACCCCGGTATCGTCAGCCGCGGCTATGGCGGCCGCGCCGGTGCCACGCCGCGCCTTGTCGCGGGTGAATCGAACCCGGCGGAATGCGGCGACGAGCCGGTGCTGATGGCGCGGCGGCTGGGCTGTCCCGTGGTGGTCTGTCCCGACCGCGTCGCCGCCGTGCGCGCACTGACGCGACTGGGTCAGGTGGACGTCGTCATCAGCGACGACGGCCTTCAGCATTACCGCATGGCGCGCAAGCTGGAGTTTGCGGTGGTCGATGGCACTCGTGGACTGGGCAACGGCTACCGTCTGCCGGCCGGGCCTTTGCGCGAGTCCTCGGGTCGGCTCGCCGAAGTGAACCTGACGGTGGTCAACGGCGGCGGCTGGAAACCGCCTCCGCTTCTGAATGCGCCGGTGCTGTGCATGCGCCTGACGGGCACTCACGCGGTTGCCATCGCCGGCTCACACACCAAGCCACTCGCCCAGTTTGCCGGCGAGACGGTGCACGCGGTCGCCGGTATTGGCAACCCGACGCGTTTTTTTTCGATGCTGACCCAGCTGGGTATCAAGCTGGTGGTCCACCCGTTCCCGGACCATCACTCATACCGTCCAGAGGATTTCGCGTTTGGCGACGACCGGCCGGTGCTGATGACCGAAAAAGACGCGGTGAAATGCCAGCCCTTCGCCGATGCGCGCATGTGGTCAGTGCCGGTGCAGGCGCAAATCACGGTCGAAGACACGGCGCGCGTGCGAGAATTGATCGCCACCCTGAACAAGGAAATCTGAGTATGGATAAACGACTGCTCGACATCCTGGTCTGCCCGGTCTCGAAGGCGCCGCTGGTCTGGAACCCCGAGAAACAGGAACTGGTCTGCAAGGCCTCGCGACTGGCCTACCCGGTGCGCGATGGCGTGCCGGTGATGCTGGAAGACGAGGCACGCACGCTCACGGAAGAAGAACTGCACTAGTGATTGCGTTTCATGTCGTGATCCCCGCGCGGCTGGGCTCAACGCGCCTGCCGCGCAAAATCCTGAGGGAAATCGCCGGCAAGCCGCTGCTGCAGCACGTCTGGGAGTCGGTGCGCGACAGTGGTGCGCAGGAGACGGTGATCGCCGCCGATGCTGCCGCCGTCGTCGAGGTCTGTCGCCGCTTTGGCGCCGACGCGGTGCTGACTTCGGAGAAACATCAGTCCGGCAGTGACCGTGTCAACGAAGTCGCCCAGTCGCGCGGCTGGGCGGACGACGCGGTCGTCGTCAACGTGCAGGGTGACGAACCGCTGATGCCGCCAGCGCTGGTGCAGCAGGCCGCGCAGCTATTGGCGCAGGACCGCGAAGCCGATCTGTCGACGGTGTGTCATGCGATTGATTCACGCGAGGAATGGCTCAATCCCAACATCGTCAAAGTGGTGATGGACGCGCGGCAGCGCGCCTTGTACTTCTCGCGCGCGCCGATCCCCTGGAAACGGGTGGGGACAAACCCGGAATCCCTTTTGCCCAAAGGGCTGGCCTTCCGGCATATCGGCCTTTACGCCTGGCGTGTCGCCGCACTGGCGCGTTTCAGCCAGCTGCCCGCCGAGCCGCTGGAAACTTGCGAATCACTCGAGCAGTTGCGCGCGCTGGCGCAGGGGTTCCGTATCAAGCTGGGCATCACCGACGCCGCGCCGCCACGCGGCGTGGACACTGAGGAAGATCTGTTGGCGGTTGAGAAAATCCTTACACGAAAATGACGCGACTTCGGTCGCGTCATCCCCGCGCAGGCGGAGATCCAGGCGGCGCGTAGCGCCGTTGAAATTCGAGACTTGCGCCCCTCACCCTAACCCTCTCCCCACGACGTGGGGAGAGGGGACTGCGGCGAAAATCAAGGCGCCGTTGGTTCTTCCGATTTCTTTTCTTCAGCCACTGGCGCGGGCTCAGTCGCCGGTGCAACCAGGCGCGGAACGAAATCCGTGTTCTTCGGCGGTTGAGGCGGCGCGACCGGGACTGCTTCCGCGGGCGTTGCACCTTCTACCGGTGCCACCAAACGCGGCATCCAGTTTGGGTCCGCCTTCGGGCGTTGAGGGCGCGGCTCAAAAGTCGCCTGGGGTTTAGGCGCCTCGGCTTCTACCGTGGGCATCGACTGTGCCCATTCGGCGGCGGGTGCTGGCGCCGGCGCTTGAACGGCGGCAGGCGGTTCGTAGGCGGGAACCGGCGTCATCTCGGGCGTTTCGTAGCTGCTGATCGGCGGCTGCGAGTAATCCGAGCTCGTCTGCATCGGCGTTTCAGTGGCCATCGGCATCGACGTCGGCAGGCCTGCGTTCATCAAGTCCTCCGGACGTGCGTTCTGCTGCGGCGGCTGACCGTCGCGCTGGCCGCCACGTCCGCGTCGCCCGCGGCGACCGCGGCGACCTTCGCCACGTTCACCCTGCTGCTGATTGGGGCTCTGGCTGGCGTTTGGATTCTGCGGGCGTGGCTGCTGGTTTTGACCTAGCTGCGGCGGCTGCTGAGCGTCCCTGTCCTGAGCCTTGTCGAGGGGGCGGCGCTGACCCTGCTGCTCGTTGCGGTTCTGGTTTTGCTGCCGTTGTTGGTCATTGCGCTGGTCGCTACGCGGGCCGCGCTGCTGGTCACGACGCTGATCGTTGCGGCCGCCCTGATGGCGGTTGCCGCCGCGGTCGTCACGCTGACCGCCTTGATGGCGTCCGTGCTGGCCGCCGCGCTGCTGGTCACGACGCTGGTTGTGCTGATGCTGATCGCGTTGTCCATCACGGCGCGGTTGCGACGACGTTGGCGTTGCAGGCGCTGGCGCAGAACCGATGTCCGTGGCGAAAAACTTCTTCATCTTGCTCCACAACGAAGGCCCTGCTGGTGCAGCAGGCGCTGCTGCAACCACGGTCTCGACGGCTGCCGGCGGCGGTGTCGCGGGACGGATGGATTTGACCGCGGCCTCGGCCAGCGTGCGCTCAGGCGCGGATTTGGCATCGAGCACGGCTTTCAGGGCTTCGGCCTTGTAGTCCTGTTTGACGCGGTAGCTGGCGCGGTCGTTGTTGTCCTGATGCAGGTGATCGTCGCGCACGCGGGTGATCTCGTAGTTGGGAGATTCCAGCGTCGCGTTGGGCACCAGGGTGATGACCGCATTGCAGCGGCGCTCGATATCGTCGAGCTGCGCACGTTTTTCGTTGAGCAGGAAGGTGGCGACATCCACCGGCAGCTGCACGATCACACGGCCGGTCTTGTCTTTCATCGCCTCTTCTTCGATCAGTCGCAGCACCGACAATGCCAGCGATTCGACGCTGCGGATCTGGCCGCGGCCGTTGCAGCGCGGACAGGTGATCTGAGTGTGCTCGGACAGCGAGGGACGCAGACGCTGGCGTGACATTTCCATCAGTCCGAAACGCGACAGGTGACCGAACTGCACGCGGGCGCGATCCAGCTCGCAGGCTTCGCGCAGCTTGGTTTCGACCGCGCGCTGGTTCTTGTTGGATTCCATATCGATGAAATCGATCACGATCAGTCCGCCCAGATCGCGCAGGCGCAGCTGACGGGCGATCTCCTCGGCGGCTTCCAGATTGGTATTGAGTGCGGTTTCCTCGATGCCGCCATGGCCGGTGGACTTGGCCGAGTTGATGTCGATCGCGGTCAAGGCTTCGGTCTGATCGATGACGATCGCCGCGCCCGATGGCAGCTTCACGGTGCGCTCGTGCGCAGTCTCGATCTGCGATTCGACCTGGAAGCGCGAGAACAACGGCACGGATTCTTCGTACAGTTTCAGCCGCGACAATTTGTCCGGCATCATGTGCGTCATGTGTTCGCGCGCTTCGGCATAGACATCGACGTTATCGACGATGATCTCGCCGATATCCGGCCGGAAGTAGTCGCGCAGCGCGCGGATGATGATGTTGCTTTCCTGGTAGACCAGGAACGGCGCGGGCTTGGCGGCGGCTTCGATTTCGATCGCGCGCCAGTACTCGACCAGGTGGTCGAGGTCCCACTGCAATTCTTCCTTGGTGCGACCGACGCCGTTGGTGCGCACGATGGTGCCCATGCCTTCAGGGATCGTCAGCGCATCGAGCGCTTCGCGCGCATCGTCACGTTCCTTTTCGTCTTCAACGCGGCGCGAGACGCCGCCAGCGCGCGGGTTGTTCGGCATCAGTACCAGATACCGCCCGGCGAGTGAGACGTAAGTCGTCAGTGCTGCGCCCTTGGTGCCACGCTCTTCCTTCTCGACCTGGACGATCAGCTCCTGGCCTTCCTCGAGACGGTCGCCGCGACCGCCCTGCTTGAAGTACGAGCGCTGGACTTCCTTCAGCGGCAGAAAGCCGTGGCGCTCCGCGCCGTATTCGACGAAGCAGGCTTCGAGGGAGGGTTCGACGCGCGTGACGCGCGCTTTGTAGACGTTGCCCTTTTTCTGTTCGCGGGCAGCGGTTTCTATGTCGAGGTCGTAGAGTTTCTGGCCATCAACAATGGCCACTCGCAGTTCTTCGCGCTGCGTGGCATTGATCAAAATACGTTTCATGGTGTGCGGTCTCGGTGAGGCTCGACCGCAGGCGGCAGGAAGGCGCGCCGGAATAATCCGGTGTGGCTAGTGTCATCAGATGAATCATCAGATGGGACATCGGCACGCTTCAGTTTGTGTGACCGCCTGCGAGAGCGCAGGTGATACAAAATCATTTCAGTGGCCTGTTCGCCGCCCCGGAGATGCAAAACCGGCGCAAGCAAACAGGAATAAACCGGGGAGGGCGTCGCTGGAACACTGTATGCTTTCGCGACAGCCCCGGAGCGTTATGGCAGCTTGAGTTTGACTCAGCTAGCCGCCGTAACCCTTTCAACGGGCATTGTTTTTGCCCGGAGCGGACTCATTGTGACACAAGAACGCGCGAATGTGCGCAAAGTAACCGTTACCATCAACGAAGACGGTCAGCGGCTGGATAATTTCCTTTTGAAACAGCTGCCTGGCGTGCCCAAGTCGCATGTCTACCGGCTGGTGCGTTCGGGCCAGGTGCGTATCAACAGCGGACGTGCCAAACCCGGTATCCGGCTCGAGGAAGGCGACATCGTGCGTATCCCGCCGGTGCGCATGGCAGAGAAGGGCGAGGTCGTGCGGCCGCCGGATTCGGTGCTGGAACGTCTGCGCGCCGCGATCATCCAGGAAGACGAGCACTATCTCGTGCTCGACAAGCCTTCTGGCCTTGCCGTTCACGCTGGCAGCGGGCTGATGTTCGGTGTCATCGAAGCGATCCGCGCCTGGGGCATATACGACTACATCGAGCTGTGTCACCGCCTCGACCGCGAAACCAGTGGCGTGCTGTTGCTGGCCAAGTCACGACTGGCCCTGCTGCGTGCGCAGAACGCTTTTCGCGCCGGCACCGTGGACAAGCGCTATCTCGCCCTGTTGGTCGGCAAGTGGGAAGGCGGCGAGCGCGAGGTGGATGCGGCGCTGATCAAGACCCGCCAGAAAGGCGCGCACAAGGTCGAGATCGCCGACGAAGACGAAGGCCGTGACGCCCGCAGCCTGTTCTCGCCGAAGCGGTTATTTCACGGCGCCTCGTTGTGCGAAGTGAAAATCTATTCCGGCCGCATGCACCAGATCCGCGTGCACGCTGCCGCGCTCGGTCATGCTGTCGCTGGCGACGGCAAATACGGCCATTCCAACGATTTCAAATCACTGCGTGAGATGGGTTTGAAGCGCATGTTCCTGCATGCAGAAAAACTCGCGCTGCCCGCGGCGGACGGGTTTCCGCCCATCAATCTGCAGGCACCGTTGCCGGGGGAATTGAGCGACGTGATCAAAGCCTTGGAGCGTAAACGCGGGTGAAGCGCTTCGAACTGTTGATCTTTGACTGGGACGGCACGCTGGTTGATTCAGAAAGCATGATCGTTGCCACCATGCAGGCGGCGATTGGTGAATTGAACCTGCCGCCGCGCACGGATGCGCAGATCGGTGAGCTGATCGGCCTCGGTCTCCATGACGTGCTGGAGCGGTTGTATCCCGGCCTCGATCAAGCCCATCTGCACAAGCTCTACGACGGTTACCGCATCCGTTTCATGTCGCAGGGCATCAACGATGCGCCTTTGTTCCCGGGTGCAGAAGCGACGTTGAAAAAACTGCATGACGAGGGCTATCAACTGGCCATTGCCACTGGAAAATCACGCAGGGGTCTGGATCGTTCACTCAAGTTGCACACCGGCATCGGAGCGTTGATCAGTCACAGCCGCTGTGCCGACGAAACCGCGTCAAAGCCCGATCCGCTGATGCTGCGCGAGCTGCTGGAGGAAACAGGGTTTGAGCCGGCCCAGGCGTTGATGGTGGGGGACACTGAGTACGACATGGCGATGGCCAAATCCATCGGCATGACGGCGCTGGGTGTGACCTGCGGCGTGCACGACCCCGAACGTCTTTTGAAAACCGGGGCGGTGGCAGTGATCGAAACGGTGCGTGAACTGCCCGGCTGGCTTCAGGGCAACTGAAAGCCCGTTTCAGACAGCAAGGCTCGCGTTGCAATCAGCGGCAGGCCGATCAGCGCAGTCGGATCGCGGGTTTCAATGGACTCGCACAGCGTGATGCCCAGCCCCTCGCATTTGAAACTGCCTGCGCAATCGAAGGCGGGCTCGGCATCCACATAGCGTTCGATTTCAGCGGCAGAGAGCTTGCGGAAGCGCACCACCGTGGTGTCCACTGCCGTGTGCGCGGGTTCGCCATCCCGAAGCAGGGCTACCGCAGTGATGAATTGTGCCGATCGGCCGGACAGCAGCTTGAGCTGCTGGATGGCGCGAGCGCGGGTTCCGGGTTTGCCAAACCGGTTTTGCGCAAGCGCCGCGACCTGATCCGAACCCAGCACCCAGCAGTCCGGATTGCGCGCGGCGATAACCTGCGCTTTTTCCACCGCCAGGCGCAGGGCGAGCGCGGCGGGCGCTTCGCCCGGTTGTTCGGCTTCGTCCACGTCCGAAGATTGTTGCGTGAACGGCAGGCCCAGCCGCTTCAGCAGTTCGGCACGATAGCGTGAACCCGAGGCGAGAATGAGAGGAAGTTTTTTTGACTTGGATGTCATCGGTTCCTATTATCGCGCGCCCTTATGACCATCCCACTAAAAATCTCCGCGTCCAAGGCGATTGCGCGCCGCGAGCACTACGAGGGCAGCCTGCCGATTGCCGGATTCGCGCGATTGGAAGGCCTGCTGGCTGCGGATCGCGGCGAGATCAGTGCGAAGCTGGAAGCGGGTGTCGACGAGGCAGGGCTGCCGCATCTGCGTGTCGGACTGACGGGGGTGCTGCGGCTGGTCTGCCAGCGCTGCATGAAGCCGTTCGATTGGGGTCTGCAGGCGTCCGTGGGCCTGCGGCTGGTGAAAACCGAGGCCGAGGAGGTCCAGGCCCTGCACGAATGTGAGCCTTATCTGGTGCAGGACGACCAGCTGCCGTTGTGCGACATCGTCGAGGACGAGTTGCTGCTGGCCCTGCCCATGATGCCGCGCTGCAAATCGTGCGAAAATAAGCCCAGCAAGGCTCCTCCCAAGGAGCCTGTTACTGAAACCCGCCGCGAAAATCCTTTCGCGGCACTCAAGACACTAAAGTTTGAAGGGCGCAAAAAGCGCTGATCGGAGTTTGTCATGGCAGTCCAGAAATCCAAGAAATCCCGCATGTATCGCGGCCACCGCCGTTCGCACGACGCGCTGAGCAATCCGGCGCTGTCGGTGGACCCGACCTCGGGCGAAACACATCGCCGTCACCACGTGACGGCCGACGGTTTTTACCGCGGCAAGAAGGTGATTGACAAAGCTGCGCCGGAAGTCGCTGGCGAATAGTTTCATCCCACGGACGCAATGATGACTGCGCCCGTCACCCTTTCACTGGATGCCATGAGTGGCGATCACGGCCACGGCGTGGTCGTGGACGCCGCCCTGTCTGCGCTCAGGAAACATTCCGAACTGAACCTGATTCTGGTCGGTGATGAGCCGACGCTGAAGCAGGCGCTGGCCACGCGCAAAACCCGGCCCAGCGCGCGGCTGGCCCTGCAGCATGCCTCCGAAGTGGTCGAGATGGCCGAATCGCCCTCGAAGGCGCTGCGCGGCAAGCGCGACTCCTCGATGCGCGTGGCGATCAACCTGGTCAAGGAAGGCCGAGCCCAGGCAACCGTATCGGCCGGCAATACCGGCGCGCTGATGGCGATGTCGCGCTTCGTGTTGAAGATGCTGCCCGGCATCGACCGGCCGGCGATCATTTCGGCGATCCCCTCGCTGTTCGGCCACACCCACGTGCTCGATCTCGGTGCCAACGCCGAGTGCAACGCCGAACAGCTGTTCCAGTTCGCGGTGATGGGCTCGGTAGTGGCCAGCGCGGTACTCGGCGTGAATCGGCCCAAGGTCGGTCTGCTCAACATCGGCGAAGAAGAAATCAAGGGCAATGAAGTCATCAAGGAAGCCGCCGCGCTGGTGCAGGCGTCGACGCTGAATTACATCGGTTTCGTCGAAGGTGACGACGTGTTTCTGACGGATGTCGATGTCGTCGTCTGCGACGGCTTTACCGGCAACGTCGCGCTGAAAACCAGCGAGGGCGTGGCCAAGCTGATCATCCAGTTCATGAAGGATGAATTCAACGCCAACTGGTTCCATCGGGCGGCGGCGGTCGCGGCTTTCCCGGCGCTGAGCAATCTGAAGAAGCGCATGGACCCGCGCCGTTACAACGGCGCCAGCTTTGTCGGCCTCAACGGCACCGTGGTCAAAAGCCACGGCAGTGCCGACGCACTCGCGTTTGCCAACGCCATCGGCGTGGCGCTGCGCGAAGTCGAGCAGGCCGTGCCCGCGCGCATCGCCGAACTGATCACCGCCCTGTTGCCGCCGCTACCGCACATCGAGGCGCAAAGCGCATGAGCCGATCCAGAAAGCCGGAGAAGTCGCCGAAAGCGTACAAAAATCTGGACTTTGTCAACAGCGAGGAAGCGCGCAGTGTGCGCATCCTCTGCGAGTACCTGGAGCCTAAGGCGCGGTTTCAAAGGCTTGGCGTCAACCGTTCGGTGATCTTCTTTGGCTCGGCAAGAACCAAGTCCAGAACTCCTTACTACAACGGTGCGGCGGACCTGGCTGAGAAACTCGCCCGCTGGACCAAAAAAACGCACAAGGCCGATCAGCGCTTCCACATCGTCTCCGGCGGTGGTCCCGGCATCATGCAGGCGGCGCACGAGGGTGCCGCCCGAGTGGACGCGAAACTCTCCATCGGCCTGAACATCTCACTGTTGTTCGAGCAGCACGGCAACCGTTTTGTTTCGAAAGAACGCGCGCTGGAATTCCACTATTTCTTCATGCGCAAATTCTGGTTCGCCAATCTGGCCTCAGCGCTGGTGGCTTTCCCTGGCGGGTACGGCACGCTCGACGAGATGTTCGAGTTTCTGACGCTGGCGCAATGCGGCAAGGCACAGCGCATGCCCATCGTGCTCTACGGCCGAGAGTACTGGAACGAAATCATCAATTTTGAAGCGCTGGCACGGCGTGGCCTGATTTCGCCTCACGATCTCAAATTGTTCCGCTTCGCCGACACGCCAGAAGAAGCATTCAGCGCGCTGACGAAAAAGCTCTAGCGTTTCTTTTTCGCTTTCACGGGTTTTTTCTTGGCGATTTTTGCCGGGCGCTTGGGTTTTGATTTTGCCGCCGGCTTTTTCAGCTTGGCTTTGGGCTTGGCCGCGATGATTTTCGGTGTCACCGGCACTGCCGCGACCACCGGCATCGGCGCGGTCTTCGATTTGGAGACTTTCGGCGGTTTCGGGGGTTTCACCGGCTTGACCTTCGGCGGCGGCGGCGGCGGACGCTTGAACAGTTCCGCCAGCCCTTCATCGTCGTCCACCATCTTGCGCAGTTCGCGCAGTTCGCGCAGACGCTCGACATCGCGCCAATCGCGCAGATATTGCTCGGCCTGCGGCTCCGGCGGCGCTTTCAGCTCCGGAACTTTTTCCAGGACCTCTTCGGGAACGTCTTCGACGAGCCCTGCATCCAGCTCTTCCTCGGTTTCGCTCTTGCCTTTGGATGCCGCTGCTTTTTTTCTTGCCATGGACTCACTGACCCCCGATTTTTGGGCGCCTATTTAGCAGGCTTTTGCGGCGCTGTGAAGTGCCAGGGCGGTTTTGGCTATGGAAATCGGCCAGTTGCTTGGGTGCCTGGGAGGCCGCTTTGAGGTTCGAGGCGCAAGCCAGCGGTACTGAAAATGTATCGCCTGGCTTCTATTATCCGACCCGTTTCTGGCGGCAAAGCACCCCAAGCCATGAGGCCGCTATTTGGCGGGAATGACGTCGCCCGCGAACGCCGAAGGCTCACGGCGTGGCGCCTGGGCGGTTTTGCGGGCGATGCGGCTCTCGCGCCACATCAACAGTGCCGGCGTCAGGATCAAGGTAATGGGCGTTGCGAAGGCGAGGCCGCCGGCGATGGCCGACGACAGCTGCACCCAGAACTGCGACGACGGCGCGTTCTGGGTGATCTCGCGATGGATGATGTCGATGTTGAGCGCGAACGCCAGCGGCAACAGGCCGAGAATCGCGGTGCCGGCGGTCAGCAGCACTGGCCGCATGCGCATGACGCCGGTACGCAGGATGGCTTCACGCGCGGCGGTGCCGTCACGGCGCAGGTGATTGAAGGTGTCGATCAGGATGATGTTGTTGTTGACGATGATGCCGGCCAGCGCGATCACACCGATGCCGCCCATGACGATGCCGAACGGCTTTTGCATGAGCATCAGGCCGAGCATCACGGCGGCGGTGGAAAACAGCACGGCGGAGAGGATCAATGTGGTCTGGTAGAAGCTGTTGAACTGGGTGACGAGAATCGCCAGCATCAGGAAGATCGCGAGGCCAAAGGCTTTTTGCAAAAACGCGCCGGCCTCGTCCTGTTTTTCCTGATCGCCGGCGAAGCTGATGCGCACGCTGCCATCGGTGAAGCCGGCATAGGGATGCTGCTCGAAATACGTCTGCACCAGCTTGATCTGGGTGTCGGCGAGCATGCCGGGCGCGACATTGGCGCCCACCGACAGTACACGCCGCGCATCGGTGCGCTGGATGCTGTTGACCTTGGGCGCCGCCTTGCGCTGGACGAAGTTGCCGATCGGGATCAACCCGTTGCGGGTCTCGATCTTCAGCGCCGACAGCTGTTCCAGCGTGCGCCATTGCGGCTGATAGCGGGCGCGGATATCCATTTCGTCCTCGGCGTCCTCGGGGCGGTATTTGCCCATGAGAATGCCGTTGGTGACCAGTTGCACCGCGCTGCCGATCAGTGAGATGTCGGCGCCGTATTTCGCGGCTTCGGCGCGATCCACGGTCAGTTGCCATTCAATGCCGGACAGCGGCCGCGTGTCCTCGACATCGGTGAAACCGCCGACGGCGTCCATGCCCGCGCGCAGCGCGTCGATTGCGGCGCTCAAGCGGGCATTGGATTGCGCCAGCGACTCCGGCAGCGGTGACGACAGTTGGATCTGCACCGGCTTGCCCTGCGAAGGGCCATTGCGCTGGATCTCGATCTCGGTCTTCAGGCCCGGCATGTCGGCGGTGCGCGCGCGCACCGCGTCCAGCACTTCGGTCGCGCGTCGGCGCTGATCCCAGTCCTTGAAGTCCAGCGACAGCACGCCGATGGTGTCGGCGCTGTCCTGACGGCCGCCACCGCCGACCCGCGCGTAGACGCTCTCGAAATCAGGGATGTCGAGGATGCGTGCCTCGACCTCTCGCATCAGGCGGTCTTTCTCGTGGATCGACAGGTCTCCGCGCGCGTGGATCTTGACCTGCGCGAAATCCGGCTCGGTGGTGGGGAAGAACTCGACGCCGGCACCGAGCCTGCCGTAGGCGATGAAAATCGCAACCAGCATCACGATGGCGACGACAAACGTGGTGACGGGGCGATCCACGGCCCAGGCCAGTGCGTGCAGGTAGGCGCGCGTGCCGCCGCGCAGATCGTTGAGGTCGCCGGTCTCAGCGGCGGCGATGCGACGCTTCTCGTCCTGCGAGTGTGAGCCGGCGCTGCCAAAGATGGCGCCGAGCGCCGGCACGAACACCAGCGCCATCACCAGTGAGGCGGTGAGCGTGGCGATCAGGGTGATCGGCAGGTATTTCATGAAGCCGCCGACGATGCCGGGCCAGAACAGCAGCGGAAAGAATGCCGCCAGTCGTGTCGTCGTCGAGGCGATGATCGGCCAGGCCATGCGCTGCGCGGCTTCAGCGTAGGCCAGCTTGGGCGCGTGGCCTTCGCACATCTTCCGGTCGGCGTACTCGCCGACGATGATGGCGTCATCCACCAGCATGCCGACCGCCATGATCAGGCTGAACAGCACCACCATGTTGACGGTGAGCCCCAGCGCAGCGATGACCATGATGCCGGCGAGGAACGAGCCGGGTACTGCGATGGCGACGAGACCTGCCGAGCGCCAGCCCAGATAACCGATCAGCACGCAGGCGACCAGGATCACGGCGGTGAGCACGCCGTTCTGCAGGTCGTTGAGCATCAGCTTGATGTCCTTCGATTCATCGAAGGCGTAATTCAGCGAAACCTGCGGCGGCCAGTGCTGGTGATGCTCCTCGGTCATCGCCTTGACCCGCTCGATGGTCTGGATGACGTTTTCACCGATGCGTTTCTTGATTTTCAGCGCGATAACCGGCGATCCGTTGCGGCGCGCGAAACTCTGCGGGTCCTTGAACGAGCGGGTGATAGTGGCGATGTCGGAGAATTTCACGACGCGGCCGCCGGCGGATTTCACCGGCAGGTTCTGCACGTCCTCGACGGTTTCGATCACGCCGGGCAATTTCACCGCGAAACGGCCGTTGCCGGTGTCGAGGACGCCGGCCGCGATCAGCCGGTTGTTGCGGGTGAACAGCGAGAACAGCTCGTCCTGCGCGATGCCGTAGCTGTCCATCTTCAGCGGGTCGACGAGGATCTCGACCATCTCCTCGCGCTGGCCGTCCATCTCGATCTCCAGCACGCCGGGCACGCCTTGCAGGTCGTCCTTGAGCGTGCGCGCGATCTTGGTCAGCGTGCGCTCCGGCAGCTGACCCGACAGGTCGATGCGCAAGACTGGCTCCAAGGCGACGTTGATCTCGTTGACCGTGGGTTCCTTGACGTCCACCGGCAGCTTGGATTTGATCTCGTCCACTTTGCGCCGCACTTCGCGCAGGGCTTTTTCCTTGTCGAAGCCGGCGTCGAATTCCAGCGTCACCGAAGCGAACCCCTGGGTGGCGCGGCTGGTCATCTCCTTGACGCCTTCGATCGAGCGCAGGGCCTGTTCCACCGGCCGCGCCAGCAGGCGCTCGGCGTCTTCCGGCGAGATGCCTTCGAGCGACAGCGAGACGTAGATGTAGGGGATCGGAACGTCGGGGTTCGATTCCTTGGAGATGCCGGCATAGGTCAGCCCGCCGGCGATGAAGATCAGCACCAGCACCAGCAGCACCATGCGGCTGCGGTCGAGCGCGGCCTGGATGACGCCCTTCATGATTTGCCGGGAATGGCGCCTTGTGCCGCGACGGGCGGCTCTGCTTCCATCTGCACGTCGGCCTCGCTGCCGGCGGCGACAAAACCCTGGCCGCGGGTGATCAGCAGGATCTTCTCCGGCAGGCCGCCGACCCAGACGGCGTCGCCATCGGCGCGCACGATCTCCGTCGGCGTGAACACAACCTTGCCGCCGACCACATGCTTGACGCCGACAGCGCCATCATCGGCCAGCGTCAGCAGCGAAGCGGGGATGCGGTGCGCGGCGATCGTCTGCACGGGGATCGTCACGCGCGCCGACAGCCCGGCGGGGATGCGGCTGCCGGGATTGTCCACGGCGATCTCGACAGTGAAGGTGCGGGTCTTCTCATCGGCCATGGCCGAGACGAAGCGCACGCGGCCATTCAGAGTCTCGCTCTGGATCTGCGCGCGCGCAGGGTCGCCGACGCGGATGCGGCGGATATCGGTCTCGTTGACGGTGCCGGCGACGATCAGCGGGTCAATCTCGATCACGCGCGCGGCGATCTGACCGGCCTTGGCGTAGTCGCCGACCTCCACCAGCCGATCCTCAAGAATGCCGGCGGCCGGTGTGGCGATGACCAGATTCTTCTGGCGCAGTTCGAGGACGGCAAGATCCGCCCGTGCGGTTTCCAGCGCCGCCAGCCGCGCAGCGAGATCGCCTTCGGTGACGTAGCCGCTGCCACGCATTTTTGCCGCCGCCTGATATTCGAGGTCGCGCGTACGCAGCGTCGCCTGTGCGCGGACTTTCTGGGGTTCAAGGTCGCGCGCATCGACGCGGGCGATGACCTCGCCGGCCGCCAGTCGTGCGCCCTTGCGCGGGCCGACGGCGACGATCTGTCCTTCGACCTGCGCGGCGATCTCGATCAGTTTGTCGGGTGTGGTGGTGCCGTTGATGGCGACTTCGCGGCGCACGGGCTCGGCGCGTTGCTCGCGTGCGGACACGGTGAAGCGCTGCGGGGTGGTTTCGAGCGCGGCAACGGGCTCCGCCCCGTGCTTCGCGCGTCCTACGCCAGTTGCCATCCACGCCACCAGGCCGGCAATGATCAGAATGACGAGGCCCCAGCTGCCGAAGCGGCGCAGGAACGAAGGAGAAGAAGCAGTCATGTCAGCCAGCACGTTTTATATAGAGCGGAATTCTAACATTGCTGCACTGCACGAATCTCTGAAAATCAGAGCATCCCTGCTCGTCGCGCACGCCGATAATCCCCCGGCGTGTCCAGGTCTTCGCGCGGTGGCAGTTCCTGCCATGCAAGACCTGCGCGTTGGAGTCGCGCCTGCGTCTGCGCCAGTTCGCGTCCGGAACTCCAGGCGATGCCGCGCAATGCGCCCAAGGTGATGCGGCGCGCGCCGATCAACACATAGCCGCCATCGGTCGCCGGTTTCAGCACCACGTCGGCATTTTGCAGGGCATCGAAGGCGTCACGCAGATCTTGTGCGGTGAGATTGACGCAATCAGTGCCGATCAGACTCACGCGCTCGCTGTCTCGCAGTGCGCGTTTGAGTGCATGCGCCATCCGGCGGCCGAGGTCGCCGCCGCACTGGCGGCGCAGTTTCACCCCGAACTCGCGACGGCAACGCATGAAAAATCCGTGGTGGGTGTCCGGGGCGCACCAGAGCTCGGTGCTGCTGCCGCTGTCGAGCGCCGTCTGCAGGGTTTGCCGTACCAGCCTGCGATGCAGGGCAGCGGCGCCCTGCGCACCGAGTCTTGGAATCAGCCGGGTTTTGCAGCGACCCGGCACCGGTGCTCGGGCGAAGACCAGAACTCTCATCGTCGCAGTGTCGCAAATCGAAAGGTCCGCGCCTATAATCGCCGCCCCAACGTGTGGGGTTGTAGCTCAGCTGGGAGAGCGCGTCGTTCGCAATGACGAGGTCAGGGGTTCGATCCCCCTCAACTCCACCAAATTTCCTTTCTTGCGTTAGGCTTCGCTTGAAGCCCTCGTCTTGGAAATGCCCCATGCAGCGAATCCCTCTGATTGCCTCCGCAGCACGTGGTCTGACTCGCCGCGAAATGTTGCGGCGCCTGTTTCTGTCGGCTGGCGCTATCGGCTCCGCCCGGATGCTGGCTGCCTGTGACAACACATTGCCTTCTGTGCAGACTGGATCACCCGGCGGCGGCTCTGGTGCAGGCGGCGGCGCGGGGCGTTTCGCCAATATCGGTCCCCTGGCGGATACGCCGGATGAGCTTGGTTTTCGCCTGCCGACCAGCCCGCCAGGATTCAGCGTGCGTGTCGTCGCGGAGTCGTTGGTGCCGCCGCTGAGCAGCCAGCCCGATTTTCTCTGGCCGATTTTCCCCGACGGCGCAGGCATCATCGGCACCGACGACGGCGGCTGGATTTATGTCGTCAACAGTGAGGTGCCCGGTGTAGGCACTCTCGCTAACGATTCTTATATTCCGCAGGCTTCACCGGTAACCAGTCCGATCGAAACTTTTACGCCCGGGCTAGGTGGCGCGAGTTGCCTGAAATTCAATAGGGATGCCCAGCTGACCGACGCTTACAACATCCTGTCCGGCACCACATTTAATTGCGCCGGCGTGATCACGCCCTGGAAAACCTGGCTGTCCTGCGAGGAAGTCAATACCGGCCAGGTCTGGGAATGCGACCCGATCAACAAAACGGCGGCTGTTGTGCGGCCCGCGCTGGGCAGCTTCGACCACGAAGCGATTGCCGTGGATATGAGCAAAAAGATGCTCTATCTGACGGAAGATCGGTCGGACAGTCGCTTCTACCGGTTCGTGCCCTCGGCCGCGGATTGGCCTGCGGGCGCCGAACGGCCCAAGTTGAAAGACGGCAAGCTGCAAGTGATGAAAATAGTCGGTGGCGGCAATCCGCTCAACGGCCCGCAACCCGTGACTTGGGTGGATGCGCAGAATCCCACTGCGGCGCAGAACGTCAACCGCGTGCCGGACACTGCCACTTTCGATGGCGGTGAGGGCATCTGGTACTTCCAGGGCTTTGTGTACTTCTCAACCAAGGGCGATAACCGCATCTGGGTCTACGACTCGGTCGGCGAAACGCTGGAAGTGATCTACGACTTCGGCACCGCGCAGGCGCCCAACAACATCCTTTCGGGTGTGGACAATATTTTCGTCACGCCGCAGGGCGATGTGCTGGTGGCGGAAGACGGCGGTGATATGCAGATCGTGGTGATCTTGCCGGACCGCACACTCAAGCCACTCCTTCAATTGACCGGGCAGGACGGCTCAGAACTCGCCGGCATTGCGTTCTCGCCGGACGGACGCCGCATGTATTTCAACAGCGACCGCGGTGGCCTCTTTCCCAACGTGCCCGGAGCGCCGGGACATGGTTTCGGCATCACCTACGAGCTGACACTGCCCGAAGGGCTCTAGGCCGTTTTTCCTGCGGTCGCGGACAGTACGCCTTCCGCCAGGCGGATTTTCAGTTCGACACCTTGGACGACGTCCTGCGCGCGCCGGAGGACGGCGCCTTCCAGTGTTTGCACGATGGCGTAGCCGCGCTGTAGTACCGCCAGCGGGTTGAAGGCGGTGAGCAAGGCTGCGGCCTGTCGCTGCCGTTCGTCGAACCGCGCCATTCCCCGAGCCTGGGCCTGCTGCAGCCGCTCACGCAGCTCATCCACGCGCTGGATGTTCTGTTGCAGGCGTCGACCCGGATGCGCGGCTTCGAGCCGGGTAGCGAGCGTGTCGCTTTTTTGCTCCTGCAGTTCCAAGCCGGCTTCGATCGAATGCGCGAGCGCTTCACCGAGCGCCTGAAGTTGCTGGCGCCATTCGGCAATGTCAGGGCTCACCAGTTCGGCCGCCGCAGTCGGCGTCGGCGCGCGCAGGTCGGCGGCGAAATCAGCGGTGGTGAAATCGATCTCGTGCCCAATGCCGGTGACGACCGGAACCGGGCAAGCGCGGATCGCGCGAGCGAGTTTTTCATCGTTGAACGCCCATAGATCTTCGATCGAGCCGCCACCGCGTGCCAACAAGATCACATCCACCCCCGCGCGTTTCGGAAAATCAGCCAGCGCCTTGATCAAGGCGGGCGCTGCGGCTTCGCCCTGCACCGGAACGGGATAAATCGTCACTTGGCCCAGCGGGAAACGGCGGCGCAGGGTGGTGAGCATGTCCTGCAGTGCGGCGCCGGTGGGCGAGGTGATGATGCCGATGTGGCGCGGCACGGCGGGAATCGGCCGCTTGAGTTTTTCGTCGAACAGACCTTCGGCGGCGAGCTTCTTCTTCAACTCCTCGAAGGCGCGCAGCAGGGCGCCGGCGCCGGCGGGCTCCAGATGTTCGGCGATGATCTGCAGGTCACCGCGCGCGGAATAAAAGCTGACCGCGCCGCGGATCAGTACCTGATCGCCGTCCTTGGGAATTGGCCGCACATGGAAATTAGCCCCCTTGAACATGGCGACGCGGATCTGCGCCTGCGCGTCCTTGAGGGTGAAATACCAGTGGCCGCTGGGATTACGAAAGTTGGAGACTTCGCCCTGTACCCAGATCGAGGGCAGGCTGGATTCGACCAGTCCGCGCAGAGTCTCGGCCAGCTCGCTGACCGACAGTACGGCCCGGCTTTTGGGATTCAGCATGCGCGGGGAAAGTTCGGTCAGGCTTGCACCAGCGTGCCGCGGATCGGTGCGTGTGGCGCCATCGCGTTGCAGGCGTCCACCACCAACGCGGCTTCACGCGCGATCAGTGCCCAATCGATCGCGGCGTGTCGCGTCAGGATCAACACGCAGTCAATCGCTTTCAGGGTCTCCGCCGTGAGCGGGACTGACTCCATGCGGATGTCGTAGGCGCGCTTGCGTGGAAAGCGCGGCACATGCGGGTCGTGATAGCTGACTTCCGCGCCGCTTTCCTGAAGCTGGCTGATGATCTCTGCGGCGGGCGTTTCGCGGGTGTCGTCGACATTGGGTTTGTAGGCCACCCCGCAGACCAGCACTCTGGCGCCGCGCAGTGCCTTGCCGCTGCGGTTGAGCGCTTCGTAAGTGCGCGACACCACCTGATGGGGCATGGCGCTGTTGATCTCCCCGGCCAGTTCGATGAACTTGGTGCGGTGCCCGAAAGCCTTGGCGCACCAGGTGAGGTAATACGGGTCGATCGGGATGCAGTGGCCGCCGAGTCCGGGGCCGGGATAGAACGGCTGGAAGCCGAAAGGCTTGGTCGCTGCGGCGTCGATCACCTGCCAGATGTCGATGCCCATGTCGCGCAGCACCGGCTTGAGTTCGTTGACCATCGCGATATTCACCGCGCGATAGATGTTCTCGAGCAGCTTGGCGGTTTCCGCGATCTCGGCACTGGCGACCGGCACGACTTTGCTGACTGCAGCTGTGAATAGCTGTACCGCCAGTTGCGCGCTGGCCGGATCGACGCCGCCGACCAGCTTGGGGATGGTCTGTGTGTTGTAGTCCTTGCGGCCCGGGTCTTCACGCTCGGGGCTGAACGCCAGGAAGAAATCCTCACCGCAACGCAATCCGTTTTTTTCCAGCAGCGGCAGGCACAGTCCGCGGGTGGTGCCGGGATAGGTGGTGGACTCAAGCACGATCAGCTGGCCGCGTTGCAGCTGACGTGCGGACAGCTCGGTGGCCGCGACGACATAACGCATATCCGGTTCCTGATAACGGCCGAGCGGGGTAGGCACGCAGATGATCACCACGTCCGCCTTTGCCAGTTCGGTCTCGTCCGAAGTCGCGCGGAAGCGTCCGGTTTTTTGCAGTTCGCTGACCAGCGTCGGGCCCAGGTGATGGATGTAGGTTTCACCCCGGCGCAGTCGCTCGATCTTGCTGGCGTCGTTGTCGAAACCCAGCACGCGGAAGCCAGCGGAGTGCATCGCCGCAGCCAGGGGCAGGCCGACGTAACCCAGGCCGATGATCGCGACAGTCGCTTCCCGGCTGGCCAAGCGTAGGCGCAGCCTGTCCCCGGGTGCGCTCAGAGGGTTCGAAGCAAGTAGTGCGCCAGCGCCCGGCGTCGGCGCACCTTTTCTGGAATCGCTAGGAAAATCCATCGCTCAAGCTCCCGGACGCCGGCAAGCGCGGCGTTTTATTTTTGATAGCTGCCGTAGCGCTGCATCAGTCCCAGATCAGTCCGGCGGCGTATCAGGTAGTCGAAAGTGCCCACGATACGCCACAGCAGATGCATCTGGTGGTAGCCAAAATTCTCCAGAAATCCCGCCGCCAGCAGCTTCACCAGATCGCGCGTCCGCGCCGGGCGCAGCCGTGTGCTCTCCTGTAACAACACCGCGCTGACGGACAGAATCGTGCCCAGCAGGATGGCCAGGACGAAGAACAGGATCAACTCGTCCAGCGTCGCGATGCCGAGGATGAAGATGAAAGGGATCAACAGGTAGGACAGGCCTTCGACGAGCGCAGCCAGGGCTTCGAAAATCAGGAAGAACGGCATGCCGAACAGCCCGGCCATGCCGTAACGCGGATTGAAGAGCATGCGCGGCTGGCCCAGCAGCGCCTGCAGGGTGCCGCGCTGCCAGCGGTTGCGTTGTGCGGCGAAGACACGGAGGGTTTCCGGCACTTCCGTGTAGCAGACCGGGTCTGGGATATAGGCAATCTCCAGGTGCTCACCAGCCCTGCGTTCTCCGATATGCCGATGCAGGCGCACGGTGAAGTCAATGTCATCGGTGATCGCCCGGGAGTTCACCCCGCCCATTTCGATGAAGATGTCCTTCTTGACGACCAGAAAAGCGCCGGAAATGCACAGCATGCTCTTGAGCCGGGCAAGCCCGAGCCGCGCCCATTGGAAGCTGCGCAGGTATTCCACGGTCTGGAACAGGGCCAGAGCGCCGCGCGGCAGGCCGTAGCTGGTGATGCGCCCCTCCTCGACCATGAGGCCGTTGGCGGGCCGCACGATGCCGCCGGCGGCGACGACCCGCGAATTGCGCAGGAACGGCCGCACGACGCGCAGCAGCGCGTCTTCTTCGAACACGCAGTCGGCGTCCATGATGCACAGCAGCGGGTAGCGTGCGAGATTGGCCGCGGCGTTGATGGCGTCACCGCGTTGGCCGTTGACTTTGTCCACCACCGTCAGCTTGGGAAACGCCTGCGATTCGTAGATGCCGCGGACCTCCTGGGTGGCGAAACGCTTCTGACCGAATTTGTTCACGCGGACCAGGCCGAAGCGTGCGATCAGCGTCTGCAGGGTGCGGTCGCTGGAGCCGTCGTTGACCAGGATGACTTCGTGTAACGGGTAACGCAGGTTCAGCGCGCCGAGCACGGTATTGATGATGATTTTTTCTTCGTTGTAGGCGGGGATGATGACCGTGAACGGCAGTGACAGCGGCGAGTCGGCGATGCGCTGGAAATCGCCGAAATGGATGCCGCTCTGGTAGCTGCGCAGCTGAATCGCACCGATCAGGATCAGCACGAGGTAGATGCCGTGCAGGCACAGGTAATAGGCGAAGATGATGCCAAGCAGCATTGTGATGCTCATGCGGGCTTGCTCCACGGCTGCGGCGGGTTGCGGAGTTGCTCAAGAACCTGACGGCTGATGTCGCGCGCAAAAGCATCCGTGTGGTTGAGCATGGCGTCCTTCAGGATTTCCAGCCCCTGGCTGTCGGTCACGCGCAGTGCCTCTGCCGCGTTGAACCGGACCCACCAGGCCGGATCGCTCAGCGCCTTGGCCAGCGCAGGAATGGCTGAAGTCTGTCTGAGCGTGCCGAGCGCGATGGCGGCGGCATTGCGGACCTCCCAGACCGGGTCAGCGAGGGCTTCGCACAGAGCGGCAGTGGCGGGCACGTCGCCGATCTGCCCCAGGGTGCGGGCACTGCAGACGCGCAGCTCTGCGGTCGCATGGCTCAGGAACCGTCGCACGCTGGGTGCAGCGTGTGCGGCGCGGCGCATGCCCAGCACGCGAAGGGCCACGGCGGACTGGGCGTCAAACGGCGCCGGCTGATTCAGAAAGACGAGCAGGGGGTCCACCACGCTGTCGCCCATCGCGTGTAGCGTTTCAACCGCGCGCTGCAGCGGCCATTCCGCGGGCAGGGCCAGCGAACGCAGGATCGGCGCCACCGCTTCTGTCGCCCCCAGCTGTGCCAGCGCGTGGGCCGCCGCCAGTCGGACATCGAGCATGTCGTCGTTCAGCGCCGCGATCAGTCCTGGAACGGCGCTGTGATCGCCGATGTAGCCGAGATGGTTGGCGGCGCGCGCACGCCGGGCCCAGGATCGGTCGTGCAGCCCCTCGATTTCCTTACGCGCGAATCCGAAATGCAGAAAGAGATCGTTGAGTCGCGGACGTTCGCCCGGCGGCAGTTCGCTGGCGCAGCTGACCAGCGCTGCCAATGCAATTTCAGAATTCTTGCCGAGCGCATTGACGACATCCGTCCGGTCGCAGGCGCCGTTGAGAAAGCCCTGCAGGGCCTCCTGCATGCGGGTGCGCGCCCGTCGAAGCGGCAGTTGGCGCAGGTCAGACCGCCAGCGAAAAAACACGGCGGCGACCGAGAACGCGACGACGGCGATCAGGAGAACGATTACGGCGTTGGCGACTGCTGCGAAGATGTCCACGGTCAGAATCTGGTCGAAAATCCGATCGTGCCGGTGGTGCGGGAGTAGCTGTTTCGCAGGTCCTGATGCTCCATCCCCACGATCAGCTCGCAGTTTGCGTACAGCGGGTGATGGTAGAAGACACTGTAGGTATCGCTCCGGATCCGGATCACGCCGGGCACGAGTAGATCTTTCTCCGGATCAATGCCGTGCGCGTACCCCGCGACCAGCCGCCTGCCCTGTTCCAGCCCCAGATTGAGCTGCAGCGAACCCGTTCCAAAGCTGGAGGTGTGGAAGGCGCGCCCAATGCTGTAGCGCGCGGTAACGAATGTTGCGTCCGAAAACCAGTGCCGCAGGCCTGGCTTGAACTGGTGAATCGGCCCTGCCGGGAAATCCATGTATTCGTAATCGAACAGCAACGATACGATCGGCCTGCTGCGCCATTCAAGCCCGGCGGCATAGGTCTGGCGAGCGGAGAAATCGGATTCCGGCACCAGTTTGACCGTGCCGTGGATTTCGAGCGCGCGGTTCAACTGGTGGGAAATCAATGCGCCCAACCGCGTGTCCGTATCCGGCGAACGATGACGGATCTCGATCAGCCCGCCGACCAGGGTGTCGGGGGTCAGGCGGTAGTCCAGCTCGACCTCACCGACGTTCCACGGACCGCGGTTATTGCTGAGCTGGCTGTGGCTATACAGCGAAGTGAGAATCCAGCGCTCGCTTGCGTCAGCAAGCTCTGGTGCCCGTTTTGGACTGGAGCGAGTGTCGCTAGCCGCGGTGGCCGTGACAGAGGTCAAAGCGGATGCAAGCGCCGCGAACCAGAGAACATAGGTCATGGGGGTCCAACCGGATGGCTTGTGTCCACGCATGTCATGTTTCTCTAGGCAATTGTCGGCTATGCAGCGCATCCTTGTTCACACGCCGGTAAAACCCGATCAGATCGTCCACGGTCTGTTGAAGCGCCCAGCGATGCTTGTAGCCGGTCAGTTCAAACAGGTGGGTCAGGATTGGCCGGCGCTGGGGAATCTGCTCGAAATCCTGTCCATAGGCCTTGGCGAACGGGACAAAATTCAGGGTTGACGCACTGCCGGACTGGCGCTTGATCATCTCGGCCAGCGCGCGGATCGGGATTTCCTGATCGTTGCCGACATTGACGACTTGGCCATATGCGGCGGACGTGCCCGCCAGCGTGTCCAGAATCGCAACCGTATCGCGCACGTCGCAGAAGGAACGCGTCTGGCTGCCATCTCCAAAGACCGTAATCGGCTCTGCGGCGAGTGCCTGCTGGATAAACCGCGGAACCACGAAGCCATACATCCCGGACTGTCGCGGCCCGATGGCATTGAACAGGCGGACCATGACCACCGGCAGCTTGTGTTGCTGCGCGTAAGCGCGCCCCTGGATCTCGTTGGTCAGCTTGCTGGTCGCGTAGTTGACCAGCGGGTTACGCGTGGACAGCACGATATCCGCTTCTTCGCGGAGGTTGTCAGGGTGTGCATGCGCATACACCGATGAACTGGACGGAATGATCAGTTGTGCGCGCGCGCCCGCCTTGACCAGGGCCTGCAGCACGAGTTCGCAGCCGAGGACATTGACGCGTGTCACTTCGATGGGCTGGTTCAGCACGCGGAACATTCCGACCACCGCAGCCATGTGGTAGACGCGGTCGGCAGCGGCGACTGCGGATTCCAAGCCGTCCCATGTCAGGAGATCCGCCTGGGTGAACCGGTATCCCGGTTTGCCTTCATAGAGGGTTACGGCGGCACGGGTTCCGGTGCTGAGGTCATCCACGACGTGCACGGTGTCGCCTTGGGCGAGATGACGCTCGACGAGGTGCGAGCCGATGAATCCCGCGCCGCCGGTAATCAGAACGTGCATGAGCCTTGTTCTTATGTTGTGAAGTGGCCTATCTCACTCATCAACAGGATGGAGTGTTCCGAGTATAGGCATATCGGCTGTCTCCGTGAAAACCGAAACCCTGACCAGGAAGAATGGTTTGGCATTCGCGCATGCTCACGTATAATGTTGCATGGCAACGTCGAAACCCTCTGAAATATCTAAGGCGATGAGAGTCCGCCACGAGGCGCTGACCTTTGATGACGTCCTGCTGCAGCCCGCGTATTCCGAGGTGCTGCCACGTCAGGTCGAACTGTCCACCCGGCTGACCCGCGACCTCAAGCTCAACATCCCGCTGCTGTCGGCGGCGATGGACACCGTCACCGAATCCAAGCTGGCGATCGCGCTGGCGCAGGAGGGTGGTCTCGGCATCATCCACAAGAACATGACGCCCGAACGCCAGGCGGCCGAAGTACGCGCGGTGAAGAAATACGAGTCGGGCGTGATCACCGACCCGATCGTGGTGCCGCCGAACATGACCGTCGGCGAAGTGCTCAAGCTCACGCGCGCCAATCGCATTTCCGGCGTGCCGGTGGTGGACAAGGGCTTGTTGATCGGCATTGTCACCAGCCGCGACCTGCGCTTTGAAACCCGTTACGGTGAACCGGTGTCGCGGGTGATGACCCCGAAAGACCGTCTGGTCACGGTGCGCGAAGGCGCGTCCCGTGCCGAAGTCATCGCCAAACTGCACAAGCACCGCATCGAGAAAGTGCTGGTGATCAACGACAAGTTCCAGTTGCGCGGCATGATCACAGTCAAGGACATCCAGAAATCCAGCGATTATCCGATGGCCTGCAAGGATGCCGAAGCGCGCCTGCGCACTGGCGCCGCCGTCGGCACCGGCGCCGACACCGACGCGCGTGTCGAAGCCTTGATGACCGAGGACGTGGACGTGGTGGTGGTGGACACCGCGCACGGCCACTCCAAGGGCGTACTTGATCGCGTGCGCCGCATCAAGAAAAAATATCCGAACCTGCAGGTGATCGGCGGCAACATCGCGACTGCCGAGGCGGCGCTGGCGTTGGTGAAAGCCGGTGCCGACGCGGTGAAGGTCGGCATCGGGCCCGGCTCGATCTGCACCACACGCATCGTCGCCGGCGTCGGTGTGCCGCAGATCAGCGCGGTGATGGAGATCGCCGCTGCACTGAAGAAATCCGGCGTGCCGCTGATCTCCGATGGCGGCGTGCGTTATTCCGGCGATTTCGCCAAAGCGCTCGCCGCCGGGGCGCATGCGGTGATGGTCGGCAGCATGCTGGCCGGCACCGAAGAAGCGCCGGGGGATGTCGAGCTGTATCAGGGCCGTTCGTACAAGACCTACCGCGGCATGGGTTCGATGGGCGCGATGGCACAAGGCTCAAAAGACCGTTACTTCCAGGACACCACCAGCGAAGTCGAGAAGCTGGTGCCCGAAGGCATCGAGGGCCGCGTGCCGTACAAGGGGCCGATGTCGGCGATCGTGCACCAGATGGTCGGTGGATTGCGCGCCTGCATGGGCTACACCGGCTGCGCCAGTGTCGAGCAGCTGCGCACCAACACTTCGTTCGTGAAAATCACTTCCGCCGGCATGAAGGAATCTCACGTGCACGACGTCACCATCACCAAGGAAGCACCGAATTACCGCGTTGAAAACTGAATCTCGCGCCAAGGCGCAAAGCCGCCAAGAGCTTTTTAATAAAAGCATTTCTTTCTCCTCGTCTTTGCGTCTTGGCGCGAAAAGTCTTTTATGAATATTCATCAAGACAGGATTCTGATTCTGGATTTCGGTTCCCAGTACACGCAGCTGATTGCGCGCCGCATCCGCGAACTCGGCGTGTATTGCGAGATCCATCCCTGGGATATCGGCGATGCCGACATCCGCGCGTTCGCGCCCAAGGGTGTCGTGCTGTCCGGTTCTCCGGAATCCACGCTGGACAAGAACGCGCCGCGTGCGGCGGATATGGTCTGGTCGCTGGGTGTGCCGGTGCTGGGCATCTGCTACGGCATGCAGACGATGGCGGTGCAGCTCGGCGGCAAGGTCGAGCCTTCGGATTCGCGCGAGTTCGGCTACGCCGAGATCAAGCTGCGCGGGAAATGCCGGCTGTTCGAGGGCATCGAAGACCGCGTCAGCGCCAAGGGCCAGACCTTGCTTGATGTCTGGATGTCGCATGGCGACCGCGTGACCAAGATTCCACCGGGATTCGAGTTGATCGCCAGTACGCACGATGTGCCGATGGCGGGCATGGCCGACGAACAGCGTCGCTTCTACGCCGTGCAGTTCCATCCCGAGGTCACCCACACCACGCAGGGCGCGAAGATCTATTCGCGCTTCGTCCACGGCCTCTGCGGCTGCGGCAGCGACTGGACCACCGGCAACATCATCAAGGACGCCCTCGCGCGCGTTCAGGAGCAGGTCGGCAGGAATAAAGTCCTGCTGGGTCTTTCCGGCGGCGTCGATTCCTCGGTGGTCGCGGCGCTGTTGCACAAGGCCATCGGCGACCAGTTGACCTGTGTCTTCGTCGACAACGGCCTGTTGCGTCTCAACGAAGGCGATCAGGTGATGCAGGTGTTCGGCCAGCATCTGGGCGTCAAGGTCATTCGCGCCGATGCCGAGTGGCGGTTCATGAAGGCCTTGGCCGGCGTCAGCGACCCGGAACAGAAGCGCAAGATCATCGGCCGCGTCTTCATCGAAGTGTTCGACGAGGAAGCGACCAAGCTCAAGGAAGTCGGCTTCCTCGCACAGGGAACGATCTACCCCGACGTCATCGAGTCGGCCGGTGGCAAGACTGGAAAGGCGCACGTCATCAAGTCACACCACAACGTCGGCGGTCTGCCGGCGCACATGAAGCTGAAGCTGGTCGAGCCGCTGCGCGAACTGTTCAAGGATGAAGTGCGCGCGATGGGCCTCAAACTCGGCTTGCCCCGCGAGATGATCCAGCGCCATCCGTTCCCGGGGCCGGGTCTCGGTGTGCGCATCCTCGGCGAGGTCAGCAAGGAAGTCGCCGACAAGCTGCGCAAGGCGGATGCGATCTTCATCGAGGAATTACGCAAGGCCGACTGGTACGACCAGGTCAGTCAGGCGTTCGCGGTGTTCCTGCCGGTGAAAAGCGTTGGCGTCATGGGCGACGGTCGCCGCCACGAACCGGTGATCGCGCTGCGGGCAGTCGAGACCATCGATTTCATGACGGCGCGTTGGGCGCACCTGCCGTATGACCTGCTGGATGTCTGCGCGCGACGCATCGTCAACGAGGTGCCGGGGATCTCGCGCGTGGTGTACGACATTTCTGGGAAGCCCCCAGCGACGATTGAGTGGGAGTGACCGGTGTTGCCGTACTGGCTGGACCTGATCGGTGTCGCCGTTTTTGCCATCTCAGGCGCTCTCGCGGCCGGACGCAAGAGCCTTGATCTTCTGGGCGTCGTGGTCATTGCCATCGTCACCTCCATCGGCGGCGGCACCCTGCGTGACCTGCTGCTGGACCGCCGGGTGTTCTGGCTGGCCGAGAGCAGCTACCTGATCGTCATCATCGCCGGTTCGCTGCTGACCGTGGTCTACGTGCGGTTCCGACAGCCGCCGCACAAGGCGCTGCAGATCGCCGACGCGCTGGGTCTGGCGTTCTTCACCATCAGCGGTGCGCAGATCGCACTCGCCGCTGGCCATCCCGGACTGATCGCGGTGGTGATGGGTACGATCACCGGCGTTTTCGGCGGTGTGCTGCGTGACGTGCTGTGCGCCGAGATTCCGATGATTCTGCGCCGCGGCAACATCTACGCCACCGCCGCCATTGCTGGCGCGTCAATCTATGTCGCGCTGCAGCCGCTGACCCCCGGGTTTGTGGCGGCCGCTGCCGGCATGCTGACGGTGGCCACGCTGCGGCTGGCCGCGATTGCCTGGAACCTGCAACTGCCGGTGTTCAGCCTGCCGGAGCGCGAGCGGTGAACGCCGAACGCGATGTGCGCTGGATGCGTCATGCGCTCACGCTCGCCGACCGCGCGCGGCAGCTGGGCGAAGTTCCCGTGGGTGCGGTACTGGTCCGGGATGATGCCGTGGTCGCCGAAGGCTGGAACTGCCCGATCGCTGCGCACGACCCCAGCGCCCACGCCGAGATGGTGGCCTTGCGCGCCGCAGCGCAGTCGCTGAAGAACTACCGGCTCAATGGCCTGACGCTCTACGTCACGCTGGAGCCCTGTGTGATGTGCGCCGGCGTGATCCTGCATGCGCGTCTGGAGCGTCTGGTGTTTGGTGCCGACGATCCGCGCGCGGGCGCGGTGCGCTCGGTCTACGACGTGATCTCTCAGCCCAAATTGAATCATCGGTGCGAATGGACCGGCGGGGTGCTCTCCGATGAATGCGGCACGATGCTGACGGCATTCTTCCGCGCCAGGCGCGAGGCCCGAAAATGAAAGCCCGCAAATTATTGTTGACGATGTTCCTGAGCCTGAGTGCCATGCCAATCTCACATGCCACAACCCTGACCTGGAACGAATTGTCGGCGGAGCCGATGCCCTTGAGTGCCGTGCGCATCGCCTACGGCAAAGAGCCTTTGCAGTTCGGCGAGTTGAGGGTCCCCCAAGGGCCGGGGCCTTTTCCGGTGGTGGTGGTCGTCCACGGGGGTTGCTGGCTCAATTCGTTCGATTACCAGCACATCACCCGCCTCAGCCAGGCGTTCGCCGATGCCGGTATCGCGGCGTGGACGATTGAATACCGGCGACTGGGTGACCCGGGTGGCGGCTGGCCCGGCACGTTTCTGGATGTGGCTCAAGGCGCCGACCATCTGCGCGCGTTGGCGAAAAAACATCGTCTCGATCTGAAGCGTGTCGTCGCGCTCGGTCATTCCGCCGGCGGCCATCTGGCGCTGTGGCTGGCCTCGCGCGACAACTTGTCGAAGTCCAGCGCGCTGTTTCTCAAGAATCCGCTGCAGCTGGCCGGCGTGATCCCGCTGGCAGCGATCAGCGATCTGAAAACCTACAGCGACGGTCCAAAGAACAGTTGCAACTCCGTGGTGGCCAAACTGATGGGCGGTGAGCCGGACGTGGTCGCCGCGCGCTATGCCGACGCCTCACCGATCCAGCGCTTGCCGCTGAAAATCCCGGTGCGGCTGATTCACGGCGATCTCGATTCCATCGTGCCGTTGAAGCAATCCGAAGACTTCGTCACTGCCGCGCGGTCGCAGGATGTGCAACTGACCACCGTCGCCGGCGTCGGTCACTTCGAGCTGGTCTCAGTGCAGTCGCGCACGTGGCGCACCGTACTCGCCGCGGTGAAAGAATTGACCGAACTTAAAAAGCAACGCTGAGATTGGCGGTGTAGTAGCGGCCGTTGTCGGTGCGTACGCCGGAGATGTTGCCTGGCGCCAGCGGCTGGTTCAGTGCCTGATCGTAGACCACCACGTTGGTGAAGTTCTGCACACCCAGTGTCACCGCCCACAGCTGGCTGGCCGCGCCGAGCGTCAGATGGGCGTTGATCATGGTGGTGTCCTTCTGCAGCTTGCGCGGGTCGTCGTCGACATCGAGAAAGCGCTGGCTGCGGTAGAGCACCTCGACCGCGGCGGACGACAGGAAGTTCGGCGTCAGCTCGACTTCGTAGCTGGGGATGAAGCTGCCGGTCCAACGTGGCGCATGCGGCAGGGATTTGCCTGTGAGATCCTGGTTAACGTCACCGGAATCCGAGATTGCCGGCGCGTTGCGGTATTCCAGATAAGTCGCCTCGGTGTAACCCGCCGAGGAGGTGATGACGAAGCCGCCCAGTACCGGTGGCCGCCAGCGGAAGTCCATCTCGCCGCCCAGCGACTGCGCTTTGGCGGCGTTGAGCACGATGAAGTTTCCACCCTGGAAGGTGGATACCTGCAGATTGTCGAACTGGGTGAGAAACCCGGCGCCGGAAATGCGCACCGGGCCGCCGAACAATTCGGCCTTGGCCTTGATGCCGAACTCGTAGCTGGAGGCCTCTTCGGGCTCGTATTCGAGGTTATTCGGGTTCAGCGGAAAGCCGTTGTAGCCGCCGCTCTTGAAGGCCTTGCCCCAGGTGGCATACAGGTCCACGTCCTCGTTGAATTTCCATTTCAGTCCGAACTTGGGCGCGAAGTCGCTCTCGATGCGGGTGAGCGTCCTGTCGAAATCCTCCTGCGCGGCGATGCGCTTGATGATCTCGCTGTCGGAGAAACTGTGCAGGACCGCGGTTTTTTCCTCGTAGGTGTAACGCAGCCCGCCGATCACGGCGAGCTCCGGGCTGAAGAAGTACTCGAACTGGGTGAAGATGCCGTAGGTGGGGTTGGTCTGGCGCAGGCTGACGTCGGCTTGCTGCACGCCGAAGACGTCGTTCAGCTGCGCCAGCGACACCTGACCCTGGTTGGGTGCGCCGAGCACGTTGCTGATGAAGCTGGTCAGCGACACCGGCGCCGGCAGGCCCAGTGCGCAGAAGCCGTCCGAGGCGCTGCAATACTGGTAAGCGGCGCCGAGATCCTCGACCACGAAGATGTCGGAGGTGCGGTATTCGGAGGAGGCGAAATAGAGACCGCCGACGAAGTTGAGGCCGTGGCCGTGGCCGAACAGGTCGGGGCTTTTACCGTTGAGCCGCAACTCCTGGCTGACCTGGCTGTAGAGCTTGGGCTCGGCAACCTGGTCGTGGATGAACGGCACCGGTGAAAAATCGGCGTCGAGATCCGAGCGCGGGGTCTTGGCCTCGGCGTAGCCGCCGATCAGGCTCAGGGTCATCTGCTTGACGCCGAACAAGCCATCCACCTCGGTTTCGAGCGTGCCGGAGGCGCCGGTGATGATCGACTCTTTGCGCGAATCGAAGTTGGCCGAATTGCGGAAATCGCCACGGTCGTCGGTGTTGATCTGCGGGTCGTAGCTCTGCACGAGGTCGCGCATGCCGTCGGTCAGGCGCAGAAACTTGAACTCGTTGTTGTTCTGGCCAAAGCGCGACTGGAAGCCGCTGACCACCAGCTTCAGCCCGTGCCCACCGTCGTAACCCAGGCGCAGGCGCATGCTCTCGACTTTCTCATCCCCTTCGACGCGATTGAGAAAAGTATTGATCTGTTTGCCATTGGGGTTGTCGTTGAAGTTGGCGGCAAAGCGCAGCCCCCAGCTTTCGCCCAGTGGAATGTTGATCGCCGGGCGGATGGCGCGGTCGCCCAGGCCCGAACTTTGCAGTTCAACGCTCGCCTGGAGTTCGCGGTCGGGCTCGCGGGTGGTGAGATTGAAGACACCGGCGGTGGCGTTTTTGCCGAACAGCGTTCCCTGCGGTCCGCGCAGGACTTCGAGGGAGTCGATGTCCATGAAATAGGCGGCGAGGAACTGGCCACGACCGTAGAACACGCCGTCAATCACCGTGCCGACCGAAGGATCAAAGCCGGGATTGGTGTCCTGCGTCGACAATCCACGAATGGTGAACAGCGAATCCGAGTGCGACAGCGAGATGGAGACGTTGGGCAGGTATTCGGCGAGATCCTGGAAATTGGTCTTGCCGCTGCCGTTGATGAATTCGCCGCTGATCTGGCTCACCGAAGCGGGCACGTCTTCGAGGCGCTGCTTGAACTTCTGCGAGGTGATGATGATGTCCGGCAATACCACGCCCGGCTCGATGCCATCGTCGTCGGGCGGCGTGCCGACCTGGCCTTCGGCGGCGACCGGAGCCTCAGGCGTTGCAGGAGCCGGCTCAGCCGCTGACGCCGGCGCGGCATCCTGCCCCGCCGCTATCGAAGTCATCAGCAGCAGCGTCAATAAACACGAGGCCAGTCCGTGGCGAGTACCGCGCAGGCGCGGAAAGTCTGACTGGCTCATGGGTCTGAATATTCTCCTCAGCAATCCGTCTGGTTTTTCTTGATCTGCTCGCGCAGCCAGGAAATCATGCCGTTGAAGCCGCGCTCTTTCAGCGCCTGTGAATATTGTTGTGCGCGCACGGCGAGGTCGCTGATGCCTTCCGTTATGACGTTGACCACGCGCCACTGGCCGCCGCGTTTCTGCAGCAGGTAGTCGAAGCTCACCGCCGGGTCGCCGGGGATCTGCAGCCGCGTGCGCACCAGCTTGCGGCCCTGCGACATGTCCTGGGTCTTCAGGGTCTCGAAGGTTTCATCGTTGAAGGAGGAGAACTCGAACGCATAGGTGGTGATGACCAGATCATGCAGCGTGTGGGTGAACTGCTTGCGCTGCTTGGCGCTGAGCTTGCCCCAGTCGCGGCGCAGGACCTTCTCCGCAAGGAAAGGGATGTCGTAGGTTTGGTCGATCACCGGCTTGAGTTTCTCGGCGCGCCCCTTGCAACCCAGTTCATTGCCGCCCTGCATGCCGGCGATCAGTGTCTCGTGGAAATGATCGATGACGCCGGCAGGGCTGGAGGCGTTCGCAGCACCGGCCGTGGCGGACAGCGAAGCAAGAGAAAGCGCGAGTATGAAAAATTTCATGGAACGGTCGGAGTGGATGAATGTTTGGGATTGCGTATTTTAGGGAAAGTTTGCAGCAATGCGGGCAGGATCAGGAAGGTACAGGCGAGGAAGATGAACAGGGCCAATGTCAGTAGAAGCCCCATGCTGGCCATGCCGCGGTGCGCCGACAGCATCAGCGAGGCGAAACTCACCAGCGTGGTCAGGCCGGCAATGGCCACCGCGCGGCCGGTACCGCTGAGCACCGGATTGACGCCGCGCACGCCGTCCTGACGGCCGCGCCAGAGGATGAGCACGCCGTTATCCACGCCGACGCCGAGCATCAACGGCAGCGCGATGACGTTGGCGAAGTTCAGCGGCAGGTCGGCGAGCACGCAGGCGGCGCCGATCAGCAGCGAGCCCAGCACCAAGGGCGCCATCGCACGCAGCGTGTCTTTGACGCTGCGCAGCAGCACCAGCAGCAGCACCAGGATGATGACGAAGGCGGCGGCGAACGCCTGCTGGAACGATTCCACCACGGTGCGGCCGCTGGCGATGAAGCTCACCGGTGCGCCGGTCGCGTTCGGCGCCACGCTCTGCACGGTCTTGACGAAATTGATCAGCACCCGGTTGTCGTTGAGGTTGCCGGCGGCGGATACCTCGACGCGGTGGCGGCCGTTGGCCGACACCCACTGAGACTGCAGGCTGGTCGGCAGGTCCTCGGCGGTGACGGCGCTGGCGTCCAGCGCGCGGTGCAGCAGTGCGAGCAGGCGCGGCAGGCCGCCAAGCAGATCGTGTTGCAGGTCTTCGAGACGATCCAATTGCTGATCGGGCGGCAGGCCGGTCAGCGAATTCAGCCAGAGATCGATCGCGTCAGCCAGACGGGTGCGGGTCTCGGCATCGCCGGTTTTCGCCTTGCGTGCAGCGTCGCGCAGAGCGCGCAGGGCCTTGAGGTCGCGACGGACGTTGGGTTCGCGCAACTTGAGATTCGCCGGCAGGCCCAGGCCCAGCGACAGGTTGAGTTCGTCGATCAGGTCCAGTTTCTCGTCCTGGCCCGAGGGGATCAGCCGCCCGAGCGTCAGCACGCGGCCGATGCCCGGCAGGGCTTCCAGCCGGTTCGCCAGGTCTTCGGCGGCTTCCGCGGAATCGGTCAGCACCGACAGTGTCAGCGGCGAATCGCCGGAGGTGGTGAGGTCCTCGTACACCTGCAGCGATTCGGTCTTCGCCGGTTTCAGGTGCATCGGGTTGTAGTCGAAGCCGACCTGCGGCAGCAGCGCGATCGAGCCGAGCGCCAGCACGATGGCGATGATGCGCGTGGGTTTGGGATTGCGCGCCGGCCAATTCAGCAGTCCAGCCAGCATCACCGGCATGCCCGCTTCGCGGACCTTGGCGCGATGCGCCGGTGGCATGCGGTCGATCAGCGCCGGTAGCAGGGTCAGCGTGGTGATCAGGCCGATGATCAAGCCGACGCCGGCGATCAGGCCGAGCTCGGCGACGCCGTGGTAGCTGGTCGGCAGGAACGAGAAGAAGCCGAAGGCAGTGGTCAGCGCGCACAGGGTCAGGGCGACGCCGACATCGCCGCCCGACTCGGCGAGGATGGCACCGTGTTCGCGGCCTTCGGCACGCTGTTCGCGGTAGCGCATGGCGAGATTCACGCCGTAATCCACGGCGATGCCGATATACAGGGTCGAGAACGCCACCGAGATCAGGTTGAGCCGGCCCACCGCCAGCACCGCGAACCCGGCGGTGATGGCCAGGCCCGCGAGCAGCGCCAGCAGGCAGGCGACGACCAGTTCCACCGATTGCAGGCCGACATAGAGGATCAGTGCGATCAGCGCCAGCGAAACGAAGGCGGAGAGGTAGGCGCCATCGAAAGCGGCTTCGAGTTCATCCACCCACAGCGGGATGTCGCCGCTGAGCCGGATGCGCGCGCTGACATCGGGCATCGCACGCACCAGCTGGACAGCGGCGCGCACCACGTCGAGCGCTTTTTGTTCGGAGTCGGTGTTCTGGGCGCGCACGATCAGGAAACGCCGGCCGTTGTCCGGCAGCTTCTGACCCGCCACCAGCGATTGCCACGACAGGATCTCGGATTCGCCCCTGGCCGCGGCATTCAGGCGCTCGGCGACCGGGTCGGTGATGTCGGAAAGCTTGATCGGCAGCTGGAATTGCGAGTGGCGGAAGATATCGGTGAACAGCGACATCAGCCCCGACAGGCTGGGGTCGCTCGACAAGCGGCCGAGGAACGGCTGCGCCTTCTGCAGATCGGTGACCAGGTTTTGCAGCTCTGGCGTGTTGAGATACAGCAGGGCATTGCGCTCGAAGAACGGCCCCACCGGGTCCTCGACGCTGGCGATCACGTCGCTGGGTTTGCCCAGGGCTTCGCGCAACGCGTCGCGGGTGGCGTCGGCGACTTCCGGCGTGCGGCCCTCAATCAGCACCACGATGCTGTGCTGGGTGCCGGGGAAGGCGCGGTCGTAGGCGCGCTCGGCCTGCCGCCACGGCAGGTCTTCCGAGATCATCGAGTTGGTGTCGGTGTCCACCTCGAGTTTCGTCGCCGCCAGCCAGGTGCCCGCCGCCGTCAGCGCGAGATAGACGAGGATGACGCCGAGCGAATACCGCTGCGAAAACGTGGTGACGGACTGGAGCGCGTTGGCGAGCCAGGCGCTTGTAGGAGCCTTCATTCAGGACGGGGAGGCACGGAAATGGTGCGCGAATTATCGCACGCCATGCCCGGGCTTAAGCTTTGCGCCTGAACGTGAACGCTTGCTTGGAATGGTCGATCAGGATGGTGTCGCCGGCGGTGAATTTTCCTTCCAGCACTGCCTTCGCCAGCGGGTTTTCAATCAGGGTCTGGATGGCGCGCTTCAGCGGCCGTGCGCCGTAGACCGGGTCGTAGCCGGCTTCGGCCAGGTGGCTCAGTGCGGCCTCGCTCAGTTCCAGTTTCATCGCACGTTCGGCCAGCCGCGCTTTCAGGCGCTCAATCTGGATGCCGGCGATGGACTTGATCTGCGCCGCGCCGAGCGGGTGGAACACCACCGATTCGTCGATGCGGTTGAGGAATTCGGGACGGAAGTGTTCGCGCACCACGGTCATCACCGCCTCGCGTACGGCGGTGTAATCGCCCTTGCCGGCCAAATCTTGAATCAGGTGCGAACCGAGGTTGGAGGTCATCACCACGACCGTGTTGCGGAAATCCACCGTGCGGCCCTGACCGTCGGTGAGACGGCCGTCGTCCAGCACCTGCAGCAGCACGTTGAAGACGTCGCTGTGAGCCTTTTCGATCTCGTCGAACAGGATGACTGAATATGGCCGGCGGCGGACCTGTTCGGTCAGGTGGCCGCCTTCTTCGTAGCCGACGTAACCCGGTGGCGCGCCGATCAGCCGCGCCACGGAATGTTTCTCCATGAACTCGGACATGTCGATGCGCACCATGGCGTCTTCGGTGTCGAACAGGAAGCTCGCCAGCGATTTGCACAGCTCGGTCTTGCCGACCCCGGTGGGCCCAAGAAACATGAACGAGCCGATGGGGCGGTTGGGGTCCGACAGGCCCGAGCGTGAACGGCGGATGGCATCGGCCACTGCGGTGACGGCTTCGTCCTGCCCGACCACGCGCTGATGCAGCGTGTCTTCCATGCGCAGCAGCTTGTCGCGCTCGCCTTCCATCAGGCGCGACACCGGAATGCCGGTCCAGCGCGAGACCACTTCGGCGATCTCATCCTCGCCGACGCTGGTGCGGATCATGTGGCTCTGCGGCGCTGCAGATTTTTTCTTGCCTTCGCCGGCGGAGGACGCAGCGAGTTTTTTCTCCAGTTCGGGGAGCCTGCCGTACTGCAGCTCGGCCATGCGCGCGAGGTCGCCGGCGCGGCGCGCCTGTTCCAGCGCCAGTCGCGCCTTTTCCAGTTCTTCCTTGATGCCGGTGCTGCCTTGCAGCTGCGCCTTCTCGGCTTTCCATTTCTCCTCGAGGTCGGCGTACTCGCGCTCGAGCTTCTTGATGTCTTGTTCGAGCACAGCAAGGCCGCGCTGCGCGGAATCGTCCTTGTCCTTTTTTACTGCTTCACGCTGGATCTTCAGCTGAATCAATTTACGTTCGAGCCGGTCCAGCGCTTCTGGCTTGGAGTCCACCTCGATGCGGATGCGCGAGGCGGCCTCGTCCATCAGGTCGATGGCTTTGTCCGGCAGCTGGCGGTTGCTGATGTAGCGGTGGCTCAATCGCGCGGCGGCGATCAGCGCGCCATCGCTGATGTCCACGCCGTGATGCAGTTCGTAGCGCTCCTTGAGGCCGCGCAGGATGGCGATGGTGTCCTCGACACTGGGCTCGCCGACGAACACCGGCTGGAAGCGACGCTCGAGCGCGGCGTCTTTCTCGACGTATTTGCGGTATTCGTCGAGCGTGGTGGCGCCAATGCAGCGCAGCTCACCGCGCGCCAGCGCGGGTTTGAGCATGTTGCCGGCATCCATCGAGCCTTCGGCCTTGCCGGCGCCGACCATGGTGTGCAGCTCGTCGATGAACAGGATGACGTTACCGGCCTGCTTGGCGAGGTCATTCAGCACCGCCTTCAGCCGCTCTTCGAATTCGCCGCGGAACTTGGCGCCGGCGATCAGCGCACCCATGTCGAGTGCGAGGATGCGCTTGCCCTTGAGCGATTCCGGCACTTCGGAGTTGATGACGCGCTGGGCCAGACCCTCGACGATGGCAGTCTTGCCGACGCCGGGCTCGCCGATCAGCGCCGGGTTGTTCTTGGTGCGGCGCGACAGCACCTGGATCACGCGGCGGATTTCCTCGTCGCGGCCGATCACCGGGTCGAGTTTTCCTGAAGTCGCGCGGGCGGTGAGGTCGATGGTGTATTTGTCCAGCGCCTGGCGCTGGTCCTCGGCTCCGGCAGAGTCGGCTTTCTGACCGCCGCGAATCGTCTCGATTGCGCGTTCCAGCGCATCTTTTTTCGCGCCGGCTTCGCGCAGCAGCTTGCCCAGCGCGCCCTTGTCCTCGACGGCGGCAAGCACGAACAGCTCACTGGAGATGAACTGATCCTTGCGCTGCTGGGCCAGCTTGTCGCACAGGTTCAGCAGCCGGCCGAGCTCGGCGCTGACCGAGATCTCGCCGTTGTTGTCACCGAGCTTGGGCAGCGACTCGATGGCTTGAGTCAGGCGTGTTTTCAGAAGGTCGGTGTTGGCCCCGCTTTGTGCCAGCAGTGGCAACGCGCTGCCACCGTCCTGCGTCAGCAGCGCCTGCATCAGGTGCACGGGCTCAATCGCGGGATGGTCGCGGCCCACGGCAAGGCTCTGGGCGTCGGCCAAGGCCTGCTGGAATTTGGTTGTCAGTTTGTCGGTGCGCATGTTCCCAAGATAGGGGCGCGCGGACTTATTTCAAGTCGCGAGGGCTTTTACGATGTAATCGCGTGGCACGGAGGTGCGCGGCACGCGGCCCTTGAACCAATGGCGCACGTCCTGGTCGAGGCCGATGCCGTGCATGTAGTTGTACAGCGCCTTGTTCAGCGCCACGCCAAGCGCGTCGTGATCAACGCCGGCCGGATCCACGAACGGCACATCGTTTCTGGCGAATGCCCCTGGCGGCAGCGGGGCGAGCATTACGCCGTACTGTTCCGGGTTCTTGCCAACCGGCGAGTGCACGGTGCAGGTGAAGCGGTGGAAGAATCCGGACTGGATGCAGCCGGCCGCGAACAACTGGCGCACGTATTCGAGCGAGTCCACCGTGTCCTGCACGGTCTGGGTCGGAAAGCCGTACATCAGATAGGCGTGCACGAGGATACCGGCGTCGGCGAACGCGCGGGTGACGCGCGCCACCTGAGCGACCGACACGCCTTTCTTCATCAGTTTCAGCAGGCGGTCGGAGGCGACTTCGAGCCCGCCGGAGATGGCGATGCAGCCGCTGTCGGCGAGCAGGCGGCAGAGTTCGTGGGTGAAGGTCTTCTCGAAGCGGATGTTGCCCCACCAGGAAATCGCGACCTGCCGCTTCTGCAACTCCGCGGCGAGCGCCTTCAGGCCCTTGGGTGGCGCGGCCTCGTCGACGAAATGAAACCCCGTCTGGCCGGTTTCCTTGACGATGCTCTCGATGCGATCCACCAGCGTCGCCGCGTCGGCGAGGTCGTAACGCGAGATGTAATCGAGGCTGACATCGCAGAAGCTGCATTGCTTCCAGTAGCAGCCATGCGCCACGGTGAGCTTGTTCCAGCGGCCGTCCGACCACAGCCGGTGCATGGGGTTGAGCATGTCCAGCACCGAGAGATAGCCATCGAGCGGCAACCCGTCCCAGGTCGGCGTGCCGATTTTTGCGAAGGCGATGTCCGCTTCGCCGCTGTTGACGTAGCGCACGGTGTTTTTCTCGCGCAGAAACGTACGCACCAGTTTTTCGCGCGGCCGCTCGCCGCGCAGGTGCTCGATCAGCGCCAGTGCCGGTTTTTCGCCGGCATCGAGCGTGACGTAATCGAAGAAATCGAACACGCGTGGTTCGGCGAGCTCGCGCAGTTCGGTGTTGACGTAGCCGCCGCCAAGCTCGGTGACGATGCGTGGATCCTGCGCCTTGATCGTTTGCGCGATGCGGAACGCGGCATACACCGTGCCGGGAAACGGCACCGAGAGCAGCACGATGTCGGGCTGATGTTTCGTCAGCGCCTGCAGTGTCAGCTCGCGCAGCAGTTCGTCGATCAGGGTCGGCGGCGTGGCAAGCGCCTGCGCCAGCGGGTCGAAACTCGGCTGGCTCTGCGCCAGCGATTCGGCATAGCGCACGAACTCAAAGCGCGGATCAATCGCGTCCTTCACCACATCCGCCAGATCGTTCAGATACAGCGTGGCGAAATGGCGCGCGCGGTCGTGCGTGCCGAGCGCGCCGAACGCCCACGCCAGTGGATCACCACCGTCAGGCGCGGTGTATTCGTCGAGCGTGGCGAAGCGTGGCCCCTCGGGCAGGAACTGGCGTGAGGCAATGCGGTGCGCCACGGTCGGGTCGCGCCCCTGCAGCAGACCGATGGCGGCATCGAGGGTGTTGCGGTAACGCTCGAACTGTTTGAGAAACGCCTTGACCTTGGGCGTGCGTTTGCGCGCCGGCAGCGCTTCGATGCGTTCGCGGATGGCGCACAAGCCTTGCGCGGAGAACAGCCGCAGCACCAGTGCCAAGGCGAGGTCCTCCTGCACGGCGTCAATGCCGCGCGAGCGCAGAAAACCGGTGAGGTAGGCGGTGGACGGGTAGGGCGTGTTGAGCTGCGTCATCGGCGGGATGACGCTCAAGACTTTCATTTGACCAGCGTATTCAAATCAAAAATGGGCAAAAGGATGGCCAGGACGATCATCAACACGACGCCGCCCATCGTGAGGATCAGCAGCGGCTCGAATACGCCCATCAAGGCAGCGATCAGGGTCTCGACCTCGCGTTCCTGATTGTCAGCGGCGCGATCGAGCATCTCGTCGAGGCGACCGGAGGATTCGCCGCTGGCCATCAGGTGCAGGGTGATGGGCGGGAACAGTTTGCTCTCCCCCAGCGCTTTGCTCACGGCCGCGCCTTCGCGCACACGCTGCGCTGCCACCTCGATGGCGTCGCGCATCGGCAGGTTCGACACCACTTGGGTGCCGATGCGCATGGCGTCGAGGATCGGCACGCCGCTGCCGAACAGGATGCCGAGCGTGCGTGTGAAGCGGCCGGTGTTGGCGCCGCGTGTCAGCCGGCCGATCAAGGGCAGGCCGAGTTGCCAGCGATGCACGCCACGGGCAAACGTGTCGCTGCGCATGGCTCGCGCGAAAAAAAATCCGCCAACGGCGAGCGCCACAAGCAGCGCGATGCCGTATTGATTGAGGAAATCGGAGATCGCGATCAGGCCACGCGTCAGCGGCGGCAGCTCGGCTTTGAGGTCGGCGAACACGTCCACGACCTTGGGCACGACATAGGTCAGCAGCAGCGAAACCACGCCGATGGCGACGAGGGTGAGGATCGCCGGATAGAACGCCGCGAGCATGATCTTGCTCTGCATCGCCTGGCGTTTTTCCACGTAATCCGCGAGTCGTTCGAGTACGCCGTCGAGCTTGCCGGACTGCTCGCCGGCCTCGATGGTGGCGCGGAACATCGGCGGGAACACGCCGGGAAACTGCGCTAGCGCACGCGCCAGACTGCTGCCTTCGGTGACCGCCGCGCGTACGCCGAGCGTCACCCGTTGCACGCGCCTGCTCTCGCTTTGCTGGGAAACCGCGGTCAGGGCCTCGTCCAGCGGCAGCCCGGAGCGGGCGAGGGTGGCCAGCTGCCGGGTGAACAACGACAGCTCGGTGCTGCTGATGCCGCCGCGATCGAAGATCGAGACCGGGCGACCCGACCCGCGGCGGTCGGCGACTTCATGGACTTCGAGCGGACTCAAACCGCGGTCGCGCAACTGGCTGCGCACGCCGCGCGGGCTATCGCCCTCGATCAGCCCTTTTTCCTGTTTGCCCTTGGCGTTGAGCGCGACGAATTCGTAAGCAGGCACCGTCGGATCTTCCGCTTAATCTTCGATGGTGACGCGCAACACCTCGCGCAGCGTGGTCTGGCCGGCGATCACCTTGTTGCGGCCGGACTGGAGAATGCCAGGGCTGCGCTCGCGCGCGTACGTCTCCAGCGATTGCTCGGAGGCATTGTCGTGGATCATGGTTTCGAGCTGGCGATCCACTTCGATGATTTCATGAATGCCGCTGCGGCCGAGATAACCGGTGCCGCGGCAGTGCGGACAGCCGACGGCTTTATAGAGCGTGAGCGCCGCCTTGGGGTTCTTCAGTCCCAGTTGTTCTTTTTCCGCGAGACTGGCTTCGTAGGGCTGCTTGCAGTGGTGGCACAACAGGCGCACCAGGCGCTGTGCCATCAGCCCGACCAGCGAAGACGACAGCTGATAGGGCTCCACGCCCATGTCGCGCAGACGCGTGATCGCGCCGACCGCGGTGTTGGTGTGCAGCGTGGAGAGCACCAGATGGCCGGTCTGCGAGGCCTGCACCGCGATCTGCGCGGTATCGAGGTCACGGATCTCGCCGACCATGACGATATCCGGATCCTGGCGCAGGATCGCGCGCAGGCCGCGCGCGAAGGTCATCTCGACCTTGGTGTTCACCTGGGTCTGGCCGATGCCGTCGATGTAGTACTCGATCGGGTCCTCGACCGTCATGATGTTGCGGCTGCGGTCGTTGAGCACCGCCAGCGCCGAGTACAGCGTGGTGGTCTTGCCGGAGCCGGTGGGGCCGGTGACCAGCAGGATGCCGTAAGGGTGCGAAATGATGTGCTTGAGCGACTGCACCTGCGCGGCATCGATGCCGAGCTGGTCGAGATCGAGGCGCTCAGCCTGCTTGTCGAGGATGCGCATGACCACGCGCTCGTGATGCACGCCGGTGGGGATGGTGCTGACGCGCACGTCCACTTTCCTGCCGCCGAAGGCGCGCGAGATGCGGCCATCCTGCGGCAGGCGCTTCTCAGCGATATCGAGTTTGGCCATGACCTTGATGCGCGAGACGATGCGCGGCGCCAGCTGGCGCGGCGGCGACAGTACTTCGCGCAGCACGCCGTCGACGCGGAAACGCACCGTGACGCGGTTCTCGAAGGTCTCGATATGGATGTCCGAGGCGTTTTCCTTGATCGCCTCGACCAGCAGGCCGTTGATGAAGCGGATGATCGGCGCGTCGTCGTCGCCTTCGAGCAGATCCTGCTTTTCGGCGAGGGCCTGCGTCAGGCTGTCGAGGTCGGTGTCTTCTTCGTCACCCAGGCCTTCCATCAAGCCGGCGGCGGCGGTGCTCTGACCTTCGTAAGTGCGCGCCAGCAGGCTGTCGAATTCGGCGACGGCGCTGGCGACGGTCAGGCGCGCCGGTTTGCGCATGAAACGCTGGATTTCCTGGATCGCTTCGAGGCCCGCGCCCGGGCGACAGACCACAGCGACATGAGTGCCGTGGTCCTCGGTGACGACGACGCCGTGGCGCTTGGCGAACGCAAACGGTGGGCGGCGCAGGACGGCATCCATAAATTTTATGTGCCGAAACTTATTTCGCAGGCGGCGCTAGCGGCTTGGTCTGAATGCTGTCGAACGGCGGCAGGGCCGGCTGCGGCGAATTGGACAGCGGCGTGGACTTGGTCTGATTCACCGCATCCTGCTGCGCCTGCCGCACGAAATCGTATTTGCGGCGCGTGTAGTAATCGGCTTCGGTACGCTGCGTGAGAATCGCCGGGCGGATGAACACCATCAGATTGCGTTTCTGTTTATTGATCGAACGTGACTGGAACAGCCAGCCGAGCAGCGGTATGGACGACAGCAGTGGAATGCCGCTCTCGGAATCGAGCACGCGGTCGTCGAGCAGGCCGCCGAGCACCAGCACCTGGCCGCTTTCGACGCTGACCGTCGTGGTGACGGTGCGTTTGTTGGTGACCAGACTCGAGGTGCCGACAGTGCCGGCACCACTGGAGACGTCCGACACTTCCAGATTGATCTTCATCTGCACGTCGTTGCCTTCGTTGATCTGAGGCGTCAGGCCCAGCGTCAAGCCGACATCCTTGCGTTCGATGGTCTGGAAGGGGTTGACCGCGCCGGTGGTCGGCGTCGAGCCGGTGTTGCTGAACTGGCCGGTGAGGAACGGCACTTCCTGGCCGACCGAGATCTTCGACTCCTCGTTGTCGGTGGCGACGATCGAGGGTGTTGACAGCACGTTGGTATCGCCGTCGCTTTGCAGCGCACGGACGAGGATGCCGAAGCTGGTGTCCTTACTGCGGAACACGCCGGTGGCGGCGGTCAGGCCGGAGCCGACGGCGCTGGCGGCCGCCAAGGGGTTGCTGGTCGCGGCGGCGGTGGCCAGCGCCTGCAAAGTGCTGGGCGAGAGAATGCCGGTCGCGCCGCCGACGTCGGGCTGGTACACCGCCCAGTCCACGCCAAGCTGCGAGGCTTTCTGCGCGCTGACTTCGGCAATGATGGTTTCGACCATCACCTGGGCGCGCTTGATGTCGAGCTGGGCGATGACATTGCGCAGCGCGCGCATGGTTTTCGGATTCGAGGTGATGACCAGCGCGTTGGTGTCCTTGTCGGCAACGATGCGGGTCTTGCCGTCGCCGCCGCCCGACGCGACGGCGGCCGGTGCAGCGGCAGCGCCCGTGGGACGTGAACCGGCATCGGCCGATTGCGCGTAGCCTTCGAGGATCGGCGCCAGATTTTCGGCGTTGGCGTAGCGCAGATACACGACTTGTGTGGCGCCATCTTCCGACAGCGGCGTGTCGAGCTGGGCGACGATCTCGCGCAGGCGCTGGCGGTCGCCGCGGTCGCCGCCAATCAGCACGCTGTTGGAGCGCTCATCCGCGATCACCGAGGGTTGCCGGCCGCCGGGGTCAGCTGTTTTGTCCGCTTGCGTCAGGGTGGTAAGGATGCGCACCACTTCGCCGGCGGCGGCGTATTGCAGCTTGATCAGTTCCAGGCTGCGGTCACCGGTCTGGTCCATTTCCTTGATCAGCGTATCCAGACGCTGCACGTTGGCGGTGCGGTCGGTGATGATCAGCATGTTGGTTGGCGCGTATGCGGCGAGGTGGCCCCACTGCGGCACCAGCGGCCGCAGGATCGGCACCAGTTGCGCGGCCGAGATGTTCTGGATCTGGTAGATGCGGGTGACGACATCCGCGCCGGGCTGGGCGCCGTCAGTGCGTGCGTTGGTGTCCGGAAGGATCTTGATGGCGCCGCCGGACGGGATTGCGGCGAAACCGTTGACTTCAAGCACCGCGAGGAAAGTCTGGTAGACCGCGTCGGCGGTCATCGGCGACGACGAGATCACCGTGACCTTGCCCTTGACGCGCGTATCGACGATGAAATTCTTGCCAGTGACTTCGCTGACCGTCGCGATCAGGGTGTTGATGTCGGCGTCCTTGAGGTTGAGCGTCACCGCCGACTGCGCCGTGGTGGCGCCCAGCCACAGCGCGACACCGAGGATGAAGGATTTCTTCGAATGGGAATTCATAGGGCTTCAGTTCAGGCTGAGATTGATGTTCTGGGGCTGGCCGCCACGTTCGACGGTCATGTTGATCTGATTGCTCTGCGCCAGCTGGCCGAGCAATTGTAAGGCGCGGCCGGCGTCATTGAGCTCCACGCCGTTGACGGAGGTCACCAGATCGCCGGGCCGTAGGCCGGTGCTATTGAAGGCGGCGCGGTCGCGCCCCGGATAAACGCGATAGCCACGCAGCTGTCCGTTCTGCTGTGCCGGTTGCACGCGCATGTATTCGCTGGCCTTGGACGGGTCGCGCAGCATCTCGTCGCGAATGCGGATGAGATCCTGCGCGCCACCGGCATCGGCGCTGGCGGTTTCGACCGCCGCCGGTGCTTCGGCCGTACTGGGCTTGTCTTTTTCCAGACGCAGCGTCTCCAGCCGGCCATCGCGCTGGAGGATCACGCGATCGGTCATGATTTTTTGCAGAACCACCCCCGACGTCACGCGGTCGCCCGGTGCGTACGCTTGTTCGGAGCCGCCCTGCTGCGCGATCAGCGCGCGCGAATAATCCTCGGAGGTGCCGGCGAAGATGCCCATCAGGGTCAGGTTCAGCGGGGTTTCCGGCATTTCGCGCGCAGCCTGGGCAGTGACCACGGTCGGTTGATACACGCCGAAAAGATGCGCACTGACGATCGCGCTGACATCAGCGCGCCGATCACGGGTGATGGGTTGGGTCGCCGCCGGCATCGGCCGCCATGCAGCCGTGTCCGGCGTCGGCAACAACAGCCAAACCAGTTGCGCCAGGGCGATGGCCAGCAGAACAGTGAACGCAGTCGAAGCAAACGCGGGCAGGCGCGATCCGTGTCGTTCCCAGACGCGCAGTGCCCACGCCAAGGGTTGTTCCAGCAGCACGGAAGTCATGCGCGCGATGATAGCGGTGTTTGCCGGGGGGCGGCAGTCTTTAGTAACGTGTAGATATAAGGTTCTAGGGGAGCCGCAGATGCCGCGCACATTGATCCGTCTGTTGATCAGCGGACTGGTGCTGATTCTGTTCATGATCCATAGCGCCGGCTGGTTGCCGCTGCGCCTGCTCGACACCATCGAGAACTTCACCTACGACGCCCGTATCCTGCTGACCATGCCGCGCACGCTGGATCCGCGCGTGGTCATCATCGACATTGACGAGAAAAGCCTCGCGGCCGAAGGCCAATGGCAGTCGTGGACGCGTGACAAATTCGCGGCGCTGGTCAACAACGCGTTCGACAAGTACGGCGTCGCCGTGCTCGGCTTCGACTTCTTCTTCCCGGAGCCGGATCGCCGCTCGGGCCTGGACCTGCTGGAGCGGCTGGCGCAGAAAGAGCTGGCGGATCTGAGCGGATTCTCGCAGCGTCTGGAAGGCTTGCGGCCGCAGCTGGATTACGACGGCCAGTTCGCGGCGGCGATGCGTGGCCGGCCTGTGGTGCTGGGCACTTTCATGAAGAATTTCGTCGCACCGGGCGAGGCCGCCGAAGTCGGCGCCTTGTGCCAGCCGGTGATGGATGAAACCGCGGTCAAGCAATACAGCGTGGAATTTCCGGCGCCGATCGGCTTCGGCGGCAACATCACGGCGTTGCAGGATGCGACCCCGTTCTGCGGTTATACCGACACCACCACCGATACCGACGGCGTCAACCGCCGCGTGCCGCTGCTGCAGAAATACAAAGGCGTGCTGTACGGCTCGCTGGATCTGGCCCTGGTGAATCTGGCCACCGGCAACAAGGGTGTGGCGCTGGAGTTCGATCCGCCTGAAGCGCGCGGCTCGCTCAATCTGGAGCGCGTCCGCGTCGGCGGATTGACCGCGCCGGTGGATGGCTCTGCGGCGGTCTATGTGCCCTACCGTGGCCCAGTTTTCAGCTTTCCCTATATCTCAGCGACTGACGTCATCCGTGGCACCGCCGATTCGGCCAAGCTCAAAGGCACCATCGCGCTGGTCGGTGCGAGTGCGGCAGGCCTGAGGGATATCCGCGTCACGCCGGTCGGCAATGTTTTTCCCGGCGTCGAAGTGCACGCCAACATCGTGTCGGGGTTCCTCGATGGCCGCATCAAGCAGAAGGCGCCGTATTACCTCGGCATCGAAATCGTGCTGCTGGTGGTCATCGGCTTGACCCTTGCATTGTTGTTCCCACGCTTGTCGCCTCTGGGCAGCGCCAGTGTCGCAGCCGCGCTGTTGGTGCTGGTGACGGTGCTGGCGTTTGGATTGTGGAGCGCGAACTTCATCATGCCGATGGGCGTGCCGATCGCTTACACGCTGTCGGTGTTCCTGGCGCAGTTGCTCTATGGCTATTTCATCGAATCGCGCAAGGCGCGTGACATCTCGAAGATGTTCGGTGAGTACGTGCCGCCGGAAGTGGTGGCGGAGATGGCCGACAAGGGCGGCCAGATTTCGATGGAAGGCGAGAGCCGCGAGATGACGGTGTTGTTCTCCGACGTGCGTGGCTTCACCAGCGTGTCGGAGAAGCTGGAAGCCAAGGACCTGGCGCAGATGATGAACATCTTCCTGACCAAACAGACGTCGGTGATCCAGAAGCATCGCGGCACCATCGATAAATACATCGGCGACGCGATCATGGCGTTCTGGGGCGCGCCGCTGGCCGACGACCAGCACGCGGTGCACGGCATGAACGCGGCGATGGAGATGATGAAAGCCGTGCGTGAACTCGACGACGAATTCGAGAAACGCGGCTGGCCCCGGCTCAACATCGGCGTCGGTCTCAACACCGGCAAGATGAACGTCGGCAACATGGGTTCGGAGTTCCGACGCGCCTACACGGTGATGGGCGACTCGGTGAACCTCGGCGCGCGCCTCGAAGGTCTGACTAAGGAATACGGCGTCGGCGTGCTGGTCAGCGAATTCACCCGTGGACAGGCGCCGAGCGACTGGTCGTTCCGCGAGGTGGATGTGGTGCGCGTCAAGGGCAAGAACGAACCGGTGCCGATCTACGAACCGATGGGACCCAAGGACGCGCTCGACCCGGCGGTGCGGCAGGATCTTGCGCGTCAGCGTGGCGCGATGAAGCTGTACCGCGAGCAGAAATGGGACGACGCCGAGCAGGAATTCTTCACCCTCAAGACCGGCGACAATCCGCAGCCGATCTACGACATCTTTCTCGAGCGCATCCTCTGGTTGCGCGAGAACCCGCCCGGCAAGAGCTGGGACGGCGCGTTTACCTTTACCCACAAGTGACTTCACTTCAGTGAAGTCATCCCCGCGCAAGCGGGGATCCAGTGCCTTGCGCGTTGCCACTGCCGTTTCGAGGCCAAAAGCTCCTCGTGTGGGCGCGATATTGTTTTGGTGTCTATTGAGTCAGGCGAAATCGTCCGCATTACCGGGGACTAGACATCACTTACTGGACACCGATGCAGGACTTTTCATCTCGTTCGAGTTGGCTATGATGAATCCATGAGCAAGAAGGCACTTGACGAACCGCTGGGCACGCTCGATACCGTCATCGAGGAGGCACGGCCGCGTACCCAGCAGCCACCGCTGTATAAAGTCGTCATGGTCAACGACGACTTCACGCCGATGGAGTTCGTGGTGCAGATCTTGCGGACGTTCTTTCACCATGGGCACGAAAAAGCGGTGCAGATCATGCTGGCCGTGCATACGCAGGGCCGCGCGGTCGCTGGGATCTTTCCGGTCGAGATCGCTGAAACCAAGGTGGCGCAGGTCAACGCCTATGCGCGCCGCCATCAGCATCCCCTGATGACCGTGATGGAGAAAGCATGAGCATCCTCTCCGACGAACTGCAGAAGTCGCTGGATTCGGCGTTTGCCTCTGCGCGCGGCGAGGGCCATGACCTGCTGACGGTCGAACACCTGCTGCTGGCGCTGTTGGCCGACGCCAATGTCAACGAAGTGCTGACCGCCGCCGGCACCGATCTCGATTCGCTGGAACACAATCTGCGCGACTACATCGCCAAGAACGTACAGGCGATCAAGGACGAGAACAGTCGTGAGGTTCAGCCGACGCTGTCGTTCCAGCGTGTCCTCCAGCGCGCGATCTATCACGTCCAGTCCGCTGGCAAGAAGCAGGTGAGTACGCTCAATGTGCTGGTGGCGATCTTCAGCGAGAAGGACACGCACGCGGTTTACCTGTTGAACGAGTTGGGTGTGACGCGGCTCGACGTGGTCAATTTCATCTCACACGGCATCGCCAAATCAAATCCGGCCACGCCGCAAGAGGCGCCGTCGCCGACTGGCGACGGCGAGGAAAAAGAATCCGGTGACAAATCCGCGCCGCAGAAAACCGCGCTGGAACAGTTCGCGCAGAATCTCAACGAACGCGCCGCCAAGGGCCAGATCGACCCGTTAATCGGTCGCGAACTGGAGATGGAGCGGGTGATGCAGACGCTATGCCGCCGGCGCAAGAACAATCCGCTGCTGGTCGGTGAGGCCGGCGTCGGCAAGACCGCCATCGCTGAAGGGCTGGCGTGGATGATCGTTGAGGGCAAGGTGCCTGACCTGCTGCGCACCGGGGCGGTCTATAGCCTCGACCTCGGCTCGCTGATCGCCGGCACCAAGTATCGCGGTGATTTTGAAAAACGCCTGAAAGCGGTGCTCACCGAATTGGGCAACATCAAGGGCTCGATCCTGTTCATTGACGAGATCCACACCATCATCGGTGCCGGCGCCGCCAGTGGCGGTGTGATGGATGCCTCGAATCTGCTCAAGCCTCTGTTGCAGTCCGGCGACCTGCGCTGCATGGGTTCGACCACCTATCAGGAGTTCCGTGGCATCTTCGAGAAGGACCGCGCGCTGGCGCGGCGCTTCCAGAAGATCGACGTGCCGGAACCTTCCGCCGAGGAAACCGTGAAAATCCTAAAGGGGCTGCGCTCACGCTTCGAGGAGCATCATCAGGTGCATTTCACCGACGGTGCGCTGGAATCCGCCGTGCAGCTGTCGGCCCGGCACATCACCGACCGTCATCTGCCGGACAAGGCGATCGATGTGATCGACGAGGCTGCCGCGCGATTGCGCCTGCTGCCCGAGGGCAAGAAACGCAAGACCGTGCAGGTCAAGGACATCGAGGCCACGGTGGCGCGCATCGCGCGCATCCCGCCCAAGGCCGTGTCCTCCAACGACCGTGACCGGCTGGCAACGCTGGAGCGCGACCTCAAGCTGACGATCTTCGGTCAGGACAAGGCAGTCGAAATGCTAGCGTCCAGCATCAAGCTGGCGCGCTCGGGACTGGGTTCGCCCGACAAGCCGATCGGCAGTTTCCTGCTTGCAGGCCCGACCGGCGTCGGCAAGACCGAAGTCACCAAACAACTTGCGTTGCAGCTCGGCATCGAACTGCTGCGTTACGACATGTCCGAATACATGGAGCGACACACCGTCTCGCGCCTGATCGGCGCGCCACCGGGCTATGTCGGCTTCGATCAGGGCGGCCTGCTGACCGATTCGGTGCTCAAGCACCCGCACGCCGTCGTGCTGCTGGATGAAGTTGAGAAAGCACATCCCGACGTCTTTAATTTGTTACTGCAAGTCATGGACCACGGCACGCTCACCGATAACAATGGCCGCCATGTGGATTTCCGCAACGTCATCCTGGTGATGACCACCAACGCCGGCGCCGAAAGCGTGGCGCGGCGCTCGATCGGCTTCTCGGAGCAAGACAACAGCACCGACGCGCTGGAAGCGATCCGCAAGGGCTTCTCGCCGGAGTTCCGCAATCGCCTCGATGCCATCGTGCCGTTCGAGCCGCTGACGCCGCCGGTGATCGCGCGTGTGGTGGACAAGTTCATTGTCCAGCTCGAGGAACAGCTGATGGCCAAGCACGTGCATCTGACGGTGGACACCGATGCGCGCGCTTGGCTTGGCGAGCACGGCTACGACATCAAGATGGGCGCGCGGCCGATGGCGCGCGTGATTCAGGAAAACATCAAGCGCCCGCTGGCCGAGGAACTGCTGTTCGGTAAGCTCGCGCACGGCGGTGAGGTCACCGTCAGCGTCAAGGACGGCAAGCTGGATCTGGAGCTGGTGCCGAAAGAGAAGCCCGTCGCCGCTGAAACCGTCTGAGGTGTTTCGTCATTCCGGAGCAAGCCGCAATCTAGGCGGTACGCACCGTCTCCAAACAAAAACGGCCCTCACGGGCCGTTTTTGTTTGCAAGCGGATGAGGCGTTGCGTGGTTGTGTAATACGTCGAATTATTCAACAAGCGACCGCGCACACAGCTAAGCAACAGGAGCCTGAAGCGCATTCAGCTCCAACGGCACATGCTGCCCCGTTCGCCTTAAGAGTCGCGGCGGCGGCGGGCGGCCTGCTGCTGGTCCACTGAGCGATGCCATAGCCCATGCCGGCAGTGCCAATCATGCTGCCAGTGATGATCATGGCCCAGCTGTCGGCGGTGTTGAACGGGCCGAGGAAGCTCAACATCATCGGCGCAGTCAGCTCCTCGCTGGCGTAGTCGTAGTGGAACATGTCGTTCCCCATCCACTGCGTGGTGAAGGTCTTGCCGTGGTGGTAGTCCAGCTTGAGGTAGGCCGGCAGTTCGCCAGTGCCTTCGCCCTTGATGGCGCGCGCCGCCTGCAGCAGGGTGTTGCCACCGTAGATCTTGTTCACAGCCTGCTCGCTGAGCGACATCTTGGCGATGAAATGCGTGCTGGTGGTTTTGGGCTGGCCGCCGAAGTCCAACTTGAACTGTACGCTCGGCTGCCAGGTGTCGAGCACCGGGTCGGCGGCGATCGCGGTCATTGAAGCCAGTACGGCAACAGAAAGAGCGAGTGCGAACCTGCGCTTAATCATCCGTGATCCCCTGATTGAGTTATTGCGTTGCCATGAAAATCCAGCAACGTCAGTGCCACTATCTCGCTTTACTGCGGGGCCTGCAACTTATTTATCCCGGAAGGTGATGCGGCCCTTGGTCAGGTCGTAAGGTGTCAGTTCCACCTTGACCTTGTCGCCAGTGAGGATGCGGATGTAGTTCTTGCGCATGCGGCCGGAGATGTGGGCGCTGACGACATGGCCATTCTCGAGCTTGACGCGGAAATTGGTGTTGGGCAGCGTTTCTTCGACGACGCCATTCATCTCGATGTGATCTTCTTTCGGCATTTGACTCTATTGGTCCGCTATTGAAGGAGCGCGATTATCGTCTAGGTGTCGGCAGGCTGCCAGCCTTGTGGCGTCAGCATCTCCAGCGGCTTGAAGTTGCGCTTGTAGGTCATCTTGCGCGAATGCTCGACCCAATAGCCAAGATAGACGTGATCCAGATTGGCGATGCGCGCCTGTTCGATCTGCTTTAACACCGCCAGCGTGCCCAGACTGCGCGAAGGTTCTGCCGGGTCGAAGAACGTGTAGACCGCCGACAGCGCGCGCGGCAGCACATCAACGAGGGCGGTGGCGAGCAGGCGCGCGCCGGTGCGGAAATCCCAGACTTCGGTCTTGCCCCAGCGGCACTCGAGAAAACTGTGGAACGCCTCGCGGTCTTCGGGGTCCATACCGCCGGTCGGATGGCGCGCGGAGAGGTAATCGCGATACAGCGAAAAATGTTCTTCGCCCAGTGAATCGCTGCGCGTCAGCACGAGATCGGAGTTGTGCTTCAGACAGCGCTGCTGTGTGCGGCCGGGTTTGAAGCCGGCGACGGCGACACGCACCGGCCGGCATTCTCTGCAAGCCGTGCAGGCGGGGCGATAGACATAGGCGCCGCTGCGGCGGAAGCCCATTTTCAGCAACTCGGCGTAGCGCGGCGGGTTGAGCGTGAACTGGGGGTCAATGAACGCGCTGCGCGCCTCGCGGCCTGACAGATAGCCGCAGGCGTGCGGGGTGCCGAGCAGCAGGCGCGCTGCTTCACTCATAAAAATTGTCATTCCGAGGAGCGTAGGCGACGAGGAATCTGGTACGTCTCTGTTCGCGCTCAAAGACAGATTCCTCGCTGCGCTCGGAATGACACCCCTTTTGTTTCATGGCAGGTGTAGTGCGTCCGTCGGCACGTCGATGTCGAAAGCCCAGCGACCGGATTTGCCTCCGACGCCGACCGCGTGCCGCAGGTGCCGCAGAAACTCCTCGCGCGGCATTTCCATTGCGCCCAGTGTCATCAGATGCAGCGAGCTGACCTGGCAGTCCAGCAGATCGTAGTCCCAAGCGGTGAGTTGTTTGCACAGATAGTGCAGGGCGATTTTCGAACCGTCCTCGATGCGCGAGAACATGGACTCACCGAAGAACACGCGGCCGAGCGCGACACCGTAGACGCCACCCACCAGTTGGCCGTGCCGCCAGACCTCGATGGATTGCGCGTGGCCGAGGATGTGCAGGTCAAAGTAAGCCTGCTTCATTTCGGTCGACAGCCAGGTGCCGCGTGACCGTGCACGGGGTGCTGCGCAGGCTTCGAGCACGTCTCGAAATGCGTGGTTCAGCGTCAGCGCGAAATCTTGCCGGCGTAGCCGTTTGTCCAGGCTGCGCGAAGTGTGGAATTGGTGTGGGCGCAACACCGCGCGCGGGTCGGGACTCCACCACAGGATCGGTTCGTCCGGGTTGAACCACGGGAAGATGCCCTGCGCGTAGGCGCGCAGCAGGCGGGTGGGCGATAGATCGCCGCCAATCGCCAACAGGCCATTGGGGTCATGCATCGCCAGACGCGGATCGGGAAACGCCTGCTGCGGGTCGCGCGGGTCGAGCCAGTGCAGCCGGACGGGATTATCCAAGTGTGGCCTCGTGCCGGAACGGTGCGTGCTTGATCAACTCCTCCCGGTATTGTTCGATCGCTGTACTTTCGCGTTGCAGGAACCGCGCGACCGCCTCGTGCAACCGGGGATCCGCCAGCCAGTGTGCCGAGCGTGTCAGCACCGGTGAAAAACCGCGTGTGCGTTTGTGCTCGCCCTGCGCGCCCGCATCGAAGTGCATGAGTCCCTCGCCGAGGCAAAACTCGATGCCCTGATAGTAGCAAGCCTCGAAATGCAGGCTGTGAAATTTCTCGGCGCAGCCCCAGTGGCGACCGTAGAGCGTTTCGCCACCCACTACCGTAATGGCGCAGGCGATCAGCCGCTGGTTTTCGTAGCCGAGAATCAGGCGCAGCGGCGTGCCCGGCATGCGGCCGTAATCGAGAAAAAACGCCAGATTCAGATACGGCGGCTGCCCGCGCTCTTCGTAGGTGTTCGAGTAGAGGGCAAACACCTCGGCCCACTGCGCCTCGCCCAGTTCATCGCCATGACGCGTTTCAAAGCGGATACCGGCCTCGGTGACGCGCCGCCGTTCGCGCAGGATCTTCTTGCGTTTATCGTGGTTCAGGCGCGCCAGGAATCCGGTGAAGTTGATCTCATCCGCGCGGCGCCAGTGAAACTGCACATCGAGCCGGATCAGCGCGCCCGCGTGCTGGAATGCCTGTGCCGTGGCCTCATCGACGAACAGCGCATGCGCGGATGAATCGCCACTGGCGCCCCAATCTTGTTTAAGTGCCGTAAGCAGCTGGGCGCGCACCTCGGCGTCGCGCGCGCCGAGGCGTGGGCCGGTGGCGGGTGTGAACGGTATCGCACACACCTGCTTCGGATAGTAGGGCTTTCCGAGTTCACCGCTCGCGCGCGCCCAGGCGAAGTCGAACACGAACTCGCCATAGGAGTGGGACTTGCGGTAGCGCGGCGCGGCGGCGATCAACGTGCCTTGCGCGTCTTCGAGCAGGAGGTGGCAGGGCTGCCAGCCCTTGTCTGCGCTGACGCAACCATGCGTCTCCAGCGCGCTCAGAAATGCGTGTCGTGTGAACGGATAGTCAGCGGGGAACAACGCATCCCATGCGGCCGCAGGGACTCCCCGCAGGCCGGAAACGCTACGCGCGCTTAGTGGAATGTGGGTGATGCTGCAGGCAAGCCTTTCAGCGCCAGCTGGATACAGGCGTCGTGCTCGAAGCTGGTGATCGCCTCGTTCTCTCCCGGCGGTGTGGCCTCGGCAAGGCGGCCGTCGGCATCGAAACGGATGCAGGCGCCGGCGGATTGCACTTTCAGCTCATGGTTGTTGTCGTCGTTGATGGTGACTTGCAGATAGCGCACACGGTGACCGGCGAACTCCGGCAGCTTGTTGGCGCCAGCGGCAACGCTTGCCGCCTGTGAGGAACTGAATTCGCGCACGGAGCCTTCGGGCGTCAGCAGAAAATGTCGAGTCTGGTTAGTCATACGGGCGCCTCCTTTCAATGCTTCTAAATATGAGGATTCCGCAGCAAATATCAAGCCCGGTAGTCATAAATATCCATGTGATAATCGTCATCCATGCCGAGTATCAGAAACCAAGCGGTCAGTAACGGCCCCGGATGGATCCAGCGCCTGCTGCGCGAAGTCGGTCTGGTTGTGGCGGGCAGTCTGGCCTTGTTCCTGCTGATTGCCCTGTTGTCGCATCACCCCGACGACCCTGGCTGGTCGTCCAGCGGCAGCGGCGAGGGCGCGAAGAACCTCATCGGCACCACCGGTGCCTGGATCACCGATGCGCTGCTCAGCCTGTTCGGCTACACCGCTTTCCTGCTGCCCGCCGTCGTCGCGCTGGTGGGCTGGTTCGCTTACCGGCCACAAAAACCTGAAGACGGGCGCAGCATCGCGCCGCTGTGGCGCAGCGGCGCCTTGTTGCTGTGTGCCCTGAGCCTGTGCGCGCTGGCAGCGCTGCATGTCGGCGCCAGCGCCACGGTCACCCCGCAGGGCAGCGGCGGCATCCTCGGGCTGGTGTTGGGCAAGTCGCTGGTCACCGCGCTCAATTCCGTCGGTGCGACCCTGTTGTTGCTGACGCTGCTGATCGCTGCGCTGCCGGTGGCGCTGGTGTTTTCCTGGCTGCATGTGCTCGACCGCATCGGCGGCTTCTTGCAGACGCTGGTCGTGCGTGTGAGGGAGCGATTGCAGGCCCAACCTGCGGCGGCGCCATTGCAGATCCGCACCGCGCCAGCCGTGGCATCGGTGACGGCCGCGGTGCCGCCCACGCCGCCAGTGAAGGACCGGAAGAAACGCAAGATGCCGTTGGTGGGCGATGGTCAACTGTCGCTACCGATGGGCTCTGGCGAGAAAGGCGCCGATGTGCCGCAGTTCAGGGGCGATCCGTTGCCGCCGTTGTCGATCCTCGACCCGCCGCGTCCGCCGGTGAAGGGCTACACACAGGCAGATCTCGAGCGCATCTCGCGCAGCGTCGAGGAGCACCTGCTGGCGTTCGGTGTCGAGGCCAAAGTGGTCGCCGCGCAACCGGGGCCGGTGATCACACGCTTCGAGTTGCAGCTGGCGCCGGGCGTCAAGGGCTCGCAGATCAGCAACCTCGCCAACGATCTCGCGCGCTCGCTGTCGGTGTCGCGGGTGCGCGTGATCGAGGTGATCGAGGGCAAGCCCTACGTTGGCCTCGAGTTGCCGAACCAGTCGCGCGACATCGTCATGCTCACCGAGATCCTCCAGTCCGAAGCCTATGCGAACTCGCATTCGCCACTGTCGCTGGCGCTGGGCAAGGACATCGGCGGCGTCCCGGTCGCTGGCGATCTGGGCAAGATGCCGCACCTGCTGGTCGCCGGCACCACGGGCTCCGGCAAGAGTGTGGCGATCAACGTGATGATCCTGTCGATGCTCTACAAAGCCACCGCCGAGCAGGTGCGCTTCATCTTCATCGACCCGAAGATGCTCGAGCTGTCGGTGTACGACAACATCCCGCATCTGCTGACGCCGGTGGTCACCGACATGAAGGACGCCGCCAACGCATTACGCTGGTGTGTCGCCGAGATGGAGCGGCGCTACCAGCTGATGACACGCATGGGCGTGCGCAACCTCGCGGGCCTCAACCGCAAGGTCGAGGATGCCGTCAAAGCCGGCACGCCGATCATGAATCCGCTCGCGGCACCTACTGCCGAAGGCGAGGAGCCGACACCGGAGCCGCTCAAGCACATGCCGCACATCGTCATCGTCATCGACGAGCTGGCCGACATGATGATGGTGGTCGGCAAGAAAGTTGAAGAACTGATCGCGCGGCTGGCGCAGAAAGCACGCGCTGCCGGCATTCACCTGATCGTCGCCACGCAGCGCCCGAGCGTGGACGTCATCACCGGTCTGATCAAGGCCAACATTCCTTCGCGCATCGCCTTCCAGGTCGCGCAGAAAGTGGACTCGCGCACGATTCTCGACCAGCAGGGCGCCGAGGCTCTGCTCGGTCACGGCGACATGCTGTATCGGCCGATCGGCGCCAGCAACGTGCAACGCATCCACGGCGCGTTCGTGGACGATCACGAAGTGCACAAGGTCGTCGCCTATCTCAAACAGGTCGGCGAGCCGGAATACATCGAGGATGTGCTGGCCGACGAGCCCGACCCGAATGCGGCGCCGAAAGAGCTGGATGCCGAACAGGACGTGCTCTACGACCAGGCGGTGGCCATCGTACTCGAATCGCGCAAGGCCTCGGTGTCGTGGGTGCAGCGGCGGCTATCCGTTGGCTACAACCGCGCCGCGCGCATGGTCGAGCAGATGGAGCGCGCCGGCATCGTCGGTCCGTCCGGCGCCGGCGGCAACCGCGAGATCCTGGTGAACAACCATCCCTGATCGCGGTCTACCACGCATGATTTCAAATAACCCGTCATTCCCGCGCAGGCGGGAATCCAGCCCTTTCCGATGACCACATTCGCTCGATTTAAGCGCTGGGCCCCCGCCTTCGCGGGGGTGACGTTGTTTTTTCCTTCTGGGTTTGTTCACGCCGAATCCGCCGAACAGGCACTGCAGAAATTCGTGGACAACGTGCAGACTTTTTCCGCTGGCTTCGAGCAGGTTCAGAAAGACGAGAAGGGTGCCGTGCTGCAGAAGAATTCCGGCCGCATGGCGCTGTTGCGGCCCGGGAAATTCCGCTGGGCCTACGAAAAGCCCTACGAACAGCTGATGGTGTGCGACGGCCAGACCATCTGGCTTTACGACCCCGATCTCAAGCAGGTCACGATTCGAGAGGCCAGGGACGCATTGGCAGGAACACCTGCGGAACTGCTGTCACAGCGCTCCACGCTCAAATCGCAATTCACCATCACAGACGCGGGCAAGGTTGGCGACGCGCGCGTCGTCCGACTGATTCCAAAATCCACCGCCGGCGATTTCCAGTCCATCGAATTGACGCTCAAGAACGGTGTGCCGCAGCACATGCAGTTCCATGACCAGCTCGGCAATATCACCAGCGTGTCCTTCAATGGCATCCAGACCAACAGACTCCTGGATACAGCTCAGTTCAATTTCACGCCGCCCGAAGGCGTCGAACTGGTCCAGGCCGAGTCGAGTATCAGCACTCGCCCCATCGTCAAATAGGGCGTTCGTTCACCCACCGCTTTGCCGTCCATGGCGAGACCGTAGATGTCCAACGAACCACCGGCCCGGCCGTCCATGGCCGGGCGCTCGCCGGAGCGAACTGACGTTGAGTCAGTGCGCTTGAATCCGGCTCGCCCACTGGCCTCCCGCATGCGCCCTGCGCATTTGGATGAAGTCGTCGGGCAGCCGCATCTGCTCGGCAAGGATGCGCCACTACGCCGCCTGCTCGACGGCGGCTCGGTGCCTTCGATGGTGTTCTGGGGCCCTCCCGGCACCGGCAAGACCACGTTGGCACGGTTGGTGGCGAGCGAATCCAGCTACCAGTTCATCGCGCTGTCAGCGGTGATGGCCGGGGTCAAGGACATCCGCGAGGCGGTGGCGCAGGCGCAACAAGCGCTGCAGTTGCAGACCCCGCAGCGCACCGTGCTGTTCATTGACGAGATCCACCGTTTCAACAAGGGCCAGCAAGATGCGCTGCTGCCGTTTGTCGAAGACGGCACCGTGATTCTGGTTGGGGCTACCACGGAGAATCCGTCCTTCGAGCTGAACTCGGCGTTGCTGTCGCGGCTGCGCGTGTTCGTGCTCAAGTCGCTGGGCGATGAAGACTTGATGACGTTGCTGCTTCGCGCGCTCAGTCGTGATCTCAGGGCGGAACTCCCTCAGCACTGGCTGACGCGCATCATCGAACTGGCCGACGGCGATGCACGACGTGCGCTGATCCTGCTCGAAACCGCAGCCGAACTGGTCAGGGCCGAAGGCAAGGCCGACGACGCCACGCTGGAGAAACTGCTCGGCAAAAGCTGGCGGCGTTTCGACAAGCAGGGCGAGCAGTTCTACGACCAGATTTCCGCGCTGCATAAATCGGTGCGCGGCAGCGATCCTGACGCCGCGCTCTATTGGTATGCGCGCATGCTGGATGGCGGCGCCGATCCGCGTTATCTCGCCCGTCGCGTCACCCGCATGGCCGCCGAGGACATCGGCCTGGCCGATCCGCGCGCGCTGCAGCTTTGCCTCAGCGCCTGGGACACCTACGAGCGACTCGGTTCTCCCGAAGGCGAGCTGGCGATCGCCGAGGCCATTGTGTTTCTCGCGGTCGGCCCCAAGAGCAACGCGGTCTACACCGCGTTTGGCGAGGCCAAGGCAGCCGTGGAGAAATACGGCACGCTGGAAGTGCCGCTGCACATCCGCAACGCGCCGACGAAATTGATGAAGGATCTGGATTACGGCAAGGGTTATCGCTACGACCACGACGAGGGTGATGCCCATGCCGCCGGCCAACAGTTCCTGCCGGATAAACTGGCGGGGACCGAGTTCTACCAGCCGACGCAGCGCGGGCTGGAGATCAAGATTGCAGAGAAGCTCTCGGCGCTTCGTGCGACAAACAAGCAGGGGAAGCCATGACGACATGGTTCGCGGTGATGCTGGGCGGCGCGGCCGGCAGTGCCGCGCGCTATGGCGTGAGTTTGTGGACGAAGAACCTCTGGCCGGGATTTCCCACGGCCACGCTGATGGTCAATGCAGCCGGCGGATTGCTCATGGGCTTTATCGCCGCGTATGCACTGGACCGGCCGGAATTCCCGGCGTGGTTGCGGCTGGGCCTGACCACCGGCGTGCTGGGGGGATTCACCACCTTCTCGGCTTTTTCATTTGAAACGCTGGAACTCTGGCGTGAAGGTTCAATGAACGCCGCACTGCTGAACGTGGCGCTCAATCTGGTTCTCAGCCTTGGCGCCTGTGCGCTGGGGTTGTGGCTGGCGCGAGCGGCAACCGCTTAAACTGCGCGCCAAATGTTAGACCCCAAACTGTTGCGGGCCGACCCGCAGAAAATCGCTGCGCAGCTGGCGCGGCGCGGCTTCGTGCTCGACCTTGCTCAATACGAGACGCTGGAAACGAACCGCAAACAGCTGCAGACCGAGACCGAGAAGCTGCAGGCTGAACGCAATGCCGGTTCCAAAAAAATCGGGCTGGCGAAATCGAAAGGTGAAGATGTTGCGCCCGTCATTGCTGAGATGGATCACATCAAGAGTCGGCTGGAATCGAACACGACTTCGCTGACTGCTCTGGAAATTGAATTCAAGCAATTTCTCTTAGACGTTCCGAACCTACCTAATGCATCGGTTCCCGAAGGCAAGGACGAGCACGCCAACGTCGAAGTCCGCAAGCATGGTGAGCCAAAGCCGCTCGCGTTTGCACCGAAGGATCACGCCGATCTTGGCGAAGCGCTCGGCCAGATGGACTTCGCCGCCGCCGCCAAGCTCACCGGCAGCCGTTTCGTCGTTCTCAAGCGCGACCTCGCGCGGCTGCATCGTGCGCTGATCCAGTTCATGCTCGACGTGCATACGCGCGAGCATGGGTACGAAGAGCTTTACGTGCCGTACATCGTCAATGGGTTATCCATGCAAGGCACGGGACAGCTGCCTAAATTTGGCGCCGACCTTTTTCATCTGCAGGGCGAGCAGGACTGGTGGCTGATTCCCACCGCCGAAGTGCCGGTGACCAATCTGCTGCGCGACGAAATCGTGGATGCCTCGGCGCTGCCGAAGAAATGGGTCGCACATACGCCGTGTTTCCGCGCCGAGGCTGGCGCCGCGGGCAAGGACACCAAGGGCATGATCCGCCAGCATCAGTTCGAGAAGGTCGAGCTGGTGCAGGCGACGACGCCGGAAAAATCGTATGAGGCGCACGAACAACTCACCGGACACGCCGAAGCGATTCTGAAGAAGCTCGAACTGCCGTACCGCGTGGTGGCGCTGTGCACCGGCGACATGGGCTTCGCTGCCGCCAAGACTTACGACATCGAAGTCTGGCTGCCGTCGCAGAAGCGTTACCGCGAGATTTCGTCCTGCTCCAATTTCGAGGATTTCCAGGCACGGCGCATGCTCGCGCGCTACCGCCATCCCGAAACCAAGAAAACCGAGCTGTTGCACACCATCAACGGTTCTGGTCTTGCGGTCGGCCGCACGCTGGTGGCGATTCTTGAGAATTACCAGAACGCCGACGGCAGCATCACGCTGCCGTCGGCGATTCGTCCTTACCTCGGTAATACCGAAAAAATCGGCTGAGAAAAATTCTTGTCATTCTCGCGAAAGCGGGAATCCAGTCTTTTGTGGAACCGCATTCTGGATTCTGGCTCGCGCGCTTCGCGCTTGGCCGGAATGACGAATATCAGGCCAGCCGCCTACGGAAAATCGACGGTTGACGATCGGCCGCAGTCTGATATGCCAGCGAGAAATCCTTGAACGCGTTCAGCGCATCCTGCGCATCGAGTCCGGCCTTGGGTTCGATGACGTTGATGCCACAGCGGTGCATCGCAAAAATCGTGTCACGGAAAATGTCGCCAACGGCGCGGATGTCACCTTTGTAGCCGTAGCGTTCGCGCAGCAGCCGCGCCTGTGAGTAGGCGCGTCCGTCAAAGGTGATGCCACCCTCCGGCTTGGGCTTGATGAAAGCGAACGTCAGTTCGATACAGGCCAGGCAGGGCAGGTCGTCCTTGAGTTCGCCGACTTCGAGGGTCGGCGGGATCTGCGTGCCGACCTGGCCACGCTTTTTCAGTGCATCTTTCTCAGCGTGCCAGCGTGCCAGCGAGACGATGATTCTTCCGGACGCGGGCAGGGCCGCGGTGTCGTCGAGCTTGACAGTATCGTCTTCGACGACTTTCTGGTCGCGGATCAGTTTCACGCGGTCACCGCTTCTTCGGCGTAGACGCGAGCCTTGTAGGGCTCAATGCCAACGCGGCGATAGGTGTCGATGAAGCGTTCGTCTTCCTGCCGCTGTTCGACAAAGGTTTCGATCAGCGCGGCGATGGCGTCCACCACCTTGGCGCGCTCGATGGATGGGCCAATGCGGTCACCAATTTTCGCGTCGTTGCTGGCGCTGCCGCCGAGGGTGATCTGGTACCACTCCTCGCCTTCCTTATCCACGCCCAGCACGCCGATGTGGCCGACGCTGTGGTGGCCGCAGCCGTTCATGCAGCCCGACATCTTGATCTTGATCTCGCCGAGGTCGTAGAGATAGTCGAGGTTGTCGTAGCGCTCCGACAGTTCCTGCGCGATGCCAATCGAGCCGGCGTTGGCCAGCGAGCAGAAATCCAGGCCGGGACAGCAGATGAGATCGGTGAGCGTGCCGATGTTCGGTGTTGCCAGTTCCAGTGGCTTCAGCGCCTGCCACAGTGCGTGGAGGTCGGCCTGCTTGACGTCGCCGAGCAGCAGGTTCTGGTCGTGCGTCGTGCGGATTTCGCCGAAAGAGTACTTGTCCGCAAGGTCCGCCAGCGCGTCCATCTGCTCGGCCGTGCAGTCGCCTGGCACGCCGCCGCGCGGTTTCAGCGAGACGAATGCGGCGCGATAACCCGGCACGCGATGCTCCCAGGTGTTGCGCTGCACCCAGGTGGCAAAGGATTTATCAGCCAGATGCTGCGCATGGGCTTTGTCCGCGCTGGCATTCTTGTCGTAAGCATGCGGTTGGAAGAATTTCTGGAAATGCACCAGGTCTTCGCGCCGCAGTTTCAGATTCGGATCGTCCTTGATCAGGGCCCACTCGGCCTCCACCAGTTCGGTGAATTTCGGCACGCCCTGTTCCTTGACCAGGATCTTGATGCGCGCCTTGTGGATGTTGTCGCGCCGGCCGAGGCGGTTGTAGACGCGCAGGATCGCTTCGAGATACGACAGCAGATCGAGTTCCGGCAGAAAGTCGCGGATCTTCTGGCCAATGATCGGCGTGCGGCCGAGGCCGCCGCCGACGTACATCGTGTAGCCGGTCTCGCCCGCGGCGCTCTTGACGATGCGCACGCCGACGTCGTGCGTCAGCAGCGCGGCGCGCTCGTGTTGGGTCGCCGAGAACGCGATCTTGAACTTGCGCGGCAGGAAGTTGAATTCGGGGTGGAAGCTGGCCCACTGTCGGGTGATTTCGCAGTAAGGGCGCGGATCCACCAGCTCATCCTTCGCTACGCCGGCCAGATGATCGGTGGTGATGTTGCGCACGCAGTTGCCGGAAGTCTGAATCGCGTGCATCTCGACGCTGGCGAGGTCGGCGAGGATGTCCGGCACGGTTTCGAGCTTGGGCCAGTTGTACTGGATGTTCTGGCGCGTGGTGAAGTGGCCGTAACCCTTGTCGTACTTGCGCGCGATGTGCGCGAGCATCCGCACCTGTTTCGACGACAGCAGGCCGTAGGGGATCGAGATGCGCAGCATCGGCGCGAAGCGCTGCACATAGAGACCGTTGCGCAGGCGCAGCGAGCGGAATTCGTCCGGCGTCAGTTCGCCCGCGAGATAGCGTCGCGTCTGGTCGCGGAACTGGGCCACGCGTTCGTTGATCAGTTGCTTGTCGTAATTGTCGTAGCGGTACACAGGAACCTCTAACTAGCCTGCACGCGGGCGCGGCGCGAGGATGTTTTGCGTGGGGCTAGGAACGAGGCCGACGCTGTACTTATTGCTACAGCGAGGCTGAAGTGACAACGCCCCGCGCAAAAGAGACCGCGCCCCGAAGGGTTGCGTCCCAAACCCTGCGATACGGCGTTGTCGGCCTTGACCTTAGTCCGTGCTAAGGCGCTGCGGCCTCCGCCTTGTCTCGCAGGGTTTGGGACGGCAACGCGCGCCGCGTGCAGACTAGTTAGAGGTTCCATAGGGCGCGCAGATTATCAGGCGTACGCGACGCAAAACAGATAAAGAAGAATTGAAACTGTCCTTATTCCCTCACAGAACAGGCAGTCCTGCCATCAGCTTCTGAGCGCGCTTGCGGCGTTCTTCCGGGTCGGCGATGGCGGCGGTGTCGTCCACCACCTTGCGCGTCAGGTGCGGCGCGAAGGTGGTGATGAATTCGTACATGTATTCACGCAGAAACAGTCCGCGCCGGAAGCCGACGTGCGTGGTGCTGCGCTCGAACAAATGTGCGGCTTCCAGTGCCACCAGGTCGGAATCCTGTTTGGAGTCGTAGGCCATGTTGGCAACGATGCCGATGCCGAGCCCCAGACGCACATAAGTCTTGATGACGTCGGCATCCACCGCGGTCAGCACCACGTCGGGCTTGAGGCCCTGCGCGGCGAACGCCTGATCGAGCTTGGAGCGGCCGGTGAAGCCGAAGGTGTAGGTGATGATCGGATGCTGGGCGACGTCTTTCAGCGTGAACTTGCCTTTCTTCTTCGCCAGCGGGTTGTCCGGTCGCACCAGCACGCAGCGGTTCCAGTGGTAGCAGGGCAGCATCACCAGGTCCTCGAACAGATGCATGGCCTCGGTGGCGATGGCGAAATCGGCGGTGCCTTCGGCCGCCATCTTTGCGATCTGCGGCGGCGAGCCCTGGTTCAGATGCAGACTGACTTTTGGATATTTTTTGCGAAATTTGGCAATCGTTGGCGGCAGCGCGTAACGCGCCTGCGTGTGCGTGGTGGCGATGGAGATGTCGCCGCGGTCGGCCTGCTTGAAGTCGTCGGCGGCATTCTTGATGTTGTGGATCTCCAGCAACAGCCGCTCGGTGTAGTCGAGAATGCGTTTGCCGGCCGGTGTCACCTCGGCCAGATGCTTGCCGTTGCGTACGAAGATGTCCACGCCCAGTTCCTGTTCGAGCAGGCGGATCTGCTTGGACACGCCGGGCTGCGAGGTGAACAGCGCCTCTGCGGCGGCAGTGACGTTGAGCCCGCGCCGGGCGACTTCATGGACGTAGCGCAGCTGGCGTAATTTCATCGCGCGCTCCTCATATTCTCTTCAGGTCTAAAAGTATAGACAAACAATCCTTCACTGGCATTAGACCGACTGATACCGTGCGCCCCTTCAACGAGACATCACATGGAAGGCTTGGGATTTTCAGTCGCGGGTCTGCTGGTCGGCACGGCAGTCGGCGCCACCGGCGTCGGCGGCGGATCGCTGATGACGCCGATCCTGATCCTGTTCTACGGCATCTCGCCGGCCATCGCCGTCGGCACCGACCTGATCTACGCCAGCCTGAGCAAGAGCTACGGCGTGTTTCTGCACCAGAGCAACAAGACGCTGGACTGGAACGTGGTCGGCTGGATGGCACTGGGCAGTGTGCCGGCTTCGTTTGCGACGCTGGCCTACATCCATTCCATTGGCGTCAGCCCCGAATTGGACCGCCTGATCAAGATCACCCTGGCGACCGCGGTCATCGTCACTGCCACCTTCACCCTGTTCCAGCAGCCGCTGCTGCGCTGGGTCAACCATCTGCGCGGTGGCAACGGCACGCCGCGCGATACCTCGCGCCGCACGCAACTCATCTTCACCGTGCTGTCCGGCATTCTGGTCGGCAGCGTGGTGACTATTTCTTCGGTCGGCGCCGGTGTCATCGGCATGATGCTGTTGCTGTGGATCTACCCGCGGCATGAGCCGATCAGCCTGGTCGGCAGCGATCTGGCGCATGCGGTGCTGATCACCGGCATCGCCGGCCTCGGTCATGCGCAGCTCGGCACGGTCAACACCTCGATGCTGTTCTGGCTGCTGGTCGGCGCGCTGCCGGGCATCTGGCTGGGCAGCAGGCTCGGCTTCCGGCTCAATGGCCTGCAACTGAAAAAAGTGATTTCGGTGATTCTGCTGATCGCCGGTTCGATGACCATGGCCAAGGCGCTGGCTTCGGGTTTCTAAACACGGCAGTAACGGCGAAACTACCGCCGTGGATTACCTTCCGATTTTTCTCAAGCTGCGTGAGGCCCGCGTATTGGTCGTGGGCGGCGGAGAAGTCGCGCTCAGAAAAATCCGGTTGCTGTCGCGCGCCGGTGCCCGGGTCGAAGTCGCCGCACCCGAGGTGCTGCCGGAGATTCTGACGCTGCCCGGGGTCGAGCGCGTCGGCTCGCGTTTCGAGCCCTGGCGCGTGGCCGGCTGCCGACTGGTGGTCGCCGCCACCGACGACGCCGCGCTGAATCGCGCCGTGGCCGCCGCCGCCGATGCCGCCAACGTGCCGGTGAATGTGGTGGACGATCCCACGCCCAGCAGTTTCATCACGCCCTCGATCGTGGATCGCGACCCGGTCCTCGTCGCGATCTCCACCGGTGGCGCCGCGCCAGTGCTGGCGCGGCGTCTGCGCGAGAAACTGGAATCGCAGATCCCCGAATCCACCGGCCGCCTCGCGCGTTTCATGCAGGTGCAGCGCGAACGCATCAAGGCACTGCCGCAGGCGCTGCGGCGTCGCGTCTGGGAAAAATTCCTCGACGGCGCGGGTTCCGAGGCGGCGATGCGTGGCGACGACGAATCCGCGCAGGCCGCGATCCAGGACCTCATCGCCGGCCGGCCCGCAAAAGGCGAGGTCTATCTGGTCGGCGCCGGGCCGGGCGATCCGGACCTACTGACGTTTCGTGCGCTGCGGCTGATGCAGCAGGCCGACGTCGTGCTCTACGACCGTTTGGTGTCGAAGGCGATCCTCGAGCGCGTGCGCCGCGACGCCGAGCGCGTCTTCGTCGGCAAAGGGCCCAAGCAGCACGAATACTCGCAGGAAGAAATCAATGCGCTGCTGGTCAAGCTGGCGAAAGAGGGCAAGCGCGTGCTGCGGCTCAAGGGCGGCGACCCGTTCATCTTCGGCCGTGGCGGTGAGGAGATCGAAACCCTCAGCGCCAACGGCGTCGCTTTCCAGGTCGTGCCCGGCATCACCGCCGCCAATGGCTGCGCCGCCTACGCCGGCATTCCGCTGACGCACCGCGACCACGCGCAGGCCTGTGTGTTCGTCACCGGCCATGCGCAGAAGGACGGCACGCTCAAGCTCAACTGGGATGCGCTCGCCCAGCGCGGACAGACCGTGGTGATCTACATGGGGCTGACTTCGCTGCCGCAGCTTTGCGCCAAACTCATCGAGCACGGCCTGCCGCGCGAATGGCCGATTGCGCTGATTGAGGAAGGCACCTCGGAAACCCAGCAGGTGATCACCGGCGTGCTCGGCGATCTACCGCAGAAAGTCGAGGCGGCGAAGGTCAAGGGCGCCAGCCTGGTCATCGTCGGCGAGGTGGTGAAGCTGCGCGAACGCCTCAACTGGTACCGATGAAACGGCGCCGCCTTTCGCTGGCGGTTGTTCTTCTGACTGCCGCAAGCGCGGTCTATGCGTGGCTGACGCCGTTCGATTCACCCGATATCTACGGCGGCCTTCCACGCGTGGAGTCCTTCTGGCTGCGGCTGTCCACGCACACCCTGCAGAATCCCGGTTTCGTCGTCGGCTACTCCGAGTGGCGGCGTGCGCCGCTGTGGGTCGCCTTTCGTGCCAGCAAGATCGAAGGTGAGCGTGGTGGCGCGCGGCCGGATCACTTCAACCAGGACGAGCGCACGCTGTTCGAGGTCGAGTCCGACGATTACCGCAGATCCGGCTACGACCGCGGCCATCTGGCGCCCAATTATCTGATCTCGCGTCTGTACGGGCGCGAAGCCCAGCGCGCGACCTTCCTGATGAGCAACATCGCGCCGCAGACCAAACGGCTCAACCAGTTGCTGTGGCAGCGCATCGAGGAGGCCGAAGCCGATGTGGTCGCGCCGCGGCTCGGCGAGCTCTGGGTCGTTACCGGCCCGGTGTACGGCGAGGGCAAGCGCCTGCCGTCCGGTGTCGAAGTGCCGGAGGCGTTCTTCCGCATCTGGCTCGACGTGCAAACGCATTCCGCGCTGGCGTTCCTGACGCCGCAAGAGGTCTGCGGCGATGAACCGCTGACGGACTACCTCACCACTGTGGACGAAGTCGAGCGCCGCACCGGGCTGGATTTCTTTTCAGGTATCGAAGATACCGAAGAAGCCGCGCTGGAGGCCGCCAGTGCCAACGCGCACTGGCAGGTGGAGAGTTTCAGCAACGAGCCAGCTCGTTACGCTGAGAATTTTCGCGGGCGACGCTGTACGAAAAAAATCCCCCAAGATCGATAGCGTTATTGCGCCAGACGGTCAGAGGGCCTTAGCTCGCCACCGGAAAGCGCTCTTTCTCACTAAGGTCTTTCGCGCGGAGCCGCTTCTGAATCGCACGCTGGATGCCGGCGCAGTCGAGGCTGCATTGCACCAGCAGTTCTTCGCGCGTGCCGTGTTCGATGAACTGGTCGGGTAGGCCAAGATTCATTACCGCTACATGCTGTTGATGTGAAGCAAGAACTTCGTTGACTCCGCTGCCGGCGCCGCCGGCAATGACGTTGTCCTCAAGCGTGACCAGCAGGTCGTTCTCGCGGGCGAGATCGAGGATCAGTGCGACGTCGAGTGGTTTGACGAAGCGCATGTCCACGACGGTGGCGTCGAGCAGTTCGGCGGCTTCGAGCGCGGTCTGCACCAGCGCGCCAAACGCGAGAATGGCTACACGTGGTTTGCGGTGGCCGCGCGCTTCGCGCACCACTCGCGCCTTGCCGATGGGCAGCGTTTCCAAATCGCGGCTGACTTGTGCGCCAGGCCCACTGCCGCGTGGATAGCGCACGGCGGACGGGCCGCTATGTGCGAGCCCGGTCGCCAGCATGCGACGGCAATCCGCTTCATCGCTTGGGGCCATCACCACCAGATTCGGGATGCAGCGCAGGAAACTGAAGTCGAACGCGCCGTGGTGGGTTGCGCCATCGGGGCCGACCAGTCCGCCACGATCCAGCGCAAACAGCACCGGCAGGTTCTGCACGGCGACGTCGTGGATGATCTGGTCGTAGGCGCGCTGGAAGAAGGTCGAGTAGGTGGCGACCACAGGATGGAAGCCTTCGCAGGCGAGGCCGGCGGCCAGAGTCACCGCATGCTGCTCGGCGATGCCGGCATCGAGGTAGCGATCAGGGAAGCGGCGTGCGAACTCGCCGAGGCCGGAGCCTTCGCGCATCGCCGGTGTCACCGCGACCAGCTTTGGGTTCTTCTCGGCGGCATCACACAGCCAGTCGCTGAAGATCTGTGTGTAGCTGGGCGCGGCGGATTTGCCGGCAGGCAGTGCGCCGGTGACCGGATCGAAGCCGGTGACGCGGTGGTACTTGATCGAGTCGCGTTCGGCTGCGGCAAAGCCCTTGCCCTTGACGGTTTTGACGTGCAGCAACTGCGGCCCACGCGCGTCCTTGAGTTTTTCCAGCGCTGGAATCAGCGCGCTTAAGGAGTGGCCGTCTATCGGGCCTTGATACGCAAAACCTAACGTCTCAAAAAACGGCGCGAGGCTGGGGCGTTCGTTGAGCGCGCCGACGTTGGGCGAGATGGACATGCCGTTGTCGTTGAGCACGACGGTAAGGTCGAGTCCGAGTTGGCCGGCGTGGTTCAGCGCCTCGTAGGCCATGCCGGCGGTCAGGCCACCGTCGCCGATGACGGCGATGGCGCGGCGGTTTTCACCCGCCAGTTTCGCGGCGACTGCCATGCCGAGGGCGGCTGAGATCGATGTCGAGGAATGTCCGGCACCGAAGGCGTCGTATTGGCTTTCCGCGCGCATCAGAAACGGCGCGAGGCCGCCTTTGCGGTTGAGTGTCTCCAAACGTGTGCGGCGGCCGGTGAGCAGCTTGTGCGGCAGCGCCTGGTGGCCGACGTCCCAGATCAAGCGATCGTTCGGCGTGTCGAACACGCGGTGCAGGGCGAGCGCCAGCTCGATCGTGCCGAGGCTGGCGGCAAAGTGGCCGCCGATGCGGCCCAACGTCTCAATCAGGTAACGACGCAATTCGACGGCGAGCGCCGGCAATTGTTCAGGCGGCAGGCTACGCAGATCCTGCGGCGTGTTGACGTCGCCGAGGAGCGCGTAGCCGGGGATGTCACTCATCGGCTTTTGTTTGCGCGTCCATCAATTGCTTGACGCGCAATTCGGCCGTTTCCAGCGCCTGTTTGCATTCGCCGGTCAGCGTCATGCCGCGCTCGAACAGCTTGAGCGATTCTTCCAGCTTGAGGTCGCCGCGTTCCATGCGCTGGACGATGTCCTCAAGCTCTTTGAGCGAGGTCTCGAACTGGGCGACGCGGTCTGTGGATTCGGCAGCTTTTTTCATAACTTCATTCTAATGCTTGCGGCAAGTCGCGCTCATCCGTTACTGTCGCGCCGCGTTTTGGAGAGCTAAAAAAGCGTGAGCAAATACGACTCGCAAGAAATCGAAGTCCTGCAGGGGCTGGATCCGGTACGCCGTCGGCCCGGCATGTACACCGACACCGCGCGGCCGAACCATCTGGCGCAGGAAGTGGTGGACAACGCGGTGGATGAGGCGTTGGCGGGCTACGCCAAATCTGTGAGCGTTACCGTGTTTGCCGATGGTTCGCTGCAAGTGGTGGACGACGGCCGCGGCATGCCGGTGGATGTGCACCCGCAGCACAAGGTCACTGGCGTCGAACTGATCCTGACCAAGCTGCACAGCGGCGCCAAGTTCTCCAACGACACGTATAAGTTCTCCGGCGGTCTGCACGGCGTCGGTGTGTCGGTGGTCAATGCACTGTCGACCAAGCTCGAAGTCACGGTCTGGCGCAATGCCGCCGAGTACGCGATGACTTTCAAGGACGGCGAGAAGGCAAGCAACCTCAAGCAGGTCGGTACCGCGCCAAAATCCAAGTCCGGCTCGCGTGTGCGCTTCTGGCCGGATCCGAAGTATTTCGAGACGCCGAAGTTCCTGCTGCCCAAACTCAAGCACGCGCTTCGTGCCAAAGCGGTGCTGTGTCCGGGCCTCAAAGTTACGCTCCTCGATGAAGCCAGCAAGGAAGAAATCGTCTGGCAGTACGAGAACGGCCTGACCGATTACATGATGGAAGGCGTCAAGGGCCAGAAAGTGCTGCCGGCCCAGCCGTTCACCGGCAAGCTCGAGGGCGAGCGCGAAGAAGCCGAGTGGGCGCTGCTGTGGGTGCCGGAGCCGGACGAGGATTTGATCCAGGAGTCCTACGTCAACCTGATTCCGACGGTGCAGGGCGGCACGCACGTGAATGGCCTACGCACCGGCCTGGCCGAGGCGATGCGCGAGTTCTGCGAGTTCCGCAACCTGCTGCCGCGCGGCATGAAGCTGACGGCGGAAGACGTCTGGACCGGCTGCGCCTACGTGCTGTCGATCAAGATGCAGAACCCGCAGTTCGCCGGTCAGACCAAGGAACGGCTTTCGTCGAGCGAAACCGCCACCTTTGTCTCGGGGGTCGCGCACGACGCCTTTGGCCTGTGGCTCAACCAGAACACCGAAACCGGCACGCAGATCGCACAGCTGGTCATCGCCAACGCGACCAAGCGTCTCAAGAACGCCAAGCTGATCGAGCGCAAGAAGATCACCAGTGGCCCGGCGCTGCCCGGCAAGCTGGCCGACTGCGTCAGCGACGACATGCGCCAGACCGAGCTGTTCCTGGTCGAGGGCGATTCGGCCGGCGGCAGCGCCAAGCAGGCGCGTGACCGCAACTTCCAGGCGGTGATGCCGCTGCGCGGCAAGATCCTCAACACCTGGGAGGCGGACAGCGCCGAGGCGCTGTCGTCCGAGGAAATCCACAACATCAGCGTTGCCATCGGCGTCGAACCCGGCTCTGCCGACATTTCATCGCTGCGTTACGGAAAAGTCTGTGTCCTCGCCGACGCGGATTCCGACGGATTGCATATCGCCACCTTGCTGTGCGCATTGTTCCTCAAGCACTTCCGGCCGCTGGTGCAGGCCGGCAACATCTTCATCGCGATGCCGCCGCTGTTCCGCATCGACATCGGCAAGCAGGTGTTCTATGCGCTGGACGAGGGCGAGCGCGACGGCATCCTCGACCGCATCAAGGCGGAAAAACTCAAAGGCACGCCCAGCGTCACGCGCTTCAAGGGCCTGGGAGAGATGAATCCGATCCAGTTGCGCGAGACCACCATGACGCCGGATACGCGCCGGCTGGTGCAGCTGTCGCTGGATGACGATGACAAGGCCACCGACAAGCTGATGGACATGTTGCTGGCCAAGAAGCGCGCCAGTGATCGCCGTGATTGGTTAGAGAAAAAAGGCGACAAGGCGGAGATCTGAAATGACGACGATTACAGGAAAAAAAGTTCTGCTCACCGGCGCGGCCGGCGGCATCGGCCAGGCCATCGCGCGCCGATTGGCGCAGGCGGGTGCACAGATCATCCTCACCGGACGTAACCGCGAAGTGCTTGGTGCGCTCGCGGCTGAGTTGAGGGCGCGGACGATTGTGGCCGACATCAGCAACGCCGAAGGCATCCGCAAGCTGTTGGAAGAAACCGGTTCGGTGGACATTCTCATCGCCAACGCAGGTCTTCCCGCGCCTTCGAGTGGCGGGCAGGGCAGCTTCGAGGAAATCTCCGCGGTGCTCGACGTCAATCTTGCGGCGCCGGTGCTGCTGACACGCGGTCTGATGAAAGGCATGAAAAGTCAGGGTGGCGGGCATCTGGTCTATATCAGTTCGCTTGCCGGCCGTGTCGCCTCGCCGCTGTCGCCGGTCTACAGCGCCAGCAAATGGGGCCTGCGCGGGTATGCGCAGAGCCTGCGTCTGGCGCTGGCGGGCAGCAGTATCGGCGTGTCCTGCGTGTTCCCCGGCATCATCCGCGACGCCGGCATGTTTGTGTCCAGCGGTGCTAAACCACCCAAAGGCATCGGCACCAACACGCCGGACGAAGTCGCGCTCGGCACGCTGCGCGCCATTGAGGAAAACCTGCCCGAGATCATGGTGGCCCCGACGATGCTGAAAATCTGGTGCCGGTTTTCAGACATTTTTCCCGGCCTTGCCGCCTGGATCCAGACGCGCGCCGGCGCGCAGAAAGTGGTGGCGGGTTTCGACGAGAAAAAAACCTGATGCGTCTGTTTGCGGCGCTAGCCGCAAGCCTGATCGCCGGCTGTGCCAGCCTGCCCGCCGGTGTCGCCACTTCTGAATGCCGGCAGCGGTTTGTGCAACTCGACGAGCGCATCGAAGCGGCCGGCGTGCGCGACGGCGGCGAGCATCGCATCCAAGGGTTTCCCTATCTGCGCGTCAATCGTTTCCTCGCCTCGTTCCGAGACGAAAAACCGTTCGAGACATGGGTCGAGCAGTTGCGCCAGCTCGATCTCGCCGCCCGTCGCGTCGAGCTGAAGAATCTGGGCGCAGCATCCCAGCTCGCTGTGTTGGATCGTTGTGGTCATGAGTTGGTGCGTCGCGAGCTTGGAACACTGGAAGCACGTGCCGCATTACGTGAAGCTGCGCAAGTGCCGGATGATTACTCAACCGTGGCGCGCGTCGCCGGACTGTATCCATTGGCGGTGCCGTTTCTGAGCATCGGCATTGACGGTTATCAGAGTGAAGTGCGAAAAAATTACGCGAGGCCGCTGGAGGAACTGCTGAGGGAGCCTCGCATCGAATACCGGCTTGTGTCCGGCGGCGATGCGCTTGCACGCCGCCATGCGCCGGTGTTCTCGGTGTCAACGCGCGGTGACAGCGACCGCATCGGCGCGCCAAAACTCAATTCAGGTTTCGATACGGAGCAGGCGGTGGTCTATTTCCACCGTGCATCCACGCGCTTTGGCGATCGGGTGCTGACGCAACTGGTTTACACCGCATGGTTCGCCGAGCGCCCGGCGCGCGGCGCGCTGGACTCCTATGCCGGAACGCTTGACGGCATCGTCTGGCGCGTGACGCTGGACGAAGACAATCGCCCGCTGGCCTACGACACGATTCACGCCTGCGGCTGTTATCACCACTGGTTTCCGGTGCAATCGCTGAAGCTGCGGCAAGACCTTGCCGACAGCGGTGACCCGCCTCTGCTCCCCCAGAGTGATTTGGCGCCGCAAAAGCCATTGTTGCTCGTAGACAGTGATACACATTTCGTGTCACGTGTCGTTTCTCAAGCGAGCTCAAAGCCGAAAAAAGGCACCAAGCGGGTGGCGTACAAATTACGCTCTTACAGCGATTTGCTGACGCTGGGTGTCGGTGATGGTCGTACTCGCAGCCTGTTTGGCGAAGACGGCATCGTCGCCGGCAGCGAGCGTGGCGAGCGCCGGTGGTTGTGGATGAGCGGTATCAACAGCCCCGGCGCGATGCGCCAGTGGGGCCGCCATGCGACCGCGTTCATCGGTCGCCGCCATTTCGACGATGCGCGCATCCTTGAGTCCGTGTTTGTTCCCTAAAATGTTGCGAGTTGATTGAGACAAAAACATGCAAACCCTCGACGTTGAAAAGATCCCGCTGCGCGTTTTCGCCGAAAAGGCCTACCTCGATTATTCGATGTACGTGGTGCTGGACCGCGCGCTGCCGCATATCGCCGACGGCCTCAAGCCGGTGCAGCGGCGCATCATCTACGCGATGTCCGAGCTGGGTCTGTCGGCCGGCCAGAAGCACAAGAAATCCGCGCGCACGGTCGGCGATGTCATCGGCAAGTTCCATCCGCACGGCGACAGCGCCTGTTACGAGGCGATGGTGACGATGGCGCAGCCGTTTTCCTACCGCTATCCGCTGGTGGACGGGCAGGGCAACTGGGGCTCGCCGGATGATCCGAAATCTTTCGCCGCGATGCGTTACACCGAATCGCGCCTGACGCCGTATGCCGCAACCCTGCTGTCGGAGTTGGAGCAGGGCACCGCCGACTGGCTGCCGAACTTCGACGGCTCGCTGAAAGAGCCGCGCTTGCTGCCGGCACGGCTGCCGAACATCCTGGTCAACGGCACCACCGGTATCGCCGTCGGCATGGCCACCGACATCCCGCCACACAACCTGCGCGAGCTGGCCAAGGCCTGTCTGCATCTCCTGAAGAGCCCGAACGCGCATTGGGATTCACTGTGCGAAATGATTCCGGGACCGGACTATCCCTCGGGCTGCGAAATCATTTCGCCGCCGGAAGAGATCCGCAAGATCTACGAAGACGGCAACGGCATGGTGCGCGCGCGGGCGCGCTGGGAGAAGGAGGACGGCAACATCGTCGTCACCCATCTGCCGCACCAGACCTCGCCAGCGAAGATTCTCGAGCAGATCGCCGACCAGATGCGCGCCAAGAAGCTGCCGCTGGTCGAAGACCTGCGCGACGAATCCGACCACGAGAACCCGATCCGTTTGGTGATCGTGCCGCGCAGCAACCGCGTGGACATCGAGGCACTGATGGCGCATCTGTTCGCGACCACCGAGCTGGAGAAGACCCACCGCGTCAACCTCAACATGATCGGTCTCGACGGCCGGCCGCGGGTGAAGAATCTCAAGGAAATCCTGCTCGAATGGATCGAGTACCGGCAGGACACGGTCAAGCGCCGCCTTGAATATCGCCTGAAGCAGGTTGCCGACCGCATGCACATCCTGTTGGGTTTGATGATGGCTTATCTGAACCTCGATGAAGTCATCGCCATCATCCGCCGCGAGGACGAACCGAAACCGGTGCTGATGAAGCGCTTCAAGCTGTCGGACATCCAGACCGAATACATCCTCGACACCAAGCTGCGTCATTTGCAGAAGCTCGAGGAGATGAAGATCAAGAACGAGCAGAAGGCGCTGGCGGCCGAGCGTCAGCAGCTCGACGAACTGCTCAAGTCCAAGGACAAGCTGAAGAAACTGATCGGTGAGGAGATCAAGGCGGATGCCGAGAAATACGGCGATGCGCGCCGCTGTCCGATCGTCGTGCGCCCTGCGGCGCAGGCGCTGGAAGCCACCGAGATCCTGCCGTCGGAGCCGATCACCGTGGTGTTGTCGAAGGGCGGCTGGATCCGCGCCGCCAAGGGTCACGAAGTCAATGCCGCGGAACTCGAATACAAATCCGGCGACGAGTTTCTCGCCGCCGCGCAGGGCCGCAGCAACCAGCTGCTGATCCTGATCGACAGCAAGGGCCGCGCTTACACGCTGCCGGCGCACGAGCTGCCGTCGGCGCGCGGACATGGCGAGCCGGTGACCAGCAAACTCGATCTCAGCGATGGCGCGCAGATGGTCGGTGCGGTCCTGGGCGAGGCGGCGGACAAGGTGCTGCTCGGTGCCGACAATGGTTACGGTTTCATCGCGCCGCTGGCGGAACTGCAGGCCAACAAGCGTGCGGGCAAGGCGGCGGTCACAGTGTCGGAAGGCGCTTCAGCCTTGCTGCCGTGCCGAGTGAAGGATGCGGAAAAAGGATCGGTGGCCTGCGTCACCGCCGAAGGGCGGCTGCTGGTGTTCGCGTCGAGCGAACTGCCGGAGATGGCCAAGGGCAAGGGTAATAAATTGGTCACGGTCAAGGGCGAAGATCGCATCGTCGCCTGGTGTGCACTGCCGGCCGGGGGGAGTCTGGTGCTGATGTCCGGCACGCGACCATTGACCTTGTCCCCGAGGGATCTGGAAGCGTACCGAGGCTCGCGTGCCAGCCGTGGCGCCAAGCTGCCGCGCGGCTACCAGAGCGTGCAGTCGGCCTCGGCTGAGGCCGTAAAAACTTCCGCTTGAAAACGCGGTCGAAGGCCCCAGAATAGGTTCGTACCTAAGGAGTTTGGATATGAAGCGCATTTTCCTGTTCCTCGCCACCAACCTTGCCATCATGCTGGTGCTCAGCACGGTCGCATCCCTGCTGGGTGCCAACCAATGGCTGACCGCCAACGGCCTCAATTACGAGGCGTTGCTGGCGTTCGCAGCCATCTTCGGTTTCGGTGGCGCCTTCATCTCGCTGTTGCTGTCCAAGCCGATGGCCAAGTGGACCATGGGCGCCAAGGTCATCAAACAACCCGCCAATGCCAGCGAGCAGTGGCTGGTGGCGACGGTGCAGCGCCAGGCGCGCCAGGCCGGCATCGGCATGCCCGAAGTCGCGATCTTCGATTCGCCAGATCCGAATGCCTTTGCCACCGGCGCCATGCGCGACAGCGCGCTGGTCGCCGTGTCCACCGGCCTCTTGCAGAACATGAACCAGGACGAAGTCGAGGCCGTGCTCGGCCATGAGATCAGCCACGTCGCCAATGGCGACATGGTCACGCTCACCCTGATCCAGGGCGTGGTCAACACCTTCGTCATCTTCATCGCCCGCGTCGTCGGCTTCTTCATCGACAAGGTCGTGCTCAAGAACGACCGCGGCACCGGCATCGGTTACTTCATGACCGTGATGATCCTGGAGATCGTGCTCGGCATCCTCGCCAGCATGATCGTGTTCTGGTTCTCGCGTCAGCGCGAGTTCCGCGCCGACGCCGGCGGCGCCCACCTGGCGGGCAAGCGCAAGATGATCGCCGCGCTGGAGCGCCTGAAAGCCGCACATGAACCGTCGGCACTGCCGTCGCAGATGGCGGCGTTCGGCATTCGTCCCGGCGCCAGCAAGTTCGGTCGCCTGTTCATGAGCCATCCGCCTCTGGAAGAACGGATCGCCGCGCTGCAGCAGAGTCAGGGGGTAGTCAGGTAGTTCTTTTCTTGCGGGTGGCGTTGAACGACGGCTTCCAGAGGTAATTCAGCACGGTGTAGCCGATGGCGGCGACCGCCAGCGGCCACGCAACCCATGCGGCCGCGTCGTAAACCGGTGCCTCACCCAGACTCCAGGCGGCAACGCCGCAGAGCAGCAGCTGAAAGAGCCTCTGCACCCCAGGCCTCATCCCAAAGGTCCATTGCGGCGTCAGTAGCAGCGCCAGCCGAACGCAACCGCAACCCATGGCGGCGCCGGCCAGCACATCCACCGGCCAATGTGCGCCGACCGCCACGCGTGAAAACGCCACAACGAACGCAGCGGTCATCAGGCTGCGTCGAACGGCGGGTGTGGCGAAACAACTGAGCACGCCGGCCAGCGTGAATGCGGTGATCGCATGGCCGGACGGAAAGCTGCGTGAAAAATACAGCGGGCCGACCAGACGGAAGGAATCCAGAGGCAGGGCAGTGCCGGGACGTGCGGCGTCGAACAGGCTCTTGAGTCCGTTGGATGCTGCTGTCGACATCAACGCCGCAAGCAGGCCCAGCCAGAGAATTTCGGGCTTTCGCTGCATGAGCAACAGGACCATCAGTGCGAAGACGGCATCGCCGCAGTAGGTGATGACTTCGAGCAGCGCATCCGGCGCGACGCGCAAGGATTCGTTGATCGGCACGAACAGCGCGTGGTATCCGCCGAGCCCGTACCAGACCGCGAGGACGATCAGTGCGCCTAGGGCGCAACGGTCCAGGAAGCGAGGGTCAGGCGGGAGCGGCATGCGCAGGCAGGCGGCGCAGCAACAGCACACCGCCTTTCCGGTATTCCTCGACCCATCCGTCACTGATTCTCTGGCGCAGTTCCTGCTCTTGCTTCACCAAAAGAAAAATCAACTCGCCAGGCTGCGGGTCGCGCACCGGCGTGACGCCGCCGCGATAGACGCTGAAGCTCGGCCAGTCGACGGTGGCGCTGACGCAGGGCAGAGCGAGTTCGCGCGCGCGCAGCGCGGCTTCGCGCACCGGCGTCTGCTGGACCGCAGCCAGCACGGGGGCGAAGCCGAGGACGACGAGGGTGGTCTGAATCAGGCCGGCGCCGAACAGGACCAAGGCGGCATCAAGCCGGCGGCGCAGCAGCCACAAGGCGATCAGTGCGATGAGGCTGAGCGTGGTCATCAGCCAATACGTCGTATCGAATGACTGCAGTGCCAGTGCGATCAGGGCGCGCTCATGAATCCGCGCATCGGGGACCGGGATCAGCGGCAGCCACCACGGCAGCGTTGCCAGTAACGCAACGACGAGCGTGACCGGCCATAGCAGAGTGGCGCGCCTCTTTACGCGGTCCAGATGGCGGCCGAGCAGCACGAACAGCGGCGAACAGCCGTACAGCAGATAGTGCGGCAGCTGCGTCGCCGAGAACGAGAACATCACGAACACCCCGCCAAACGCAATCAGCAGAAACGCGTCGAGCGGGTCTGCCCGCCAGTGCCGCGCGCGCGCGAACACCGCCGGTAGGACCCCGGTGAACGGCAGCACGATCAGCGGTAGCGCCAGCAGGTAGTAATAAAGGCTGCCGCCGTGGCCCTGCATGGTTTCGGTATAGCGGCTGGCGTAATGCAGCGAGATGAACTTGAGGAAAAAATCCGTGCCACCCTGCAGGGCAAGCGCCACGATCCACGGTGCGATCACCGCGACGATCAGCGCCCACCCCGGGAAATAGAACACGGCGCGCAGCCAGTCGCGCAGACGTTGCTGCGAGAGATAGAACAGTGCGCTGGCCAGCAGTGGAATCGCCAGCGCGATCGGTCCCTGGGCGTGAAACCCCAGCCCCATCCACAGATACACCTTGAGCAAAAATCGCTTGTCGGGCTGCTGCGAGTAGCGGTAGATGTCGAACAGGGCCAGGGCCAGAAACAGGTTGAGCAGCACGCTGGCGGTGGCGGCATGGGCGACGATGCTGGCCATCAGCGTCAGCGGTACACAGCACGCCGCGACCAGTGCGGCACGTGGGCCGGCGACGCCGAGCGTGAAGTTCCACATCACCCACATCCACAGCGTCGCGCCGATCAGCGTCGGCAGCCGGAATGCAAACTCGGTCGGCCCCAGCGTGGAGACGGCCGTCGCCTGCAGCCAGTAGATCAGCATCGGTTTTTCGTAGCGGGGCTCGCCGTTGAGCGTGGTGGTCAGATAATTGCCGCTGTCGAGCATCTCCAGCGTCGCCTGCGCGAAAGCGCCTTCGTCGCGGTCGAACAGCGGTAGCGATGCGGAGTTGACCCAGATGCCAAGGATGGAGGCAGCCAGCAGCGCAGGAAAATAACCGCGTGGTACCGCCACGGTCACGCTTTTTTCCAGCCTGAAGGTGTTTCTGTGCTGTCGTGCGCCAGCATCGGAGCGTTGTCGTTGCGCTGGTGCAGGATGCGCGCCAGCATTTCGGCCAGCACGCCCGTGGTGATGAACTGGATGGCGAAAATCAGCATCACCACCGAGCCGAGGAACAGCGGCCGGCCGCCAATGGATTGGCCAAGCCCGAACTTGAGGACCAGCAGGTAGCTCATCGCGATCGAGCCGACAAAACCGAGCACCAGGCCGATGAGGCCGAAGAAGTGCCCTGGCCGCGCCTGAAAGCGCAGGAAGAAGAACACCGTCAGCAGATCGAGAATCACGCGGAAGGTGCGTGAGATGCCGTACTTGCTCTGGCCATGTTGGCGCGCGTAATGCCGCACCGGCGTCTCGCCGATGCGTTTCGGCGAAATCTGCATCGCCGCCCACACCGGCACGAAGCGGTGCATCTCGCCGTAGAGCCGGATGCGCCGCACCACCGCCGTGCGGGTCACTTGCAGGGCACAACCGTAGTCGGTGATATGGACCCCGGTGACCTCGCCAATCAGCCAGTTGGCGATCTTGCTCGGAAATTTGCGGTTGATCCAGGTGTCCTTGCGCTGGGCGCGCTTGCCGCAGAGCATGTCGAGATTGCGCGCGTCGAGCTCTTCGACCATGCGCGGGATGTCGGCCGGGTCGTTCTGCAGGTCGCCGTCGAGCGTGGCGATGAGATCGCCGCGCGCGGCGTCGTAGCCCACTTGCTGCGCCACCGTCTTGCCGTGGTTGCGCGCCAGGCGGATGACGCGCACGTGTTCGCCGTATTTCGCAGCCTCGACGATCAGCCGCGGTGCGGTGTCGTCGGTCGAGCCGTCGTCAATGACGATCAGCTCCCAGGCTCCCGGGTAGTTCGCCAGCCCGTCGTGCACGCTCTTGAGCATCGGCGCGACGTTGTCTTCCTCGCGGTGCATCGGGATGACCACGGAGAGGCTGTGGATTTTTTTCATGACCGATTATCGCGTAGGCGGGGTGGCGCGGTCATCCAGGCCAGTCCACCGGCGCCGAGCGCCAGCGCCAGCACGAACAGGTGCAGATTGACTGCCGCCGCGGCCAGCGTCGCGTTGAGGCCTTCGGCCGGCGCAACCAGGGCCAGCACGCCGGCTTCGTAACTGCCGAAGCCGCCGGGCGTATGCAGCGGCAGCACGGTGCTGAGATCGCCGCCGATGACGCCGAGTGTGGCGAGCGTGGCCGGCAGGCCGGACAGCGCGGCGAACACGCTGGCCAGCGCAGCGAGCTTGATGATCCAGGCCGTCCAGGTCAGCGCCAAGTCTTTGAGCAGCAGTGGAGTGCGTGCGGGCATGCCGCCGAGCAGACGCGCGCCGATCAGCGAGAGGCGATCGGTGCGTCGCGCCAGCCGCGACTGCAAGGGCGCGCGCAGCGCAAACACGGCCACCGGCAGCAGCACGGCGAGGCCCGCCAGTACCAGGGTCAATTCTGTCGCGGCAATGAGCCAGCCGTGGCCGGCGCAGACCACGCCGATCGCCGCCAGCACATGCAGGTCCAGCAGCCGCAGCCACAGCAGGGTGCCGGTGGCGCGCGCGGCATCGACGCCGAACCAGCGGCGCATCAGGATCGGAAAACTGGCTTCGCCGGCGCGCATCGGCAGCAGGATGTTGATGCTGTTGTTGATCAGCAGCAGGCGCAGGCAGTCGAGGTAACGGCCGCGCGGGATTGCACTTTCCGCCCAGTAGATGCGCGCGGCGCGCACACCGTAGCTGGCAATGTGCGCGCTGGCGGCGCTGACGACCAGGGTCGGTGGCAGCAACGTCCATGAGGCCAGCAATGTTCCCCAGCCGAGCCAGTATTCAACCGCCGCCACGAAGGCAATCAGGACGGTGAGATTGAGCAGACGAGTTTTAATGTTCACAAAAAGTGTCATTCCGAGCGTAGCGAAGAATCTGGCCAGATCCTTCGCTGCGCTCAGGATGACACAGTCTTTTTGGTTTAATCGTCGCTGATAAACTGACGGCTTCCATGAGTTACCTCGCTCTCGCCCGCAAATACCGGCCGCGCCGCTTCGACGACGTGCTTGGCCAGCCGCATGTGGTCAAGGCGCTGACGCACGCGCTGGCGGCGGACCGGCTGCACCCGGCGATCCTGCTCACCGGCACGCGCGGCGTCGGCAAAACCACGCTGGCGCGCATCATCGCCAAGGGTCTCAACTGCGAAACCGGCGTCAGCGCGTCTCCTTGCGGAAAATGCTCGGCCTGCACCGGGGTGGACGAGGGCCGCTTCGTCGATCTGCTCGAAATCGACGCCGCCAGCAACACCGGTGTCGATGACGTGCGCCAGGTGATAGAAAACGCGATGTATGCGCCGGCGCGTGGCCGCTACAAGGTGTACCTCGTGGACGAAGTGCACATGCTGTCGAAGAGCGCGTTCAACGCGCTGCTGAAGACGCTGGAAGAGCCGCCGCCACACGTGAAGTTCATCCTCGCCACCACCGACCCGCAGAAACTGCCGGTGACAGTGTTGTCGCGCTGCCTGCAATTCAATCTCAAGCGCTTGCCGCAGTCGGAAATCCGTGGACGCTTGAACCGGGTGCTCGACGACGAAAAACTCCAGGCTGAACCCGGTGCTCTGGTGGAGTTGGCGCGCGCCGCCGACGGTTCCATGCGTGACGGGTTGTCGCTGCTGGATCAGGCGATCGCCTTCTCCGGCGGCAAGCTCACGCGCGCCGGCATGGAAGAGATGCTCGGCACCATCGGCCGGCAGGCGATTTACGACATTCTCAATGCGGTCGTTGAGCGCAAGGCGGACGCGCTGCTGGCCTGTATCGAAAAACTCGACGCACAGGCGCCGGATTACTCCGCGCTGCTGAATGACCTTGCCACGCAGGTACAGCGTATCGCCGTGCTGCAGGTACTGCCGGACGCGCAGACCGATGACGATGAGCCGGCGCTGCTGGAGCTGGTGAAAAAAGTCACGCCCGAAGACACACAGCTGTACTACCAGATCCTCGTGCTGGGCCGCCGCGATCTGCCGTGGGCGCCCGACCCGCGGCTTGGATTCGAGATGACTCTGCTGCGGCTGCTCGCTTTTCGCCCCGATGACGTCGCTCGCTTGAGCGCTCCAGCGGTTTCCAGTGCCACTCCGGTAAAAAATAGCGGGATCAAGTCCGCGTCACCCCCTGTGGCTTCGAGGGTCGAAAGACCGGCCGCAGTGCCTGAAGCGGATGCGCCCGAAGTGTTCGTCTGGGAGCAGGAATGGAGCGGTTTGAAGCTCGACGGTTTCAGCCAGCAGCTGGCGCGGCACTGCACCTGGATCAGCGAGACCACCGACGAGACCGGCGGCCATGTGCGTCTGGGCCTCGACCCCAAATTCAAGCATCTGCTCAACGATGAACGTCGCGAAGACATTGAGCGCGCGCTGGTGCGCTACCGCGCCAAGAACCAGCGCCTGAAGATCGAGATCGGCGCGCCGACCCCGACTCCGGCACAGCTCGACGCCAGGAAAAAATCCGCACGTCAGCAGGCGGCTGAAGAGTCGATCGAGAACGACCCCGTGGTCAACGCGCTCAAATCAAAATTCGGCGCCACCGTGCGCCCCGGCTCCATTCAACCCATCGAACCCTTAGAGAATCCATGAACCCCAATATGAAAGGCGCCCTGGGTAACCTGATGCGTCAGGCCCAGCAGGTGCAGGAAAATCTCAAGCGTGCGCAGGATGAAATCGCGCGCATGGAAGTCGAAGGCCAGTCCGGTGCCGGACTGGTCAAGGTGCTGCTGACGGGCGCCCATCAGGCGCGCAAGGTGACCATCGCCTCGGATGCGCTCAAGGAAGACAGGGAATTCCTCGAGGACCTGGTTGCTGCGGCGATCAACGACGCTGCGCAGAAACTCGAAACCGCGAAGAAGGAAAAAATGTCCGGCATCACCGGCGGACTTCCTATCCCGCCCGGAATGAATCTGGGGTTGTGACTTCATATTCGCCGCGGCTGGCCAGGCTGATGGACGCCTTGCGGCGTCTGCCGGGTGTCGGCCCCAAATCCGCTCAGCGCATGGCGTTTCACTTGCTGCAGCGCGACCGCGAGGGCGCAGCGGCGATCAGCCAGTCGCTGACCGAAGCGCTCAGCGGCATCGGCCGTTGCGAAAAGTCGCGCATGTTCTGCGAGCCGCCGCACTGCAATCTCTGCTCGCCGGCGCGCAGCGCCACCGGGCAGTTATGCGTGGTCGAGTCACCGGCAGACCTGATGGCGATCGACACGCACACCAGCTACCGCGGCCGTTATTTCGTGCTGATGGGGCGCTTGTCGCCAATCGACGGCATCGGCCCCAAGGAACTGGGTCTGGATCTGCTGACCACGCAACTCGCCAGCGGCGAGGTCAAGGAACTGATTGTCGCCACTAACCCGACGGTCGAGGGCGAGGCGACGGCGTACTACGTCGCCGAGATCGCCAAGGCGCGCGGCGTCAAGGTCAGCCGCATCGCCCATGGCGTGCCGATGGGCGGTGAGCTGGAATATGTGGATGGCGGCACGCTGTCGCACGCCCTCAGCGGGCGATTGCCGGTCTAAAAGACAGTTCCGCACTAAAGCGCGGGTAGCTTCAAAAGTCATTCCGGCCTAAAGGCCGGGTAACTTTTTGTCAGACGCGACAAAAAGTCACCAAAAAGCGCTGTGCGCCTGATGCGCCTAGAAGATTCCTGCGCTTCTCACGAATGAAGCTGACGCACCAACGGAACATCCATGTCCCGCTGGTGCTGAGCCGGTATCCATGCCGGCTCCACGCTTCATTCGTTGCGATGCTCGGCGGCGCAAACGGCGCTCAACATCAAAAGACGGTGGAAGTGAGAGCTTTAGATTCTCTAGCGACTCTGCGCCGCCTTGAGCTTCGCTGTGAGTGAGGAGGGCGGCGAACAGGAGGTTCGCCGAGCGCGGCGCGGTATGGATGCCGCGTTTGCGCGGTACCCCGAACGAGCCAGAAGCGAAAGGGGCTGTCGGCGCAGCGGAGCGAATGTTTCTTGGTTACTTCTTTGCGCCAAAGAAGTAACCCGCCTTTAGGCGGAACAGTCTTTCGCTGGATTCCCGCCTTCGCGGGAATGACGTTGTGTTTATTTCAGCAGTTCGTCGGTCTTCGCCGCACAGATGAAGTCGTTCTCGGTCAGCCCGTTCGAGGCGTGCGTCCAGTAGGTCACCGTGCAGGTCTTGTAGCCGAAGGCGATGTCCGGGTGATGATCCTCGCGATGCGCCACGTAAGCCGCCGCGTTCACAAACGCCGTGGTCTGGTAGTAGTTCTTGAAGTTGAACGTGGCCTCGATCGCGGTGCCGTCCTTGACCAGCTTCCAGTCGGGCGAAAGCTGCTTCAGCAGCTGCGTGGCCTGGGCGGTGTCAAGTGGTTTGACGCCCCCTTCGCAGGGGATGCAGCGTTTTTTTGCAAGTTCGGACATGGTCGGCACGATTCTGGCTTGTTCGTTTTATAATAACCCCATACGCCCGGCCCGAATCCGGGAATAACTAAACTGTTCCGCCCGCATCGGGCGAAAAATCGAGGTGAATTGTGGAACTGTTCTCGTCCCTGATCCTGGTTGCCGCTGATACTGCCGTTGCCGCCACGGATGCCGCCAACGTACTGGAAGCGCCGAATCTTTCGATCAAGCATCTGGTGCTCAACGCCGACCCGGTGGTGAAGTTCGTCATGCTGCTGCTGGTCGGATTCTCGGTCTGGTGCTGGAAGCTGATGTTCGAGAAGGGCAAGGAAATCATCGCGGCGATCAAGGCCGTGACCCGGCTGGAAGAGTCGCTCGGCCGCCTCAGCGTCGACCAGATGCTCAAGTTCCGCGACGAAGAAGGCCATCCGTTGCAGGCGATCATTGCCGCCGGCAATGCCGAATGGCTCGACGGCTCGGGCGACCACACGCACGAGGCGCTGCACGAAGTGCGCGACCGCGTCGAGCGCGCCATGCGCCTGCAGCTGTCGAGCGAAATGCGCCGCCTGCAGAAGGACACGCCGTTCCTCGCCACCGTCGGTTCGGCCGGCCCGTTCATCGGCCTGTTCGGCACGGTGTGGGGCATCATGAACAGCTTCATCTCGATCGGTGCCTCGCACGACACCAGCCTCGCGGTGGTCGCGCCCGGCATCGCCGAAGCGCTGATCGCCACCGGCATCGGTCTGGCCGCCGCGATTCCCGCGGTGATGGCCTACAACAAGATCGCCACCGAGCTCGGCCGCTATAACGGTCGCCTGCAGACGGTCATCGGAACCTACGCCGGACGCTTGGCCAAGCGCATGCCGGCGAAGGCCTAAGCCATGAGCATGGGAGTAGGGCACGGCTCCGGTGACGGAGACGACGCACCGCCGATCTCGGACATCAACGTCACCCCGCTGGTGGACGTCATGCTGGTGCTGCTGATCATCTTCATGATCACCGCCCCGCTGATGATGCAGAAGCTGCCGCTGGAACTACCGAAAGTGCGCGCCGAGGAAGCCGGCAAGCCGAAGGAGCCGCTGATCGTCGGCGTGGACAAGACCGGCCAGTTCTTCATCGGTACCGATCCAGTGCCGGCCGACCAGGTATTGCCGCGCTTGCAGCAGATCGCCAGCGACGACCCTGAGACCATGGTCTACGTGCAGGGCGACAAGAACAACAAGTACTCCGACGTGCTCGGGCTGCTTGCCACCATCGGCAAGGCGGGTCTGGCGAACGTGTCCTTGATGGCGCAGACGCCGGAGTAGCCACATGCAGGAAAAAATTGCCGAACTGCGGCAGCGCGCCGAGGCGCTGAAGCAGACGGTCCTGATCTGGCTGCAGCCGCATGTGCAGCGCGTGCTGACGCAGAAGCACGTTGCGCGCGCGATCCAGTACGTGGACGAGATGCCGAGCGAGCGCTTCGGCATGGCCGGCTCGTTCGGGCTGCACCTCTTCGTCGTGCTGTTCTTCGCCTTCCAGGCGATTTTCGGCGGCGGCCTGCCGCCGCCGGCCGACCAGATGGGCGCGATGGCGATCAACATGGACGCCTTCATCCCGCCGCCGCCGAAGAAGGACTTCAAGATTCCCGAAGTGATTGAAACCCTGTCGACTTATCCGCACTTCATCATTGAGAAGATCAAGGAAAAGCCGAAGAAAAAAGAAGAAAAGAAGGAAGAAAAAAAGGAGCAGGCACAGCCTTCAGTCAACCCCAGCTATCTGGCGCTGGTGCGCGGCATCCTCGAAAAAGCCAAGCGCTATCCGCGTGAGGCGTATCTCAATGGCGAGACGGGCGACGTGCTGCTGTGGTTCATCATCAACAAGCAGGGTACGGTGCTGGGCTTCCGCATCGACAAACCGTCGCGCATCCGTTCGCTGGACCAGGAAACCGTCGCGCTGATCAAGCGCGTCAAAGGATTCCCGCCGGTGCCGCCCGAGATGGGCAACCAGGACCGCTGGGAATTCAGCATCCCGATCCGTTACTCACTCAAATAGCCGAGACCGTCGTCATGAAATACCTGCTATCCGCGTTGCTGATCACCCTGTTTTCCGCCAACGCATGGGCCGCCGACACAGTGACTCCGCACACCTGCAAGAAACCCAAGGTGCTGGGCCGCGCGGCCGACATGGAAGAGAGCAAGCGCTTTGAGCGTGAATTCGGCGCCTACAAGAACTGCATCGTCAAATACGTCAAGGAACACGGCGATCTGGCGCAGGCGCACCAGAAGGCGGCGCTGGCCGCAAAGGCCGAGATCGACGCGCTGGTCGCCAAAGCCAACGCAAAATAAACCGCCGACCGGACGCGGACGCGCCATGACCGCCGACGCCCGCAACCTGATCTGGATCGATCTGGAGATGACCGGACTGGTGCCGGAACGTCACCGCATCATCGAGATCGCGACGCTGGTCACCGACAGCCAGCTCAACACACTTGCCGAAGGGCCGGTGCTGGCGATCCACCAGTCCGATAGCGAGCTGGCGGCGATGGACGAGTGGAACACCACCCAGCATGGCAAGTCCGGTCTGACGCAGCGCGTCCGCAAAAGCACCGTTACCGATGCAGAAGCCGAGCGTCAGACCCTTGAGTTCCTCGCCCAGTGGGTGCCCGCCAGAAAGTCACCGATGGCCGGCAACTCCATCTGCCAGGACCGTCGCTTCCTCGCGCGCTGGATGCCGTCACTGGAAAAACATTTCCACTACCGCAACCTCGACGTCAGCACGGTCAAGGAGCTGTGCCTGCGCTGGGCGCCGGAGATCGCGAAAGGGTTCAACAAGGAATCCAGACATCTCGCGCTCGACGATATCCGCGATTCGGTCGAGGAGTTGCGCTACTACCGCCAGCATTTTCTGAAGCTGCCGGCAATACATTCGTAACGGTCGAACAGTCGCCTCGGTCGCAATGACCGCTTGAATCCACAATCCGAAGCGGGCTTGCGGTTTAATCGGGTGAATGCCGCAAAGTGCCAGAGGCGGCCATCCACCGTTATAGATCAGTTGGTCCGTCGCGACTCGATGCGGGCATGCGTGTGCCAGCGTTGGGTGGCTTGCCTCGCGCAGCGGCGAGCGCGCCAATCAGGCAGCAGGTCTCGTCCACGCGTATCGGTGCAAACCCGCTTCCGGGTTCGCGCATGCCGACGACCTGGCCATGGAACACGCGTGCGGCGGCGCCGATGATCTGACCGCGGTCCGCGAAAAAGCGAATGTCGTACTTCCATTCCTTGCCATCGCGATCAATCACCGGATGGGGCGCATAACGTTGAGCGAGATACGCGTCGACCGGCAGTTCGGTCAGCTTCTTGCGGCTGATGCTTTTGCCCACGTAAACGCCGCGGCTGGCAAAACCGGAGACCGGTTTGAACACCCAGTCGCTGCGGTCGGCGTACCACGCTTCCACGGTTCGCTGGTTCATGGGCAATGTTTCGGCGACGCGAAACGAAAGTCCCGCGGCTTCATCCCGCGCCAGTTCCGGCGCTTTTGACCACTCGACCATGCGGCGCTTGTCGGCGATGGCCACATAGGCTTCAGCGGAGGGCGCAAGAATTGTGGTCCCTTCCAGAACTGCGCGGCGGACGGGTTCGTGCTGCGGTTCGCTCAATAGGAAATCCGTGCTGCGCCAATACACGCGGTCGAGCGGCTTGCCCTCATGTCGCAGGCGGCCGTCGCTGTATTTCAATTCAGCGGCATCGATCACCCGTACGTCTTCGGCATGGGGTCGGAGGAGGCCTGCCAGGGCCATCATCTCGGCGAGCAACGGCTGCGACATCAGTTGATCGTCGACAATCGCAACGACACCGGCTTTTTTCGGATCGGGACCGAGCAGGTCGTGGCGAAACAGCGCGAGCAGACGTGCTTCCAGAAGGCCTTGCTCCCAGTCCGCACAACATTCATTGCCCATGCGCGCCGCGCGCATGGCGGTGAGTACGCCACCGGCATTGGTATTGACCTCGATCAACACGGGGCCATCGGGGCTTGGATGAACGTCGTAACTGAGCAACAAGGGGCGCGTGTCGGCCTGCGGGTTCGCGGCCACGATCCGCGCCCAAAGCGTTTTTATTCCGTCCGACACCAGCCGCATTGCAACGGGCGAAACGGGGACCATTTCATCCAGAACTGGAAGACCAAACGCATCCGTCACGGCTGGCACGCCGACGACGCCCTGGGTCGTTCCGCGATGGAATGGACGTGTCTTGCTTACGTTCATTACGTCGTACTCCGGCGGGCGGCCGCAGGATTTCCTGGCCTGCTGTCCGCATCGGGACGTCCGGTCCGGTGTAGACGCAGCGCATTGGTAATGACCGACACCGAACTCAGACTCATGGCCAGTGCCGCGATCATCGGCGACAGCAGCCAGCCGGTGAAGGGATACAGCACGCCGGCGGCCAGCGGTACGCCGAGCGCGTTGTAGACGAAGGCAAAGCCGAGGTTCTGTTTCATGTTGGCGACGGTACCCTCCGAAATGGCCCGCGCCTGAGCGATGCCGCGCAGATCACCCTTGACCAGCGTCACCTGCGCACTATTCATCGCGACGTCGGTGCCGGTGCCCATCGCCACGCCGACATCCGCCTTGGCTAGCGCCGGTGCGTCGTTGATGCCATCACCGGCCATCGCCACGATGCGGCCCTCGCGCTGCAGTTTTTCCACCAGCGCCAGTTTGTCGGCGGGCTTGACCTCACCGTGAACTTCGTCAATGCCCAATTGGGCCGCGACCGATTTCGCCGTGGTCAGGCCATCACCCGTGGCCATGATCACGCGCAGGCCCAACGACTTCAGAGTCGTCAGCGCTTCGAGAGTGCTGGGCTTGACCGGGTCGGACACGGCGAGCAAACCCGCCGGCCGACCGTTGACGGCGAGGAACATGACGCTCGCACCTCCGACCCGCAGCGCTTCAGCCTGCGATCTGAGCGATTCGACCGGCACCTTGAGCTGAGCCATCAGTGCGGTATTGCCCAGGGCCAGCGCCTTGCCGCCGATACTGCCGCGCACGCCAATCCCGGTACTGGATTCAAAACCCTCAGCCTTGTCGAGCGCCAGTTTGCGCTCACGCGCCGCGCTGACGATGGCAGCAGCCAGCGGATGCTCGCTGCCCTGATCGAGACTCGCGGCCAGCCGAAGCACCTCATCCTCGGTATAGCCTGAAGACGCCACGGCGCGATCGAATCGCGGTTTGCCTACGGTCAGCGTTCCGGTCTTGTCCACAATCAGCGTGTCCACCCTGCGCAAGTTTTCGATTGCCGCTGCATCACGGAACAGCACGCCCTGGGTCGCGGCTTTGCCGGTGGCGACCATGATCGACATCGGCGTCGCCAGACCCAGCGCACAAGGGCAGGCAATGATCAGCACCGCCACGGCGTTGATCAGGCCGTAAACCCAGCTCGGCTGAGGTCCAAAAAATCCCCAGCCGAAGCAGGTCAGCAGCGCGATGCCGACGACGGTGACCACGAAATAGCCAGCGACCAGATCCGCCATGCGCTGCATCGGCGCCCTGGACCGCTGCGCCTGCATGACCATCTGCACGATGCTGGCCAGCACCGTCTGCGAGCCCACCTTTTCGGCGCGCATCACCAGCGCACCGCTGGTGTTCAGCGTGGCGCCGATCAGCTTGTCGCCTGCGCGCTTGGTCACGGGCATCGGTTCGCCGGTGAGCATGGATTCATCCACTGCGCTGCCACCCTCGACCACGATGCCGTCCACCGGCACTTTCTCTCCGGGCCGCACACGCAACTCGTCGCCGACATGGACGTGGGTGAGCGGAACGTCCTCCTCGGCGCCGTCGGCATTGATCCGGCGCGCCGTCTTCGGCGCAAGTCCCAGCAAGGACTTTATTGCGGCCGAGGTCTGCGAACGTGCTTTCAGTTCAAGAATCTGGCCGAGCAGGGTCAGCGAGATAATCACTGCAGCCGCTTCGAAGTAGACAGACACCCGGCCCATGGCGACGAACGATGCGGGAAATACGCCCGGCGCTACCGTGGCGACGACGCTGTAGACGAAGGCCGCGGCGGTGCCTAATCCAATCAGCGTCCACATGTTCGGGCTGCGGTTGACGATTGACTGCGCGCCGCGCACAAAGAACGGCCCGCCCGCCCACAGCACGATGGGTAACGAGAGCGCGAGTTCAATCCAGCTCTGCGTCGCCATCTCGAACCATTGCAGACGGTGACCAAGCATTGCCAGCACCGTAACGATCACCGTCAGCGGCAGGGTCCAGATAAATCGCCGCTTGAAGTCCCGCAGTTCGGGGCTCTCGCCTTCGTCGAGGCTGGGCAGTTCGGGTTCCAGCGCCATGCCGCATTTAGGGCAGGCCCCTGGGTGGTTCTGCCGAACCTCGGGATGCATCGGGCAGGTGTAAATGGCCCCCGCGACCGCCGGTGTCGGAACAGCAGGCTCAGCATGAGCAATGAGATATCTGGCCGGATCGGCCGCGAATTTGGTCTTGCAACCTGCACTGCAAAAAAAGACCGGGTTGCCTTCGTGCTGAAACATGTGCGGTGATAGGGCTGTCACCGTCATCCCGCACACGGGGTCCTTCAGTGCCGGCGCGCTCATTTTCATCTCGTTCATTGAGTTTTCTGAAACGTGCTCCAAGTATGACGCGCGATGAAGCGCATCACGATATACGTTCACCGGCGTGTCATGGTCTGTGCGGCGGCGCGCGCCGAAGGCGTGGCATGCTTACCGCATGAGCCCAACGAGCGCTGATCCCCAAGACAGCTTGGTCCGCATCCGCGGACTCAGCTTTAGTTATGGCTCTCGCACGATTCTGGAAAACGTAGATCTCGATATTCGCTGCGGCCGCATTACAGCGATTGTGGGTCCCTCCGGCTGTGGCAAGACCACTTTGTTACACATCATCGGCGGGCAATTGCGTCCCTCTGCCGGCACGGTGGAATTCGACGGCACTGACGTACACCGCCTGCGACGCGCGGACCTGTTCGAACTGCGCAAGCGCATGGGTATGCAGTTTCAGGCGCAGGCGCTGCTCAGCGACCTGAATGTCTTTGAAAACATTGCTTTCCCATTAAGGGAACACACATCGCTGCCGGAGTCCATGATTCACGACATCGTGGTGATGAAGCTGCATGTGGTCGGCCTGCGCGGAACGGAAAAACTGTTTCCGGAAGAACTGTCCGGTGGCATGGCTCGGCGCGTGGCGCTCGCGCGTGCCATCGCGCTCGATCCCGATCTGGTCATGTATGACGAGCCCTTCGCAGGACAAGACCCCATCACTCTTGGGGTACTCCAGCGTCTGATCCGAAAGCTCAACGATGCGCTCGAGCTGACCAGCGTTGTGGTTTCCCATAGTGTCGAAGAAGCGCTTGCCATTTCGAACGATGTTTATGTGATTGCTGATCGGCGCGTCATGGATCACGGCGCGTCGGAGGCCATCCACGGTTCGCCATCGGAATACGTGCAGCAGTTTCTGACGGGGTCGGAAAAGGGGCCGGTGAATTTTAATTATCCTGCGCCCTCGCTGGAAGCAGATTTCCTCGGCGAAGCATCACAACCGACTTGAACTCGGCATCAAGTGAGGTCAGCGCGCCAGCCAGCCGTCCTTGACCATTGGACTGCGAAACACTTGAACAACCCGCCGGTCCGGGCGCAATCGTCGTGATCCGGACGCCGGGTATTTAATCCGTCCCAGCAAGTCCCGAATCACGTTCAACCTGGCGTGGCGTTTGTCGTCCGCACGAACGACGAGCCATGGCGCCTCCGCGTGATGCGTTGATTTCAACATGACGTTGCGTGCTGTCGAGTAGTCTTTCCAGTGTCCGAGCGCCGCTGCATCGATGCGGCTCATTTTCCATTGCTTGAGCGGATCGCGGCGGCGATCGCGTAGCCGTCGGGCCTGCTCGCTGCGACTGATGTCCAGGTAGTACTTGAACAGCTCGACCCCGGCTTTGATCAGCATGTGCTCGAAGCGCGGCACGGCCTCAAGGAACGCATCGCACTCGGCAGGCGTGCAAAAACCCATCACGCGTTCGACGCCGGCGCGGTTGTACCAGCTGCGGTTGGACAGCACGATCTCACCAGCGGCCGGCAGATAGGGCACGAAGCGCTGGAAATACCATTGAGTTTCTTCACGGTCACTGGGCTTGCCCAGTGCAACGACACGGACCTCGCGCGGGCTCAGATGTTCGGCAATGCGTTTGATAACGCCGTCTTTGCCCGCCGCATCGCGCCCTTCGAAAATGACCAGAACCTTGCGTCCCCGCGCAATCACGTCTCGATGAAGCTTGACCAGCTCAATCTGCAGTTGATGAAGCTCGTCGCGATAGTCGCTCTTTGAGATGGGCGAGAGGTGTTTCGGTGATTTCACAATTACTCCTCTTATGGGCGGTGCATCGCCGCGTCGGGAACATTCTCGAAGCTAACATTGACGTAGCTCAATGTCTTACGGGCGCTCCGGGAGCATGATGCTGCCATGACACCGATTGAAAGCGCAGCAACATTGGCCGACTTCCGCCTGGCTTACGTATTTGCCACTAGCCTCGCCTTGGGCCTGCTGATCGGGCTGGAGCGCGAACGTCACAGCAATAGTAAAGCCGGCTTGCGTACGTTCGCGCTGACCGCCCTGTTCGGGACGCTCTCGGCGCTGCTGACGGACAAGATCGGTTCCGGTTGGATTCTGGCCGCCGGCATTTTTGTGCTGGGTGGCATGATGATCGCGTCTCACTGGTCATCGAAGGAAGCGCCGGAAGATCCCGGTACAACGACGACTACCGCGCTGCTGGTTTGTTACCTGCTCGGTGCTCTGATCTGGTTTGGCTTCACCTATTTGAGCGTGGTGCTGGCCCTGTTGGTGACCGCGCTGCTGTACTTCAAGCCGGAACTGCACGGGCTATCGCAACGTTTGTCGCGGCAGGACTTGGTGTCGCTACTGCAATTCTCGGCCATTACTTTTGTGGTGCTGCCTCTGCTACCTGACAAGGGCTACGGTCCCTACGGCGCGCTGAATCCCTACGAGATTTTGTTGATGGTGGTATTGGTCTCGGGCTTGAGCTTGTCCGGCTACGTTGCCCTGCGTCATATCGGAGAACGTCAAGGCATCATCCTGGTGGGGTTGCTGGGAGGCGCCGTTTCCAGCACCGCCACGACGTTGGTTTATTCGCGCCAGCACCGTTCTGGCGTTGCGCCTATCGGCATTGCGACCGTCGTGATCCTGCTGGCGAATCTGGCCGTGCTGATCAGGCTGTCGCTCATTGCCGGCGTAATCGCACCGAAAATATTGCCGCAGCTTCTGCCCCTATTCGCAATCGGACTGCTCGCCGGAACACTGGTCGCGGTGCGCGAATGGCTGAAGATGAAGCTCAGACATGTAACGACTCCGCCAACCATCACAAACCCCGCCGAATTGCATGTCGCGGTCGGCTTTGGAGTGGTGTTTGCAATCGTGCTCGTTGCCACGGCGTGGCTCAATGATCTGGCGGGCGCCTCCGGCGTTTACACGGTGGCCGTCGTTTCGGGACTGACCGATATGGACGCCATCAGCCTCTCAACCTTGAAGATGTTCAGCTTGGAACAACTCACGGCGGCCCAGGTCGGCACTGCGATTGCCGTGGCTTATGGCGCAAATCTTTTCCTAAAGTTTCTGGTGGTACTCACTATCGGTGGGCGCGAGTTGGCATCGCGCGTGCTGCCTGGGTATCTAACCGTCGGCTTGGGATTGTTCGCGGGCTGGATTTTTCACTGAGCCACTCTGCCGAACAGTAGCCGCAGTCGAGTCATGTAAATTGAGTCTGTCCTCCAGTGGCAGTCGTATCGTCCACAGCGGAGTAGATCGATCCCGGCTCGCTAGCCGCCAACCCAGTGCATGCGCGGCTTGAACCGCCCCGGTGATAGTGGGGCTCCTGCGGGCCCGCCCACAATGATCGGTGCGACCGGCCGTTCGTCCGCGTCCAGACCGAGTTGCTGCCGGCCTTCGGGCGATGCCAGCCACGGCTGGGCAAAATTTACCCAACAGGTACCCAGCCCCATGGTGGTAGCCGCCAGCATCAAACTGTAGGCTGCCATAGCGCAGTCCATATCGGCCAGATTTCCAGGCTGAGTAGCGCAAACCACAATCAGCGCCGGTGCTTTGTAGAACACGTCAAACTCGGGGCTTTGGATGTCCTGCGACATGTAATACAAGGCGCCTCTATCCATGGACTTGCGCTCAGACGCCGTGGCCTGCCGGCCGAGGCGGGCCACGGCGCCAGGGTCGGCCACCACCGCAAATGACCACGGCTGCATATTCATGTGGCTCGGCGCTAGGCAGGCCGCGTCAACCAGTTCCTGAAGTACGGCGCGCTGCACCGACTCGGGCAGAAACGCACGCACCGCGCGTCGTTGATTCAAGGCTTCCATCAATTTCATGGGGTCTCCGGGGTAGGTTTTTAAGAAGTAAGAACCTATTTAGTACTTGAGCGCGCACCAGAGGTCAAAGTGGCCCGTTCTCAACGCAGCTTTGTTTGAGACTATTGCAACGCTGGTGTCCGACATAATGTCTGTCCTTCAAGCGCGGTAAAACATGGCCCTATTGAACGGGTTGAATGGTCGGAAGCCTCTGCTCCACGAAGTCTTGTCTACAGGTCTGCCCGACGACGGGCACTCTGAATATTCAAGATCAAGCCCCGGGTCCAATCACAGATAGGGCGATAACAGCCAGCACAGCGCATCACGCAAGCGGATCGCTAGCGAGCGCCGTTCGATTTCCCCTGGCGATAATTGATGCGCAACGGTGCGCGCGGATTCGAAGTGTGAGGCCAATCGCCGGGCAAGTCCGTGGTCATAGGCTTCCATCACCAGCTCGAAATTCAGGCGCAGACTGCGCGTGTCCATATTGGCAGAGCCAAACTGAACGTAATAATCGTCCACCAGCAGCAGCTTGCTATGCACAAAGGGCGGCGGCTGGTAGTACACCTGAATCTGCCGCATCAGCAGGTATTGCAAAGAATGGCGTGTCGCCCAGTCAATCCAGGGTTGATCACTGCGTTGCGGCAGAAAAATGCGTACTTCTACGCCGCGCAGCGCAGCAGCTTTCAGTGCGCCATCGAGCGGTGATGGCGGCAGGAAATATGGCGTCATGACCCAGACCCGTTGATGCGCAGTGGCCAGCGCGCTCAGCAAGATCATCATCAACTTGTCGAGTTCTTCGTTGGGCCCATCGGAGATGACCCGAGCGAAGGCCTTGCCTTCATCCTGGAGGTTTGCAGCCGTCAAGGCCCGGCTTTCACCGGAGGCCAGCCGCCAATCTTGGAGAAACGCATTCTCCATCTGTCGCACGACGGCGCCGCGTATGCGGAACTGAACATCCGACACCCGCGCCCCACCATGTCCAGAGAGGCAATGCTGATCGGTGATGTTCATGCCGCCTGTGAATCCGGTTTCACCGTCAACGACCATCAGTTTTCGGTGATTGCGCAGGTTGACGTGAGCCATGAGCGGCCACCAGAGAGGCGGCAGGAAAAGTGCGTAACGCAGGCCGTGACGTTTGAGCAAGGCGCTCGGACGCGGCCGGTCCAGAGCGTCCGCGACGCCATCCAACAGTACCCGCACTTCGACGCCACGCGACTGCGCGACACTCAGTGCTGCGGCGAAGCGCTGTCCGATGGCATCGTCAAGGTAAATGTAGGTCGAGAGGTACACCGATTGACGTGCATGATTGATCGCGTCCAGCATTGCCGGATATGCCTGCTCGCCATTGAGCAGCGGTTCGATGGAGTTTCCTGCAAGGAGCGGCAGGCCGGTTAAGGCTTCACCAATGCGCACCAGTTCCTGCAATTCGGTGGCGTGTGCGCCCGGCACGTCCGGCAGCAGGACTGGCGGCGCATTGGCAGCGCGGCCATGCGTTGCAGACGCCCGGCCCAGACGGCGCACCGCACGATGATGAATGCGGTTGATACCGAACCAGTAATAGAACAGTGCCCCCCCGATAGGAAAAAGCCAGCACACGGCAATCCAGCCCCAAGCTGAGTGTGGATCGCGCTTGTTCAACAAGGCATGACTGGCGGCGGTAAGCGCGATTCCTGCATACAACACCGCGATCAGAGATTCGGTCGAAATCATCGACTGCGAATCCCGATATCAATCGCCAGCGGCAAGTGATCCGACAACACATCAGTCAATGCCTCCACGCGGTGGATGTCGACATGAGGCGTGACCAAAACATGGTCAAGGCGCTGGCGTGGCTTCCAGCTCGGAAACGTGGCCGGATTCGAGTCCGGTAGCCATAGTCCACTGCGCTTCAACCCTTCGTGACGACGCAGTATTTCGGGCTCACAGTTGAGATCGCCGAGCAGGACTACTGGGCCGCCGGCAGGAACACGCGCACTCAAAAAATCCAGTTGACGCTGGCGCGAGCCGCGACCCAGCGAAAGATGCGTGACCATCAGGTGCAGTCCCCCGGCGGTTGGCCCGAGATTCAGCGTCACCGCGCGGCGGCCGGGTATCGACGAGGGCAGCACATGCTCTACAACGTTATTCGGTTCGAAACGACTCAAGTAGCCAAGGCTGTGACGCGCGAATGGCGGCAGGTTGCGTGTGATCGAGTGGCCCCAGTACGAATAACCCGCACGCTTCGCCAGATATTCGAGCAGATTAACTTGGCGTGTTCGCAGGCTGCCGGCATCGGCTTCCTGAACTGCGACGAAATCATAGCCCTGCATCACTTCGGCAATCCGGTCCAGGTGGGCGCGGCTACCGGGGCCTGGCAGCGCATGCCGCCACGCGTTTGTGAGGTAATGAATCGGATGCCGCGAATCCAGCCCGACGTGAATATTGAAGCTAAGCAACCGAAGCCTGATGTCATCCCCGGACATGAGTGTGGGCGTCAGGACGCGAGAAGATGCGGTAACGTCGGCCATGAGACTAATTCTACCGGCGTACTCATTGCCGCATCGCTTTGAATTCGGTGGTGCATTCCACCCCTTTGAGGCCTCCAAAGCGTCAAAGTAAAGGCCCCATCCGCCCTGCGCCCTTCGACTGGGCTCAGGGCAGGTTTGTCGAAGGGTGCGCGGACGCTCCCCGTTCATGGTTCGACAAGCTCGTCACAAACGGGCAAACCTGCGGCGCAATTAACGTCATTAATTGGTGTTGCAAAACCGGCTGATCAGCGCGGGATACGTTGGCCCGAGTTCGTTGTGCGTTGCGCCGGGAATGACTTCGACCGTGATCCGGATTTTTGGAAACCGCGCAATCAATGCGTCTGAATTCCTGCGCGGAATCACCTCGTCGCGCTCCGCGACAATCGCCAGCGTTGGGGCGGAAATGTCGGGGACCCGTGAAGCGGAATCGAATTTGTCAGTCAGGATCAGCGAGACCGGAAACACGGGAAAACGCTTGCGGGCGACATTCACGATGCTGTCGTAAGGCGTCACCAGCACCAGGCGCTGCACTTTTCTTTTAGAGGCCAGATAAGCCGCCACTCCGCTGCCAAGGCTGCGTCCTGCGACGGCAATATTCGGGTGGCGGGCCTGCACATGGTCGTAGACGGCGAGAGCGTCGGCAAACAACGCTTCTTCCGAAGGTGTGCCGGTGCTGCCGCCATAGCTGCGGTAGTTGACGAAATACAGCGCATGTCGCGGCAGCGCCGCGGCGAAGTCCTCGAAGCTTGCGGCGACATCCTCGGCGTTGCCACCAAAATAAATCAACGCATCGTCGCCGTCAGTGGGCCGGGTCCAGAGCCGTAGCGTTGCGCCTTCGGTCGTCAGCGCGACAGGAGTTGCTCCCGGAAGACTGACTGCCGGCGTTGGGAAATACAGCAGCGAACGTTGAGCGAAATAAAGCAGGGCGCAGAGCGAGACATAAATCAGCGCGGCGAAGAACAAAAGATTCAGGGCCACGCGCATCGTCCGGCCTAGGCGGCGAGCAGGGCCTTCAATCCATCCGCGCGGCTGATGACATTGTCGTAAGCCATCTCACGTCGCGCTTTGGCATCGTTCACCGTCACCTCACGGCCGATCAGGGCGATGGCCATGCGCGTCACTGGCGGTTTACCGGGCAGCAGCCTGTCCCAGAGGAATTCGGCGATGGAAGCAAAAACCCAGACCAGTCCGTAAGGCAGCGATTTATCCGGCGGATCCACACCGCCGGACTTGATATACGCGGTCAGAAATTCGCGGACGCTCACCGGTGCGCCGTCGGTGAGGAAATAGGCTTCGCCGGCCTTGCCGCGATACGCGGCGCTGATGGCGCCAGCGCAGACGTTGGCGACGTGGCAGGTGGAGGTCAGCGCGCGACCACCATTAATCCACATGAATCGGCCGTCTTTCACCGCGGCGACCAGTTGCGGCAGAATCGAGGTGTCGTCGGGGCCCCAGATCAGGCGCGGGCGCACGACCACCGTTTCCAAGCCACCGCCATTGGCGGCGCGCACCAGTTTTTCAGCGGCGGCCTTGGTCGCCGGATATCGCGGCAGAGGTGTTTCGGGCAGCGGTACGGATTCGTCGATGTTGACGATGGGTTTGCCACGGGCGAATGGGGCTTCTGTGCCGATATGCACCAGCCGCTTCACTTTGGCGCGGCGTGCGGCGTCAATGACGTTGCGGGTGCCATCGACGTTGACGCGCTGGTAGCGATCACGCGGTCCCCATTCCTGCACCTCGGCGGCGGCGTGGACGACGAAATCGCAACCATTCATGCCTTGCATCATGGCTTCGATGGAGTCGAGATCGCCGGCGACGACTGTGGCGCCGAGCTTGCGCACGATGGCCTGGCTGGATTCGCTGCGGGCGAGGGCGCGCACCGACTCGCCGCGCGCAATCAGTGTTTTGATCAGATGGCGGCCGACAAAGCCGGAGCCGCCGGTAATGAACCAGGCTGCCATTGGTTTATCGCGTCGAGCCGAACTTCTGTAACTGCTGCGGTGTGTAGTAGCTGGGCTTTTTCACGTAGTCGTATTCGATCTGGTTCTTTTCTTCGTTGGTCATGTTGATGATGACGTAACGCCGCGATTGCAGGTCGTAGTGCACCTGCACGCCGTTGGTGACCACCGGCACTTCAGCGAAATTGATCAGATGCGACTCCGCCGTGCGCCAGAACTGGTCGCGCTCGTCGTAGATGTCCTGGGCGAGGGTGATCCAGGAATCCTCGTCGACATAGAACGTGCGGCGCTTGTAACGATGGCTGAAGCCCTGGCGCACCTGCGCCTCGATCACCCAGACGCGGTGCAGCTCGTAGCGCGCGAGGTCCTGGTTGATGTGGCCTTTGGTGACGATGTCCTTGTACTTGAGCTTGTCGTCGTAGAGCTTGTAGCTGTTGTACGGCACCAGCATCTCTTTCTTGCCGACCAGCTTGATGGTGTAGCGGTCGAGCGGGCCGTTGAACATGTCGATCTGGTCGTGCGTCATCAGGCCGTCGAACAGCGGGTTGTCGTAGCCGACCTCGCCGATGCGCCGCACGCGGCCCTGCGAGGGGTTGTAGACCCAGACGTCGGTGTTCTGCGCGATGCGGTCGATCGGCAGGTGGATCAGGTTGGCATCGCCGGCCTTGTTCGGTGGCGACACGGTCTTGATCAGCACGTACAGGTTCTGGTTCTTGAGTTCTTCGAGCTTGGTCTCGGGGTTGTTGTAGATATAAGTGAGCTCGAGATATTCGCGCTCGACCACATGGCTGCCATCGGCCTGGGTCGCAGCGGCATTCAGGTAGCCGCGATAACCCTTGGTGTTGTAACGCATGATGTGGTTCCACATCACTTCGGTGCCGTTCTTCGGAATCGGGAACGGATAGCCCTGTGCCGCGCCGGAAAAACCGTAGCCGTTGTTGGTCAGTTCGACCACCGTTGCGTTCTTCTTTGTTGCTTCGTAGAACCACGATGGATACGAGGCCGAACGCCGTGACGGATACACATTCATCTTGTATTCCGGAAAGGTGCGGAACAGCGCCTTGTGCCCGTCGGTGAGCAGGGGTTTGTATTGTTCGAGGTTCTGCGCGGTGATGGTGTAAAGCGGCTTGTCATCCGCGAACGGGTTATCGCCACGTTTCATCGGCTTCTGCGGCAGGCCACCGTCCCAGGCCGGGATGGTGCCGGCGGCGTTACCGGCTTTCTCGGCGCCGATGGGCGTCAGCTCGGCGCCAAGTTTGGCGGCCTCTTCAGGCGTGACTTTGGCGTGCGCGGACAGCGCTGTGAGCAGAGCCAGTATCGCAAGTGAAAGTCTCATGGGTGTCCTTCGCATCATTTGACCAGCAAACCGCCGCCGGGTTTCAGCGGACTGACCAGATTACACAGCCAGCCCAGCGCCGGCATCATCAGGATGGCGCCGAACAGGTTGGTGGTGAACATGAATAACAGCAGTAGTCCCATGTCGGCCTGGAACTGCAGGCCGGAAAACAGCCAGGTGCCGACGCTGACGATCAGGGCGAGCGAGGTGAAGGTCGTCGCCTTGCCGGCGGCGCGCAGGGCAAGACGGAACGACTCGCGGATGGTCCGGCCTTCGCCGAGGTAGCGCATCAGCGCCCCCCACAGATAGATGCCGTCGTCGACGCCGATGCCGACGCCGAAGGCGGCCACCGGCAGCGTCGCGCTCTTCATGCCGATGCCGAGCGTGGCCATGAAGCCGTAGGTGAGCAGCGAGCACAGCACCAGCGGTGTGATGATGCAGATGACGCTGGCCAGCGAGCGAAACGAGATCCAGACGAAGATCAGCAGCGTCAGGTGCACCCAGATGATGACGATCAGTTCGGTGCGCTTGATCTCCTCGTTGGTCGCCGCCATCACGCCGGCGTTGCCGGACGCCAGCGCGAAGTTCACTCCGCTGTTTTTTGCCTCGGCGTTGAATCGTTTCGCGGCTTCAACGATGCCCGCCAGCGTCTCTGCGCGGTGGTCGCGGGTGAAGATGAAGACCGGCATGCGCGAGCAGTCCGGGTTCTGCAGACCGACGGAGGTGGGAATGCGTCCGGTCAGCTGCGACAGCGCCGCCTCGTTGCGCGGCAGCACTTTCCATTTCGGCGCGCCTTCGTTGTAGAGGCCGCGCACTTCGCGCGCCACGCTGCTGATCGAGATCGCCGACTGCACGCCGGGCTGGTTCTGCATGCGCCAGGTGAATTGGTCGATCGCTTCCACCGCTTTTGGATTCACACATCCGTACTCGCCGGTCTCGGCAATCACCTTGAGCACGTCGACACCGATGGCGAAGTTGGACACCACCGCCAGCGAGTCGCGGTTGTAGCGGCCGTCCGGCCGCAGTTCCGGCACGCCGATCTGGGAATCGCCGATGGTGAGTTTCGGATACATGTGCAGCGCCCAGCCCAGTGCGACGGTGGCCAGCGCCAGCGTCAACAGCGCCCAGCGTGCTTCGGTGATGGCGGCGATCCGCACCCACAGCCAGTCGCCGGCTTCCTGACGGGTCTTCTGCCGCTGACGGAACTTCTCCACGTCCGGCAGTCCGACCCAGGTCAGCACGATCGGCAGCATTACCTTGTTGGTGATGATGACCGCCGCCATGCCCAGGGCGGCGTTGATCGCCATCTCCTGCACGATCTCGATCTGGATGAAGGCCAGCGTGGCAAAGCCGATGACGTTGGTGACGATGGCGACGGTGCCGGGCAGAAACAGGCGCCTGAAAGTCTCGACGCTGGCATCAAAAGCGCTAAGACCGTTCTCGGCGACTTCGTTGCCCCAGGCGTTGATGTACTGCACGCCATGCGAGACGCCGATGGCCATGATCAGGAACGGCACCAGGATCGCGAACGGGTCAAGGCCGAAGCCGCACAGCTGCAGCAGGCCTTGCTCCCAGATCACCGCTACCAGCGCCGCCGACATCGGCAGCAGCGAAAGCCGGAACGAACCGCAGAACAGCCACAGCAGACCAAAGATCAGCAGGATGGCGATGAAGAAATAGCCGACGACCTCGGTGCTGGCATCCGTGACATCGCCGATGACTTTTGCGAAGCCGATGATGTGGACATCGATCTGCGGCGCATGGTCCGGGTTGGCGGCCAGGGTGACCTCGACTTCGTCACCGCGCACGACGATCGCGTTGCCGTCGCCGTCGGCGCGGGGTGCTTCAAAGCGCTGGTAGCGCAGGCGCCAGCCGTAATCGGTGTAGCCACGCCAGACCACGTCGCCTGCTTCATACGGTGCGCGCGCCTGTTTGAGGCGGTATTCGTACATCTGCGGGTTCTGCAGGCGCTGGCGCAACTGGTCTTCGAGCTGATTGGCGAGACGGTGGTAGTCGAGTTTTTCGCCGGTGACCGGGTGATGCTCGAGCAGCTCGCCGACGATCATCGCGCCGCGCTGGTCGGCGGAGACGTACCGGCCGATGACGCCGGCCTTGCCCACGTTCTCGCGCACGCGTGCCAGCGCATCCGGCGTTGGCGCGAAATTGCGCGGCACGATGTTGCCGAAGTTGAGCCCGCCCTCGACGATCTCGAGATAGGTCAGGTCCGGCGTGAACAGCGACGACACGCGGGTGCGGTCGACGCCGGGAAGGAAGAAGGTGGCATCGGTGAGTTGCTTCAGCCGGTCGAGGAAAGCTTCGTTGTAGATCGTGCCTTGCTTCTGGATCAAGGCGACCGAGATCAGGTTGGCGCCGCCGAACGCTTTCTCATAATCCTTGAACACCTTCATGTACGGGTGGTCGAGCGGGATCTGTTTCTCGAAGCCGGCATCGGGTTTCAGGCGCGAGCCATGCCAGGCCAGGAACACGGTGACGGCGATCAGCACGCTGAACGTCAGCCAGCGCCGCGCATAGATCAGCGGGATGACGAAGCGAAGAATCTTCTCGCCAGTGCCTGACACTGCCTCTCCAGAGATTTTTTATTTACGCGATTTAGTCTCGCGCTGACAGCTAGGTTACAGGCTGAGCCCGTAATCGTCATGCCCGCCTAGACGGTTTTTTCGGGCCGCTTAGGCGGGCGTCGCCGTGCGAGGCCGTGCCAGCAAGGTGTACACCGTTGGCACCACGAACAGCGTGAACAACGTGCCGACCAGCAGGCCGCCGACGATGGCCCAGCCGATCGCCTGTCGCGATTCGGCACCGGCGCCGACGGCGATGGCCAGCGGCACGGCGCCCAGTACCATCGCGCCGGTGGTCATCAGGATCGGCCGCAGGCGCAGGGTGGCGGCTTCGATCACGGCGTCATTCAGGCTGCGGCCGGCCTCGCGCAGCTGGTTGGAGAACTCGACGATCAAGATGCCGTGCTTGGTGATCAGGCCGACCAGGGTGACGATGCCGACCTGGCTGTAGATGTTCCAGGTGTTGCCCGACAGTGAAAGCGCCAGAAACGCACCGGCCATGGCGAAGGGCACGGTGAGCATGATGATGAACGGATCGACGAAACTCTCGAATTGCGCCGACAGCACCAGGAAGATGAACACCAGTGCGAGGCCCAGCGTGAAGGCGATGCCGCTGCTGGACTGGAAGAATTCGCGCGAGGAGCCGGAGTAGTCCAGCTGGACGTCCGGCAGCACTTCGCGCGCCGCCTGCGCGACGAGTTTCAGCGCTTCACCTTGCGCCAGTTCCGGCCCCAGCGAAGCGGTCAGGGTCGCCGCGCGCAGCTGGTTGAAATGGTTGAGTTCCTTCGGCGCGACGCCTTCCTGCGTGCGGATGACGTTGGCGAGGCCGATCATCAGTCCGCTGCTGTTGCGCACATAGATGCGATTGAGGTCGTCCGGATTGCTGCGGTCGACGTCGGCCAGCTTGACGACCACGTTGTATTGTTCGCCCTCCTTCTTGAAGCGCGTGACCTCACGGCCGCCGAGCAGGGTTTCCAGCGCGCGGCCGACCTCGATCGGGTTGACGCCCATCGCCGCCGCCTTGTCGCGGTCCAGTTCGACCTTCAGCTGCGGTTTGTTCAGCTGCAGGTCGGATTCGATGTTGAGCACACCGGGAATCTTGCCGACACGCTCGGTCAGTCGCGTCATCATGCCGGCGAGATCTTCGTAGGTCTGGCTGGTCTGGATGACCACCGAAACCGGTTTGCCGAGGAAGTTCTGGCCGAGCGAACCGGGCGTGATCGGGAAGGCGAGCACGCCGGGCGCACCGGCGAACATCTTCGGACCGAGTTCCTGCTGGATCTCGAAGATGCTGCGCGTGCGCTGCGCCCAGTCGTTGACGCGCACGAACGAGATGCCGTTGGTGACCACCGGGAATCCGGTGATGACGAAGTAGCGGTTGACCTCGGGAATCTCGCGGTACATCGCTTCCAGCCGCTTGGCGTAACTGTCGGTGTAGGCCAGCGTCGAGCCTTCCGGCGCGATATAGACGCCGAGCAGCACGCCGCGGTCCTCGGTGGGAGACAGTTCCGACTTCAGCGACAGGAACAGCAGGGCGCCACCGAAGGCGACACCGGCGCCGACGAGAATCACCAGCCAGCGTGTGCGCAGCGAAAACGCCAGCGCGTTGCGGTAGCCCTGGGTGACGCCGCGGATCAGCGCTTCAATCGAATTGAACAGCGCGCCATGCTTTGTTTCATGCTTGAGCAGCAGCGCGCACATCATCGGCGACAGCGTCAGTGCGACGAAGCCGGAGACGATCACAGCGCCGGCCAGCGTCCAGGCGAACTCGGTAAAAAGCTTGCCGGTAGTGCCGGGCTGGAAACCCACGGGGGCGTACACCGCTGCAAGCGTCAGCGTCATGGCAATGATCGCGAAGCCGATCTCGCGTGCGCCGCGCAGCGCCGCCTCGAACGGCGGCACGCCCGCTTCGACGTGCCGATGGATGTTTTCCAGCATGACGATGGCATCGTCGACCACCAGACCGATCGCCAGCACCGCCGCCAGCAGGGTCAGCGTATTGATCGAAAAACCGAGCGCGACCATCACCGCGCAGGCGCCGAGCAGCGACACCGGGATCGTCACTAGCGGGATCAGCGTGGCGCGCAGCGAGCGCAGGAAGAAGAAGATGATCAGCACCACCAGGCCGACCGCCTCGGCGATGGTCTCGAACACGTTGTTGATCGAGGCGCGGATGAACACCGCCGAGTCGTAGGCGACTTCGACATTCATGCCCGGAGGCAGCGATTGCCGGATCGCCTCCATCTCGCGGGTGACGCCGTCGGAGACGTCGAGCGGATTGGCCGTGGACTGCTTGACCACGCCCAGCGCGACGGCGGTCTGGCCCTTGAAGCGCGCGGCGAAGCGCTCCTCTTCCGGCACGATGTTGGCCTGTCCGACGTCGCGCAGACGCACCAGGAATCCACCGCGGTCGCGCAGGATCAGTTCGTTGAACTGGTCCACCGTGCGCAGATCGGTCTCTGAACTGACCGTGAATTCGCGCTGCGAGGACTCGATGCGCCCGGCCGGAATCTCGACGTTCTGCCGGCGCAGTGCGTCCTCGATGTCGGCCGGCGTCATGCCGAACGCCGCCAGCCGCTCGGGTTGCAGGGTGATGCGCATCGAGTAGCGGCGTTCGGCGAGGATCATCACCAGGGCGACGCCGGGCAGGGACTGCAAACGGTCCTTGACCCGGCGATCGGCAAAATCGGTGATGAACATCGGATCGTGGCGGTCCGACGAAAATGCCAGGTACATGACCGGTTGCGCGTCGGCCTCGGTCTTCTGCACCACCGGGTCGCGCACCTCGGTCGGCAGCGAGCCGCGCGCCCGCGATACGCGGTCGCGCACGTCGCTGGCGGCGGATTCCGGGTCGCGTGACAGCAGGAACGTGAGCGTGACCTGGCTGAACTCCTCGCGCGAGATCGAGGTCATCACATCCACGCCTTCGAGACCAGCCAGTGATTCTTCGAGGATCTTGGTGACCTGCGATTCGATGATCGCCGCCGATGCGCCGGGATAAAACGTCTCGACGTTGACCACCGGCGGGTCGATGTTCGGGTACTCGCGCACCGACAGCCGCTGGAACGAGACCAGCCCGACCAGCACCACCACCAGCGACAGCACCGTGGCCAGCACCGGCCGGCGGATGCACAGCTCAGGCAGGTTCATGCCGCTTAGCTCTTGGGTTTTTCTGCCGGTGCCGCCAGATTGATTGCCGTGACGGGCGCGCCCGGACCGATCTTTTGCAGACCGGCGGTGATGACGGTGTCGCCAGCCTTGAGGCCCGAGACGATCTCGACGCGGCCATCCTGTCGTTGGCCGATGCCGACCGGCTTCATCGCCGCCGCGCCGTTCTCGATGGTGTAGACGAAATGCTGTTCACCCTGCGGAAACACGGCCTGTTCCGCTACCGTGATCGCCTGATCTTTCTGCGCGATGATCAGCTTCACCCGTGCGAACAGACCCGGCCGCAATTTGCCCTGCGCGTTCGGCACACGTGCGCGCAGACCGATCGAGCGGGTTTCCACGGCGAGCCCCGGATCAATCGCGTAAACCTTGCCGGCAAATGTCTGGCCCGGGTAGGCGTCCACTTCCAGATTCAGGATCTGGCCGACGCTGACCACGGACAGGGCGGCTTCCGACAATCTGAAATCGGCTTTCAAGGTTTGCAGCGCTTCCAGCGCGACCAGCGTGTCGCCGGGCTGCACGTAGGCGCCGGGACTGATCAGGCGCAATCCGGCGATGCCCGCGAACGGCGCGCGGATGCGTGTCTTGTCCAGCCGCGCCTCGGCCAGTTTCACCGAGGCCTCGTCGAGGGCGAGCTTGGCGGCGGCTTCGTCGCGTTCGCGCGCGGACACCAGACCCTTGGAAAAAAGATCCGCACTGCGTGCGGCATTGCGCTGCGACAGCGTCAGCGAGGCTCGCGACTGCGCCAGCTCGGCCTGCAGCACCGAATCTTCGAGTTCGAACAGCACCGCACCACGCTCGACCGCCTGGCCTTCGGTGAACCGGATGGCGCTGACGCGTCCGCCGATCTCGGCGCTGAGTTTCACCGACTCATCCGAACGCAGCGAGCCGACCGCAATGATCTCTCGTGCGAGTTTCTGCTCAACGATTTTTTCCGCCTCCACCGGCATGCCGCCCGGCGGTCCTTGTGGACCCGGCGCGGCTTCGGCGACCGCGGTTTCTTTGGCGAAATAGTGCTGATAGGCCCACCAGCCACCGCCGGCCAGTAGTGCCATGACGACCCATATGCGAATCATGGAAAGCTCAAGAAATATAGTCTTGGTTTTCAGTCTATCGGATAACCACGCGATTCTGATGTGGGCAGGTCTCAGTTGAGCGCAGGAAATTCCGGCGTAGGATTCTACTTACGCTGGCTGCCGTCGTTTCGCCATAGGCAGGGCATCAGGCTTGCCCTACTTTCTCCGAGCGTCCCTCGTCCGTCTTGGAGATTCCTGATGAAAACCTCATGCCCTGTCCTGTCCGCCGTTCTGATTTTATTCGCTGGTGTTTCTCAAGCGGATCCGATCACCCCGGTCATCAACGGCATCATCGCCCCGACCGGTCTCGCGCTGCCGTCGTTGCCGATTCCCGATGCGCCCGGCGGTGTGCCGGGGCTGCCCACGGGACTGCCTTCAGGTTTGCCGACCGAATTGCCCGACCTGGGGAGTGGCGGACTGCCCGAACTGCCGGGCCTCGGTGGCAGCGGTGGCGGTTCCTCACCGTTGAGTCCGGTCACGGACCTGCTGCTGCCCGGCGCCTCCGATACCGACCCGATCACTGGCGCGCTCAACGGCATCCTCACACCGCGCACCGGCCTTGAATTACCGGCTCTGTTCGCGCCGCTGTTCAATCAATTTCCGTTCCCTGGCCTGCCATCGGTGACCAACGAGGTCGTGGCGCTGGCGGGCGCCGATGTGTACACCCTTGCCTATGGCGAGCTGAATTACCGCAAAGGGGAGGTGATTCTGGCGGCGCAGGAACCGTTGAACCTGATCCTGGCGATGAGCACCGATCCGGCGCTGTATCAGGCAGCGCTGTTGCGCGCGTCGGTGCATGTCCAGAACGCCCTGATCGGTCGCCCGGATCCTTCAGGCGGCGGTGCGCCCGGCCTGCCGCCGCTGCCGTTCTAGCCCAGAAAACGCTCGACTTTTTCCAGATCTTCGGGCTTGGCATAGGCGCGAAACAGCGCGCGTGCGAGCACGCCGAGGATGCGATGCACCTCGGCGGGGCCGAGGTGGCGCATGGGCAGGATCACCGCTTCGACGATCGAGATGATCGCCAGCGCCATGTCTTCAAGATCGCCTTTGTAATCGAAGTGGCCTTGCTCAACGCCCAGCCGCAGCGCCTGCTCGATGGTCTGGCGTGCGCGTGACTCAAAGGCTTTTTGCGCGGCGATCAGCGGCGCGGTTTCGGGTTTCGACGGGATCAGCCAGTAGCCGCCGATGCCTTGCATCACGCGCGGGTCCAGCACCAGGCGCTCGAGCCCCTTGAACAGGATCAGGATCTTAGGCAGCGCGTCGGTCTGTGCGCGCATCGGATCAAAAATAAGCTCGTCGAACAGCGCGTGCACGCGTGTCAGGCAGTCGAGATACAGCGCTTCCTTGCCGCGGTAGTGCCAGTAGAGCGCGCCTTTGCTCAGGCCGGCTTCGCGGGCGATGTCACCAACGCTGACGCCTTCGTAGCCGTAACGACCGAACAGACCGAAGGCATGATCCTGGATCGCTGTCAGCGCGTCGCCGGATTCCTGCGCGGGTTTGCGGGGCATTCGCTACATATGTTCAATGGAAGATGAAAACTATCGTAGCACTCAGATGGCGTCAGCCCGCGCGCTGTCGCGTTGCCGGACCTGGATCATGAAATCTCGGCGATAACAGGGTGATTACCCATCCTTCATCGCCTTGTGGGCCAGCGCGGCATTAGCCCAATCGGGTGTGATGAAAGTCATTAGCGTCGTGATCCAGTTGATCCAGCCCGGGACGATGCTGTAACGGCGGTTGAGCATGGCGCGGATGCCGCTGTGCGCCACTTCGGCCGAGGTCATCATCGTTGCCTTGTGCGCCCACAGCAGTTTCTGGCCCGACACCTTGAGGAATTCGGTGGCAGTAGCGCCGGGCGAGAGCACCGTGCAGGAGACGCCGCTGTCGCGCAGCTCGTAGTTCAAGGCCTGGCTGAACGAGCGCACATAACTCTTGGTGGCGGAATAGGCGGCGTACAGCGGTGAGGGTTGATAGGCACCGATGCTGGCGACCTGCAGGATGTAGCCGTCACCGCGCTTGACCATGTCGCGCGCGAACAGCTTGGTCATGTAGGTGAGCGTCAACATGTTCAGCATCAGCATCTGCTGGGTCTTCTCCCAGGGCGTGTCGAGTTCGAGGCCGTAGGTGCCGAAACCGGCGTTGTTGACCAGCACATCGACGACGATGTTCTGCTGCTTGAGCTGGTCGTAGAGTTTTTTTGGCGCGTCGGCGGTGCTGAGGTCCGTCGCCACCAGCGTGACTTCGACGCCGTGTGTCTGTTTGATCTCGGCTTGCACCTGCTTGAGCAGATCTTCGCGTCGCGCCACCAGCACCAGCCGTGCCCCGTGCCGCGCCAGTTCACGCGCGAAATCCACGCCTAGACCACTGGAGGCGCCGGTGACCAGCGCGGTTTTTCCTGCGAGTGTGTTCATGGACGTACTCCTCGTTTGATTGCGGCGAATAACAGCAGCGGCAGCAGACTGAATACGGCGAGGGCGCCGCCGAAGGATTTTGCGTTTGTCGGTGTCACCGAGGGCGTGGGCGTGCCACCGGCGGACGGGTTGGGGTCTGCGCCGTCCAGCGTTTCCGCACCGGAGTTCAGCGGGTCGAGATGACTCGCCGGACTGGTCAGCGGCGTCGGCAGGTCGAACCAATGGCTGTGCAGGCGCCCATACCAGTCGGGCTCATCGTTGCCGCAGGCGGCGAATCCACCTGACAGTGTGCCGACCAAGCGCCGCTCGGCGTTCCACAGGCCCGAGCCGGACGAGCCGCCTTCGGTGGTGCCGACATCCCAGTCGGCGACGCGCAGATGGGTCGGGGACAGCGTCGTATTCACTGAGTCGGCGTCTTCGCCATAAGCGGCGATGGCGGTGGCGTCGAAATCGAAGCTGATGCGTTTCTCGTCGCCTGCCGGGTGGTGGATGGCAGTGACGCCGGTCGGCGCGAGGTTGCGATTGTCCCAGCCGGCATAAAAGACACGGAACGCCGCCGGCGGCGTCGCGCCCAGTTGCAGCAGGGTGAAGTCCGAGCTGGGCGACTGCGTGTCGGGGATCGAGGTGGCGACCAGTTGCGCGCCCGACTGCGTCTGGTCCAGTGAGCCGTCCGGGGTGCCGCCGCAGCTGCTGGTTTCGTAGTTCCAGTAGAACACCGTGGTCGGGGCCAGTGGCGCGGTCAGACAGTGGCCGGCGGTGAGGAAATACGGAGTGAAATCCTGCGCGGTGTTGTTGACCAGCTGGCCGGTGCAGAGAAACGCGCCGCCGACGGTATAGCGCGCCACACTGCGGATTTCGTCGCGCCATTCGTCACCGGCCGGGCAGACCACGTCCACATTGCAGTCACCGGATTTGCCGCTGACCACATCCTTGGCGCCAAACCCGCGGAAGCCGTGATTGATCTGACTAAGTTCCAGTACGACGCGGCTTTTCGCTGCGGCGGGCACGGTCAGTTCCAGTATCGCCTCGCTGCTGCGCACCACCGGCGTCCACAGCTGGCCGATTTGGTTCTCACGTTCGGTATACGGCCCGCGCTGGTCAGGGCCGCCACTGATTTTCAGCGCGGCGCCCGGTGGTAACTGGTAGCGGGTGAAGGCAAAGTTGAGTGAAGTGGCGCCCGTCGATGTGATCTTCAAAACCCACTGCAGGCGCCCATCGTCGAGGGTGCTCCACACGCCATGCGTCGCCGGGGTGATTTTCACCGCGACCGGCGCTGCAAAACGAAAAGCCACCGGCCCCCGTTGATTCGCATCGCTCGCCAGCAAGGCCGCGATATTCGGGGCGGGCAGTTGCAGAGCCGAAGCACAAGGTGCCAGAACGCAGGACAGTAAAGCTGAGAGCCATTTCATGGGGACATATTAATTCGTGGAGCGCTGCACTGTGGACGGTATCGTGGACTAAACTTCGCGCGCCGCGCCCGTAGCTCAGTCGGATAGAGCACGGACCTTCTAAGTCCGGGGTCGCACGTTCGAATCGTGCCGGGCGCGCCAACCTAGAGCTGTGCCAGAATCTTTTAACGCCAGCGCCCGTAGCTCAGCTGGAAGAGCAGGGGCATCCTAAGCCTCAGGTCGGAGGTTCGAATCCTTCCGGGCGCGCCAGTCTTACACGCCGCGCTTTCTCTCCAACAGCAGCGGCACCAAGCCTAGCAGCAACATGGCGACACCGGCCGCAAGCCCGCGCTGAGTCGCGGATTGTTCTCGGCGGATCTGTGTTTCGACTTCGCCGCGCACCAGCTGGCGCAGGGCGTCCAGTTTGTCGCCTTTGGGGCGCAGATGCGGACCCATGCGCGCGAGATCCACGGCCAGGTTCAGCTCGACCGATTGCTCGATCTCGTCCCGTGTCCAGCTCGGTTGTTCGTACCACTCGACGCCGTAATAGCCGCTCAGGCCGATGCCGATGCTGAGCCAGAGCAGGGAGAAGATCTTGGTGTTGCGAAACAACATGCGGCTCATTCTAGTGGGATAATTCCGCCATCCTGAATCAAAACGAGAAGCCCATGCGTATCGGCGTGCCCAAAGAAATCAAGAATCACGAATACCGCGTCGGCCTGACGCCGGCCGGTGTGCGAGAACTCAAGGCGCACGGGCACGAGGTGATGATCCAGACCCTGGCGGGCACAGCGATCGGGCTCAGCGACGAGCATTACCGCGCGGCCGGTGCCGAGATCGTCGCCAAGGCCGAAGAGGTCTTCGCGCGCGCGGACATGATCATCAAGGTCAAGGAGCCGCAGCCGGTTGAATGCAAGATGCTGCGCGAAGGGCAGGTGCTGTTCACTTATCTGCATCTGGCGCCGGACCCGGAACAGACGAAAGCGCTGGCGAAATCCGGCTGTATCGCGATCGCGTATGAAACCGTCACCGACGGCCGTGGCGGATTGCCGCTGCTGGCGCCGATGAGCGAAGTCGCGGGGCGCATGTCGATTCAGGCCGGCGCGCACGCGATGGAAAAAGCCCAGGGCGGCAACGGCGTGCTGCTCGGCGGCGTGCCCGGTGTGGCGCCGGCGGACGTCGCGGTGATCGGCGGCGGTGTGGTCGGTTATAACGCCGCGCGCATCGCCGTCGGCATGGGCGCCAGCGTGACCATCCTCGACCGCTCGCTGCCGCGTTTGAATTATCTCGATCAGATTTTTGACGGCCGTTTGCGCACGCAATACTCGACTGCCGATGCGGTGGAAGAAGCGGTGACCCGGGCAGATCTGGTCATCGGCGCCGTGCTGGTGCCCGGCGCGGCAGCGCCCCGGCTGGTGACCCGCGCGATGCTCAAGCGCATGAAGCCCGGTGCGGTGATCGTCGACGTGGCGATCGACCAGGGCGGCTGCTTCGAGACCAGCAAGGCGACCACGCATCAGGATCCGACTTACGTGGTGGACGGCATCGTCCATTACTGCGTCGCCAACATGCCGGGCGGCGTCGCCCGCACCTCGACATTCGCGCTGACCAACGCGACGCTGCCGTTCGCGCTGGCGCTGGCCGACAAGGGTTACAGCAAGGCCCTGCTGGACGACGCCCATCTGCGCGAAGGTCTGAATGTGCACAGCGGCAAGGTCACCTACAAGGCCGTTGCCGAGGCGCTGCACTACGAGTACGTTTCTCCGCAGGATGTCCTCAAGCCCTGGTGGCAGCACCCGGAGCATTGATTCAACAGCGAGGTAGACCATGAAACGTCGTTCGGTCTGGATCGTCACCGCAGTCGTCGCCGTCACGGTCATCGTCGGTTATCGCGTCGCCGCCAGTGCACTCAAGAGTCAGGTGCAGGCGGCGCTGGGCCCCGAAAGCACGATCGAATCCATCAGCGTCGGTCTGACCGGCGTCACCGTCACCGGCCTGCACATCAAAGCGCCTGCGGGCTGGCCCGCGGCGGAAACTCTGAGCGCCGAGCGGCTGACGGTGTCGCCCAGCCTGCTGGCGGCACTGACGGGCCGTCTGCGCGTCAGTTCGATCACCATCGAGAAACCCTACCTGTCGGTGCTGCGCACGCGCGACGAAAAACTGCATTTGTTGCCGAGTCTGCTGGAAGGTAAGCCGGCGAAACCCAAAAGCGAAAAGCCTGACGATGCCGCTTCGGTGCCCGAAGTCAGCGTCGGCCGCATCAGACTCAACGATGGAGTCGTGGAGTTCTTCGACGCCAGCGTGCGACGACCCGCACACAAGATCCGTCTTGAGCAGATAGAACTTTCCATCGACGATGTCGTCGTGCCCGCGCTGAACACAAAGACCGACATTGATTTTTCCGGCGTGCTCAAGGGCGTGAAGCAGGACGGTCGCATCGAAGTGGAGGGCTGGTCCGAAATCGCCAGCCGTGATTCCTCGATCAGGACCGAATTGAAAGCGGTCGACCTGATCGCCCTGCAGCCTTATCTGGTCAAGGCGTCAGAGACCGGCGTGCGGCGCGGCACGCTGGATTTCGAGATGAAGTCCGAGGTGCGCAAGAAGCAATTGAATGCGCCGGGCAGGCTGGTGCTGAGCAATCTTGAATTGGCTTCGTCGGGCGGCCTGAACACCTTCATGGGCGTGCCGCGTGACGCGCTGCTGTTTTTCATGAAGGACAAGAACGATCGCATCGACATTGATTTCGAACTCAAGGGCGACATCAACAACCCCTCGTTTTCGCTCAACGAAGCCTTCGCGACCCAGGTGGCCTCGGCGATGGCGGGGATGATGGGCGTCAGCATTACCGGCGTCGCAGAAGCCATTGGCGGTGTCGGGCAGAAAGGCGTCGAGGCCCTTGGCGGTGCGTTCAAGAGTCTCACTGAACCCAAAAAGTAGCCACAAACGAACCGTCATGCCCGCGCAGGCGGGCATGGCGGATAAGAAAATTCAAGTTTTATTTCGGCGCCATGCGCTGGGCGCCATCCAGGCGGATGGTTTCGCCGTTCAGGAACGGATTGTCGATGATCGCCATCGCCAGCCTGGCGAATTCTTCCGGCTTGCCGAGGCGCGACGGAAAGGGAATGGCGGCTTTCAGTGCGGCGGCGACTTCCTCCGACAGCTGGCCGGAAACCATCGGCGTCTCGAACACGCCGGGGGCGATGGTGACGACGCGGATGCCGATGCGCGCGAACTCGCGAGCCAGCGGCAGCGTCATGCCGACCACGCCGGCCTTCGAGGCGGCATAGGCGGGCTGGCCGATCTGACCGTCAAACGCTGCGATCGAGGCGACGTTGATGAACACGCCACGCTCGGTGGTATCCAGCGCCGGCAGCGTCTGCATGCGCGCGGCGGCGAGGCGGATGATGTTGAAGGTGCCGACCAGATTGACGTTGATGATGCGGGTGAAATCCGCCAGCGGCAGCGGGCCGTCCTTGCCCAGCGCCTTGGCTGGTTTGCCGATGCCCGCGCAGTTGACGACCACGCGGGCCGGCCCGTTGACGCGCTCGGCGTTTTCGATGGCCTTGGCCGCGCCGGCGTCGTCAGCGACGTTACACAGCTCGAAGTGGCAGCCCAGTTTTGCAGCGAGCGCCTTGCCCCTGTCTTCACCCATGTCCAGCAGGGTAACTTTGGCGCCAGCGCCGATCAGCGCCTCGGCGGTCGCAGCACCGAGTCCCGAGGCGCCACCCGTGATGAGCGCGGAGAGTCCTTTGACGTTCATGCTTTTCTCTCTGTGTTGGTGATGAATAAATCTTTCAGTGGCTGAGTGTCATCGGCCAGTCTTTGTATGTCGGGCCGCAAGCGCTCGGCGACCATGCGCTTGGCGAGCTGGTGCTCGGGCGGATGGTTGACGGTGTCGGCGGCAATCACCGCACCCTGCGACAGATAAAAAACCGTGAACGACTGCTTGGCAGGGTCGCCGCGCATCACGGTCTGGTCGTGGCCCTGCGAGAGGCCCGCCATCTGCAATTTGAGTTTGTATTGGTCCGACCAGAACCACGGGACCGGCGCGTATTCCGTTGGCGTGCCGGCGAGCGTGGCCGCCGCCGCGCGCGATTGCTCCATCGCGTTCGGTACCGATTCCAGTCGCAGGCGGCGATTCAGCAGACGGTTGTGATGATTGGCGCAGTCGCCGACGGCAAGGATGTTCGGGTCGGACGTCTGAGCGTGACCGTCAACCCGAATGCCGTTGTCCACATCCAGCCCGGCGTCCGCAGCCAGTTCGGTATTCGGGATCAGTCCGATGCCGACCAGAATCACATCGGCGGGATGACGTTCGCCGGATTTGAGCACCACGGCCGAGCCTTGATGGCCGTGCTCGATGTGATCGATCTGCACGTCGGTGCGCACGACAACACCTGCGTCACGATGGACCTTCTCGTAGAACGCCGACAGTTCCGGCGCCGTCACGCGGGCCAGCACGCGCGGCATCGATTCCAGCACGGTGACCTGGGTTTCGAGCCCGCGCGCGGTGGCCGCGACTTCCAGTCCGATATAGCCACCACCGATGATGACCAGACGTTTGCCGGGGCCGAGCAGCGCGCTCAGCGCCTGTGCGTCAGCGAGGCTGCGCAAATAACGCACGTTAGACGCATCGGCACCAGGCACCGACAGGCTGCGAACCCGCCCGCCGGTCGCCAATACCAGCGTGTCGTAGGGTTCGCTGGAGCCATCGGCGAACCGCACGCGCCTGGCGTTACGGTCTATGGCCTCGGCACGCAGGCCCAGTCGCAGTTCGACGTTCTGTTTGGCGTAAGTGGCTTCGGCATGCAGATAGATCTGCGCCTGCGGCATCTGCCTTGCCAAGAACAGCTTGGACAGCGGTGGCCGCCGGTAGGGAAGCTCGGGTTCCTCGCCGACCAGCACGATACGGTCAGTGGAGTTTTTCGCCCGGTAGGCCAGTGCGAACTCGGCGCCGGCTTGACCCGCACCGACGACCAATACCGTTTTCGTCATTTGGAGCCGGACTTTATTTAAGTGGCTCCCGAAGTTGGACTCGAACCAACGACCCAGTGATTAACAGTCACTTGCTCTACCGGCTGAGCTATTCGGGAACGATCGGGGCGCGGATTGTAGAGGTGCGCCCCGGCTACTGCAATGAAAATTAAGCGGCCAGTGCCTTGATGCGGGCGACCGACTCGATCAGTACCTTGTCGCTGGTAGCGAAGGACAGGCGCATGTAGCCGGGGGCACCAAAGGCCGAGCCCGGCACCAGGGCCACACGGCCCTTCTGCAGGATGATGTCGGCCAGTTCGAGATCGTTCTTGCAGCCGAGTTTCTGCATCAGGCCCTCGAAGCTGGGGAAGGCGTAGAAGGTGCCATCACCGGGCAGGCACTTCACGCCCGGGATTTCGTTGAGCCCTGCCACCAGACGATCGTGGCGGCCCTTGAACGCCGTGACCATCTCAGTGACGCAAGCCTGATCGCCGGTCAACGCCGCTTCGGCCGCCATCTGCGCGATCGAGTTCGGGTTGCTGGTGGACTGCGACTGGATGTCGGTCATCGCGGTGATGAGCTTGGCCGGACCGCAGGCCCAGCCGATGCGCCAGCCGGTCATCGAGTAGGTCTTCGACACGGCGTGGATGATGACCGTGCGCTCGTAGAGATCCGGACAGACGTTGAGGATGTTGGCGAACGGCTCGCCTGACCACAGGATCTTCTCGTACATGTCATCCGTGCAGATGATCACGCGCGGATGCTTGCGCAGCACTTCGCCCAGCGCCGTCAGTTCGGCGCGGGTGTAGGCCATGCCCGAGGGGTTGGACGGCGAGTTGAGCCAGATCAGCCGCGTGCGCGGCGTGATCGCCGCCTCAAGCTGGACGGGTGTGATCTTGAAGCGCGTCGCCGCCGAGGTGGTGATGAACACCGGCGTGGCGTCGGCCAGCAACACCATGTCCGGGTAGCTGACCCAGTACGGCGCCGGCACGATGACTTCATCACCCGCGTTTAACAACGCCTGGCACAGGTTGTAGCAGGACTGCTTGCCGCCGCTCGACACCACGACCTGGTTCGGCTTGTACTCGAGACCGTTGTCGCGCTGATGCTTGGCGATGATCGCCTTCTTCAGGCTGGGGATGCCGCCGACTGCGGTGTACTTGGTGAAGCCATCGCGCAGCGCTTTGATCGCAGCGTCCTTGATGTGCTGCGGTGTGTCGAAGTCCGGCTCGCCCGCGCCGAGCGAGAGCACGTCGATGCCCTGCGCCTTGAGCTCTGCCGCCTTGGCGGTGACCGCCAGGGTGGGGGAAGGCTTGATGCGTCCGCTGCGCTGCGAGAGTTCCATAGGGCTATGAAGCAGTGAAAAGGCGCGCGATGATACTCAATTGTTCTTTCGGGTTCACCGGCCCCTTTTAATGATCGAAGGTAACAGCGAAACCGCCAAGGTCGTGCGCCTGAAAAGCCGTGCCGATACGCGGTTGCACCTGAAGGCGGATTGGGCGCCGGCCGGCGATCAACCCGAAGCGATCAAGACGCTGGTACAAGGCCTGACGGACGGTCTCACCCATCAAACCCTGCTCGGCGTCACCGGCTCCGGCAAGACGTTCACCATCGCCAATGTCATCTCGCAGGTGCAGCGGCCGACGCTGGTGCTGGCGCCAAACAAGACGCTGGCGGGGCAGCTTTACGGTGAATTCAAGGAATTTTTCCCCAACAACGCGGTGGAGTATTTCGTCAGCTATTACGACTACTACCAGCCGGAAGCCTACGTTCCCTCCACCGACACGTTCATTGAAAAAGACAGTTCGATCAACGAGCACATCGAACAGATGCGGTTGTCGGCAACCAAGACCCTGCTCGGGCGCAAGGACGCGATCATTGTCGCTACGGTCTCTGCCATCTATGGTCTTGGCGATCCCGAAACCTATTTCAAGATGGTGTTGCACATGGTCAAGGGCGAACGGCTGGACCAGCGCGAGCTGCTGCGCCGCCTCACCGAGATGCAGTACAAGCGCAACGACATCGAGTTTGCGCGCGGCACTTACCGCGTGCGCGGCGAGGTGATCGACGTGCATCCGGCCGAATCCGACGACGAGGCGGTGCGGCTGGAATTGTTCGACGACGAGATCGCATCCCTCTCGGTGTTCGATCCGCTGACGGGTGAGGTCAAGCGCAAGGTGCCGCGCTACACCTTGTATCCGAAATCTCATTACGTGACGCCGCGTGAACGGACGCTCGGCATGTTCAGCGCCGTCAAGGACGAACTGCGCGAGCGGCTGGAGTACTTCCGCAAGAACAGCAAACTGCTGGAAGCGCAGCGGTTGGAACAGCGCACCACCTTCGATCTGGAGATGATTCAGGAAGTCGGGTACTGCTCCGGCATCGAAAACTATTCGCGCTATCTCTCCGGCCGCGGACCCGGCGAGCCGCCGCCTTGCCTGCTCGATTACCTGCCGCCGGATGCGCTGGTGATCATTGACGAGTCGCATGTGACCGTGCCGCAGCTCGGTGCCATGTACAAGGGCGACCGTTCACGCAAGGAAACCTTGGTGGAGTACGGCTTCCGCCTGCCGTCGGCGATGGACAACCGGCCGCTGAAGTTCGAGGAGTTCGAACGCATCGCACCGCAAGTGATTTTCGTCTCCGCGACGCCCAGCACTTACGAGGCGCAAAAATCGCAGCAGACCGCCGAGCAGATTGTGCGGCCTACCGGCCTCGTCGATCCAGAGACTGAAATTCGTCCTGCGACCAGCCAGGTGGACGATCTGCTCGGTGAAATCCGCATCCGTGCGGACAAGAAAGAACGCGTGCTTGTCACCACGCTGACCAAGCGCATGGCGGAAGACCTGACCGACTATCTGCACGAGCACGGTGTGAAAGTGCGTTACATGCACTCGGACGTGGACACCGTCGAGCGGGCTGAAATCCTGCGCGACCTGCGATTGGGTTTGTTCGACGTGCTGGTTGGCATCAACCTGCTGCGCGAAGGACTGGATCTTCCGGAGGTGTCGCTGGTGGCGATTCTCGATGCCGACAAGGAAGGTTTCCTGCGTTCGGAGCGCTCGCTGATTCAAACGTCCGGCCGGGCGGCGCGCAATCTGCATGGACGCGTGATCATGTACGCAGACAAAGTCACCGATTCCATGAAAAGAGCCATCGGCGAGATGGATCGGCGTCGTGCCAAACAAAAACTGCACAACGAGATTCACGGCATCACCCCGCGCGGCATTCACAAGGCGGTCAATGACGCCATGCGTTCCGGTTACGAAGAGGCCGAGACCGCGCAGGCGCTCAAAGTGGCTGAAGCCGAAGCGACCTATGGCCGCCTGCCGCCCGAGAAGCTGTCCAAACTCATCACCAAAATGGAAAAAGAGATGTTTCAGGCCGCGCAGAATCTGGAATTCGAGCTGGCAGCGAAGAAGCGCGACGAAATCAAAAAACTGCGCGATGGCATGCTCAGTGTTGCCGCTTGAGGGTAGCTCAGGCATCATGCGCGCCCTTCAGCGTTACCGATCTGCAGGCGCGTAGCTCAGCTGGTTAGAGCACCTCCTTGACATGGAGGGGGTCGTTGGTTCGAGTCCAATCGCGCCTACCAACACTTCAAGAAAACGGCCCCGAAAAGGGGCCATTTTTTTGTAAAGCTGGAAGCCGTGTGCGACCCAGTAACTTTAATCGCTATAGGCGCTTCGGCATTACTGTTATCGTGCCGGGATGATGACCGACCCACCGGCGTCCAACGACTCCGCGCAAGCGTCGCGCTACAAGCAGGCGCTGAACGTGGGAGAAGTCTTGTTTCGCCAGGGTGAAACCGGCACCTGTGCCTATGTCATCGAGACGGGGTCGGTGCAGATCTCAAACCTGTGGGATGGCCAGGAACAGGTGATTGCGGTTCTCCAAGCGGGCGACATCGTCGGCGAGATGGCCCTGATTGACGATCTGCCGCGGTCGGCGACCGCCGTGGCGCTCACGGCCGCCCAGTTGCGGGTCGTGACCCGGGAATATCTGGCGGATCGGATCCATCATTCGGACCCGTTGCTGCGTCATGTGTTGCGCCGGGTCATCCAGCGTCTGCGAACCAGCCTTTTTCCCGGCGCGCTCCCGGGAGGGCAGCCGGCGGAGGAGCGCATCCGCGAGATCGAACACGACGAGGACCGGCGGCAGGCGATGGATCGTCTGCACATGGCCCAGGATATCCAGCAGGCCCTTGACCGCAATGAATTCGAATTGCACCTGCAGCCCATTGTTCGTTTGGTGCGCGCTGTGCCCATCGGCTTCGAGGCCCTGATCCGCTGGAAACACCCCCGGATCGGCTATATCCCGCCAACCGATTTCATTGCGCTGGCCGAGGAATCCGACCTCATTCTCGACATTGGACGCTGGACTTTTGACACCGCCTGCACGCTTCTGCAGCGTCTGGACGAGGTGGCTTACCCCGGCACGCCGGATCCCCTGTTCGTCGCGGTCAACCTGTCAGGGCATCAGTTCACGGACCCCCAGTTGTTCAATGTCATCGAACGCTCGCTGGCGCAGCATCGGATTGATCCGCGGCGGCTGAAGCTCGAAGTCACCGAAACCACCCTGATACACAATTTCGACGTGGCGGTATCGGTGCTCGAACGCTTTCGCGTGCTGGGCTTCAAGCTGGCGCTCGACGATTTCGGCACTGGCTACAGCTCGCTGTCTTACCTGAATCGGTTTCCGGTGGACACCCTCAAGATTGACCGCGCGTTCGTCAAGGAAGTGGTCAAGGACCCCTTCACGCAGAAGATCGTGCGAGCGGTTGCCGGGCTGGGGCGGGACTTGGGCATGACGGTCCTGGCCGAGGGCGTCGAGACCGAGGCGGACGCCAGCATGCTGATATCCCTCGGCGTGGAGTTCGGCCAGGGCTATCTGTATGGCAAGGCCATGCCGGTCGAGCAGGCGCAGGCCTATCTGCGCCGACATATGCCGCTTGAGAGTCCTCGCCAGTCCGCTTAGAATCCGCGCCCTTCAACGCCCGCTCAGCGGGCGTTTTTTCGCCCCGCACGCTCAGCGCGCGGGTACTGGCCTGAATCGGAGAGCAGCACATCGCAAGTGAAAAAGATGACCGGCGCAATGGAGCCATCACGGTTCCGCGCATCCGGGTGGTAGATCACGACGGCACGATGATCGGCATCATGATGACGGCAGATGCCGTCAAGCGGGCCGAAGACGCGGGCATGGACCTGGTGGAGATCTCGCCCAATGCCGAGCCGCCGGTCTGCAAGATCATGGACTACGGCAAGTATCTCTACAAAAAAGAAAAAGAGATGCATGCGGCACGCAAGAAGCAGAAGCAGATTCAGCTGAAGGAAGTGAAGTTCCGGCCAGGAACCGAGGAAGCGGATTATCAGACGAAGCTGCGTGCATTGACGCGGTTTCTTGAAGAGGGTGACAAGATCAAGATTACGGTGCGTTATCGCGGTCGCGAAATGGCGCATCAGGATCTGGGCATGAAGTTGCTGGACCGTGTGCGCGCCGATCTGGATGCGCTGGCGCTGGTCGAGCAGTTTCCGCGCTTGGAGATGCGGCAGACCGTGATGGTGATGGCGCCGAAGAAGCACTGAAGTTTTTTAGCGGTAACCACAAGCGGTGTCGGGCTCCGAAATGTGCGCAAAGCACTGCCTGACGCAGCATTAGAAAGAAGGAGGGCAAAAATGCCCAAGTTGAAGACGAACAAAAGCGCCAAAAAGCGCTTTGCCCGCACCGGCAAAGGTGGATTCAAGCGAGGTCACTCGCACAAGCGTCACATCCTCACCAAAAAATCCGCCAAACGCATTCGTAATCTGCGTGGCACCACCTCGGTACATCCGTCGGACACGAAAGAAGTCCGACAGCTGCTGCCGTACGCCTAAGGGAGGACTAGACCATGGCAAGAGTTAAACGAGGCGTCACCGCCCGCGCGTATCACAAGAAAGTAATGAAGAAGGCGAAGGGCTACTACGGTGGCCATTCGCGCGTGTTCCGTTCGGCCGTCCAGGCCGTCACCAAGGCCGGTCAGTACGCGTTCCGCGACCGCCGCGTCAAGAAGCGTGAGTTCCGCGCGCTCTGGGTACAGCGCATCAATGCCGGCGCGCGTGAGCACGGCTTGTCGTACAGCCGATTTATCCGCGGGCTGACCCTCGCGGGTGTGGCTCTGGATCGCAAAATCCTCGCGGATATGGCGATTCACGACAAAGCCGCATTTGCCGCGTTGGCAGCTCAAGCGAAAGCCAAGCTCGCCGCCTAACCGGTTTTAAGTCGTCATCCAAGAGGGAAGGAGGCGCAAGCCTTCTTCCCTTTTTTGTTTTAAGGTCAATGCCATGAGTGAAAGCATCGAATCCTTGCTGCAACAGGCGCAGACGCAAGTCAGCGCCGCCGCCGATCTGCGTGCGCTTGAACAGCTGCGTGTGGACTGGCTCGGCAAGAAAGGCCGCATCACCGAGTTGTTGAAAACGCTCGGCGCCCTGCCGGCCGATCAGCGCAAGGCGTATGGCGAACAGGTCAATCGCGCCAAGGATCAGGTCGGCGGCTGGCTCGATGTGCGCAAGACCCAGCTCTCCGATGCCGAACTCAATGCCCGGCTTTCGAGCGAGTGCATCGACGTTACGCTGCCGGGACGCGGCGAAGGGCGCGGCAGTCTGCATCCGGTGACGCGGGTGATCGACCGCATCGGCACCTTGTTCGGACAGTTGGGGTTCGAGACCGTCGAAGGCCCCGAGATCGAGGACGACTTCCACAACTTCGCGGCGCTGAACATGCCGGAAGACCATCCGGCGCGCGCCGGTCAGGACACTTTTTACGTCGGCAATGCTGCGCGCCTGCTGCGCACGCAGACTTCGCCGGTGCAGATCCGCACGATGGAAACGCGCAAGCCGCCGATCCGTATCGTCTGCCCCGGCCGTGTCTACCGCCGCGATTTCGATCGCACGCACAGCCCGATGTTCCACCAGGTCGAAGGTCTCTATGTCGCCGAAAACGTCAGTTTCAGCGACCTCAAATACGACTTGATGACTTTCCTCAAGCGGTTCTTCGAGCGTGAAGTCGAAGTGCGATTCCGTCCTTCCTATTTCCCGTTCACTGAGCCGTCGGCGGAAGTGGATATCCGCGACGAGCATGGGCGCTGGCTCGAAGTGCTGGGCTGTGGCGTCGTTCATCCCAGTGTGTTCAAGGCGGTGGGCATTGATCCCGAGCGCTACAGCGGCTACGCATTCGGTATGGGTGTCGAACGTTTCGCCATGCTGCGTTACGGCGTGGACGACCTGCGCCGGTTCTATGAAAACGACCTGCGGTTCCTGGGGCAGTTCAAATGAGAATCTCCGAGCGCTGGCTGCGCGAATGGCTCAATCCGTCGGCCGATACAGCCGAACTTTGCCGCCGCTATGTCATGGCCGGTCTTGAAGTCGAAGCCGCGCCCGCATTAAGCGAATCACTCAGCGGCATCGTCGTCGCGCGCATCGAATCCATCGTTCCGCATCCGCAGGCGGACAAGCTGCGTGTGTGCACGGTCAACGCGGGCGACGGCAAGACGCTGCAGATCGTCTGTGGCGCCGCCAATGCCCGCGCCGGGATGCTGGCGCCACTGGCGCAGGTCGGCACCAAGATGCCCGGCGGCATGGAGATCAAACAGGCCGCGCTGCGCGGCGTGGACTCTGCCGGCATGCTGTGCTCGGCCAAGGAATTGGGCCTTGCCGAAAAATCGGACGGACTGCTTGAACTGGATGGCAGTGCCAAACCCGGCACCCCGTTTGCCGACTATCTGAAACTGGACGATCAGGTGATGACGTTCGAGTTCACGCCGAATCGCGGGGACTGCCTGAGCATCGCCGGTCTCGCACGCGAAGCCGCGGCGATCTTCGGTTTGCCATTCTCGCCACCGGAAATCCCGGCGGCGCCGGTCAAGAGCACGCGCAGGCAAGCCGTCGAAATTGAAAATCTGGCCTTATGTCCCGGATACGCGGGACGCGTCATCGAAGACATCAACCCGCAGGCGCGCACGCCGGACTGGATGCGTGAAAAGCTGCGTCGCTCGGGTGTGCGCTGCATCCACCCGGTGGTGGACATCACCAACCATGTGATGCTCGAACTCGGCCAGCCAATGCACGCCTTCGACTGCGCCAAGCTCACCGGCACGGTGCGCGTGCGCACGGCCAAGGCCGGCGAAACGCTGACCCTGCTCAACGAACAAACCCTGGCGCTCACATCCGAATTGCTGATTGCCGACGACCGCGCGCCGCTGGCGCTGGCCGGCGTCATGGGCGGTGCAGGTTCCGGCGTGACGGCGGCGACGCAGGACGTGTTTCTTGAAAGCGCATGTTTCGCGCCCGCTGCGGTGGCCGGCACCGGCCGTCGTCACAAACTGCATTCCGACGCGATCTATCGCTATGAACGCGGCGTCGATCCGGCGCTGCAGAAACGCGCGCTGGAGCGCTGCACGAACCTGGTTCTGGATATCTGTGGCGGAGCCGCGGGCCCGGTGACGTTTGCCGGCCGTGAACCGGACGTGGTGCAGGTGCGGCTGCGTCACGCTCGCCTCAATCAGCTCCTCGGTCATGCGGTTCAAGCGGCGGACGCTGAATCGCTGTTAAAACGTGTGGTGACGAAGCTGGAAGCGAAGGGGGCGGGCGAGTGGCTCGCCACGGTGCCGAGCTGGCGCTACGACCTGCGCATCGAGGCTGACCTGATCGAAGAAGTTGCGCGCCTGCAGGGTTATGACCGCATCCCCGGCAAGCCGTATCGCGCGGATCTCACGCCGGCGAATCTTCCCGAAACACAGAAAACCACAAGGCAGGCGCGCGAGCATCTGATCGCGCGCGGCTGGCACGAAGCCGTGACCTACAGTTTCGTCGATCCGAAGATTCAATCGGTGCTGACGAATGAAGCGCCGATCGTGCTCGACAACCCCATCGCCGAAACCATGTCGGTGATGCGCACAACACTCTGGAGCGGATTGATCCCGGCCTGGCTGCACAACGCCCAGCGCCAACAGAAGCGTGTGCGTCTGTTCGAGCTGGGCGCCAGCTACGTGCGCAGCGGAGAGACCATCGTCGAGACGCCGCGTCTGGCCGGTATTGCCGCAGGCCCGGTATTGCCGGAGCAGTGGGGAACAAAAGTACGCGACACCGACTTCTTCGACATCAAGGCAGATCTGCAATCCATGCTGCCTGCGGACGTTCAATTCGTGAAAGCCGGGCACGGCGCCCTGCATCCTGGGCAGACCGCGCAGATCATCTGCCGCGGTCAAGCCGTGGGTTGGCTCGGTGTATTGCACCCGCGCATCACCCAGGTTCTTGATCTGCCGCAGTCGCCGGTCGTGTTCGAGCTGGATTGGGCGCGTGTTCGTGAGGCGGGACTTCCGCACGCGCTGCCGGTGTCCGAGTTCCCGAACTCGCGCCGCGATCTGGCTCTGGTCCTGAAAGAGGAGGTCGAGGCTTCGGCCGTTCTGGACTGCGCCCGCCGCGCCGCCGGAGTGCATTTGTCGGAGGCCATTCTGTTCGACGTCTTCCGTGGCGGCAGCTTACCTAAAGGGTTTAAAAGCATGGCTTTAGGCTTGATTTTTCAAGACAATTCGCGCACTCTTGCCGACCATGAGGTCGAGGCTGCGGCGCAGGCCGTAGCGGCCGATCTGCAAAACAAGCTCGGAGCCAGCCTGCGGACCTAAAACGCGGCAGGCGTGTGAGGGAACAACAGATGGTGGCATTGACCAAGGCGGAGCTGGCAGAAGCGCTGTTTGAGCAGCTCGGGCTCAACAAGCGCGAGGCCAAGGAATTCGTCGATCTTTTTTTTGAAGAGATCCGCGGCAGCCTGGAATCCGGCAAGCCGGTCAAGCTGTCCGGCTTCGGCAACTTTGAATTGCGCGACAAGAATCGCCGCCCCGGACGCAACCCGAAGACCGGTGAAGAGATTCCGATCTCGGCGCGCCGTGTGGTAACGTTCCGCCCCGGCCAAAAACTGCGTCTCAAAGTCGAATCTCATGCGGCCACAGCAAACTAGTCTGGCGCTCCCACTGCCCGAAATACCGCCGAAGCGGTATTTCGCCATTGGCGAGGTCAGCGAACTGTGTGCGGTCAAGCCGCACGTGCTGCGCTACTGGGAGCAGGAATTCCCGCAGCTCAAGCCGGTCAAGCGCCGCGGCAACCGCCGCTATTACCAGCAGGACGATGTGCAGATGGTGCGGCGCATCCGCAGCCTGCTCTACGAACAGGGCTTCACCATTGGCGGCGCGCGGCTGCGCCTGAAAGAGTCACTGCGTCTCGTGGTGCCGGCGCCGAAGCTGGTCGCGCCGCCCGCCAGCACGCCGCAGCAATCGTTGCCGCAGGTCCAGTCGGCGGTGCCTGCCGTTGCACGTAAGACTTCCAAGGCGGAGCTCAGCAAGATGCGTGCAGACCTCGAAGCGGCGCTCAAGCTGCTCGATCGTTAGCCGTCATTCTCGCGAAAGCGGGAATCCAGTCATGGTTCGATACACCATTCGCTTGCATGCAAGCGAATGGCACTCACCACCAACTGGTTGCGGGTGTTTTCATGCAGATGCGCCATCGGCTACCATGCGCGCCCCTGCTGTAAGGTCTTTCTCGTTCGGGGCGTAGCGCAGCCTGGTAGCGCACCTCCTTGGGGTGGAGGTGGTCGGAGGTTCAAATCCTCTCGCCCCGACCAAATTCCCTTGCCGCGCTCAACTTGTTAGACGACACAGTTGTTTCCCAATTGTAGTTTGACCTCTTCGTAACTGAATCACATGGACAAGTACGATCAGGTCGTGGGCTGGATCACCGGCAACTGGGTTGGAGCGCTTGCGCTTCTTATCCTTGCTGCTTTGGCCGCGCTGCCACAGGTGCGCGACGGGACATTACTGTTGTGGTCATGGGCCAGGAGAGCACTTGCCCGCGATAATGCCGGGTTGGATGAATCACCCATCGTTATTGATACCGGCGATGAGCGCGTCACTTTTACAGAATTGCTACGAAGTGCCGACTATGACGTCGTTAAAGTGCATGCGCACAACCATATCCTTGGGGTTGGTGCTGAATATAAGTGGATCAAGCGACGCTACCCCAAGAGCGAGCGTCGAGAACAAAGACTAACGACACTTGACATCCTATCGGGCAAAGGCAAGTACAAGGCCAATCAGGTTCACTTTGACGTCGTGACGATCGCGCTGCCTGACGGCCGTGAAAAGAAGATCTACTTCGATATCTCCAGTTTTTTTGGCGGAGGCATATCCACAGTCTTGAACCCAGAAGGGGTCTTGGCCAGAAAGCTAGCCGAGCTTTATAAATTGTGAGCAGTCGAGAAGATAGGCAACAGACCCTAATAGCGCCACCCGCTTGAGGAACCACTGATTAATTCCCGTTCGTGGTGAACCCTTCGACAAGCCTGCCCTGAGCACTCCGTTTCCGTTCATCCTTCGACAAGCTCAGGACGAACGGGGACGGAGTATCGAAGGGCTCAGGGCGAACGGCTGATTGTTAAGGCCCCACATGGCCTGAAAGCGCCTCAAGCAGCTGGCAATTTTCAGACGCACAAATAAAAAGCCCCGCCTTTCGGGCGGGGCTTTTGTGTATCTGAATATTACTGAACGATCTTCATCTCGACGCGACGGTTGACCTCGCGGCCTTCGTCGGTTTCGTTGGTGTCGATCGGCTGGCTCTCGCCATAGCCTTTCGAGGTCATGCGGCCGGCATCAACGCCACGAGCAGTCAGATAATCCATCACCGACTTGGCGCGACGTTCCGAGAGCTTCAGGTTGTAGGCGTCGCTGCCCTTGCTGTCGGTGTGGCCGCCGATTTCGACCTTGATGGTGTTGGCCGCAATCAACGCGTCGGCCACCTGATCCAGGATCACCTTGGCGTTGACCGTCAGGTCGTACTTGTCGTAATTGAAATTGACGCCGCGCAGGACGATGGCGTCGCCGATGGCGCAACCATTGAAGTCCACCGGCTCACCGGGCTTCGGTGAACGGCAACCGGTGTCCACCGGCGGAGGCGGCAGCGGGCAACCGACTTCGTCGACCTTGGTGCCCGGAGGCGTGCCAGGGCACTTGTCGAGGCGATCCACCACGCCGTCGCCGTCGGAATCTTTCTCGCAGCCTTTTTCGTCAACCACGGCACCGGCAACGGTGCCAGGGCACTGGTCGATGTCGTCAGGCACGCCGTCGCCATCGCTGTCGGCAGCCTGCGGCTGCACGACTTCGACGGGTTCTTCGGCTTCTTCGGGGTCCGGAGTTGCGGCGCCGAGCGGAATCAGGGCGCCGACGCTGAACACCGACTCGCCGAACTGCTTGTCGGCGGCGGTGAACTGGCCGGTGCGCGGCTTGTTGTGCGCATCGAGGCGGTAGACCGCTTCGGCACGCAGATCGAAATCAATGCCCACCCAGCTCAGCGGCACCAAGTAGCCGATGCCCGCGTCGTAGATCGTCGAGGTGTAGCTGGCGACCGAACCCGGATGTTTCTCAGCCTGACCGACGGAAACCTTGACCGTGCCGTACAAGTCGGGGAGGACGGTGAGAGGGAACACCATGGCGCCGATGCCGACGCCCTTGAGTTCGGCTTTGCGGCCGGCATCGCAGCCGTTGCCGGCGGGAGCGCCCACGCAGGCCGTGCCATCACCTTCGGCTTGCAGGAAGAAACCGGTGATTTCCAGGTTCAGACCCTGCGCCATCTTCTTGCCGACCGAGAGCGAGAGGCCGTAGCCGTTGTCGGTACCGCGCTCTTTATCGGCGAGCAGGTAGCTCGCCATGGGCGAGACGTAGAGCCGCTTGTCGCTTTGTGCGGAGACGCCGCTGGCGAAAACCAGTGTGGCGAGCGCAACGCAACGAATGATTCCGGGGCGATATGACATGTGAGCGGTTCCTTGAGGGAGTCTGTTGTTTGACCGGATGATAGCAGCCGCCGAATGGGCCGTCTGCGGGCCAAACTCTAATCGCTGGATCGGTTGCAGCGCAACATTTGTACGGGAACGAGTAGACTGCGCGACCGTTTATTTCGACCTTTGCTGCGGCAATGGAAATCAACCCGATCAAGAGCGAGATCACAGCCCTGCGGACGCGTTTTGACGCGCTGCGGGGCTATCTTTGACTACGCCGGCAAGAAAGACCGGCTGATCGAAGTCAGCGCCGAGCTGGAAAACCCCGAAGTCTGGAAAGATCCTGAAAAAGCCCAGGGTCTGGGCAAAGAGCGTCGGCGACTGGAGGAAGTGATCCAGTCGCTGGACCGAGCCGAGCATGGGGTGCGCGATGCCTCCGAACTGCTGGAGCTCGCGGTCGCTGACAACGACAACGCCACGGTTACTGAAGTCGCACGCGAGGTTGCCGAGCTCAGCCAGCTCGCCGCGACGATGGAATTCAAGCGCATGTTCAGCGGCGAGATGGACGCGCATAGCGCCTATCTCGAATTGCAGTCCGGCACCGGTGGTACCGAGGCGCAGGACTGGGCCGACATGCTGCTGCGCATGTACACGCGCTTTTGCAATGACAAGGGTTGGAAGATCGAGCTGATGGACCGCTCCGACGGCGAAGTCGCCGGCATCAAGGGCGCCACGCTCTTCATCCAGGGCGAATATGCCTACGGCTGGCTGCGCACCGAGAACGGTGTGCACCGGCTGGTGCGCAAGTCGCCGTTCGATTCCGGCAACCGCCGCCACACCTCGTTCGCCGCAGTGTTCGTCTCGCCCGACGTGGACGACGACATCAAGATCGAGATCAATCCGGCCGACCTCGAGGTCGGCACCTTCCGCTCCTCCGGCGCCGGCGGCCAGCACGTGAACAAGACCGAATCGGCGATCCGCATCAAGCATGTACCGTCAGGCATCGTCGTCGCCGTGCAGACCGAGCGCAGCCAGCACGCCAACCGCGACCGCGCGATGAAGATGTTGAAGGCGCGGCTTTATGAGCGCGAGATGGACAAGAAGAACGCTGCCAAGCAGAAGCTCGAAGACAGCAAGACCGATATCGAGTGGGGCTACCAGATCCGCTCCTATGTGCTCGACCAGTCGCGCATCAAGGATTTGCGTACCGGCGTCGAGATTGCGGACACTCAGCGCGTGCTCGACGGTGATCTGACCCGGTTCATCGAGGCGAGCTTGAAGCAGGGGCTGTAAGTTTTTTTCTTGCCATCCCCGCGAAGGCGGGGATCCAGCCCTACAATTTGACCACTGGATTCCCGCCTGCGCGGGAATGACGACAAAAGAAATGACCGAAGAAATAAAGCCGCAAGACGAAAACCAACTCATCGCCCAGCGCCGCGAGAAACTCGCGCGCAAACGCGAGGCGGGTGTCGGTTATCCCAATCATTTCCGCCGCAATGCGCTGGCCGAAGACTTGTCGGGCATGTATGGAAGCCGCACTGCCGAATCGCTGGAGGAAGACACGACCGAGTTCGCCATCGCCGGCCGTCTGATGGCCAAGCGTGTGATGGGCAAGGCCAGCTTCGGCACCTTGCAGGACATGTCGGGCCGCCTGCAGGTTTTCATCCAGCAGGCCGCGGTCGGCGAGGGCATCTACGCCGATTTCAAGACTTGGGATGTCGGTGACATCGTTGGAGCTACCGGCCGTTTGATGAAAACCAAAACCGGTGAACTTTCGATCCGCGTATCGAAGATTGAGCTGTTGGTGAAATCGCTGCGGCCGCTCCCGGAAAAATGGGCGGGCCTCACCGACACCGAAACCCGTTACCGCCAGCGTTACCTCGATCTCATCGTCAATCCGGATGTAAGGAAGGTGTTCGAGAAGCGCGCGCAGGCGACGCGTTTCATCCGCCAGTTTTTCGATGCGCAGGGTTACATCGAAGTCGAGACGCCGATGATGCAGGCCATTGCCGGCGGCGCTACCGCGCGGCCGTTCAAGACGCACTTCAATGCATTGGGACAGGACATGTTCCTGCGCGTGGCGCCGGAGTTGTATCTCAAGCGCCTCGTCGTCGGCGGGTTCGAGAAAGTCTATGAGATCAACCGCAATTTCCGTAACGAGGGTCTGAGCACGCGCCACAACCCCGAGTTCACCATGCTCGAGTGTTACGAGGCTTACGCTGATTTCGAGGACTACATGGATCTCGCCGAGAACCTGATCCGTGGCGTAACGCTGGCGGTGAATGGTTCGACCACACTGAAGTATCAGGATCGCGACTACGATTTGGGCAAGCCGTTCGCGCGGTTGTCCATGAGCGAGGCCTGCGCGCGCGCCAATCCCGGCAAGACGCTGCCGAGCGGCAAGGCGCTGTTCGAATTATTCGAGGCGACGGTCGAGCCGAACCTGTTCGAGCCGACGTTTATTACTGAATATCCAACTGAAGTTTCGCCGCTGGCGCGTAGCAACGAGGACGATCCGAGCATCACCGACCGCTTCGAGTTTTTTCTCGCCGGCCGCGAACTCGCCAACGGATTCTCCGAGCTGAACGACGCCGACGATCAGAAATCACGTTTCGAGTCGCAGATGAAGGCGAAAGCGGCGGGCGATGCCGAGGCCATGCCCTACGACGAGGATTACATCCGCGCGCTCGAATACGGATTGCCGCCGACTGCGGGCTTGGGCATCGGCATCGACCGCTTGGTAATGTTTCTCACTGACTCTGCTTCCATCCGCGACGTGCTTCTTTTTCCGCAACTAAGAAACTGAGCGGGTAGGGTTTTGCAGACTCAGCGGCTGCGCTCGCGATGCTCCGGCACGGCGTTCGGAACGACATCCTGCAACGTCTTGACCGCCTCATGTGTTTCGCGCGCAAAGAACTCGTAGCGGGCCGGCTGCAGGTGTAGCACGTCGCCGTTCTTGGATTTGCTGGCAATCGGATGCAGGTGTGAGACCTCGGCGTAGACGATCTCGCCGCCCTGCAGCAGGCGTGCGGTGATGAGGATGGTGGCGCCCGAGCGCTGCACCGTATCTACGCGTGCTTCGAGTCCGCCGCTGTCCATCAGCCTGAGATCATGCGGCCGCACGTAAACGTCCACCGGACCGCTGGGGCGGATACCGTCGGTTTCCAGCGTGATCTGCGTTCCTCCAAGGCGCAGGCTGCGCCCGCTAACCTCGCCGCGCAGGATGTTGATGTCGCCGAGAAAGTCGAATACGAAGGGTGTTGCGGGATGTTCGTACACTTCGTCGGTAGTGCCGGCCTGTTCAACGCGACCGCGATTCATGACGACGACGCGATCCGCCAGTTCTAGCGCTTCTTCCTGATCGTGGGTGACGAACACGGTGGTGACACCGGTCTTGTCATGCAGTGCACGCAGCCAGCGACGCAAATCCTTGCGCACTCGGGCGTCGAGTGCCCCAAACGGCTCGTCCAGCAGTAGCACACGCGGTTCGATCGCCAGCGCACGCGCCAGTGCCACGCGTTGTTTCTGGCCGCCGGAGAGCTGCGCTGGAAACCGTTTCTCCAGCCCGGACAGCTGCACCAGGTCGAGCAGTTGCAGTACGCGCTGGCGGATTTCTCCCTCGTCGGAGCGCGGCGTGCGTACGCGCAGGCCGAAGGCGATGTTGTCGAGCACGGTCATGTGCTTGAACAAAGCGTAGTGCTGGAATACAAAACCGACGCGCCGTTGCTGGACCGTGAGTCGGGTGGCGTCAATGTCGCCAAAGAAAATCTGACCGTCAGTGACAGTTTCAAGTCCGGCAATCGCGCGCAGCAGGGTGGTTTTGCCGGAGCCTGAAGGCCCGAGCAGGGCGATCAGTTCGCCACCGGCGATGTCGAGGTCAATGCCGTTCAGCGCTGGAAATGCGGCGAAGGTTTTCTTCACGCCGCGGATTTTGATTTCAGTCGTCATCTCAATGTCTCCGCGATGCGGCGAGTTCATCACCGTGCCGCCATTCAAGGAAAGTCTTCAGGCCCAATGTGACCAGCGCGAGCCCAGCGAGAATCGAAGCGACGGCAAACGCGGCGGCGAACTGGTATTCGTTGTAGAGGATCTCGATGTGCAGTGGCAGCGTGTTGGTGTGCCCTCGGATGTGGCCGGACACCACCGAGACCGCGCCGAACTCGCCCATGGCGCGCGCATTGCACAGCAGGACGCCGTAGAGCAGGCCCCATTTGATATTCGGCAGGGTCACGCGCCAGAACGTCTGCCAGCCGGACGCACCCAGCGTCAGCGCCGCCATCTCGTCGTCAGTGCCTTGTTCCTGCATCAGCGGAATCAATTCGCGTGCAATGAACGGGAAAGTGACGAAGATCGTCGCCAACACGATGCCGGGAATGGCAAAAATCACCTTGAACTCGTGCTCGGACATCCACGGTCCGGCCCAGCCCTGCGCACCGAAGATCAGCACATAGATCAGGCCCGAAACCACCGGCGATACAGAGAACGGCAGGTCAATCAGCGTGATCAGAAACTGCTTGCCGCGGAATTCGAACTTGGCGATGGCCCAGGCGGCGCTGACGCCGAAAGCCAGGTTCAACGGGACCGCGATGGCGGTGGCGGTGAGGGTGAGCTCGATGGCCGAGAGCGCGTCGGGTTCGCGCAGCGCGGAAAAATAGACGCCGAAGCCCTTGCGCAGCGCTTCAGTGAACACCGACAGCAGCGGTAGCAGCAGAAACAACGACAAGAACGAGAGTGCGCCGCCAATCAGTAGTGCACGCAGCCAGGCCGGTTCGGTGATCGCGGCGTTCTTGCGGATCAGCGGCCCGCCGCGGAACTCGGCAGGGACCTGGATCGGGTCCAGCAGTGAATGGTCTTTTGCGGCGCTCATCGCGTCTGTCCCCGTCTGACCCAAGCCTGCAAGAGGTTGATCAGCAGCAAAAGGCTGAAAGACAGGATCAGCATCGCGGCGGCGACGGCAGTGGCGCCGGCGTAATCGAACTCCTCCAGCTTGATGATGATCAGCAGCGGCGCGATCTCCGAGACATTCGGGATGTTGCCGGCGATGAAGATGATCGAACCGTATTCGCCGACCGCACGGGCGAAGGCCAGCGCGAAACCGGTGAGCAGCGCCGGCAGGATCGTCGGCAGAATCACGCGTGTGACCGTGACCCAGCGGTCGGCACCCAGAGTGGCTGCTGCTTCTTCCAGCTCGGCCTCGGCTTCGCGCAGCACCGGCTCGACCGTGCGCACCACAAACGGCAGGCCGATGAAGGTACAGGCCAGCATCACCCCCAGCGGCGTGAAGGCGACCTTGATGCCCAGCGGCTCCAGCCATTGGCCAATCCATCCGTTCGATGCATACAGCGTGGTCAGCGCGATGCCGGCGACCGCAGTGGGCAGTGCGAACGGCAGATCAATGAAGGCGTCGAACAAGCGCTTCCCCGGAAATTCGTAGCGGACAAACGCCCAGGCGACCAGCAGGCCGAAGATGGCGTTGATACTGGCGCCAGCGAGTGCTGCACCAAACGAAAGTTCCAGCGCATTCAGCACACGGGTACTGGTGACGACGTTCCAGAATCCCGACCAGCCCAGCCCCGCCGACTTGAAAAACACGCCGGCCAGAGGGATAAGGACGATGAGCGACAGGTAAAAGATGGTGAACCCGAGGGTCAGGTGGAAACCGGGGAGTGGCGAGCGCTGCACGACTTATTTCGAGGTGAAGCTGTCGAATACGCCGCCATCGGCGAAGTGGGTTTTCTGCGCCGTTGCCCAGTCCTTGAAGAGCTCCTCCAGCCTGAACAACTTCAATTTTGCAAAACGCCGGACGTCCGCTGGATCTGCATGCTCGGGGTGGATCGGGCGGTAATAGTGATGCGCAGCCAGCTTCTGGCCTGGCGCCGAATACAGAAACTGGAGATAGGACTCTGCGACCGCGCGGGTGCCGTGCTTGTCGACATTGCGGTCGATGACCGCCACGGGCGGTTCTGCGAGGATCGACACGCTTGGTGCCACGATCTGGAACTTGTCTGGTCCCAGTTCGCGCGTGGCGAGGAAGGCTTCGTTCTCCCACGAAATGAATACATCACCAACGCCGCGTTGCGCGAACGTCGTCAGCGAGCCGCGTGCGCCGGTATCCAGCACCGGCACGTTCTGGAACAGTTTGGCGACAAACTCACGGGCTCTTTCAGACGAGCCGTATTTCTTCTCGGCATAACCCCAGGCAGCGAGGTAGTTCCAGCGCGCGCCACCGGAAGTCTTTGGATTGGGAGTCACGACACTGACGCCTGGCTTGACCAGATCATCCCAATCCTTGATGCCCTTGGGGTTGCCCCTGCGCACCAAGAACACGATGGTGGACGTATACGGCGAGCTATTGGACGGCAGGCGCTTCTGCCAGTCGCGCGGCAGCAGCTTGGCCTTGTCGGCGATGGAATCAATGTCATAAGCCAGCGCCAGTGTCACCACGTCGGCTTCAAGTCCGTCGATCACCGCGCGCGCCTGCTTGCCGGAGCCGCCGTGCGATTGCCGGGTGTTCAGCGTGTCGCCAGTCTTGGCTTTCCACTGAGCTGCAAAAGCGTCGTTGACGGCTTGATAAAGCTCGCGTGTCGGGTCGTAAGAGACGTTGAGGAGTTCAATATTGGCGGCATGGACCGTCAATGGCAGCACAGCGGCGGCGAGGAAGGTCAGCAGTTTGGTTTTGTACATGGCTATTCTCGATGAGATATTTGGAATTAGAAGGAAATCTGCCAGCGCGTGAATGCCGCCCGCTCATCCGGGCGGTCGCCCGCCGCTGCACCGCCGACGAATCGAGTCCAGTCGTAGCCAAAACCAAGTTTCACGTTGCTGTTGAGGTGCCAATTGAGCGCGAAACCGACTGTGGATGCGCGTCGCGCCGAGGCGGCGATGCTGGCAAACGTATTGCCGGTGAAGGCATTGCCATCGATGAGAATCGCTCCATAGCGTCCCGCGATTTCCAGCGTGCCCCAGCCGTCGCCGCCGATCGTGAACGGCGCGCGAGGTTTGGAGGGACCGCTGTAACTCGCATCCTCTCCGGTCAGCAGATAGGTGGTGGCGACCTGCCACGCTTCGTGAGTGAAACGCTGCCTGACCGCACCGAGCAGCACCTGCTGGGTCGTGGCGATGTACTCGGTAAGCAGGCCAAAACTGCCGTTGTAGTAGTACGCCTGAGGTGAAGCCCGGTAATGCTCGCCGTCCGCCAACACCGAGGTCGCCAGAACGCCGGTATTGACGTAGTTAAAGAACGGGTTCTGGCCGGGCGTTCGGTAACGCGGCAGGGTGTTGTTGATGTTGGCGACGGAAGTCGTGAGCGTATTGCCTGAGCTGCCGCCGACGCCAAAACCAAACCCGCGAAGAAACCCGTAATCGTTCTTGAACGGCTCGAAGAAGAGTCGTGCGGCCAGTTCCTTGCGGTTGTCGACATCGGTGAAGTTGGCATCGCGCCCGTCCGGAGCACCGTTGAAAATGCCCAGCGCGTAGTTCGATGTGCCGTTGAACAAGGCACCCTGAATCTGGATGCCGAGATCGCGGTTGGCACTCAGCTCGGTCGGCAGGCCGCGTTCGATGAATGGGGTGGCGGCCGTGGACTGCAGGTTCTCAAGCGTGATCGGCGCTTTGAACTTGCCGGCGCGCACGTTGAACTCGGGCAGGAAGCGCAGTTCGCCATAGACATCCGCCGTGCCGATATTCCCGGAGCTGTCCGAAGCAAATTGTGGCTGTAGTCGGAAGAAAATGAACTTGGCGAAGGTCAATTCAAAGGTGGGTTCAACTCGCCTCAGAATGAAACCGTCATTGAAAGTCTTGCTGTCGCCAATGAAAAAACGTGCATCCGATTGCAGAAGTCCGCGCAGTCTGAATTCGAAACTGCCGTCCGGGAGTTTGAAGCCAAAGCCTTTTTCACCTGCGGTGACGATGGGGGCTTCCCTGGCTTTTTTGTCAACTTCCTCCTGCTGATTCTCAATCTTGCGCTCCAGAACCCGCACTCGCTGGTTCAGTGAATCCGCAGATTCTGCCCAGGCTGGCAGGCTGGCCACGATCAGGGCGGCAACACAAAACCGGATGGATGACATTGCGCAATTTCTCTATTCAGTGAGAAGTGCGCGCAGACTACGGGTCGGCGATCTGTTGGTAAAAGAATATTTAGTTAATTTTATATTCCAAAAATGGATATCAAGATCTCTGCACAACGAGGCTCAGGCAGCCGCCCTCGGGCACCGTCATCACATCCACGATTTCGCCATGTTCCGTCTGCGCGCCGGCGGTCAGGCCCGCGCAATCCGCGGTCCGAATCGCTTTCATCCGGCGTTTGACCTCACCGAGGTAGTGGATCCGCGCAACTATCTCCTGGCCGGTATAGCACCCCTTGTCAAAGCTGATGCCGCCGAGCTGGTCGAGATTGCACCATTGCGGCACGAAGTGATCCTGGGTCTGCGGGTAGATCGTCGGTACGCCGGCTTCAATGTCCGCACGCTTCCAGTCGTCCTCGATGCCGTTGATCGTCCAGCCCACCGCGCCTTGGATGCTGAATCGTGGCGCGGCGCCGATGCGGCGCATCACCGTCATGCCATTGGCGGTGGCGCAGGCGAGTGGCGTTTCCGGCACCGGCAGGCCGCGATCACGCAGAAACACCGCTGCGCCAGTGCCCATAACTCCGAGCGCCGGTTCGCTCTCAGGGCTGAACGCAACTTTGGAGCGCAGCACGAACATGCGCAGTCGCTTTTGCACAGATTCGAGCACGCTGCGATGCAATTCGATACAGATGCCCAGCGCGTCGCGTTGCAGATGCAGCGCCGCCAGCATGCGGCCCTTGGGACTGTTGTACGACGACAGCTGGCCCAGTTCCGGGGTCAGTTTGCGGATGTCGTTCGACAATTGGCCCTGCAGAAAGACATCGGCGTCGGCGCCGGTGACCCGCAGTGCGCCAAGAAAATCAAGGCGGACGACGCGGATTTCATTGGCAGGCATGAGTGAAGTTTGTCACACTAGCGACGTGAAAAATCCCGAGCCGCAAGACCCAAAGACGACACCTGTGCCAGCGCCGGTGAACGTTCAACCGGTCAAGGAAATCGGCGGTCGCAAAGATGGTACCGAGCCGACTCGCTACGGCGATTGGGAAAAGCAGGGACGTTGCATAGACTTCTGAAGCGGCAAGACAAAAAGAGCCAGCCATGAGCACGCCAACCTCGACCCCGCAACGGCCACTGTCGCCGTTCATGCTGGGGCCGTATTACAAATTCCAGCTCACTTCGGTGCTGTCATTCGCGCACCGCATGACCGGCATCGGACTATCGATTGGCACGCTGCTGCTCGCCGCGTGGTTCATCGCGTTGGCGCAGGGGCCTTGGGCTTACGCCGCATTCGCTGAGCATCTCACCGCTTGGTACGGACAGGTTCTGCTCGCAGGTTGGAGTTGGGCACTGCTGTATCACCTGTGCAATGGCATCCGACATTTGTTCTGGGATATCGGCAAGGGTTACAGCATTCCGGTGGCGTACGCATCTGGTTATGCGGTCGTCGCTGTTTCTTTCATTCTGACTGGCGCCGTCTGGGCGCTGGCCCTTTACAAATGAGCCGTGCGATGAGTCTTCGATCTCCGCTGGGCCACGCGCGCGGTCTCGGTTCGGCTAAGACCGGCGCGCATCACTTCTGGATGCAGCGACTGTCCGCTGTTGCGCTGGTGCCGCTGACGTTGTGGTTTGTTTTTTCGGTGGCGCAGTTGAGCGGCGCGAGTTACACCGGCGTACTGCATTGGGTGCGAGAGCCGGTATCCGCTGTCGCACTTGTGCTTTTCCTCACCGCGCTGCTGTATCACTCGATGCTGGGTGTGCAGGTGGTGATCGAGGATTACGTGCATCACGAAGGCGTCAAGCTCACCAGTCTGGTGCTTTCAAAGTTTGCTCATCTGACCGTTGCAGCGGCCAGTATTTTCGCCGTACTTAAAGTAGCGCTTGGATAACAAAATAATGTCTGCTTACGAAATCATTCATCACGAATACGACGTGGTCGTGGTTGGTGCCGGCGGCGCGGGACTGCGCGCCACGCTGGGTCTGGCCGAGGCCGGGTTGAAAACCGCGAATATCACCAAAGTATTCCCGACGCGCTCTCACACCGTCGCCGCGCAAGGCGGTATCTCGGCTGCGTTGGGCAACATGGGTGAAGACGATTGGCGCTGGCACATGTACGACACCGTTAAAGGTTCGGACTGGCTCGGTGACCAAGACGCGATCCAGTACATGTGCCGCGAGGGTATTCGTGCGGTCATCGAACTGGAACACTACGGTGTGCCGTTTTCGCGCACGCCGGAGGGCAAGATCTACCAGCGTCCGTTCGGCGGAATGACCACCAATTACGGCGAAGGCACCGCGCAGCGCACCTGTGCCGCCGCCGACCGCACCGGTCACGCCATGCTGCATGCGCTTTATCAGCAGTCGCTGAAGTGCAAGGCACAGTTCTTCGTCGAATATTTCGCGCTCGATCTGCTGATGGACGCCGACGGTGCCTGCCGCGGCGTGCTGGCGCTGGAAATGGCGACCGGGAAAATTCACCGTTTCCGCGCGCAGCAGGTCATTCTCGCCACTGGCGGCTACGGTCGCGTCTACTTCACCGCGACCTCGGCACACACCTGCACCGGTGACGGCAATGCCATGGCGCAGCGTGCCGGCTTGCCGCTGCAAGATATGGAATTCGTGCAGTTTCATCCGACCGGCATCTACGGGTCCGGTTGCCTCATTACCGAAGGCGCGCGTGGTGAGGGCGGTTATCTCACCAACTCGAAAGGCGAGCGCTTCATGGAGCGCTATGCGCCGAATCGCAAGGACCTTGCCTCACGCGATGTGGTCTCGCGCGCGATGACTTCCGAGATCGTCGCCGGCCACGGCGTCGGTCCCGAGAACGACCACATCCATCTGCATCTCGAACACCTCGGCCCCGAGGTGCTGCACAAACGGTTGCCTGGCATTTCCGAGACGGCGAAGATTTTCGCTGGCGTGGATGTGACCAAGCAGCCGATCCCGGTGCTGCCGACGGTGCACTACAACATGGGCGGCATCCCAGCGAATTTGCATGGCGAGGTGGTGACTTCGGATGGCAAGACCGACACCGTCATTCCCGGCTTGATGGCAGTGGGCGAGGCGGCCTGCGTGTCGGTGCATGGCGCCAACCGTCTCGGCTCCAACTCCCTGCTGGATCTGGTCATCTTCGGTCGCGCCGCCGCGTTGCGCTGTGCCGAAACCGTCAAGGCCGGCAGCCCGCATCGCTCGATCCCGAAGGATTCCGAAGATAAATCGCTGGCGCTACTCGACAAGCTGCGCAACGCCAAGGGTTCGCAGTCCACGGCCAAGATCCGTCTCGACATGCAAAAGGCCATGTCAATGCACGCTGCGGTGTTCCGCACCAGCAAATTGCTGGATGAAGGCATGGTCAAACTCGCCAAAGTGGTCGAGTCGTTCAGCGATGTCGCGGTGTCCGATCGCTCGCTGATCTGGAACTCCGACTTGATTGAGACGCTGGAGTTGAACAATCTGCTGGGTCAGGCGCTGGTGACGATGGCGTCGGCGCAGAATCGCAAGGAATCGCGTGGCGCGCACGCGCACGAAGATTTCCCGGATCGCGATGACATCAACTGGATGAAACACACGCTGGCCACCCGCACCGGTGACACCACGGTGACGCTCGGTTCGCGGCCGGTGCACACCTTCACGCTCGATAAAGAGATGGATTACGTCGAGCCGCAGAAGCGTACTTACTGATTTCAGAGAACGACCATGGCCCAGTTCACGCTTCCCAAGAACTCGCAGATCGACAAGAAAGCCGGCAAGCACCACGCCGCGCCGGCCGGCGCCAAGAACGTGCGCCAGTTCAAGATCTACCGCTATGACCCGGATACTGGCGCCAACCCGCGCATGGATACCTACGACGTGGACATGGACGCCTGCGGGCCGATGGTTCTCGACGCCCTGATCAAGATCAAGAACGAGGTCGATGCGACGCTGACGTTTCGCCGCTCCTGCCGCGAGGGCATCTGCGGCTCGTGTGCGATGAACATCGACGGTACCAACACGCTGGCCTGCACCAAGGGTTGCGATGAAGTGAAGGGCGATGTGAAGATTTACCCGCTGCCGCACATGCCGGTCGTGAAAGACCTCGTCCCGGACATGACGCATTTCTACGCACAGCTGGCGTCGGTCGAGCCGTGGCTGAAAACCGACTCCCCGGCCCCGACGCGCGAGCGTCTGCAATCCGAAGAAGAGCGCGCCAAGCTGGACGGTCTCTACGAGTGCATCCTCTGCGCCTGCTGTACGACCTCCTGCCCGAGTTATTGGTGGAACGGTGATCGTTATCTGGGGCCGGCCGTGCTGCTGCAGGCTTATCGCTGGATCGCCGACTCGCGTGACGAAGCCACTGGCGAACGTCTCGACGCGCTGGAAGACCCGTTCAAGCTGTATCGCTGCCACACCATCATGAATTGCACCAAGACCTGCCCGAAGGGGCTCAACCCCGCGAAGGCGATTGGTGAGATCAAAAAATTAATGGTTGAGCGGACGGTTTAATCGGTCGTGGACACAGCCCGCCTGCGTTGGCTATTGCGGCGTGGCATGAAAGAGCTTGACGTGCTGGTCTCGCGCTATCACGACAACCGCTATGCATGCGCGACGCCTGCTGAGCAGGCGACGTTTCTCAAGCTGCTGAACGAAGTCGAAGACCCGGACATCTGGGCCTGGGTCATGGCGCACGCAGAACCCCCCAGCGAATTTGCATCACTCATCCATGAGCTTCGACGCCACGCTTGATCTGACGCCGCGTCCGTCCATACGCGCGCTGATGATGGGTTCGCTGCTGCATCTGGCGGTAGGGGCAGCGTTGCCGTTCGCGATGGAGCCGGGCTGGCCGATGGGCGCGATCGCGGCGCTCATTGGATTGTCGTGGGTGAGTCTGCGCCGTCATCCGGCGCTGGGGTTGGGCCTGCGCGCTTTGACGCGACTGACCTGGCATACGGACGGCAGCTGGACGCTGCATGAGGCGAGCGGCCAGAAGATTGAGGCTGAACTGGACGGCAGTTCACTCGTGCATTCGCGATGGATGGTGCTCAATTTCAAGTTGAGGACGGGTGGGCGCAAGACACGCATCCTGGTCGGAGACGAATTGGAGTCGGATCAGATGCGGCGGTTGCGCGCGAGACTTTCGGCTTCAGATTGAAGGTTCCGCACCTTCACAGGCGCGGCGCGCGCCGGGCCGGATTACGTGTCCGAATAAGGCCAGACGTTTCCGGCCATCGCGACTACAGTGCGCGCATGGAATTGAACGCCCATCGTTGTTACCAAGCCATCAAAGCGCGCGATGCGCGTTTTGATGGGCAATTCTTCATCGCGGTGAAAACCACCGGAATCTACTGCCGGCCGGTGTGCACGGCGATCACGCCAAAAGAAAAAAACTGCCGTTTCTTTCCAGTCGCAGCCGCAGCCGAGCGCGAAGGGTTTCGTCCTTGCCTGCGCTGCCGCCCTGAGCTTGCCCCGGGCTACGCGACGATTGACATCACCCGCCGCGTCGCACATCAGACCGCCGCTCGTATCGAAGCCGGCGCGCTGGATCATGGGAGTCTTGAGAATCTGGCACTAGAGTTCGGTTACAGCTCGCGGCAGCTGCGCCGGGTCGTCGAGCGCGAATACGGTGTGACGCCGGTCGAGCTGGCGCAAACACGGCGTTTGCTGCTGGCCAAGCAACTGCTGACCGATTCATCGCTGCCGATGCTCAAGGTCGCGCAGGCCAGCGGGTTTGCCAGCGTGCGGCGCTTCAATCACCTGTTCCGCTCCCGCTACGGACTCAATCCCACTGGTTTGCGGCGTAAGGGCAAGCCGGATACGAGTTCGGAATGCTTGACGCTCAAGCTGGGTTACCGGCCGCCATTGGCGTGGACTGAACTGCTGCAATTCCTTGCGGGTCGTGGTGCCGCAGGCGTTGAGTGCGCCGACGGCAATCGGTATTGGCGCACGGTGCGGATGGGCGAGCACAAAGGCTGGATCAGCGCCACGCCTTCGAAAAAGCAAAACGTCCTTCACATCGAGGTCGCGCACAGTCTGTTGCCGGTGCTGACGCCGCTGCTGGCGCGTCTGCGTGGAGTTTTCGATCTCGACGCCAACCCGGCGGTGATCGGCGCGCATCTCGCGCAAGACTCGCGCCTCAAGCCTTGGGTGCGTCGCACACCGGGATTGCGAGTGCCGGGCGCGCTCGACGGATTCGAGCTGGCCCTGCGCGCGATTCTCGGTCAACAGATCACGGTCAAGGCAGCGACCACGATCTTCACGCGCTTCGCTGCCAAGTTTGGCGAAGTCATAGTCACGCCAAACCCTGAACTGCGATTTTTATCGCCGCAGGCTTCACGTATCGCCGATGCGCGGCTGCAAACGCTGATTGATCTGGGTCTGACGCAAAAACGTGCGCAGACGGTCCATCTGCTGGCAAAACAGGTCGCCTCCTATCAATTGAGTCTTGAACCCTCGGTGGATCTGGAAAAGACGCTGACCGCGCTCAAGGAGATTCCCGGCATCGGCGACTGGACTGCGCAATACATCGCCATGCGTGCCTTGCGGGCGACGGATGCGTTTCCAGCCTCCGATCTGGCCTTGCTCAAGGCGCTGAAAGTATCGAAGCCACGCGAAGCTGAAGTACTTGCGGAGCCCTGGCGGCCCTGGCGTTCCTACGCCGCACTTTATCTATGGAATTCATTAAAGACTGGAGGATGAAAATGAACAAAGAAACGTTTTACAGCCGAATGCCGAGCCCGATTGGCGAATTGACGCTGGTCTCCAACGGCATCGAGCTGACGGGTCTTTACATGCGCAGCCACGTGGTGAAGTTGAAAGGCTGGACGAATAGCGATGCCATGCTCAAGTCCGTGAGTACGCAACTCAAAGCCTATTTCGATGGCGAGCTTCGCGCCTTCGATCTGCCCATGAAGGGCGAGGGAACCGAGTTTCAAAGAACTGTCTGGAAGGCGCTGTGCGACATCCCGTATGGCGAAACCATCAGCTACGGTGAACTGGCGCGGCGTATCGGCCAGCCCAAAGCGCCACGCGCGGTGGGTCTGGCCAACGGCAGCAATCCGATCTCCATCATCGTTCCCTGTCATCGCGTCATCGGCGCCAATGGCACGCTGACCGGTTACGGCGGTGGTCTGCCGCGCAAGAAATGGTTGCTGGAGCACGAAGGCGGGGCGCGACGCCTGATTTGAGGCACAAAAATGGATGGCACTGTAAGAAATATTGTTGTGAAATTGTTGGGAGGGTAAACTGGCAGGATAAATAAAAGTGGAGTCCTGCCATGAGAAATGGCTTCGTCCTGTTGTGCGCGATTTTGCTTTCGGCTTGCAATTCCAGTGAGCCCGGCAAGTTCGTGGCCACGACCAAATCGCTGGAATCCGGCTCGAAGGATCAGATCAACACTGAGATCAACCGGCGCTGCACGCCGTTGGGCGGTGGCGCGGCGACCGTCGAATTCTCGGCGGGCGTGCTGTGCCCGGAATGCGCGGCGACGGAAAGCGGCAAATCCATCGACGGGACTGACGAGACGTACACCTCGCTGGATGCGCCGGTTGGCGCGCCCGGCGCCATGACTCTGCGTGCCACTGCGCAGCCCGGCGTGACGTTCCCGGCGGGTTCCAATGCGACGCTGACCTTGTCGACTGCCGGCAATCGGACCGGCCCGGTGAGCAGTACTGGGCAGAACTGGTTCATGATCGTGCGCACCTATCTTGCGGGTGCGGTGCAGGAAGAGGAATCCGACACCGCGTCGCTCAACTCGACCGAGGACAGCCGCCTCATTGTCGGCATTCAGACGACCAAGCCTTTCGACGCGATCGAGGCGGTGTTCGATCGCTCCGGCATCAATCCTGCCCAGGGGCAGATTCTTTCGTTCAACACGAGCGATTACATGAGCGACGGCAACGCCCGCGTCCACGAGTTCTGCGGCGACTTCGACCTCACGGGATTGAGCGAGAACTAAACCCGTCCCGGCAGCACGGTCGGACGGGCCTCGGCCAGCGTCTTCGGATAATCCAGCGTGTAGTGCAGGCCGCGCGATTCCTTGCGCGACAATGCCGAGCGCACGATCAGGTCGGCCACGGTGACGAGATTGCGCAGCTCGATCAGGTCGGCGCTGATCTTGTAATTGCCGTAATACTCCTGAATTTCGTTTCTCAGCAGATCCACGCGGTGCTGCGCGCGCTGCAGGCGCTTGTCGGTGCGCACGATGCCGACGTAGTCCCACATGAAGCGGCGCAGCTCCTGCCAGTTGTGCGCGACCACCACGTCCTCGTCGGAATTGGTCACGCGTGATTCGTCCCAGGCTTGCAGCGCGGGTGGCGCGCTGCGGGCTGCGAGCGTGGCGTGCAAGTCCTCGGCGGCGGCTTGCGCGAAGGCGAGGCATTCCAGCAATGAGTTGCTGGCCAGCCGGTTGGCGCCGTGCAGGCCGGTGCAGGCGACCTCGCCGATGGCATAGAGGCCGTCCACGTCAGTGCGCGCAGAAAAATCGGTGAGCACGCCGCCGCAGGTGAAATGCGCCGATGGCACTACCGGGATCGGTTCGCGCGTGATGTTGAGGCCGAGTTGGAGACAATGCGCGTAGATCGAAGGGAAGTGGCGCTGGGTGAACTCCGGCGGCTTGTGGGTGATGTCGAGGTGCACGAATTCGAGACCCAGCCGCTTCATCTCGTGGTCGATGGCACGGGCGACGATGTCGCGCGGCGCCAGTTCGGCGCGCGCGTCGAAGCGCGGCATGAAGCGTTCGCCGCTGCCCGGCAACTTCAGCAGCGCGCCTTCGCCGCGCAGGGCTTCGGAGATCAGGAACGAGCGCGAATCCTTGTGGAACAGGCAGGTCGGGTGGAACTGCATGAATTCCATGTTGGCGATGCGACAGCCGGCGCGCCAGGCCATGGCGATACCGTCGCCGGAGGCGCCGTGCGGATTGCTGGAATACAGATAGACCATGTTGGCGCCGCCGGTGGCGAGCACCACGGCCTTGGCCGGATGCGCGCTGACCTGCCCGGTTTTTCGGTCGAGCAGATATGCTCCGAGCGCTCGCTTGGTGGTTTTGTCGGTGATCAGATCCACCGCGACCGTGTGTTCAAGCACGCGGATGTTCGGACGTGAGCCCGCCAGCGAGGCGAGGGTGGTTTCGATGGCGCGGCCGGTGGCGTCGGCGGCATGCACGACGCGACGGTGGCTGTGGCCGCCCTCGCGCGTCAGGTGCAGTTGGCTGTCCGCCGATTCGTCCTCATCAAAGGTGAACTCGACCCCCTGTTCGATCAGCCAGCGGATGCAAGCCGGTCCGCGCTCAACGGTGAATTTCACCGCGTTCTCGTCACATAAGCCTGCGCCTGCGGCGAGGGTGTCGCGCACATGCGCGGTGAGCGAATCGTTCTTGTCCAGCACCGCAGAGATGCCGCCCTGTGCCCACAGCGTGCTGCCGCTGGACAGTTCGCCCTTGGAAACGACCGTCACCGCATGGCCCTGTTGCGCCAGCCGCAGCGCGCACGACAAGCCGGCGGCGCCGCTGCCGAGGATCAGGACTTCCGAGGTGTTCATGCTCACTTGATAGAATCGCGCGAATTTCCCCGCAGTTTATCTGTCTCCACCGTGAGCGAAGAACAACTCGATATCGAACTCGTCGCTCGCGCGCAGAAAGGCGATGTGCGGGCGTTCGAGCTGTTGATGCGCAAATACCAGTCACGCATCGTCTCGCTGGCCGAGCGGCTGGTGGGCGAGGCGGATGCGCCGGATGTCGCTCAGGAATCGTTCATCAAGGCGCATCGCGCGCTCAAGGGCTTCAAGGGCGACGCCCAGTTCTTCACCTGGCTGTATCGCATCACCGTGAACACCGCCAAGAACTATCTGGTGGCCCGCCGCCGCCGTCCGGCGACCCAGGACGTGGACGCCGCCGAAGCCGAACAGTTCGGCCATACCGAGCAGATGAGCGACACCGATACCCCGGAGCGGCTGCTGCTGACGCAGGAGATCCAGCGCAAGGTATCGGAGTCCATCGCCCAGTTGCCGGAGGACCTGCGTCAAGCCATCAGCCTGCGTGAGCTGGACGGCCTTTCCTACGAAGAAATCGCCGAAATCATGGATTGTCCCATCGGCACCGTGCGTTCGCGCATCTTCCGTGCCCGCGAGGCCATCGACCTCGTGCTCAAGCCCTTGATGGAATGACTGAAAATGTTGGAACTTATTGCAGAATCTGTGGTTTACTGAGCCATGACGATGAACCGACAAGCCCTCTCCGCCCTGTTTGACGGCGAATGCAAAGGCGCCGAACTCGACTTGCTGCTGGACGAGCTTGAACGCGACCCCACTTTACGGTCTGAATGGAGCCGCCTGTGCGTGGCGCGCGAGTCCTTGCAGGGCAAGGCCCGCCGCACCGACGAAGCCCTGGTGCGCAACGTCATGGCATCGATCGCGCGCGATGCCGCTGTCCCGGCGCGGCGTCCGGCACGGACCCTGTCCTGGACCTGGATGCGTCCTCTGGCCGCCTACTCGATGGCCGCGGCGGTCGGCGCCGTCGCCGTGCTGAGCGTCCTGTCCCAGCAAAAATCAGATACACCGGTGCAGACCGTCGCCATGGCCGATTATCAGGACGACAGCAGCGAACCCGTGCGGCGGGTCGCGATGGCCGATGCGCAGCTGAGCCGTTACTTGAACGACTACAACCGCACCCGCGCCCAGCAGGGCATGGGTGGGTCGCTGGGCTATGCCCGAGTCGCCGCGCGCAACGCGGTCTATCACCCTTCGGTGAGCGGTAACTGATGCGGCACGGAGCGGCGGTTGCGCTCCTGGTTGGCGTCTCGACGCTGACGCAAGCGGAGAGTCCCAAAGAGCCGGTCGCCTGGCTGGTCGAGATCAACGAAGCCGCACGCACATCCAATTACCAGGGTGTCGTGGTGTATCGCGCCGCCCAGGCTCTGGAGACCATGCGCGTCACCCACCGCTACCAGAACGGCGAAGAGCGCGAGTACATGCTGTCGCTCAGCGGCGAACCGCGCGAGATCCTGCGGCGCAATCAGCAGATGTCGGTGGTTTATCCAAAGACCCGCACGGTCTCGGTTGAGTCCCAGGCGCCCCAGGGCTTGTTCCCGATCATGTCGCAGGACACGGTGGACACCCTGATCCACAACTACAGCGTGCGCGCGATCAACCGCGACCGCGTCGCCGGCCGCGTCTGTCGAAATCTGAGCATCCGCCCGCGTGATGCCTACCGCTACGGTTACGAGATGTGCCTGGACGAAGAACGCCGCATCCCCTTGCGCACCAGCCTGATCGACACGCAGGACCGCATCCTCGAACAGACCTTGTTCTCCGAGATCAGTTTCCCCGCGCAGATCGCCGATGCAGCCCTGGCGTCGAAGATCGATACCCGCGGTTTCGAGACCGTGACGCCGGCGCCGCAAGCGCAGGTCGCACAGACCACGGCCTGGAAACTGCCGCCCTTGCCCCCAGGTTTTCGTCTGAAGCTGCGTGATGTGCGTGCGTTCCCCGGTGCACCAGGCATGGTCGAACATCTGCTGTTGACGGACGGTCTGTCCATGGTGTCGGTCTACAGCACGGCCGTGCAGGTGCAGCAGCCGGGTCTCGAAGGCCTGTCCAATGCCGGTGGCGTCAACGCGTTTGGCCGCGTGATCGGGCCGTTTCACGTCACCGTTGTCGGCGAAGTGCCGCAAGCCACGGTGAAGATGATCGGTGAAGGTCTGGTCGCGCCCGAGGAAACTGACGAATAGTTTTGGTTTGGCGCGCGCCGCGCTTATCATTCCCCGATGAAAAATCACATTCTTGGCGCTGCCATCTTGCTCAGCGCCTGCACCTCGCCGCAGAACGCATCCCCCCCCGATTTCGCTGACTTGGTTGAAGCCGTCAGTCCTTCGGTGGTCAATATCAGCACCGAAGCCGGCGCAACACCGCGCGATGAGCGCGCGCAAGGGGTGCCGGACCGTGGCGCGATGGACGAGTTCCTGCGCCGGTTTTTGGAAAGGGGCATGCCTGAAAACGAAGAGGAAGCTCCGGCCGACGAAGAGGCTGAGATCGGTCCCGGCGAACAGATGGAATCCCTCGGCAGCGGTTTCGTGCTCTGGGAGGACGGCTATATCCTGACCAACGCCCATGTCGTCAAGGACGCCAAGAAGATCCTGGTGCGTCTCACCGACCGGCGCGAACTGCCGGCGACGCTGGTGGGCCTGGATGAGCGCAGCGACCTGGCGTTGTTGAAGATCGAGGCCAGCGGGCTGCCGGCGGTGAAGATCGGCGATGTCGCCAAGCTGCGCCCGGGGCAATGGGTGCTGGCGATCGGCTCGCCATTCGGATTCGATTATTCGGTGACCGCGGGCATCGTCTCGGCCAAGGGTCGCGCGCTGCCGAGTGAAAACTACGTGCCGTTCATCCAGACCGACGTGCCGATCAACCCCGGCAATTCCGGTGGGCCTTTGTTCAATACCCGGGGCGAAGTGGTGGGCGTCAATTCACAGATTTTTTCGCAGACCGGCGGTTACATGGGCGTGAGTTTCTCGATCCCGATCGATGTCGCCGCCAAGGTCGCACGCCAGATCAAGGATGAAGGCGGCGTCACGCGCGGCTGGCTTGGCGTGGTGGTCCAGGAAGTCACGAGAGAGCTGGCGAAGAACTTCGGCATGGATCGCGCCGAAGGTGCGCTGGTGGCCCGCGTGCTTCCCGGCAGTCCGGCCGAGAAAGCCGGCATCAAGGCCGGCGATGTGATCGTGACCTACAACGATCAGCCCCTGCCGCGCTCGAGCGCTCTGCCGCCGTTGGTGGGTGCCAACGACCCGGGCGATACGGTGACGCTGAAGCTGATCCGTGATGGCAAGACGCTGACGGTCAAGGCCGAGATCGCGGTGCTGGAAGGTAGCGGCAAGCCGCCATTGAAAAGCCGGCTCGGCATCAAAGTGAAATCGCTGACGACCGAACAGCGCGGCCGCGAACAGGTCGCGTCGGGAGGCGTGCGCGTGGTCGAGGTGAATCCGGGGCCGGGCCGCGAGGCCGGTCTGCGTGTCGGCGACATCATCCTGACGTTTGGCGGCAAGGAAGTGGATACCGCGCAGAAACTCGAGGAGATCGCGTCCCAGCTCAACCCGGGCAAGGCGGTTCCGATGCTGGTGCAGCGTGAGGGCACGCCGCTGTTCCTGGCTTTGGAGATGCCGGCCCCGTGAAATCTTTTTTGTTGCTGGGGCGGCCTGGCTGCCATCTGTGTGAGGATTTTTTGAACGAGATGCTGCAGGTGTTTCCGTCCCTGGAAGGGCGGGTGACGCAGACCAACGTCGACGACCAGCCTGACTGGCGCATGCTCTACGGCGTGCGCATCCCGGTATTGCTCGGCAGCGACGGCACAGTGCTGGCCGAAGGTCATTTTTCTCCCGACAAATTGCGGGCCGCGCTCGGCACATAGCGGATATACTTCGCGACCTTTTTTCGGCGGTCTTTTCGTGCAGCAGTCCCACATCCGCAATTTCTCGATCATCGCGCACATCGATCATGGTAAATCGACGCTGGCGGACCGGTTTATCCAGCTATGCGGCGGGCTTGAGGCCCGCGAGATGACGGCGCAGGTGCTGGACAACAACCCGATCGAGCGCGAGCGCGGCATCACCATCAAGGCACAGGCAGTGCAGCTGCATTACACCGCGCAGAACGGCGAGCGTTATCAGTTCAACCTGATCGACACGCCAGGCCATGTCGATTTTTCATACGAAGTCTCGCGCTCGATGGCGGCCTGCGAAGGCGCGCTGCTGGTGGTGGACGCGACACAAGGCGTCGAGGCGCAGAGCGTCGCCAATTGCTACACCGCCATCGAACAGAACCTCGAAGTCGTGCCGGTACTGAACAAGATTGACCTGCAGAACGCCGAGCCGGACCGCGTCTGCAAGGAGATCGAGGAGATCATCGGCCTGCCGACGCAGAACGGTCTGCGCATCTCGGCGAAAACCGGATTGAACGTCGGCGACGTGCTCGAAGCTGCGGTGCATCTGCTGCCGCCGCCCAAGGGCAATCCTGACGGCAAACTGCAGGCGCTGATCGTCGATTCCTGGTTCGATAATTATCTTGGCGTCGTGTCGCTGGTGCGGGTCATGCACGGCAGCGTGCGCAAGGGCCAGAAGATCCGCGTGCTCAGCACCGGCAAGGACTACGAGGTCAACATGATTGCCGTGAACACGCCCAAGCGTGTGTTCAAGGATCAGCTCGACTGCGGGGAAGTCGGCATGTTGGTCGCTAACATCAAGGACATCTTCGGCGCGCCGGTGGGTGACACGCTGACCGCCTCGCACGACCCGTGCGCTTCGCCGTTGCCCGGATTCAAGCAGGTGCAGCCGCGCGTATTTGCCGGCATGTTCCCGGTGGACGCCGACCACTTCGAGGATTTCCGCGAGTCTTTACAGAAGCTGCGGTTGAATGACTCGGCGCTGGTGTTCGAGCCGGAGAACTCCACCGCGCTGGGCTTCGGGTTCCGCATCGGCTTCCTCGGCATGCTGCACATGGAGATCGTGCAGGAGCGGCTGGAGCGCGAATACAACCTCAATCTCATCACCACGGCGCCGAGCGTGGTCTACGAAGTGGTGCTGTCGCATGGCGGCGGCATCAAGAAAGTGGACAACCCGGCCGAGCTGCCGGAAGCGGGCAAGTACGACGAGATCCGTGAGCCGATCATCCTTGCGCGCGTGCTGATGCCGCCGGACTACGTCGGTTCGGTGATGCAGCTGTGCATGGAGAAACGCGGCGTGCAGAAGAATCTGCGCTACGTCGGCAGCCAGGTGCAGATGGAAGTCGAGATGCCGCTGGGCGAGGTGGTGCTCGATTTCTTTGACCGGCTCAAGAGCGTGTCGCGCGGCTATGCTTCGTTCGAGTACGAGTTCGTGCGCTTCCAGGTCGGCGACCTGGTCAAGCTCGATGTGCTGGTCAACGGCGACAAAGTCGACGCGCTGGCCACCATCGTCCACAGCGACAACGCCTATCCACGCGGACGCGATCTGTGCGAGAAGATGCAGGAAGTGATCCATCGCCAGATGTTCGACGTGGCGATCCAAGCGGCCATCGGCGCCAAGATCATCGCGCGCAGCACGGTCAAGGCGCTGCGCAAGGACGTGACGGCAAAATGTTATGGCGGTGACCTCTCACGCAAGCGCAAGCTGCTGGACAAACAGAAAGAAGGCAAGAAGCGCATGAAACAGATCGGCACGGTCGAGATTCCGCAGGAAGCGTTCATGGCCGTGCTTGGCGTCAGCAAGAAGGCGAAAGAATGAGCAACGACGTACATCTCGATTTTGCGACGATCCTGGCCATTCTCACCGTGGTCACCGGCATCGGCTGGGCGTTGGACAAGTGGTGGCTGGGTCCGGCGCGGCGTGCACAGCTGCCGGCCGGCGTTGAGGACAGACCGAATTCTGCGATCGACTTCGCGCGCTCGTTTTTCCCGGTGATTGCGCTGGTGCTGCTGCTGCGTTCGTTTCTGGCCGAGCCGTTCCGCATCCCGTCCGGTTCGATGCTGCCGACGCTGCTGGTCGGCGATTTCATCCTGGTCAACAAGTTCACCTACGGCTTCCGCGACCCGGTGTTCCATCACAAGTTCGTGTCGATGAACAAGCCGCAGCGCGGCGATGTCGTGGTGTTCCGCTGGCCGATCGATCCGACCAAGGATTTCATCAAGCGCCTGATCGGTCTGCCCGGCGATCACATCGCCTATCGCGACAAGCAGCTGTTCCTCAATGGCGTGGCGATGCCCCGTGTAGCGGACGGCGTTTATACTGCGGAAGGATCCTTGTCGGCGCCGCAGATCTACCGTTACGCGGAGTCGCTGGGGACGGTGAATCACCATGTGCTGGCCAATCCGGCTAGGCCGGCAGATGATTTCGAGTTCGTGGTGCCCGAGGGCGAATATTTCATGATGGGAGACAATCGGGATGGCAGCGACGACAGCCGACGCTGGGGCACGGTGCCCGAGCGCAACCTGGTCGGCCGCGCCTTCTTCATCTGGATGAGCTGGGATGCCGAGCACTTCCGTCCCGACCTCTCACGCATTGGTACCGTCATTCGTTAACGAAGGAGACCTCCATGAGAAGCAATTCGAATCTGCGTTCGCGGCAGCACGGAATGGGCATGATCGGCTGGATGACGGTGATCGGCGTGGTGGTGGTGTTCATGAAGGTCGGGTTCACTTTGGGGCCGATCTACTGGAACCACTACAAGGCGCTGAACGTGATCAAAAAAGTCGTCGCCAACCCCTCGTCTGGGACATACGGGCCCGCCGAATTGCGCGGTGCGCTGCAACGGTACTGGGACATCGAAGACATCACACACTTCCAGCCCAAGGACATCAAGGTCATAAAGACCAACACCGGGCGGGCATTCCAGATCGATTACGAAGTCCGTGAGCCGTTCTTCAAGGAAGTATCGTTCCTGGTGCATTTTGCTCAAGACCTGCCGTTGCCGGGCGGCATCGAGTGACACCGGCCGAGCGCCTTCAGGACGCGCTCGAGTACCGTTTCAAGCAGCCAGCGCTGCTGGTGCAGGCGCTGAGCCATCGCAGCACCGGGCCGGACAACTATGAGCGGCTGGAGTATCTCGGTGACGGCCTGCTTAATTTCGTCATCGCCGAGGCTGTTTTTCAGGCGCGTCCGCTGGCCGAGGAGGGCGAATTGTCTCGACTGCGCGCGGCGCTGGTGCGCGAGGAATCGCTGGCGCGCATCGCCGCACGATTGGCGCTGGGCGACGCACTGAAACTGGGCGGTGGTGAGATGAAAAGCGGCGGCTACCGCCGTGATTCGATTCTGGCCGACGCGCTGGAGGCGGTCATCGGCGCGGCCTATCTCGATGGCGGTTTCGAGCCGGCGCGCACGATGACGATGAGGCTGTTCGCGCCGCTGCTGGGCGACCTGCCCGAAGCCGCGTCGCTGAAAGACCCGAAGACGCGCCTGCAGGAGTGGTTGCAGGGCCGCGGCCGGCCCTTGCCGGAATACCGTTTGCTGAGTGCGGAAGGGCCGTCGCATCAGCAGACGTTCACGGTGGCTTGCGAACTGGCAGACGGTGATGAAACCACACAAGCTCAAGGCTCCAGCCGCAAACTGGCCGAACAAAAGGCAGCTGAATCAATGTTGAACAAAATGGAAGTGACGCATGCGTAGCGGAATGGTGGCAGTGGTGGGTCGCCCGAACGTGGGCAAGTCCTCGCTGGTCAATGCCCTGGTCGGGCAGAAAGTCTCGATCGTGTCGCCCAAGCCGCAGACCACGCGTCACCGCATCCAGGGCGTGCTGCACCTGCCGCAAGGGCAGATCGTGTTCGTGGATACGCCGGGCTTGCACAACAAGACGCCACGCGCCTTGAACCGCGCGCTGAACGAGACTGCCGCCGCCAGCCTGTCCGGCGTCGACCTCGTGCTGCTGGTGGCTGAGGCCGCGCGCTGGAACGACGACGACGAACTGGCGCTTGAGCGTGTGATCCATTCGCGCTGCCGCTGTGCGCTGTTGCTGAACAAGGTGGATCTGGTCAGCGACAAGGCCAGCCTGCTGCCGCTGATCCAGAAATTCAGCGAGCGGCACAAGTTCGAGTTCATCGTGCCGCTGTCGGCACGTTCACGCGACAATCTCGACGTGCTGGCGCGCGACATCCTCGCGCTGCTGCCGGAAGGTCCGGCGCTGTATCCGGAAGCACAGATCGTCAGCCATTCGCCTGCGTTCGCCGCCGCCGAAACCGTGCGCGAAAAACTCATGCGTCATCTGCGGCAGGAGCTGCCGTATGCGCTCACCGTGGAAACCGAGAAATATGAGCGCGAAGGCCATGTCACCCATATCCATTGCGTGATCTGGGTCGAGCGCGAAAGCCAGAAAGGCATCGTTGTCGGCGCCGGCGGGCAGGGGCTCAAGACCATCGGTACCAGCGCGCGCCGCGAACTGGAAACGCAGCTCGGCGGCAAGGTATTTCTCAAGCTCTGGGTCAAGGTCAAGGAGAACTGGACCGATGATCCACGCTCCTTGGCCGAGTTCGGACTTTCAGAGCGCCCTTAAGCCGCCACGCGCTCAGTGTTTTTTTCGGTTGGGCACAAAGTGTTTCCTCAAGGCTCCAGGCGGGAGACAGCTAAAATCAACGCATGACGCACCGAATCCAGCTCGAACCGGCCTATGTGCTGAGCCGTCGGCCGTATCGTGAGACCAGTGCGCTGCTGGAAATCTTCAGCGAAACCCAAGGCCGTGTCGGACTGGTTGCGCGGGGGGCGCAGTCGTCGCGATCAAGGCTGCGCGGATTGCTGGAGTCGTTCAAGCCGTTGTTGTTATCATGGAATGAGCGCGGCGAGCTGGGCTCGCTGACCGGCGCGGAAGGCGCGCCGCAGCCGTCACGACCGTTGTCGGGCGAGGCGGTGTTCTGCGGCTGGTATGTCAATGAGCTGCTGCTGCGCATGATCACGCGGCACGACCCTCACCCTGCGCTGTTTACGCTGTATCGGCAGACGCTGTCGGCGCTGTCCGCCGGCGAGGGCGAGCGTGCCCTGCGCGTGTTCGAGAAACAACTGCTGTCGGAACTGGGCTACGGGTTGCTGTTGCCGCCGGAGCTTGATCCGACGCTGACCTATCGCTATGACTGGGATGAAGGCCCGATGCCGTCCGAACAAGGCTACCGCGGTGAAAGTCTGCTTGCGCTGGCCGGGGAGGATCTGCGCAGCGCTGAGCAGCTGCGTGATGCCAAGCACCTGTTGCGTGATGCGCTGGCGCGTCACGGCGCCGGCGCCGACCTCAAAACACCGAAGCTGTTGCGCGAGATGCGTGCCACATTGGAATCCCATGTCTGAAAAACCACGGCTGCGCCTCGGCGTCAACGTCGATCACGTCGCGACCATCCGTCAGGCACGCGGTACGGACTATCCCGACCCGGTGGACGCTGCGGTGCAAGCGGTGCGCGCCGGCGCCGACAGCATCACCCTCCATCTGCGCGAAGACCGGCGTCATATCCAGGAACACGATGTGCGCCGCCTGATGGCGCGCTCACCAGCGCCGGTCAATCTCGAGATGGCGGTGACCGCGCCAATGATCGCCTTTGCCTGTCGTGTGCGACCTGCGTTTGTCTGTCTGGTGCCCGAGCGGCGACAGGAGCTGACCACCGAGGGTGGGCTGGACGTCGCGGCGCAACTGCCGGCGGTCCGTGCCGCTTGCGCGAAATTGAGGCGCGCCGGTATCGAGACCGCCCTGTTCATCGACCCCGATCCGCACCAGCTCGCAGCCGCGCTGCAAACCGGCGCCCCGCACCTGGAGATCCACACCGGTACCTATGCGGATGCCGTCAGCGCGCCGCGTCGCCGCGCGGAGTTGCGCCGCATCGCATCGTTTGCGCGTGCCGCGCACGCAAGCGGCCTGGAAGTGCATGCCGGACATGGGCTCAATCTCGACAACGTCGCTGCAGTCGCCGCCATTCCCGAGATCGTCGAGCTGAATATCGGACACAGCATCGTGGCTCGGGCCTTGCAACTTGGTTTTTCCGAAGCCGTTCGCGAGATGCGTGCCGCCATGAAAAAAGCGCGCCGATGATTTTCGGGGTCGGTGTTGATCTGCTGCGTGTCGAGCGCATGCAGAAGGTGTTTGAGCGACACGGCGAGCGGCTAGTGCAGCGCATCCTGATGGATGCTGAGATCAAGGAATTGCGCCGGCGCAAGAATCCAGCGCGCCGTCTGGCTTTTTCATTCGCGGCCAAAGAAGCCTTTGTCAAGGCGCTCGGCACCGGGTTTCGCGGCGTCGGTTATCGCGATGCGGGTGTGTGCCATCAACCGTCGGGCAAGCCGATGCTGATTTATTCGGCGCGCATGCGTGCGCGCTTGAAACGTGAAGGCATCTGCGGGGGGCATGTCTCGCTGACCGACGAGGGCGGGATGTGTTGCGCGATGGTGGTGTTGGAGGCTGCAGCTCTCAAGCCGCGCATGACCTTGCGCAACTCGGTCAGAAGTTAAGCGGCGAGGTCTCGCAAGGTCCGTTCACCGGCCGCGCGTAGGGCGCTGAGTTCTGCGGTGTTTGGCCACTCACCTTGGGCGAGACGTATTTCGACCGCCGCAGCGGCGCGTTTCAGGTCTGGCAGTTGATAGAACGAACAGCTGCCATGCAATTGGTGCGCGGCATCACGTGCCTGAGCGGGGTCCTTGCTGGCCAGTGCGGCTTCGAGATTCTGTAACTGCAACGGCAGCTCTTGTCTCAGCAGCGCGCGCAGCTCGCGGTCTTCCACCAGGGTCATGGCCGGTGAATCCGTCGATACCGGCTGATTCAGCAGCGGCGCAGCGGTCGCTTGCAGTTGCAGGGCGTCGAAGGGCTTGAGCAGCACCGCATCAACACCGGCAAGTTTGAGCGCGTCCTGTTCTTCGGGTTCCAGATGCGCCGAGATGGCGATCAGCGGAATGCGTTTCGTGGATCGGGCGCGAATCTCGCGCGCACAGGAAATGCCATCGCGCTCCGGCATGTGCAGATCCAGCAGCGCCAGATCGGGCGTCCGGTTCAGGCACTGCTCCAGCGCGACGCGGCCGTTCTCGGCTTCCAGCACTTGGGCGCCGAGACTTTCAAGCATGGCCTTCAGATACAGGCGGCTCGCGGCATTGTTTTCGGCCAGCAGTACCCAGCGATTCTTCAGCACCGGCTGAGGCGGCGCGGGCGCGGCACGACCCGAAAGCCGGATCAAGGCGCTCGCCAGTTCGCGACTGCTAGCGCACTTGGGCAGACATTCTCCGATGCCGAGCGTCAGCGCCAGGTCACGGTGTTGGCTGGCGACAGTATTGACGCGCAGCAGCAGGGGTGGGCCCTGCACCAGCTCGGGTAATGCCGGGTCAGGCTTCGCCACGGACGGGATGCCGACGATCAGCAGATCGGGTTGGGTTTCCGCTGCGCGCAGCGCCTTGAGCAACGCGGCCGGATTCTCAAACTCCGTGGTCGGTGCCCCCCACCATTCCAGCCGATGCCGCAACGCCAGTCGCGCCGACGGGCTTTCGTCGGCGATCCACACGCGCAGTCCGCGCAGCGCGGTGATCGCTTCCTGATTTGCGCCGGGTGAAGTTTCCAGCCAGATCGAGGCCTGAAAATGGGAGCCCTGGCCGGGCTCGCTCTCGACCTTGATCGTGCCGCCCATGCGCTCGACCAGATGACGTGTGATCGCGAGGCCCAGCCCGGTGCCGGAGGCCCCGGAATCCTGCAGACGCTGGTAGGGCAGGAACAGTCGCGCCAGCTGGTCGGGCGCGATGCCGACGCCGGTGTCGCTGACGCGCAGACTGAGCAGGATGCGATCCTGATCGCTGCGCTCCTTCATCACGCGGAGGACCACTTCGCCGCGGGCCGTGAACTTGATCGCATTGGAGATCAGGTTGGTGAGGATCTGCCGAAGGCGCGCGGCGTCCCCGGTGAGCGCGGCCGGCACGTCGTGATAGATCAGATGCGACAGTTCCAGCCCTTTTTCATACGCCAGCGGCGCCAGCAGACGCAGGGTCTCTTCGATTTCCGTGGCCAGATCAAAACTCTGGCGGGTCAGCGCGATCTGGCCGTTTTCGATGCGGCTCCAGTCGAGCAGATCGTTGATCAGCTGCATCAGCTGACGCGCCGAGCTTTTCAGCAGTCGCAGGCTGTCGCGCGACGAGCCCGTCAGATTTTCCGTCACCAGCAGATCGGCATGACCCACCAGCGCCGCCAGCGGTGTGCGCAATTCATGCGCGAGACTGCCGATCAAGCCGCCCCGCTGACGGGCCAGCTCACGCGCCGCATTCAGTTCCTGTTCGAGGGCGCGCAGGCGTCCGCGTTCGCGCGCCAGGTCCTGTCGCAGCAGCGTCGAGTCTTCACCGGCGGGTGTCTGGCGTTTCAGTGCTTGCAGCTGATCCGCGATCTGATTCAAGGCCAGCGCCAGCGCGCCGCTCATGCCGGATTGTTTCGGCGCGCGCAGCTCGAACCGGCCCTGCGCCATCGTGCGGGCCATCGCCAGCAGCGGCGAATGGCGAGCCATGACCCGGCGCAGTGCGAACATCAACGCCGGCAGGCTCAGCGCCAGCGCCAGCGCCAGTGACCCCCAGAGTCGCGTCAGGCTTTCGCGTAGAGGGGCGTCGCTGGCCGGCGGGAACAGCCAGAGACGTATCGCAGGAGGCTGTGCTGCCAGCGTGCTGACCGCGCCGGGGATCGGGGCTTCGAGCGTGATCGGCACCGGTGCGGATGCCCAGATGAAGGGGCTCCAAAATCCTTCTGCGGGCACGCTATCGCGGCGCAACTCAAGCCGGGATTGACCTTGGGCGTCGCGCACGGCGATGGCGGAAATCCTGCGGTCGGCGGCGATCAGCAGTTCAGCCGATTTGCGCAGGTCGGCGGCGGTGCGTGTCACAAACCCTGCCGCCAGCGACTCCGCCAATGCGGTGGCGGTCTGCAGGCCTTGCGCGTTTCGTGCCTCCACGTGCGATTGAACAGTCGCGATCGAGAGCAGCAGCCCGCCGATCAGCGCGACTGCCAGCGCCGGCAGGCCCAGCCACAGCCAGCCTTCAAAACGCGAGGAATCCGTTGCGGCAGGCACGTTCGCTAAACTAGGGTGATGAAGGAATCATTTCTGGCCGATTCTATCGGCAACACCCCGTTGGTGCGGTTGTCACGACTGCCGGGGCTCGGCAACAACAAGCTCTACGCCAAACTCGAAGGCAACAACCCGGCCGGATCCGTCAAGGATCGCCCGGCCTACTCGATGATCCGACGCGCGCAGGAGCGTGGCGAGATCAAACCCGGCGACACGCTGATCGAAGCGACCTCCGGCAACACCGGCATCGCCCTGGCGATGGTCGCGGCCACGCTGGGCTATCGCATGGTGCTGATCATGCCGGAGCATCTGTCCATCGAACGCCGCGCAGTGATGAAGGCGTTTGGCGCGCACATCATCCTGGTGACGCAGAAGCAGGGCATGGAAGGTGCGCGTGACCTTGCCGAAGCGATGGAACGCGATGGCAAGGGCAAGGTGCTGAACCAATTCGCCAACCCGGACAACCCGCGCGCGCACTATGAAGGCACCGGTCCGGAGATCTGGCGCGACACCGCCGGCGAGATCACCCACTTCGTTTCCAGCATGGGCACCACCGGCACCATCATGGGGTGCTCGCGCTATTTCAAGGAAAAGAATCCGAAGATCCAGATTGTCGGCGTGCAGCCCGACGGCGAGTCCTCGATTGCCGGCATCCGCAAATGGCCGGAGGCCTATCTGCCGAAAATCTTTGAGCGGCCCCGTGTCGATCGCATCATCGAAGTCACGCTGAAGGATGCGGAGGATTTGACGCGTCTTCTGGCACAGAAGGAAGGCGTGTTCTGCGGGCCGTCTGCGGGCGGTACGGTTTGGGCGGCGATCCAACTGATCCGCGAACTCGGCAATGCCACAGTAGTGGCAATCATCCCTGACCGGGGTGACCGTTACATTTCCACGGGCCTGTTCCCGCCTTGAACACACTGGTTTTTGATATCGAGACGATTCCCGATCTCGAAACCGGTCGCCGCATTCATGGCCTTGAAGGCTTGAGTGACGACGAGGTGGCGCAGGCGATGGCCAGTCTGCGCGTGCAGGCCAAAGGCCACGATTTCCAGCCGGCACATCTGCATCGCATCGTCGCGATCTCGGTGGTGTTGCGAACGGCCGACGAACTCAAGGTGCTTTCGCTCGGCGAGGAAAACAGCAGCGAAGCAGAGTTGATCAGGAAATTCTTCGATGGCCTCGACCGCTACAAGCCGACATTGGTGTCGTGGAACGGCGGCGGTTTCGACCTGCCGGTGCTGCATTACCGCGCCTTGCGGCATGGGGTCACCGCCAAAACCTACTGGGACACCAGCGGCGAGGCGAAGTGGAACAGTTATATCGGCCGCTATCAGTTCCGCCATACCGACCTGATGGACGTGCTGGCGCTGTATCAGGCGCGCAACAACGCACCACTGGACGAGATCGCGCAGCTGCTCGGCTTTCCGGGAAAGCTCGGCATGGATGGGTCGAAAGTATTTGAGGCCTGGCGCGCCGGAAAACTCGCCGAGATCCGCGCCTACTGCGAGACCGACGTGCTCAATACCTGGCTGATCTATTTACGCTTTCAGTTGATGCGCGGGCAGCTGAGTGCCGAGACCCATCAGAGCGAAGTGCAGCGGGTGCGCCAGTTTTTGGCCGGCAGCCAGGTCCCGCACTGGGCGGAATTCTCCGCGGCCTGGAAATGAGTCGCCGGCGGCCTGACGACTCCTGTCTCCGGCCGCACTCGGCCGTCCATGGCCAGCGAAAACCGCTTACGGTTGAGGAATTCACCGCCGACGTCACCGACCTGTCGCATGAAGGCCAGGGCATTACCCGCGCCGCTTCAGGCAAGGTGGTGTTCATCCACGGCGCATTGCCGGGGGAGCGCGTCCGTTACCGTCTCACCCGCGCCCGTAAAGATCACGACGAAGCCGAAGTCTCGGTCGTCGAGCAAGCCTCGCCCGATCGCGTAGAGCCACGCTGCGCTTATTTCGGTGTCTGCGGTGGTTGCTCCCTGCAACACCTCGCGCCTGAAGCACAGGTCGCATTCAAGCAAAAGCAGATGCTCGATGCGCTGACGCGTATCGCCAAAGTGCAACCATTAGAGGTCGTCCCCGCTTTGACCGGCCCGGTCTGGGGGTATCGCCGCCGTGCGCGCTTGTCCGTGCGTCACGTACCGAAGAAGGGCGGCGTGCTGGTGGGGTTCCGCGAACGTGAATCCCCGTTCGTTGCGACGATGGACAGCTGCGAAGTGCTGGATCCGCGTGTCGGCCGCAAACTGAAAGCGTTGGCACAGTTGATCGAATCCTTGTCCGTGCGTGACGCCATCCCGCAGATCGAGATCGCGGCGGTCGAGCGTGCAGTCGCCCTGCTGCGCGTGATGCGTTTGCCGGATGATGCAGATCGCGAAAAGCTCAGAGGGTTCGCGCGCGAACATGGGCTGGAAATCTGGCTGCAGCCTCATGGCAACGATTCCGCCGCGCCGCTGGAGCCGGATGCCCAGCCTCTGAGTTATCCGATGCCGGACGGCCTCCGCCTGCAATTCACGCCGACGGATTTCATCCAGATCAATGCGGCCGTGAACGAGGCCACCGTGCGGCAGGCAATCGACTGGCTCGCTCCGAAAAAGGACGATCATGTGCTGGAACTGTTCTGTGGCCTTGGGAATTTCTCCCTGCCGCTGGCGAAAACCGGTGCACGGGTGACCGCGGTCGAAGGCGAGGCCGGGCTCGTCGAGCGTGCGCGCGAGAACGCACGTCAAAACAATCTAGCGGTTGAATTTCACCGGGGTGACCTGTTCAAGCCGGACCTCCGCGAGGGCTGGATGGGCGCGAAATACGATCTGGCCCTGCTCGACCCACCGCGCCTCGGCGCAGCGGAGATCCTGCCGCATCTGGCGGCCCAGAAGCCCCGGCGGATCGTTTATGTTTCCTGCCATCCCGGGACACTGGCGCGCGACGCGGGCACGCTGGTGCATCAGTTTGGCTATCGTTTGGCCCGTGCCGGAGTCATGGACATGTTCCCGCACACCACACACATTGAAAGCATGGCGCTGTTCACACATGAGGATTGAAATCGATCTCGGCCGGCAGTCTCTGGCCCTTCTCGAGGGCGTGCGCGAACTAAAACGCTACACCGTCTCCACCGCCGCCAACGGCGCCGGTGAGAAAAATGGCAGCGAGTGCACGCCGCGCGGCCGTCATCTGATCCGCGCCAAGATCGGCACCGGGCAGCCGACCGGCGCGGTGTTCGTCGCACGAAGGCCGACCGGTGAAATCTACGCGCCGGAACTGAAAGTCCAGTATCCGAAGCGTGACTGGATCCTCACCCGCATCCTCTGGCTTTCCGGGCTGGAGCCCGGACGCAATCGAATGGGTGAAGTGGATACCATGCGCCGCTATGTCTATATCCATGGCACGCCCGACGAAACCGAACTGGGCAAACCCGGCTCACATGGCTGCGTGCGCATGGCCAACCGCGACATCATCGAGTTGTTCGACCGGGTGCCGGCTTATACCGAAGTGACGATTGAAGAATGAATAAAACATTGATCGGTCCGCTGATGGCGGATGTGGCAGGCCTGACGCTCAGCGCCGAAGACCGCGCCGTGTTGCGTCACCCGCTGGTGGGCGGTGTGATTCTGTTCACCCGCAACTATCACAACAACGAACAGCTTCGCGCCTTGACCGCCGAGTTGCACGCGGTCAAAAAACCGAAGGCGCCGCGCCTGTTGATTGCAGTCGATCACGAAGGCGGCCGGGTGCAGCGCTTCCGCGATGGCTTCACCCGCATTCCCGCGATGCGTCTGCTGGGCCAATTGCACAAGGATGATCCGAAGAAAGCCCTGCAATGGGCGCGCGCGCAAGCGCAGATCCTCGGCAACGAACTTGCCGCGCATGGCATTGACCTGTGTTTCGCGCCGGTGCTGGATCTGGATTTCGGCGTCAGCGAGATCATTGGCGACCGCGCGTTCGCCGGCGATGCCAGGACCGTGACCGCGATGGCCAAAAGTTTCTGCGATGGTCTCGCCAGCGTCGGCATGGCGGCAACCGGCAAGCACTTCCCCGGCCACGGCGCGGTGGTCGCCGATTCGCATCTTGAACTGCCGGTGGATGCGCGCCCGATGAAGGCGCTGGAAGCCGCCGACCTGAAACCTTTCGCTGCACTCATCAAGGCCGGCATCCCCTCCCTGATGATGGCGCACATCCGTTACACCGCCTTCGACAAGACGCCTGCATCGCTGTCGAAGAAATGGATCGGTGGCTACCTGCGCAAGAAGCTCGGTTACAAGGGTACGGTGTTCTGCGACGACCTTTCGATGGGCGGCGCGGCAGCCGTTGGTGGTTACGACGAGCGCGCACGGCTGGCGCTGGCCGCCGGCTGCGACATGCTGCCGGTCTGCAACAACCGGCCCGCCCTGCTGCAATTGCTCAAAGACCTGAAAAAACTGAAGCCGAATGTGGCCTCCAGCGCACGATTAAAGAAGCTCTACCATGCTTGAGGAAGCCAACCGCGTCCTGAGATCGGCAGACTGCCTGCATGATGCCGTGGCGGTGCAAAAAGCCTACGATCGCCTCGCAGCCGCGATTGCCAAGGAATATGCCGACAAGAATCCGCTGCTGCTGTGCGTGATGATCGGCGGCTTCATCCCCGCGGCCGAGATCGCCAAGCGCCTGAGCTTCGCCTTCGACATGGATTACCTGCATGCCACACGTTATCGCGGCGCGACGCAGGGCGGGGGTCTGGTGTGGAAACGCCAACCGGACAAGCCACTGGAAAGCCGCCACGTGCTGGTGATTGATGACATCCTGGATGAAGGACACACCCTGGTGGCGATTCGCAAATCGCTGCTCGAATTCAAACCGACGACACTCAAGGTCGCTGTGCTCGCCGAAAAATTGCACGACCGCCGTGCGACTGTCGCCCACGCCGAGTTCATTGGCCTGCAAGTCGGGGACCGCTACGTCTTCGGCTGCGGCATGGATTACAAGGAATACTGGCGACAACTCCCCGCCATTTACGCCGTAGGTCAGCAATGACAAAAATCGCAGTGATTGGCGGTACCGGCATGAACCAGTGGCCGGGTTTGGAAATCAAAAGCAAAAAATCCTTCAAGACGCCTTATGGCGCGCCGTCGGCGCCCCTGTTGTCCGGCGAAATCGCCGGCGTACGGGTTGCGTTCCTGGCGCGTCACGGCGAAGGCCACAAGCTGCCGCCGCACCGGATCAACTATCGCGCCAATCTGTGGATGTTGAAGCAAGCCGGTATCCAGTCCGTCATCGCGATCGCCGCGGTCGGCGGCATCGCGCGTCAGCTGCCGCCCGCGGCGGTCGCCATTCCCGATGACCTGATCGACTACACCTACAGCCGTGACCACACGTATTCCGATGGCGATGGCGCGTCAGTCCAGCACGTTGAGGTGACGGATCCTTATGCGCCGGCGCTGCGAAGCACTCTGCTCAGATCGGCAAAGCGCGCGAAGATCAAAATCATGGACGGCGGTGTCATGGGCGTGACGCAGGGGCCGCGCCTGGAAACGCCGGCGGAGATCGCGCGCATGAAGCGCGATGGCTGCGACATGGTCGGCATGACCGGAATGCCGGAGGCTGCGCTGGCGCGCGAACTCGGGCTGGATTACGCCTGTCTGGCGCTATCGGTGAACTGGGCCGCAGGCATCGGCCAAGGCGACATCCACGCCGAGATCGAGCGCACGGTCGCCGAAGGCATGAGGAAGATCCGCGCGATTTTGAGCGAAGCGCTGCCGGCTATTTAGCTTTGGCGATCCAGATGTTCGGGTAGCCGAGCCTGGTCTTTATCTCGTCGCCGGCTTTGCGCGCTTCGATAGCATCTGCGTAACCGGTGATGCGGACACGGTGCCAAGTCTTGCCGTTGACTTCGGCGGTCATAATCTCTGGCTCGTAACCAGCCGCTTTTAGTTTTTTAGCTTCGCGTTCGGCTCCAGTGAGCGATGCCGAGGCGGTCAGTTGCAGTGTCCAATGTCCCGTTTGCTTGTGTGCGGACTGGGGCAACGGGTTGGAAGCTGGCGTCACCACAATCGGAGTCATCAGCGGCCTGGGCTTTGCCTCTGTCCGTGCCAGCGCGCCACTCAGGTCGGACTTTTTCTCGCCGGTGAGCGCCGCTGGGGTGGGTTTTTCAAGCGGGGCGGTGTCCGCCTGCAACTGCAATTGGGCAGGAGGCGCGTTCTCGATCTCGTATTGAGGCTTGCGCACTATCGCGGCCGGGGGTGGTGCTGGTTGCGGGGGGCGCAGCACCGCGTCGTTGCGCAGAGCGACCCAGTCGCTCTCGCTGTATTCAGCGATCTTCGGGCCGTTGCTCTCGAAGTGGTAGCAGCGTGACGGCTTCAGCGTGAGGGCGCCGCGCATTTCCTCAACGAGCTCGATCACGCCGTTGGCGACACAGGCCGTGCTGCTGATGAGGGTCGGTGTCGCCGCTTCAAAGAAATATTCACCGGCGGCAAGACTGGCGCGCAGGCCACCCAGCTTCACTCGCAGAGACCAGGTCGCAGGCGTGGCCGGAGGGTTCCAGACCGCGCGAAGGAATCCGTGCTTGAGTCTGATCACGGTGCTCAGCTCCGGTGCGAACGAAGCGTAGGGCAGTCGCTCGATGATCGCTTCGGCGCCGGGACCCAATTCGAAGAGTCCGCGATCGGCAAATCGGACGCTCAGCCGGCCGGTCGAGTCGATCCGGACCACATCGCTTTCAATCAGAGGGTCGTTCAGGCTCAGCCGCAGTGTCTTCCCGCCCCGCTCGACTTCGACACCCCCGCTGGACTGGTCCACTGACAGCAGCTGCGCTGCCGCCTGTGCGCAGAACGCACTGAAGCAAAGGAACGCCATCAGTCGATAAATCATGACTCGCATCGTTCTATAGTATTTGCCATACCCCTTGGGGGCGAGGTTAGCATGGGCCTGTTCGATTTTTAACAAGGATGAATGACGGTGAGCTCCTCCCGCTGGCTGCGATCTATGGGTGTCATGTCATGGGCGTTACTGATGAGCGCCTGCCAATCGGCTCCCGTCTCTGGAATGCCGGAGATGTCTGCGCCTGCGGCGTGCAGCATCGGGTTCATCCGCAATGCGGCGGTACTGACGTTGCCGCCGGCGGAAACGGCGCCGACGGCGGCGCCGGATAAAAGCGCGCCGCTGAAATTCGCATCCGAGTTCCCGGTCGGCGGTGGCGTACGCGACATCGGCCGCTGGCGTGAAGCAGCGCCGGGCTGGCAGTCGTGGAAATTGCGCCTGACTTCGGAAGGTGCGCGTTCGCTGTCATTGCATTTTCGTCCGTTCGATCTGCCTGAAGGCGGTGCGCTGTGGGTCTGCGCGCCGCAAAGCCGCAAACAGGGCCCCTACACGCTGTTGGGACCCAGCGGTCGCGGTGGACTGTGGACGCCGCAGGTGAAGGGGGGCGAAATCTGGGTTGAAGTTCTGGTGCCGGAAACCGTAAAAGACCAGGTGAAACTGAAGATTGCAGAAGCCTTCGCAGGCTATCGTGAATGATTGTGATAAGGTCTGTAAAACAAGGAGTTAACTCGGTAAGTTAATGCGTCGCTATATTGTCGTTAATGCCAAGGGCGGCAGTGGCAAGACCACCGTTGCCACCAATCTTGCCGTGACGCTCGCGCAGCGCGGCTGGCGCACGACGCTGCTGGATTACGACCCGCAATACTCCAGTCTGGCCTGGCTCAAAATCCGTGATGCGCAATGCGTGCCGATCCACGGGGTCGCTGTGCATGAAGCCAGCCGTGCGCCGCTGGCGGGCGCCTGGCAGCTACGTGTTCCGCGCGACACTCAGCGTATCGTCGTTGACACGCCGGCAGGTCTGCGGCCCGCCGATCTGCTGGGACGATTGACCCCACAAGATACTTTGTTGCTGCCGGTGCAGCCGTCGGCGATCGATATCCGCGCCTCGGCCGATTTCATCCGTGATCTGATCCTGATCACCAAGGTGCGTTACCAGCAACGGCAGCTGGCGATCGTGCCCAATCGCGTGCGCCGGTCGCGTGCGTCCTTCGATACCCTCAGTCGCTTCCTCAACAGCCTCAACATCCCGGTACTGGAATACCTGCGCGATTCACAGCATTACCCGCTGGCCGCCGAACGCGGGCTTGGTGTCGCCGAGCTCGAGGGCCTGCACAAGCAGCCCGACGCGCAGCAATGGCAGATCCTTCTCGACTGGCTTGAAGTGGGTGCGACCGACCAGCCGGCACCGCAGCGTGCACTGGCTTTGCCGGAGACCTTGCCTGTTGCCGGCAATATCCGGCCGGTGATTGATACGGCATCACGTGAGCAGAAATCGCAGGGGGTCACCGAACCGACGCGAATCCCGCACTTCGTGTCACAAGCGCCTGATCCAGGGACTCGCCACTAGCGCGCTGCTTTCAGCCGCGTGATTTTTGCCAGCACGCCGAGCTTGGGGCTGTCGAGGTAGTGCAACTCGTCGCGCTTCATCCGCCGGCGCTCCTTCAGCGGAACGCTGCCGAGCGTGCCGTCGCTGCGCAGGCTGTTGTAGTTCAGATCGACGTCCAGCCGCAGATACTGTCCCAGCAGCAGCGCCACGCTGCCGTCCACGGTATTGAGCGTGACACCGTTGGCGCTCAAGGGCTGCCCCCAGCGCAGGTGCAGGGCCGGCCCACGCTCAGCCGGTGGGTTTTTCTGGATCCAGCTCAGCGTCGTCAGCGGCTGATAGCGCTTGCTGCGGCGCAACTGCTGCAGTTCCTTTGCCAGCGCCGTCTCGGATTCCGGCAAGCGTTGGATGCCGACGCTTTCCAGCGTGGGTGCGTCATCGGGTTCGAGCAGCTGCTCGACTTCAAGCGCTTGCGCGTTGCCCGGTGTTTCAGCGCCTTGTTTGTCGAGAAACAGGATCAGGTCCACGCGATAGCGCGTATCAGGCGCCGGTGCGGGCGTCTGCGCGAACGCGGACGTCGCAATCAGTAACAGGAAAAATAGCGGTCTCATGCGGCGCTGAGTGTACTCAAGAGGCCTGTCGCGGCGTTGAGGCGAACGGCCGGGTCTTCCAGCGGAATCAGCTGATGCAGGCGTTTCTGGCCTTCGAGCCGGTAGAGTTTCGGTTTTTCCTGAATCATGCGGATGATCCTGCGCGGGTCGATCTTCGGCTGCGCAGCGAAGTCGAGCGTGATGCCGCGTGCGGTGACGCGCAGCCTGACCACGCCGAGCGCCTCGGCGCGCAGACGCAACACGGTGACGTCGAACAGATTCACGGTCGCGGCGGGCAGGGGGCCAAAACGATCAGCGATCTCCGCTTTCAATTCTTCCAGCGCTTCGGCCGATGCCGCCTCGGCGATGCGCTTGTACAGGACCAATCGCGCATCCACGTCCGGTACGTAATCGGACGGCACCAGACTTGAAAGGCCCAGATCCACTTCGCAAGTGACCGCGCCGAACGGCGTGTCATCAATGGCGCCGCTCTTGATCGCACGTACCGCCCGCGCCAGCAGATCGGCATAGAAGGTAAACCCGACTTCCTCGATCTGGCCATGCTGCGATTCGCCCAGCAGTTCACCGGCGCCACGGATCTCCAGGTCGTGCGTCGCCAGCATGAAGCCGGAGCCGAGTTCACCCATCGCCTCGATGGCATCCAGCCGTTTGCTTGCGTCCGGTTTGAGTACGCGCTTGTCCGGCACCAGCAGATAGGCGTAGGCGCGGTGGTGACTGCGACCGACGCGGCCGCGCAGCTGGTGCAGCTGCGCCAGCCCCAATTCGTCCGCACGGTTGACGATCAGGGTGTTCGCCGTCGGCACGTCGATGCCGGATTCGATGATGGTGGTGCAGACCAGGATGTCGTGACGCTGATGGTAGAAGTCGAGCATCACCTGCTCCAGCGCGCGGCCATGCATCTGGCCGTGCGCGACCGCGATGCGCGACCCCGGCAGCAACTCGCGCAGCACCTGTGCGGCGGCTTCGATGTCACGCACCTCGTTGTGCAGGTAGTAGATCTGGCCGCCGCGTTTGAGTTCGCGCTGGCAGGCTTCGGCGATCAGCGGGCGATTCCATTCGGCGATGAAGGTCTGGATCGCCAGCCGTCCTTCCGGAGGCGTGGCGATGATCGACAGGTCGCGCAGTCCGGCGAGGCTCATGTTGAGCGTGCGCGGGATCGGCGTGGCGGTGAGCGTCAGCAGATCCACTTCGGCGCGCAGGTTCTTCAACCGCTCTTTGTGACGCACGCCAAAGCGGTGCTCCTCGTCCACCACCACCAGCCCGAGATTCTTGAAACGGATGTCGGGTTGCAGCAGGCGATGCGTGCCGATGACGATGTCGAGGCGCCCTTCCGCCAGATCGTCGAGCATGGCGCTCTGCTCGGCGTCACTGCGCATGCGCGACAGTGCACCGATGCGGAACGGCCAGCCGGCGAAGCGGTCGCTGAAATTCTTGAAGTGCTGTTGCGCCAGCAGCGTTGTCGGCGCCAGCACGCAGACCTGCCGGCCGGATGCCGCTGCGGCGAAACTGGCGCGCAGGGCGACTTCGGTCTTTCCAAAACCGACATCGCCGCAGACCACGCGGTCCATTGGTTGCTCGCGAGCGAGATCGGCGAGCACCTCGTCGATCGCCTTTTGCTGGTCGGTGGTCGGCGTGAACGGAAAGCCCGTGCAGAAGCGGGCGTAGTCCTCGGGCGGCGCGCGCAGGCTGGCGCCGGGCCGGGCGGCGCGGCGCGCCTGCACCTGCAACAGCTCGGCGGCGACATCGTGCGCGCGCGCAGCCGCTCGGGCGCGGACTTTTTCCCAGCGATCCGAACCCAGTGCGTGCAGCGGTGCGTTCTCGACATCGGCGCCGGTGTAGCGGTGGATCAATCCGAGCGAAGCCACCGGCACGTAGATGCGGTCTCCCGCCGCATACTCCAGTACGAGCAGTTCCGAGGTGATGCCGCCGCTTTCCAGCGTCTCCAACCCCTTGTAACGGCCGACGCCGTGCTGCACATGAACCACCGGACTGTCGATGCGCAGGTCACTGAGATCGCGCAGCAGGGTTTCCGGGTCGCGCACGCGGCGCGGCCTCGCCTTGCCGGCGGGCGTGCTGGCGCCAAAGATCTGTGCTTCAGCGATGAGCTGGATGCCGTCGTCGAGCCACAGCCCGGCCTGCAGCGGGCCGAGCGTAATGCCGTACGGATTCTTCGACTCGATGAACTCGGCCCAGCCCGCGAAGGCGCGCGGGTTCACGCCCTGCGGTTTGAGCCAGGCGAGCAGCGCCTCGCGGCGTCCCGCGGATTCGGCGACGAACAGCGTGCGCGCGTTGGGCTGCACGATTCTTTGTTTGACGGTTTCTGCGCCCGCAGGGATCAGGCCGCAGGCGAAATCGCCACCATCGCTTTTAATCGCGACGCCGGGCAGGGTGCTCAAACTGTTCAGTGCCGCTTCCGCGGTCACGAACAAATCCTGCGGGCGCAACAACGGCCGTTCGATGTCGCCGGAATAGCGCTCATGGCGCTCGCTGAGTTGCTGCCAGTCAGCTCGCAGAGCGCCGGCAACATCGCCCAGTTCCAGCGTGAGCGTGTTCGGCGGCAGGTAGTCGGTGAGTGCCGCTGTCTGTTCGAAGAACAAGGGCAGGTAGGACTCGATGCCGCTGGGCATCAGCCCTTTGCTGACCTGGTTGTAGACCGGCGAGCGGGAAGGGTCGCCATGGAAATGCGTGCGCCAGGCGGCGCGGAAGCGGGTGATGCTTTCGGCGTCGGTCGGGAAATCGCGCGCCGGCAACAGGCGGATCTCGTTGACCGTGCCGGTGCTGCGCTGGGTTTCGGGGTCGAACACGCGCAGCGTTTCAATTTCATCGCCAAACAGATCAATGCGGTACGCCTGCTCCGAGCCCATCGGAAAGACGTCGAGCAGCGCGCCACGCAGTGCAAATTCACCCTGTGTGCGCACTTCGCCGACGCTGGCATAGCCTGCGGTTGCCAGGCGCTGGCGAAACGCGATGGGGTCGAACTTCTCTCCGGCTTTGATCAAGAACGCACGGCCATCCAGCCAGGCCGGCGGCGGCAGCCGCTGGATCAGCGCGTCGGCAGGGATGACGATCACGCCTTGCTTCAATCGCGGCAGCCGCCACAACGCCGCCAGTCGCCCCGACAGGATTTCAGGATGCGGCGAGAAGCTGTCGTAGGGCAGCACTTCGGTGTCGGGCAGGTGCAGCACTTCGCGGCGCTGGCCTAAAAAAAAGCGCAGTTCCTGTTCCAGATGCTGCGCCTGGCTCTCGCCGGCGCAGATCGCCAGCACAGGACCGTTGTGCCTGAGCGCCGCGCTGCTGACTACCAGCGCCGCACAGCTTCCGGGCAGGCCAAGCCATTGCGCTCGCTGGCCGGGTTGCGGCAGCGGCGGATCGAAGACCGAGGTTGTCTGGGACAAAAGAAAAGCGCTCCGAATGAATCGGCGGCGCGGATTATGGCGTACCCGTCGGTCTCAAATCGGTGCAAGCCGGTCCGAAGCGGGTGATGCCGTGAGGCATAATTCTGGCTCGTTCAAATAATTCAAACCGACATGGAAGCCCTGCTGGCGCGTTGGCTGGTGCGTTATCGCCATCTGTGGCTGTTTCTGGCGTTGTCGCTGACCGCATGGATGGGCGTCGGCGCCAAGAACCTCTGGTTCGACAACGATTACCGGATTTTTTTTCGTGAGGATGACCCGCAGCTGGTCGCTAACGAGCGACTGCAGAACGAGTTCACCCGCACCGACAACCTCAGCTTCATTTTGGCGCCGGCCAACGGCGATGTGTTCACGCGCGAGAATCTGGCGGCGGTCGAGTGGCTGACCACCGAAGCCTGGAAATTGCCACGCTCGATCCGCGTGGATTCGCTGAGCAACTTCCAGAATACCCAGGCCTCCGGCGATGATCTTTCGACTAACGATCTGATACGCGACGCCCGTTCGTACAGCGACGCGCAGCTCGCCGAGAAAAAGCGCACCGCACTGAGCGAACCGCTGCTGGTCAATGCGCTGGTGTCGAAAACCGGCCATGTCACAGCGGTCAGCGTCAAGCTGGAACTGCCGCAGCATCGCGGCGTGCCCGACGAGACGACGCCCGAAGTGATGTTTGCCGCGCGCGATCTTTATGCGCGCTTCGAGCAGAACTACCCACAGTTCAAAACCTATCTGACCGGCCTGATCCCGGTGAATCAGGGGTTCAACGAACTGGCGCAGCGCGATTCGGTGACGCTGGTGCCGATCATGTTCGTGATTGTGGTCCTGCTGCTGGTGTTGTTCCTGCGTTCGCTCAGCGCCGCGTTGGTCACCGTCGTCATCATCGCGCTGTCGCTGGTGATGGCGATCGGCTTCACCGGCTGGGTCGGCTATCACCTCAACCAGATCAACGTCTCGGCGCCGACCATCATCCTGACACTCGCCATCAGCGACAGCGTGCACCTGCTGCTGACCTATCTCGAAGGATTGGGGCAGGGGCGGTCACGCGCACAGGCGATGGAGCGCAGCCTGTCGGTCAACCTGATGCCGGTGTTCTTCACCAATTTCACCACGGCGATCGGTTTCGCCGGGCTCAACTACAGCGATTCGCCGCCATTCCGCGAGATGGGCAACGTCGCTGCGTTCGGCGTCATCGGCACCATGTTCCTCGCCTTCACCGTGCTGCCGGCGGTGATGATGTGGCTGCCGGTGCGCATCAAGCCCGGCATGGGCGAGGACGCGCACTGGAAGATCATCGACGACATCTGCGAGTTTGCGCTGCGTCACCGCCGACGATTGATGTGGGGCACGCTGGCGCTGGTCGCCGTCACCGCCAGCTTCATCCCGCGCAACGAGCTCAACGACGACACCGTGGCGTATTTCGCCAAAGGTCTGGATATCCGCGAGTCCATGGACTTCGTCGAGGAAAATCTCACAGGCATCGACACGTTGTCGTACGAACTGAGATCCGGCGAGACCAGCGGCATTTCCGATCCGCTGTTTCTGAAGAAAGTCGAGGCGTTCGCCGAGTGGTACCGGCAACAACCCGGCGTCGCGCACATCAGCAGCTTCACGACCGTGATCAAGCGCCTGAACAAGAACATGCACGGCGATGACCCGGCGTTCTATCGCATCCCCGACGACCGTGACCTCACCGCGCAATACATCCTGCTCTACGAGCTGTCGCTGCCGCAGGGGCTGGACGTCAACGACCTGGTCAACTTCGACAAGTCCTCGTTGCGATTCTCGGTGTCGATTCATAACCTCAAGTCGCAGGGGTTGATCGACCTGGAAGCGCAGGCGCAAGCCTGGCTGAAGGCGCATGCACCGGAAATCGCGACGCCGGGCTCCAGTCCGTCGCTGATGTTCGCGCACATCGGCCAGAACAACATCAACAGCATGGTCGATGGCGCGTTCGTTTCGATTCTGCTGATTTCCGCGACGATGATCATCGCGCTGCGCTCGGTATTGTTCGGCGCGCTGTCCATCATCCCCAACCTGTTGCCGTCGGTGATGGCTTTTGGCCTCTGGGGCATGTTCAGCGGCGAGGTCAATCTGGCGGTGGCGGCGGTGTTCAACGTCTCGTCCGGCATCGTCATTGACGACACCATTCATTTCTTGAGCAAATATCTGCGTGCGCGGCGCAAGGACGGCAAGACCCCAGAGGACGCCGTGCGTTATTCCTTTGCCACCACCGGTTCGGCCTTGTTCGTGAACACCGCCGTGCTGGTGCTCGGATTCCTGGTGCTGACCGTGTCAGACTTCACGGCGAACGCCACGCTCGGCATGATGACGGCGCTGTGCATCGCCGTAGCCCTGCTGTTTGACCTGCTGTTCTTACCCGCACTTTTGACCCGGTTCGATAACCTGACGCCTAAACGCCCATGAACAAATCCGCCGAATCCGCCGTTGAGCGCACGCTGCTTGCCAGCCGCTGGCTGTTGCTGCCGCTGTATATGGTGCTGTCCCTGATCCTGATCGCCTTCGGCGCCAAGGCGATGCAGGAGTTCTGGCATCTGGCCACGCATCTGTTCGAGCTGACCGAATCGCAACTGGTGCTGGCCACGCTGTCGATCATCGACATGACGCTGGTCGCCAGCCTGATCGTGATGGTGGCGCTGTCCGGCTACGAGACCTTCATTTCGCCTTTCGACACGGTGGGCGAGATGGAGAAGCCGTCATGGCTGGGCAAGCTCGACACCGGCACGGTCAAGGTCAAGCTCGCCATCTCCATCGTCTCGATCTCGGCGATCCATCTGCTCAAGACTTATCTCAGCATCGAAACGCTGGACAACGCGCGCATCCTCACGCTCACCGCTGTGCATCTGGCCTTTGTCGGTTCGGCTCTGCTGCTGGCCTATGTGGATCGGATCGTCGCGCACAAGGCTCACTAAAAAATACTGGAGGAGTGCTCATGGATTTTCAGCCCAGCGCCAAGTCGCAGGATTACGTCAAGCGTGCGCGCGATTTCATCAACACCCACATCGCGCCGATGGAAGCCAAGCACTGGCATGACATCCACGCGCAGAACCACGGCGGCGACTGGAAGCAGTGGAAGATCCCCCCCGCGGTTGAAACGCTGAAGGCCAAAGCCAAAGCGGACGGATTGTGGAACATGTTTCTGCCCGACCCGAAGCTGGGTGCGGGCCTGTCGGTGCTGGAATACGCGCCGGTCGCGGAAGAAACCGGCCACTACCTGTTGGCGCCGGAGATCTTCAACTGCGCCGCGCCCGACACCGGCAACATGGAAGTGCTGTGGAAGTACGGCACCGACGCACAGAAAGAGCGCTGGCTCAAGCCGCTGTTGGCCGGCGATATCCGCAGCGTGTTCTTCATGACCGAGCCGGAAGTGGCGTCGAGCGACGCCACCAACATGGCGGCGACGGCGAAAGTGCAGGGCAACGAAATCGTCATCAATGGCCGCAAATGGTGGAGCAGCGGCGTTGGCGATCCGCGCTGCAAGATCGGCATCTTCATGGGCCGCAGTTTCGGCGACGACGTCAACCGCCACGGTCAGCATTCGATGGTGCTGGTGCCGCTGGACACGCCGGGCGTGGAGATCGTGCGCATGCTGCCGGTGTTCGGCGCCTACGACGAGCCGCACGGCCACGGCGAAGTGCTGTTCCGCGACGTGCGCGTGCCGCTGGACCACATGATCCTCGGCCCCGGTCGCGGCTTCGAGATCGCCCAGGGCCGCCTCGGCCCGGGCCGCATCCATCACTGCATGCGCTGCCTCGGCGCCGCCGAACACGCACTGAACCTGATGATCGAGCGTGGCCTCAAGCGCGTCGCCTTCGGCAAGCCGATCCTCAATCTCGGCGGCAACCGCGAACGCATTGCCGAAGCGCGCATCGCGATTGACCAGGCGCGGCTGCTGACGCTCTACGCCGCATGGAAGATGGACAAGGTCGGCGCGCTCGGTGCGATGACCGAGATCGCCGCGATCAAAGTCGTGGCGCCGAACGTCCTGCAGATGGTCGTGGACATGGCCATGCAGATCCACGGCGGCGGCGGCATGTCGAGTGACTTCCCGCTCACGGCATTCTTTGCGCAGGCACGCAGCCTGCGTCTGGCCGACGGGCCGGACGAAGTGCACAAGGGATTGATCGCCAGAATCGAACTGGCCAAGCGCGGCCACGGCAAGTGACGCAGCCGCTGGACTCTGTCCAGCTCAATTTCAGTCCCGCCGCGACGCTGGTACTGCAGTGCATCCTCGCGTTGGTGATTTTCGGCGTTTCTCTGGAACTGTCATTTTCGGATTTCCGTCGGTTGATGCGCGAACCCAGACCCATCGTTGCCGGGCTGTTGTCGCAACTGGTTGCGCTGCCGCTGCTGACGTTTGCGCTGGTGGTGGTGATGAATCCGCACCCCAGTCTCGCGCTGGGTCTGATGCTGGTGGCCGCATGCCCCGGCGGCAACACCTCCAACATCCTTACCCACTGGTCGGGCGGACGCACCGCGGTGTCGATGTCGCTCACGGCCCTGTCGGGCCTGATCTCGCCCATCACCACGCCGCTGACGTTCCAGTTGCTCGGCAGCCTTCACCCTGCGACGCAGGCCGCCATGCGCCAGGTTTCGGTGCCGTTCAGCGAGCTGCTGTTCACCATCGTTATCGCGCTGGTGATTCCGTTGCTGGTGGGCATGACCGTTGCTGAGAAATTCCCCGCACTCGCCAAAAAAATCTACAAGCCCCTGAACCGTTTTGGCATTGGTGTTTTCATTCTCTTCATCGTGCTGGCGTCCGCCGCCAATTTCGCCACCTTCATGAGCATGATCGGGGTGATCTTCGTGCTGGTATTCCTGCACAACCTGCTGGCGCTGGGCACCGGCTTCACGCTGGCCACGCTGTTTCGCGTGGATGAGGGTGCGCGCCGCGCCATCACTTTCGAATCCGGCATCCATAACACCGCGCTGGGGCTGACGCTGATCTTCACCTTCTTCCAGCACCTCGGCGGCATGGCGCTGATCGCCGCGTTCTGGGGTGTGTGGCACTTTGCCACCACCGCGCCGCTGGCGTGGTGGTGGGCCAAGAGACCGCCGGCAGCGGCATAATCCGTCCATGAGCTTCGTCACCCACACTGTCGAGAATCAGGCGCCGCCGCTGGCGCCGTATAACGCCTGGACCAGTGACCGTGCGTTGCAGGAGGCGGTGAGGCGCGAGGGCGGGGCATGGGCCGAAAAGCAACTGAACGCTTACGGCGCCGTTGTCGGTTCCGAGCTGATGGAGCTGGGTTTCGCCGCCAACGAGAACAAACCCAAGCTCAAAACTTTTGACCGTTACGGCAATCGCATTGACGAGGTCGAGTTCCACCCCGCATGGCACCGCGTCATGCAGATCAACATGTCGCACGCCGTGCATGCGTTCGGCTGGCGCAACGAAGGCAAGACCGGCGCGCATGTGGCACGCGCAGGCCTGTCATACATGGGCGGGCAGGTCGAGGCCGGCACCGGCTGCCCGTTGACCATGACCTACGCCGTCGTACCCGCGCTGCGCCATGCGCCGGAACTGGCCAGGCAGTGGCTGCCCAAAATCACCTCGACCGAATACGACCCGCGTGTGTTGCCGTTCGCGCAGAAGACCGGCTGCACCATGGGCATGGGCATGACCGAGAAACAAGGGGGATCGGACGTGCGCGCCAACACCACCAAAGCGCAGCGCATGGCGGACGGCAGTTATGAAGTGGTCGGCCACAAATGGTTTTTCTCGGCGCCGATGTGCGACGCCTGGCTGGTGCTGGCTTATGCCGAAGGCGGCATCACCTGTTTCCTGATGCCCAAGCTGCGGCCCGACGGCAGCAGAAACCAGATTCACATCCAGCGCCTCAAGGACAAGCTCGGCGACTGGAGCAACGCATCGAGCGAAGTCGAGTTCCACGGCGCCTACGCGCAGCGCGTCGGTGACGAAGGCCGCGGCGTCGCGACCATCCTCGAAATGGTGGCGCTGACGCGGCTCGACTGCATGATTGGTTCTTCATCGCTGATGCGGCAGGCTGTGGCGCAGGCGATTCATCACTGCACCTATCGGACGGCGTTTGGAAAGCGGCTGGTCGAACAACCGCTGATGCAGAACGTGCTGGCGGACATCACGCTCGAATCCGAAGCGGCGATGGCCCTGATGATGCGCGTGGCACGCGCGGTGGACGCATCCCAGACAACCAAGAACGAGGCCGCATTCGCGCGCATCGCCACCGCCATCGGCAAGTACTGGATCTGCAAGCGCACACCGGCCCTGGTCAACGAGGCGCAGGAATGCCTCGGCGGCGCGGGCTACGTCGAAGAGTCCATCCTGCCGCGGCTGTACCGGCAGGCTCCACTGAACTCGATCTGGGAAGGCAGCGGCAACATCCAGTGCCTCGACGTGCTGCGCGCGCTGGCCAAGGAACCCGAAACCCGCGACGCCCTGTTCGGCGAACTGTTGAGCGCAAAGGGCTCGCACCCCGATTACGACCGTGAACTCGGCTGGCTGATGAAAGCCTTCGACGACAAGGCCACGCTGGAAACTCGCTCGCGCTACGTCGTCGAACGCGCTGCGCTGGCCTTGCAGGCGTCGATCCTGCAACGCGCCGGCAACCGCGAAGTTGCCGACACGTTCTGTGCCTCACGTCTCGGCGGTCAGCACGGGTTCGCGTTTGGAACCTTGCATGCCGAAGCGCCGATGAGAGCGTTGATTGAGCGTGCTGCGCCATCCATGAATGTTTAGGCATTCAATGAAGCGCAAGCTTGTACTCATAGGCGTGCTGGCCGCATTCCTTGCAGGATGTAATCCTTTTTACTCCGTTGAACAATCAATGATTGAGCGTGGTTATCGTTGGATTCGTCGAGGTGAGATGGACAAAGCAGTCGCCACTTTTGAAAAGACCGTCGAGGAATATCCGGAGAGCGTCTTGGCACGTGCGGCTCTTGGCGATGCACTCTTCGAGAAATACAAAGATAGAGAGGCTGTCGATTCATACAGCCGTGCCATTTCTTTGCTAGAAAATGTTAAGCCTGAATCTGAAGGCGGCGCACCGGGCGAGCCCGAGGTGATTGGCAAACGGTTTTTTTCGTATCAGAACCAAGGCATCGAATTTCCGCACGGTTTGGAAGTCTATTTGTACTTGCGGCGCGGCGGTGCTTTTGAAAGTTTGGCAAAACACGATCCCCGACTTAATCGCGAATATTTTTCAAAAGCTATCGCTGATTACGATAAAGCTATTGAATTGGCTCCTACATATGAAGAAGCCAAAAAGCGGCGGAATCGTCTTCTGCAAGATTCGGCGTCAGAGTCGAAATAAAAAATCTGTCAGCCGCTGTTCCAGCCAGAACGCTGGTTGACCATAAGCCCCCGCAGCAATAAATCCGACATGCCCGCCGCGCTGTGATAGCTCTAACGTGACTTGCGACGATAGCTCCGATTCCATCGGCACGATGTCCGGCGTCATGAACGGGTCGTCCAGCGCGTGGACGATGAGCGTGGGTTTGCGGATGGATTTGAGGAACTGACGGCTGGAGCAGCGCGTGTAGTAGTCGAGCGCGTTTTTGTAGCCGGCGATGGGGGCGATGTAGGCGTCGTCGAACTCGAAGAAATCTTTCGCGGCCAGTGTTGCGGACAAATTCACCATTGATGGCACCGGCACTGGCCCGTGTTTGCGGCGAATGATGGCGTATAGCTCTCGCAGCATCTTGTTCTGATACACCCGTGCAAAACCGGTGCGGAGTTTCTCAGCACAGGGCTTCAGTTCGAACGGCACGGACGCAACAGCGGCGGCAGTGATGGGTGCTGCATCGCCTTCTTCGGCCAGCGCCTTGAGCGTGATGTTTGCGCCCAGCGACCAGCCGAGCGAGTACAGCGACGTCTGCGGTTCGCGCCGTTTCAGTTCGTGCCAGAGGTAGCGCAGGTCACGGCTGTCGCCATGGTTGTATTGCCACGCGGTGCGGTTGGCTTCGTTGCCGCCGCCGCGCAGTTGCAGCAGCACGCAGCGCCAGCCGCGTTTGATCAACTTTCGCGCGGTGCCTCGCAGGTATTTGGACTCGAACCCGCCTGTGAGTCCGTGTACCAGTACGGCCAGCGGCGCGCCGGCGTTTTGCTCGCCGCACCAGCCGAGGTCTACGTAATCGCCGTCCGGCAGCTCCAGCCGCTCACGGCGGATGGCGAGCTTCGGCAGCGGTCGCAGCAGGGCGGGAACCAGTGTTTGCAGGTGCGCGTTGCGCAGCAGCGGGTGCGGCTTGAAGCCGCACTGGACGATGTGTCCGTGCGTTGCTGTGGGTGAACCGTCGCGCATGAACAAATTGTAAGCTGTCGAAACTAAAAATCGAGAGGACGTCATGACTCAGGGCAAGGTGTGGTTCATCACGGGATGTTCCAAAGGTCTCGGCCGCGTGCTGGCCGAGGAAGTGTTGAAGAAAGGTGACCGCGTAGCTGCAACGGCACGCGATGTGAAAACCCTGGCGGCCCTCGAAGCCAAAGGCGCCAAGGCTTACAAGCTCGATGTCAACAACGAACCGGAAGTGAAGGCGGTGACGGCGAAGATCGCCGCCGACTTCGGCCGCATCGACGTGCTGGTGAACAACGCGGGCTATGGACTCACCGGCGCCATCGAGGAAACCACGGACGCCGAGGCGCGGGCGCAGATGGATACCAATGTGTTCGGCGTGCTCAATTGCTGTCGCGCGGTGTTGCCGGTGATGCGACAGCAGAAGTCAGGCCACTTTCTGCAGATCGCGTCGGTCGCCGGCTGGAGCGCGGCGCCGGGCCTCGGCATCTACAACGCCAGCAAGTTCGCGCTGGTCGGATTGTCGGAGGCCTTGTCGCTGGAAGTCGGCGCGCTCGGTATTCGCGTGACCATCATCGAGCCGGGACCGTTCCGCACCGAGTGGGCGGGGTCGTCCATGGTGGACGCCAAGCTCAAGATCGATGACTACGCCGCGACCGCGCACCAGACCGCCAAGCATCTGCACGGTGTCAGTGGCAAGCAGGAAGGCGACCCGGTGAAGGCGGCGCTGGCCATGATTGCTGCGGTCGAAGCGCCGAAGCCGCCGCTGCATCTGCCACTGGGTGCGTTCGCGGTGGAACGTATCCGCGCCAAGATGGCACGCACCGAAAAAGACATTGCCGCATGGGAAAAAGTGGCGATTGACACGGCTTTTTAGCGTTGCCTGCCTGGGGGCCGGACAGCGAGCCAGGCGGTGCCTTCGGAGAGCAAGCAACGCACCTCGACGCCGTACAACGCTGACAGATTCTCCGTGGTCAAGGTTTCTGTCGCTGCGCCCTGCGCCAGCAGGCGGCCGTCCTTCAGCAGAGTGACGTCGTCGGCATACCCCAGCGCAAGATTGGGATCGTGCAGGATCGCCAGCACGCCGACGCCGCCCGCAGCGAATCGTCGCGCGGTGGTCAGCAGCGAATGCTGATGGGCGAGGTCGAGACTGGCGGTGGGTTCGTCGAGCAGCAGGAATCGTTCTCCCAGTGCCACCGGCTCCCAGATCTGCACGAGCACGCGGGCGAATTGCACGCGCGCACGCTCACCGCCCGACAAGGTCGGATAAACGCGCTCTGCGAGATGCGTCACGCCTGCCGTGGCCAGCGCTTCCTTGACGATTTTAGTTTCGCGCTGGAGTCCATGCTGCACGCAGGGCAGGCGGCCGAGTGCAACGACCTGCTGTGCGGTGAACGCGAAGCGCAGGCTTTCACCCTGTGGCAACACGGCGCGCTGTTGCGCCCGTTCGCGCGCGTTCCATGCCGCAAGGTCGCGGCTGTTCATGCGCACCGCGCCGTTCTGGATGCTGTGTTCGCCCGATAGCAGCCGTAACAGCGTGGATTTGCCAGCGCCATTGGGGCCGAGCACGGCATGCACGCGCCCCGGCTGCAGTTCCAGTGAGACGTTCTCCAGAAGCGTGCGATCGCTGACGCTGAAGCCGAGTTTTTCTCCCGTCAGGCTCACAGCACACCCGCGTTGGTTTTATTGCGCAGCAGAAGCCCGATGAAGAAAGGCCCGCCGACCAGCGCGGTAAGAATGCCGATGGGCAGTTCGGTCGGCGCCAGCAGCAGACGCGAGCCGATATCGGCTAGCGTCAGCAGCAACGCGCCGAGTAGCGCCGAGGCCGGCAGCAACAGGCGATGGTCGGGCCCGACCCAGAGGCGGATCAGGTGCGGCACGACGAGGCCGACAAAGCCGATGATGCCGGCCAGCGCCACCGAGGCGGCGACGGCGAGCACGATCAGGAAAATCAGTTCGCGCTTGAGTTTCTCGACATTGACGCCCAGATGCCCGGCCTCTGCTTCGCCGAGCAGCAGCGCGTTCAGCGCCTGTGCGCGGCGCGGCAGCAGAATCAGCGGCAGCAGCAACAAGGGCGTGGCGATGAGGATTTCGTTCCAGCCGGCCTTGCCGAGCGAGCCGAACATCCAGAACGTCAGTGAGCGCAGGGCGATGTCATCAGCGATATGTGAAAGAAAGCCGATGCCGGCGCCGGCGATGGCGTTGATGGCGAGGCCCAGCAGCAGCATCACACCGATACGCGTATAGCCTTCACTCGATGACAGGCGCAGCACGGTGATCGCCGCCAGCCAACCGCCGGCAAACGTCGCCAGTGGCAGCACATAACGCGCGGGCAGCCAGTCGAACACCTGAATGCTGTTGCCGAAGACGATGGCGGCGACGGCCGCGAATGCCGCGCCGCTGGAGACGCCGACCAGTCCGGGGTCGGCCAGCGGATTGCGGAACAGGCCCTGCATCGCCGCGCCGGCCTGCGCCAGCGCGGCGCCGATCAGCAGCGCGAGCGCGATGCGCGGTGCGCGGATCTGCTGCACCGTGGCGGCTTCAAATGCCTCGGGCGGCGTGCCGAGCCCGGGAATCAAACTGCCGATGACCTTGCCGAAGATAATCGGCACCGGCCCCACCGACAGCGCCAGCAGCGCAGCTGCCAGCGTCAGCAGGGCGAGGATGATCAGAAGCTGGGCGCGGGAAACCAAAGAGGGCATAGGGTTACAAAATAAGGTCATTCCGAGCATAGCGAGGAATCTGGCAGATCCTTCGCTGCGCTCAGGATGACAAAAAAAGTGTGTCCCTATTCTGCCGAAGCCATTTCTTTCGCGTGGATCGCTGCGGACAGTTGCGCCACGCCTTCGCCAAGGCGCGGGCCCAACCCAAGTAACAGCAGACTATCCATCACCACGAGCCTCCCGTTTTTGCCCGCCGGGGTTTCTGCAATGCCCGGAAGTTTCAGCACCGCTTCACGGCCGCCCATCATCGGCAACGCGTGGTCCGGCACGACGATGAATTCCGGCGCGATGCGCATCAGTGACTCGACGGACAGCGGCTTGAAGCCGGTGAATTCCCCACCCGCATTTAATCCGCCCGCCAGTTGGATCATGGTGTCGGCAGCGGTATCGCTGCCGGCGGCGAGCGGGCTGCCACCGTGTGCGCTCAGCAGCACCAGCACTTTGGCCGGGGTGCCTGTGGGAATCTTCAATTGCTTGAGCTGCGCATTGATGCGCGCGATCAGCTCGCGGCCCTGTTCGGGCCTGCCGGCTTCGAGCGCGATTTTTTCCATGAGTGCCAATGCTGAAACGAGATTCTTGGGTTCATCCAGCAGGGTTACAGACACACCGGCTCTGCGGACTTTCTCCAAGGCTTCCGGCGGCCCAGCCTGGGTCGTACCAATGACGCGCGTGGGATTCAACGAAAGAATGCCCTCGGCGCCCAGCGTGCGGTGATAGCCGACCTGCGGCAGCTTCTGCGCGGCTGCTGGCCAGCGGCTGCTGGTATCGACGCCGACGACTTGCTCGCCGACGCCAACGGCGTAGAGCGTCTCGGTGACGCAGCTGCCCAAGGACACGATGCGCTCAGCGGCAAAGACCGTGGGTGCGACCAGCAACAGAACCAGTGCGAATTTACGCATGGGCGTTGAACTCCGTCGCCAAGCGCCCGAGCAGTTCGCGCCAGCTCTGGCGTTCGGGAACGCCGGGTTTGCGTTTGCCGAAGAACTGCACGACGAGTTCGCCGTCCTTGTCGAACAGTTCCAGCGCCGTCACTACGCCGTCCTCGGTCGGTTTGCGCACCAGCCAGGTCTGCGCGACCAGTGCTTCGCGCAAGTGCAGGTTGAATTGCTCGTCGAGCACGTTGAGCCAGCCGTTTTTCGCCGCGATTTTCTTCGCTCGGCCAGTATGGATCTGGATGCAACCGGGATTGCCGACAAACGCCATGATCGGCTCGTCGTTCGCGGAAACCGTCCCCAGCATTTCTGCGGTGATGCCTGGGTTCATTTTCACTGCCAGCGGCGCGCCAGCCAAACGCAAGGCCTGCGTGCGGCTGACTTTGTGCTTGTTGAGCAGGCCGTAGAAATCATGCGTGTCGCGCAGACCTTCCCAGTCGCGCTTCAATGCGGCCGCATCGATTTCGACGTCAGGCTTATCCGCCGGCCGTGCGGGTGAAGCCTGTATCGCCAGCGGCGGCGCATCGGGTTCGACAAAGGTTTTCAGCAGTTCCGCGTAGGCTTGCGCGTCGCTGTCATCGGTCAGGTAAATCTTCTGGATGGCAACGCCGGCAGCGTCGAAAAACTGCAGCGACTGGCGTGTGCCGGAATGCAGATTCTGGGGGCAGGCGAATCCTGAGGCCCAGCGCCGCAGGAACAGGCGCAGGTCGATGTCCGGGCCCAGCACCAGGCCCATGCCGCCATGGATCTCGACTTTTTCGTAGCACCCGTGGCGTTCGTGAACGCAGACCTCGTTGCGCGTCAGACACATGACACGGCCCAGTGCCGGCATCCGCTCAAGCAGGGCGGCCCAGTCGGGTCTGAGGCGCTGCGCGCCTTCGGCTTCGACCACCTCGGCTTCGCTGACACCCAGCTCTTTCGCAGCCTCACGCACGCGCAATTGCGGGCGTTCGGTTTTCAGCCGTGCATAGGATTCAGCGAGGGTGGGTTGCTTGGTCTGTGCGTGCATGAATTGCTCCTTTCTAGAATTGATAGTCGAGGCCGGCGCGCAGATTGCGGCCCGCCTCAGCGGCGGTATCGAGATGCCGGCGGTAATTGACGTCGGCAAGGTTGTCCATGCCGACGTTGAGTCGCAGCCCCGACAAACTTTTCGATGGCTGCCATTGCGCAAAGACATCGGTGACGGTGTAGCCCTGCGTGGCCGGAATCACCGGCACGCCTGCGCTGTCGAGCGGCACGCGGGTCTGCGGCAGGGCATGCGTCAGGCGTGCGCCGAGTTGCCAACGGCCGAACTGCCAGAGCGCGGAGGCGTTGAAACGATCGGCAGGGATCGTCAGCAGCGGTGCGCCTGTCTGTCGATTTTCGCCGCGCAGCATTGAATATCCGGCGCCGAGCTTGAAGGCCCCAATCAGATAATTCGTTTCCAGCTCCAAACCCTGGATCTGTGCGCGCGGAATGTTTTCGCTGCTGGTGTAGCCGCCGACATGCACCAGCACGGGGACGGCCAGGTTGGCGCTGCCGTCCTCGTTGCGGTTGACACAGCCGACTGCTGGCGAGGGCGGCGCGCATTGCAAGGCCGGCGGGAACGGGCCCGTGGTTTCAACCACGACGATCGTCTCAATGTAATCGCGTACGTCGTTCTGGAAACCGGACAGGCGGGCTGTGAGCGAGCCGAAGTTCAGGCGAAACCCGAGCTCGTAGTTTCTGGCCGCCTCCGGCCTGAGGTCGGGGTTCGGCCGGAATTCATTACCCAGGAAGTGCGTGCCTTGGGCGTAGGTTTCCAGCAGCGAAGGCGCGCGGAAGGCTTCGCCATAACTGGTAGTGAGCGTGAGCCAGTCTGTGAGTGCGTAACCCAGGCCCAGTTTTGGCGAGAATCGCGAGAGCGCCGTATCTGCTGCAGCGCCGGTATTGGATTCGGCGTCGAAGCGGTCATAACGCAGTCCCGGAATCAGCGTCAGGCGACCCACGTCAATTTCGTTCTGCACGAATACGCCGATGGCCTGGCGCTGCGCATCCGGGAACTGTGAGCGGGGAGCGCCGTCGCGGGTGGCTTCCGCGCTGTCCTGAAAATATTCGCCGCCAATGGTGATGCGCGAAAAAATGGCCGGCAGGTTCAGGCTGGTCTGCATCGAGCCGCCATGGGTCGTGAAATCGAGCGTGTCATGACGAACCGCGCCCACCCGGTCTTCAACGATTGCCAAGGCGCTGCGGTAAGTCGTCAGATTGGCGCCGGCGAACAGGCCATCGGGATTGATGAAGGCATAACGCCCGCTGAGGTATTGCTGGTTATTCGTGCGATCGAGCAGCGGGTTGTCGTCGGCGATTTCCTTGGCCGGGTTCGAGGGTGTCATCCCGCGCTGGAAGAAGTTCTGGAACGAAACCCCGATCTCGCGATCGTCACCGATGAAGCGCGTGAGCTTGGCCAGCCCTGCCTGCGAGTCGAGCGCGGAATAAGGCAGTACGCCGCCACCGCCTTGTTTCAGATTGCGTGCGTCGCGCTGGGTGAAGTTGGCGACCAGATCGAAGTCGCCCAGCCGCGCGAAGCCGGTGCCGCCGAGTTTGCGTTCGCCATTCGCGGCCTCCAAACCGCTCTTCAGGCGTCCGCCGAAGGTTTCTCCAGGCTTGAGGAAATCGGCGGCGTCCTTGGTGGTAACCGACAGCACGCCGCCGAGCGCGTCCGAGCCCCAGATCGCCGAAGCCGGCCCGCGCAGGATTTCCACGGTCTTGAGCAGGTCGGGGTCGACGTTCAATCGTGAACGGTGCGCGCCGTCGAAGTTCTGGCGCGCGCCGTCCACGCTCATCAATATGCGGGTGCCAGATAGCCCGCGGATGTTGATGGACTCGCCACCCGGCCGCGGCCCGGAAGATATGTCCACGCCCGGGATGCCGGCAAAAGCCTCCGAGAGTGTTGAAACGCCCCAATGCTCGAGCGCGTCCTGGCCGATGACGGTGACCGCGTCCGGTGTTTGCTGGAGTTCGCGCGGCGTTTTGGTCGCGATGATGGTGACGGCGTCCGCTAACGCCGCAGATTTTTCTTCGTCGGCAGGCTGCGCGTGCGCAACAAAAGCCTGCGCGAACAGTAATGCAAGAAATGAGCGACGCCACATGGGAACTTCACGTTGTGTGCCCGCTGGCGTCGGCTGGCGGGGCTTGCGGCTGGAACGCCGCCGCTATTTGTTGAGAATCAGTTTGTTGTTACGGGTCAATCGCAGCCGGTACTCCTCGCCGTGATGGTCGATCACCACCTCGTGGCTGTTACGGAAAAGGTCTTCGCTCTTCAGTCTTGGACGCGGCGGCTTGCAGATTTGCGCCGCTGCGAAGGAGGTTTTGAGAGGCTGGTGACCGTTCATGGACGTTAATGATAATGATTTGCATTAACAATGCAAGCAGTTGAAGCGGAAAGCAGCAACGGCCGAACCGGATTTGGATTTGATCGCCTGACATATAATTCGCGCGCCGCGAGTGTGGCGGAATTGGTAGACGCACTGGATTTAGGTTCCAGCGCCGCAAGGCATGGGAGTTCGAGTCTCTCCATTCGCACCAGCGAAACCGGATGACCGAATGTCCAGTGGACATTCGGCCGGTTTCGCCCCCGAAGCGCAAGCGTAGGGACGGAACGTTAAACCGGCGGGCTTCGGCCCGCGTTTTTATTGAGGAAAAGATTTATGGAAGTGCAGGTAGAAACCCCCGGCGGCTTGCTGCGCCAGTTGAAAGTTAGCATTCCGTCCGAGCGCGTCGAGCGCGCGGTGGACGAGCGCATCAAGAAACTGGCGGGTCGCGTGAAGATCGCCGGCTTCCGTCCCGGCAAGGCGCCGCTGAAGGTCGTGCAGTCGCAGTACGCCGACGCCGCGCGCATGGAAGTCATCAGTGACCTGGTGCGGGGCAGCTATCCGGAAGCGATCGGCAAGGCGGGCGTCAACCCTGCCAGCCAGCCGAGCTTCGAGATCACCGGCGAAAAGCCCGGTGCGCCGCTGGAATACACCGCGCGCTTCGAGGTCTATCCCGAGATCAAATTGATGGGGCTCGACACGCTCAAGATCGAGAAACCGGTGGTCACCGTCACTGACACGGATGTGGACAAGCTGATTGAGAACATGCGCAAGGCGCGTCGCACGTTTGTCTCGGCTGCGCGTGCGGCAAAGACCGGTGATACGGTCAAGGTGGATTTCGAAGGCAAGCTCGACGGCGAGGCTTTCTCAGGCGGCAAAGGCGAAGGTGTGGACGTCGAAATCGGCGCCGGCCGCATGCTGCCCGACCTCGACAACAGTTTCGTCGGCAAGTCTGCGGGCGATGTCTATAACGTGGACGTGAAATTCCCCGAGGATTACCGCGCCGAGAATCTCAAGGGCAAGACCGCGCAGTTCGAGGTGAAGGTCAAGGAAGTCAGCGAGCCGAAGCTGCCGGAACTCGATGCGGAGTTCCTGAAAGCGCACAACGTCGATGAAGCCATTGGCGTGCAGGGTCTGCGCGATAAATGCCGCAAAGCCCTGGAGACCGAGCGCGACAAGGCGGTCAAGAATCGCATCAAGACGCAGGTGCTCGATCAGTTGCTGGTGAGTAATCCGGTGGAAGTGCCGCAGGCGATGGCGCAGCAGGAGATCCAGCGCTTGCGCGAGGAAACCGCGTCGCGTTTCAACGCCGCCAAGCTCAAGGCGGATCAGCTGCAGAAGATGATTCCCGACGAGATGCTGGCGCCGAACGCTACGAGACGCGTCGCGCTGGGATTACTGATCGGGGAAGTGATCAAGAGCAAACAGATCCAGCTGGATGCCGCGCGCGTGCAGACGATGCTGGATTCGATCGCTGCCGATTACGAACAGCCGGAGCAGGTCAGGCAGTTCTATCGCGGACGCCAGGACTTGATGCAAGGCTTGCACGCGATGGTGCTGGAAGAGCAGGTGGTCGAGGTCTTGATCGCCGGCACGACGCCCACCGAGAAACCTCTGGATCTGGACACGCTGCTGAATCCATCTACGAACAACCCATAACGAGAACATCCATGACCGATATTCGCGAACGCGCCCAGCATCTCGTGCCGATGGTGGTGGAACAGACTGCGCGCGGTGAGCGCAGCTACGACATCTATTCGCGCCTGCTCAAGGAGCGCGTGGTGTTCATCGTCGGCGGCATCGACGACCACGTCGCCAATCTGATCGTCGCGCAGCTGTTGTTCCTTGAGTCCGAGAACCCGGACAAGGACATCCATCTCTACATCAACTCGCCAGGCGGGGTGATCACCTCGGGACTGTCGATCTTCGACACCATGCGCTTCATCAAGCCGGACGTCTCGACCATGTGCATCGGTCAGGCGGCGAGCATGGGCGCGGTGCTGCTGGCCGCGGGCGCCAAGGGCAAGCGTTTTTCGCTGCCGCATTCGCGCGTGATGATTCACCAGCCCTCGGGCGGCGCGCAGGGCCAGGCCACCGACATTGAGATTCAGGCCAAGGAGATCCTCTACGCACGCGAACGGCTCAATAAAATCCTTGCCGAATGCACCGGTCAATCGCTGGAAAAGGTCGCCAAGGATGTCGAGCGCGATTACTTCCTCGATGCCGCACAGGCAAAGACTTATGGCCTGATCGACCAGATCCTGGATCGCCGGTTGACGCCGGTGGTACCGCTGTCAACCTGAGTCCCTTGTTTTCTCTAGTTTTCATTTTGGTTTCAACGTGATATAAAAAATCACCCGCATTTTTGCGGCGACTGTCTGGAGCGAGGATGAGCAGCGAAGTGCGTAGTGGGACCAGTGGACGGGTGCTGTATTGCTCGTTCTGTGGCAAGAGCGAGCACGACGTCAGCAAACTCATCGCCGGCCCCTCGGTCTACATCTGCAACGAGTGTGTCGACCTCTGCAACGACATCATCCGCGAGGAAGTTCACGCCAAGCCGGCGAACAAGGGTCTGCCCAAACCGCAGGAAATCCGCGCGGTACTGGATGAGTACGTCATCGGCCAGGACCGGGCCAAGAAGATCCTCTCGGTCGCGGTCTACAACCACTACAAGCGCCTGAGCAACAAGGATTCCAAGGACGGCATCGAGCTGCAGAAGTCCAACATCCTGCTGGTCGGCCCCACCGGCTCCGGCAAGACCCTGCTCGCGGAAACGCTGGCGCGTCTGCTGGATGTGCCGTTCGCCATCGCCGACGCCACCACGCTGACCGAAGCCGGTTACGTGGGCGAGGACGTCGAAAACATCATCTCGCGCCTGTTGCAGAAGTGCGATTACGACGTCGAAAAAGCCCAGCGCGGCATCGTCTACATCGACGAGATCGACAAGATCTCGCGCAAATCCGAGAACCCGTCCATCACCCGCGATGTCAGCGGCGAGGGCGTGCAGCAGGCGCTGCTCAAGCTGGTGGAAGGCACGATGGCGCAGGTGCCGCCGCAGGGCGGTCGCAAGCACCCGCAGCAGGAATTCCTGCAGGTCAACACGGCGGGCATCCTGTTCATCTGCGGCGGTGCGTTCTCAGGCCTGGAAAAAATCATCCAGCGCCGTTCCGAGAAAACCGGCATCGGGTTCAGTGCCGATGTGACTTCGCAGAAAGATTCCAAGCACGTCAATCAGCTGCTCAGCACGGTCGAGCCGGACGATCTCATCCGCTTCGGCCTGATCCCGGAATTCGTCGGCCGCCTGCCCGTGGTCGCAGTGCTCGACGAGCTGGACGAGCATGCGCTGATGGCGATCTTGAAGGAGCCGAAGAACGCGCTGGTCAAACAGTTCAACAAGCTGTTCCAGATGGAAGGCGTGGCGCTGGAATTCCGCGAAGACGCCCTGCGCGCCATCGCCAAGAAGGCCAAGGACCGCAAGACCGGTGCGCGCGGCCTGCGCACCATCATCGAGAACATCCTGCTTGATGTGATGTATGACCTGCCGTCCATGGAGAACGTCTCCAAAGTCGCAGTGGACGAAGCGGTTGTGCGCGGCGAGTCGAAGCCGTTCATCGTCTACCAGAACGTGGAGTCGCGAGGCGCCAAAGTCGCATCGGCCAAACCAGCGGCCTGACGCGCTTGCGGCCATATGACGCCGTTTGAGATGTTTTTGTAGAGTCCGCAAGATACAAGGCGGAAAAACACTTAAGCGGGTGTACTTGATTTGTGAGCGGTTGGCCGCATAACACAGCAAACGACAGGACTTCCCGTGACCGAAGCGACTCCCAGCAAACCTTCCGACCGTCTGGCGCCCGTTCTGCCTCTGCGTGATGTCGTGGTCTATCCGCATATGGCGATTCCGCTGTTCGTCGGTCGCGAAAAATCCATCAAGGCGCTGCAGGCGGCGATGCAGGATGACAAGCGCATCCTGCTGATCGCGCAGAAAACTCCGGACGTCGACGACCCGGCTGAAAAAGACCTGCACACCACGGGCACGCTGGCCAGCATCCTGCAATTGCTCAAGTTGCCCGATGGCACGGTCAAGGTGCTGGTCGAGGGCGTGGACCGCGCCAAGGTGCTGCGCTATGACTCCAGCGGCACGTATCTGGCCGCCGACTGCCAGGTCATCGCTGCGGACGAAGCGGCCGCCGAAGGCCGCGAAACCGATGCGCTGGTGCGTTCGGTGATGGCGCTGTTCGAGCAATACGTGAAATTGAACAAGAAAGTGCCCGCCGAGTTGCTGCCTTCGTTGGCGTCGATGGACGCGCCAGGTCGGCTGGCGGACACCATCGCTGCGCATCTGGCGCTGAAGCTTGATGACAAGCAGCAGATCCTTGAGATCACCGACGCGCGCAAGCGCTTGGAGAACATCCTCGGCCGGCTCGAAGGCGAGATCGACATCCTGCAGATCGAGAAAAAGATCCGCGGTCGCGTCAAGCAGCAGATGGAAAAGTCTCAGCGCGAGTACTACCTCAACGAGCAGATGAAGGCGATCCAGAAAGAGCTCGGCGACCTCGACGGCGAATCGCCGAACGAGTTCGAGGAACTGAAGAAGAAAGTCGAAAAAGCCGGCATGCCGAAAGACGCGCTGAAAAAGGCCACCGGCGAGTTGAACAAGCTGAAGATGATGTCGCCGATGTCGGCCGAAGCGACCGTGGTGCGCAATTACCTCGACTGGATGACGCAGATCCCATGGAAGAAGCGCACCAAGACCCACATCGATCTTGAGGCTTGCCAGAAGAAACTGGATGAAGACCATTACGGGCTGGAGAAGGTCAAGGAACGTATCGTCGAATTCCTTGCGGTGCAGTCACGTGTGAAGAAGCTCAAGGGGCCGATCCTGTGCCTGGTCGGACCACCGGGCGTCGGCAAGACTTCACTCGGCCGCTCGATCGCCGAGTCGGTCAACCGCAAGTTCACGCGCATGTCACTCGGTGGCGTGCGCGACGAAGCCGAGATCCGCGGCCATCGCCGCACCTACATCGGTTCGCTGCCGGGCAAGATCATCCAGAACCTGTCGAAAGTCGGCGTCAAGAACCCGCTGTTCCTGCTCGACGAGATCGACAAGATGAGCATGGATTTCCGCGGCGATCCCTCGTCGGCCCTGCTCGAGGTACTGGACCCTGAGCAGAACAACACCTTCAGCGATCACTATCTGGAAGTGGACGTGGACCTGTCCGACGTCATGTTCGTCGCCACTGCCAACACCCTCAACATTCCCGGCCCGTTGCTGGACCGCATGGAAGTGATCCGCATCCCCGGCTACACCGAGGATGAAAAGCTGGCGATCGCCAAGCAATACCTGATCCCCAAGCAGCTGAAGAACAACGGGGTCAAAACCGAAGAGCTGGAGATCGGCGACAGCGCGCTGCGCGGCATCATCCAGACCTATACGCGTGAAGCCGGTGTGCGCAGTCTCGAGCGCCACATCTCCAAGATCGCACGCAAGGTGGTCAAGGAAATCCTGCTCAAGCCGCGCGAAAAAACCGTGAAAGTCACCGAGAAAAATCTGGAGAAATATCTGGGTGTGCCGCAGTACCGTTTTGGCCGCGCCGAGGAGAAGAATCAGGTTGGCCAGGTCACGGGTCTGGCTTGGACCGAAGTCGGTGGCGATCTGTTGACCATCGAATCGGCGCTGGTGCCCGGCAAGGGCAAGCTCACGCACACCGGCAGCCTCGGCGACGTCATGCAGGAATCCATCCAGGCGGCGCTGACGGTGGTGCGCTCACGCGCCCAGAAACTGGGCATCGATGCCGATTTCTATCAAAAGCACGATATCCATGTGCACGTGCCTGAGGGTGCGACCCCCAAGGACGGCCCCTCGGCCGGTGCGGCGATGGCCACGGCGCTGGTGTCGGCGCTGACGCAGATTCCGGTGAAGGGCGACGTCGCCATGACCGGCGAGATCACTTTGCGCGGCGAAGTGCTGCCGATCGGCGGACTCAAGGAAAAGCTGCTGGCCGCGCTGCGCGGTGGTATCCGTCAGGTACTGATCCCGCAGGAGAACGTCAAGGATCTGGCCGAGATTCCCGATAACGTCAAAAGCAAGCTCGACATCCAGCCGGTGCGCTGGATCGATGAAGTGCTGCAGCACGCGCTGGAGCGGATGCCGGAACCGCGGCTCGAATCTGCAGGAACGCCTGTTTCCACAACGGTCGTGGAGCCCGCGCGGCCCCATTGAAGCGGGTTCCCTCTCCCCACAGGCGGGGGAGAGGGAATAACTTAGAAACTCTGCTGCAACCTCAGATAGCCGAAGCGCCCGGGTATTTCGTACGAAGTCGGTTCGTAAGAGTAGACCGGAGAGTTGGAGTAGGCCGGCGGCGGGTCCTGATTCAGCAGATTGTTGATGCCGAATGTCAGCTTGGTGCCCCAGCTCTTGATCTGATAACTCAGCTGCGTGCTGTGATAGAGCGTCGTCGGCAGCAGGTTCAGCGCATTCTGGTTGCGCGCCGTGGCGGTTGCGTCCTCATCCGGTATTCCGGTGTCGATGATGTCTCCGGTGATCGGATTCACCTGTGTCGTGTTGACCACGGTGGTGGTGTCCGGGTGCGAACACAGGCCGAGTTCCGCCAGTGTCTGGCCGGCGCCGCCGAGTCCGTCAAAGCATTTTTCGAACATCTCGTGGACGTAGCGTATTGAATAACTGGCGCTGAAATTGCCAAGACCCCAGTCCATCGCCACGTTGCCTTTCCAGCGCGGGCGTGATTCGAAGATGATGTGCTTGCCCGGTGCGCGGTCCTGATCACGCACCTCGCGGCCGCCCGGAATCTTGTAGAACAGGTTGTAATCGGTCAGGTAGCTGGCGTCGGCGGTCAGCTTGAAGCGGCCCAGTCCCCAGTCCTGAGTGAAGGGCAGCACGTAGTCCATGGTGAAATCCACGCCTTCGGTTTCCAGGCGCGCGAAATTGAGGAAGGGATTGTCGATGAACGCTATTGCGCCCGAAGTGGGGTCGCGGTTCACGTATTCGCAGAGCGCGCGGTCATCGGGATCCACGTTGTAGCAGGAGTCCACCACGAACTGCTCGCCTGGTGGCGTGATGTAGTCCTTGATCTTGATGCGATACCAGTCCACGTAGAAGTTGAAGGCCTGCAGGAAACTCGGGCTGTAGACGAAGCCTGCGGTCATGGTTTCGGCGGTTTCGGGTTTCAGATCCGGGTTGCCGCGGAAGATCGAGAAGCCCTGGCCGAGCAGATCGGCATACGTCGGGTTGACGCCATCGGCGGTGCAGTTGCTGTTGGCATTCGGGTTGCCGGAGCGGACATCGGCGGAGCAGTAGTCCACGATGCCGGGAAAGCTGTCGGTGTTGCCCAGAAACAGTTCACCGAGGTTCGGCGCGCGAAACGCGCTGGACAGGGTGCTGCGCAGCAGCAGATCGTCAAACGGTTTGTAGCGCAGGCCCAGCTTGCCGGTTTCGGAGACCCCGAACTTCGAGTACTCCGAGATGCGGCCGGCGACCGACAGATCCAGCTCGCGTACCAGTGGCAGGTCGCGCAGCAAGGGTACGGCCAGCTCGGCGTAGTACTCGATCACGCTGATGCCACCGCCGGTGGGCTTGGCGCGGTTGGTGCTGCTGATGCCCTGCTGCACCAGCGCGTCGGGCTGGTTGTCGTAGGACTCGTCGCGGTATTCGAAACCGAGCGCGAACCCGACCGGGCCATTGCCGAACAGATCAAACAGCTCGGTGCTGACGTTGAGATAGGCGTCGCGCAGATCCTGTTGCGTGGTGCCAAAGGCGTCGTAAGTGACGTAGCTCAGCATTTCCGGGGTGACGGTTTCGACCTCGGGTCCGCCAAACATGTCGAACGGCGTGCAGCCGGGTGCTGCGTTGCACGCGGCAATCGGGCCGAGCGCGAGGCCTAAATTAGCCATGTTGAACAAACCTGCGCTGGCTTCTTCCTGCTTGCTCTGGGCGTAGCTGAGGCCGAGATCCCAGTTGAAGGTGCGGCTGATGTTGAAAGCCGCGAGCTGCAGCGGTCCGCCGAAGTTGAGGCCGGCGCGCAGGGTATCCACGGTCTGGCTGAACAGACGTGGCCCGTATTCCACGGGTCGCCGCCGTGCGATGCCAGAACCGGGAGCCAGCAACTGGCCGTTGGTGCCGCGGCCAATGTCCTGCCCGGTAGGGTTGAATGGATTGCTGGACGAGACGTACACGTCCTTGAACGGTGGAATCGCCGTGAGGTCACCGGCCAGAATCGGCTGCGGCGCCAGTTGTTGCGCCGATTTTCGTATGTTGTATAGAAACTCGCCGTTCATCACCACGTCGGGCAGCAACGGATAGTTGAGCTGGGCGAACATCCCGTAGCGTTCGTTGGGTGTGACCAGATAGTTGTCCACCTGGTAGTTGTACGAGTCGTTGGCGATGGCGAAAGGTCGCAGATTGGCAGCCGAGTTGCCGTTGGTGCCTGTCGTCACGGTCACGTCGCAGCCGGGCAGGGGACTGCCTTCCGCCAGTCCGTCGCAGTTGGCCGGATTCGCAGCCGACAATAGCGCCGCAGTCGCGGGTGTGGGGACGAACTGGAAGTGCCCTGCAGGCGTTGCGCCGCTGCCGCGGCTGACACCGGTACCGAGCGCAGGCTCCTTGGTGATCTCGCGAGCGGAGTTGAGTACACCCTTCTGCTCGGTGTAGTTAAAGTCCACGAAAAAGCTGCCGCCACCCAGGCGGGTGCCGACAGAGGCGTTGTGCGACATGGTCTGGCCGTCGCCCTGCTCGTACTGCGCGAAATATGTGCGCAGCTCTATTGCGTCGTAATCCTTGCGGGTGACGATGTTGATCACGCCGGCGATGGCGTCGGATCCGTAAACCGCCGAGGCGCCGTCCTTGAGCACCTCGATGCGCTCGATGATCGAAATCGGGATGGTGGTGAGGTCGACCGAGGAGGTGGACAGCGAACGCAGGCCGTTGACCCAGCGATGGCCGTTGACCAGCACCAACACACGTTGTGAGCCGAGGTTGCGCAGATCGACCTCGACCGTGCCGGTGCCGCCGTTGTTGACCAGGGTGCCCAGTGCGGATCCGGCCACCGCCAGTTCCTGCAACAGATCGCCGACCGAAGACAGACCGGTGCGCTCAATATCTTCCTTGGTCACGACCAGCACCGGCTGGGCGGTTTCGGAATCGCTGCGGCGGATGCGCGAGCCGGTCACCACGATTTCCCTGAGGCTCGGCTGCTGGGGTTCAGCGGGGCCTGGATCAACCGGGGCTTCAGCCACGGGGGGCAGCGGAATGGTCGCCGTGGTTTCCGGCTGGCTCAGTTCTTCGGCCGAGACCACCGCAGAAATCGACAGGGCAAAAGAAAACAGGATGGCAAAAGCCGCTGAGCGCGACCGTTCGAGGCGCAGAACCATGGTGACTCCCTTTCGGATAGTCCAGAGGGACAGGGATCCCCGGCTTCCGATTGATATCTAGTGCAACGAGGTTAGTTTGCGTACACCCCTTCGTCAACACGAGCAAAAATTGCGCCAATGAGCTTGTTTGACGCTCTTAAATGCCGCTGCTATAAAGCGCACCCCGCGCGGCACGGACGTTGCGTCTGTCGGGTAGACCTGTTCAAAAAACTCTGAATGAACAAAGCAGAATTGGTGATGGCCTTGGCCGACCGGGCCGGGATTTCCAAGGCGCAGGCAGCCCAGGCGCTGGACGCCTTGATCGAAGTGTTCGGCAGGACTCTGAAGCGCGGCGAGAAGATCACGGTCGTCGGTTTTGGTGTTTTTTCGGTGCGCAAGCGTGTGGCCCGTCAGGGCCGCAACCCCAAGACCGGGGCGCCGGTGAAGATTCCGGCAGCTAAAACGCCGGTGTTCAAGGCGGGTAAGGCTTTGAAGGACGCAATCAAGTAAAATAAGCGGCTGGGTGTGTCGTTGCGGGTGCTTAGCTCAGTCGGTAGAGCGTCGCCCTTACACGGCGAATGTCGGCGGTTCGAGCCCGTCAGCACCCACCAAGTTTTTGGTCTTTTTCGGAAAGTCGCGGCACGGATGCCGCGATCTGTTACACGGACGTAGATAACTGGAGCGGTAGTTCAGTCGGTTAGAATACATGCCTGTCACGCATGGGGTCGCGGGTTCGAGTCCCGTCCGCTCCGCCAGTTTTCACAGGGGCGCCTTCATAGGCGCCTTTGTTTTTTAGACCACCGTTTTTTGAGGAATAAAATGCTGCAGGCGATCCGCGAAAAATTCATCGGTTGGGCGATGTGGACCTTGATCGGCATCATCATCGTGCCGTTCGCGTTCTTCGGCATCGAAACGTTCCGCACCGGTGACGGCGACCCGCAGGTCGCCAAGGTCGGCAGCCAGCGCATCACGCAATCGCAGCTGTCGGCGGCCTACGACCAGCGCCTGCGCCAGTTGCAGCAGCTGATGGGTGACAAGTTCAACCCTTCGGAATTCGATCAGAATAAATTCCGCGAAGCGATACTCAAGGACCTGGTGCAGGAATCACTGCTGCGCCAGTTCGTCAGTGAACGCGGCTTCCGTGCCGGCGACGCACAAGTTGCGCAGGCGCTGCAGGAGATCCCGGCGTTCCAAGACAAGGGCGCGTTTTCGAGCGACCTGTATCGCGCCCGTCTGGCGAACATGGGCTACACCCCGGAACGCTTCGAGACCACGCTGCGCGAATCGCTGGTCTCGGACCAGTTGCGCGACAGCCTGGTGTTGACCGCGTTCGAGACCGACCAGGCAGCGGCGCAGTCACTGCGCTTGGCTCAGCAGAAACGCAGCATCAGCTACGCCCTGCTGGCCCCGGAGCGCTTCCGTGCACAGGCCCAGGTGACCGACGCGCAGATCCGCGCACGCTACGACGAGCGCAAGACCAGCTACCTCGCTCCGGAGCGTATCCGTGTCGCCTATCTCGAACTCTCGCTGGAGGCCTTGCCCAAGTCGGCGACGCCCGACATCGAAGTGCTGAAGGCAATGTACGAGACTGAGAAAGCGACGCGCTACACCCGGCCTGAGGAACGCCAGGCACGACACATCCTGATCCCGTTCGGCGCCGACAAGGCTGCCGCACAGAAACAGGCCGAGGCGCTGGCGGCCAAGCTCAAGAACGGCGGTGATTTTTCCGCGCTGACGGCGGCGAATTCCTTTGACACCGGCTCCAAGGACAAAGGCGGCAGCCTGGGCTGGGTCAAGCGCGGGCAGATGGTTGCGCCGTTTGAAAAAACCCTGTTCGACATGGGCAAGGGCGAGTTGTCGGCACCCGTCGAGACGGAGTTTGGCTGGCACCTGATTCGTCTGGACGATCTGCGCGACGCGCAGGTCAGGCCTTTTGATGACGCCGAAGTACAACGTGAACTGATGGATACCTACCGCGCGCGTGAGTCGGAAAAGCGCTTCCAGGAGCTGTCCGAGAAGCTCGAAACGCTCGCGTTTGAGTCGCCCGGTTCGCTGGACCCCGCCGCCAAGGCGCTGGGCCTGAGCGTGCAGACCAGTGACTGGTTGACCCGCAAGTCTGCGGAGGGCTTGTTTGCAAACGCGAAACTGATCGAAGCAGCGTTCTCCGAGGACGTGGTCAAGAACAGCGAGAACAGCCGCCCGGTGAGCACCGAACCCGGCAAGATCGTGGTGTTGCGCAAGCAGGAATACGAAGCCCCGCGCGCGCGTCCGCTGGCTGAAGTCGAGGCAACGATCCGCACCGAGCTGGTCAACGAAGCCGCGCTCGCAGCCGTGCGCACCCAGGCTGAGGCGATTCTGAGCGCTGCGCGCAAAGGGCAGGATCTGCAATCCGCAGCGGCAGCGCACAGCGCCGAGTTCCGCAACGCCGGCGCCATCGGCCGTGCGCAGGAAGACGTTCCGGCCGGAGTCCGTGCGGCCGCATTCGCACAAGCGCGCCCCAAGGCGGGTGCCGCATCAGTGGTGCAGGCCGAACTTGCCAATGGAGCGATCGCCATCGTCTCGGTGAACGCGGTGCAGGACGCGACACCCGCGGATGCTTCGCTGGCGCAGGAGGCGCAGCGCAGCCGCGATGCGCGGGCCGGCGCTGAATTCGCCGCTTACCGCGGATATATCGAGGCGCAATACAAGGTCAAGATTTCGGCCCCGCCCGCCGAAACGCCCGCGCCGTAAACCGAGGAGTGGTGTCATTTCGAGCGCAGCGAGAAATCTGGCTTCTGTAAAACGACAGATTCCTCGTCACTGCGTTCCTCGGAATGACAGACTGCGCGAATGACGCGCCTTTCGTTGCACCTGCAGATCGCCATCGCGCTGGCACTGGCGCTGCTTGCGGGCCTTTTAACCGCGCCCGGCAGTGCGCCGTTCGCGGTTTTCGAGTTTCTCGGCACGCTGTTCCTCAACGCGCTCAAGCTGCTGGTGGTGCCGTTGATCATCACCTCGCTGATCAACGGCCTGGTCTCGGTACCCGGCGCGAAAGGCGCCGGCCGCATGGGCGTGTATACCGTGGGCTGGTTCGCGGGCACCAGCGTGCTGGCGATTCTGGCGGGACTGCTGATCACCAACGCCATCCAGCCCGGTATCGTCAACGGCCAGCCCGCCGGTTCGCTGATGGGTCTGGCTCAGGATTCACAGACCGTCCTCGCCGGCATCGAGCAGCGCGCCAAGGGTGATTTCTCCGACGTCCTGCTGCGGCTGGTGCCGTCCAACATCTTCGCTGCCGCTGCGCAGGGCGATATCCTCGGGCTGATCCTGTTCAGCCTGCTGTTTGCGTTTGCCATCACCCGCCTGCCAGAGCCGCTGGCCGCGACTCAGCGCCAGTTCTGGATGGGCGCCTACGAAGTGATGTTGAGCCTGACTCGCATGGTCATGGTGCTGGCGCCTCTCGGCGTGTTCGGGCTGGTGGCAGCGACGGTGGCGCGCACCGGCTGGCAGGCCGTCGGTCCGCTGCTGTGGTTCTTCATCACCGTGTTGCTTGGGCTGGCTGCGCACATGTTCGTGATCCTGCCGACGATCCTGCTGCTGGTGGCGCGCGTATCGCCAGTGCGGCATTACCGCGTCATGCTGCCGGCCTTGCTCACGGCTTTTTCGACCAGCTCGTCGGCGGCGACGCTGTCGGTGACGATGGATTGCGTACAGCGCCGCGCCGGCGTCTCACCCCGTGTGTCGGGATTCTTCCTGCCGATCGGCGCCAACATCAACATGGACGGCAGCGCGCTGTACGAATGCGTTGCGGCCTTGTTCATCGCCCAGGCTTACGGGCTCGATCTGAGCTTCGGCACCCAGTTCGTGATCTTCGGCATGGCGCTGCTGACCTCGGTCGGCGTCGCCGGCATTCCGTCCGCCAGCCTTGTCGGCATCGCCCTGATCCTGTCCGCCATCGGCCTGCCGCTCGAAGGCCTGGGGCTGATTCTCGCCGTGGATCGCATCCTCGACATGTGCCGCACGGCGGTCAACGTATTCGGCGACAGCAGTGGTGCCGTCACTGTGGCGTGCCTGATGGGTGAGCAAGACGTTTTGCAGAAAAGTACGCCACCCGCTTGAGGCGCTGCCGTTTTTCGTATCGCGCAGAAACGGCCTAAAGCTGCTCAGGCCGCTGGTATCTTTTCCTCGGCCAGATTCATGCCCATGATGTTGTAGCCGGCATCCACATAGAGGATTTCGCCGGTGATGCCGGAAGCGAGATCGGAGCTTAAGAATGCGGCGGCATTGCCGACTTCTTCGGTGGTGACGTTGCGTTTCAGTGGCGAGGCGGATTCGGCCATCGACAGCATGCCGCGGAATCCTTTGATGCCCGCTGCCGCCAATGTCTTGATCGGCCCGGCGGAAATGCCGTTGACGCGGATGCCTTCGGCACCCAGTTCCGCCGCCATGTAGCGCACATTGGCTTCGAGCGAGGCCTTGGCCGGGCCCATGACGTTGTACATCGGCATCGCGCGTTCGGCGCCGAGGTAGGTAAGCGTGAGTAGCGACGCGGCACGGTTCTGCATCAGTGGCCGCGCGGCTTTTGCCATCGCCGCGAACGAATAGGCACTGATGTCGTGCGCCAGCGCATAGCCTTCGCGGGTGACAGATTCCAGATAGCCGCCCATCAGCAGCTCACGTGGTGCGAACCCGATGGAGTGGATGACGATGTCCACGCCATTCCATTTTTGTTTGAGTGTTTCGAACACGCTGGCGATCTGCGCGTCCTGGGTGACGTCCAGTGGCAACACGATCTGCGAGCCGGTCTGTTGCGCCAGCGCTTCGACACGCGGTTTGAGTTTGTCGCCCTGATAGGTGAATGCCAGCTCGGCGCCTTCGCGGTGAAAAGCTTCGGTGATGCCGGTGGCGATGGAGCGTTCGCTGGCAACGCCGGTGATCAGTGCTTTTTTGCCTGCGAGAAAGCCCATGGGGAGTCCTTGTGTGTGTTTGTCATTCTGAGCGTAACGAAGAATCTGATCAGATTCCTCACTGCGTTCGGAATGAAAGAAGCGCGGCGCTAGGAGCGCAGCAGATGCAAAGGATAATTCGGATAGTTGAAGCGTGGCACGCCCTTGGCGCCGAAATTGAGCTGCTGAACCAGCAGCACGAACTTGCGTTCCAGTTCGGGGTTTCCCAGCTCGCTTTTCACCAGCACGCAGCGACTGACGCTGCCATCCGGTTCGATGGTGATGTCGAAAATCAGCTTGCCGACCAGGTCGGGGTTCTCGCGCAGCGCGCGATTGTAGAGCGAGTAGAACGCGCCTTTGTTGCGATCGAACACCTCCTGCATCTCGCCCAGCGAGCGACCGGCGATGCGCTTGTCGCCCGACAGGCCGGGCGCGCCGGGGTCGGCACCGATGCCGGTTGGCCCGCTGACGTCGCTGGTTTTGCGCTGTCCCAGGCCGGTGCCGCTTTGCGTGCGCGCAGTCGGTGCGACATTGCCGATGCCCTTGGAGCTGGACGTCGCTGACGAGGCGAACACCGGGCTGGTGCTGCCGGATTTGGTGGGGGTGACCGCAGCGACGAGCGGGTTATCGCTTTTCGCGGATGTGGACAGGAGATTGGCGATGCTGCTGAAGGATTTGCTGATTTCTTTGGTCGCTCGTGCGCGCGCTTTTTGCTGCTGTTGCTGCTTCAGCACTTCCTGCGAGACCTTGGGCTTCTCGACTTTCGGCTTGGTCTTGGGTTCGGGCTTGGGTTGTTCTTCCTTGACGGCGGGCTCCACCACAGGCGGCGGCACCAACTGCGCATAGCGTGGCGGCACCGGCAGGCCGCCGCCGGGTGTCAGGCCAGTGAGCTGCAGAAAAGGGATCAAGAGTGCGAGGACCAGCGCCGGGATGCCAAAAGTGCCAAGCCAGCGCTGGAAGCGGCGGTCGGCCTCGTTCGCCAGCAGGTCGAAATCGTGGCTGAGCGCGTACAGCGTCATGTGCCGCCACCGTCCGGCAATACGCCCAGCGCGATTTTGGCGAAGCCGGCGTCAGCGCAGGTCGCCATCACGCGCTTCAACAGGGAATAGGGGATTTTCTTGTCGGCGAAGATGCTGACATCCTTCGGCGCCAGTGGCGTTTGGGTTTTTGCCGCTGCGGCGACCACGGCCGGCGGCGCCAGAAAGGTCATGAGTTCATCGCGCAATGGCTTCAGCACCGGCTCGCTGGAGGCGGTGGCCTCGGTCACGTTCATGACCTTCTTGCCGTTGACCAGGATGTCGTCACCGCTGACGGTGACCGCCACGTTTTCTTCCTTGGGCGGCTGTTCGGCGATGGACTTGGGCAGCTCGACCTGTTCGGCGCCCACCACCTGCACGGCGGCGGCGTTGACCAGCAGGTAGATCACCAGGATCACAAACACGTCGATCATCGGTACCAGATTGATGCTCAAGGCGGTGCTGCCGCGCTTGCCGTGGCGGATCTTGCGCAGAGTCTTGCGACGGATCTTCATCGGTTGCAGCTCATTTGGGGGCGTCGCCGATGGAGATGTCGGGGAACATCTCCGTAGCGACCTGACCCTTGCGCGTCACCGGCGTCAGCCGCGCGGTGTCCATCACCTGCACCAGCAGGTCGTAGGCGATGTCCGGTTCCAACAGCAGTGTCACCGTCGTCTCATCGCTGTGCTGCTGCTTGATCTGCAGCAGCGTCTGGCCGAGTTGCCGCAGATCGTAGCCCTTGGAATTCCTGGCCAGGCGCCGCTCGCGGCCACTGCGGTCATTGACGATGAAGCCGTCTTTTTTCAACGCGATGGTCAGCTGCAGCGGTTGCTTCTTCGAGACCACCGTGGTGGTCTGGCTCGAGGGCAGGTTGAGGTCCAGGGCCGCCAGATGCGGCGACACCGCGCCGACCAGCAGGTAGATAACGAGGATCGTCAGGATGTCGATGAACGGCACGAGATTGATGATCTCCTCGTGCTCGGTCGAGCTGCGCTTGTACTGGCGCAGCATGCGGCGCGTGATGCGCATGGGCTTGCGCTCGGCGGCTCAGGTCTGCGGCTTGAGACGGTTTAGGAACTTCACCGTCGCCATTTCCAGACTGTCCACCAGCTCACCCGAACGCGTGTTCAGCCAGGCGTGCAGCAGCAGCAGCGGAACCGCCACCAGCAGGCCGAAGAACGTCGCGTTCAGGGCCTCAGAGATGGACAACGACAGCACATTGGTTTTTTCCGACAGGTTCAGGCTGGCAATGGCGGCGAAGGCGCGGATCAGGCCGCTGACCGTGCCGAGCAGGCCCATCAGCGTGGCGACGTTGGCGAAGGTGGCGAGGTAGTGCGTGCGCTTCTCCAGCACGGCGGTAATTTCCATCAGCCGTTCTTCCATCGCGTTCTCGATGTCGGCACGAACCGAACCGCCGCGGCTTTTGGCGAAACCGAAGCTCAGCACCTTGCCGATCGCGGAGTTGGAACGTTCCGCCAGCTGCTCGGCGCCGGCGAGGTCGCCCTGGTCCATCAGCGGCTGCATGCGCTGCCACAGGCTGCTGTTCTCCTGTTCGGCACGCACGAAGAAGCGCCAGCGTTCGACCGCGATGGCGAAGCCGAGCACGGCGACTGCCGAGATGAAGAACATGACCGGGCCGCCGTGCTTGAAGAACTGGGCAAAGCTAGTGAGGACTTCCATTGAGTGACTCCAGTAAAAATTCGGTGGTGACGGGTTCAGGGGGTGGCTTTGGATTGTTTGGCGAGATGAGTCTGCAGCGTCTGGAAATATTCGGTCTGGCGGCGGAACACGTCACGGTCCATCGGCAGCATCGCTTCTTCCAGCAGGCGCGCCGGCTTGTCGAGGCCAGGATCGGCCGAGGAATTGCGCCACGGCATGATGTAGAGGCCGATCGGCGATTCCTGATCGCCGATGACGGTGGTGCCGCCGCCTTCGCCCGCAGGCGCTTGCGCCTGTGCGGTGGCAGAAAGAATCGTCAACAGCGCGATGGAAATGAATCTCATGGTTTCGGCTCCGGTTTCTTCTTCGGTTCCAGCGCCGCGATCCACGCGGCGACCTGCAATTCATTGGAGCGGTCGAGGCGGCCGTAACGGCGATAGTGCTCGATCGCCTGCGCCGGGCGTTTCAGGTGCTGGTCGTAGAGGATGGCGAGGTTCAGGTGTGCAGCCGCGTAATCGCCATCGGCCTGCAGCGCGCGCAGGTAGCCCTGTTCCGCGCGTGCGTAGTCGCCGTTCTCGCGATAAATAATTCCCAGCCAGTTGTAGGCCACTGCATTGCGCGGATTGGCGACCGCAGCGCGACTGAATGCGGCCAAGGCCTGTTCGCGCCGGCTGGTCTTGTAATAGACGATGCCGAGATTGGTCAGCGGGCCGGAGTAGCTGGGGTTTTCCTTGACCAGCGCGTCGAGCAAGCCTTCCGCCTCCTTGAACTGGTTGGTCTCAACCAGTTTTACCGCAGTGGCGAAACGTTCGCGCGCGCTTTTCTGTGGCGCAGGCTTTGGCGCTGTTGCGACGGGCGCCGGCGCCGGTCTGGCAGGCGCGACTGGTGCGGGCGCTTGCGCTCGCGCAGGCAAAGGCGAAACCGGATTGCTTGCGCGGGCCGGTGCCGGGGCAGGTGCGGGTCTGGTGGCGGCAGCGGGTGCGCGCGGTGCATTGGAGGGGCCACGCTTGGGCGGCGCTGCGCAGGCCGCAAGCGTCACGCAGGCGGTAAAAACGACGAGCGGATTAGCGCAGCTCATCGTAAGTGCCGCCGGTTTTTTCGCGTTTGCCATATTTTCCAGGGGAGATCTGCGCCAGCGCATCAGCGCTCTTGCTGACCCAGCGATCATAGGCGCCTTGATTGACGCGCTTCAGGTTCGCCAGATGCCATTCGATGGCTTTTTCCTCGAACGGGAACGCCTGCTCTTCCAGCAGCAGACTGTATTGCTCTTTTTCCAGTGCGGATAGTTTCTTCGGCCGCTCGGAGTCGAGCAGGGCACGCGAGAAGTTGCTGTAAAGCGAGCCCAATTCATAAGTGGCCGCCGTGGTGACTTCGGCAAAGCCGAAATCCGCGGCACGGGTGAGGATGGCGATGGCTTTCTCCATGGCCGCTTTCTTGCGAGCCACGCTTTTTTCCAGAGGCTGTTTCAGGCTCAGCGCCATCGCCAGCGCCGCTTCGTTGCGGCCGAGTTCCAGCTGCGCCTGTGCGGACAGGAAACGACTGCGGTCGCTGCGGTCGCGGCCGCCCGCGGCATCGGCAGCGATCAATTCGCGCAACCAGTGTTCGCGGCGTGAACTGTTGCCGCGCGCCTGAGCCAGCTCGGCCAGGCGATGGCGTGCTTCGATCGCACGCTCGAACGGTCCGCCGAAGTTCTTCAGGTAATTGTCATAGGCTTCAGCGACGTTCGGGTCGCGGGTCTGGTCGAGCAGGGTGACTTGCGACCAGGCAGCTTCGCGGCGTGTGTCGGCGGACTCGCCACTGCGACCGGCGATGCGCGCCATCACTTCGGCGGCGCGTTGCGGCTGGCTGGTCTTCTGATAGACCACGGCCAGTTTCTTGTCGACGTCCGGCAGCAGCGCGTGACCGGGATTGGCGCTGCGGAAATTCTCCAGCAGGCGACCGGCGGTTGACCACTGCTCGCTGGCGATCAACGCCGCGGCAGCGTCGTAGTCGGCGGTGGCCCGGATGCTGGCGCTGGGTGCGAGCTGGCCGACGCGCTGGAACGCGGCGGCGGCCAAAGGCTGATTGCCGGCGCTGCGCGCCGCTTCACCCTGTTTGTAAATCGCGGCTGCGAGCTGATCGACCAGCTTGGCGCGCTGCGGGTCGCTGGCCGGCGACAGCTTCAGCAGTTCGCCATAGGCGGCCTCGGCTTCGGGATAGCGTTTCTGGGTGAACTGCGCGTCCGCGACCACGCCCCAGGCGGTGCGCTTGAGGTCGTCGGAGGCGCGCGACTTGATGACCTTGGCGGAGATTCCCACGGCCTGATCGGTCTCTTTCAGGCGGTAAAGGTCTTCGGCGGCGCGCGTGAGCACCACCAGCGTCTGCGGATGGCCGGGGAAACCTTCGGCGAAACGCAGGCCCGCCTGGGTGGCTTTCCTCAGCGCCTCGTCCTTGCGGTTTTCCGGCGCGTCCTCGACCAGTTTTTGATAGGCGAGCACAGCGGCATAGGCGGCATCGTCGGCTTTGGCGCCACCGATGCTGACCGCGCTCTCATAAGCCTTGGCAGCGGCCTGCAGGTCGCCGCCGTCCTGCAGGGCGTCCGCCAGCAGCACGCTCAACTCGCCGGCTTTTGCATCCTTGGGGAACAGATCAAGGCTACGCTGGTAGTAGCGTGCAGCGGCGAGAAAATCCTCGCGGCCGGTCAATTTGTCGGCGGCTTTGTCAGCGCGTGCGCGGTTGTGGTGAAAACGGCCGAGATCATCGAGATGCTTGCGCAGTTCGCCCAGCACTTCTGGCGATGCGGGGCGACCGCTCCAGTAACTGGTGCTGGGGTCGTAGGTGGCGACATAGCGCGCCTTGGCGGCGACCACCTGCTCAACGAAATTCCCGGAACGCAGCGCCTCGATGGCACGGTGATGGTATTGCGGCGCCAGCGGGTGGCGCGGATTGCCGTCGGCGAACGCCAGATAAGTCTTGGCAGCGTCGGTGTAGCGCTTCTTGTCGAGCAGTTCGCCGCCGAGTGCGTTGTACAGCAGCACGCTGTAACGGCTGGTGGTGCTGCGGCGCGCGAGCGCCTGGTTCAGCGCATCGCCGCCACCCGTGTTGGCGAGTGCGAGGCTGGCGACGCGCAATGCGTCCTGCGCCAGTTCGCGTTTGCCCGGTGCGATGTCTTTAAGCGTCGAGGTCGGATCCGACAGTTCGCCTTGCGGCAGTTCGCGGTCGAGGATGTCGAAACTCACCGACAACGCGGCTTCGTACTTGGCCTGCTTGAACAGCGACCAGCCGAGCTTGTACTGCGCCGGTTCGTAATACGCCTTGCTTTGCGGGTCGGCGATGACCAGCGCATATTCGGCTTCGGCCGCGACGAAATCTTCCGCGCGGTAGAGCATCTCGGCGCGGCGGAAATGCGCCTCGCCGGTGTATTCCGAGCGCGGGAAACGCTCGATCAGCTGTTTCAGGCTTTCGGCCGAAGCGGCGAACTCGCCGAGATTCTGCTGTGCGCGCGCTTTCTGGTAGAGCAGACGCGCGCCTTCGGACTCGTTGTCGCCACGGTCTTTCAATAACTGGTCATAGAGTTCGACCGACTGCTTTTGCGCAGCGGTGGACTCGTCATTGACCAGCTGTTGTTCCTTGATCTGTACCTGCAGGTCAGCGAGGCGGCGGTTGGCCTCGGCCTTGGTCTCGGGGTCGGTCGCCAGCTCGGCGATGCGCTTGTAATTTTCCAGCGCGGTCTCATCAGGTGGCGTCACGCCGGGGCTGGGTGCGGGCACTGGCGCAGGAGCGATCACTGCGCCGCTCGACGGCGGGCGGCTCTTCGCCAGTTCGGAGATCGTCGGTCCGGTGTCCTTCAGCGGCTGCGGGCCACAGGCGTTGAGCGTCAGCAGCGCCAGCAAAAGAACGCGGATGCGTATCGGCATCATCGGCCCTGGCGGTCGTTGATGCGGGCGACGGCGAAGCGCGCCTGCACCAGATAACGGTCGATCTGAGTGCGCTGGCCTTCGAGTTCCTTGATCGACATGGTTTGCAGGTACAGATTCTGGTCGGCGGCGATATTCAGTACGCGTGGCCGCAGTTCTTCCAGTCGTGCCACCAATGCGAGCACTTTCTCGCGGCTGCCGTCGAAGCGTTCGGGTGGCTGCGCCGGCCAGAGCAGGGCCGGACCTTCAGCGTCGGTCTTCAGGCGTTCGTCGTAGGTCCCCGGCGCTGCCATGTTGTCGTCGCTGCGCAGCGCCAGTCGCACCAGGCCGTAGCCGGCCCAGCCTTGCAGGGCTTGAGCGACCATCAGTTTCGGGTCGAGCTTGGATTGGCCCTGACCGCCATAGTTTCGCGCCAGCGCTTCCAGGCGCGGGCGCCAGTTGTCGAGGTTGCGCGCGATCAGGCGGATGTCGCGGTAATTCTTCAGCGACTCCTGAAAGCGGTGCTCGGCCAGCAGCGATTGCAGGTAATAGGTCTCCGGCGCATCCGGCAGGTCACGCAGGCGCCATTCGCGGCCGTTCTCGGAATCGAGGTCGCGGCGCACGATGGTCTCGACCATGCGGCCCTTGCGGATCGAATCAATCGCGATATCAATCCGCTTGCGCGCGGTCTCGAGCACGCCGACCGCTTTCAGATACAGCTGCGAGGATTGGTCGAACACCCGCAGCGTGTCGAAGGCATAGGGAATCGCCAGCAGGCCTTCCTGCACGGCAGGGTCCATCGGGTCACGCGTGACCAGTTCGGTCCACGGTACCAGCGCGTTTTCCACCGCTGCCTGCAGGTCCTTGGGCGCCTTGTCGAACTTGAACGGACGGATGCCGAGCCGCTTGGTGACGTCGGTATCCACAAAGCCCGGCCGCAGCAGCACGCCGAGCGACCCGCCGGCCTTGGCGTTGACGGTGGATTCGCCGGTCTTCGGATCGATTTTTTTCTGCTGGATGCCGCGTGGCGCCAGCTCCGACCAGCCGAGACCGAGCAGCGCGCGGTTGGAGTAGGGGCCTTCAGTGCGGACGCGGCTGAAGAACGGTTTCGCGGTGCCGCCCTGCTGGTTCTGCAAAAAGTGGTAACCGAGCAGCAGGTTGGCCTTGTCCTTCAGCACCAGCTGTTCCTGGTCGTAGGGCGTCAGCAGTGCGACTTTATCCAGCCAGGCGCGGCCTTCGGCCAGGCGGCCGTCGTTGATCAGCGCGACGCCGAGGTTGTAGCGCAGGTGCGGCGTCATGCGCTTGTCGTCGTCGCCCTGCGCGATGACCTCGCTGGCCTCGTTGTAACGGCCTTGTGCCAGCAGGGTCGCTGCGGTCAGCGTCTGCCAGCGCGCGAAGTCGTCGGTGCCGACGCGGTCGCGCATGCGCAGCAGGATCTTGGTGGCTTCGCCCAGATAGCCACGCTGGTAATTGAACTCGGCCAGTTCGATGCGAGCATTGTTGAACTTGTCCGGGTCCGGCGCGTTCTCGACCAGCTGGCGGAAGTAATCCTCCGCGCGCGTTTCCATGGCGAAGCCGAGGTAGCACTCCGCCAGCAGCTGGTAGAACTCGTCCGGCAGGGTGGCGTCTTCGCGCAGTCCGGCGGCGATGCGCATCAACTCCGTCAGTGCCGAGAAGAATCGCTTGTCGTGACGCAGGAACAGGGCGAGCCGGTAATGCGGGTCGGCCTCGCTGCCCGGCACGAAGGTATCGGCCTGGCTGATTACGGACTCTGCTTCCGGCAGCCAGACACCGCGCGCGGCGCGGCGTCCGGTGGCGTCCAGCCGCGCGACTTCGTTGATGCCCGGCTTGTCGAGCCGGCTGTTGCGCGCGATCGGCAGGATCAGGTTGAGTTCGGTCAGTCCCTTGTTGAACACCGTCTCGAGGTTGCCGGTGAGCGGCGCTTCTTCCGGCTTGGCGTCATAGAACTTGCCGATGAAATCGGCGCGGATGCGGTGCGGCCCGGGGTCGAGGTTGGTGTGCGAGATGCGGTGGAAGCCGTCCTTGAGCAGCGCCTTGGATTCACTTTCACTGTAGGCGTAGACCACTGGATTGCCGCCGTCCACGCTGACCGTCATGCGCGAGATCAGGAAGCCCGGGACCGTCACGCTGGTAAAGATATTGGTGCGGGTTTCCTGCGGAAACAGGATTGAGTCTTCGAGATCAAACAGGTCGCGCGTCAGCAGCAGCGCCTCGTATTTGACGCCCTGGATGGTCTGGTCGAGCTTGAGCGCCTTTTCATCCGGCGGCGCCGGCACGGCAGCATCGACTGCGGCAGCAAAGCCCATCGCAAGCAACAACAGAGTCAGCCGCTTCATCAAGGCAGGTCCAAGCAGGAAAAGAAGGTGGGATTCACGGACGAAATAATGACGCGAACGAGTCTAGCAAAACAGGGCCCCCTCAATTATTACGACAGACCGATCCCGGGCGCGCGAAGCGCGCATCGGGACACTACCCGCTTATAGAGGTGCTTTGAATCCATCTTTCCAGCGTCGCAAGGCTGCAAACACCTCGGCTTGAGTATTCAGCGCACTGCCGGACTGACGTTCAGCGGCGGCGCGAACGGCGGGCGCAGCACTGCGCAGAAAAGGGTTGATGCGTCGTTCGCGCGCGATGGTCGTCGGCAGGCTGGGGTGGCTGTCCGCGCGCAGCGCTTTGACTTGGTGGATGGCGTCGGCGATCGCAAGGTTTTCGGGCTCGACCGCCGCGGCGAAGGCCAGATTCGCCAGCGTGTATTCGTGCCCGCAATACACGGCTGTGGATTCCGGCAGTGCAGCGAGGCGGCTCAGCGAGTCGTGCATCTGCTGGGCCGTGCCTTCGAACAGCCGGCCGCAGCCCGCTGAGAACATCGTGTCGCCGCAGAACAACAGCCCACCGCCGTGCAGGGCGATATGACCGAGGGTGTGGCCGGGGATCTCCATCACCTCCAATTCAAGACTAAGGAAATCGAGCGTGAAGTGCATGCCCTGTCTGAGCGGGTGGGTGAGCCCCGGGAATTTCGCGCTTTCGGCGGCAGGACCATAAACCGGGATGCCATTCCATTTCGCGCACAGCGCCGCGATGCCGCCCGTGTGGTCAGGATGCCAGTGCGTGATCAGGACCGCGCTCAGTTCCAAGCCACGTTGTTCGAGCGTTTTCAGCACCGGTTTGGCGTCACCGGGATCCACCACTGCGGCGCGCTGACCATCCGTCAGCATCCAGATGTAGTTATCAGTGAACGCGCTGATGGGTTCGACGGCAATCATTGATAGGATGTTGCCATGAATATTTCAGCCGGAAAGCCCGGCAAGTCGCTCGATCGACACGCGCTGCAGCGCTGGCAACAGTCGCCGCGCGCGCAGCGGCTGATGGCGCAGGAAGTGCACGAGGTCGGCCGCGTGCTGCCGGACCTGTTCGGCCGTCACCTGCTGCAGATCGGCTCCTGGTGCGATTCGGGCGAGCTGCTGGCGACCAGCGAGATGCTGCACCGCGCGGTGCTCGGCACCGTGCCGGGTCTGGGTGCGCAGGCGCTGATCGAGGCCGAGCGTTTGCCGCTGGCCGCCAGGTCGGTGGACGCGGTGCTGTTGGCGCATTCGCTGGAGTTCGCGCGCTCGCCACAGTCGGTGCTGCGCGAGATCAACCGCGTGCTCAGCGACCGTGGCCGCCTGCTGGTGCTGGGCTTCAATCCCTGGAGTGTGTGGGGGCTGCGCCAGCGGCTGGGCCTGCGCTACCGTGCGTTTCCGACCGGTGCGCGGTTCGTGCGCGCGGGGCGTCTGCACGACTGGCTGGAGCTGCTGGATTTCGAAGTGACCGAGATCCGCCGCTTTGCCGTCGGCGGCGCATTCCCGCCGGTGCATTCAGACGGTGAAAGCTTCACGCCGGCCTCTCTGATCGCACCGATGGCCGGTGCTTATCTGCTGGTCGCCAAGAAGCGTGTGATCCCGATGACGCTGCTGGGCCGGCCGGTGCGTTCGATGGTGCGCCCGCTGATCGGCACTGCGGCGATGCCCGGCGCGCGCAGCGCGCAGACGCGTGACGGCGAGGCGGGATGAAGCCAGTCGTCATCTATACGGACGGCGCCTGTCGCGGCAATCCGGGCCCCGGCGGCTGGGGCGCGCTGCTGATCTACGGTGATCGCGAGCGCACGATCAAAGGTGGCGAAGCGCAGACCACCAACAACCGCATGGAACTGACCGCCGTGATCCGCGCGCTGGACGCGCTGCGCGGCCCTTGCGCGGTGACGCTGTACACCGACTCGACCTACGTCATGCAGGGGCTTAACAATTGGTTACCCGGATGGAAAAAGAATGGCTGGCGAACATCGGATAAAAAACCAGTTAAAAACAAAGATTTATGGGAAATACTTGATGTTTGCGTAAAACCTCACAAGATTGATTGGAAGTGGGTCAAGGGGCATGCAGGCGATCCCGGCAACGAGCGGGCCGACGAGCTTGCTGGGCTGGGCCTTGAAGAAAATCTGGAGTCGGCCGCATGACGCAGCGGCTCATCGTGCTCGACACCGAAACCACCGGCCTTGAGGTTTCCCAGGGGCATCGTGTCATCGAGATCGGCTGTCTCGAAATCCAGCACCGCCGCTTGAGCGGCGGCAAGTTTCACCACTATTTAAATCCAGACCGTGACAGCGACCCCGGCGCGCTGGCGGTGCACGGGCTGACGCGCGAATTCCTGTCCGACAAGCCCAGGTTCAAGGACATTGCGCCGGCCCTCTTGGAGTTTCTGCGCGATGCCGAGGTGCTGATCCACAACGCCAACTTCGACACGGGCTTTGTCAACGCGGAACTGGCGAAAGCGGGTATCAAACAAAAGCTCGATGAAATCTGCAGCGTCACCGATACCTGGCAGCTGGCGAAGAAGAAACATCCGGGGCAGAAGAACAGTCTCGATGCGCTATGCCAGCGTTACCAGATCGACAACTCAGGTCGCGAGTTGCACGGCGCGCTCAAGGACGCGCAGCTGCTGGCGGAGGTGTACCTGGCGATGACCCAGGGGCAGTCGAGCCTCGGACTGGATCAGGGCGGGGAGGCCCGTGTCAGCGATGTCGCTGCCGCCCTGCTCAAGGCTGCCGCCAAGAATCCGCTGCTGGTGGTGCGCGCGACCGACGAGGAGCGCAAGCTGCATCAGGAAAAGCTGGAGATGATCGCCAAGATGGCGAAGAAAGAAGGCCGACCGCTGGTGTGGCCGGAGAGCCTCTGACGTCATTCCCGCGAGAGCGGGAATCCAGTGGTCAACCTCATGGCGCTGCGCGCCACATGGATCCCCGCTTCCGCGGGGATGACTTCACTGAGGTGAAGTCATTTGCGCGCCAACGCGGTAATCACTTCAAAGTACGGCGGCCGCTGCTCTCGCGAGCTGACCTGACAGCTTTCCGCTTTCAGCCCAGCCGATTGCAGCATCCGTGACAGCGCAGTGGGCGTGATGCCGAGATTGACGTGGTCGTAGGCTTCCATCGCCACCTTGTGCGTGTGTTGGTTGAGCGCGGCGATCACCAGCCGGCCGCCGCTTTTCAGCAGACGCGCAGCTTCCTTGAGAACCTGCTGCGGTTTCTGGCTATACGCCAGCGCGTGCATCACAAACACCTGGTCGTAGCCGCCAGACTTCAGCGGAATGTCGTGCATGTCGGCTTCGACGAAGCTGACGTTGTGAAAAGCATGCAGGCGTTTTTTAGCCGCGGCGATGAGCGTGGCGCTGATGTCCACGCAGGTGACGCTCTTGGCGTGCCCGGCGATCAGCTCTGCCAGCACGCCGTCGCCGGCGGCGATGTCCAGGGTGTCGCCGAGTTTCAGCAGGCTGATCAGCGTGCGCGCGGTTGCCTCCCAGCTGCGGCCGGGCGAATACTGCAGTTCCATGCGGCCGGCAACAGATTCGGCCCAGGTCTGTCCGCGCGAGCGGGCGCGCACCAGCTGTGCCGCGCGTTCAGCGTCGAGCTGTGATTGGCGGTCGTTCAGGCGCTGGCGTAAAAGTTGCCATAACGCGCCGGTGAATACCGCCGGCGATTCCGAAATCGCATACAGCGCCGAGCCACCCGAGCGCCGTTGCACGATGAGGCCCGCGCGTTTGAGTCGCGCCAGATGCGTCGAGATGCGGCTCTGCGCCAATCCCGTCACATCCGTCAGTTCTGCCGCCGTAAGTTCCTGTTCTTCCAACAGCAACAACAGCCGCAGGCGGCTGCTGTCGGCGAGCAGGCGCAGTTGGGCGGTGCTTTCGGAGAAATTCAGATTCATTCGGCCAGCATTATCACCGACCCGTCGGCGCCGATTTATGGAGGGCCTTGAGCCGTTGTTTGGACACCAGACCCGCCGGCGAGCATCCCATGACGCGCAAGAAACAGAAGTGCTGTGGGCCAGAAAATTGTATTAACGATGTCATGAAGGCTTGCCGTCCACTGCCACTTCCCCAAACTAGCGAGGTTATCTCGCATGTCCATCAATTCAAGTACGACAGCTACAGACAGCACGGATAGCCATGGGCCCGCGGAGTGAAGAGGTCGACGTAAGCCCGAGACTACAGCCAGGAAAATGAGGAGACCGAGATAGACGTGCAGCGCATCCTTCGAGAGGCCGGTGGCCGATACGACCGCAAGCTTGAACTCTTGGAATGCGCTCACGATTCTGGTGCCCAACACATATTCAAGGACGAAATGTCCGATCACCTGACCCCAAATAAAAACCCGCCGGTGCGGGTGGCGCCGGCGGGTTCGGGGTCACAGAAAACTTAAGGCGTCGAGAACATGCCGCCGGTGGTGGCGGGGGCAACCGGGTCCGGCGTCTGCGTGGCGACGGTGGCTTTGCCGCTGCTGGTGGCGGCTTCGGCGCGCGACATCGGCATGTACGAGGCGACGCTGCTCCTGACCTTGTTCACGCGCTTGACCACCGCCTTGCGCGCGGCGGCGACTTTCTTGCGCGCCGGTGCGGAGGCTTTCTTGGCCTTGGCTTTGACTTTCTTGACGGTGCTTTTGGCTTTGGATTTCGCTTTTTTTACCGCTGCCTTGGCTTTGCCCTTGGCTTTTTTGGCCGAGGCTTTGCGGCCGGCGAGCATTTTCTTCAACTTTGCTTTGGCTTTCTTGAGCATGAACATTCCCCTTGCATTTGGTGGTGTAGCGGTACGACTCTATAGGGCCGTATGTGTGAATCGCGGCCGAGTGTAGGCGTGCCCTCGAAGGACTGTCAAAAAGACCCCAAGACGGTTGCAAGACGGCTATCATTCCGCCTCTTCGATTTTTAACAATACCGGGGGCTTTCATGTTTCAGGGTCAATCCATCCGCGTCACGCGGCTGGCCGGCGACATCGCCGAGCTGTGTTTCGATCGCAAGGAAGACGCCATCAACAAGTTCGATGCGCGCACCGTGCAGGAACTGAAGGACGTCGGCGAACTCCTGGGCAAGGACGGCAAGCTCAAGGGCTTGATGGTCACCTCGGCCAAGGATGTGTTCATCGTCGGCGCCGACATCACTGAATTCGGCAAGAACTTCACCAGTACCGAGGAAGAGATCGCGGGCTGGTCGTATGAGGCCAACAAAGTCTTCAGCGCGATCGAGGACCTGCCATTCCCATCGGTGACCGCCATCAACGGCATCGCCCTCGGCGGCGGTTTCGAGATGTGCCTGTCCACCGATTACCGCGTGATGAGCGCCAAGGCGCAGATCGGCTTTCCCGAAGTGAAACTCGGTATTTTTCCGGGATTCGGCGGCACGGTCAGGGCGCCACGGTTGATGGGCGCCGACAACGCGATTGAAATGATTGCCGGTGGCGATCCGGTGAAACCCGAAGCTGCGCTGAAGACGCACGCGGTCGACGCGGTGGTCGCGCCGGAAAAACTCCGTGATGCGGCAATGAAGATGCTGAGCCTCGCCATCGAGGGCAAGGCCGACTGGAAAGCGCGCCGCGCGCAGAAGACCGGCCCGCTCAAGCTGTCGCCACAGGAATCGATGATGGTGTTCGAGACCGCCAAGGGCTTCATCGCCGGCAAGGCGGGCAAGAATTACCCGGCACCGGTCGAGGCGGTGAAAACCATCCAGAAAGCCGCCGGAAAGTCACGTGACGAAGCGCTGAAACTCGAAGGCATCGGTTTCGCCAAGGTCGCCAAGACCTCGGTCGCCGATGCGCTGATCGGCTTGTTCCTCAACGACCAGTTCCTGAAGAAGAAGGCCAAGGCCGCCGGCAAGATCGCCAAGCCGGTGAAGCAGGCGGCGGTACTCGGCGCCGGCATCATGGGTGGCGGCATCGCCTACCAGTCCGCTTCGCGCGGCACGCCGATCATCATGAAGGACATCGCCGACGCGCAGCTCGCGCTCGGCATGTCGGAAGCCAACAAGCTGCTCTCGAAGCAGGTCGAGCGCCGCAAGCTGACGCCGGAAAAAGCCGGCAACGTGCTGTCGATGATCCGGCCGACGCTGAACTACGGTGACTTCCAGAACGTGGATGTGATCGTCGAAGCGGTGGTCGAGAATCCGAAGGTCAAGAAAGCCGTGCTCGCGGAAATTGAGGGGCTGGTGAAACCGGGCACCATCATCGCCTCGAACACCTCGTCCATCTCGATCGACGAACTGGCGACGGCGATGAAGCATCCGGAACATTTCCTCGGCATGCACTTCTTCAATCCGGTGCACAAGATGCCGCTGGTCGAAGTAATCTACGGCGCCAAGACCAGCAAGGAAGCGATTGCGACCATCGTGGCCTATGCCTCAGGCATGGGTAAAACCGCCATCGTGGTGAAGAACTGCCCGGGCTTCCTGGTCAACCGCATCCTGTTCCCTTACTTCGGCGGCTGGACCGCGCTGCTGCATGACGGCGCTGACTTCGTGAAAGTGGACAAGGTGATGGAAACCTTCGGCTGGCCGATGGGCCCGGCTTATCTGCAGGACGTGGTCGGCATCGACACTTCGCATCACGTCGGTGACGTGCTGGCGGAAGGCTACCCCGACCGCATGGGCAAGACCTACAAAACACCGATGGACGTGATGTACGAGAACAAGCGCTACGGCCAGAAGAACGGCATCGGTTTCTACAAGTACAGCACCGACCCCAAGGGCAAGCCGAAGAAGGACGTCGCCGCGGATTCGCACGACCTGATCAAGTCGGTGCAGCCGAACGGCCAGAAGGATTTCACCGACGAGGAGATCATCGACCGGCACATGATCCCGATGATCATCGAGACCGTGCGCTGCCTTGACGACGGTATCGTCGAGTCGCCGGCCGAGGCCGACATGGGCCTGATCATGGGCGTCGGCTTCCCGCCGTTCCGTGGCGGCGCGCTCAAGTACTGCGACAGCCTGGGTATGAAGACGGTGCTGGAAAAGTGCGCCAAGTACGCGCATCTCGGCAAGCTCTATGAGCCCACCGCGTCCATGAAGAAGATGGCGGCGGACGGCAAGACCTACTACACGAAATAAGGCGGAGAACAGAACATGACGGACGTCGTAATTGTTGATGCGGTGCGCACTCCGATGGGTCGCTCGCGCGGTGGTGCTTTCCGCAACGTGCGCGCCGAGGATCTGTCGGCGCACCTGATCCGCTCGCTGATGAAGCGCAATGCCGCGTTGAAAGGCGCGGATGTCGAGGACGTGATCTGGGGCTGCGTGCAGCAGACCAAGGAGCAGGGCTTCAACATCGCGCGCCAGGCGCTGCTGCAGGCGGGTTTGCCGAACAGCGTGTCGGGCCAGACCGTGAACCGCCTCTGCGGCTCCTCGATGACGGCGATCCACGCTGCCGTCGGTGCGATCAAGTCCGGTATCGGCGACACCTATATCTGCGGCGGCGTCGAACACATGGGCCACGTGCCGATGGACTACAACTTCGACGGCAACCCGGCGCTGGCGGTGAATACCGCGAAAGCGTCCGCGATGATGGGCCTGACCGCCGAGATGCTGGCGACCATGTTCAACATCAAGCGCGAGGATCAGGACAAGTTCGCGCTCGAGTCACACAAGCGAGCCTACAAAACCTGGCAGGACGGCGGGTTCAAGAACGAGATGGTGCCGCTCGAAGGCCACGATGCCGACGGCCTGCCGCAGTGGATTGATTTCGATGAAGTGGTGCGCTCCAACGCCAACCTCGAGGACCTCGGCAAGCTCAAGCCGGCATTCAATCCCAAAGGCTCGGTGACCGCAGGCAACTCATCCGCGATTTCCGACGGCGCTTCCGCCACGCTGGTGATGTCGGCCGACAAGGCCAAGTCGCTGGGTTTGAAGCCGCTGGCGAAGATTGTCTCGATGGCCTCGGCCGGCTGCGACCCGGCGACCATGGGCCGCGGCCCGGTGCCGGCGACGCAGAAGGCGCTCAAGCGCGCGGGCCTTGAACTGAAAGACATTGATTACTTCGAACTCAACGAGGCTTTCGCCGCGCAGTCATTGGCGGTGATCACCGAGCTGAAAATCCTCGATCGCATGGACCGCATCAACATCAAGGGCGGCGCCATCGCCCTTGGCCATCCGCTCGGCTGTTCTGGCGCGCGCATCACCGGCGCACTGGCGCATGTGCTCAACGAGAAGAAGGCCAAATACGGTGTTGCCACCATGTGCATCGGCATGGGGCAGGGCGTCGCCACCGTGCTCGAACGGGTGAACTGATCCCCGGCTGAACCTAGAGAGACTTCAGCGCTGTTTCGAGCTGCGACCAGCGCTGCTCGAGGTCGCCGGTGATGCCCACGGAAATGCGCACCAGTCCCGGGCTGATGCCGGCCTCGCGCATATCGCTGTCGGTCATCTCGGACGAAGTGGACGAGGCCGAGCAGGACATCAGGGTGTCGAAATAGCCGAGGCTGACGGCGATGAAGCCGAAGTGCTGCTCGTGCTGCAAGGCCTGCATCAGGCGGTTGGCGCGCTCGGCAGTCTTCAGATCCAGGCCGAGGATGCCGCCGCCGTGATACTGCGGATCGGCGAGGCGCTTGAGAATCGCGTGATCGGGGTGCGTCGGTAGCCCCGGATAGATCACCGCGTCGCCGCGCGCGGCCAGACGCTCGGCCATGAATCGAGCGCGCCGGCTGTGCTCCAGCATGCGCAGCGACAGGTGCGGCAGGCGCAGGCTGAGATTGAAGGCGCAATGCGGATCCATGGTCGGGCCCAGCAGCATCAGCGAGCCGGTGTGCAGGTCCATCAGCCGGCCGATGAATTCAGCGGAGGCGCAGATGGCGCCGGCGATGATGTCCGAAGCACCGCTGACGAACTTGGTCAGGCTGTGGACGACGATGTCGGCGCCGTGCTGCATCGGCTGCACCGACAGCGGACAAAAAGTGTTGTCCACCACCAGCGGCACGCCGTGTTTCCTGGCGATCTTCGCCAGCGCCGGCAGATCGGCCATGCGCAGCATCGGGTTGGACAGGGTTTCGACGTAGAGCAGCCTGGTGCTGGGCTTGAATGCGCGTTCGACCGCGGCGAGGTCGCCGATGTCCACCAGGGTGCTGTTCACGCCCGCCTTCGCCGGCAGATAGTCGTGGAACAGCGCGTAGCTGCCGCCATAGAGCGTGTGGCTGACCACGGCGTGATCGCCGGGGCCGCAGAGCTGCATGACCACCGCCGAGATCGCACCCATGCCGCTGGCGGTGCAATAGGCGGCTTCGGCGCCTTCCATCGCCGCGAGCTGGCGGCCGAGCACGTAGACGGTCGGATTGAAATGACGCCCGTAGAGATAGCAGCCGCCGGCGTCGGGGCCGAGTCGCCCCTTGAACAGTTCGGGCATGGTGGCCGCGTCCATCACGGTAAAGGTCGTGCTGGCTTCCACTGACATGTTGACGCCGCCGTGTTCGCCGAATTCGCGGCGGATGTTGGCCATCGCCGCCACCGGGTCGTATCGTTTCATGGAAGTTCAGCGCGAGAGGAAGGCCTGAAGCCTAACCCGCATCGGCCGTTTTTCAAGCTTGAAATGCCGGATTACCGCTTACGGGCGTGCGTCACCGCACGCCAGATTCGCCGGCACGGCGATATCCATGAGCTTCGGGTCCGGCAGTTTCAGGCCGCGCATGATTTCGATGTATTGCTCGCGCGATTTTCCAGCGAGACGCGGGTTGTGGCGTTTCTCCTCGCCGATCGAGGAGACGGTCCAGCCCTTGTAGTCGTGCGCGGGATACACCGGGGTCTCCTCCGGCAACTCGAACAGGCGCTGGATCGAGTGCCAGGATTTTGCCGGATCGCCGTTTTGAAAGTCAGTGCGGCCGGTGCCTCGGATCAGCAGCACATCACCGGTGAATACCGCGTGCGGTTTCTCGGGCGTGAGCACGAAGCTGAACGACTCGTCGGTGTGGCCGGGCGTGTAGAGCGCCTGCAGGCGCAGTCCATCCACATCGAGAAATTCGTTGTCGCGTACGTGCTGCGAGACGCATTCCGCCTGGGTGTATTCGCCCATCAGGGTCACGCAGCCGGTCGCACTGCGCAGATCGCCAAGGCCGGTGATGTGGTCGGCGTGAGTGTGGGTGTCAATCGCCCGTACCAGCCGCAGGTTCAGTTGTGCAATCGCCGCGAGGTAGTGAGGCACCTGCTCCTTGACCGGATCAAGGATCAGCGCCTCGCGACCCTGTGCGGAGGCCAGCAGGTAGGTATAGGTGCTGGATGTCGGCTCGAAGAATTGGCGAAAGAGCATGGCGGTCACTTTTTACCCACTCAGGGTCCGATGAAGCAGGGCGGCGGCTGAAACGACCATCAGTCCGGCAAAAATCTGTTGCAGGGCGGGGCCGGCAATGCGCTCGGCCAGACCGCGGCCGGCGAGCATGCCGGTGAGCGCACCCGCGGCAAACGGCAGGGCGGTGAGCCAGGGCATGGGGGTGCCGCTGAGCAGAGTGACAGCGACCGTGCCGGCGCTGGTCATGGCGATGGCCATCAGTGAAGTGGCGACCGCCGAATGCATGGACAGCGCGGTCGCATTGCGCAGACCAGGCACGATGACAAAGCCGCTGCCCACGCCGAGCAGGCCTGAGAAGAAACCCGCCACTGCGCCGATGGTAGCGATCACCAACGTGCAAGGGCGGGTCCAGAGAATGCGACCGCGTGCGTTGAGCTTGCAGATGGGCCCCTTCGCGGGCTCGCCGTCGCCGTGCACGGTGGCGCGGACGATGCGCGTCTCGTCGGGCTTGCGGCGTGCCTGCCAGACCATCCGCACCGCGACGACCACCAGCACCGCAGTGAACAGCAGGGAAAGCGTCACCAGGGGCAGCGCCCTGGCCGCGAACAGTCCCAGTGGCGCCACGGCGATGCCCGACGCCGCCATCAACAGTGCGGCGCGGTAACGCACGTAGGCGACGTCCCATGCGGCGATGGTGCCGAAGGCCGCCGCCGCGAAGACTGCGATCAGGGCCACTGGCGCAGCCTGTGGCAGCGTCCAGCCCAGTCCCAGCATCAACGCCGGGACGGCCAGAATCGAGCCGCCGGCACCCGTCAGTCCCAGCACCAGCCCGATGAGGACACCCAACACGAGGCTCATCTCAACCATGGCGGTCGCACAGCTGTTGCTTGGCCTCGGTCCGGTCGTTCATCGTTTGCCTTCAATATACGGTACCGGGTATGGACAAACCTCTGGAGGGTTTTGCATGACGATGGCGCTCGCGGGCGGAATGCTGATTGGACTTGCGGTGTGGGTGCTTTACGCCGGCTTGGGCCGCATCGCGGGTATCAGCGGGATTGTCTACAACATCGCGGAGCGCGGGCAGCGCCACTGGCGCGTGCCGTTTCTGTTGGGGCTGCTGGTCGCACCCTGGCTGGCCCTTGCGGCCGGTGTGCCCATGCCAGCAAGCGCACTGCCACAAGGCACGGGCGCACTTCTGCTGCTGGTCGCGGCGGGTGTGTTGGTGGGTTTCGGCACGCGTTTGGGCAACGGTTGCACCAGCGGCCACGGCATCTGCGGACTGTCACGGCTGTCGCCGCGCTCGTTCGCAGCAGTCGCGGTTTTCATGGGCGCTGGCGTGCTGACGGCGACGTTGCTGCGGCCTTGGCTGTTGGGGTGGCTGTCATGAGACGCGCGGTCGTCGCCGCTGCCAGCGGTCTTTTGTTTGGCGGGGGTCTGATGATCTCCGGCATGGCCTCCACCGAGAACGTGCTGGGATTCCTGACCCTGGGCGAGGGCTGGAACCCCTCGCTGCTGTTCGTGATGGGTGGCGCCTTGCTGGTGTCGTTGCCCGGTCATCTCTGGCTGAAGCGCTACCGCTCTGCGCCCTGGCTGCACGCCTCGTTTGCAAAACCCGCGGGCGCGATTGACCACCGACTGCTGTTCGGCGCATCGCTGTTCGGGGTCGGGTGGGGGCTGGCCGGTTTTTGCCCGGGACCGGCCCTGGTCAATCTGTCGCTAATGCAAGGCGCGGCGCTGGTCTTCGTGCCTGCCATGCTTGCGGGGGCCTGGCTTGCGGGAAGACGCTGAGCACTCACTTGCGCCTGTCAGGGCTAAAATCCCGCCATGACCGAATCCGTGGACGACTTCCGAGAAGAGTATCGGCGCACCGAGATCCCCGCTGGTTACAACGGCTGGGTGCATTTCGCGATCACTTTCGGCACCTGCGGTGCTGCCATGGTGCTCTGCGCGCTCCAGCTCGAGGGCGTGCTGTGGTGGGAATGGCTGACGATTCCGGTGACGTTCTTCTATTCCAACATCACCGAGCATTTCGGCCACCGCCGGCCGATGCACCACCTGACACCCGGGTTGAGTCTGTTGTTCCGCCGACATACGAAACAGCATCACCGTTTTTTCACCCACGAGCGCATGGAGCTGCGCGACACGCGCGACCATCGCGTGGTGTTGTTTCCGCCGGTGCTGTTGCTGTTCTTCTTTGGCGGTTTCGCCCTGCCGGTGGGTTTATTGATCACCTGGCTGTCCACCAGCAACATCGCTTATCTGTTCGTCATCACCAGCGTCGGCTATTTTCTGAACTACGAGTTCCTGCACTGGGCCTACCATCAGCAGGACAGCTCGTGGGTGCATCGCATCCCCGGCATGCGCGTGCTGCGACGGCTGCATATGCGCCATCACAATCCGGAGCTGATGTCGCACTACAACTTCAACATCACCTATCCGATCGCCGATCTGCTGTACGGCACGTACTACCGGCCGCCAAGCTCGAAATAGCCGCGCCGTTAATTGGCGGCTCGAACTCTCGGCTTGAGCGTGACCGCCTTGTTCGAGGCAAACGACTGGATGCCGCCGAGCAGCAGGCGCGTCGCAAATGCCGCCGCCGTCGCCGGGTCGCGGTTCTCGGTGGACGCCAGTTCGCGGCCTATCTCATAGCCGGCGCCGAACAGGGCCGAGGCCAGATAGTCCACGTCCAGCACCGGCATGATGCCGCGGCGGATGGCGTCCCTGATATCGGCTTTCAGTGTTTCCAGCGAGATGCCCATCACGCTCTGGTGGTAGAGCGCGCGCACTGCGGCTTCGTTGCGCATCATCAGGTGATACAGCACCGGGTCTTCGGAGATGGCAGTGAACGCGGCGAGATAGACGCCGTGCACGAACTCATCCAGCGAGCGCGCCTTCTGCCGCACTCCATGCAGCTGCGCGGCCAGCGCCTGCACGCGCTCGTCAATCAGTGCGCGCAGCACTTCTTCCTTGGTCTGGAAGTAGTTGTAGAAGGTGCCGGTGGCGAGATCGGTGCTGCCGATGATGTCGCGGATGTTGATGACGTCGTAGCCGGATTCGAGAAACAGCTTGCAGGCGGCGTCGAGGATCGCCGAGCGGTTGGCCTGCTTGTTGAGTTCGCGCTTGCCCATGGCTCAGCTTAAATGCTGCTTGAGGAAAGCGCCGATCTCGGTCAGCGCCTGATCGGATTCAGTCAGCATGCCGGCATGCGCATGGAAGTCGTGCCACAGGCCGTCGTAAACCTTGAGCTGCACGGTTACGCCCGCGGCGCGCGCACGTTCAGCGAGCCGTTCAGAGTCGGACAGCAGGATCTCTTCGCTGCCGACGTGGATCAGCATAGGCGGTAGCCCGGCGAGATCGCCGGACAGCGGGGAGATCAGCGGATCGTTCTGTGGCTGGCCATAGGCATAGCTTTGTGCGCCGAACTCCAGCCATGCCGTGCGCAACATCGGGTCGCGCCGCGCGCGCGTCTTGTGCGATTCGCCGGACAGCGTCAGGTCCACCCAGGGTGAAAGCAGCACCAGCGCCGATGGCGGGCTGAGTTTTGCATCACGTATCGCCATCGCCGTTGCCAGCGCAAGGCCGCCGCCGGCGGAATCGCCGGCCAGCGCAATGTGCTTCAACCCTTGATCGAGCAGGTGGCGATAGGCCGCAAGCGCATCATCGAGCGCAGCGGGATGGGGATGCTCCGGCGCCAGCCGGTAATCGCAGAAATAACCGGTGGCGCTGGCCGCGTGCGCGACCTGGCCGGCGAGCTTGGCGTGGCTGCCGGGTCCGCCCAACACGTAGGCGCCGCCGTGCAGGTAGAGGATCGCGCGCCCGCTCTGTGCATTGACCGGCGTGAGCCGTTGCAGCGTGGCAGTCACCGCTTCGCTGCGCAGTCCGGGTGGGCCCTTTGTGCCGAGCGCAGCGGCGGTGGACCAGAAGCGTTGCAGCCACAGCGGAACCCACGGGGCCAGGAACGGCCGCAGCAACAGGCGAATCTGCCAGTAGAGAAACGCCCTCACGCGGTGACGAGTGTGTAATGCTCAAGTCGCGGTCTGCGCAGCCGCCAACCGTACTCGAACATGTAGCCGACCCAGTTGTTGGTGTTGCGGCCATTGGTGATGTACCAGCTGTTGCAGCCGCCGCCGTAGACCAGCTTCTGGCTGCGCTGGTGCAGCTCGTCATTGAACTCGCGTTGCACATCTGGTTTCACATCGAGATAACGCAGTCCTTTCTCGCGCAGCAGCTCGATGCATTGGACGATGTAGCGCTGCTGGCGTTCGAGCATGTAGATGATGGTGCCGACGCCGAGGTTGGTGTTGGGGCCATAGATGGTGAAGAAATTCGGAAAGCCGGCGACGGCGACGCCGAAATAGCCCTGCGCGCCGTCCTTCCAGCGCTCGCGCAGCGAAGCGCCGCCGAGGCCGCGGATTTCCATCGGTGCCAGAAACTGCGTCGCGGTGAAGCCGGTGCCGTAGACGATGGCGTCCACTTTTCGCCGCTGGCCATCGGCGCTGATGATGCTGTCCGCGGTGATCTCGACCGGCGCGTCGGTGACCAGCTCGGCATTCGGTTGCGCCAGGGTCTTGAACCAGTCATTGGAAAACAGCAAGCGCTTGCAGCCGATCGGGAAATCCGGCGTCAGCTTGGCGCGCAGCGCCGGATCCTTGACGTTCCAGCGCAGCAGCAACTCGTGCACCAATCGCACAAAGCCGCGGGTGAACCAGTTGATGATCGAATTCTTCTGCACCACCGACGCGACCATCTCGACGTACCAGTAGATGCGGATGCGGTCGAGCGTGTGCGTCCACGGCCAGTGCGTCAGCAGCCAGCGTTCGAGGCGGGTGTACTGGCGGTCCATCTTGTGCACGCACCAGGCCGGCGAGCGCTGGAACACGTGCAGTTTTTTGACCTGTTTGGCGATTTCCGGGACGAACTGGATTGCGCTGGGGCCGGTGCCGATGCTGGCCACGGTTTTGCCGGTGAAGTCGTAATCGTGTTCCCACTTGGCCGAGTGAAAGGCGCGTCCCTTGAAGGTTTCCAGCCCCTTTATTTTTGGAAACGAGGGCCGGTTCAACTGGCCGACTGAAGAGATCAGGACATTCGCTTCGACGGTTTCACCGTCGGTGAATCTTATCTTCCATAGACCGCGCGCTTCGTCGAAATCCGCCGCGGTGACTTCGCGATTGAAGCGGATATGCGGCAACAGGCCGTGCTTCCGCGCGACCTTCTGCTGGTAGTCGAGAATTTCGCGCTGAGGGCCGAACGCCGACGACCACGGGTAATGCGGATCGAACGAGAACGAATACAGGTGCGAGGGCACGTCGCAGGCCGCGCCGGGGTAAGTGTTCTCGCGCCAGACGCCGCCGAGGCCGGCGGTTTTCTCGTAGATGGTGAAATCATTGAGTCCGGCTTTCTTCAGGTAATAACCCATGCCCAGGCCGCCGAAGCCGGAGCCGATGATTGCAATGGAAGGCGAAGTCATCGCCGAATCTTAAGTGAATCGCGAGAAGTCCGGCTTGCGTTTCTGCATGAAGGCGGTGATCGCTTCCATCGCCTCGGGGTGCTGGAGCGATTCGGCAACCTGGCCCATCTCGAGCGGGATGGCTTCCCGGGTGACATCGGCGCGCCAGCGCTTGAGCAGCGCCTTGGTCGAGCGCACGGCATGCGGCGGCAGCTTGGCGATCGTCAGCGCCTTTTCGCGCGCGAGGGCCTCGACTTCGGCGTTCGGGGCCAGGGCGTTGACCAGTCCGTATTCGAGCGCTTTCTGCGCGGTGAAGGATTCGCCGAGCAGCACCAGCTCGCAGGCGCGCACGTGCCCCATGATGCGCGGCAGCAGATAGCTGGAGACAAATTCCGGCCGGATGCCGATGTTGACGAAGGGCATGTTGAGCGTGGTCTGTTCGCCGCAATACACCAGATCGCAATGCAGCAGCAGTGTCACGCCGATGCCAATCGCGATGCCACAGGGGGCGGCGACCACCGGCTTGGAAAACTCGGAAAGCAGCGACATGAATTTGACCGTCGGATAGTCAGCGCCCGAGGTGGCGGGGACGCTGAGGAAATCCTTCATGTCATTGCCGGCACTGAAGCAATCCGGCTGGCCGGCAAACAGCAGCACCCGCGTCTGCGGATCGGTTCTGGCCTGCTCGAGGGCGGCGCACAGGTCCACGTACATCGCCTGTGTCAGCGCATTTTTCTTGTCCGTACGGTTGAAGCGGATGGTGAAGACACCGTCTTTCTGCTCGATGAGGATGAGAGACATGGAGATTCCTTAAAAATAAAAAGTGGTCATTTCGAGCGCAGCGAGAAATCTGATCAGATCTCTCGCGTTCGCTCGGGATGACACAACCTAGACCTTGATGATGAGCTTGCCGGTGTTCTCGCCGCTGAACAGCATGTTCAGGGTTTCCGGGAATTTCTCGATGCCCTCGACGATGTGCTCGCGCGACTTGAGCTTGCCCTGCGCCATCCACTGGCCCATCTGCATCGCCCCTTCGACATAGCGCTTGGCGTAATCGAACACCACCAGCCCTTCCATGCGCGCACGATTGACCAGCAGCGCCAGGTAATTGGCGGGACCTTTCACCGGCGTGGTGTTGTTGTATTGCGAGATCGCGCCGCAGATGACGATGCGCGCCTTCATGCGGATCTGCGTCAGCACCGCATCGAGGATGTCGCCGCCGACGTTGTCGAAATAAACGTCCACACCGTCCGGCGCATATTCGCGCAGCGCTTTCTTCACGTCCTGTGATTTGTAATCGATACAGGCATCAAAGCCGAGTTCCTTGACGACGAAATCGCACTTGTCCTTGCCGCCGGCGATGCCGATGGCCTTGCAGCCCTTGATCTTGGCGATCTGCCCGACAATCTGACCGACCGCGCCGGCCGCGCCGGAGACCACCACGGTTTCGCCTTCTTTCGGCTGTCCGACTTCGAGCAGGCCGAAGTAGGCGGTCATGCCGGGCATGCCGAGCACGCCGAGATATTTCGGCAGCGGCGCCAGCTTGGGGTCGACCTTGGTCAGGCCCTTGCCATCGGACACGGCGTGGCTCTGCACACCGATGACGCCGACGACCGTGTCGCCGGTCTGAAACTTCGGGTTCTTGGAAGCGAGGACTTCCGCCAGTGCGCCGGCGCGCATGACTTCGCCGATCTGTACCGGCGGGATGTAGGACTTGGTGTCGTTGAGCCAGCCGCGCATCGCCGGATCGAGCGAGATGTAGTGCGTCTTCAGCAGCACCTGACCGTCCTGCAGTTCGGACGGTCGTTCGGAAATGGGTGTTTCCGAATACGCGAAATCACTGGGCTTGATCATGCCCACCGGGCGGGCGGCGAGTTTGAACTGACGGTTGACGGCTGTATTCACAAGACACCCCGAAAAATATGGAGTGCGTAGCCTGCCACAAACGCTAAAGAATCAGGATTACTTCTTGGGCGACAAATACAGGGTGATGTCGGCGTCCATCACGATCTGTCCGGCAGTGTCGCGTACCTTCACCGGTACGACTATGTCGCCCTTGAAACCTTCAGCGACGCCGGGCCACTCGGCGGTACCGGTGAGATTCGTCTCGGCTTTCTTTAAATAACGCACGCTCATGCCCTTGGGGATCCAGCGCATGGATCGCGGCGTCACCGCTTCGGCGAGCACGCCCATGGTGAGTTCGCACAGATTGCACATGGCGATGGCGTGCACGGTGGCGATGTGGTTGTGCACGGCCCGGCGCTTGGGCATCGAGACCACACAGCGCGTCGCGGTCAGCTCCTCTATGCGCGGGCGGATGGTGGTGAAGTAAGGCGCCTTCATGGCGACGGCGCGCGAGAACAGCGCCTTGCCCATCGGGTAGCGGGACATCTTTTCGAAGGTTGCAATGAGATTCATAAAAATATTCCTAATGAGTTGTCATCCCGAGCATAGCGAGGGATCTGGCCTTGTAACAGCGAGATTCCTCGCGTTGCTCGGAATGACACAGCGCTAAAACATCCCACTCTTGTCGGCCTTGCCGGCCGCGGGTTTGGCACGCGAAGGAATCCAGTCGCCAGTGATCATCTGGTCGTAGGACATGCCGGGCCCGACCATCGGGTACACCGAGGCCATCGGGTCGATCACCACTTCAAGGAACGCCGGGCCTTTGAACTCGATGAACGCCTTGATCACCTTGGCGAGGTCGGATTTTTTGGTCAGGCGCGCGGCGAATTCATAGCCATCGGCTTCGGCGGCCTTGATGAAGTCTTTCTTGTGCAGGCTCTTGTCGGAACCCGCATAGCGCGAGTCGAAGAACAGGCGCTGCCACTGTTTCACCATGCCGTCGCCGTTGTTGTTGAGCACCACCACCTTTACCGGCAGGTTGTAGGTGGTCACGGTCTCCAGCTCGCCCAGGTTCATGCGGATGCTGGCGTCGCCGTCGATGTCGATCACCGGCTTTCCGGCCTTGGCGAAGGCGGCGCCGATGGCGGCGGGCAATCCAAAGCCCATCGTGCCCATTGAGCCGGAGGTCAGCCACAGGCGCGGTGACTTGAAGTCGAAATACTGCGCAGCCCACATCTGGTGCTGGCCGACGCCGGTGCTGACGATGGCCTCGCCCTTGGTCAGTTGGTTGATCGCTTCGATCACCGCGTGTGGCTGGATCAGCTCCGACTGCTTGTCGTAGTTCATCGCATAAGTCGCTTTCAGTTCCGCGACATGCTTGTGCCAGTCGGCGAAATGAGTCCTGAAGCCGGTCTTCCTGCCATGCGCAGTCAAGGTCTGCAACGAATCCGTCAGCAGGCCGATGTGGCTCCAGTCGGCACGCTTGACCTTGCTGATCTCGGCGGTGTCCACGTCGAGATGTGCGATGAACTTCGCGTTCGGTGCGAATTTCGCCGGTACGCCAGCCACGCGGTCGTCAAAGCGCGCGGCGACCGCGATCAGGAAGTCGCAATCCTCCACCGCGTAATTGGCAAAAGCGGTGCCATGCATGCCCAGCATGTGCAGCGACAGCGGATCGGTGGTGTCGTACGCGCCGATCCCCATCAGGGTGGTCACTGCCGGAATTTCGAAGGCATGTGCGAATTCGCGCAAGGCTTCCGATGCGCCGCCATTGATGACGCCGCCGCCGCAATAGAGCAGGGGCCGCTTGGCCTTGGCCAGCGCAAGGAAAAACTCACCACACTCGGACTCGCCGAGCTTCGATTGCTCCAGCGCGCGCTGGCGTGAACGGAAGCCGGGGATCGGCAGCAGGCCGGCGCCGGCGAACGCGCCGCTCCAGTTCTGCACGTCTTTCGGGATATCGATCACCACCGGGCCGGGCCTGCCGGAGCGTGCGATCTCGAACGCCGTGCGCATGGTGGCTTCGAGTTTGCTGGCATCCGTCACCAGGAAAACGTGCTTGGCGCAGGCGCCGAAGATGTTCGACACCGGCGCTTCCTGGAATGCGTCCGAGCCGATCGCCGCGGTTGGCACCTGGCCGCAGATCAGCACGATGGGAATGCTGTCGGCCATGCAGTCGCGCACCGGCGTCACGCAGTTGGTGGCGCCGGGGCCCGAGGTCACCAGCGCCACGCCGACCTTGCCGGAGGCGCGTGCGTAACCGGCCGCCATGAAGCCCGCGCCCTGCTCGTTGGCGGGCACGATCAGCGGTAATTTCTCACCATGCTGCTTGTTGAAGCGGAACACCGCGTCATAGGTCGGCAGGATCGCGCCGCCGGAATAACCGAAGATGACGTCCACGCCCTCGTCCGCCAGCACCTGGACGATCATCTCCGCACCGGTCAGTTTCTGGCCTGTGAGGGGATGCAGCGGCTGCGTGGCGCGGTTCATGTCGGAGCTCAATGTCATAGCTATGAAAAACGGGCGCGAATGATAGCGCGTCAGCGGTGCGCTTGACGTTTGCCCTGCGTCGAATCTCTCCGTGTTATTGCGATTGAAGCCTCAGCCGCTTAAGTGATTTCAACGTCTTTGAATAGGGTTCGTTCTCTGACTCGAATGCTTTAGGGGAAGGCATTCGGTGAGGCTGCTTCGATTCGCGCTTGGATTTTGCGCGCCAGTTCGCCGATCTCCGGCATTCGCGACGTTCTCACACTTGACTGATCAGGGGCACCCGAATCTTTCAGCGCATCGAGAAAAGGTGACTCTTCTCTTTTTTTGCCTGTAACCATGAAAAGATTGTGTTTTGCGCGGGTCATCGCCACATAGAATAATCTGCGCTCTTCTTCCAGCACGGCTTGGGGTGTTACGCCGAAAAGCCCGAACAGAAGATTGTCAGGGTGAATTTTAGGAAACTGTTTCCGAGAGGCATCCAGAATAATGACCGTATGCGCTTCTTGGCCTTTAGAGCGGTGCGCAGTGCTTACTGTGATCAGCCGTTCCAGATATTTCGGCTCTACTTGATTCAGATTGGCTAGTATTTCGATCAGCCTTAACCGAAATTCTTCGATCTTCAATCCATAGACGTGATTAGATCGAGCTAGGAGCATTGCATAAGGCTTCCCTTTCGTTACGCTTATCGTCTCAAGTATCGAATCTTTGCTGAGTGCATGTCTCAAGACTTGAAAACAAGCTTTAAGCCCCCGCGCTTGCTGAACGGCGTAATCAGATGGACCCTTGCCATCTGGGCGCAAGGGCAAGAAAAGTGAATCAGCTTCTCGCTTCTCCCGATACTCATCTCCTTGCTGAAACTCAATCCTGAAATCGTCCAAGCACAAGATTTTAATCATACCTGGCGCGCTCGATTTTACTTTCGAAGGCGCGCCACAGCCTTTCATCAACTGATTGCCAGCCGCAACTACAGCGCGGTCGCTGCGATAGTTAGTGGTTACGTCGACTGATTCCGCCCCCAGAAAGTAGTCGCTGAAGCGATCAAAGAATCGCAGCTCTGCGCCGGCAAAGGCATTAATGGCCTGCCAGTCATCACCAACGGCTACCAATCTGACACAAGGGTTGACGTCGATGATCGCTTGCAACAATCGGAAGTAGAGTTCTGAAAAATCTTGGTACTCATCGAGCAATATCCAGCGCAAATCACGAATCTGCAACATTATCCCATCACCAAGATGAATGCTTGCTGATGCGCCAAGCTTTCTGACTTCAAGGGCAGCTTGTGTCAATAAATCGTCGAAGTCCATACGATTCTCTCTAATGAGCATTCCTTCGTACTCACTGAAGGCCCTCAACGCCAGTTCATGAAAGAGCCTTGTTCTAGGTTCATTGTCCGGATTTTCTGCGATGTGGCGTGCTGCCTCGTCTACGGATCTGCCGCGTTGCTTGGTTCGCCGAACGAACTGCAGGAATAGCTTTGTCATTCTGGATATAGCGAAGTCGTTGACGAAAACACGACGAACAATCTCGTCCTGAGGCAAACGTACGCAGCGGATATCTGCGCCCTCGAGAATGCTGCGCAATTGAACTTCAAAAGCAGCACGCCCCCCAGCCATTAGGCCGGAGTGAGTTTCAAGCAGCGGTACATTCTTTTCTGCCCAGAAGGTTTGCTTGGTGCGCGCCTGCAGGCGGTACTGGGCAGTGGTCATGTCGAAATATTGCGGTACCTGCGAAGTTAGATCATCTAAATTTATTGCCCAATGTTCGAGAATGTAGTCCTTGCCGTTGGCAAGGATTGTGAAATCCGGCCAGTAACGAGCACCGTCGATCTTGGGGGTCTTCCACTTCCAGCCGCGTTCATACTCAAATTGGATGTCATGTTCGAACAGAAAGTCGGCTATGAACTTCTCTCCATTTGACTTCACTAAGGCCCCATTCAGTGCGACGCACTCTAGCGAGCGTCGGAATGCACAGTATTCCTGCGGAGGCAAATCTCGGCCGATTTCCTCGATCTGATTAAGCTCCTGCCGGAAGAATTCAACCATCTTTTCTTTGAAGGCTGGATTGAGGATGCGCTGCATCACGCTCTGCATAAAACGACTTTGCTCAGTCTCTGACGGATCCCCTTTTCCATCGGAAAGCGGCTTCTTCTTAGGCTTAACAAGTTGATGGGCGAGGCTATGGAATGTGCGGGCATTTTTGTATTCCATGATTCCTAAAGCCGTGCGCACTCGATGCCCAACTTCTTCCGCCGCCTTACCGTTAAAGGCCAGAATCAATACCTGATTGGGATCCAAGTGTTCGTCTTTGATGGCCAGAGCGGCTTGGGCGCAGAGAGAGCGAGTCTTGCCCGATCCGGCACGTGCCTTAATGAGCACGCGACGTTCGGGTCGAGCTATCGCATGCTCTTGCTCTTTATCCAGTGGCATTGCCAACGTGGCAAGTGTTTTGCGCACTTTCGGAATCTTGATTGCAACAAAGTCTTCAACTGTTAGCTCAAGGGTTTTCGGGCGTGTATGAAAATGCTCATCAAGCGCCGCTAGAGAGCCCGTTTGATTGATTTCTACGAAACGATCGATGAATTGAGATTCTGTTACGAGTGCATCGTATTCGCCGCGATCTAACCATCTGACACATTGCTCGCTGTAATAACGATCAGCTTCTGCGTAGTCATGTCGGTCCAACAGAGTTTGAATATTGCACAGAAGATTTCTGCGCCGCTCTAAAAGTACGCGTGCTTCTTCTTCCGCAATGCGTTGCAGATCCTCTTCCCTTCTTTTGCGCTCTGAAAGCTCCTGCGTTTGACGGAACTCTTCCTCTCCAGAGATCAGTGCATTCAGAGATATTCCGCTAAACGAGGCGCCATCGGGAAACACCGCTTGGCAGGACCCATCTCCATAGATCTGGACAAGTTCTCCAATACCCAAGTCAGGGCGACCGATATGTTTGACTCTCTCTCCGATTCTCATGCGTAATGATAGCGATACGGACCTGACGGACGGAGTCGAACTCAGAGCTACCTCTCATATTTGCGTCACCTGAGTCCGTTGAGTGTTCGGGGTAGGTCAGTGCAATGGGGGGCTGCGGGATTTTTAAATCGACGTGGCATCCGTCTTACGTTCGTTCTTCTTGAGTTCGTAGATGACCTCGCCTTCCGGCTTGGTCAGCTTCCAGACCACGAAGTCAACCGTTTCCTTCCTCATTTTTAAGGTTCCGCGTGCGACAAGCAGCGTGGTATTGCCACTCTCCGCGTAAAAGGGACCGATCGGCGAGCTAAGAGCCTTGAAGCTTCCTTCGCCGACGGTTTCATCGGTAGGCTTGCCATGTTTGTCGAGCTTGAAGAGTTCGAGCTTGTGTGCAGTGCTGGGCTTGCCCATTTTGGCGCTGAGCGCGAACAGTTCGGCAGTGTTGGAGCGGAAAATACCGCTCATCCTCATTGGAAGAGACGTGGGGTAAAGCGCGCCGCTGTAGCTATCGTGAGACATGTGTCGCCTCCAAGGTCAGTGTAACAACCAACTCTAATTCGGCGTCGAAGTAAGAATCATCTTTTACGTCTTGGCGCCACCCGCTTGAATGCAGTAAGCGGGTGGCGCATTTCGGAAGGTCGGGGTGTTCTAAGTTGCCCGGTCTTGGCTAAGCTGTGTGCATACAGTTGGAATAGGCATGAACCCATCACTGAATCCCCGCGCAGCCGAACTGCTGAAACTGCTGGTGGAACGCTATATCCGCGACGGCGAGCCGGTGGGGTCGCGCACCCTGTCGCGCGCCGCGGGCTTGGGGCTGTCATCAGCGACGATACGCAACGTGATGTCCGACCTCGACGAGCTCGGGCTGGTGGTGTCACCACACACTTCGGCGGGCCGCGTGCCGACGGCGCGCGCCTATCGCTACTTCGTGGATTCACTGCTGACGCCGGAATCGCTGGCAGATTCCGAGCGCGAGACGCTGCTGCGCGAACTGATGCCGATGGCGGGTACCGATGAACTCTTGCAGACCGCCTCGGGCCTGCTGTCCTCGCTGTCGCGGCTGGCGGCCGTGGTGACAATCCCCAAGCGCAATCGCGCGATCCTGCGTCGCATCGAGTTTCTGCCGCTGTCGGATCGCCGCGTGCTGGCGATTCTGGTGGTGAACCAGTCCGAGGTGCAAAACCGCGTGCTGCACGTCGAGCGCGATTACTCGGCGTCCGAACTGGAGCAATGCGCCAACGCGCTCAACGAGCATTTCGCCGGCCGCGATCTCGTCGGTCTGCGCCAGTTGCTGGCCGAGGAGCTGCGCACGATGCGCGACCAGATGAACCACACGCTGCTGCAGGCGGTGACGCTGGCTGAACAGGCGCTGCGCGGGCAGTCGCCGGCGGCGGATTTCGTCATGTCTGGCGGCAGCAACCTGATGGGTTTTCAGGAGCTCGGTGACGTCCAGCGCCTGAAGAACCTGTTCGAGGCGTTCGATCACAAGCGCGACCTGCTCGACCTGTTCGATCAATGTCTCAACGCCGACGGCGTGCAGATCTTCATCGGCGGCGAATCCGGCTACACCGTACTGGATGAGTGCAGCGTGGTGACGGCGCCGTACACCGTGAACGGGCAGGTGGCCGGCGTGCTCGGCGTGATCGGCCCGACGCGCATGGCCTACCAGCGGCTGATTCCTTTGGTCTCCGAGGCTGCAAAGGTTTTGTCGCAGGGCTTGAAAGCGGGCAACTGAGGCCCTATAAAGCCGGCCTGCAATTCTCCCGGCCGCCCTTTCAATGACTGAAGAAACGTCAGAACCGATTGTCGATGCTTCTGTGTCGGAAATCGAAACGCTGAAGGCTCAACTGGCCGAAGCTCAGGCCAAATCCGCCGAGAATCTTGATAAAGCACTGCGTGCACACGCCGAGCTGGAAAACGTCCGCCGCCGTGCCGAGCGTGAAGTCTCCGGCGCTTACAAGTTTGCGCTCGAGCGCGCGCTCGGCGATCTGCTGCCAGTGGCCGACAGTCTCGAGCAGGGCTTGAAGGTCGCGACCCTCAGCAACGACAAGGCAATGGCCGAAGGTATGGGCCTGACGCAGAAACAACTGCTGGCCTTCCTCGAAAAGAACGGCGTCAAGGTCATCGATCCACAGGGTCAGCCGTTCTCGGCCGACAAACACGAAGCGGTGAGCATGATCGAATCGGCCGATGTGCCGCCGAATCACGTCCTTTCCGTGATGCAGAAAGGCTATTCGCTGCACGAGCGCCTGCTGCGCCCGGCGATGGTGGTGGTGGCCAAGACGCCCACCCCGGCGTCTTGAAAACGGCCGCGTCGTACCCAGATAAGCCGCAGTACCAACTTTTAGAGACGTTCGGAGCAACCCATGGCAAAGATGATCGGCATTGACCTCGGCACCACCAACAGCTGCGTCGCCATCATGGAGGGCAACACGCCCAAAGTGATCGAGAACGCGGAAGGCGAGCGCACCACGCCGTCCATCGTCGCCTACGCCGACGACCAGACCCTGGTCGGACGCCCGGCCAAGCGCCAGGCCATCACCAACCCCACCAACACGCTCTATGCGGTAAAGCGCCTGGTTGGCCGTCGTTTCGACGACCCGATGGTGAAGAAGGACATCGGCATGGTGCCGTACAAGATCATCAAGGCCGACAACGGCGACGCCTGGGTTGAGGCGCGCGGCAAGAAGTTGTCGCCGCAGCAGATCAGCGCCGAAGTGCTGATGAAGATGAAGAAGACCGCCGAGGACTATCTCGGCGAGAAAGTCACCGAAGCGGTCATCACCGTCCCCGCATATTTCAACGACTCGCAGCGTCAGGCCACGAAAGACGCCGGCCGCATCGCCGGACTCGACGTCAAACGCATCATCAACGAGCCGACTGCGGCCGCGCTCGCGTTCGGCCTCGACAAGGTCAAGGGCGACCGCAAGATCGCGGTCTATGACCTCGGCGGTGGCACCTTCGACGTGTCCATCATCGAGATCGCCGAAGTCGAGGGCGAACACCAGTTCGAAGTGCTGTCCACCAACGGCGACACCTTCCTTGGCGGTGAGGACTTCGACATCCGCGTCATGGATTACATCGCCGACGAGTTCAAGAAAGAGCAGGGCATCGACCTGCGCAAGGACGCGCTCGCCAAGCAGCGCCTGAAAGAAGCCGCCGAGAAGGCCAAGATCGAGCTGTCCTCGACCACGCAGACCGAGATCAACCTGCCGTACATCACGGCGGACGCCAGCGGCCCCAAGCATCTCAACCTCAAGCTGTCGCGCGCCAAGCTCGAATCGCTGGTGGACGACCTCATCGACAAAACCGCCGAGCCCTGCCGCATCGCGCTGAAAGACGCCGGCCTCAAGGCCAGCGAGATCCAGGAAGTGATCTTGGTCGGCGGCCAGACGCGCATGCCCAAGGTGCAGGACGTGGTGAAGAACCTGTTCGGCCGCGAGCCGCGCAAGGACGTGAACCCGGATGAAGCCGTGGCCGTCGGCGCTGCCATCCAGGGCAGCGTGCTGTCCGGCGACCGCAAGGACGTGCTGCTGCTCGACGTCACCCCGCTGTCGCTGGGTATCGAGACTCTCGGCGGCAAGATGACCAAGCTGATCGAGAAGAACACCACCATCCCGACCAAGAAGTCGGAAACCTTTACCACGGCCGACGACAACCAGACCGCGGTGACGATCCAGGTCTACCAGGGCGAGCGCGAGATCGCCTCCGCCAACAAGTCATTGGGTCGCTTCGACCTCACCGACCTTCCGCCGGCTCAGCGCGGCGTGCCGCAGGTCGAGGTCACCTTCGACATCGACGCCAACGGCATCCTGCACGTGACCGCGAAAGACAAGGCGACGCAAAAGTCGCAGTCCATCCGCATCACCGCCAATTCCGGTCTCTCGGAAGACGAGATCAAGAAAATGGTGGCCGACGCTGAAGCGCACGCCGAAGACGACAAGAAGTTCAGTGAGCTGCTGACTACGCGCAACACCGCCGAAGGCATGATCCACGCCGTCGAAAAATCCATCAAGGATCTCGCCGCCGAAGTGACGGAAGACGAGAAGACCAAGATCGAAGCGGCGATCAAAGACCTGCGCGAAGTCATGAAAGGCGAGGACAAGGAGGCGATCGAAGCCAAGCTCAAGGTGCTGGCCGAGACCTCGTCGCCGGTGGCCGAGCGCGCCTACAAGAAATCCGCCGAAACCGCGCAAACGGGTGCGCCGGGCGCGACACCCGATGCCGAAGGCGCCAAGAAAGACGACGTTGTGGACGCCGAGTTCACCGAGGTCAAGGACAAGGACGCGAAGTAATCGTTACGGCCATCAACACATCCATGCCGGCGCAAGCCGGCATGATGCTTTCTAAGGAATGAGTTTCAGATGTCAAAACGCGACTATTACGAAGCCCTTGGCGTCGCCAAGACCGCCAACGACGATGAACTCAAGAAGGCGTATCGGAAGCTGGCGATGAAGTACCACCCGGACCGTAATCCGGGAGACAAGGCATCGGAAGAACATTTCAAGGAGGTCAGCGAGGCCTACGAGGTGCTCACCGACGAGCAGCGCCGCGCGATCTACGACAAGTACGGTCACGAAGGCTTGCAGCGTGGTGGCGGGGGCGGCGGTGATTTTGGCGGCAATTTCTCCGATGTGTTCGGCGATATTTTTTCGGACATCTTCGGCGGGCAGCGGGGTGGCCCGCGGCGCGGCGCCGACCTGCGCTACCTGATGGAACTATCGCTGGAAGAGGCTGCGTTCGGTGCCACCGAGACCATCCGTATCCCGCGTACCGAGACCTGCGATACCTGCCACGGTCACGGCACCGCCAATGGCAAACCGGCGGCGACCTGCAGCACCTGCCACGGGCAAGGGCAGGTGCGTATCCAGCAGGGCTTCTTCACCTTGCAGCAGACCTGCCCCAAGTGTCGCGGTCGCGGCACGGCAGTGTCTGACGCGTGCAAAACCTGCCGTGGCGCCGGCAAGGTGCGCAGCGAAAAAACCTTGGAAGTCAAAGTGCCACCCGGTGTGGATACGGGTGATCGCATCCGCCTGACCGGCGAGGGCGAGCCGGGCGACCGCAATGCGCCGCCGGGCGATCTCTACGTGCAGATCAACGTCAAGCCGCACGCGATGTTCGAGCGAGACGGCGCGGATTTGCTGTGCAGCGTGCCAGTGAGTTTCGTCACGGCAACGCTTGGCGGCGAAGTCGAAGTGCCGACGCTCAACGGCAAAGCCCAGCTCGAGATTCCTGAGGCCACTCAGAGCGGCAAGGTGTTCCGCCTGCGTGGCAAGGGCATCAAGCCGGTTCGCGGTGGCGCGGTAGGTGATCTGCTATGCCAGGTCAATGTCGAGACGCCGGTGCGGCTCGATAGCAAGCAGCGCGAACTGCTGCGCCAGTTCGGCGATTCGCTGGGCGAGAAGCACAATCCTGAGACTTCCTCCTGGCTCGGCAAAGCGAAAAAGTTTTTCGACACTATCGCCAGCGGTTAATCTAGGCGCTCAAGGAGAGTTTCAATGAGCGCAAATAACGTTCGCATCGCCATCAATGGCGCCGCCGGTCGCATGGGCCGCGCGCTGATCAACGCTGCACTGGTGACGCCCGGCGCAAAACTGTCTGCCGCCGTTGAGCGCGCCAACAGTCCTGAGCTGGATACGGATGCCGGCAACCTCGTCGGCCTGCCGGCTTCCGGGGTTGAACTCGGCGCTGATCTCGCCGCAGCACTTGCCGCCAGCGACGTACTGGTGGATTTCACCCGCCCTGAAGCCACCATCGCCGCACTGGCCGCTTGCGTGAAGGCGAAGAGAGCAATGGTCATCGGCACCACCGGCATGACGCCGGAACAGAAGGCGAAGATCGACGCCGCCGCGAAAGAGATCCCGATCTGCATGGCGGCCAACTTCAGCATCGGCGTCAGCGTGACCATGAAACTGCTGGAACTCGCCGCCAAGACCTTCGGCAACACCGTGGATGTTGAGATAGTCGAAACGCATCACAAGCACAAGCTGGATTCACCGTCTGGCACCGCATTGGTAATGGGCGAGGTCGTCGCGCAGGCTACCGGCCGCAATCTGAAAGACGTGGCGCTATATGGCCGCGAGGGCCAAGTCGGCGCACGCGATCGCAACACCATCGGCTTTGCCACCATCCGCGGCGGCGACGTCGTCGGCGATCACACCGTGATGTTTCTGGGTGAGGGTGAGCGTCTGGAAATCACCCACAAGGCCACCAGCCGGCTCAACTTCGCACAAGGTGCGATCCGCACCGCGATCTGGCTGTCCGGCCGCAAGCCGGGCTTTTATTCGATGCGCGAGGTTTTGGGCCTGTAAGGTTCAGACGCGGGTCGGTGGCTCGTCGATCTCCACCAGCAGCTTGCCGGTGTTGTCGCCGTTGAAAAGCTGCTTCAGCGCCTGCGGTGCGTTGTCCAGACCGCGCACGATGGTGGTCTGATCCTTGATCAACCCGCGCTTCATCCACCACATCATCCGCAGCTGGGCGAGCGGGAAGCGCCGCATGTAGTCGAGGATGATGAAACCCTGCAGCTTGATGCGCTTGATCAGCAGGCTCTGGAAGTCGCCCTTGCCGGCGTCGTCGCCGTCGGCCTTGTTGTATTGCGAGATCATCCCGCACAGCACGAAGCGGCCGTGATTGCTCATCAGCTCGATGGCGGCGTCCATGATCTCGCCGCCGGCGTTCTCGAAGTTCACGTCGATTCCATCCGGACAGGCGGCCTTCATCTGCGCGCGCCAGTCTTTGTCGCGGCGGCAGATGGCGGCGTCGAAGCCCAGTTCGCGCTTGAGCCAGTCGCATTTGTCGCGCGTGCCGGCGATGCCGACAACGCGACAGCCTTGGATCTTGGCGATCTGCCCGACGATGCTGCCCACGGCGCCTGCGGCAGCGGAGACGAACACCGTCTCGCCGCGCTTTGGCCTGCCGATGTCGAGCAGACCGAAATACGCCGTCATGCCGGTGGTACCGAGCACGCCCAGCGCCTGCGCCGGCGGAATCTTCGGGAACGAAGGCAGGGCGATGGGTTCCGATTCGTCGTCCTTGCCGATCAGCGCGTAGTCCTGCCAGCCCAACAGGCCGGCGACCGTCGCGCCGACCTTGTATTTGGAATTGTTCGAGGCAATCACTTCACCCACCGCCACGCCGCGCATCACGCCGCCGAGTTTCACGGGCGGCAGATAGCTGGGTTCCTCGCGCATCCAGATGCGGTTGGTCGGATCGAGCGAGAGCATCTGGTTGCGCACCAGCGCCTGTCCCGGGCCTGGCACAGGGATCGGGTCCACCACGCGCTCAAGGATCTTCGGGTCGTAGTCCCCCGACGGACGCTGGCGTAACAGGATGCGACGGTTGAGCGTGTTTTTCATTTTTGATTCACTCCAAATTAAGCCCAGCAGACTGCGACCATGCGCGGACCTTTGTACGGCAACCGCCCATGGCCGATGCGGTTGTTGTCTACGGCGACGACATCACCCTGTTTCCACGCGTAGGCGACGAGGTTGTTCCAGATGGTGTCGCGCACATGCTCCATGTCGGCCGAAGGGATTTCTGTGCCGTCGTGATAGGTGCAGTGCATGGCTTGCTCGTCCGGCTTCAGGCGCAGCTTCTTCCAGTTGACCAGCGCGGTTGAGAAGCTCCACATGCCGAGCGCCTTCAGGCTCGGTCGGAACCGGAAGATGCGCTTGAGCTCCGCAGCACCGGTGGAGAGATGGAACACCTGTGAGTGGTTGAACCACACTGGCACGCCGGTTTCGGGGTGCGGTCGCGCCGGTTTGTGGCGGCTGATGAGCGTGAGCCGGTCGTGCTCATGCCATTGCGGCTCGAAGCCTTCCTTGCGCGCCATCTGTTCGACTACGGCTTTATCGGTAGTGCGGAACATCTCATCCCAGCGCTTGAGCTGGAACAGGTCCTTGTTGGTGGTGCCGGGACCGGAGTAATTGCGCACGATGCGGATGCCGCCTTTTTCGAAGCGTTCGCGCACCTTGGGCTTGAGCTCCTTCCAGACCTTGGCGAAGTCCACCAGCGGCGTCTCGCCGCCACCGGCCTGCGGTTCGATGCCGCACCAGAAGAAGATGCGGCGCGGTGGATTGGCGGTGAAGGTCATCTCGCAGTGCTGCGGGATCGGATAGAAGCCCGGCAGTTCGCTGGCGGAGAACACGTAGTCGGTCAGCGCGTCGCGCGGCGAGGTGCCGAGGTATTCGTTCTTGAGTTCGGGGTCCACGGCGCGGGCGATGGTTTCGAAATCCAGCGGCGTCTTCACGTTGAAGCCGCGGAATAGGATGGCGCCATGTTCGCGCAGTTGTTTCTGCGTCCACGCCGGGTCGGATTTGAGCCAGCTGGCCAGCGTATCGGGCGACTGGATCTGCCCGGGTTCGACGACGATGGGCAGACCGTTTTTAGCGCCGATGACACTGCTCAATTTGACTGGAATTGTGTTCATTTTTTGACCTCCCTTGGAGCGTAGGATAGCCGCGTTGTGTCATTCCGAGCATGGCGAGGAATCTGGCCAGATCCTTCGCTGCGCTCAGGATGACAGCCGAATTGAAGGACTTTTCGTATGCCCATCCTTGATCGCGTCGCCCGCAAGGGCCGTGGCGCGGTGTCGAACATCACCGGCCGCTATGAGCCGCGCAGCAGCGAGGCGATGGACGACGGCTGGGACAAGGAACCGGAAGCGTTGCCGACCCTGCAAACCACGGTGCTGCCGGAGAAGGCCAAGAGCATCATCACCACGAACCAGTCGCCGGACATTTCGTTTTCACAGTCCATCAACCCGTACCGTGGCTGCGAGCACGGCTGCATCTACTGCTACGCGCGGCCAGCGCATGCATACGTGAACCTGTCGCCGGGGCTCGATTTCGAGACCAAGCTTTTTTACAAGGAAAACGCCGCGGGCCTGCTGGAGCAGGAGCTGCGCAAGCCCGGCTACAAGTGCTCGATGATTTCGCTGGGGTCCAACACCGACCCGTATCAGCCAGTCGAGCGCAAATACCGGGTGACGCGCTCGATCCTCGAGGTGCTGGACCGCTACAACCATCCAGTGGGCATCGTCACCAAGGGGCCGGCGCTGATTGAGCGCGACCTTGAACTGCTGGCGGGCATGGCCAAGCGCGATCTGGCGATGGTGTTCATCAGCGTCACCAGCCTCAACGCCGAACTCAAACGCACGCTGGAGCCCCGCACCGGCGCGCCCGCTGCGCGGCTACGGGTTCTGAAGCAGTTGGCGAATGCGGGCATCCCGGTCGGCGTGATGTTTGCGCCGGTGATCCCGTTCATCAACGACAGTGAGATGGAGGCCGTTTTGGAGTCCGCCCGCGATGCGGGGGCCAGTTGGGCGGGCTACGTGATGCTGCGGCTGCCGCATGAGGTGGCGCCGCTGTTCCGCGAATGGCTGGCAGCTCACGCGCCGCTGAAGGCCGAGCACGTGATGAGCCTGGTGCAGCAGATGCGGGGCGGAAAGGATTACAGCTCGGAATGGGGAACGCGGCATCGGGGGCAGGGCGCCTATGCCGGCATGATCGCCCAGCGCTTCCAGCTGGCCTGCAAACGACTGGGGCTGAACCGCGAGCGGCGGCGGCTGGACACGAACCAGTTCAGCGTTCCGGCCAAAACCGGCGACCAGATGAAATTATTTTCGTAAAAGACTTCCGCGCGCACGTTGCCTCACGTAGAATATCCGCTTAATCCGAAAGGGGCGCTACTGCGCCCTTTTTAGTGTCCGCCACCTGAAAGTATTTGGATTAAATGCTGAATGACTGAATCAACGCCAGCCCTGCTTGCACTTGCTGACGGTTCAGTATTTAAGGGTGTTTCCATTGGTGCGGCGGGGCAGACGGTCGGCGAAGTGGTGTTCAACACCGCCATGACCGGGTATCAGGAAATCCTCACCGATCCTTCGTACCGGCAACAGATCGTCACCCTCACGTATCCGCATATCGGCAACGTTGGCGTGAACCCCGAGGATGCCGAGTCCGACGCCGTGCACATCGCCGGACTGGTGTTGCGCGAAGTGCCGCGCGCGCCGAGCAACTTCCGTTCGACCCAGGACTTCCGTGAATACCTGCGCGCCAACAAGGTCGTCGGCATCGCTGGTATCGATACGCGGCGACTGACTCGCCTGCTGCGTGACAAGGGCGCGCAGAGCGGCTGCATCATCGCGGGCGCCAAGCCGAGCGAGGAAAAAGCATTGACGGCTGCGCGCGCCTTTCCAGGCCTGAAGGGTGCTGATCTGGCGAAAGTCGTCACACGCAAAAAGCCGGAAACATGGACAACGGGCTCATGGACACTTGAAACCAATCGCGAGACCGAGCTGAAGGACGAGCGCTTCCATGTCGTTGCCTACGACTTCGGCGTCAAGCGCAACATCCTGCGCATGCTGGTGGATCGTGGCTGCCGGGTGACGGTGGTTCCGGCGCAGACCGCCGCAGCTGAGGTGTTCAAGCTCAAGCCGCAGGGTGTGCTGCTCTCCAACGGCCCCGGCGACCCGGAGCCCTGCACCTACGCCATCGCCGCGGCGCGCGAGTTCATGAAGGCCAAGCTGCCGGTGTTCGGCATCTGTCTTGGCCACCAGATCCTGGGTATCGCCGCCGGCGGCAAGACCCGCAAGATGAAGTTCGGTCATCACGGCGCCAATCATCCGGTGCAGGACCTCGAATCCGGCCGCGTGATGATCACCAGCCAGAACCACGGCTTCGAGGTGGACGCGGCCTCGCTGCCGAAAAACGTCAAGGTCACGCACAAGTCCTTGTTCGACGGTTCGCTGCAGGGCATTCGCGTGCTCGATGCCCCGGCCTTCAGCTTTCAGGGCCATCCCGAAGCCAGTCCGGGCCCGCACGATGTGGCGTACCTGTTCGATAGCTTCATCAAGATGATGGAGGTGGCGCATGCCTAAACGCACCGACATCAAGTCCGTCCTCATCATCGGCGCCGGCCCGATCATCATCGGCCAGGCCTGCGAGTTCGATTATTCCGGCGCGCAGGCCTGCAAGGCGCTGCGGCAGGAAGGCTATCGGGTAATTCTGGTCAACTCGAACCCGGCGACGATCATGACCGACCCGGAAATGGCCGATGCGACCTATATCGAGCCGATCCGCTGGCAGACGGTCGCCGCGATCATCGAGAAAGAAAAACCCGACGCGCTGCTGCCGACCATGGGCGGCCAGACCGCGCTGAACTGCGCGCTTGATCTGGAAAAGCACGGTGTGCTGAAGAAATTCGGTGTGCAGATGATTGGCGCCAACGCGCACGCGATCGATCTGGCCGAGGACCGTCAGAAGTTCCGCGATGCGATGACCGAGATCGGTCTCGGCTCGGCCCGTTCCGGCGTGGCGCACACGATGGACGAGGCGCTGAAGATTCAGCAGAACATCGGTTTCCCGGCAATCATCCGGCCCAGCTTCACACTCGGTGGCACTGGCGGCGGCATTGCCTACAACGCTGAGGAGTTCGATGAAATCGTCACGCGCGGCCTTGATCTGTCGCCGACCACCGAAGTGCTGATCGAAGAGTCGCTGCTCGGCTGGAAAGAATTCGAGATGGAAGTGGTGCGCGACCGCAAGGACAACTGCATCATCATTTGCTCCATCGAAAATTTCGATCCGATGGGCGTACACACCGGCGATTCGATCACGGTGGCGCCAGCGCAGACGCTGACGGACAAGGAATACCAGATCATGCGCAACGCCAGCATCGCGGTGCTGCGCAAGATCGGCGTGGAAACCGGCGGCTCCAATGTGCAGTTCGCGATCAATCCGGCCGACGGTCGCATGATTGTGATCGAGATGAACCCGCGTGTTTCGCGCTCGTCGGCATTGGCATCGAAAGCGACTGGTTTCCCCATCGCCAAGGTCGCGGCGAAACTCGCCGTGGGCTATACGCTGGACGAATTGCGCAACGAGATCACCGGTGGTGTCACGCCGGCTTCGTTCGAACCGAGCATCGATTACGTCGTCACCAAGATTCCACGCTTCACCTTCGAGAAGTTCCGCCAGGCGGATTCGCGCCTGACCACGCAGATGAAATCAGTGGGCGAGGTGATGGCCATCGGCCGCAACTTCCAGGAATCGCTGCACAAGGCCATGCGCGGGCTGGAAGCCAGCAGCGACGGCTTTGAATCGTTGACAGCTGACAAGGCGGATATTCAGGCCGAACTGGTGACGCCACGCGCGCGGCGGCTCTGGTACGTCGGCGATGCGTTCCGCCTCGGCATGACGGTCGAGGAAGTGCACGCACTGTCGAAGATTGATCCGTGGTTCCTCGAGCAGATTGAGGAGCTGATTCAGACGGAGAGCCAGATCGCCAAGCTCAAGCCGGCGGCGCTCAAGGCCGACGCGTTGCGTCGCTACAAGCGACTCGGATTTTCTGACCGACGACTTGCCGCCTTGATGGACGTCAAGGAAAACGCCGTACGCACGCGTCGCCACAAACTCGGCATCCGGCCGGTGTACAAGCGCGTGGACACCTGCGCCGCAGAGTTCCCATCGTCCACCGCTTATCTGTATTCCAGTTACGACGAGGAATGCGAGGCGGCGCCGAGCGACAAGCAGAAGATTGTGGTGCTTGGTGGCGGGCCCAACCGCATCGGCCAGGGCATCGAATTCGACTACTGCTGCGTGCATGCGGCGATGGCGCTGCGCGAGGATGGTTACGAGACCATCATGATCAACTGTAATCCTGAGACGGTCTCCACCGATTACGACACCTCCGACCGTCTCTACTTCGAGCCGCTGACGTTCGAAGATGTGATGGAGATCATCGAGCTCGAAAAACCCAAGGGTGTGATCGTCCAGTTCGGCGGCCAGACGCCGCTGAAGCTGGCCGAGCAGCTCGAAGCCGCGGGCGCGCCGATCATCGGCACCACCCCGGATGCGATTGATCTGGCCGAGGACCGCGAGCGTTTCCAGAAACTGGTGCGCAAGCTCAAGCTGCTGCAGCCGCCGAATGGCACCGCCAAGTCGGAGAAACAGGCGCTGACGGTGGCGCACAGGATCGGCTATCCGCTGGTGGTGCGCCCGAGTTACGTGCTCGGTGGCCGCGCGATGGAGATCGTCTACGACGACGAAGACCTCGAGCGTTACATGACGGAAGCGGTCAAGGTCTCCAATGATTCGCCCGTATTGCTTGACCGCTTCCTCAACAACGCCATCGAAGTGGATGTGGACGCACTCGCCGACGGCAAGGACGTCGTCATCGGCGGCATCATGGAACACATCGAGGAAGCCGGCGTGCATTCCGGCGATTCGTCATGCTCGCTGCCGGCGTACTCGCTGTCGAAAAAAATCCAGGACGAGATCCGCGGCCAGATCGTCAAGCTGGCCAAGGCGTTGAACGTGGTCGGTCTGATGAATGCGCAATTTGCTGTGCAGGGCAGCAAGGTTTATCTGCTTGAAGTGAATCCACGTGCTTCGCGCACGTCACCATTCGTATCGAAGGCCACCGGCCGGCCGCTGGCGAAAATCGCCGCGCGCTGCATGGCGGGGCAGAGTCTGAAGGCGCAAGGCGTGGCGGGAGAAATTATCCCCCGCTATTTCTCGGTCAAGGAAGCGATCTTCCCGTTCAACAAGTTCCCCGGTGTTGATCCGCTGCTGGGGCCGGAGATGCGTTCGACCGGTGAGGTCATGGGTGTCGGCGCCGCGTTCGGCGAGGCCTTCAACAAGGCTTTGCTGGCCGGCGGCATGGCGGTGCCGAGTGCTGGCACCGCATTCATCTCAGTCCGCAACGCAGACAAGCCCAAAGCCGTCGAACTGGCGCGCACGCTCAACGCCAAGAAGTTCAGGGTGGTGGCCACTGGCGGCACTTCCGCGGCGATCCAGGCCGCGGGCGTCCACTGCGAGACCGTGAACAAGGTTACTCAGGGCCGTCCGCATATCGTCGACATGATCCGCAGCGGTGAGATCCAGTTCGTGGCGAACACCACGGAAGGCAAGCAGTCGATCGAGGCCTCGCGCTCGATCCGCGCCGCGGCGATCCAGCACAAACTCTGTTACTTCACGACGATGGCCGGTGCACTGGCCGCGGCGATGGCCATGGACCATCTGGACAAGCTCGACGTCAACCGCCTGCAGGATCTGCATAAATCGCTGCTCGCTTGACCCGCCCAAGGGGGCGACATGTTTTTTATCGCTGATGTTGTATCGTTAGCGACCCCTTCAACTCTCAAGAATCGGCTTATGGCCGACGCGACCCATGAGCCGAATACCATTGACCCTGAGTGGTGCCGAGAAACTGCGTACGGAGCTGCGCACGCTGAAAAGTGAGGCGCGGCCGAAAGTCATTGCCGCCATCGCCGAGGCGCGCGCGCACGGCGATCTGCGCGAGAACGCGGAATATCACGCGGCCAAGGAGCAGCAGAGTTTCATCGAGGGGCGCATCGCCGAGATCGAGACCAAGCTGTCCAATGCCCAGATCGTCGACGTCAGCAGCCTGAAAACCAACGGCAAGGTGGTTTTTGGCGCGACCGTGGAATTGGCCGACGTCGATACCGACGAGAAGCTGAAGTACCAGATCGTCGGCGAGGACGAGGCCGATTCCAAGAAAGGCATGATCTCGATCAATGCGCCGATCGCGCGTGCGCTGATCGGCAAGTCCGAGGGCGACGTCGCGCAGGTGAAGACGCCGGCCGGCGAGCGCGAGCTGGAAATCGTGCGGGTGCAATACATCTGAGCAAGAACAAGACCGCCAGCTCCAAGCGCTGGCTCGCGGAGCACATCGCCGATCATTACGTGCAGGAAGCGCGGCGTCTGGGCTTTCGTTCGCGTGCGATTTTCAAGCTCAAGGAGATCAACGAGCGCGACAAGCTGTTTCGCCAGGGTCAGATCGTCGTTGACCTGGGCGCGGCCCCGGGTGCCTGGAGCCAATATGCGCGGCCGATGCTCGGCCCCAAGGGACGGCTGATCGCGTTGGACATCTTGCCGATGGACCCGTTGCCGGGCGTGGATTTCATCTGTGGCGATTTTCGCGAGGAATCCGTGCTGAAGGCCTTGGAAGCGCGGGTCGGCGAGGGTGCCCGCGTAGACCTTGTTTTGTCGGATATGGCCCCCAATATCACTGGAGTGAACACCGCCGATCAAGTTGGGACCATTCTCTTATGCGAATTGGCGCTGGAGTTCGCGCGGACCTGGCTCAAGCCCAAGGGGATATTTCTAACCAAGCTGTTCCAGGGCGAAGGATTTGATGATTATCTGAGAAAAGTGCGTGCGAGTTTCGAGTCGGTGGCGATCCGTAAACCGAAAGCCTCGCGGCCCCGTTCTAGAGAAGTGTATTTGCTGGCGCGCAACCTGCGCGCGGTGTAACGTGGAATCGTCTAGGGACGCCGCAAGGCGTCAGTGAGGAATGAAGTGAACGATCTGGTCAAGAACCTGTTGCTGTGGGTGGTCATCCTGGTGGTGCTCATGGGCGTGTTCCAGAGCTTCGCTGGCAAGACCGGAGCTACGCCTGCGCTGGCGTACTCCGAGTTCCTCGACCAGGTCAAACAGGGCAACGTCGATCAGGTTTTGATCGAAGGCCAGAACATCCGCGGCCAACTCAAGAGTGGCTCACGCTTCACCACGATCAGTCCCGAGACCGACAACCGCGCCATGGTCGGCACCCTGATCGAACAGGGTGTGCGTTTCGACGGCGAGGCGCCCAAGCAGACCCCGATCCTGCTGCAGCTTTTGTTCAACGCCTTCCCGATCCTGCTGCTGATCGCGGTCTGGGTGTACTTCATGCGTCAGATGCAGGGCGGCGCGGGTGGTCGCGGCGCGATGAGTTTCGGCAAGTCGAAGGCGCGGATGTTGAGCGCCGATCAGGTAAAAACGACTTTTAACGATGTCGCCGGTGTCGAGGAAGCCAAGCAGGAAGTCGGCGAACTGGTGGATTTCCTCAAGGATCCGGCCAAGTTCCAGAAACTCGGCGGCAAGATCCCGCGTGGCGTGCTGATGGTCGGTTCGCCCGGTACCGGCAAGACCCTGCTGGCCAAGGCCATCGCCGGCGAAGCCGGGGTGCCCTTCTTCACGATTTCCGGCTCCGACTTCGTCGAGATGTTTGTCGGCGTCGGCGCCTCGCGCGTGCGCGACATGTTCGAGCAGGCCAAGAAGCATGCGCCCTGCATCATCTTCATTGATGAAATCGACGCGGTCGGTCGCCATCGCGGTGCCGGCCTCGGCGGCGGTCACGACGAGCGTGAGCAGACCCTGAACCAGTTGCTGGTGGAGATGGATGGCTTCGAGGGCAACGAGGGCGTGATCATCATCGCCGCCACCAACCGCCCCGACGTGCTCGATCCCGCCTTATTGCGTCCGGGCCGCTTTGACCGCCAGGTCGTGGTGCCGTTGCCCGATGTGCGCGGTCGCGAGCAGATTCTCAAAGTCCACATGCGTGCGGTGCCGCTGGCAGACAGCGTGCAGCCCTCAATCATCGCGCGCGCGACACCGGGGTTCTCCGGCGCCGATCTCGCCAACCTGGTCAACGAGGCAGCGCTGTTCGCCGCGCGCGCCAACAAGCGTCTGGTCGAGCACACCGATTTCGAGAAGGCCAAGGACAAGATCATGATGGGTGCCGAGCGGCGCTCGATGGTGATGTCCGAGGACGAGAAAAAACTCACCGCGTACCACGAGGCCGGACATGCCATCGTTGGGCTGTCGGTGCCGGCGCACGATCCGGTCTACAAGGTCACCATCATCCCGCGCGGCCGTGCGCTGGGCGTGACCATGTTTCTGCCCGAGGAAGACCGCTACAGCTATACCAAGCAGCGCCTCAACAGTCAGATCTGCTCTCTTTTTGGCGGCCGCATCGCCGAAGAAATCATTTTTGGTCTGGATAAGGTCACGACCGGTGCGTCCAACGACATTGAACGCGCAACCGCCATCGCCCGCAGCATGGTGACCAAGTACGGCATGTCCGAAAAACTGGGGCCGCTGTCGTACGCCGAAGACGAGGGCGAAGTATTCCTGGGGCGCAGCGTGACCCAGCACAAGAGTGTCGCCGACGAAACCGCGAAGACCATCGACCAGGAAACCCGCCTGATCGTGGATACGAATTACAAGCGCTCGAAAGCAATTCTCGAAGAAAATCTGGTCAAGCTGCACGCCATGGCCGAAGCACTGATCAAGTACGAAACCCTGGACATGCATCAGCTCGCGCGTCTCATGAAGGGTGAGGAACCCGGTGACCCCGAGGGCTGGAGTCAGGGCGACAAGCCGCCGGCACCGCCCGCAGCGCCGGCCACGGACAAGGCCAAGCCCACCGGCGTGCCCAAGCCTGCTGCAACGTAGTGCAGCTCCGCTGTAAATCCCGCGTCCTTGATCTAGGCGCGCCCGTGGTCATGGGCGTGCTGAATGTCACGCCGGATTCTTTTTCCGATGGCGGACGTTACCGACAACTGGACGCGGCGCTGAATCACGCGCGAGAGATGGCGACCGAGGGCGCTGTGATCATCGACGTCGGCGGCGAGTCCACCCGTCCCGGTGCGCAGCCGGTGTCCGAGCAGGAAGAACTGGATCGCGTGATTCCGGTGATCGAGCGGCTGTCGCGTGAACTCGACGTGCTGGTTTCCGTGGATACGATGAAGCCGGCAGTCATGCGCGTCGCTGTCAACGCCGGTGCCGGGTTGATCAACGACGTCAATGCCCTGCGCGCGCCAAGTGCGCTGGAGGTGGCACGTGAGTCAGGGGCGGCGGTGTGCCTGATGCACATGCAGGGCGAGCCGCGCACCATGCAAAAATCACCCGCCTATGAAGATGTGAGACAGGAGGTCCGCGATTTTCTGTCGAGGCGGCTACAGGCCTGCGAACAGATCGGAATCCCACGCGAGCGCATCGTGCTCGATCCCGGATTCGGTTTCGGCAAATCCCTGCAGCACAACCTGGCCCTGCTCGGAAATCTTGGGGCGCTGGCGGGCCTGGGGCTGCCCTTAATGGTCGGGCTGTCGCGCAAGTCCATGTTCCAGCAATTGCTGGGGTTGCCGCTGGAACAGCGACTTCATGCAGGCCTCGCCGCGGCTGCGCTTGCGGTATTTCAGGGCGCGTCCATAATTCGCACGCACGACGTCAGGCCCACCGTCGAAACGATAAAAACAGCTGCGGCGGTTCGCGCTGCGCGATCAGAGGAGTGAAGTGACCCGTAAATATTTTGGCACCGACGGTATCCGCGGTCGCGTGGGGCAGGCGCCCATCACGCCGGAATTCGCATTGAAGCTGGGTTGGGCCGCCGGATGTGTGCTGGCCAAGACCACCGGGGCCCGTGTGCTGATCGGCAAGGACACACGCCGCTCCGGCTACATGATGGAATCGGCGCTTGAGGCCGGCTTTGCCGCAGCGGGTGTGGAAGCCGACCTGCTGGGTCCGCTGCCGACGCCGGGTGTGGCCTACCTGACCCGCGCCCTGCGCGCACAGGCGGGCGTGATGATTTCCGCCTCGCATAATCCGCATGAAGACAACGGCGTGAAGTTTTTTGGCGCCGACGGCGAAAAACTGCCGGATGCGCTGGAGGCGCAGATCGAGAAAATGCTGGACGCCGAGATGTGTTGCGTGGAATCCATCCAGCTGGGGCGCGCGCGCCGCATCGAGGATGCGCAAGGGCGCTATATCGAATTCTGTAAAAGCACTTTCCCGTCGACGCTGAATCTGCGCGGGATGAACCTGGTGGTGGATTGTGCGAACGGCGCCGCCTACAAAACCGCGCCCGCGGTGCTGGCCGAGCTCGGTGCCACGGTTCATGCCATCGGCATCGAGCCGAACGGCCTGAACATCAACCTGGATTGCGGCTCCACCCATCTGGATCTGCTCAAGCGCACCGTGGTTCAGCGCAAGGCAGATCTCGGCATCGCGTTGGATGGTGACGCCGACCGCTGTTTGATGGTGACGGCTGAAGGTCAAACGGTCGACGGTGATGAAATCCTTTACCTCATCGCGCGCAACCGCAAGCAGCACGGCACTCTGCGGGGTCCCGTGGTCGGCACGCTGATGAGTAATCTAGGTCTCGAGCAGGCGCTGGAGAAACTCGGATTGGATTTTGAGCGTGCGAACGTCGGCGACCGTTACGTGCTCGAGCGCTTGAAGGCCAGGGACGGCACGCTCGGCGGCGAAACCTCCGGTCACACGCTGTGTCTGGATCGCACCACGTCCGGCGATGGCACGGTGACAGCGTTGCAAGTGCTCGCCGCCTTGCTCGAATCCAAGGCGACGATTGCAAAAGCCCTGAAGGGTATGCACAAGCACCCGCAGGTGCTGGTCAATGTGCGAGTCAGTTCCAATGCCAAGGCGCTGCTCGAAAACACGAGCGTTCGAAAATCTGAGTCGGTGATCGTGAAAAAACTGGCCGGGCGTGGCCGCGTGCTGTTGCGCGCGTCCGGTACGGAGCCCTTGATCCGCGTCATGGTCGAAGCGGACGACATGAAGCTGGCGCAGCAGAGCGCAGCGACCATCGCGGATGCAGTCCGCCGGGTGACGAAATGAACGCGCGCAAGCGCCTGGTCGCAGGCAACTGGAAAATGAACGGCAGTCGTGTCGCCAACATGGCGCTGCTGCAGGGGCTTGTTGCAGGCGTTTCCAAATCGCCGGACGTCGAGGTCGTGGTGTGCCCGTCTCATGTGCACCTGGAGTCTGTGGCTTCCGCGCTTGCAGGCCACGCGGTGCTGTTGGGTGCACAGAATCTCTGTGAACAGGACAAGCCTGGCGCTTTCACCGGCGAGATTCATGGCGCCATGTTGAAAGAGATCGGTTGCCGCTACGTCCTCGTCGGACACTCCGAGCGGCGGGCGCTGTACGGCGAAACCGATGCTGTCGTCGCGCGCAAGTTCAAAACCGCGCAGGTTTTGGGGCTGACGCCGGTGTTGTGTGTGGGGGAGACCCTGCAGGAACGTGAAGCGGGTCAGACTGAAAGCGTGCTCAGTCGCCAACTCGCTGCCGTTGTTGACTTGAGTGGCATTGCTGCGTTTTTCAACGCCGTCATCGCCTATGAGCCGGTGTGGGCGATTGGCACGGGCAAGACCGCGAGTACCGAGCAGGCCCAGTCCGCCCATGCGTTTTTGCGTTCACAACTGGCGGCGCGCGATGGTAATATCGCGCGCGTTTTGCGGCTGCTCTATGGCGGCAGCGTCAAATCGGACAACGCTCAAGCCCTTTTTTCCTGCTCGGATGTCGACGGTGGGCTGATTGGCGGAGCTTCCCTCAAGGCAGATGAGTTTCTGGCGATCTGCGCAGCCGCGCAGATGAAAGGTAAGTAATTCAGGAGTTTTATGTTTACGGTTCTGGTGGTGGTGCAGGTTCTGGTGTCAGTGGCGCTGATCGGATTTATCCTGATCCAGCACGGCAAGGGTGCCGATGCCGGCGCGGCGTTCGGCAGCGGAGCCTCGGGCACGGTGTTCGGCTCGCGTGGCTCGGCCAATTTCCTGTCGCGCGCGACCGGCGTGCTGGCCGCGCTGTTTTTCCTCACCAGCCTGTCGCTGGCCTATGTGGTTCACGGCCAGAAGAAGGAATCCAGCGTCATGGATGCGGTGGCAAAGCCGACGGCTGAAATGCCTGCCAAGGTGGATGCGCCAGTGATAGAAGTGCCTGCTGCCGTGGCGCCGACCGACACCACGCCGAAAGTACCCGAGTAAACTTCAACGAATCATTGCCCTTATGGTGGAATTGGTAGACACACTACCTTGAGGTGGTAGCGCCGAAAGGCATGGGAGTTCGAGTCTCTCTAAGGGCACCAGATGAAGTAAGCCGCCGCAGGGCGGCTTAGTTTTTTTTGGGTATTTTCAGGGCTTTGCCCTTGCCGCCGATGCCCTGACTCACTATGATGCGCGCCCACGGTGCGGGGTAGAGCAGTCTGGCAGCTCGTCGGGCTCATAACCCGAAGGTCGTAGGTTCAAATCCTACCCCCGCTACCAAGTTTTTCAGATTTAACTGGTGCTTTAACAACCAGGGCCTCACGGGGCCCTTTTTTGTTTCTCGCATATGGCGTTACAGGACAAATTGAACACGATGCTGGAGCCCGTCGTCACGGCGATGGGTTACGAACTGGTATTGCTGGAATATCACCCGCACGGCGGGGCGGGCACGCTGCGCCTGTTCATTGATTCGCCGAACGGTGTCACGCTGGGCGATTGCGAATCAGTGAGCCGTGAAGTGGCGGGCATTCTGGATGTCGAGGATCCGATCCCGCAGAACTATCAGCTTGAAGTGTCTTCGCCCGGGGTGGACCGTCCGCTGGTCAAGCCGGAACATTTCGAACGTTTCAAGGGCCAGAACGTGGAAGTGCTGCTGCAAGCGCCGGGCGTGAACAACCGGCGCCGTTTCGAGGGTGAACTGCAAGGCATGCAGGGCGAGGCGGTGCAACTGAAAACCGAACAAGGTGCGTTCGAGTTTTTGCTCAGCAACATCGAGCGGGCTCGGTTGTCACCGGATTACGATGAACTGATGCGCAAACGAGTGGATAACGCATGAACAAGAACATCCTGCTGATGGTGGACGCCCTTTCCAACGAGAAAGGCGTCGAGAAAGAAATCATTTTCCAGGCGATCGAACTCGCCATGGCCTCGGCGGCCAAGAAACGCCACGCGCATGGCGAGGAATTCGACGTCTACGTGAATATTGATCGCGTCAGCGGCGACTACGAAACCTTTCGCCGCTGGACGGTGCTGGAAGACGAAGACCCCAATTTTGAGTCGCCCTATCGCCATGTGGATTACAGCGTGGCGCAGGAGCGCAAGCCCGGCGTTCAGGTCGGTGAGACCATCGAGGAAAAACTCGAGAACGTCGAGTTCGGCCGTATCTCCGCGCAAGCCGCCAAGCAGGTCATCGTGCAGAAAGTGCGCGAAGCCGAGCGCGCGCAGATCGTCGAGCAGTACCACCACCGTATCGGCGAATTGCTGACCGGTCTGGTCAAGCGTCTGGAAAAAGGCGCAGTGATCGTGGATCTGGGCGGCACCACCGAAGCGATCATCCCGCGTGAAGGCGTGATCGGTCGCGAGCCGTTGCGCCCTGGCGACCGTGTGCGCGGCTATCTCGAAGACGTGCGTACCGAATTGCGGGGGCCGCAGCTGTTCCTGTCGCGCACCAGCCCGAAATTCCTGATGGAGCTGTTCAAGCTCGAAGTGCCGGAGATCGCGCAGGGCCTGATCGAACTCAAGGGCGCCGCGCGTGACGCGGGCCTGCGCGCCAAGATCGCGGTCAAGGCCAAGGACAAGCGCATCGATCCGGTCGGGGCCTGCGTCGGCATGCGCGGTTCGCGCGTGCAGAGCGTGTCCAATGAACTGGCTGGCGAGCGCATCGACATCGTGCCGTGGGACGACAATCCGGCGCAGTTCGTGATCAACGCGATGGCGCCGGCGGAAGTCGAATCCATCGTCGTCGACGAAGAGGCCCATGCGATGTCCATCGCCGTGGCCGAAGACAAGCTGGCGCAGGCGATCGGCCGCGGGGGACAGAACGTGCGTCTGGCTTCAGAGCTGACGGGCTGGGTGCTGAATGTGATGACGGCAGCCGAGGCTCAGGAAAAGAGCCAGACCGAAAGCAGTTCGCTGCTGAAACTGTTCGTCGAGCAGATGGGCGTGGACGAAGACGTCGCTGCCATTCTGGTGCGTGAAGGCTTCACCACGCTGGAAGAAGTCGCCTATGTGCCGGCCAGCGAATTGGTGGAGATCGAAGAGTTCGACGAAGACATCGTCGAAGAGCTGCGTACGCGTGCGCGCGACGTGCTGCTGACCAAGGCCATCGCCAAGGCCGAGAACGCGGCAGATCACAAACCGACCGAAGAGTTGCTGGCGATCGAAGGCATGGATGAAGACCTCGCCTACAAGCTGGCGGAGCACGGTATCGTCAGCGCCGAGAATCTGGCGGACCTGGCGACCGACGAGTTGCTCGAAAAGATCAAACTGGATGAGAAGCGCGCATCGGATCTGATCATGGCCGCGCGTTCCAAGGTTTACGCCTAAGGCGCGCGTGACCATGTCAACCACCGTCAAGGATTTTGCCAAGGAGCTGAACCGGCCTCTGGATGAGCTGCTGGGGCAGCTCAAAGAAGCGGGCGTCTCAGTCAAGGATGCTGCCTCGGCGATCACGGGGGAAGACAAGCTCGCGCTGCTGACGTATCTCAAGCAGAAAACCCGTGCAGGAACAACGCCCGCCGCCGGTGAGCCGAAGCGCATCACGCTGAAGCGCAAGGAAACCAGCGAGATCAAGCTGGGGGCTGGCCGTGGCGCCACCGCCAAGACGGTCAGCGTCGTGGTGCAGAAACGTCGCACTTATGTGAAGCGCGATGCGGCAGGTGAAGAGCTTTCCGCCGCCGAAGCCGCTGAAGCCGCCAAAGAGCAGGCCGAACGCGAGGCCACGGCGCACGCGGCGGCTGCGGCAGAAGCCAAGCGCCATCAGGACGAAGCCGAAAAACGCATGCGCGAAGACGAGGAGGCCCGCAAGCGTGCCGCACTCGAAGCGCAGAAACTGCTGAGCGAGACCGCCAAGCTGGCGCCGACCGATCCGGCACGCATCGAAGCCGAGGCGCAACGCAAGCGCGCCGAGGAAAACCTGCGTCGCTCCATCGAGCGCCCCGCTCAGACCAAGGAAGAACGCGAGCGCGCGCATCGCGAGTCCAACATCGCTTCGCGTGGCAAGGCGATCCGGCCCGGACGTCCTGACCGCAAGACGCGACGTGCGGCGATCGCCGCCAGCAATATCCAGGTGGATACGCAGCATGCGTTCGAGAAACCGGTCGCACCGCAGGTGCGCGAGATCGAGATTCCGGAATTCATCATGGTCGGCGAGCTCGCCAACCGCATGGCGGTCAAGAGCATCGAGCTGATCAAGGTGCTGATGGGCATGGGCGTGATGGTCACCATCAACCAGTCCATCGACCAGACCACGGCGCAACTGGCGATCGAGGAGATGGGCCACAAGGCCAAGCCGGTGAAAGCCAGCGACGCCGAAGAAAGCCTGATTCAGGCGGTGACGGGTGAGAACAAGGATGCGCTGACCACACTTCGTGCACCCATTGTCACCGTGATGGGCCATGTCGACCATGGCAAGACTTCGCTGCTCGATTACATCCGCAAGACCCGCGTCGCTGCAGGCGAAGCCGGCGGCATCACTCAGCACATCGGTGCCTACCACGTGCAGACGCCGAAGGGCGTCATCACTTTCCTCGATACGCCCGGCCACGCCGCGTTCACGCGCATGCGTGCGCGTGGCGCGCAGCTGACCGACATCGTGATCCTCGTCGTTGCGGGCGACGACAGCGTGATGCCGCAGACCAAGGAAGCCATCCAGCACGCCAAGGCCGCAAAAGTGCCGATGGTCGTTGCCGTGACCAAGATGGACAAGCACGAGGCCAACGCCGACAAGGTCAAGAACGACCTGCTCAAGGAAGAAGTCGTCGCTGAAGATTTTGGCGGCGAAGTCCAGGTGGTTCCGGTGTCAGCGCAGACGGGTAACGGCGTCGCCGAACTGCTGGAAGCGGTGTTGCTGCAAGCCGAAGTGCTTGAACTCAAGGCAGCGATTGATACGCCCGCGAAAGGCGCGATCATCGAATCTTCGCTGGAGAAGGGGCGCGGCGCGGTGGCGACGATTCTGGTCCGCTCCGGCACGCTGCACCAGGGCGATGTGATTCTCACCGGCCCGCATTTCGGCCGCGTGCGCGCCATGTTTGATGAAGCGGGCAAGCCGGTGAAGGAAGCCGGGCCTTCCATTCCCGTGCAGGTACTGGGACTTTCAGGCGTACCGGATGCGGGCGACGATGTGGTCGTCGTGGCGGACGAGCGCAAAGCGCGTGAACTGGCCGAGATTCGCCTGGTGCGTCAACGCGAGACCAAGCTGGCCCATAACCAGGCGGTACGCATGGAACAGGTCTTCGCCAGGATGGGCGAGGGGACGAGCAAGACCTTGAACCTGATGGTGCGCGCCGACGTGCAAGGCTCGATGGAAGCCATCACCGAAGCGCTGCGCAAACTGCCGTCCGCGGAAGTGCGCGTGGTGATCGTTTCGGCCACGGTCGGTGGCATCACCGAATCCGATGTGGATCTGGCGCTGGCGTCCAAGGCCATCATCATCGGCTTCAATGCCCGTGCCGAAGCCACCGCGCGTAAACGCCTGCAGGAAGCCGGCGTCGACGTGCGTTACTACAGCATCATTTACGAATTGATCGACGATGTCTCCAGCGCCATTCAGGGCCTGCTGGGCATGGAGATCCGCGAGCAGATCGTCGGCACCGCCGAAGTGCGCGACGTGTTCCGCTCCAGCAAGTTCGGCGCCATTGCCGGCTGTCTGGTGATGGAAGGCGAAGTGCGCCGCAGCCTGCCGGTGCGCGTGTTGCGCAACAACGTGGTGATTTTCGAAGGCGAACTGGATTCGCTGCGCCGCTTCAAGGATGACGTGCAGAAAGTCGAGTCCGGCACCGAGTGCGGTATTGGCGTGAAAAATTACAACGACATCAAGGCCGGCGATTCGATCGAGTGCTTCGCCAAGATCGAAGTGCAGCGCAAGGTTTCGGCCACCGTTTAATCGCGCGTCATGCCAAGAGAGTACCCGCGCAAGCTGAGGATCAACGCTCAGCTGCAGCGCGAGCTGACCGAAATGATCCGGGACGAGATGAACGATCCCCGGCTGGCGCTGGTCACGGTGACCGAGGTGGATGTGGCACCGGACATGCGCAATGCCACCATCAAGATCAGCCAACTCGCCCTCAAGGCCGATCCTGCCGAAGCGGTCAAGGTCCTCAACCATGCGGCCGGTTTGCTCCGGCACAGTCTGGGCAAACGTCTGAAGCTGCGCAGCATCCCGGTGCTGCATTTCCGGGTCGATCATGCGCTTGCCGAAGGCGACCGCATCCACGGATTGATCCGTCAGGCGGTGATGACGGATCAGCGCAATCACGAAGACGAAACGCCGAAAAAATGAAGCGGCCGCGGCGTGCGGTGCATGGCATTTTGTTGCTGGACAAGCCTGCGGGCTGCACTTCCAATCAGGCCTTGCAGCGGGCCAAACGCATCTTTCAGGCGGAAAAGGCCGGGCACACCGGCAGCCTTGATCCCCTGGCGACAGGGCTGCTGCCGATTTGCTTCGGTGAAGCGACCAAGCTCAGCGGTTATCTGCTGGATGCGGACAAACGCTATGTCGTCCGCGCCAAGTTGGGCGAGAAAACCAACACCGCCGACGCTGAAGGCGAGGTGCTATCGAGATCCGATGCGGGTCGGGTCCAGCGAGCCGATCTCGCAGCACAAATCCCGAAATTCACCGGCGCGCTGAAGCAAATTCCGCCGATGGTCTCGGCGTTGAAGCATCAAGGCGAGCGGCTCTATGACTTGGCGCGTCGGGGTGAGGAAGTGCCACGTGAGCCGCGCGACATCGTCATCCGCAGGCTGGAGCTGCTCGCCTTTGAGCCGCCATTTTTCGAGTTGGATGTGAGTTGCACCAAAGGCACTTACATCCGCGCACTGGTCGAGGATCTCGCCGGTGCGCTGGGCCAGTGCGCCCACGTCACGGTACTGCGACGTATGGAGTTGAGTCCATTCACGAACCCGCAGATGGTGACGCTGGACGTGCTGGAGCAGACCGCCGAGCAGGGCGTTCAAGCGCTCGATGGCTTGCTGTTGCCGCTCACCAGCGCGCTGGCGCATCGTCCGCAGCTTGTGGTCAACGCCGATCAGCAGCGCCGACTCAAACAGGGCCAGGCAGTGCAGGTCACTGCTTCCGAACCTGTGGGGGACGTGGTGGTGTTGAGCGAAACAGGCGTGCTGCTGGGGATCGGCCTGCTGGACGTTTCAGGTCAGTTGACCCCCCGTCGCTGGATGATCAACACCACCTAGGGCGCGTCACCCGCTGAGCACTTTCAGGCCGTTTTGAGCCCACCGTCGAAAACGGCCCTAGCGGGTGGCATTGCAACTTGCTAAAAACAGGCCGTTTTTACTTGTGAAGGAACGGTTACGCCGCTAGAATGCCGCGCCTTACAAAGACCCCAAATTCTCAAGTTCAGCGGAGTTTCAAGAAATGCCAGTCAGTATTGAGCAGAAGCGTACCGTCGTCAGCAAGTTCCAGCGCGGCAAGAGCGATACCGGTTCCCCCGAAGTGCAGATTGCATTGTTGTCCGAGCGCATCAAGTCCCTCGGCCCGCATTTCGAAAAAAATCTCAAGGATCATCACGGCCGTCGCGGCCTGCTGATGATGGTCAACCAGCGCCGCAAGCTGCTGGATTACCTCAAGCGCAAAAACGCTGACAGCTACCAGAAACTGATTACCGACCTCGGTCTGCGCCGCTAGCAGCGGCGTTTTTCGTTTCGTCCCCCGTTTTTTAATCAGCATCAAGTCGATCGAGAGCCTCATGTCCTTTCCCGCAGCCCCCACCAAAGTTTCCTTCCAGTACGGCGCGCACAGCGTCTCCATCGAGACCGGCCACATCGCCCGTCAGGCCCACGGCGCCGTCACCGTCACCATGGGGGACACCGTGGTGCTGGTCACCTGCGTCAGCCGCAAGGATGTCAAACCCGGCCAGGATTTCTTCCCGCTGACCGTGGATTACATGGAGCGCTTCTACGCTGGCGGCCGCATTCCCGGTGGTTTCTTCAAGCGCGAAGGCCGTCCGACCGAGAAGGAAACCCTGACCTCGCGCCTGATCGACCGTCCGCTGCGTCCGCTGTTCCCGGAAGGTTTTCTTAACGAAGTGCAGATCACCGCGACCGTGATGTCGCTCAATCCGGAAGTCAACGGCGATATCCCCGCGATGATCGGCGCCTCTGCGGTCGTCGCCCTCTCGGGCGTGCCGTTCATGGGCCCGATCGGCGCTGCGCGCGTCGGCTATGTCAACAGCCAGTACGTGCTGAACCCGTCAGCGAGCCAGCTCAAGGAATCGAGTCTGGATCTGGTCGTCGCCGGCACCAAGGACGCCGTGCTGATGGTCGAGTCCGAAGCCAAGATGCTGACCGAGCAGGTCATGCTCGGCGCGGTGCTGTTCGGCCACGAGCAGATGCAGGCCGCAGTCAAGGCCATCAACGAACTGGCGGGCAAGGTTGGCAAGCCGAAGTGGGACTGGAAGGCCGCCGACACCAGCGTGGTCAAGGCGTTCGTCAGCAAGCACGAAGCCGCGCTCGCGCAGGCCTACACCTTCACCGACAAGCAGACGCGTTACGCCAAACTGGACGAAGTGCGTGACGCCGCCGTCGCCGCCCGCGCGGCCGACGCCGCATTCACCGAGAACGAGGTCTATTCGGCGATGGGCGATCTGGAAGCCAAGATCGTTCGCAACCGGGTTCTCGACGGTCAGCCGCGCATTGACGGTCGCGACAAGTTCACGGTGCGGCCGATCACGGTCGGCACCGGCATCCTGCCGCGCACGCACGGCTCCGCCGTGTTCACGCGTGGCGAGACCCAGGTGATTGCGGTGACCACGCTCGGCACCAGCAAGGATTACCAGATCATGGACGCGATTGAAGGCGAGTGGCACGACACCTTCATGTTCCATTACAACTTCCCTCCGTACTGTGTTGGCGAAACCGGCCGCATGAACGCGCCGAAGCGCCGCGAGATCGGCCACGGCCGTCTGGCCAAGCGTGGCGTTGCCGCGGTGTTGCCGGACCTGAAGACCGAATTCCCTTATGTGCTGCGCGTGGTTTCGGAAGTCACCGAATCCAACGGCTCCAGTTCGATGGCCTCGGTTTGCGGCGCCTGTCTGTCACTGATGGACGCCGGCGTGCCGATCAAGGCGCCGGTCGCCGGCGTGGCGATGGGCCTGATCCTCGAAGGCTCACGCTGGGCGGTACTGACTGACATCCTCGGCGACGAAGATCACCTTGGCGACATGGACTTCAAGGTCGCGGGCACCAAGGACGGCATCACCGCGCTGCAGATGGACATCAAGATCGCCGGCATCACCGGCGAGATCATGAAGCAGGCGCTGGAGCAGGCCAAAGCCGCCCGTCTGCACATTCTCGGTGAGATGAACAAGGTCATCACCGCGCCACGCACGGACCTGTCGCCGTTCGCGCCGCGCATCAGCATCGTCAAGATCAATCCCGAGCGTATCCGCGACGTCATCGGCAAGGGCGGCGCCACCATCAAGGCGCTGCAGACCGAAACCGGCACCGAGATCGATATCGAGGAAGACGGCACCATCAAGGTCGCCGCGGTGGACGGCAAAGCCGCTGAAGCCTGTATTGCCCGCATCATGGCGCTGACGCGCGATGTGCAGGTCGGCGAGATTTACGAAGGCCGCGTTGCCAAGCTGATGGACTTCGGTGCGTTCGTGACCATTCTGCCGGGCAAGGACGGACTGGTTCACGTTTCACAGATTTCCGAGAAGCGCGTCGAGAACGTTTCGGATGAGCTGTCCGAAGGCGACATCGTTCGCGTCAAGGTACTCGAGGTGGACAAACAGGGCCGCATCCGCCTGTCCATGAAAGCGGTGGCCACACCAGACGCGGTATAGTTTTGGGGGTGCACGGCAGCGGCTTGAAGACCGCTCCGTTTTACTTTCGGTTTTGACCGTAGAAAAAAAGAGCCCCCCGGGGTTAACCGGGGGGCAAGTGCGAGAAAGGCACTAGGCCTTTCTGGAGGAGACGGGTCAAACCGGAGCAAAATTCGAGCCCAGATCATCTGGGCTTTTTTGTTTCCGATTTATGTTGCGGTGCAGTATAAAGATTGATATTGACGTTGTCAATAAAAACATAAACATAATAAATCGTTTAATTACAATAAGTTGTAAATAAACTAACGTTTCATGACAGAAACGTCATTTATTATAGAAACTACGGTGTTTCTTCTGCGTCTGGCGCTGATTCAGCGACCAGTGTTTTTTTGCCAGTTCGTATCGACTTGGCTCGGCTCAGGTTTTTGAGGAATTCCTTGCGGACGGTTTTCCAGATCGGCATCTGGTGCTCGGCCATCTCACGCAGCGTCTGCAAGGGCGACTGTGCGGCGTGGCCCAACAGTTGTCGCAGCTGATCGGTGAAGCGCGATTGCTGCTCGGTAAACAGCTGCATGGACAGTTCGAGATAGCGGCTGATGCTGGTCTGCATCGGATCGCCGTAGAAGCGGATGATGTGGCGCAGCAGTTCGACCTTGAAGATCGGGTTGCCACCGGCTTCCTGTTCGGCAATCACCAGCAACAGGATGCTGCGGGTGATGTCCTCGTCTGTGTTCTTGTCCAGCACGCGGAAACTGGCACCTTGCAGTACCAGTTGGCGTACTTCTTCGAGGGTGATGTAGCGGCTGATTTCCGTATCGTAAAGGCGGCGATTCGGATATTTCTTGATGACGCGTTCGGCGGTTGGCTCGCTCATATAAAAATGGTGCAGTGCAAAAGAGAATCATGCCAGAAGCTGCTGCGCTGCACCATGAATAGGGATGATTTGTCTCTTGGGGACCAGGCCGGGGTTCCAGTGCCTGATGGCCCAGCGCATCAGCGTTTCGGGTGTTTCCAGACACAGTGAGTCGGGTGGCGGGTTCTGAGCGAGGAGCCGCAGACAGGTAACGAGGTTTTCTGAGGCGTTTTGGTTACGGATGGCCGCCGCGTGATTTTGCTTCGAGAGCTTGCGACCGTTCCGGTCAACCAGCACCGCCAGGTGCCGATAGCGTGGCGCCGTATGACCCAACTGCTGCATCAGCGCGATCTGACGGAACGATGAACCGATCAGGTCGGCGCCACGCACCACCTCGGTAATCCCCATCGCCGCCTCATCAACGACGCAGGCGAGCTGATAGGCGATCTGACCGTCAGCGCGGCGTACGACAAAGTCGCCGATGTCTCGGCGGGACCGGCGGACCATAGATCCCTGCCAGCCATCGTCGAGACTTAGCGTCATCCTGGGAGCTAGTTTCAGGCGCAATGCGTGCGGCTCCGCCCATGCCACGGTCTTGCGGCAGCGCCCGGAATAAACCGGTCCATCGGGTCCGGTGAAGGAATCGTGCGCCAGTTGGTTGCGAGTGCAGTGACATGGATACAACACATCATTCGCACGCAACGATTCCAGTGCCGCGCGATAGTCGTCCTCATGCGCGGATTGATAGCGAACCGGTTCGTCCCAATGCAGCCCGTGGGCTTCGAGTTGACGCAGGATTTCGGTGTCGGCACCGGCTACGCAACGTGGCCGATCCAGATCATCCATCCGCAGCAGCCACAGTCCCTGCTGCGATCTGGCCTGCAGGTAGCCGGCCAGTGCGGTCACCAAGGAGCCCAGATGCAGGGCTCCCGATGGAGTCGGTGCAAAACGTCCGCGGTAGGCCATGCCGGGCGATGGATTCATTCAGCGCGCTAAAATAACTCATGCAATTGCGGGCGATTTTATTTGACGTGGATGGCACCTTGGCCGACACCGAGTCTGACGGCCACCGCAAGGCCTACAACCGGGCCTTCCGCAAGCTCGGCCTGACGTTTCGCTGGGGTCCCAAGCTGTACCGCAAGCTGTTGCGTCAACCCGGCGGCAAGGAACGGCTGAATCATTTTCTGGATCGTTATCAGCCGGAACTCGGCGAACACGCGGACGCGGTGGGCGAAAGCACTGAAGCCTGGGTTGCGCACGTGCATGGTCTGAAATCGCGTTATTTCAGGCGGCTGCTGCGACGCGGGCAGATTCCATTACGGCCCGGTGTCGCGCGACTGATGCGCGAGGCCCGAGACGCGGGGTTGAAGATCGGGCTGGTCACCAACGCCAGCCGCGCCAGTCTGAAACCGATCCTGCGCTATAGCCTCGGCGAGACACTGGTCAACGCACTCGACACGATCGTCTGCGGCGAAGATGTGGCGCGCAAGAAACCCGCGCCGGATCTGTACAAGGCCGCGCTGAAGAACTTGCAGTTGCGACCTGACGAATGTCTGGCCGTGGAAGATTCCGCCATCGGCCTCAAGGCGGCGACCGGCGCTGGCGTGGCCACCGTCATCACCTTTAATGGTGACACCGAGAAGCAGGATTTTGCGGCGGCGCTGGCGGTGCTGGATTCACTCGGTGAGCCGCAGCATCCGGTGCAGGTGCTCAAGGGCTCGCTGGCGGGTGCGCCCTGCGTGACGGTCGCCGGCCTGCAAGCGCTTTTCCCGACTTCGCGCGCCGCCTAAACAGGTTTCCTATACTTCCCATATACGGGGAGTGCCATGAGACGCTGGAACGGCTGGGGCGATGACGCCAATTCTTTTCCACTGACCGATGCCGCGCGTGAATTTCTGCGCGCGCGGATCGGCACGGGTACGCCGCCCCGCGATGTGACACGCGAGCAGGTTGTGCGCGCAGTGCCGGAATCAAAACTCGAACGTTCGGCGCTGTTCGATACGGATGCGGCGCTGCGGCTGGATCACGCGCGCGGGCAGAGCCTGCCGGACCTGCTGGCGATGCGCGCGGGTCACATGGGTCCTTACGCAGATGCCGTGGCTTGCCCCTCCACGCACGAGGAAGTGGCGGCGGCGCTCAGCGAGGCGAAAAAACTCGGCGCCATCGTGATTCCCTATGGCGGCGGCACTAGTGTGGTCGGGCATCTGAACGTGCCGGCGGGTGACCGGCCGGTGGTGAACATCTCGCTGGAAAAGATGAATCGGCTGATGAGCGTGGACGAGGTCGCGATGCTCGCGCGCTTTGGTGCGGGCACGCCGGGGCCGCAGATCGAGGCGCAGCTGCGCGGGCAGGGCTACCTGCTCGGGCATTTTCCGCAATCCTACGAACTTTCGACACTAGGGGGCTGGGTGGTGACGCGCTCCAGCGGCCAGCAGTCGTATCGTTATGGCCGTATTGAAAATCTGTTTGCGTCAGGACGACTGGTGACGCCGCGCGGCGAGTTGAATATCGGCGGCGTTCCGGCATCTTCCGCAGGCCCGGATCTGCGCGAAGCCTTGATGGGCTCCGAGGGACGATTGGGTTTGCTCACCGAGGTCACTACGCGCATCCGGCGTTTGCCGGAGCGCGACGATTTCCATGCCATCTTCTTTCCGTCCTGGGACGCGGGCCTTTCCGCCGTGCGCGCGCTGGTTCAGGAAGACGTGCCACTGTCGATGCTGCGCCTGTCGAACCCGATTGAAACTGAGACACAATTGGCCCTGTCAGGCCACGACAAACTGATTGTCTGGCTGCAGCGCTATCTGGGTTTTCGCGGCATTGCGCAGGGGCAGTGCATGCTGATGGCGGGCATTACCGGCAATGCACACGAAGTGCGGCGCCTGTTGCGACAGACGCTCGCCATCTGCCGGCGCTTCCAGGGTGTCGGCATCGGAAAATCCATCGGCAAGGGTTGGGCGAAGAATCGTTTCCGCGGGCCCTACCTGCGCAACTCGCTGTGGGAGGCCGGCTACGCGGCCGATACGGCAGAAAGCAGCATCAACTGGCCGAAGGCGACGGTCCTGATGAACGCCATCGAAGCCGCAGCACGCGATGCGCTGGCCGCCGAAAACGAGAACGTGCATGTGTTCACCCACCTGTCTCACGTCTACCGACAGGGATGCAGCATTTATTCGACGTTTGTCTATCGCTCCGCGGGTTCTCACGACGCGGATTACGAGCGCTGGAAGAAACTCAAGACTCGCGTCTCGCAGGCAATCGTCGACGTCGGCGGTACCATCTCGCATCAGCACGGCGTCGGAGTGGATCACGCGCCTTATCTGGCTGCGGAAAAAGGCGCACTGGGCTTGGATCTGATCCGTGCCATGGCGCGTGAGCTGGATCCCGGCGGCATGATGAATCCCGGCAAGTTGTTCGTGTAGTGCTAGCCGACCACTACGATCTGGTTGTCGTCGGCGGCGGCATCACCGGCGCCGGAATTTTCCGCGAAGCAGTCAAAACCGGCGCCAGGGTTCTGCTGGTGGAGAAAAACGACTACGCCTCGGGCACTTCGTCGTGGTCGTCCAAGCTGGTGCACGGCGGCTTGCGTTACCTCAAGACCGGCGAATGGCGGCTGACGCTGGAATCCGTACGCGAGCGGCAACGTCTGATGAATGAAGCCCCCGGGCTCGTAGAGCGCCAGCCATTCTTGATGCCGATCTATCAAGGCCGCAAACCGGGCAAGGTAACGATGCGCCTGGGCCTATGGCTCTACGACCGTATGGCGGGTGTCGCTTCGTCGCGCTGGCTCGATGACCGTCAGACGCTGCTGCATGAACCGCATCTGCGTCAGGACGGTCTGCTCGGCGCGGTGGCCTACGACGACGCTCGCACCGACGATGCGCGTCTGGTGCTGCGGCTGATCTTCGAGGCGGTTGGCGAGGGCGGAACGGCGTGCAATTACACCGCCGCACAGCCGTGGCGAGAGCGCAATCACGTCCGTGGCATCTCACTGGCTGACGGTCGTCGCATCGAGACGGCGATGGTCATCAACGCCACCGGCGTGTTCGCGGGGGACTGGGGCGGGGCGTCGCCGAAGCTGCGGCCCCTGCGCGGCAGTCACTTTGTGTTTCCAATCGAGAAACTTCCGATCCAGCGCGCAGTGTCGTGGTTGCATCCCAAGGATCAGCGGCCGGTATTCGTGTATCCGTGGCAAGGCGCGGCCCTGTATGGCACGACCGATCTCGATCACGACGGTGATCTGCATGCACCCCGCATGAGTCAGGACGAGGCCCGGTACCTGTTGGACGGATTGGCGCATCAATTTCCGTCGCTGCGATTGACGGCGGGTGATGCCATCAGCACTTACGCGGGCATACGGCCGGTGGTGGCCAGCGGCAAGCATGATCCTTCGGCCGAATCGCGCGAGTCGGCGATGTGGAGCGAGCCGGGGCTGGTCGGCATCACCGGCGGCAAACTGACGACGTTCCGCGTCACCGCGCGGCAAGCGCTGCGCGAAGCCGCGAAACAACGAACGGATCTAGCACCGGCCGCTGATGAATCGGTATTCAAAAGATCCGCGCTGGTGATGAACGACTGGGAACAATTGCGTCATTCCGCACGAAACGAGCAGGTGCATCATCTCGATGATCTGATGATGCGGCGCACGCGCATGGGGCTGCTGTTGCCACAGGGTGGTGAGGCGGTGCTGGACCGCGTTGCGGAAATCTGCAGATCCGAACTGGGCTGGGACGATGCGCGCTGGCAGCAGGAAAAGTCGCGCTACCTCGACTACTGGCAACGTCAGCATTCGCCGGAGCATCTGGCGTGAGCGCGCACCGTCTGCTGGCGCTGGATGTGGGCACGCAAAGCGTGCGCGCGATCGTGTTTGACGCGCAGGGCAGACTGATCGCCAAGGCGCAGCGTGTGTTCGAGCCCACCTACACCTCGCCGCAGCCGGGTTGGGCCGAGCAGAACCCCGAGCTGTATTGGAACGAGCTGGCCGCAGCGGTTCGCGAGTTGTGGCTGTCCGGCGCAGTCAAGCCACACGAGATATCCGGTCTCGCGCTCACGACGCAGCGCGCCAGCATGGTCTGTCTTGATGATGCGGGTCGCGTGCTGCGACCGGCGATCCTGTGGCTGGATCAGCGCCGCTGTACCCGCCCGCCGCCGATGGGGCCGTTGTGGGCCACGCTGTTCAAGCTTGCTCGCGCCGATGACCTGATCCACAACCTTCAAGTGCAGGCCGAGGCCAACTGGCTGGCGCAGAACGAACCGGCGTTGTGGGGCGACACGAAAAAATATCTTTTTCTGTCCGGATTCCTGACGCATCGTCTGATCGGCGAGTACGTGGACTCGTCCGGCTGTCAGGTCGGCTATGTGCCGTTCGACTACAAGAATCTGACGTGGGCGAAACCGTCCGATTTCAAATGGAAGGCGATCGCGGTGCGCGCTGAGCAACTGCCACGTTTGGCGGCGCCCGGAACGCCGCTGGGCAGATTGAGTGCGAAGGCCGCCGAGGCCTTGGGGCTGCCGCAAGGTTTGACGGTGATCGCTGCCGCCGCCGACAAGGCTTGTGAGGTGCTGGGCAGTGGCGCGCTGGAGCCAGACACTGCACAACTTTCGTTTGGTACCACTGCGACCATCAATACCACACAGACCCAATACATCGAAGTGCAGAAACTGCTGCCGCCGTACCCGGCGGCGCTGCCCGGCGCTTACAACACCGAGATCAACATCTACCGCGGCTTCTGGATGGTGAGCTGGTTCAAGCGCGAGTTCGCGCACCGCGAACAGACGCTGGCCAAAGAGCGCGGTGTGCCGGTGGAGTCACTGTTCGACGATCTGGTCAACAGCGTGCCGCCGGGCGCGATGGGCCTGACCTTGCAACCGTACTGGACACCCGGCGTGCGCGATCCCGGGCCCGAAGCCAAGGGCGCCATCATCGGTTTTGGCGACGTCCACACCCGCGCGCATCTGTACCGCGCCATGATCGAAGGCCTGATCTACGGGCTGCGCGCCGGCAAGGAGCAGATCGAGAAGCGCATCGGCCACAAGATCCGGCGACTGCTGGTGGCCGGCGGCGGCTCGCAGAGCGATGCCGCCATGCAGATCACCGCGGATGTCTTTGGGCTCACCGCCGAGCGGCCGCAGGTCACGGAAACCTCTGCGCTCGGCGCGGCACTCAATCTCGCCGTTGGGTTAGGGATACATCCGGATTACCCAAGCGCGGTGAAGGCGATGACCCGCGTCGGTTCGCGTTTCGCGCCCGATGCGAAGGCGCAGAAGGTCTATGACCAGCTGTATTGCGAGGTGTATCAGCCGATGTACCCACGGTTGAAGCCGCTCTACGAAAAAATCCGCAGCATCACCGGCTACCCGCCATGACGCGCGCTGCATTCCTGCTGCTGATGTTCCCCTGCGTCGCACTGGCGTCTGAAGCGGTGATCACCGCCGCCGACGAGTCCGTGCTGCTGGACTCCAGGCTGGAATATCTCGCCGAGACTCGGCCGCCATTGACGCTGGAACAGGTACGCTCGACAGCGCTGACTGACGCCTTCAGGCCCGTCACGCAGAAAATCATCAACCGCGGATTCGACACCACACCGGTCTGGTACCGCGTCGAGCTGCGCAACCAATCTTCACCGGCAGCCGGTCTGAATGACTGGCTGCTCGAATTCGGTTATCCGCTGCTCGACGAGATCGATCTGTACGTGCTGCGCAGCGACGGTCAGGTTGAAAGCGTGCGCACCGGTGATCGCAGGCCTCTGGCCGCAGGTCAGCTGGACCACCGCAAAATGGTGTTGCCGCTGCGGCTCGCGTCAGGTGAGCGCGTGCAGCTGTATCTGCGGGTCCATACCGAGAGCACCCATCTGCTCAATCTGCGCCTGCACCGGCCATCGGGTTTCCTGGAAAAGACCGGCTTTGAGAACCTCTGGTTCGGGATTTATTTCGGCTTGATGCTGGGCCTGGCGCTGTACAACTTTTTCATCCTGCTGTCGGTACGCGACCTGGCTTACGTCTACCACGTCATGTACATCCTCTCGATGTCGGCGTTGCAGCTCGATCTGCACGGCTTCTCGCGTCAGTATCTGTGGGCGGGGCCGGATTGGCCGAACGTGAGCATGCCGGGCACTGTCGCCGGCGCGATCCTGTTCAGCCTGCTGTTCACGCGTTCGCTGCTGCAAACACGCCTGCATTCATTGCCGCTGCATCGCATGCTCGATATCGGCTTGCTGCTGTCAGCGATCTGCATCGGCCTGGCGCTGTTCGCGCCCTATTCGGTCAGCATGCCTTTCAACACGCTGGCGTCGGCCCTGATCGTGATCATGCTGGTGATCTCCGGCGTCGGCATGCTGCGCAAGGGCGTGCGCGCCGCGCAGCTTTATCTGATCGCCTGGAGCGTCTATCTGGTCGGCATCGTGCTGCGGGCGCTCGAAGGGATGGGTGTGATCGCGCCCACGCTGCTCAGCGAATACGGAACTCAGTTCGGTTCGGCGGCGGTGGTGACCTTGCTGTCGCTGGCCCTGGCTGACCGCATCAATTTCGAGCGCGGCCAGCGCGCTGCGGCGCAGGCGGCCACCAGCGCCAAGAGCGAATTCCTCGCGCGCATGAGCCACGAACTGCGCACGCCGATGAACGCCATCCTCGGATTCACGCAACTGGCGCTGCGCAGCGGCGCGCAGCGCATCGAACACCTCCAGCACATTGAGTCCGCCTCGCATTCGCTGCTGCGGCTGATCAACGACATCCTCGATCTGTCCAGAGTTGAAGCCGGAAAGCTGACGCTCGTCAGCAGCCGCTTCGAGCTGTCTCAGCTCCTGCAGCGAATCAGCGATCTGTTCTCGATGCAGGCGGCGCGCAAACCGTTGACGTTAAAAGTACTCGCGCCCTCGGGCTTGGGTGCGGGGCTGATCGGCGACTCACTGAGGCTGGAGCAGGTGCTGGTCAATCTGGTCGGCAATGCCGTCAAGTTCACGGAAAGTGGTGAGATCGAGTTGGCGGTCGTGCAGGTTTCGCGTCGCGAGGGCCACATCACGCTGGAGTTCTCGGTTCGCGACACCGGCATGGGGATGACCGCCGAGCAGCAGCAGCGCCTGTTCAAGCCTTTCGAGCAGGCCGACTCCTCCATCACCCGCCGGTTCGGCGGCAGCGGCCTGGGTCTGGCCATCAGCCGGCAGCTGGTGGAGCTGATGGGCGGTCAGATCGGTGTCGAGAGTGAACTGACGCGCGGCAGCCGCTTCCATTTCACGATCGAGATGGCGCTGGCCGATCCTGCGCAGCCAACCCCTGCGCCTGCCGCCGCGCCGGCGTCTTCTGGTGACCGTATGCGCGGCATACGTATCCTGCTGGTTGAAGACAACGCGCTGAATCGCGAACTTGCCTGCGAAGTGCTGCGCGATGCCGGCGCGGAAGTCAGCGTCGCCGAAAACGGCGCCGAAGCGGTCGACGCCGTGCAGACACAGGGCTTCGATATGGTGCTGATGGACGTGCAGATGCCGGTGATGGATGGCTACGAGGCCACTCGGCGCATTCGCCAGCTGCCGGGACTTGCCGGCCTGCCGATCATCGCCATGTCTGCCAGCGCCATGGCTGAAGACCGTGCCGCCGCCGCCGCCGCCGGCATGAATGACTACCTGACCAAGCCCTTCGATATCGGCCAGGTGTTGGATGTGTTGTCCAAGTGGATTAAAAACAGCCCGCCCGTTTGAGTCTTGCTGAGCCGTTTCCGGGCTTGCGGGCGATGCAGAAAGGAGCGCATGTGAAGAAGTTCCTGAGGCTTCACGTCTTGTGCCTGCTGGTTTTGCCGGGGCTGTCGAGGGCCCTAGAAATCCCGCGCGTGGAGCTGCGGCCGGGAGTGGACGTCCCGGCTCTGGCCCGGCAGATGCAGTTGCTGCGCGAGCCGGATCGCCCGCTCACCCATGAGGAGATTCGCACGCCGGTACTGGCCGCTCAGTTCGAGCCGGTGCAGGGCGAGGCCATCAACCACGGGTTCACCCAGGCGGCCTACTGGTATCGGGTGGTCCTGAGCAATCCGGAGCCCGCGGGGCACGCGATTCGTCACTGGGTGCTGGAACTCGAGTACCCCGCGCTCGACGAAGTGGATTTCTACCTGGATCGCGGCGGTGCGACCCAGGTCATTCACGCCGGTGATGCGCGCCCGCCCGCCACGGGCCTGATCTTCCACCGCAACTACGCGCTGCCGCTCAGTCTCGCCGGTGGCGAGGAACTGATCCTGCACCTGCGCGTGCACACGGCGGGTCCGCATCAGGTGCCGCTGGTGGTGTGGACGGCGGAGGATTTCTTCACCAAGACCCAGACCGAGAATTTCCTGTTCGGCTGCTATTACGGAATCATGCTGGTGATGGCGCTGTACAACCTGTTCATCTTCTTCGGCGTCCGCGACCGCGCCTATCTGTATTACGTGCTCACCATCGCCGTGCTCACGGTCTCCCAGTCGGCGCTCAACGGGTTTGCGCAGCAGTACAGCGGGTTCCTGTGGAACCAGCCGTCCTGGATCAGCAACCACCTGCCGGCGCTGCTGATGCTGTCATCCCTGACCACCGTGTTGTTCATCCGCAACCTGTTGCAGACGCAGACCCATCTGCCGCGCATGCATCGCTTCCTGCAGGGACTCTGCATCGTGCTGGCCCTGCTGCTGCCGTGGGCGCTGATGGTTTCCTACGGCACCGCGGTGCGCGCCGGTTTTGCGATGCTGGCCCTCACCATCTGCACCGTGTTCCTGGTGGGCGTGCGCTCGCTGCTGAAGGGGGTGCGCACTGCGCGCTATTTCCTGCTGGCGCAGTCGGCGTTGATTGCGGCCGTGCTGGTCGAGATTCTGGAGCTGGTGGGCGTACTGCCGGTGAGCTTCTTCACCCGCTATGCGATGCAGATCGGCGCCGTCATGGATGTCAGTCTGCTGTCGCTGGCCCTGGCGGACCGTATCAATCTCGAACGCCACGAGCGTGCGCGCATCGAGCGCGAGCGCGCCGTCGCGCAGGCCGCGACTGCGGCGAAGAGCGGGTTCCTGGCCCAGATGAGTCACGAGCTGCGCACGCCGATGAACGCCATCGTCGGCTTCACCCAACTGGCCCTCCGCGACCGCGACCAGCGCGACCGCCATCTCGCTCGCATCGAGTCGGCGTCGCAACTGTTGCTGCACTTGATCAACGACATCCTGGACCTGTCGAAGATCGAAGCTGGCAAGCTGACGCTCGAACAACAGCCGTTCGATCTCGCTGTGCTGCTGAACCGGCTGCAGGGCCTGTTCTCCGCGCAAGCGGATGCCAAAAAAATCCGGCTGATCTTCCCTCAAAACGTCCCGACGGCCGGTCGTTTCCTGGTGGGTGATGCCTTGCGCATCGAGCAGGTGTTGATGAACCTGATCGGCAACGCGATCAAGTTCACCGACCAGGGCGAAGTCGAGGTCTCGGTCCAGGTGCGGGCAGACCATGACTCGCAGGTCGCCCTGGAATTCTCCGTGCGTGACACCGGCATCGGTTTGACTGCAGAACAGCAGCAGCGCCTGTTCACGCCTTTCGTCCAGGGTGATGTCACCACCGCACGTGAATATGGCGGCACCGGATTGGGCCTGGTCATCAGCCGCCAGCTGGTGCAGCTGATGAACGGGCGTATCGGCCTGGTGAGTCGGCCGGGCCAGGGCAGCCGCTTCCATTTTGAACTGAGGTTCGAGGTGACAACCGCCGCCAAGGCGACCCCGGAGCATGCGCCACTCTCTGCGCCATGGTCGGTGCGCAAACCTTTGCAAGACGCGCGCATCCTGCTGGTGGAGGACAACGAGCTGAACCGCGAACTCGCCAGCGAGGTCCTGCGAGAGGCAGGGGCCCAGGTGCACACGGCGGGCGATGGGGCCGAAGCGGTGGCCATCGTGCAAGCGCAGACGTTCGACGCGGTGCTGATGGATATCCAGATGCCGGTGATGGATGGCTCCGAAGCCACTCGACGCATTCGCCAGCTGCCGGGGCTCGCCCGCCTGCCGATCATTGCCATGTCCGCCAATGCCATGGCTGAAGACCGCACGGCAGCCATCGCCGCCGGCATGAATGACTACCTGACCAAGCCTTTCGATATCAGCCAGGTGTTGGATGTGCTGTCCAAATGGGTCAAAAGCAGCCTGCGCGTCTGAGCCTCGAAACCGCCACGAGCGGAACGGGGTCGGGTGCGATGCTTTTCCCTGTTACTTTCCAAAAGGCATACTGCGCGACAGGGGAGGCGCCGTGGAAATAAAAAACCTGGCAAGCGCCGCGAGGCGTGCGGTACTGGGGCTGCTGGTCGTCCTTTGCATTGCGTTCGCGTCGAGCCCGGCGCTGGCGGAGATTCCCATTGCCGGGATTGACTCGGCGCGCGTTTCCCAGCGGCTGGATGGGGCGCTTGAGCTGTTGAAGGACGAAACCGGCCAGCTCAGTTTCGAGGATGTACAAACCCCTGAGATCGCCGCACGCTTTGAGGCCAACCCCAAGCCTGCAGTGAACCACGGCTTTACCAAGCACGCTTATTGGTACCGGCTGCGTCTGCGTAATGACGCAGCGGATTCCGACCCGGCTCATGTGCTGGAGATTGACTACCCGCCGCTGGATGCGATTGACATTTACCTGACGCAGAACGGCACGACCCGGGTGATCCGTACCGGCGACCAACGGCCGACCTCCGCCATTCTTCTTTCGCATCACAACTACGCCATTCCGCTGAGTCTCGCGCCGGGCTCGGAACTGACCCTGTATCTGCGCGTGCAGACCGAGGGCTCGCATCAGGTGCCACTGCTGATCTGGTCGGCGAAGTCATTCCTGGCCAAAACAGAGCGCGAGAACCTCGCCTTCGGAGTGTTCTTCGGCGTGATGCTGATCATGGCTTTGTACAACGTCTTCATCCTGCTGTTCGTGCGTGACCGCGCCTATATCTATTACATCGGCACGCTGCTGTTCTTTTCGTTGATGCAGCTGAACCTGACCGGATTCATGCGCCAGTACGGACAGGACCTGCTCGGCGGTGCGCTTTATCTCAACAACCTTGCCGTGCCGGTGCTGGTCAGCACCACCCTGATGTGGGCGCTGGCCTTCACGCGCTCGTTCCTGGAAACCCGCGTACATACCCCGCGCATACACCTGGCGATCAACGTGATTCTGGTAATTCTGGTCGCCTGCCTGGGTCTGGCCTTCGTTGCCCCGTATTCCACCAGCGTGCCGGCCGCCGCTGCGCTGGGTGCGATCACCTCGCCGATGGTCATCGTCGCGGGTGTCGCCAGTCTGCGCGCGGGCGTGCGCGTGGCGCGCTTTTTCCTGCTGGCATGGATCACCTTCCTGCTCGGCATCCTGGTGAAAGTGTCCGAACTGTTCGGTGCCTTGCCCACCAGCTTTATCACCGCCTATGCCTGGCAGATCGGCATCCTGGTCACGGTCACAGTGTTGTCGCTGGCGCTGGCCGACCGCATCAACATCGAACGCCAGGAGCGGCTCGATGCGCAGGGCGAGGCACTGGCTGCGCGTGAGCAGGCGATCGCCAGTCTCAAGCGCTATGGCCGTATCGTCGAGAACGTCCTCGAAGGAATTTTTGAGACCGACTTCGAGGGCCGGGTGGTCAGCGCCAACGCCGCGGCGGCGCGCATGTTCGGTTACGCCTCTCCCGAGGAGATGATGACGACGATCAAGAGCCTGCGCGAAGAGCACATCGCGGTGCAGGCGGTGGGCGGCGAGGAAATGTTCGGATTGCTGCGCAATCACGGCCAGTTCAGTGGCCTAGAACTGGAACTCCGGCGCCGCGACGGCGCGCGGTTCTGGGCCTCGGTGTCGATGCGCGTGATCCGCGAGGGCGGCAAGGTCGCCGGCTTCGACGGCATCGTCAACGACATCAGCGAGCGGCACGAAAAGGAAAAACTGTCGCGCGAGCGCGCAGTGGCGCAGGCGGCAACCGCTGCGAAGAGCGAGTTCCTGGCCAAGATGAGCCACGAGCTGCGCACGCCGATGAACGCCATCGTCGGCTTCACCGATCTGGCCCTGCGCAGCGAATCAGAACAGCGGCGGACGGCACATCTGCGTCACATCGAGACCGCTTCACACACTTTGTTGCAGATCGTCAACGACATCCTCGACCTGTCTAAGATCGAGGCCGGCAAGCTGGCGCTCGACCTGCGCTCTTTTGAGTTGCAGCCCATCCTGGATCGGGTCGCCGAACTGGTGTCGCCGTCTGCAACGGCCAAGGGTGTCGAGATCATTGTGCAGAGCGACCGCACCGCGCCCGCCGTATTGATCGGCGATCCCCTGCGCCTGGAGCAGGTGTTGATGAATCTGATGGGCAACGCCGTCAAATTCACTGAACGCGGTGAAGTCGAGCTGCGCGTCGCGTGCCTGGGCAATGAAGGGGACCGGCTGCAGCTACGTTTCGAGGTGAAGGACAGCGGCATCGGCCTGACCGCGGAGCAACGCGCGCGGCTGTTCACGCCTTTCACCCAGGCGGATCAGTCCACCACGCGCAAGTACGGCGGTACCGGCCTTGGTCTCGCGATCTGCAAGCAGCTGGTTGAATTGATGGGGGGCGAGATTGCCGTCGAAAGCGTGCCCGGCAAGGGCAGCAGCTTTTACTTCACCGCCGAGTTCCGCCCCGGCGAAGCGCTGGCCCCGTCGCCGTCGGCTGACAATCTGCGCGGTACGCGCGTGCTGGTGGTGGACGACAACGCCGCCGCGCGCCGCATGTATGGAGAAATCCTGCAGTCCCTGCAGATGACCGCTGCCACCGCCGAATCGGGTGCGCAGGCTCTGAGCGCGCTGCAAAAAAACACTTACGACCTGCTGCTGGTGGACTGGAAGATGCCGGAAATGGATGGCCTTGAGGCTGTGCGCCGGGTGCGTGCCCAGCCGCAGTGGCAGAACCTGCCGGTGATCCTGATGACGGCCCATGGACAGCAGGGCCTGGCCGAGAGCGCCGAGAGTGCCGGCGCCAACCGCTGTCTCGAAAAACCCATCAAGCCCTCGCTGCTGTTGGAAACCATCATGGAGCTGCGACATCCGGGCCGCGCGGTGGAGATCGCCGTGCGCGAGCCGATCCATGGCAGCGCCGAGGCGCAAAAACTGCGCGGCACGCAGATATTGCTCGCCGAGGATAACGCGATGAACCGCAAACTTGCGACTGAAATCCTCAGTGAAGCGGGCGTGAGCCTGGACTATGCGGAGAACGGACAGTTCGCGATCGAGGCGGTGCAGCGCAAGGCTTACGACGCCGTCTTGATGGACGTGCAGATGCCGGTGATGGACGGCTATGAGGCCACGCGCCGCATCCGCGCGCAGCCACAGTTCGCGCGTCTGCCGATCATCGCCATGACGGCCAACGCCATGACGCAGGATCGCGAAGACTGTCTTGCCGCGGGCATGAATGATTTTCTCTCGAAGCCGATAGACGCCAGGGAGATGCTGGCCCTGCTATCGCGCTGGATCAACGCACCGGGCATGCCGGAGCCGCCTGCGAGCCCGACGCCCGTGAAAACCACCGCGGCCGTGCCCGAACGACTGCCGGGTATTGAGCTGGCCGCCGCTGCGAAACGCATCGGCGGACGCAGCTCATTGCTGATCGAGCTGCTGCTGGAATTCGTGCGCGACCAGGCCGACGCGCCGCAGCGTCTGCGCGCGCAGCTCGCCAACAACCAGCGCACGGAGGCGCAGCGCAGTGCCCATACCATCAAGGGTCTGGCTGGCAATGTGGGTTGCAACCGATTGGCCGCCGCAATGCAGGCGCTCGAACAAGCCATCCAGAACCAACCGGACAAGGTCGATTCTTTAATGGCGGAGTTTGAATCCGCCTTGCAAGAGGTGCGTAACTCGGCTGCGACGCTGGCGGTGCCGGTCGCAACCGCCGCTGTACCTCGCAGCGAAAAGCCGCTGAATGGCGAGTTGAGTGCACTGGGTGATCTGCTTCGCAAGCAGGATTTCCAGGCGCGGGTGCACCTCGATCGGCTGCTGGGTGATTTGCGCGCGCAGTGCGGCGAATCCGAAGCGACCGCGTTGAAAACGGCGGTCTATGCCTACGACTTCGCGGCGGCGACGCTGGTGCTCGAGCGTATCCAGCAAGGTTTGGAGCCGAAGGCGTGAACTCTGCGGTGGTGCACGATCACTCGCGCGTGCACCGCGTCGTACGGATGATTTATCCGCAACGCATTCTCGGCTGCTTTTTTACCCTGATCATCGTGCTGGCGGTGTGGCAAGGACAGCCGGGTTCGATTGCGATGTGGTTAGCCGTTGCGGCTCACACCGTGCTTTGGCCGCACCTGGCTTATCTGATTTCCCGGCGTGCCGCAGATCCCAAGCGCTCCGAGTCACGCAACATGCTGGTGGATTCAGCCTGGGTCGGGGTCTGGGATGGGCTGATGGGATTTGCGCTGCTGCCCACGCTGGCACTGACCTCGGCGATGTGGGTCAACAACATCAGCGTTGGCGGACCGCGCCTTGCACTGAAAGGTTCTGTCGCGACCCTGGCAGGCGCTCTCATGGGATGGTGGGTCGCGGGATTCCCGTTTCAGCTGAGTACAAACATCTGGGCTGAGGTTCTCTCCGCAATCCTGATCACGCTTTTTTTCAGCAGCGTCGGCGTCAGTTCCTTCAACACCAATCGCCGCATGGTACAGGCGCGCGTGCAGGCCGAAGCTGCCAGCCTAGCCAAGAGTCAGTTCCTGGCCAAGATGAGTCACGAGATCCGCACGCCGATGAACGCCATCGTCGGCTTCGCCGACCTTGCGCTGCGCAGCCGATCGGACGAACGCCTGCGCGAATCCATGACACACATCGACGGCGCCGCGCGCTCACTGATGAAAATCATCAACGACATCCTGGATCTATCGAAGATTGAAGCAGGCAAGCTGACACTGGAAGAGCGCGCGTTCGCATTGCGGCCGCTGCTGGAAAAAGTCGCGCAACTGATCCAGCCGCAGGCGCAGGCCCGGTTCCTGCGTTTTCGTCTGGACGTCGCGCCCGATCTGCCGGCGGCTTTGATCGGCGACAGTCTGCGCATTGAGCAGATTCTGATGAACCTCGCCGCCAATGCGGTCAAGTTCACTGACGCCGGCGAGATCGCCATCACCGCGCGCCTGCACAGCCGTGATGCTGAGCGCGCACAACTGGAGCTGGGCGTCCGCGACAGCGGCATTGGCATCACGCCGGAGCAGATGAACCGCCTGTTCACACCCTTCGTCCAGGCGGACGATTCCACCACGCGGCTCTATGGCGGCAGCGGTCTGGGCCTGACCATCTGCAAGCAGCTGGTGGAATTGATGGGAGGCAGGCTGCATGTGGAAAGCCAGCCGGGCCAGGGCAGTTATTTCTGCCTGCGCCTGAATCTGCGCGTCGCCGCCGAAGCCGCCGTTCCGCAGGCCGTTGAAAGACCTACGTTGCAGCAGTTGGCTCAAGCGAACCATCTGCGCGACCTGCGGATTCTGCTGGTGGAGGATCACGCACAAAACAGGCGCCTGGCCACGACCATCCTGCAAGACGCCGGCCTGCAGGTGGACATCGCGGTCAATGGCGAAGAGGCCGTGCACCGCGTGCAGCAGACCCGCTACGACGCCTTGCTGATGGATGTGCAGATGCCGGTGATGGACGGCATGGAGGCGACGCGGCGCATCCGCGCATTGCCGGAACGCGAGTCGCTGCCGATCATCGCCATGACCGCCAATGCCTACGATGAAGACCGCGACGCATGCCTGGGTGTTGGTATGAATGATTTTCTGTCCAAGCCGATTGACGCAGAGCAACTGCTCGAAAAGCTGTCGCTTTGGCTGCGGCATCCGCCAGCGGCTCGGGTGAACCAGGACCCCTCTTGTCCACCGCTATGACTTGGCCGCCGCTTCGGGAGTGCACCGCGCTGCTGCGCCGGGCGCGCGATATCGGCTGCTACGAAGGGCTGCCGCTGGAGCGTGTGAAGCGCATCCGGCTGAGTAACATCATCGCCTTGTTCACGGCATCGCTGACGACCCTGTACGTCGCCCTGTACCTTGCCGCCGCACTGTGGATGCCGGCCGTGATCAACGTCGCGGCGTTTATCGGCTACGCTCTGGTGTTGTGGCTCAACCATCGCAGACACAATCCGCATGCGGCGCGCGTGGCGCTGCTGACCGGCAATTTGCAGATCGTGTCGGCTGCTTGGTTGACCGGGCTGTCGGCCGGCTCCCATCTGTTCCTGATTGCTGCGGGCATGTCGGCCTTTCTCTATTTTTCGGCGGACCGGCTGCGCTGGGCGTTCGCATTCGCCGCATTTAGTCTCTGCCTGTATCTGGGACTGCAATTGTCCGATGCAGCGCTCGGGCCGCTGATTCCTATAGACCCGGCGTTCGCCCGGACCAGCTACTTCGTCACCTTCATTTCGAATTTTATCGCGGTGATTGTCTTCACTTACTACCTCTACGCCGAGAACCAGAATGCGGAACTGGCCCTGGAGCGTGAGCGCGAGCGTGCCGACCAGGCGCGACGCGCGGCCGAAGACGCCAGCCGTGCCAAGAGCCAGTTCCTGGCCAACATGAGCCATGAATTGCGCACGCCGATGAACGCCATCATCGGTTTCGCGGACCTGGCCCAGCGCACGCGCGAGGAGCTCCGCCGCGACAAACACTTGGAGCACATCGAAAGTGCCTCGCGCTCGCTGCTGGCGATGCTGAATGACATCCTCGACCTGTCGAAGATCGAGGCGGGCCGACTGGCGCTGGAGATGCAGCCATTCCAGTTATCGCAGCTGCTGGACAAACTGGCGGGACTGTTCGGCGCGCAGGCGCAGGCCAAGAGCCTGAGTCTGCGGGTGCAGGGCCCCGCCGTCTTGCCGCCGTCTTTGCTCGGCGATGCGCTGCGGCTGGAGCAGGTGCTGGTCAACCTGCTGGGCAATGCGCTCAAGTTCACTGGGGGCGGCAGCGTGGAGTTGAAGGTCGAGCGCCTTGACGACGAGAACGGTCAAGTGCAGTTGCGTTTTGCCGTGAGTGACACCGGCATTGGCATGAGCGCCGAACAACTCGCGAGTTTATTCCGACCGTTTTCCCAGGCGGACGCTTCGATCGCGCGAAAATACGGCGGCACCGGGCTGGGCCTGTCCATCAGCAAGCATCTGGTCGAGATGATGGGCAGCCGGCTGGACGTGGAGAGCAAGCCCGGCTTGGGCAGCCGCTTTCATTTCACCCTGGGCTTTGCTCCCGCAGTGGAGACGGCGGCCGTACCCGGCGCCGTCACTCGCCGTGCGCGGATCAGTGAATTGGGAGCGGCTCGGGACCTCCGCGGCGCCCGCGTACTGCTGGTGGAGGACAACGCCATGAATCGCCGCCTGGCCGGCGAAATCTTGCGCGACGCAGGTGTCGTACTTGACCTCGCCGAGGATGGCAGGAAAGCCATTGCCGCGGTAAAGACCCGGACATACGACGCGGTATTGATGGACGTGCAAATGCCGGAGATGGATGGGATGGAGGCGACGCGGCGCATCCGCGCATTGCCGGAATGCGAGTCGCTGCCGATCATCGCCATGACCGCCAGTGCGTTCGAAGACGATCGCGCGAATTGCCTCAAAGCCGGCATGAATGGCTTCCTGTCCAAGCCGATTGATGCCGAGCAGATGCTGGCCTTGCTGGCGAAATGGGTGCAGGGCAAGGAAGCCGTCACATGAAGCGCCGGCTCGTTGCATCCTCAGGCTGGTTACTGCTGGCCGTCAGTTTCGCGACCCGCGCAGCGCCCTTGACCCTGACCGAGGATGGCAGCGGACGCGAGTTGAGCGCCGAGGTCGAAATTCTGCGCGATGAAGCGGGACGGTTGAGCTACGCAGAGGTCACGCAGGCGGCGACCGTTGCACGGTTCGCGCCCGCCGGGCCGCAGGGACTCAACTTTGGGTTCACCCGCGCCGCCTACTGGTATCGCTTCACACTGGACAATCCGTCTGATTCCACACAACGCGACTGGGTGCTGGAGATCGCCTGGCCGCCGCTGGATTTTCTTGACGCGTATGTCGAGAGCGGCGGTGCAGTGCAGCATCTGCAAAGCGGTGATCAGCGGCCACCCGGCGCGGCGGGCATCAGCCATCACAACTTCGCGCTGCCCCTGTTCTTGCCGCCGGGCGCCAGTGCGACCGTGCACCTGCGCGCGCAGATTGACGGCGCGCACCAGTTGCCGCTCAAGCTGTGGAACGCGCAGGCGTTCTACGAGAACAGTGCACGCGACAACATGCTCTTCGGCATGTTCTACGGAATCATGCTGGTGATGGTGATCTACAACCTGCTGATCTATTTCGTGCTGCGCGATGTGTCCTACGGTTATTACCTGCTGTTCCTGATCAGCATCGCGGCGCTGCTGGTCAATCTCGATGGGTTTGCGTTTCCCTGGCTGTGGAGTTTGTCGCCGAAACTCATCAACGGCAGCGTGCCAGTGACGATTGCCCTGGCGTCGGTATTCGTGCCGCGGTTCATCCAGGTGTCGCTGCAAACCCGCCAGCACACCCCGCGATTGCATCGCCTGCTCAACGCAGGTTTTGCCCTGGCCTTGATTGGCGTCGTGCTGCCGTTCGTGCTGCCGATCATGGAAAGCACCTTCATCAATGCCCTGATTGGCGCGGTGACCACGGTGCTGATGGCCGCGGTGATCGCGGTGCAGGCCGCGCAGGGCCGGCGCACCGCACGGTTCTATGCCGTGGTCTGGGCCGCGCTGCTGGTCGGCATCGTCGCCAAGGTCATGCAGGTGAACGGCATGCTGCCGGTCAATGCCTTCACGGTCTATTCGATCCACATTGGCGCCTGTCTGCTGGTCACCCTGGTGTCGCTGGCGCTGGCCGACCAGATCAACAATGAGCGCCGCGAGCGCGCACGACTGTTGCGTGAAAAAGCCGAGGCGCGTGCCGATGCGCAGAGCGAATTCCTGGCCAAGATGAGCCACGAGCTGCGCACGCCGATGAACGCCATCGTCGGCTTCACCGATCTGGCGTTGCGCGACCGCAGCGAAGAGAAGCGCATCCAGCACCTGCGCCTGATCGACGGCGCATCACGCTCGCTGCTCGGCATCGTCAACAATGTGCTGGACCTGACCCGCATCGAATCCGGCAAGCTCAGCCTCGAGGAAACCGACTTCAACCTGCCGGCCCAGCTCGACAAGGTGCTGAGCCTGATGCGTCCGTCGGCGCGCAAGGGTGTGGCCCTGAAGCTGAACCTTGGCGACGACGTGCCTGCGATGCTGGTCGGCGATCCGCTGCGCCTGGAGCAGGTACTGGTCAACCTGGTCAACAACGCGCTCAAGTTCACCGAACGCGGCGAGGTGGAGCTGAACGTGAGAGCCGACCCGGTTGATGCCAGCCGTGCACACCTTGAATTCAGCGTGCGCGACACGGGCGTCGGCATTGCCGGCGACCGTCTGCCGCAGCTGTTCAAGCCCTTCACGCAGGCGGACCAGTCCACCACACGCAAGTACGGCGGCAGCGGCCTCGGCCTGACCATCTGCAAGCAATTGGTCGAGCTGATGGGCGGCCGGCTTACGGCGCAGAGCACTCCCGGTCAGGGCAGCGAATTCCGTTTTGACCTGAATCTGCCCGTGAGCCGCCAGCCGCTGACGGCACCGCCGAAGTTCGCCTTGCGTGAACCGGTCAGCGAGACCGAGGCCGCGCAGCGCACGCGCGGGGCGAAAGTCCTGCTGGTCGAGGACAATGCCATGAATCGTCGCCTGGCCCGCGAGATTCTCGGCGACGCCGGCGTGTTGTTGGACTTTGCCGAGCATGGTGGCGAGGCGGTGGACGCCGTGCAGAAGAAAGCCTTCGATCTGGTGCTGATGGACGTGCAGATGCCGGTGATGGACGGTTATGAAGCCACGCGCCGCATTCGCGCCTTGCCGGGCTTTGACACGCTGCCGATCATCGCCATGACTGCCAACGCGCTGAACCAGGATCGCGAGCAGGCCGCCGCCGCCGGCATGAACGATTTCCTGGCCAAACCGATTGATGCCACTCAGGTGCTGGAGATGCTGGCCAAATGGCTGCCGCTGCGCACAGTCGGGCCGAAACTGGAGGATCAGCTGGAACGTCTGGCGCAGCTGCTGGCCGCACGTGATTTTCAGGCGCAGGCCTGCCTGCGTGACCTTGAAGTGCAGCTGCGCCAGCAGGACGAGCGTATTGCGCGGGCACTGACTACGGCACTGGAAGGTTTTGATTTCGAGGCCGCGCTGGCGGCGCTGCGCCAGCTGCGCGATAAAAATTCCCCGCGGACCCAAGCATGAACAACAACGAACGCATCCTGGTGGTAGACGACGAACCGGCCAACATCCGCCTGCTGGGCGAGCTGCTGAGCGCCGAGGGTTACGCGATTTCCGTGGCGCGCGACGGCAACGACGCATTGGCGCAGATTGAAAAACTGCGGCCCAGCCTGATGCTGCTGGATGTGGTGATGCCCGGTCTGAGCGGTTATGAGGTCTGCCAGAAACTGCGCGAACAACCACAGACACGATTGCTGCCGGTGATTCTGGTCACCGGCGCCCGGCCGGAAGAAGAGCGCATCCGTGGCCTCGATGCCGGTGCTGATGATTTTCTGACCAAGCCGGTCAACCGTGAGGAGCTGCTGGCGCGTGTCCGTTCCCTGCTGCGCGTGCAGGCCCTGCACCGCGAGATCGCGCAGTGGAATGAAAAGCTGGAGGCGCGTGTATCCGAGCAGGTGGCGCAGATGGAGCGGCTCAACCGTCTGAAGAATTTTCTGCCGCAGAAAGTCGCCGAACTGGCGGTGGCCGATGGTGGCGGCGAACTGCTGCACCCACGCCGCCGTCAGGTCACGGTCTGTGCGATTGATCTGCGCGGGTTCACACCGTTCACCGAGACTTCCGAGCCCGAGGAGATCATGGGCGTGCTCGGCGAGTACTACGCCGCGATGGGCGCCGTCGTCGAGCAACACGGTGGCACGGTCGAGCGCTTCGCCGGCGACGGCATGGTGATCTTCTTCAATGCGCCGCTGGAGATCGAAAAACCCGAGGAGGCCGCAGTGCGCGCGGCGCTCGACATGCAGGCGCGGTTCGAACAATTGCGCGCCAAGTGGCTGCGCAACGGTTTCGACCTGGGTCTGGGTATCGGCCTGTCGAGCGGTTACGCCACCATCGGTGCGCTGGGGTTTTCCGGCCGCTGGCAATACGCCGCGATCGGCACTGTCACCAATCTATCGTCGCGCCTGTGCGGCGACGCCAGTCACGGCCAGATTCTGGCGACCAGCCGCATCATCACCCAGGTGGAATCCCTGGTGGAAACCGAGTCTCTGGGTGAAAAAACCATCAAGGGATTGCAGCGGCCGGTGCCGGTGTTCTGCATCGTCGGTACGAAGCCATCGCCCGCTTGAGCCTCGAAAACGGTCGTTAGCGGCGCGGCGGTTTTTGTGCGCCCAAGGCGGATGCAGCCAGAAACCGGGTTGGGTGTGTGACGTCTATTGAGGCGTTTGGGTCGGGTCGCTGTGCCATGCGGCCGGCGGCAGCGAACCTGTCCAGTTTTTGGCCGCATGCTCGGCGACGACGTGGGTGTAGACGCCGCCGCGTACGTTGAACACGGCGGTCACCCGCATGAAGCGCGGTGCGGTGGCTCTGACCAGGTCGTCGAGGATGCGGTTGGTCACGTCCTCGTGGAAGTGGCCTTCGTCGCGGAAGCTCCACACATACAGCTTGAGCGCCTTCAGTTCGACGCATTTCTTGTCGGCGACGTACTCCAGATACAGCGTGCCGAAGTCCGGCTGGCCGGTCTTCGGGCACAGGCAGGTGAACTCCGGCAGGCGCATGCGGATGGCGTAATCCCGCCGCGGATGGGGGTTGGGGAAGGTTTCGAGTCGCTTCGTGGGTTTGCTCGGCATGTCAAGACTTCCTCAATTTCTCCACTAATTTACACTACGCGCCTCTCGAATCTGCTCCAAAAGAACTCCTAAAAAGTGCGCCTTTCCTCGATCAAGCTGTCGGGCTTCAAGTCCTTTGTCGACCCGACCGCGCTGCCGTTGCCGTCCAACCTCACGGCCGTGGTCGGGCCCAACGGCTGCGGCAAGTCCAACATCATCGATGCGGTGCGCTGGCTGCTCGGCGAAACCTCGATGAAGGAATTGCGCAGCGGCGCGATGGAGGACGTCATCTTCAACGGCTGCAAGACGCGCAAGCCGGCGGGGCGCGCCATGGTCGAATTGCTGTTCGACAACAGCGATGGCGCCATTGCCGGACCGTACGCCGCCTACAGCGAGATCTCGATCAGGCGCGAATACACCCGCGACGGCGACTCGCAGTATTTCCTCAACGGTTCCAAGTGCCTCAAGCGCGACGTCACCGATCTGTTCCTGGGCACCGGTGTTGCCGCGCGCAGCGGTTACGCGATCATCGAGCAGGGCATGGTCAGCCGCATGATCACAGCCAAGCCCGAAGAACTGCGCATGTGGCTGGAGGAAGCTGCCGGCATCTCGAAATACAAGGAACGCCGCCGCGAGACCGAATCGCGCATCAAGCAGACGCGCGAGAACCTGGCGCGGCTCAACGACCTGCGCAGCGAGTTGGTTGCACGGCTGGAGACGCTGAAGAAACAAGCGGTCAATGCCGAGAAATACAAGGAATACAAGGAACAGGAGCGCGTGCTCAAAGGCGAGCTGCTGGGCCTGCGGCTGCGCGCGCTGGAATCACAGGGCGCGGTGCATCAGACCGCCATCGCCGAATTGACCAGGGGCATCGAAGCCGTGCGCGCCCGCGTCACCGAATCGCAGACCGCGCAGACCGAAGCTGAAGCCGCGCTGAATCTCAGCAATCAGCAGCTGTCCGATCAGCAGGGCCGCGTCTACGAGAGCGAGGCGGCGGCATCGCGGCTCGAACAGAACCTGACCCACGCGCGCGACCTCAAGGCGATCAAGGTGCGCGACCTCGAACAGATGACGCGGCAGATCGAGGAGATCGCCCAGCGCGAAACGCGCGAAAAGGCGCGGCAGCTGGAACTGACCGACGCCCTGGCCCGACAGGAAACCGAAGCGCAGGCGGGCGAGCAGATGGAAGCGAAGGCACGCGAAACGATGGCGCAGGCCGAAAGCCTGGCGTTGAAAGAAGAGAACCGCTGGATGGAGTTCGCCCAGCGTGCCGAGCAGCCGCTGGTTCAGACCGAAAGCGAGCGTGTGCGCGTGGAACAGTTGCAGCGCGGCCTGCAGCAGACCGAAGCGCGCCTGATCAAGCTGCGTCAGGAAAAATCCGCGCTGGACGATGCGGCGATCCAGTCGACGCTGTTCAACGCGGACGCCGAATTGCAACAGGTCAACCGCGACATCAGTGAATCGCAGACGCGGCTGCGGGAACTCGATCGTCAGTTGCAGGAGCTGCGCGACGCGCGCTCGACCGGCGAGGGCGCACTGCACGAGGCACGTCAGGCGCTGCAGAACGCGCGCGGACGCCTGTCGTCATTGGAGACCTTGCAACAGGCCGCGCTGCGTCAGGACGACAGCGAACTCGGCGGCTGGCTCAAGCAAAACAACATGTCAGAAGCGCCGCGTCTGGCTTCGGTGATCCACGTCGACGCCGGCTGGATGCAGGCGGTCGAACAGGTGCTCGACGAATGGTTGCAGGCGCCGCTGCTGCCGGAGCTGGCGGCGAGTTTGTCCACCGGGCCTAAATCCGGCATCGGGCTGGTGCAGCAGACGCCACCGGTCACGCAGGGCAAGGCGGGGCGGCTCAGCGCCAAGGTGCAAGGGCCCGCCGTGGTCAGCGAATGGCTGGCGAACATCCATGTCGTCACCACCGCGGCGCAGGCGCAGCAGCTGGCGCAGACGCTGCCGGCCGGCGAGTCGGTGATCACGCCCGACGGCGTCTGGCGTGGCCGTCACTGGGTGCGCTACCCGCGGCAGGCGGAAGAGCAGTCGGGCGTGCTGGCGCGTGGCCTGCTGCTGAAACAGCTGCGGGTGGAATCGGAAACCCAGACCGAAGCTGTGCGCACGCGCGAAAAAGCCGTTGCCGATCTGCGTACTCACATGCAGTCGCTGGAATCCGAACGTCAGACCGTCGCGGCTCGTTTTGAGACTGCGCGCGGCGCGCAGGCACAGAAACTGGCATTCCGGCAGGAGCAGGCGGTGCGGCTGGAACAGGTGCAGGCACGCATCCAGCAGCTTGGGCAGGAATTGCAGACGATCCAGACTCTGGAACAGGAACAATCGCGCGAACGTGCAGAGGCGCAGGCACGCCTGCAGGCGCTTGAAGAAGCCGAGCAGAAATTGCGCGAAGAACAGGCGGCGCTGCAACAGACGCTGGCGCAGGTGCGCGCCGGATTGCAGCAAGCCCGTGAAAAGCTGACGCAGGTGCAGAACCAGCGGCAGCAGACGCTGGTCGAGCTGGCGGGACGCCGCAGCGCGCTCGAAGCCTTGCATCAAAGCTTGGCTGACCTCGCCAATCGCGCACAGCAATTGCTGGCGCAGAAAACCGCCTACGAAACTGAAGCACAGGCGCTGGACGCGCCGCTGCAATCGCAGGCTACGGCGCTCGAATCCGCGCGCGCGGCCGTACAGGCATCGCGCGAAGAACTGCGCCACGCTCGTGAACGCGTCACCGCGGCGGAAACCCGTCAGAGCGAAGTCATCCAGAAACTGCGTCAGGCCGAATTCGACCACGATCTGGCGCGCGAGAAACTGCAGCAGGCGCAGCTGGAGTTCCAGAGCACCGATGTCCGGCGCCAGACGTTCGACGACCAGATCCGCGACAGCGGGTTTGCGCGCGAAGACCTGCTCAAGACGCTGGAACCCGACGCCACGCCGGAGAACTGGGAAGAAAAGCTGGCGACCATGGCGCGACGCATTGAGCGCCTGGGCCTGATCAATCTCGCAGCGATCCAGGAACTCGAAGAATCCTCGTCACGCGACGCCGAGTTAATGAAACAGCACGACGACATCGTCGGCGCGCTGGCGACGCTGGAAGAGGCGATCAAGAAAATTGACGGCGAAACCAAGGACCGTTTCAAGATCACCTTCGACAAGGTTGACGAAACCTTCCGCCGCCGCTTCCCGCAGTTGTTCGGCGGCGGCGAGGCTTACCTCGAGCTCACCGGCGACAACATCCTCGAGACCGGGGTGCGCGTGATGGCGCGTCCGCCCGGCAAACGCAACAGTTCGATCCAGCTGCTGTCCGGCGGCGAGAAAACCATGACCGCGGTGGCTCTGCTGTTGGCGCTGTTCGAGCTGAACCCGGCGCCGTTCTGCATGCTCGACGAAGTCGACGCCGCGCTCGACGACGCCAACGTCGCGCGCTTCGTCGCGGTGGTGCGCGACATGTCGTCCAGCGTGCAGTTCATTATCATCACCCACAACAAGATCACCATGGAGCTGGCTCAGCAGTTGCACGGCGTAACCATGCAGGAAGCCGGTGTGTCGCGGCTGGTCAGCGTGGATGTCGAGCAGGCCGTCGAACTGGCGGGCAAGAAGGAGGAAGCTACGGCGTGAGCGAACTGCAGACCGCACTGATCATCGTCGGCGCCGTGGTGGTGCTGGCGCTGATCCTGCTCAGTCGTCGCGATAAAAAATCCGCGAAGCGGATCGAGCCTGCGCTCAAGGCCTCTGAAGTTTCAGCTGCGCCGATCGTGCCGCGCAACGGATTCGATGAATTTGGCGTGGGGCGGGTGCGTACGCGCAGTGATGTCGAACCCAAACCTGTGCCGAAAACGACAATGCCGGAAAAGACCGAGCCGGCACCCGTGCGCACACCTACGTTTGTTAAATCTGCCCTCGCGCCGAAGATCGTAACCCTCTACGTTGCCGAGCGCGAAGGCACCAAGATCAATGGCATCAAGATCCACGCGGCGCTGGAAGCACAGAAGCTCAGCTACAACGAAACCAACAAGGCCTATGACCGTCTGCAGGAGGGCCGCGTGCTGTTCAGCGTCACCAGCCTGACCGCGCCGGGTTACCTCGACCGCACACAGGCCACCAGCTTCAGCACACCGGGACTAGGGCTGTTCCTGCGCCTGCCCGGGCCGGGCCAGCCCAAGGCGGCGCTGCGCGACATGCTGGCCACTGCCGAGGCTCTGGCCGCGGCACTCAAAGCGGTGCTGTTCGATGCTGCGCATCAGCCACTGACCGAAGACTCCGTGCGGCGGCTGGCGGCTGACATTGAAGACTGGACGCGCCTCAGCAAGACGTGAGTGTCACTGCCGCTGAGCGCAAGCGCGCCGAAGTTTTGCGGCGCGAACTCAACGAACACAATCACCGGTATTACGTTCTCGATCAGCCGAGCATTTCGGACACCGAGTACGACGCCCGCTTTCGCGAACTGCAGGAACTGGAGCAGAAACATCCCGAACTGCTGACGCCGGATTCGCCGACGCAGCGCGTCGGCGGTGCGCCGCTGCCGGAGTTCAAGCCGGTGCGCCACCGGCTGCCGATGCAGTCGCTCAACAACTGTTTTTCCGAAGACGAGCTACGTGAATTCGACCAGCGCGTCTGCAAGGGTCTGGGGTTGACGCAAGCCGACTATGTCGCCGAAGCCAAACTCGACGGCCTCGCGGTCTCGCTGATCTACCAAGATGGCTTGCTGGCGCAAGGCGCCACCCGTGGCGATGGCGAAACCGGCGAAGACATCACCGAGAACCTCAAGACCATCCGCCAGATTCCTCTGCGCCTTGCCGGCAAGGCGCCGGCCACTATCGAAGTACGCGGCGAGGTCTACATGCCCAAGGAAGGCTTCAGGCGCATGAACGCGGAAGCGCTCACACGTGGCGAGAAGATCTACGTCAACCCGCGCAACACCGCCGCCGGCAGTCTGCGTCAGCTGGATCCGAAGATGACCGCCAAGCGCCCGCTGGCTTTTTACGCTTATGCCGTTGGTTTCAGCGAGGGTTGGCGGGCGCCACAGACGCATTTCGAGGTGTTGCAGCTTCTCAAAGCTTGGGGATTCGCGGTGTCGCAATGGAGCGAACGCGTGCGCGGTGTCGATGGTTGCCTGAGTTATTACGAGAAAATCGGCAAACAGCGCGACAGGCTGTCTTTCGAGATTGACGGCGTCGTCTACAAATTGGATGACCTGCGCGGGCGTGACGAGCTCGGCAGCGTCGCGCGTGCACCGCGCTGGGCCATTGCGCACAAGTTCCCGGCCGAGGAGGCCGAGACGGTTCTGGAGAACGTCGAATTCCAGGTCGGGCGCACGGGCACGCTGACGCCGGTCGCGCGCTTGAAGCCGGTGTTCGTCGGCGGCGCCAACGTCAGCAATGCCACGCTGCACAACATGGACGAGGTCGAGCGCAAGGATGTGCGCATCGGCGATAGCGTGATCGTGCGCCGCGCCGGCGATGTGATTCCTGAAGTGGCACGGGTCGTGATCGAGAGGCGCCCCAAGAACGCGCGCAAAGTGCAGATGCCCGCGCGCTGCCCGGTTTGCGACGGCGCGGTGTCGCGTGAAGAAGGCGAAGCGGCCAGCCGTTGTACCAACGGCCTGTCATGCCCGGCACAACTGCTCGGCGCGCTGCTGCACTTCGTCGGCCGCCGCGCGATGGACATTGAAGGTCTGGGCGAAAAACTGCTGGCGCAGCTGGTGGAGAAAGGTCTGGTGAAAAGCCCGGCCGATCTCTACGCCCTCAAGTTCGAGACGCTCGAAGGCCTGGAGCGGATGGCCGAGAAATCCGCCGAGAACGTCATCGAGGCGATTGTGCGCAGCAAACAGACCACGCTGGAGCGGTTCATTTACGCGCTCGGTATTCCCGACGTTGGCGAGACCACCGCGCGCGATCTGGCGCGTCACTACCGCTCGCTGGATGTCCTGATCGAGACGGCGAAGGAAGACGCGCCGACCGCTGCAAACGAAAAGAAAAAGGACCGCTTCCCTAAATTGCAGCAGGTGTCGGATGTAGGGCCGGAAGTTGCCGCCAGCATCTGCCGGTTTTTCACTGAGCCGCATGTGCAGCAGGTCATCAAAGCTTTACTAAAATCCGGCGTGGAGTGGCCGACCGTTGCGGGGCCGGCGCAAGGCGCACTTAGCGGAAAGACTTTTGTGTTGACCGGAACCTTGCCGGGCATGAGCCGCGACGAAGCCGCGCAACTCATCGAAGCCAATGGCGGTCGCGTCAGTGGCTCGGTGTCAGCGAAGACGGATTACGTGGTGGCCGGTAGTGAGGCAGGTTCCAAGCTGACGAAGGCCGAAAAGCTCGGTGTTGCGGTACTGGACTTGGATGGATTGAAGCGGTTGATTGGCGGCTAGTTCAATTACGGGATAACGCAGGTATCACCAAACACAAAATCGTTGTCAAAGCCGGCGGTGCACGATGAGTCACCAGGGCCGTTGTTAGACTCATCATCTTGATCGCCACTCGATGAGCTGACGAGCACGACGGCAGCGCCGGTCACAAGAACACCACCGGCGGCCCACCAGAGCCAATTGCTTCCGCCAGTCTCGGCTGAACCCTCGGTTTGGTTCAGTATCGGCATGCCCAGTAACGCCGGAACAATACCGGCGGCGCTCGAAAAGTTGAGTTGGGCTATCGAGATATATTTTTGTGTGTCTGCGTCAACCGGGCGGGACAGGATGAAGCCGTTGCTCAGTTGCAGCATCGAGGCAGTTTGAGTCGCGTCTCCAAACAGATATCGAATCTGTATTGATGGAACCGCGTTTGTGTCGGCGGCATGTAACGGCGAACTTGCGCAAAGCAAGAGTCCGGCGAGGCTCAGGGAGCGAATCATTGTTGTCCTTGGTTTCAAGCAGAAGCGGTTTCCAATTCTGCAAGCGAAGCCTCGGTAAAATCCAGCAAGCGCTGCATGCTCGGCACCGAGCGCCGGCAGGCGGTGAAGCCGAACGCGACCTGATCGCAATAGCTGGTCAGTGTGATGTTGAGCGCCTGACCGTCAATCGGGATTGAGACTGGATAGCTTTCATCCAGTCGCGCGCCATTCCAGTACAGCGGCTTGGTCGGGCCGGGCACATTCGAGATCACCAGATTGAATGCGGGGCGCACGCGGTCGAGGCCGAGCTGCGAGGTGATCGCCATCGGCCCCAGCGCTGCCGCAGCAAAGGCCATCTGTTCGAGGCCGGTCATCTGCGAGGCGCGTTCCTTGGCGCGTTGCGTGGAGGCGATGATGGTTTTCATGCGCTCGGCAGGATCGGCGATCTGCGTCGCGAGGTTGGCGAGAATCACAGCCACCTGGTTGCCACCTTCCGGCCCGTCGGCCGCGCGGATGGACACCGGGACCATGGCGATCAGCGGCTGGTCGGGCAGGGCGTTGTGCGCCTGCAGATACTGGCGCAGCGCACCTGCACACATCGCCAGCGCGGTGTCGTTGACGGTGGCGCCAAAGGCCTTGCCGACTTTCTTGATACGCGCCAGCGAGTACGACTGCGCGGCAAAGCGCCGCGAGCTGCTGATGCGCACGTTGAACATCGTCGGCGGCGCCTGGTAGGGCGTGGCGTCGGTGAGGTCATCGCGACTCTTGCGCAGCAGCTCTTTCAGGCCAGCGATGGCGCCTGGCACGACGCGATAACCCGCGCCGAGCGAATTGCGCAGCACGTTGAACGGGCTGCCGGCCTGCGGGGTTTCGTGCTGCGGCTTGCGCTCACCGCGCGGCCGCGCCCACGGTGGCGGCATGTCGCGCTGTTTCGGATCTTCGCTGAGGCTCTTGCGCGCTTCACGCGTGGCCGCCACGCCGTCGAACATGGCGTGATGCACCTTGCTGAAGATGGCGAAGCGGCCGTCGTGCAGGCCTTCGATGACGTTGGTCTCCCACAGCGGGCGGCTGCGGTCCATCAGGCTGCCGTGCAGGCGCGAGGTCATCGCCAGCAGTTCGCGGATGCGCCCGGGTTGCGGCAGCGACAGATGGCGGAAGTGGTGGTCGACATCGAACTGCTCGTCTTCCTTCCAGAACCAGTTGCCACGGAACACGACGCGCTGGTTGTACGGCGGCTCCGGCGCCTGGTGACTTCGCATGCTCTCGACCAGCGCGCCGACGAACTTTTCGTCCGCGCCCTTGGGTGGTGTGTAGAGCTGCAGGCCAGCGACGTGCATCGGCTGGCGACGATGCTCCAGCAGCAGGAACATGGCGTCCATCGGCGAAAGTGCTTTCATCGGCAACTCCTAAAAACCGTAGCGCCGGCCCAATTGGCGCAGCGCTTCGAGTTCGTCTTCGTGGCTGGCGCGGCGCTGCTCGGCACTGGCGACACCTGCGCTCGGCAACAAAGATGGAAATGGCACATCGAGTCCCGGGATCGGTAAGAACTGGATCGGCAGCCGTGGGATCGGTTGCACCGGCAAGCCCGGCAGCGGCACGCCGACCAGATCACCGATGCCGGCGGTGGGAATGCAGGTTTGGCCGAACGGGCCTTGTGCAACTTCAAATGCCGGCGTGGTCGCGTCCGGTGGGCTGCTGAAATCCAGAGCCAAGGCGAGGTTGTTGGAACTCGCTCGCGCGCCGAGCGGCTCGAAGCCGAAGCGCCAGGCGATCATGTTGAGGATGGAGTTCGGGTCGAACTGTGTTTTCTCGACGTGGCCGCGCCGTACGCGCGGGCCGATCAGCACGCAGGGCACGCGACAGCCGAGACTGCCATCGTTGCCGAGCGCAGCTTCTTCAGGAGAAACCGGTGCGAGCGGCGGCGGCACATGGTCGTAGAAGCCGCCCCATTCGTCGTAGTTGATGATCAGCAGGGTCTTGTCCCACTGTGGATGCGCTCGCAGCGTGTTGTAGACGTGGTTGAGAAAAGCCTGGCCGTTGCGGATGTCGGCATACGGATGGTCGTCGATCGAGATCGCGCCGCCCTCGTTGAGCAGGTTGCCGACGTTGTCCACGAACATCAGGTCGGGCAGATCGCCACCAGCGACACTGGTGGCGAAGCTGCTCATGTCATATTTTTTAGAGAAGCTGCTGTATTTGCTGCCCCAGTACGAGATGTAGGAGACATCGGTGTAGTAGTAGGCGACGCTGCGGCCTTTCTCGAGCATGCGGTCCCAGACCGTGGGCAGGGTGGAGATGTCCACGCTGTTGACCAAGCGGTCGGTCTGGCCGGCGTGCATGTAGATGCGGTTGGGTGTGGTCAACCCCAGCATGCCGCTGAAGTAGTGGTCGCAGATGGTCCAGTTTTCGGCGCATCCCTTGTAGAACGGCAGACTGTCGGCGGTGTAGTAGCCGACGGGAAATCTGTCGCCCGTCGGTTGTGTGAGCAGGAAGCCATCCATCTTGCCGCCATTGATCTGGGTGCGGCCGCCCGGGTAGGTATGGTCGGGATCGGCGAGGGCGCAGTTCTGGAACTCGGGGGCGAGGTCGTAGGACTGGACCGCATTGCCGTCGAGGTCCAGCTGGCTGACGCCGGCCTGGATGCCATCGGCACCCGGGACCCAGCCAAGAAAGTGATCGAACGAGCGGTTCTCCATCATCACGACGACGATGTGATCGATGCCCGAGGTGCCGGGATCAGGCAGCGCACCGCCGGATGAGATGATTTTCTGGGTGGCTTCGTCGCAGCCGGAGATGGCCAGACTGCCTGCGGCTGCGGTGGCGCCGGCAATGAATTGCCGCCGTGTCAGTCCGCGCTTTTTCCCGCCTTTTTCAGTGGCACTCATCGTTGTGCTCCTCGTGCAGTTTTTTATATGCCGCTTTGATCCGCCGATGAATCATACGCCGAGGCGGGTTTTATTCCGGCGGGCGGGCCTCGATGGCGAGCGCGTGGACGTCGGTCTGCATCAGGGCGCCCATGGCTTCGTAGACCTTGCGGTGACGGGCAATGGGCGTCAGGCCGCTGAAAACGGGGCTGACGATCCTGACGCGGAAATGACCATGGCCCGAAGCGGCGCCGGCGTGGCCGGCGTGGCGATGGGACTCGTCCTCGATTTCCAGCAGCGTGGGTTGCAAGGCTTGCAGGGCGCTGCGGATCTTCTCGATGCGGGTCATGCCTTTTCTTGCGGAAGGTAGCGCGCAACGAACGGCAGGTGCGCGAGCAGGAACACGAACATCAGCGCGCTGACGCCGATGGTTTTGAACAGCCCCCAGACGCGGTCGTCGAAGTGGTGCATCACATACAGGTTCAGCAGCGCGATGCCGGCGAAGAACCCGACCCAGGCCAGATTGACTCTGCGCCATACCGCGTCGGGCATCTGCAAGGCGTGCTGCGGGATGCGTGCCAGCAGCACCTTGTCGCCAATCACATGCGAACCGAGCAGGATCAGGGCGATGATGCCGTTGACGACGGTCGTCTTGTATTTGACGAAGCTCGCATCGCGCAGCACCAGCGTCAGTCCGCCCAGGATCAGCACCGCCAGCGCCGCGCCGGTGTGCAACTTGTGCGGCTTGCCATCGCGCCACCAGTGCCAGCCGGCGAGCAATACCAGCGAGACCATCAGCACCGCGGTGGCGGCGTAGATGTCACGCAGGAACAGTACTGAGAGGAATAGCAGCCCCGGCAGCAGGTCAATCGTGGATTTCATGCTCCGATTATAGGATTCAACCTGGACGGGCCCTAGTTTGAGCCAGGCTCTAAACTGCCTCAAAACACTCCAGCGGCTGAACAGAAAAAATGGCTGAATGGCAGCAATTACATCCGCTGAACCCGCAGAAACGCTTTCTCGACCGTATCGCGAAGCAACTGCGCGATGGCGCGGTGATCGTTTATCCGACGGATTCCTGTTACGCGCTCGGTTGCCATCTCGGCGACAAGGCGGCGGCCGAGCGTATCCGCACCATCCGCCGTTTCGACAAGCACCATCTGTTCACGCTGGTGTGCCGCGACCTGTCGGACATCGGCAGCTATGCGCGGGTGGACAACAGCCAGTTCCGGCTGCTGAAAAGCATGACGCCGGGGCCGTACACGTTTGTGCTGAAAGCCACGAATGAAGCGCCGCGTCGCTTGCAACATGAGAAGCGCAAGACCATCGGCCTGCGCATTCCCGAGCACACGATTGCGCAGGCGCTGTTGACCGCACTTGGCGAGCCGCTGCTGTCCTGCACCCTGATCCTGCCGCCGGATGAATTGCCGGTGAGCGACCCGGAGGAGTTCCGCGCCCAGCTCAACAACGTGGTGGACATCGTCGTCGGCGCCGGTGATTGCGGCTACGAGCCGACCACGGTGCTGGATCTCACCGAGGACGAGCCGCGTGTCATTCGCATGGGCAAAGGCAATGTCAATTCGCTAGTCGCCGGCTAGTTCGCCGATAATTAGCCGATGTTCTCCGACCTCTCCATCGTCCAGAAAATCGCCGTCTGGGCGCTGCCGGTATTGCTCGCCATCACTCTGCATGAGGTCGCCCACGGCTGGGTCGCGCGCTGGCTGGGTGACAACACGGCGTATGCGCAGGGCCGGCTCTCCTTGAACCCGCTGGCGCACATCGACCCCGTCGGCACCTTGCTGGTGCCGGGCTTGCTGTTGCTGGTCGGCGGCTTCCTGTTCGGCTGGGCCAAGCCGGTGCCAGTGAACTTCCGCAATCTCAAGAACCCGAAGCGCGACATGGCGATCGTCGCTGTCGCCGGCCCACTGACCAATCTGGCGATGGCCGTCGGCTGGGTCGTTCTGCTGCGGATTTCGCTGGCGATGCCGGATCAGGAAGGCCTGTGGCTGGGCCTGCGCTACATGGCTGTCGCCGGCGTGAGTATCAATCTGGCGCTGATGGTGCTGAACCTGATCCCACTGCCGCCGCTGGACGGCGGACGCGTGGCAGTTGGCCTGCTGCCGATGAATGCGGCGGTGGCGCTGTCGCGGTTAGAGCCGTACGGAATGATTATTTTGATTCTGCTGTTAGCCACCGGCGTGCTTGGAAAAATCATGGGCCCACCGATGATGATTGCGCAGGCTCTGCTGTTCGGGCTGGTGGGTCTGCGATGAAAGGCAAGGAGATCGTGCTGTCGGGTATCCAGCCTTCGGGCCGGCTGACGCTCGGCAATTACCTCGGCGCCTTGCGAAACTGGGTCAAGCTACAGGAGCAGTACGACTGTTATTACACGCTGGTGGATCTGCACGCCATCACCGTGCGGCAAGACCCGAAGATTCTGCGCGAGCGCTGCTACGAGTTCCTCGCGCTCTATATCGCCTGCGGGCTCGACCCGCAGAAGAACGTGCTGTTCGTGCAGTCGCATGTGCCGGCGCACTCGCGGCTGGCCTGGATCCTCAACTGCTACACGCAGATGGGCGAGCTCAACCGCATGACCCAGTTCAAGGACAAGTCACAGAAGAACGTGGACAACATCAACGCCGGGCTCTACGACTATCCGGTACTGATGGCCGCCGACATCCTGCTCTACAACACCGCGCAGGTGCCGGTGGGCGAGGACCAGAAGCAGCATCTCGAGCTGACGCGCGATGTCGCCCAGCGCTTCAACAACCTCTACGGCCCGGTGTTCAAAGTGCCGGCGCCGATGATCCCGCCGGTGGGTGCGCGCATCATGGGCCTGCAGGACCCGACCGCGAAGATGAGCAAGTCAGGTGAGGCCGAGACCGACGCAATCTATCTGCTCGATGAACCCGACGTGATTGTGCGCAAGCTCAAACGTGCGGTGACCGACAGTGGCTCGGAGGTGCGTTATTCACCGGTGGAAAAACCGGGCGTCGCCAACCTGATGTCGATCCTGTCCGCGATCAACGGCGAGCCGTTTCCGGCAATTGAGAAACGCTTTACCGACCAGGGCTATGGGCCGTTCAAGGCCGCGGTGGCTGAAGCGGTGGTTGAAGTGCTGAAACCGGTGCAGGAAAAATATCGTGCTGTTCGGCAGGACGAAGCCGGCTTGCGCGCGATCCTCAAGCAAGGCGCCGAGCGCGCGTCAGCGCGTGCGGATGCCACGCTGAAGCGCGTGCATGAGGCGCTGGGGTTCATCCCCGAATGAGCGAGTTTATCGAGGTCCAGGCGCCGAAACTGCCCAAGATCCAAGGGCAGCAGATGGACAAGCTGCCGGATGATCTTTACATCCCGCCGCACGCGCTCGAGGTTTTTCTCGAAGCCTTCGAGGGCCCTCTGGATCTGTTGCTGTATCTCATCCGCAAGCAGAATCTCAACATTCTCGATATTCCCCTGCTGAAAATCACCCAGCAGTACATGGAATACATCTCGTTGATGAGCACGCTCAAGCTTGAGCTCGCTGCCGAATATCTGGTGATGGCGGCGCTGCTGGCGGAGATCAAGTCGCGTCTGCTACTGCCAAAGCCGGTGGAAGGCGAGGAGGACGGCGATGACCCGCGCATGACCCTGGTGCGCCGCCTGCAGGAATACGAGCGCTTCAAGACCGCATCGGAGAATCTGGATCAGATGCCGCGCGTGGGCCGCGATCTGTTTCTGGCGCAGGCGCGTCCCGAACGCATCGCCACGCCAGCGCAGACGCTGCCGGTGCCGCAGATCCGCGAGTTGATCGAGGCGTTCCGTGACGCCATGGAGCGCGCCGAGATGTTCACGCATCACTCGATCGCGCGTGAGCCGCTGAGCGTGCGCGAACGCATGTCGCGCATCCTCGCGCTGATCAGCGGCGGCAAGCCGGCGGCGTTCCATGAGCTGTGCGACCCTGTTGAAGGCCGCCTCGGCGTAGTGGTGTGCCTGCTGGCTGTGCTGGAACTGGTCAAGGGCGCGATGGCTGATCTCACTCAGGAAAAACCGTTTGCGCCGCTGCTGATCGCGGTGGCGCGTGCGCGTCAGGCCGTGGTCGAAGGAGAAGGAAAGTGATGGAAGAAAACAAACTCGACAAGATTCTCGAAGCGCTATTGCTGGCTTCCGACCAGCCTTTGTCGGTTGAGCAGATGCATCGCCTGCTCAGCACCGACCTCAGCGCGAGCAAAGCCGACATCCGCGAGGCGCTGGAGCGCTTGGCCACGTCCTATGAGAGCCGTCCGGCGCAGCTCAAGGAAGTCGGCAGCGGCTTCCGCTTGCAGATCCGCTCCGAGTATTCGGACTGGGTTGGCCGCCTGTGGCAGGAAAAGCCGCCGAAGTATTCACGCGCGCTGTTGGAGACGTTGGCGCTGATCTGCTACCGCCAGCCGATCACGCGCGGCGAGATCGAGGAGATTCGCGGCGTCTCGATGTCACCCAACATCATCAAGACCCTGCTCGAGCGCGGCTGGGTGCGCGAGATCGGTGTGCGCGAAGTGCCTGGCCGGCCGGCGCTGCTCGGCACCACGCCGCAGTTTCTGGATGATTTCAGCCTGAAATCTCTGGACGAACTGCCGTCGCTCCCAGAAATAAAAGATCCCGAACAACTCGAAGCCGCACTACTGCGATTGGGGCAGACCGCCATCACCGCTGATGCCGCGCCCGCGCAGGCTCAAGCGCCTGACGCTCCTGATTCCTCGACGGCCACAGTTCACTAAATGAAATCTTGTCATTCCGGCGAAAGCCGGAATCCAGGCGGCGAGCAGCGCCGTCGAGAGCAGAGACTGGATACCGGCTTTCGCCGGTATGACGTTTAATAAATGAAAGAAAGAATTCAGAAAGTCCTCGCTACGCTCGGCGTCGCCTCGCGTCGCAAAGTCGAAGAGCTGATCCTCGAAGGCCACATCACCGTCAACGGCCGCCCCGCGACGCTCGGCCAGAAGATCGAACACACCGACAAGGTGCGGGTCAACGGCAAACAGATCGGTCTCAGCCGCAAAGAACAGGCGATGCGCGTGCTGCTGTACAAAAAACGCACGGGCGAAATCGTCTCACGCGAAGACCCGGATGGCCGCAAGACCGTGTTCCGCAAGCTGCCGGAGATCGAGGGCGGCCGCTGGATCGCCATCGGCCGGCTCGACATCAATACTTCGGGAATTTTGTTGTTCACCAACCGCGGCGAACTCGCACGCCGGTTGATGCATCCGAGTTATGAAGTCGAGCGCGAATACGCGGTGCGCGTGCTGGGTGAAGTCAACGATGAAACGCTTGAGCGGCTGCGCGAAGGTGTGCGCCTGGACGACGGCATCGGCCATTTCGAGAGCGTGCATTCCACCGACGGACCGCTGGATGATGAAGAAGGCAAGAAGTCAGGTTCTGCCAATCGCTGGTTCAACGCCATCGTCAAGGAAGGCCGGCATCGGCTGGTACGGCGCCTGTGGGAATCGCAGAACTGCCAGGTCAGCCGCCTGATCCGTGTGCGCTACGGACCGATCGAGTTGGGACGCGGCCAGCGCTCGGGAACCGCGCGTGAATTGGAACCGGCGGAAGTAAAACTGTTGCTGAAATCGGTACAGCTAGACAAAGAGCCCAAGTAGCTCATCAGGCTGCTGTATCAGCACATCCGCGTTCCAGCTGGCGATGGGATGTTCGCCTACATAGCCCCACGCGACCGCGACCGTTTTCATTCCTGCATTGCGTCCCGCATCGATGTCGCGTTTGTCGTCGCCGACGTAAACGCATTCAACAGGTTTGAGGCGCAGGCGCTCGCAGGCGGCGAACAGTGCATCGGGCGCGGGCTTGGCTTTGGCTACTTCATCCGCGCTGACGGCGCACGCCGGTTGTAGCCGGAGTTCTTGGATCAGCGCATCGGTATAACGCTTGGGTTTATTGGTGACGACGCCCCAGCTTATTTTTTTCGTGGCGAGCGCCGCCAGTGTTTCAGCCAAACCCGCGAACAACTGCGAGTGCTGAGCGATGTTGTTGCCGTAATGATTCAAGAAAGCTTCGCGGTGGCGGGGAAAATCAGCATGTTCAGGACTCATATCCAAGGCTTTTTTCAACAGGCCGCGCGCGCCTGCAGATGCATAGGGGCGATACGCCTCAATTGGAAGTGGCGGCATGCCTAGTTCAGCACGCACATGATTGGCAGCGCCGCCGAGATCGGGTGCGGTATCTACTAGCGTGCCATCGAGATCGAATAGCGCGCACTTGATGCCCGCAAGCTTCATGCGGGTTTCCGACAGTGCATCAGGTAGTTCACATCCACGTCGTCCGACAGCGAGCCAGTTTTCAGCAAGGGGTTGTAGCGAATGCCGCGGATGCCGACGAGTTCGAGACCCGCACCGGTCGCCCAGCGCTCCAATTCGGATGGACGGATGAACTTGGCGTATTCGTGGGTGCCGCGCGGGACGATATTGAGCAGATATTCCGCGCCGAGAATCGCCAGCGCAAAACTCTTTGGATTGCGGTTAAGGGTTGAGAACACCACGGTGCCGCCGGGCTTGGTGAGTTGTGCGCAGGCAGCGACGATCGATTCCGGTTGTGGCACGTGTTCGAGCATTTCCAGACAGGTGACGAGGTCGTAATGGCTTGGAGATTCTTTCGCGAGGTCTTCAGCAGCGATGCTGTGGTATTCCAATTTTGTGTCTGTTTCTGCAGCATGATGACGCGCGGCCTCCAGTGCTTCGGTGGCGAGATCAATGCCGGTGACCTGGGCGCCTTCTTTGGCCATGGCTTCGCTGAGCAGGCCGCCGCCGCAGCCGATGTCGAGCGCGGTTTTGTCTTTCAAGCCGCCCACGCAACGGGCGATATAACGCAACCGCACTGGATTGATGTGATGCAGCGCGGCCATTTCGCCCTGCGGGTTCCACCAGTGCGCGGCGTGCTGGTCGAAGCGTGCGATTTCAGCGGCGTCGACATTGCTCATGGCTTGACGCGTTGCCGCCATTCTTGCGCTCGGGCAATGATCGCCGGTTCGTCCAGCGTCAGCAGCTTGCGCTCGCGCATCAGGCAGCGGCCGGCGACAAAGCTGTGTGTGACCTGCGCCCGATTCGCGGCGTAGACCAATTGCGAGATGACGTTGTAGACCGGCTGGGTGCTGACATCGCCAAGGTCGAGTGCGATGAAGTCGGCGGACTTTCCTTTGGCCAGCGAGCCGGTTTCGGCGTCCAGCCCCAGCGCCTTGGCGCCTGCCAGCGTCGCCATGTGCAGGGCTTCGTGCGCGGGCAAGGCGCTGGCATCGTTGGCGACAGCCTTGGCCAGCAGCGCCGCGGTTTTCATTTCACCGAGCAGATCGAGGTCGTTGTTGCTGGCGGCGCCGTCGGTGCCGAGCGCGACATTGACCCCGGCCCTGCGCAGTTTGCCGACCGGGCAGAAACCGCTGGCGAGCTTGAGGTTGGATTCCGGGCAGTGCGCGATGCTGACACCGTGTTCCGCGCATTCTGCGATCTCGGCATCGGTGAGCTGGGTCATGTGCACGGCGATCAGGTCCGGGCCGACCACGCCAAGGTCTTTCAGCCGCTGCCACGGCCGCTTGCCGCTGGCCTGCACCGCCATCTCGACTTCGCCGGCAGTTTCATGCACGTGCATGTGGACCGGGATGCCGAGCTCATTGGCGTATTTGCGGATCTCCAGCAGCGGCGCATCGGAAACGGTGTAGGGCGCATGCGGCGCGAACACCGTGCGGATCAGCGGATCGCCCTTGATCTGATCGTGCAGTTCCAGGCCCTTGTTGATGTATTCGCCGGGTTGCGCCCAGGCGGTGGGGAAATCGAGCACGATCAATCCGATCGCCGCGCGCATTCCCGCAGCGGTTACCGATTCGACCGTCGCGTCCGGGAAGAAATACATGTCGTTGAAGCAGGTGACGCCGCCGCGGATGAACTCGGCGCAGGCCAGCGAAACGCCGTCAGCGCAGAACGCGCGGTTCACATGCGCGCCTTCGGCCGGCCAGATGTGGTTCTGCAGCCAGTCCATCAGCGGCAGGTCGTCGGCGAGGCCGCGCAGCAGGCTCATCGCCGCATGGGTGTGGATGTTGATCAGGCCCGGGATCACGACATGCTGCGGCAGTTCGAGTGTTTCCTTCGCCTGCCAGGACTGGCGCGCGAAATCGGCAGGCAGCAGATCAACGATGCGGCCGGCCTTGATGACCAGCGCGTGGTCTTCGAAAACCTGTTGCGCCGGCTCGACCGGGACGATCCAGCGCGGGAAAACAATCAGGTCGGCCTGCTGATTTTTATTCATGTGGAAACTTTAGAATGCACAGCATTATGACCAACAAAGTCGAAGCACTCATCTGGGCCGGCAACCATCTCAAGCTCCTCGATCAGCGCGTCCTGCCGCTACAGGAGGCCTATCTCGAATGCCGAACGGCTGAAGACACCGCACGGGCGATCCACGACATGGTGGTGCGCGGTGCGCCGGCCATCGGCATCGCCGCTGCCTACGGGATGGTTCTTGGTTGCGATGCGTACGTGGCTGCTGAGAAAGTTCTTGCTGCTTCGCGCCCGACCGCGGTCAATCTGCGCTGGGCGCTGGAGCGCATGGCAAAAGTGAAACCGCGCACGCGGCAGGCGCTGCTGGCCGAGGCGCAGAAAATCCATGACGAGGATCTGGCGCAGAACCTGCGCATGGGCGAACTGGGGGCGGCGCTGATCCGCAAGGGTGCGCGCGTGCTGACTCACTGCAACACGGGGGCGCTGGCGACCGGCGGTCACGGCACCGCGCTGGGCGTGATTCGCACGGCTTACGAGCAGGGCCGGGTGATGCAGGTCTACAACACCGAAACGCGGCCCTGGCTGCAGGGCGCGCGACTCACCGCCTGGGAGCTGATGCGCGAAAACATCCCCGCCAAGCTCATCACCGATGGTGCGGTGGCGCACCTGATGTCACGCGAAAAAATTGACTGGGTCATCGTCGGCGCTGATCGCATCGCCGCCAACGGCGATACCGCGAACAAGATCGGCACGCACACGCTGGCCGTGGCGGCCGCGCGCTACGGCGCGAAGTTCATGGTGGTGGCGCCCAGCGGTACGTTCGATCTGAAATGCGCCAACGGCAAAAAGATCCCCATCGAAGAGCGCACTGCCGCCGAGCTCACCGAGTTCCGCGGCCTGCAAGTGGCACCGAAAGGCATGGACGCCTTCAACCCGGTGTTCGATGTAACGCCTGCCGAACTGATTACCGCCATCGTGTGTGAAAAAGGCGTGATCCGGAAGCCGACCAAGGCCGCCGTCAAGCGGGTTTTGACCTAAAAAATAGCTCTGGCAGGGCGGTCTTTTTTGCGCGTCGCGTGCTAAAATTCCGCGTATAAAAACCGCACTAAAAAGCCGCGGGTTCTGGTCTTGTTCCGGAACCTGAGCCGAAGGTATAAATGACTGATTTTGCGAAGGAAGTTCTGAGCGTCAATCTCGAAGACGAGATGCGCCGTTCCTACCTCGATTACGCCATGAGCGTGATCGTCGGCCGTGCGTTGCCGGATGCGCGTGACGGCCTCAAGCCGGTGCACCGCCGCGTGCTCTACGCGATGAAGGAACTGGGCAACGACTACAACAAGGCCTACAAGAAATCCGCGCGCATCGTCGGTGACGTCATCGGTAAATATCATCCGCACGGCGACACTGCTGTCTACGACACGATGGTGCGCATGGCGCAGGAGTTCTCCATGCGCTATGTGCTGATCGACGGCCAGGGCAACTTCGGCAGCGTTGATGGCGACGCGCCGGCGGCTATGCGTTACACGGAAGTCAGGCTGGAGCGCATCGCCCACGAGATGCTGGCCGATCTCGATAAAGAGACCGTGGATTTCATCCCCAACTACGACGAGTCCGAGCACGAGCCGTCGGTGTTGCCGACGCGCATCCCGCAGCTGCTGGTCAACGGTGGCTCCGGCATCGCGGTGGGCATGGCGACCAACATCCCGCCACACAATCTCACGGAGGTCATCAACGGCTGTGTCGCGCTGATTGATAATCCCGAGATCGATCTCGCCGGTTTGATGAAGCTGATCCCGGCACCGGACTTCCCGACGCGCGGCATCATTCTCGACGCGCACGGCCTGGTGGAGGCCTACCGCACCGGTCGCGGCCGCATCATCATGCGCGCGCGCACCGAGATCGAGGACGTCGCCAAGGACAAGCAGGCGATCATCGTCACCGAGCTTCCTTACCAGGTGAACAAGGCGCGGCTGCTGGAGAAAATCGCCGAGCTGGTCAAGGACAAGAAGCTCGAAGGCATCAGCGAACTGCGCGACGAGTCCGACAAGGACGGCATGCGCATGTACATCGAGCTCAAGCGCGGCGAGAACACCGAAGTGGTGCTGAACAACCTGTTCCAGCACACCCAGATGCAGGACAGCTTCAGCCTCAACATGGTGGCGCTCGACGGCGGCCAGCCGAAGACGCTGGGCTTGAAGGAGCTGTTGCAGATCTTCCTCCGTCACCGCCGCGCAGTGGTCACACGCCGCACGCGTTACCTGCTGCGCGAAGCGCGCCGCCGCGCGCACGTGCTCGAAGGTCTCACAGTGGCGCTGGCGAACGTCGACGAGATCATCGCCCTGATCAAGAAATCCGCGAACCCGGCTGAAGCCAAGACCGGCTTGATGAGCAAGGTTTGGGCGCCCGGCTCGGTGACTCAGATGCTCGAGCGCGCCGGTGCCGACAATTCGCGGCCTGAAGATCTGGCTGCTGATTTCGGTTTGCTGAAAGCGGGCTATCGTTTGTCAGAGACGCAGGCTCAGGCGATTCTTGACCTCAAACTCCAGCGCCTTACAGGGCTGGAACAAGACAAGATCATCCAGGAGTACAAGGACATTCTCGACGCCATCGCCGAGTACCTGGCCATCCTCGGCAGTCAGGAAAAACTGCTGGCGGTGATCCGCGCCGAGCTGCTGGAAGTTAAGGACCAGTACGGCGACGAGCGCCGCACCGAGATCAGCGAAGGCGCGGTCAACATGAACCATGAAGACCTGGTCACGCCGCAGGACATGGTGGTGACGCTGTCGCACGAGGGTTACGTGAAGTCGCAGCCGCTTGACGAATACCGCGCTCAGAAGCGCGGCGGCAAGGGCAAGATCGCGGCGGAAACCAAGGAAGAAGATTTCGTCGACCGGTTGTGGATCGCCCACACCCACGACACGCTGCTGTGCTTCTCCAGCCTCGGCAAGGTCTACAAGCTGCGTGTGTTCGAGCTGCCAACCGGCTCGCGCGTTTCGCGCGGCAAACCCTTCGTCAACCTGCTGCCGCTGGAAGCCAACGAGAAGATCAACGCGGTGCTGCCGATCAAGACTTTCGAACCCGGCAAGTTCATTTTCTTTGTTACCCGCCACGGTACGGTGAAGAAAACCGAGCTGACCGATTTCCTCAATATCCGCGCCAACGGCATCATCGCCTGCGAACTGCGCGCCGACGACCAGCTGGTCAGCGTGGCGCTGACCAACGGCAGCAACGACATCCTGCTGTTCTGCGACGGCGGCCGCGCCATCCGCTTCTCCGAAGCCGACGTGCGCGACATGGGCCGCACCGCCACTGGTGTGCGTGGCATGCGCCTCAAGGAAAATGAGCACGTCATCGCGCTGATGGTCGCCAATTCGGGAGACATCCTGACGGTATCCGAGCATGGCTACGGCAAGCGCACGCAGATCGGCGAATACCCGGTACATGGCCGCGGCGGGCAGGGCGTGATCGCGCAATCCATCACCGACAAGACCGGCAAGCTGGTCGGCGCCATCGAGGTGCACGAAACCGACGGCGTCATGCTGATTTCTGAAGGCGGTCAGTTGATCCGCACCAACATTCGCGAGATCAGCGTACTGGGCCGCAACACCCAGGGCGTGCGCGTGATGCGTCCGGCAGAGGGTGATCGTCTGGTGGGTTTGGGCCGGATCGAGGCCGAGGACGAGATCATTGAACCTGGCTTGACGAAAGAGCAGCCTACAACACCAATCTCAGAAACAACTTAAACAAGAAATTGTTATTTCAAGGAACTGAAATGAAAAGAATTTTTAACTTCAGTGCCGGTCCTGCGACCTTGCCTGAGTCGGTTCTGAATCAGGTCAAGGACGAGTTGCTGGACTGGCGTGGCACCGGCATGTCAGTGATGGAGATGTCGCACCGCGACAAGCCCTTCATGTCCATCGCCGCTGAAGCTGAAAAAGACCTGCGCGAGCTGCTGGGCGTGCCAGCCAACTACAAGGTGCTGTTCATGCAGGGCGGGGCGACCGCGCAGTTCGCCGTGGTGCCGATGAACCTGCTGCGCGGTAAAGCGGGTGCCGATTACCTCGTCACCGGCTCCTGGGGCGCCAAGGCGGCCAAGGAATGCGGCAAATATGGCAAGGCCAATGTTGCTGCCAAGCCTGAGAAATTCACCAGTGTTCCAGCCGCTTCAAGCTGGAAGCTGGATGCCAGCGCGGCCTACGTGCACTACACGCCGAACGAGACCATCGAAGGCGTCGAATTCCACAGCGTGCCGGATACCAAAGGTGTGCCGCTGGTTGCGGATTTCTCGTCATCGTTTCTGTCACGTCCGATCGACGTCTCCAAGTACGGCTTGATCTACGCCGGCGCGCAGAAAAACGCTGGCCCGGCCGGGTTGACCTTCGTCATCGTGCGTGACGACCTCATCGGCCAGATCCATCCGGCCTGCCCTTCCGTGTTCGACTACAAGACTGTGGCCGAGAACGAGTCCATGCTCAACACGCCGCCGTGCATGGCCTGGTACATCTCCGGCCTGGTGTTCAAGTGGATCAAATCGGTCGGCGGGCTTGCTGGCATGGCGCAGATCAACCAGCGCAAAGCGAATCTGCTCTACGACTACATCGATTCGCAGGCTTTCTACAAGAATCCTGTCGCCAAGGATGCGCGTTCGTGGATGAACGCGGTGTTCACCCTGCCGAACGAGGCGATGGACGCTGATTTCCTCAAAGGTGCGGTCGCAGCCGGCCTGTCAGGGCTCAAGGGTCACCGTTCGGTCGGTGGCATGCGCGCCAGCCTCTACAACGCCATGCCGGAAGCCGGAGTGAAAGCGTTGGTTGAGTACATGAAGGAATTTACGGAAAAGCACGGCTGAGAAGTTTCGACCGACGGCTTTACCGCGCTGCGCTGCGCTGCAAGAATGGCGCCCCCCTTCGACAAGCTCAGGGCAGGCTTTCCGCCCCAGGACCAGATCGTGCTCAAAATCCAGACGTTGAACAACATTTCCCCGCTGGGCCTTGAGAGGCTGCCAAAGGATCGTTACGAGGTCGGTGGCAAGGTCGCCAACCCGGATGCGGTGATGGTGCGCTCGGCCGACATGCACAAGATCGAGATCCCAGCGAGCGTGAAGGCCATCGGCCGCGCCGGCGCCGGCACTAACAACATCCCGGTCAAGGCGATGAGCGCCAAGGGAATCCCGGTGTTCAACGCACCGGGCGCCAATGCCAACGCGGTGAAAGAGCTGGTGCTGGCGGCGATGCTGATTGCCGCGCGCAACATTCCGGCTTCGCTGGAGTTCGTTAAAACCCTGGCCGGCGACGACAAGGCGATGCACGAGGCCACCGAGGCGGGCAAGAAGAATTTCGTCGGCTTTGAGTTGCCGGGCCGCACGCTGGGCGTGATCGGTCTCGGCGCTATCGGCGTCAAGGTTGCCAATGCCGCCTTGGAGCTGGGCATGACGGTCTACGGATTCGATCCGGCGATGACGGTGCAGAACGCCTGGCAGTTGAACTCCGGCGTCAAGCAGGCGGTGAGCGTGGATGACCTGATTGCACGTTCGCAGTTCATTTCGGTGCATGTGCCGCTGCTCGATGCCACGCGCGGCCTGATCAACGCCGCGCGCATCGCGACGATGAAGAAGCCGGGCGTGGTGCTGAACTTCGCCCGCGCCGAGATCGTCGATGAAAAAGCCGTGGTCGCCGCGCTGGCCGCCGGGGCGCTGCACGCCTACGCCTGCGATTTCCCCAGCAATATGCTGATGAACAATCCCAAGGTCATTGCCACGCCACATCTCGGCGCCAGCACTGGTGAGGCCGAGGATAACTGTGCGGTGATGGTCGCCGAGCAGCTCAAGCAGTTCCTCGAAGAAGGCAATGTCACCAATTCGGTGAACTTCCCCGAGGCGGTATTGCACAAGGGCGAGAACGACCACCGCTTGTGCATCGCCAATGCCAACGTGCCCAACATGGTCGGCCAGATCACGACCGCGCTGGCCAAGCACAAGCTCAACATCGCCGATCTGCTCAACAAGTCGCGCGGCGAGATCGCCTACACGCTGGTGGATGTGGACACGCCGATCCCCGAAGCGGCCGTCAAGGAAATCGCCGCGATCCAGGGCGTGCTGTCCGTGCGGCACCTGCCTGCTTAAATGACTGACGATCTCAAGAAAGCGCGGGAGAAAATCGACAGCCTGGATCAGAAGATCCAGCAGCTGATCTCCGACCGTGCGCGCGTGGCGCAGGGCATCCGCGAGATCAAGGCAAAGACCGGCAACGACAAGGACCACTATCGCCCGGCGCGTGAGGCGGAAGTCCTGCGCCGTGCGATCGAACGCAACGCCGGACCGCTCGGCGACGAAGTGGTTGCGCGCCTGATGCGCGAAGTCATGTCGGCCTGTCTGGCGCTGGAATCGCCGCTCAAGGTCTCGTATCTGGGGCCGGAAGGCACTTACACGCAGGCGGCGGTTTACAAGCATTTCGGTCATGCGGTGGCCGCGTGCGCAGCGGCGGCGATCGATGAGATCTTCCGCGACGTTGAATCCGGCGCGGCTACGTACGGCGTGGTGCCGATCGAGAATTCCACCGAAGGCGTGGTCAGCAGCACGCTGGACTTGCTGGCGAACACGCCGCTGTCCATCTGCGGCGAGGTCTGGCTGCCGGTGCATCACCATCTGCTGTCGAACCACAAGAAATTCGGCGAGATCAAGAAAATCTACGCGCACGCGCAGTCGTTCGCACAGTGCCGCAAGTGGCTGGACGCCAAGTGCCCCAAGGCCGAGCGCATCGCGGTGGCCAGCAATGGGCTTGCCGCACAGATGGTGAAGAAGGCGCGCAGGGGCGCCGCGATCGCCGGACAGTCGGCGGCGGAGCTGTATTCGCTGGGCGTGCTCGCCTCGAACATCGAGGACGATCCGAACAACACCACACGCTTTCTCGTCATCGGGCGACAGAACCCTGAGCCGACCGGTCAGGACATGACCTCGCTGGTGATGTCCGCGCACAAGGACCGCGCCGGCGCGTTGTTCCAGCTGCTGGAGCCGTTCGCGCAGTCGAGCATCAACCTGACCAAGATCGAGTCGCGCCCCTCGCGCCGCGCGATCTGGGATTACAACTTCTTCATTGACCTTGAAGGCCATCAGAACGACGACAAGGTCAAGCCGGTGCTGGACCTGATCCGTTCGCGTGCGGCGATGTTCAAGATATTGGGCTCCTACCCACGAGCCGTGGTGTGAGCGAGCCTTTTCTGAAGAACGCTCTTGCAGGCGTTCTGTCGCTGGAGCCTTACACGCCCGGCATGCCGATCGAGGAGCTGCAGCGGCGGCTGGGCGTGAAGGACGCGATCAAGTTGGCGTCGAACGAGAATCCGCTGGGTATGAGCCCGAAGGCGCAGGCGGCGGTTGCAGCCGCGCTGAATGGCGGACTCGCGCGTTACCCCGACGGCAGCGGCTTTCGCTTGAAAAAGAAACTGGCTGACTTGCATGGCGTGGCGCCGGAATGCGTGACGCTGGGCAACGGTTCCAACGACATCCTCGAATTCGTCGCCCGCGTGTTTCTCGGGCCGGGTCGCAAGGCGATGTATTCGCGCCACGCCTTCGCCGTGTACCCGATCGCCACGCAATCGCAGAACGCCGAAAGCGTGGTGGTGCCGGCCTTGCCTGCTGGTTCTGCGATGCCATACGGACATGATCTCGATGGGTTCAGCAAACGCTTGAGCAGCGATATCGCGGTCATTTTTATCGCCAACCCGAACAATCCTACCGGTACCTGGATGGAACCAAAGGCGATTGAGAAATTCCTGGCGCAGGTGCCCGCGCAGACCGTGGTCGTGCTTGATGAGGCCTACTGGCATTACCACGATCCGGCGAGCCGGCCGGACAGCACGGCCTGGCTCAAGCGCTTCCCGAATCTGGTTGTTGCGCGTACATTCTCGAAAGCTTATGGGCTTGCCGGCCTGCGTGTCGGTTACGGATTGTCGAGTCCGGTCATCGCCGATCTGCTCAACCGCGTGCGCCAACCGTTCAACAACAATTCGCTGGCGCTGCTGGCAGCGGAGGTTGCGCTGGACGATGAGGAATTCATGCAGCGCTCGGTGACCTTGAACCGCGAGCAGAAGGCGCGGCTGGAAAAAGAACTGAAAGCGATGACGCTGACGGTGCTGCCGTCCCAGGCCAATTTCATCGCCGTCGGTTTCGGACGCGATGCCAAGCCGATCCACCAAGGCCTGCTCGAACGCGGTGTGATCGTGCGCCCGATGGCCTCTTATGAATTGCCGCAATTCCTGCGCATCAGCATCGGCACCGAAGCTGAGAACACCAAGTTCATTAATACGCTGAAGGATGTCTTGCGGACGTGAGTCGGCCCCATCTGGCGGTGATCGGCCTGGGCCTCATCGGCGGTTCGTGGGCGAGGGCGTTGCGCCAGTCGGGTGCCGTGGAGTCCATCAGCGGCTTTGATCCTGATGCCCGACAGCGGGAGATCGCCCAGAAATTTGGCGTGGTGGACCATGCGTTTGAATCCCCCACCGATGCCGTGACGGATGCCGATGTCGTGGTGCTATCGGTTCCGGTGCTGCGAACGGCGGAAGCCCTGCGCGCCTGCCTGCCCGCACTCAAGGCGGGTGCCGTGGTCACCGACACGGGAAGCACCAAGCAGTCGGTGCTATCGGATGTGGCGGCGGTCTGCGGCAGTCTGCCGCCGTGGTTCGTGGCGGGACATCCGATCGCGGGCACCGAAAAGAGTGGCGTGATGCACGCCTCGGCGGATTTGTTCAGGGGGCATCGTGTGATTTTGACGCCGCACCCGGGGCAGGATGCGGCAGCGCGAGCGCAGATCACGCAGCTCTGGCAGTCCGCCGGCGCACGCGTGGTGGAAATGGATGCCGTCCAGCACGATGCTATTTTTGCCGCGACTTCTCACCTGCCGCACGTGCTGGCTTACAGTTTCGTGGATCTGCTGGCGCGGCTGGATACGCAGGACAGGATTTTTTCCAATGCCGGTGGTGGTTTCCGCGATTTCACCCGCATCGCCAGCTCCAGTCCGGAGATGTGGCATGACATCGTCCGCGCCAATGGCGCTTCGGTATCGCAGTTGCTGGAGCAGCAGATCGGCGAGTTGAATGAAATCCTTGTGCTGATGAAATCCGGGCGCTGGGATGAACTCAAGAAATTGTTTGAGCGTGCCCGCGCCGCGCGCGAGCGCTATCTGGCGCAGATCGAATAACTATTATCGGGTCGGATCGAGTTTACTCAACAGTTTTATAACGTCTTCGAGCAACAGCGGGAGTTTCTCGACGACAATGCTCCAAACAACGGCATCGTCAATTTCGGCATAACCGTGAATCAAGATGTTTCGGAAGCCGATGATTTTTGGGTGCTCGCGAATTTCTGCCAACAGGGATTTATGGCGCTGGCCCAAATGATTCAGGGCTTCCCCGATGATTCCGAACTGGCGCTCAACTCCGGACCGAACCAGCTCGTCGGCGGTATAGTTTTCAAACGTGCGCTGGCCAATGAAACGATGAATGCGATCGGCCGCCTGCACGATGTCGTACAGATAGGCTGACGCGTCACGCTGCATACAGGTTCAGTTGTTGTCGCTCAACCGATTTCTGAAAATACGGATTCTTGACCGCGCTGCGCATCACCAAATCAACCGGCCGTCCCAGCACCTGCTGCAGGTCTCCTTGCAAGCCAAAGTACCGATCCGCGGCACCTTCGGGGCGCTGGTCAGTGAATTCGACCATGAAATCCACATCGCTTTGGTGCGGGTCGAAGTCGGCGCCTGTGGCCGATCCAAACAAGTCCAATCTGTGCACGCCGTAACGGCGGCACAGCTCAGTGATCGAGCGACGGTGGTTTTCAATCAGCGGGTTCATGGCTTGATTCTACGCCGGGCCTGTTTGGAATCAATTTTCACCGCTGCTGTAGTCGTGGCCGCTTCGCGCTGTTTCGCTCAGAATGGCGACCCCATGAAATCCGCGACCTATCAATTGCAGCCGGGCGGTGCCTTATTCGGCAACGTTCGCGTGCCCGGCGACAAATCCATCTCGCATCGCGCTGTGATGCTCGGTTCGCTGGCGCAAGGTATCACCGAGGTCACTGGCTTTCTCAACGGCGAGGACTGCCTATGCACGATGAAAGCTTTCCGTGCCATGGGTGTACGCATCGAGCAGCTCGATGCCACTTCGCTGCGCGTGCACGGTGTCGGCCTGCAGGGTTTGCAAACGCCGGCCGCGGCACTGGATCTGGGCAATTCCGGCACCTCGATGCGCCTGATGGCCGGCCTGATGGCCGGGCAGGGATTCCCAACGACCCTCACCGGAGATGAATCGCTATCGCGCCGGCCGATGAAACGCATCATCGAGCCGCTGACGCGCATGGGCGCGCACATCGATTCGAACGAAGGCCGGGCGCCGCTACGGATTCAGGGTGGCAATCATCTGAAAGGTATCGCTTACACGTCGCCGGTGGCGAGTGCGCAAGTCAAATCCGGAGTGCTGCTGGCGGGTTTGTACGCAGATGGAAAAACCGAAGTGTCGGAGCCGGAGGCTTCGCGCGATCACACGGAGCGCATGTTGCAGACCTTTGGCGTGAAGCTTGAAGCCCGACCCGGCTATGCGGCACTGGTAAGCGGGCAATCGCTCAAGGGAGCGCACATCGAAGTGCCGGCCGATGTCTCTTCGGCGACGTTCTTCATGCTCGGCGCAGCCATCGTCCCGGGCTCTGAAGTGCTTTTGAAAAGTGTCGGGGTGAATCCCACTCGTGTTGGCGTGATTGAAATCCTGCGGCGCATGGGCGCCGAGATCGAATTGCTCAATCCACAATCCTTCGGCGCCGAGCCGGTGGCGGATCTGCGGGTTCGTGGCCGCGCACTCAAGGGCATCGCCGTGGACAAGGCGCTGGTGGCCTCGGCCATTGATGAGTTCCCCGCTGTATTTATCGCGGCAGCCTGTGCGAGCGGTGAGACCTGGGTGACTGGGGCCGAAGAACTAAGAGTCAAGGAATCCGACCGTATCCAATCCATGTGCGACGGCTTGGCGGCCGTAGGTGTATCAGCCGAAGCGAAGCCGGATGGCGCCCGTATCTCTGGCGGCCGCATTCGTGGGGGCACCGTGGATAGCAAGGGCGACCACCGCGTGGCAATGAGTTTTGCGATGGCAGCCTTGCGCGCCGAGCAGCCCATCACGATTCTGGATTGCGCCAACGTCAATACTTCGTTCCCCGGATTCGCTGAGTTGGCGAAATCGGCGGGTTTGAAGATCGAGGTTCAGTCTTGACCGTTCCCGTCATTGCCATCGACGGCCCCAGCGGGGTCGGCAAGGGCACGGTGGCGCGGGCGCTGGCCAAAAAACTGGGCTGGCATTTCCTCGACAGCGGCGCGCTCTACAGAATTCTTGCCTTGAGCGCGCAGAAGGCTGGCGTGGCTCTGACAAACGCCAAAGCCGTGGCTGCTGTGGCGGCGGGTTTGGAAATCCGTTTTGACGACGCGGGCCGGATATTCCTGGGTGCGGTGGACTACAGCCAGGAAGTCCGCGCGGAAACCACGGGGGCGCTGGCCTCAGACATCGCTGCCTTTCCAGAAGTTCGCGCAGCCCTGATCAGCCGCCAGCAGGCGTTCCGGCAGCCGCCGGGCCTGGTCGCCGATGGCCGTGACATGGGCACGGTGGTGTTCACCGACGCTCCTTTGAAGGTGTTTTTGGATGCCAGCGCCGAGGAGCGTGCACGCAGGCGCTTGATTCAGTTGGCAGAAGCGGGTCTTGAGGCTACAATCGCGCCCCTTTTGGCAGAGATACGCGCCCGTGATGAGCGGGATCGGACTCGAAGTACGGCGCCATTGAAGCCTGCCGAAGATGCCGTGGTGATTGATACCACGGCGATTTCCGCAGAAGGCGTGCTGAAAAAAGTATTTGATTTGGCGGTATCCCGTGGGCTTTGTTGACGCGGGCAACGGACTAACAAGGATGTTGGTCTTAATTAACTGACTGTCGCGTTCAAGATGAGCCGACGGATTTGAGAGTATTGAATTAAATGAGCGAGAGTTTTGCTGAACTGTTTGAACTGAGCCTGACCACCGGTCAGAAGATGCAGCCGGGTTCCATCGTCCAGGCGCGCGTCCTCGAAGTAAAACACGACGTCGTCATCGTCGACGCCGGACTCAAGTCCGAAGGCGTCATCCCGATCGCAGAGTTCCTCCCTGAGGGCGGCGTCGGTGAGATCACCGTCAAGGCTGGCGATGAAATCGAAGTCGCGCTGGAAACCATCGAAGATGGCTTCGGCGAAACCAAGTTCTCCAAAGAAAAAGCCGCGCGCATCCGCGCCTGGGACAACCTGGCCAAGGCGCAGGAAAAGGGCGAGATCGTCATCGGCACCATCACCGGCAAGGTCAAGGGCGGATTCACCGTCGATATCGGCACGCTGCGTGCCTTCCTCCCTGGTTCGCTGGTGGATGTGCGTCCGGTGCGCGACACCTCGTACCTCGAAGGCAAGCCGCTGGAATTCAAGGTCATCAAGCTCGACCGCGTGCGCAACAACGTCGTCGTCTCGCGTCGCGAAGTGCTCGAAGCGGAATACAGCACCGAGCGCGATTCGCTGCTGCAGAACCTGCAGGAAGGCGTGGTGCTCAAGGGTGTGGTCAAGAACCTCGTCGAGTACGGCGCGTTCGTGGATCTCGGCGGCATCGACGGCCTGCTGCATATCACCGACATGTCGTGGAAGCGCGTCAAGGATCCTTCCGAAGTCGTTCAGGTCGGTGCGGAACTGGAAGTCAAAGTCCTCAAGTACGACCGCGAGCGCAAGCGCGTTTCGCTGGGCCTGAAGCAGCTGGGTGACGATCCGTGGGTCAGCATCGCCCGCCGTTTCCCCGAGAAGACCCGCATGTTCGGCAAGGTCACCAACATCACCGATTACGGCGCGTTCGTCGAGATCGAGTCCGGTGTCGAAGGTCTGGTGCACGTCTCCGAGATGGATTGGACCAACAAGAACGCCAACCCGAACAAGGTGGTGAAAGTCGGAGACGAAGTCGAAGTGATGGTGCTCGACATCGATCAGGAACGCCGCCGCATCTCGCTGGGCATGAAGCAGTGCAAGCCGAATCCCTGGGAAGAGTTCGCGCAGAACCACCAGAAAGGCGACAAGCTCAAAGGCCAGGTCAAGTCGGTCACCGAATTCGGCGTGTTCATCGGTCTCGAAGGCGGTATCGATGGTCTGGTGCACCTGTCCGATCTGGACTGGAACGAGCCCGGCGAGACCGCCGTGCGCCGTTTCACCAAGGGCCAGGATGTCGAGGCCACGGTGCTGAACATCGAAGCTTCGCGCGAGCGTATCTCGCTGGGCATCAAGCAGATGGCGCAGGACCCGCTGACGCATTACATGGCCGAGTTCCCCAAGGGCAGCACGGTCAAGGGTACGGTCAAGACGGTGGACTCGCGCGGTGCGCAGATCGATCTGGGCAACGGCGTCGAGGGTTACATCAAGGCCGGCGACATCTCGCGCGACAAGGTCGAGGACGCCACCAAGCTGCTGAAAGAAGGCGACACGCTGGAAGCGCGTTTCGTCGGTGTGGATCGCAAGAACCGCATCGTCACGCTCTCGGTCAAGGCCAAGGAGATCATGGAAGAGGAAGAAGCGGTGTCTGAATACCGGAGTTCCGCGAGCACGGGCAAAACCAGCCTGGGCGATCTTCTCAAGGAACAGATCGACAAGAAGTAATCTTGATTTAGGCAGTGAATAAAGCCGCGCAGATGCGCGGCTTTATTTTTTCTTTTGACTTCAATATGATATGGACAACTACTCAGGTTGATTCCGTATGACGAAGTCCGGTTTGATCGAGCGTCTGGCCAATCAGCAGACGCACCTGATGCACAAGGACGCCGAACTGGCAGTCAAGCTGCTGCTGGATGAGATTGGCAATTCGCTGGCCAAGCAGGATCGTGTGGAAATCAGGGGCTTCGGCAGTTTTTCATTGCACCGCCGGCCGGCACGTACGGGACGCAATCCCAAGACCGGCGAATCGGTGAAGATCCCGGAAAAGCGTGTGCCGCATTTCAAGCCCGGCAAAGAGATGCGCGAACGCGTCAACCAGCGCGCTGCGCGATAAGCGCTTTTCACATGCGGCGGGTGCTCTGGCTGACTGTCCTGACAGCCGCTTTCGGTCTTGGCGCTGTGCTCGCCTACCACAACACCGACCCTGTGCCCCTCGACTATCTGGCCGGCCGCAGCGAACGACCACTGGTGGTCTGGCTGCTGCTCTCATTCGTCCTGGGGTGCGCGCTGACGTTTCTGTGGGCAGTCATCCGCAGCATCCGGTTAAGTGCGGAAGTGCGCGGCCTTCGGCAGCGCCTGTCGCGTACCGAGGTTGAGCTGAAGACGCTGCGCGACTTGCCGCTGAAGGGGCCCTGAGCGTGTTCGGCACTTTCAGTTTCAGCTGGTTCATGCTGCCGCTGGGCGTTGCGCTCGGCGTCTACTGGGCGCGTCAATCGGCCAAGGGTGGCATGGATGCCGATGCCGGCGATCCCACTGAGCCGCGACTGCCTGCGCTGGAATCTTCCGATCTGGATTTGCAGTTGGCGTTGGGCAGCGTGTTGCGCAAGAACGGCGATATGGAGCGCGCGCTGGCCTTGCATCAGAGTCTGCTGGCGCGGAACGGACTGAGCGCGCTGGAGCGCGCGCGCGTGCACTACGAGGTCGCGCTGGACCATGTCCGTGCAGGAGTGATTGATCGGGCCGAAGTGATCCTGGAAGAAATGGCCGAACAGGGACAGCTGCAGCTGCAAAGCCTTGAACTGCTGCTGCAGGTGCGCGAGCAGGCGCGAGAATGGCGCCGTGCGATCGAAGTGGCTCATCGCATCGAGGCGCTGAAGAGCCAGAGTTACAAGCCGGTCATCGCCCATTACCTGTGCGAACTCGCGGAGGAAGCGCGACGGGCGAACGACCCCAACGCCTGCCGTGCCTTGCTCGAGGAAGCGGCCGCCACCGACAGCGCCTGCCTGCGCGCGCATATCGCGCTCGGGGGGCTGCTTGAAGCCGGCGGCGATCTTCAGGCGGCGATCAAGTTCTACCGCAAAGTCGCGGAGAAGAACCCGCGTTTTGTCAGCGAGGTGTTGGTCGCCATGCTGCGTTGCCATCAATCTGCCGGCACACTCGAGGCTTTCGACGAGTTTCTGGCAGAGGCCGAAACACGTTCGGCGCATCCGGGGATCGCGCAGATCAGGGCGAAGCACATGATCAGTTGCGGCGCGGATCCGGTGGCGTACCTTTCGACGCAGCTGGAAAAATCCTTCAGCCCTGCGGCGCTGGACCAGTTGCTGGAAACGCTGACGCGGTTTCCGGTGACGCCCGAGGCTCTGGCCAGTCTGCGGCAGACCCTGAAGGCGGCATTTGCGACGTCAGCGGTCTATCGCTGCGATCACTGCGGCTTCCAGCCGAAGACCCTGTTCTGGCAGTGCCCAAGCTGCAAGCATTGGGGCAGCGTGGCGCCGTTACTGAAGCAGGATTGACCCCCGCGCGGCTAACGCGCGGCGTCCCGTTCGCGCTTGGGCTTCCAGTCCTTGGGCAGCAGTGCGCGGATTTCATCACGACGCGCTTTCAGGCGCGCGCGTTCGGCATCGCTCAAGCCCGCGTTGCGTAGTGCCACATCGAGCGCCGCCAGCGCGCCGCCGGAGTCGCCGCGCTCGACGAGGAAATTGGCGGTCTGAAATTGCGCTTCGGTCACCTGGTTCAGTTCGCGGGCTGCCTGCGAGAGCAGCCGATAGACATCAGCCTTGCTGACGGTCGTGATGTCGCGGGACAACAGCAGCTTGCGCGCGTCTTCGGGTTTGCCTGCGTCGATCAGGGCGTTGGCGTATTCCAGGATCGTCGGCGCAGAACGCGGGTAGATCTCAAGCGCTTTCCTGTACTGCGCCAAACCCGACTGGAACTGGCTCTGACCCATCTGGATCTTCGCGGACAGCAGCATGACCTGGAGCTGACGCGGTTGCTCCGCCAGTGCCGGCGCCAGCGAAGATTGCGCGCGCGCATAGTCGCCGAGCCGTACGTAAGACAAGGCAAGCCCGTAGCGCGTCGCCGCGGTCATCGGCCGCTGGCTGCTGAAGTATTCCACCGCATCACCAGGAGAATCGGCGGCCAGTGCGTGCGCACGTGCGCGCACAAACGGGAAATCCGCTGATTCGGTGATCTTGCGCTTGGCCAGACCGCTGATGCGCGAGCGCGCTTCGCTGATGCGCGTGGTGTTGACCGGATGCGTGCGCAGGAATTCCGGGATGCCGTTGCCGTACAGGCGGCTCTGTTGCTCAAGACGGGTGAAAAAACTCGCCATGCCTTCCGGGTCGAATCCCGCCGCCGCCATGGTGCGGATACCGAGACGATCCGCCTCCAGTTCGTGCGAGCGCGTGTAATTCACCTGACGCTGGTAATTCGCCGCCTGTCCCGCGGAGACGGCGGCGAGCACCACGTCCGGGTCCGCCGAACCGGCGATGATGGCGCCGATCACGGCAGCCCAGGTGGCGATGGTTGCGACCGTGCCGCTGTTCGCCGAGCGCGCGATATGCCGTTGCGTGACGTGGGCGAGTTCGTGCGACAGCACACTGGCCAGTTCGCTTTCGGTGTGCGACGAAACGATGGTGCCGGCATTGACACCAATGAAGCCTCCCGGCAATGCGAACGCGTTGATGCGATCGTCCTTGACCGCAAAGATCGTGATCGGTATCGGCGCCTCGTTGCCGGAGTTGATGCGTTGCATCAGGGTGACGACGTAATGCTCGATCTCCGGGTCTTCGAGGACGTAACCGTAGTTGTAGAACTGCGAGACGATCTCCGCGCCGAGGGCGCGTTCTTCGCTAGGCGAGAGACTGGTGTCCGCCGGTTCGCCGATCTGCGGCAGATCCAGATTGATCTGCTCCTGCGCGTGAAGCGCGGCAGCGGCCAGCGCCAGCAGGGCTGCGGCGCTGCCGCGGAAGAATGAAATCATGGGCGCGCCGAAACCCGGCCCAGCGTCTGTCCCATGCGTACCATGGACTGTGGCTGTGCGCCGGGATCCCAGCTGGCCATGCCGCGCGGGAACAGCAGGATCACTGTCGAGCCCATGTTGAAGCGTCCCATCTCATCGCCGCGCCTGAGCATGATTTTCTGCTGCGATTGGTAACCCTCGGCCGTGTTGCCATGCCGGTAGGGTGGCGTGACCTGTCCGGCCCAGACGGTCTCCATCGAGCCGACAAACAGGGCGCCCACCATCACCAGCGCCCAGGGGCCGCGGGGGTGATTGAAGCACGAGACCACGCGCTCATTCAGCGCAAACACACCGGGCAGTTCGCGCACGGTCGCCGGGTTGACGCTGAACAGGCGCCCAGGCACGTGGATCCATTCGCGAAGCAAGCCGTCCACAGGCATATGGATGCGATGGTAGTTGTAGGGCGCGAGATAGATCGTGCAGAAACTGCCGCCGTCATACATCGCTGCGCGCTCCGGGTCGCCGCCCAGCAGCTGACTCACCGTATAACGATGTCCCTTGGCCTGAACGATCTCGCCCTGCTGGATCAATCCAAGCTGGCTGATGGTGCCGTCCACCGGTGAGGCCAGCGCCTGTGCGTCGCTGCTGATCGGGCGAACGCCGGGCTTGAGTGCGCGCGTGAAGAAGTCGTTGAAGGTCGGGTAGTCCGTCGGTTCGGTCAACTCGGCTTCTTCGAGAGAGATGTTGAAGCCCCGCATGAACAGGCGGATGTGAAGATTCTTGAGCGCGGGCCACTGGATGCGTGTCAGCCGGTACATCAATACGGACAGGCCCCGTGTCGGCAACCATTTTTGCAGTGCTACGAACAGCCGGTCACGCAGGCTTGAGTCGTTCATCCGCTGGTCCCGACCAGCTGGCGCAGATCGTCGGCGATGGCTGCGGCATCGAACGGCGGCGACAGGTAACCAGCGATCTTTCCCTGCGGGTTGATCAACACCAGCGCGGCGGAGTGATCCATCGTGTAGTCGCCTGAAGGGCCAGTGACTTTTTCAGCGATCAGGCCCAGCTGGGTGCGCAGACTGGCAATCGCAGCAGTCTCTCCGGTCAAACCGACAAACTGCGGATCGAACTGTGCGAGATATTTTTTTAATTGCTGCGGGTGATCGCGCTCGGGGTCCACAGTAAGCAAAACCACGCGCGGTTTCTGTCCCGTGTCGAGAGAGTCATTGACGCGTTTCAGCAGGCTGAGCGTGGTCGGGCAGATGTTGGGGCAGGAAGTGAAACCGGCGAACAGCAGAGACCATCGGCCTTTCAGAAAGCGGGCATCGGCCGCGCGGCCTTCCTGATCCAGCATCTGGAAATCAGCGATCGGCCGTGGTGATTGCAGCAGCGTGACGGTTTTCGTCTCCGGGCTGGCTTTGGAGGCAAACATGCCCCCGGCGATGCCGCCTGCCGTGAGCGCCGCAAGTGCGATCAGGGTCCAGACGGCTTTTGGCATTGGTTTTTTGTTGGGCGATGGGCTCATGCGAAGATTGGATTATCCCACAGTGATTCAAAATGCCTCGTCAGTCCGCGCGTCCAAGAACACTCAATGAGTACCTGGTCTGGGGTGCGCGGGCCTTCAAGCGCGCGCGACTTTATTACGGACACGGAACTGACAACGCGGCAGATGATTCGTTCCAGCTGGTGCTTTCAGTCCTGGCTTGGCCGGTCGCCCGGGCGCAACGTCAGCTGAACCGTGCGCTCACACAGCCGCAGTCCGCCGCGGTGATGGCGGCGTTTCGTCAGCGCATGCAGACCCGGCGACCGAGTGCCTACCTCACTGGCGAGGCCTGGTTCGCCGGGCTTCGGTTTCATGTGGATTCGCGCGTGTTGATCCCGCGCTCACCGATTGCCGAACTGATCGCAGCCCGCTTCCAGCCGTGGCTGACGCAGAGTCCGCGGCGGATTCTGGATTTGTGTGCGGGCAGCGGCTGCATCGGCATCGCCTGCGCAAAGACCTTCTCAAAGGCGCATGTCGATCTGGGTGAATTGGATCAAGCGGCGCTGGTGGTTGCGCAACGCAACATCCGGCGCCATCGCCTTGGCAAGCGAACCACGGCGGTTGAATCCGACCTGTTCAAGGCTCTGGTCGGCCGCAAATACGATCTCATCGTCAGCAATCCGCCCTACGTGCCGCTGGCCGAGTGGAAACGCCTGCCTGCCGAATATCGGCATGAGCCCCGGAAGGCGCTGGAAGCGGGGCGGGATGGCATGGATATCGTTGCGCGAATCCTCGACGAAGCCGCCCTGTACTTGGCGCCCATGGGGCTGCTGGTCTGCGAGATCGGTGGCTCGATGCGTGAATTTGAAAAGCGTTTCCCGCGATTCCCGGCGCTGTGGCCCGAATTCGAGCGCGGCGGCGACGGAGTCTTTATCATCACGCGCGAAGAACTACTCGACTGGAAAAGGAAGTCTCGTGTCCGGTAATACCTTGGGGAAACTGTTCACCGTCACCAGCTTTGGTGAATCGCACGGCCCTGCCTTGGGTTGCGTGGTTGACGGCTGCCCGCCCGGGCTCGCGTTGAGCGAGGCGGATATCCAGAAGGATGTGGATCGTCGGCGTCCGGGCACCTCGCAGTTCGTGACGCAGCGGCGTGAAGAGGACAAGGTCGAGATCCTTTCTGGTGTGTTCGAGGGCAAAACCACCGGCACGCCGATCGGTCTGCTGATCCGCAACACCGATCAGCGTTCCCGCGACTACGAAAAGATAAAAGAGGTGTTCCGGCCCAATCACGCCGACTACGTTTACATGCAGAAATATGGCCGCCGCGACCCTCGTGGTGGTGGCCGTTCTTCGGCGCGCGAGACTTCGGTGCGCGTGGCGGCGGGCGCCATTGCACGCAAGTTCCTGCATGAAAAACTCGGCGTGGTGATCCGCGGCTGCCTAGAACAGATGGGCACGATCCGCCTGGAGCGCAAAGACTGGGCGGCGGTGGACCAGAACCCGTTTTTTTCTGCGGATCCGGCGCGCGTTGCAGAGCTGGAAGCAGCGATCAACGCGATCCGCAAGGAGGGCGATTCACTGGGCGCGCAGATTTACGTCGAAGCGACCGGCGTTCCGCCCGGGCTCGGCGAGCCGGTGTACGACCGGCTCGACGCCGAACTGGCCTATGCACTGATGAGTATCAATGCGGTTAAAGGTGTCGAGATCGGTGATGGATTTTCAGCTGTGGCGCAAAAGGGCAGCCAGCACCGTGACGAAATGACGCCCAAGGGTTTTCTCGCCAACCACTCCGGCGGCATCCTCGGCGGCATCTCGACCGGGCAGACGATTTGCGCGCGCATCGCCATCAAGCCGACCTCCAGCATCCTGATTCCGGGGAAGACCATCGACGTAGATGGTCAGGCAGCGGAAGTGCGCACCACCGGACGTCACGACCCTTGCGTCGGCGTTCGTGCCACGCCGATCGCCGAGGCGATGATGGCGTTGGTGCTGATGGATCATTTCCTGCGCCATCGCGCCCAGAACGCGGACGTTAAATCTCCAGTACCGCGCATACCGCCATGATCTTGTCATTCCGAACGTAGTGAGGAATCTGGCTTCGCAACAGCGCGATTCCTCGCTGCGCTCGGAATGACACAAATCAAGCCTTGAAAACACCCCATCTGCCCGCCAAACGTCTGGCGGGTTTTTACTTTTTCTACTACGCGACCGTCGGCGCGTTCCTGCCGTTCTGGGCGCCGTATCTGGCCGAGCGTGGGTTCACCCCGGCGCAAATGGGTCTGGCCTTCGGGCTGATGGGTGTGACCCGCTCGGTCATGCCGCTGGTCTGGGGCTGGTGGGCCGATCACAGTAGCAGCCGCGTGCGCCTGATCCGCTGGGCCTCGGTGCTTTCGTTCTTGGTGTTCATCGGTATTCCCTTCGCGCCCGACATTTTCTGGATCGGTGCGCTGATGGTCACTTACTCGCTGTTCTGGCATGCCCTGCTGCCGCAGTTCGAGGTGGTGGCGCTGAACCACGTCTCGCTCAGCGGCGCCGACTACTCACGTGTGCGTTTATGGGGCTCGGTCGGTTTCGTGGTGGCGGTGCTGGGACTGGGCCCGCTGCTCGATCACGTCGGCATGCTGCCGCTGCCCTGGCTGGTCTCGATTTTCTGGGTCGGCATGGTGGTGCTGGCATGGCGCGTGCCGGATGCCATCGTCGCCACGCCGGATACGCACTCGCGAGTTTCGCTCTGGGTCGTGCTGCGCAGGCCGGAAGTGCTGACGCTGCTGGCGGTATGCCTGTGCTCGCAGCTGAGCTTCGCGCCTTACTACAACTTTTTCACCCTGTTTCTTGAGCGTCACGGCTACAGCCGCGGGTTCGCCGGATTTCTGTGGGCGATCGGCGTCATCGCCGAAATCGGACTGTTCATGGTGATGGGCAAAATCATTCTGCGCTTCGGCGTGCGCCGACTGATGATCCTGATACTCGTGGCGACCACGCTGCGCTGGCTGTTGACTGCAGTAGCGGTGGATTCGCTGACGGTGCTGCTGCTGGTGCAGTTGTCGCATGCACTGACATTCGGCGCCTATCACGCGGTGGCGATGGAATATGTGCAGAAGGTTTTCCCGCCGTCGCTACAGGGCCGCGGGCAGGCGGTTTACAACGGTGTTGCCTACGGAGTCGGCGGTAGCGTCGGCGCACTGGCTGCCGGCTTCATGTGGGATGGTATTTCCCCCGAGGCGGTTTTCCTCGGTGCCTCGCTGGTCGCGGCGCTTGGTACGTGGATTGCATGGCGCCGGTTGCCGGTCTAGCGATGCAGACATTCAATCGGCGTGGTTTAGCAGCGTGCGCAGTGCGTAGGTCAGCACTAAACTGAGCGCACCATGCACCCATTGATCGAGCAAAACCGCGAAACCATCGCCACACTGTGCCGCCAGTACGGGGTGCGGCAGCTGGCGGTGTTCGGCTCCATCTTGCGCGGGGATTTTGACCCCGAGCGCAGCGACGTGGATTTGGTGGCAGAGTTCGGGCCGCCGGAGAGCGGCGATTTGGTGGGCCAGTATTTTGATCTGAAAGAGCGCCTGGAGCAGGTCTTGCGCCGCAAGGTGGACTTGGTCGAACTGAGCGCAGTACGCAATAACCGGATGCGCCAGCACATCGAAGCCACGCGCGTGCCGGTGTATGTCACGCACTGATCCGGCGATCCTGCTGGAACATATCGCCCGTTACGCAGGCATTGCGGCGCGCATCGCCTCACGCTACACGCCGGAAAAATACGCCGCAGCCGAAGAAGCACGGCTGAGCGTCGAGCGTGCGCTGGAGATATGCGGCGAAGCACTCAAGAAACTACGCGACAGTTCGCCCGAGCTGGCGAAACAAGTCGCCGACTGGAAAGGCGTGATCGGCTTCAGGAATCTGGTTGCGCACGGCTACGCCGAGCTGGACGACGCGCGCGTCCACCAGATTGCGACCCGTGATGCCCCAGGCTCGTTGCCGATGCGGAAAAATTGCTGAAACAGCTCTGATGCTGTCACCCGCTTGCGGAACTCAGCGTGCCTGGCTCCATTTCCTATCACGCTCCAGCGGCCATGTTTGTGCCGCAGGCACACCGAGAGAGGCATAAGTATGCAGGCTTCAACTACCCCCCAGATCACGCTCCTTAAGATTGTTAACTGGCTGTGGGTTGTCTTGTTCGCGGTAGGGGTTGTTTACAGGCCTAAAAACTATCTAATGGCCACGCTTGTATCACTGCCTTCCTTGTCAGTTTTGTTGTCCATTTATGCCTCCAGTAGCTCTGCCCTTCCGAGGATCTCATTTGTAATTAATTCACTCTTTGCTGCGATTCTTGCGATTGCGGCAGCTGTAAAATTTGGACAGGGTGGCGGCGGGGTGATTGTTTTTTTCTGCGCGCTTACTCTTATTTGCGTTCTCAATGCAGTCCATATGCGCGCATTAGGTCGCGTCAGAGCCTCAACATCACCCTCCCACACGGTGCTTCAGCGCACTCCCCTGAAAACGGCTGTCAAAAACGTAACTGTGCGCATGAAGGAAGCGTTTTACGGATGCCTGCACCAAGCCTTTGGAAAGGCCGTTCAACGCTACCCAATTAGGTCCCTGTACTACCTTTGTCTGGTGTCCTTTTTACTTTCCATGTTTCTGCCAGCCGTAATGACCTTCCAGACTGGAGGACATGGATACAAAGTAATGCCCGGGTGGCAAATATTGCTCATGGGATGGATGGCGCCCTTGGCTTTAGTACCGCAGTTTGCGTGGTATGCAAACCCGGCATTCTTGATGGGGGTCTATAAATCCTTTAAAGGCGACTATCCCGGAGCTCGAGAGTGGTCTGCATCGGCCGCATTGACTGCAAGCAATACCTTGCTTTGGTTTGTCTGGCCAATTCCGGGGGATGAAGGAGGCGTTACCAAAATCTATCTGAGCTATCCGTTGTTCGGTTTTGCATTGTGGTATCTGTCAATGATTGCGCTATACGGGTTGAACAGTTACTTGTCCGTTCAGAAATCAAAGCAGGATGTTGCTAAATCTGCCGACTAATCCGTGTGTTGATCTGTTGAATCCGCAACCGGGTGTCGCCATTTCGTGGCGTGACGCAACCGACTGCTTCAGGCTGAAAGTCGCCAGACATAAAAGTTATGCGAATGACCAGTTACGACTAACTGGGCAGAATTTTCAGTAAAGCCTGTGCCGCTGCCGACAGCGTGCGCTTCTCATGCCATACAGCGCCCAGATCACGGTGCAGCCTGAGCGCCGGCAATTTCAGCACACGCAGATTCTTGTCGAGCATCGAGCGCGGCAGCACGCTCCAGCCCAGATTGATGCCGGCCAGCATCTTCAGCGTCTCCAGGTAGTTGGTCGCGAGCCGGATGCGCGGTTCCAGCCCGTGCTTCTGCAGCGCGCGCTTGATGATGCGATGCGTGTAGGTGGCCTCGTCCGGCAACACTGCAGGATGATCTGCAAGGTCTGTCAATTTCAGTTTCTTTTTGCCTGCCAGTGGATGATTTCGGTTGACGACGATATCCAGCGGGTCGTCCCAGATTTTGCGTGTCTTGAGCTGGGGGAGTGGCTGTGAGGGCAGGGTGACGATGCCCAGTTCGAGCTTGCCGGCGAGGACGGCTTCGCAGGCGATCTCGGAATCCATGAAGTGGATGTCGAGATCCACGACCGGATAGCGCTGGGTGTAGCGGCGCAGCACGGGTGGCAGCCGGTGCAGGCCGATGTGATGACTGGTGCCGATGGACAGGCGCCCGCCGATGTCGTCAGTCAGATGCGACAGCGCGCGCCGCGCGTCTTCCAGCTCTTGCAGCATGCGCCGGGCATGCGGCAGGAACGCCCGGCCAGCGTCGGTTAGGCTCATGCGGCGATTGACGCGGTCGAACAGGGGTTGCTTCAGTTGCTGCTCGAGTCCAGCCAGTCGTTTGCTGATTGAAGGCTGCGTCAGATGCAGCCTCTCTGCCGCACGCGACACCGAACCGGTCTCGGCGATGGAGGCGAAAGCTCGTAGATGCGGGAAATCCATAGGTGCTCTGAACGGGTAATCTCAAATCATTCCTAAAAAGAATGATATCAATAAAAACAATTCATTTGAGTAATGACTCAGGGGCTCCTAGGATGCACGTCCGATGACCAAGACCCTCTACGACAAGCTCTGGGACGCGCACCTCGTCCGTGACAACGGCGACGGTTCCTCGCTGATCTACATCGACCGCCATCTGGTGCATGAAGTCACCAGTCCGCAGGCGTTTGAGGGGTTGCGGCTGGCTGGTCGCCAGCCATGGCGCCTGAACGCGAATTTGGCCGTGCCGGACCACAACGTGCCGACCACGGATCGTGCGGGCGGTATCGCCGACCCGATTTCGCGCGAGCAGGTCGAGGCGTTGCGCTCCAATGCCCGATCCACCGGCATGACCTTGTTCGATCTGGGCGATGTGCGTCAGGGCATCGTGCATGTCATCGGCCCCGAGCAGGGCGCAACGCTGCCCGGCATGACCATCGTCTGTGGCGATTCGCACACCTCGACCCACGGCGCGTTCGGCGCGCTGGCGTTTGGCATCGGCACCTCGGAGGTCGAGCACGTGCTGGCCAGCCAGTGTCTGGTGCAACGCAAGGCCAAGAACATGCTGGTGCGCGTGAGCGGCGCGGTCGGCCCCGGCATCACCGCCAAGGACATCGTGCTGGCGGTGATTGGCCACATCGGCACGGCCGGCGGCACCGGCTACGCCATCGAGTTCGCCGGTGAAGCGATCGCCGCGTTGTCCATGGAAGGCCGCATGACCGTCTGCAATATGGCGATCGAGGCCGGCGCGCGCGCCGGCATGATCGGCGTGGATTCGACCACGATCGACTATGTGCGCGGTCGCCCGTTCGCACCGAAAGGCGCCGAATGGGATTCAGCGGTTGCTGAATGGCGCAATCTGCGTAGCGACGCCAACGCGAAGTTTGATCGCGTCATTGAGATCGCCGCAGCCAGCATCCAACCGCAGGTGAGCTGGGGCACGTCGCCGGAGATGGTGGCACCGGTGGACGGACGCGTGCCGAATCCGGCGTCGGTCAGCGATCCGGTGAAAAAAGAAGGCATGACCCGTGCTTTGGCCTACATGGGCCTGACCGCCGACACGCCGATCCAGAGCATCGCCATCGACAAGGTTTTTATCGGTTCCTGCACCAACGCGCGCATCGAGGATCTGCGCGCTGCGGCGAAAATCGTCAAAGGCCATCGCAAGGCCGCCAATGTGAAACTGGCGATGGTGGTGCCGGGTTCAGGTCTGGTGAAGCAGCAGGCTGAGAAAGAAGGCTTGCATGAGATTTTTCTCGCAGCTGGCTTCGAGTGGCGCGAACCCGGTTGCTCGATGTGCCTGGGAATGAATGCCGATCGACTGTCGCCGGGCGAGCGCTGCGCCTCGACCTCGAACCGCAATTTCGAAGGCCGCCAAGGGCAGGGCGGCCGTACGCACCTGGTATCACCGGCCATGGCCGCCGCGGCCGGTATCGCCGGTCACTTCGTTGACGTGAGGAATTTCTAAATGCGTGCTTTCACAACGCTGACCTCCACCGCGCTGCCGTTGGATCGTGCCAATGTGGACACCGACGCCATCATCCCCAAGCAATATCTGAAGTCCATCCAGCGCTCGGGCTTTGGGCCGTTTCTGTTCGACGACTGGCGCTATCTCGACACGGGCGATCTTTCGATTGACCCTGCGACGCGGCGGCCGAATCCGCAGTTCGCGCTCAACAACCCGGCCTATCGAGGCGCACAGATACTGCTCGCGCGCGAGAACTTCGGTTGCGGGTCTTCGCGCGAGCACGCGGTGTGGGCATTGGACAATTACGGATTCCGTTGTGTGATCGCACCGAGCTTCGCCGATATTTTTTATAACAACTGCTTCAAGAACGGTGTGCTGCCGGTGGTGCTGCCCGCCGCAAACGTCGAGGCTTTATTCAAGCAGACTGCGAGCGACGCCAATGCAAAGATTCACGTGGACCTGGCCGCGCAAACTGTGGAAGCGGCGGGTGTGAATGCACGCTTCGAAGTGGATGGTTTCCGCAAAGATTGCCTGTTGCGCGGCCTGGACGAGATCGGCCTGACGCTGGAACATTCGGACGCCATCCGCGCTTATGAAGCGCGCCGCAAGGCCAGCGCGCCCTGGCTATTCCAATGAAAGCAAAGATCCTGATTCTTCCCGGCGACGGCATCGGCCCGGAAGTGGTGGCCGAAGCGGTCAAGGTGATCGAGGCGTTGCAAACGCGTCATGGCTTTGACTGCGAACTCACTCAAGGCCTGATCGGTGGCGCGGCGATTGATGCGCACGGATCGCCACTGCCGGACGAAACCCTAGCGAAAGCCGAAGCCGCCGATGCGGTTCTGATGGGCGCAGTCGGTGGTCCCAAGTGGGATGCTATTCCGCGCGAGCTCCGTCCGGAGCGCGGGTTGCTGAAGATCCGGACGGCGCTGGGCTTGTTCGCCAATCTGCGGCCCTGCCTGTGCTTTGACGAACTCGCCGACGCCTCGACCCTGAAGTCGGAAGTCCTGAAAGGGCTGGACATCCTGATCGTGCGCGAACTCACCGGCGGCATCTATTACGGCCAGCCGCGCGGTATCGTCGTCGAGAACGGCGAGCGTGTCGGTATCAATACCGAGCGCTATTCCGAATCCGAGATCGAGCGCATCGCCCACAGCGCGTTCACCTTTGCGCGGCTGCGCAACAAGCGCGTCTGCTCGGTGGACAAGGCCAATGTCCTGGAGTCGTCGCAGCTCTGGCGCGAGATCATGGAAAAAGTCGCCAAGTCCTACGCTGATGTCGAACTGAGCCACATGTACGTGGACAACGCGGCGATGCAGCTGGTGCGCGCGCCGAAGAATTTCGACGTGCTGGTGACCGGCAACATCTTCGGCGACATCCTCTCGGACATCGGTGCCCAGCTCACCGGCTCCATCGGCATGCTGCCCTCAGCCTCGTTGAACCTGAGTGGCAAGGGGCTGTACGAGCCGGTGCACGGCTCGGCGCCGGATATCGCCGGTAAAGGCATCGCCAATCCACTTGCGACGATCCTGTCGCTGGCGATGCTGCTGCGCTACAGCCTCAAGAAAAAACCGCTGGCGGATAAAGTCGAGAGTGCCGTGAAAGCGGTCTTGGCCAAAGGCCTGCGCACCGCGGACATCGCACGCGCGGGTGAGAACAGAATCTCCACTTCAGACATGGGACAGGCGGTCGTTGAACAACTATGAGCAAAAAAACTTTTAATGTTGCCGTGGTCGGCGCCACCGGAGCGGTGGGTGAAGAAATGCTGAAGACGCTCGCCCAGCGCGAGTTCCCGGTCGGCAAGGTCTACGCCGTTGCCAGCAGCCGCTCGGCGGGCGAGTTCGTGGACTTCGGCGATAACGAACTGCAAGTGCAGGACCTGGAGAAGTTCGATTTCTCCAAGGTGCAGATCGGTTTGTTCTCGCCTGGCGCTGATGTCTCCAAGATCTATGCGCCCAAGGCGGCCAAGGCGGGATGCGTGGTGATCGACAACACCTCGCAGTTCCGTTACGACCAGGACATCCCGCTGGTGGTGCCGGAGGTCAATCCGCACGACATCGCGCAGTACAAGAATCGCGGCATCATCGCCAACCCCAACTGCTCGACGATCCAGATGCTAGTAGCGCTCAAGCCGATCTACGACGCGGTCGGCATCGAGCGCATCAATGTCGCCACTTACCAGTCGGTTTCCGGCACCGGCAAGCCGGCGATTGACGAGCTGGTGCGCCAGTCAACCGCCGCTCTGAACGGGCAGGGCCTGGATGACTTCAAGGTTTATCCGCGGCCCATCGCCTTCAACGTGCTGCCGCACATCGACGTCTTCATGGACAACGGCTACACCAAGGAAGAGATGAAAATGGTCTGGGAGACCCGGAAAATCATGGGCGACGAGACCATCCGCGTGAATGCCACTGCAGTGCGCGTTCCGGTCTTCTATGGGCATTCCGAGGCGGTGCACATCGAAACCCGGCAAAAAATCACGGCTGAAAAAGCGCGAGAACTGCTGCGCAAGGCGCCGGGCGTGAAAGTGATTGATGAGCACAAGGACGGGGGCTACCCGACCGCTGCAACCGAAGCGGCGCACAACGACGCGGTGTTCGTCGGCCGCATCCGCGAGGATATTTCGCACCCGCTGGGCCTGAACCTGTGGGTGGTGTCGGACAATATCCGCAAGGGCGCGGCGCTCAACAGTATCCAGATCGCAGAAATCCTGATTCGCGATCATCTGTAATCGCGCGAACCCTATGATCAGGGTGTTTCCACCGCAGGATTTCTAGTGTATAAAAGGGCTTAGAGCAAAAATATGACGTAAATTGGCGGGCCAAAACGGGCCTTGTTTCCAACGTTGGGGCTGGAGAAAAGATGGCAAAGATACTGAGAGGACTCGCGGGTTTGGCGGCTGTGCTCGCCAGTTCGTCGGTGTTCGCCCTCGGCTTGGGCGAAATCGAGATCAGGTCCCGCCTCAACCAGCCGCTATCCGCCAGCATTTCCATCACCTCGACGAGTCTGGCGGAACTGAACAGCGCCAGCGTGCGCCTGGCCAGCAATGAAGACTTCGAGCGTGCCGGGATTGATCGCACCGACTTCCTGTCTTCGCTCGAATTCGAGATCAAGGGCGATCAGTTGTACGTCAGCAGCCGCCAGCCGGCGCGTGAGCCTTTTGTCAGCTTCCTGGTTGAAGTGCGCTGGTCCGGTGGCCGCCTGCTGCGTGAGTACACGGTATTGCTGGACCCGCCTGGTTTGACCCAGGCCAAGAAACCAGCGACCGAAAAGATCACCGTTGCGGATGAAGCAGATGAACCCGCTGCGACCGACCCTTCCACATTGCCTGCGGCCAAAACTCGGCGCACGGAAGCTCCGTCGGCGGCCGCGCAGACGTATGGTCCGGTTGAACGCAAGGAAACTCTCTGGGGGATTGCCTCCCAGCTGCGTCCGAATTCCGACATCACCATGGACCAGATGATGTGGGCGATTTACCAGGCCAATCGTGCTGCGTTTGACGGTGGCATCAAAGGCCTGCGCAGTGGCGTAACCCTGAAAGTGCCGGGTGAAGAGGAAATACTCGCGACCAGTGCCGCAGATGCCAAAGCCAAGGTGCAGGGGGTGCGTGCCAGGCCGGTGCGTAAACCTGAGCCGCCGAAAAAAACCGAGGTTGTGGAACCCAAGGCTGAATCGGTCCCGGCGCCAGCTCCGGAAGCAAAGCCGGAACCCAAAATCGAGCAGCCGGTAGAAGCGCCCAAGCCAGTCGCTGTTGCGCCCGCCCCAACGCCCGTACCCGCTGCAGCACCTGCGGCAGCGCCGGTCGCTCCAGCGACTGCGGCTCCTCCTGCGCCCGCACCGGCAGCAGTCCCCGCACCAACGCCGGTTCCCGCTGCCAGCGCGCCCGCAACCACGCCTGCGACTGCTCCGGCAAGCAAGGCCATGGTTGACGAAGAGCCGGCTGCGACAGCAACGCCTGCTCCGACCCCCGCTCAAACGTCCCCCGCGGCTCCAGTAGCGGCGGATGCGTCTGTTGCGCCTGCTCCCGTAGTCAGTGCGCCGCCGGCTGCTGCGCCTCCGCCGCCGATCATTGCTGAGCCGGCTCCAGGTGAAGTGCCTGAAGCCAGCCTCCTCGACAATCCGCTTCTACTCCCCGCCACGGCGGGGATTGTGCTTCTGGGTGCGGTCGCGGCATTTTTCGTTTTCTGGAAGCGCCGTCGAGCGTCCGTGAAGGTTGAGCCCGCTGCGCCCGTTTCCAGCACGGCAAAATTTGATCCCAGCGCCGCTGCTGCAAATCTCACACCGAAATCGGCGCCGGCTTTTGTACCGGCCCCGGCTCCGGTACCGGCAATGGCGGCGGTCAAGAGTGCTCGTGAAAAGCTCGAAGAAGACACGCGCACTACAGATTCGGCGATATCCAGTACGGTAGCCATGGAGTCCACGCTGGCATCAACACAAGCCAGAGAGGCTGCCCAGACGCTGTCGCAGACGGTTGCGCAAGAACCTGGAATGGCACGTACGGCGGGCGGTACGCCGCGCAAGGTGGATTTTGACGTCACCGCGCAGTTCGCTGCCGAGACGGTGCAGATCAATCTCGATGCCAACGATCCGCTGGCGGAGGCTGACTTCCACCTTGCCTACGGTCTGTATGACGAAGCCGCGCTGCTGTTGAAGCAGGCCGCCGACAAAAATCCGGAACGCGTCGAGCTCAGGACCAAACTCGCCGAAGTTTATTTCGCTGCTGGCAAGGCGGAGGATTTCCGCAAGACCGCAGAGAATCTGAAGAATCGGCTGCCGGCGGCACAATGGAGCAAGGTCGCGATCATGGGGCAGCAGCTGTGCCCGGATGCTCCGATATTCAAGGACGCAGGCGCGGCCGCGATTGCCGACGATATTGATCTGGCTTTCGACGATGCCCCGGCGGCTGCGCCCGCACCGCCCGCCGCCGCACCGCCTGTTGCCCGCAAGGAAACAGAAACACTGGAGTTCAATCTGGATGATTTCCAGATGCCGACGTCCGCAGCGGAACCGGTTGCTCCTAAAACAGCGGATGCCGGCAACTCGCTTCAATTCGATCTGGGTGACCTCAAGCTGGAAACCGCGCCCGTCGCGACCCTCAGCAAAGCCGAGGACATCAAGCTGGAGGACATGAACCTCGACCAGTTTGATACGCCTGCGGCTGATGCGAGCCCGACGATGGTTGCCGAATCATCCGCGACGCTGGCGGAGCCTTCGCTGGACATGCCCACCGGTGGCGATGAGGTGGCGACCAAGCTGGATCTGGCGCGCGCCTACATGGACATGGGTGATACCGACATGGCCAAGAGCTTGCTGGGTGAAGTCCAGCAACAGGGCAATGCGCAGCAAAAAAGTGAGGCTCAGGGGTTGCTCGGCCGACTGGGCAGCTGATTTCCGCGGTTGCGGCAGATGAAGACTCCCCGACGTTGGGCCGCCGGCGTTGAGTATCTGGGCACCGCTTACCGCGGCTGGCAGCGCCAAACCGGCCTGGCGGCGGTGCAGGCTGAAGTGGAAAGCGCACTTAGTGCTATTGCTGACCACCCGGTCTCCGTCTACGCCGCAGGCCGCACCGATGCCGGCGTCCACGCTTTCCAGCAGGTCGTGCACTTTGACAGCGGTGCGATGCGTACGCCGTACGCGTGGCTGCTCGGCGGCAATGGCCGGATGAAGCCGGATGTGTCGCTGCGCTGGGTCCAGGAAGTCCCCGCCGATTTCCACGCACGGCATTCCGCGATCGAGCGCAGCTACCGTTACGTGATCCACGTCAGCGCGTCGCGATCCGCCTTGCTGCAGGGGCGCGTGGCCTGGCATACACGTGAGTTGGACGCGGCCGCGATGCATCAGGCGGCGCAGGCGCTGGTGGGCGAACACGATTTCTCTGCGTTTCGTGATTCCGAGTGCCAATCGCCGTCGCCCATGCGCAATCTGCGCCGGGCCAGCGTGCGTGCGAGCGGCGAGTTCGTGGTGCTGGAGGTCAGCGCCAACGCGTTTTTGCATCACATGGTCCGCAACATCGCCGGCAGCTTGCTGGAAGTCGGGCAGAGCAAGCGCGATATCGCCTGGATCGGTGCCCTCCTGCGTGGCCGTGAACGCACGCAAGCAGGAATGACCGCGGAAGCTGCCGGCCTGTATTTCATCGGCCCGACCTATCCCGCAGAATTCGCGTTGCCTCCTTTGCCCCAAGCCTGGTTCCCGCCCCTGTGACGCGCACACGCCCTTCGACTCCGCCGCCTGTTGCGGCTACGCTCAGGACAAGTCACACGCGAACGCGCGTGAAATTCTGTGGAATCACCGGGATTGCGGACGCTCAGTCGGCCGTGGATGCCGGCGCCGATGCGCTGGGCTTTGTCTTTGATCCCAAAAGCGTGCGGGCCATCAGCGCGGATGCAGCACAGACAATCGCGCAGAGTCTGCCGCCGTTCATCTCCACCGTCGCCCTGTTCCGTGACGCTGAGACCGAAGCGGTGGAGAAGACATTGGCGCAATTCAACCCGGATTTTCTGCAGTTTCACGGACAGGAGTCCCCGGAATTCTGCTCAAGGTTCCGACGCCCATACCTTAAAGCGGTTTCAATGTCGCAGCCGCAGGATCTCGAGAAATGGGCGGCACGCTATACCGGTGCGCGGGCGTTATTGCTGGATTCGCACGCGCAGGGCGCCATCGGCGGTACCGGCAAACCCTTCGACTGGGCACTGCTCCGCAAGCCGGCAAGAAAACCACTGGTTCTCGCCGGCGGCTTGAATCCGGACAATGTCGCGCGCGCCATTACAATGGCGCGCCCTTTTGCAGTGGACGTTTCCAGCGGCATCGAACGCGCCCCCGGCATCAAGGATCCCCAACGTATGCGTGAATTCATCCAACAGGTCCGGCATGCCGACGCCACCCGTGACGACTGACGTCTCCCTGCCGGACAGCCGTGGCCATTTCGGGCCCTACGGTGGACGTTTCGTGGCGGAAACCTTGATGGAGCCGTTGCGCGAGCTGGAAGCCGCGTACGCGAAGCTGAAAAACGACCCGGCGTTTCGCGCCGAGCTCGATCGGGATCTGAAGCATTACGTTGGCCGCCCTTCTCCGCTGTATCCCGCCGAACGGTTGACGAAAAACTGGGGTGGCGCGCAGATCTATCTCAAACGCGAAGACCTCAACCATACCGGTGCGCACAAGATCAACAACACCGTGGGCCAGGCTCTGCTGGCGAAACATCTGGGCAAGACCCGCATCATCGCCGAGACCGGGGCGGGCCAGCACGGCGTCGCATCCGCAACCATCGCCGCCAGGCTTGGACTCAAATGTGTGGTTTACATGGGGGCGGAGGACATCCAGCGCCAGTCGCCGAACGTCTATCGCATGAAGCTGCTGGGCGCGGAAGTCATTCCCGTCACCTCAGGTACGCAGACGCTCAAGGACGCACTGAATGAGGCCCTGCGTGACTGGGTCAGCAACGTCGACAACACGTTCTATGTGATCGGCACGGTCGCAGGCCCGCATCCGTATCCGATGCTGGTGCGCGACTTCAATGCCGTGGTCGGCCGCGAAGTGCTGACTCAGGCGCCGGAACTGTTTGGCCGCTTGCCGGATGCCCTGGTCGCCTGTGTCGGCGGCGGCTCCAATGCCATCGGCTTGTTCCACCCGTTCCTGCAGCACAAAGCGGTCGCCATGTATGGCGTCGAAGCGGGCGGTCATGGCCTCGCCAGCGGCCAGCATGCGGCGACGCTTTCTGCTGGAAAGCCCGGTGTGCTGCATGGCAACCGTACCTATGTGATGGCGGACGAACACGGCCAGATTCAGGGCACGCACTCGATATCCGCCGGTCTGGATTATCCCGGTGTCGGACCGGAACATGCGTGGCTGAAGGATCAGGGCCGGGTGACTTACGTGGCAGCGACCGACGATGAGGCGCTGGCGGCGTTCCATGAATTGACGCGCACCGAGGGCATCATCCCGGCATTGGAGTCTGCCCACGCGCTGGCGTTCGCTAAGAAACTGGCGCCGACGTTCGGGCGAGATAAAGCCATCGTAGTGAATCTGTCTGGTCGTGGAGACAAGGACATCTTCACCATCGCGCGGTTGGAAGGCATCACACTCACATGAGCCGGATAGCCGATGTGCTGGCCGCCATGAAGTCAGGGCGGCGCAAGGCCCTGATCCCATACATCACGGCGGGTGATCCGAGTCCGCAACAGACGGTCGGCCTGATGCACGCGCTGGTTCAAGGCGGTGCCGACATTCTCGAGCTCGGCGTGCCGTTTTCCGACCCGATGGCGGATGGCCCCGTCATCCAGCTGGCTTGCGAACGTGCACTGAAACATGGGACGAATCTGCATCAAGTCATACAGCTCGTCACCGAGTTCAGGCGAACCGATTCAAAAACACCGGTGGTGCTGATGGGTTATCTGAACCCGATCGAAAGCATGGGTTTGCCGGTTTTCGCCCGGCGCGCAAAGCAAGCGGGGGTGGACGGCGTGCTGGTGGTGGACCTGGCAGTGGAAGAAGCGCCGGAATTCGCACCCGTGCTCAGAGCCGAGGGGCTTGACTGCGTCTTCCTGCTGGCGCCCACCAGTTCCGCAATGCGCATACAGGCGATCGCCCATGAGGCCAGTGGTTATCTGTATTACGTATCACTCAAGGGCGTCACCGGCGCCAGCACTCTGGATATGGAGAGCGTCAAGGTGAAGCTGGGCGAAATCCGCCGTTACGCCGATCTGCCTTTGGCGGTGGGCTTCGGCGTCCGCGATGCAGCGACCGCCGCAGCGCTGGGCAAAACCGCCGATGCCGTCGTGGTCGGCAGCGCATTGGTTTCTGAAATCGAAAAACACCAGCACGCGCCTGACGTCTTGCCGAAAATACTCACTGATAAACTTCTAGCCATGCGCAATGCCTTGGATGCTGTGGAGCAGCGACCGTGAGCTGGCTGGAGAAAATCGCCGGCTCGCAGCTGCTCAAAAGCGGCGAGCGCAAGCGAAACGTCCCCGAGGGCCTGTGGACCAAGTGCGAAAGCTGCCAGTCGGTGCTTTACCGGGCCGAACTCGAGCGCACCCTGGAGGTGTGTCCGAAGTGCGGCGCCCACCGGGACATTCCCGCGCGCCTGCGCCTGAATCATTTTCTGGACCCCGAACCACGTGAAGAGATCGCGGCGGGTCTGATGCCCACCGATCCGCTGAAATTCAAGGACACCAAGAAATACAAGGATCGCATCGCCAGCGCGCAGGCCGATACCGAGGAAAAGGAAGCCTTGATCGTAATGCGCGGGCAGCTGATGGGGCTGCCGCTGGTGACCGCCGCGTTTGAATTCGGTTTTATCGGTGGTTCGATGGGCAGTGTCGTCGGCGAAAAATTCGTGCGCGGCGTCCAGCGTTGCCTTGACGAGGGCATCCCGCTGGTGTGTTTCTCGACTTCGGGCGGTGCGCGCATGCAGGAGTCGTTGTTCTCGCTGTTCCAGATGGCAAAAACCAGTGCGGCGCTGGCGCGGATGGCCGAGCGCGGTTTGCCGTTCATCTCGGTGATGACCCACCCGACCATGGGCGGCGTTTCAGCGAGCCTGGCGATGCTCGGAGACATCAACCTCGCAGAGCCCAAGTCGCTGATCGGTTTCGCCGGCCCGCGGGTGATCGAGCAGACCGTGCGGCAGAAACTGCCGGAAGGTTTTCAGACCAGCGAATTTCTGCTGGAACACGGCGCCATTGACCAGATCGTGGATCGTCGGGAACTGCGCGAAAAAATCCACCGCATGCTGGCCTTGCTGACCCACTTCTCGCCTCACGTTGCGACGGCCTGATAAAAACTCCGCGCTGGCCGATTGGCTGGCTTGGCAGGAATCCCTGCACGCACAGCCCATCGAACTCGGGCTGGGGCGCGTGCGCGAAGTGGCTGCGCGCATGGGCTTGCCTTCTGCGATCCCGGCATTGACGGTCGCAGGCACCAACGGCAAAGGCTCCTGCACGACGCTGCTGGGCGATATCTACCGCGCCGCCGGCATGCGTGTTGGCGTCTACACGTCCCCGCATCTGTTGCGATACAACGAACGCATCGTCATCGATGGGCAGGCGGTCAGCGACGCCGCCTTGTGTACGGCATTCACAGCGATTGAACAGGTCCGAGCGGAGGTCTCGCTGACTTATTTTGAATTTGGCACGCTGGCCGCCTTGTGGCTTTTCCGGGAGTCCGGCGTGCAGATCCAGATGCTCGAAGTCGGATTGGGCGGCCGGCTGGACGCGGTGAATCTGGTGGGCGCCGAGGGCATGCTGATCACGGCCATTGGTCTCGACCACCAGGATTGGTTGGGGGCAGACCGTGAACTCATCGCCCGCGAAAAGGCCGGCATTCTGCGGCGCGGGAAACCCGCGGTTTATGTCGATGCGATGCCCACGGCCGCCGTGGGGCACTGCGCACAGGAACAAGGCGTGCCGTTGCAACAGCTCGGGCGGGATTTTATTTTCCAAACAGTGGCGGATGCTTGGAATTGGATCGGGAGTAATCGCAGTTACAAGAAACTGCCGATGCCCGGATTGGCCGGCGCCCATCAATTGAGAAATGCTGCGGGCGTTCTGGCGCTGGTCGAACGCCTGCAAGCCCTCTGGCCGGTCCCAGAATCCGCGATCCGGACGGCATTGTCGGGATTGACGCTGGCCGGTCGATTCGAGCGGCAGGGGCGGACATTTCTGGATGTCGCGCATAATGCCGAGGCAGTGGAGGTTTTGTGTGAGCAGTTACGCGCATTGAGATTGAAAGACTTGATCCTGGTCCTCGGAATGCTGGCCGATAAGCCGGTTGAAAAGATGACGCAAGCGCTGGCGCCGTTTGTGGCGGAATCTTTGCTGGCTGGATTGCCGGGCGTCAGAGGATTGAAAACCGCTGAATTGCAGAAGCGGTCCGCCGCATCGTTGCCGGATTCACGCTGTTTCGGCACGGTCGCAGAGGCCTACGCCGAAGCCAGGATATTGGCTGGGAGTGACCGGCAAATTCTGGTTTGTGGTTCGTTTTTAACCGTCGCTACGGTCAAGCAGCAGCTGGAGTTGTTGGATGGATGAGATTACCCAACGCCGGATCATCGGTGCCGCGGCCTTGTTTTTGGCCGCTTATCTGATCGCTTCGCTGCTGCCGGACCGCGAATCCGAACCTGCGGGACTGCTGGCCGACACATTGAGTGAGCCGGGCCTGGCGCCCAAGGTCGTGGTCTATGACCTCAACGCCCCCGTGCGTGAGCCAGTGGCGCCGGCGGTCAAGGAGGGCGGCGTTGAAATGCCCGTGCCTGCCAGACCGGTGGCGCCTGTACTCAGTTTGGAGTCCACGGGATCGTCCAGCGGGGCTTCGCAGGGTTGGTATGTGCAACTTGGCGGCTATGCCAGCGCATCCTCGGCACAGGCGGCGTTATCGCAGGCGAGCGCTGCGGGCTACAGTGGCGTTGTTCAGATGACCCTGAAAGACAAGAAAAAACTGTATCGAGCGCGCATCGGTCCCTTCGCATCCAAGGCGGAAGCCCAGCAAGCGCAGCAGGCGGTCGCGCAACTGGGGTTTGCTGACGCGCGCATGATCGAGATCTGGAAGCCGTGAGCCTGATTGACTGGTGCATCCTCGGCGTCGTGCTGGTCTCCGCCATAGTCGGAGTGTTCCGTGGCCTAGTCCGTGAAGTGCTGGGGCTGGCGGGGCTGGCCCTGTCGGTGTTCGTGGCCTGGCGGTTCGGCGAGCTGCTGGCGCCCCGGTTGACGTTCATCTCCACCTTGCCCTCGGTGCGAGCGATGGCGGCCAGCGTGATCCTGTTTGTTGTCTGCTGGCTGATCTGCATGCTGCTGACGGTGCTCCTCGTCAAGCTGGTGCGTGGGACGGGACTGTCGCTGCCAGACCGGCTGCTGGGCTCGGGCTTTGGTGCCCTGCGTGGCATTGTGGTTGTGGCGGTGCTGGTGATGCTGGCGGGCATGACGCCGCTCAAAAATGATCCGTGGTGGCAGCAGTCGCAGTTCATCCCGCAGCTTGAATGGATCGCCGGAGAACTCGTTAAACTGGCGCCCGCTGGCTGGCGTAGCAAAGTTGGTTCAGATCAGGAGACTTGAATAGCTATGTGCGGAATCGTCGGTCTGGTATCCCATAGCGCCGTCAATCAGGAACTGTATGACGCGCTGACGGTGCTGCAGCACCGCGGGCAGGATGCCGCCGGCATCGTCACTGGCGAGGGTGACCGCTTCCATCTGCGCAAGGACAACGGTCTGGTGCGCGATGTGTTTCATTCCGACGAGCACATGTTGCGGCTGCGCGGCAATGCGGGCATCGGCCACGTGCGTTACCCGACTGCCGGCTGTTCGAGTTCCGCCGAAGCGCAGCCGCTGTACACCAACACACCTTATGGCATCGCGCTGGCGCATAACGGCAATCTGACCAATGCCGAGCAGCTCAAGCGGGAGCTGTTCGCCGAGGATCGCCGGCACCTCAACACCGATTCGGATTCCGAAGTCCTGCTTAATGTGTTCGCGCACGAACTGATGCAGCGCAACCGCTTGCGGCTGACACCGGATGACGTGTTCGAGGCGGTGGCGCAGATGCATCGCCGTTGCCGTGGTGCCTATGCCTGTGTCGCTTTGATCTCCGGTTATGGCGTGCTCGGGTTTCGCGACCCTTACGGCATCCGTCCTGCGGTCATCGGCAAACGCACCACATTGAAAGGCGATGAATACATGATCGCCTCGGAATCCGTGGCGCTCGACACCCACGATTTCGAGTTGGTGGGCGACCTCGCGCCCGGCGAAGCGGTGTTCATCACGCTCGACGGCAAACTGCACCGCCGCCAGTGTGCGGCCAACCCGACGTATTCGCCGTGCATCTTCGAATACGTCTACATGGCGAGACCGGATTCGGTGATCGATGATGTCTACGTCTACAAGGCGCGCCTGCGCATGGGCGTGAAATTGGCCGAGAAGATCCAGCGCGAATGGCCGGACCATGGCATCGACGTGGTGATCCCGATTCCGGACACCAGCCGCGTCGCCGGCGCCGAACTGGCGATGCAGCTTGGCGTGTCTTATCGAGAAGGCTTCATCAAGAATCGCTACATCGGTCGCACCTTCATCATGCCAGGGCAGGCGCAGCGCAAGAAATCGGTGCGCCAGAAACTCAACCCGATCGATCTGGAATTCCGCGGTAAAACGGTGCTGCTGGTGGATGACTCCATCGTGCGTGGCACCACCAGCCAGGAGATCATCCAGATGGCGCGAGAGTCCGGCGCCAAGAAAGTCTATTTCGCTTCGGCCGCGCCGCCGGTGCGCTATCCCAACGTCTATGGCATCGACATGCCCACCTCGTCAGAGCTGGTGGCGCACGGGCGCAGCGTTGAGGAGCTGCAGAAACTGCTCGGCGCGGACCGGCTGATCTTCCAGGACCTCGAGGATCTGATCGAAGCGGTGCGCATTGGCAACCCCAAACTGACACGCTTCGACTGTTCAGTATTCACCGGCGAATACGTGACGCAGGACATCAGCAGCGACTACCTCAACCAGTTGGAGTTGTTCCGTTCCGACGCCGCGCGCGAGGCGCGTCGCCGCGCTTCTCAGAGCGTCATCGAATTGCACAACGCCGCCGCCTGACCGCATAATTCTTCACCGCGCCGATTTTCCACTTGCAGGCGCCGGGTTTTCAGACCCACATAAATCTCGCTAAACGGAGTTGTTGTGAAAAATGTGAATCTCAAACCCTCCACGCTCGGGCTGCGTGCTGCGATTCATCGCACCGCTGAGCTGGAGCATTCGCCGGCGATTTTCCAGACCTCCAGTTTCGTCTTCCATTCGGCCGAAGCTGCGGCGGCGGTATTCTCCGGCAAAAAAACCGGCAACATTTATTCACGGTTCACCAATCCAACGGTGCAAGCGTTCGAGCGACGGCTGGCGGTGCTCGAAGGCGGCGAGTCGTGCATTGCCACTGCCAGCGGTATGGCCGCGATTCTCACCGCCGCACTGGTGTTTCTGAAGGCAGGCGACCACCTGCTGGCCTCACGCACGCTGTTTGGCACCACGATCAATCTGTTCAACAATGTGCTGGCCAAGTTCGGTATCGAGGTGAGCTATGCCGATCCCTGTGATCTGAAAGACTGGGCTGCGAAGATTCAGAAGAACACGCGGCTGCTGTTTCTGGAGACGCCCACCAATCCGCTGGGCGAAGTGGCGGACATCGCAGGCTTGTCGAAAATCGCACGAAAGGCCGGGGCTCGACTGGCCGTGGACAACTGTTTGCTGACGCCGGCACTGCAAAAGCCGCTGGAGCTGGGTGCAGACTTGGTGATCCATTCCGCGACCAAGTATCTCGACGGGCAGGGCCGTTGCATCGGCGGCGCCATCGTCAGCAACAAGGAAGACGGCGAGGCGCTGTTCGCCTTCATGCGCAGTGCCGGTCCTTCCCTGAGTCCGTTCAACGCCTGGGTGTTTCTCAAGGGGCTGGAGACAATGGCGCTGCGGATGAAAGCGCATTGCGAGCACGCACAGAAAATCGCCGAATGGCTGGCGAAGCATCCGCGCGTGACCAAGGTCTACTACGCGGGCCTCAAGTCGCATCCGCAGCATCGGCTCGCCAAAAAACAGTCAACCGGCTTCGGCGGCATCGTCAGCTTTGAGCTTAAAGGCGGACAGGCTGCCGCGTTCCGAGTCATCAACAAGGTTGAGTTGTTTTCAATCACCGCCAACCTCGGGGATGCGCGCAGCACCATCACCCATCCCTCGACCACCACGCACAACCGCATGGGCGCTGCTGCACGGAAAGCCGCGGGTATAGGTGATGATCTGGTGCGCCTCTCGGTCGGCTTGGAAGACCCGGATGACTTGATTGCTGATTTGAAACAGGCGTTGGCAAGCTAGAAACACGCCACTAGTCAGGCGTTTTTTTCTCTTTGTTGCGCCTCCCTCAGAATTCGAAAGTGGCTACGTGATCTACATCCTTCGAATTGGTTCTGGCCGTATACGCTGTCAAGGCTTCCTTCAGGTCAGCGATGATTTCTGGATTCTTCTCTATCAAGCTTTCTGAAGGATGGCGCCATAGAAACCTCCACTTTAAGGTCACCACGTTTCCTGTTTTCTGATAGCTGTGAGCGAGCGGAAGAAAGAGGAGAGCGCCTTTCCAATAGAAAGTGAACCGTTGCTTACCGTGGGATTCCTCCCTCCCCGAATCCATCCACCTCAGATAAACATCGTGGTCGCGGTCGACAGTCCATTTGTATTGAACATCGCTCTTGAAGTGACGTCTGTTTATCTCCTCCAAGCCATATTTTTTGATGTCCTCTTTCGGGACAAATTCATTAACGAAAGCCATAACCTTGGTTCCTTTTCCCCAAAAACATCAAAAAAGACAACTTAAGCTGACACGGCGATTTTTACTCTTGAAATACCCTCGGTGGCCACTCGCAGGTACTCACAGTCTCCGGGGCGCCAATCGGCGAGCACGATGCGCTCACCTGAAGCGTGTTGGTGCTCCGCAGGACGATGCGTGTGCCCGTGAATCATGCGGCTGACTTTGTGCTCGGCAAAGGCAGCGTCGATGGCCCGTGTGTTGACGTCCATGATGTCCTCGGCCTTGCTGCGTTTTTGCACCAGACTGGTCGAGCGCACGCGCGAGACGACGGCTTTGCGCAATATGAGCGGCAGGCTGTGATAGCCGCGCTGTATCCAGCGGCGACGGCTGAAACGCCGCCAGCGTTGATATCCCACATCGTCGGTGCAAAAAATATCACCGTGTGAGAGCAGAGTGCGTGTGCCATACAGATCCAGCACGATGGGATCGTCCAGTAAACGTACGCCGGTAGCGGCTGCGAAGGCGTCGCCGATTAAAAAATCGCGATTGCCGTGCATGAAAAACACCGACACGGTTCTGCTCAGTTGATGCAGCGCCTCGCATTCGGCAGCGTAAGTGCGTAAGCCATCGTCGTCGCCGACCCAGACTTCGAACAGGTCGCCGAGGATGTAGACCGCCTCGGCGTGGCGAGCGGCTCCTTTCAGAAACCCCGTAAACGCCTCGCGCAGTGGCGAGGGGTGCGGCGGCAGATGCAGGTCGGAAAGGAGAAGCGTGCTCACTTCGCTGTGGCGGCCTCGATCGTTGCTTTCTTGATCAGGATCGGGGTCACCGGCACGTCCTGTCCGAATGGGGGCAAACGGCCAGTTTTGGATTCTGCAATCTTGTCGACCACGTCTAGGCCAGAAACGACCTTGCCGAACACGGCGTAGCCCCAGCCATCTTGGCCTGGGTAATCGAGGAAGTCACTGTCCTGGTGAAGAATGAAGAACTGCGAGCTGGCGGAGTGCGGCGCCGAAGTGCGCGCCATTGAAATGGCGCCGCGTACGTTCTTCAGGCCGTTCTTGGCCTCGTTCTGAATGCCGGGTCGCGTCTTGCGCTGCTCGTATTTCTCGTCGTAGCCGCCACCCTGGATCATGAAGCCCTTGATGACGCGGTGAAAGCTCAGGCCGTCGTAGTGGCCATCTTTGACGTAGTCGAGGAAGTTCTTGACGGTGATTGGTGCTTTTGCAGGATTCAGTTCCAGCACGATGTCGCCGAAGCTGGTTTCGAATTTGACGCGAGGGTCGGCGGCGGTTGCGGCAGTGGTCATAAAAAATCCCAGAGTGATGAGTGAGAGGGTGCGAAACATGTTTGCGGCTCCTAGGCAGCTTGCAGTAAGGGGGTGGATTCGATCTGGGCGAGCGCGGCTTCGATCACCTCGAAGCCTGCGCCTAGTTTGTGTGCGCGCTCGGACAGCACGCGGCGGAAGGCGCGCCCGCCGGGCTGGTCGCGGAAGATGCCGAGAATGTGGCGCGTCATGGCCGCGAGCGGCGTGCCGCGCGACAGTTCGCGTTCGATGTAGGGTTTCAGGCGGCGCAGCGTTTCAGCCCGTGTCGGCAACACGGACTTGTCGCCGAACAAACTGCGATCCAGTGCAGCCAACGCGTAGGGGTTCTCGTAAGCCTCGCGGCCGAGCATGACGCCATCGGTGTGCTGCAAGTGTTTCTCGATCTCGGCCAGCGTACGGATGCCGCCATTGATGACGATCGTCAGGTGCGGGAATTCCTGTTTGAGCCGGTAGACCTGTTCGTAGCACAGCGGCGGGATGTCGCGGTTTTCCTTCGGCGAAAGCCCTTTGAGCCAGGCCTTGCGTGCGTGGATGATGAAGGTCTCGCAGCCGCTGTCCGACACGATTTCAATAAAACGTCGCAGGAACACGTAGTCTTCGGAATCGTCGATGCCGATACGGGTTTTTACCGTCACCGGGATACCCACCGACTTCTGCATTGCGCCGACACATTCGGCGACGCGATCCGGTTCGCGCATCAGGCAGGCTCCGAAGCGGCCGTTCTGCACGCGATCGGAGGGGCAACCGCAGTTGAGATTGATCTCATCGAAGCCCGCGCGTTCGCCCATCTCGGCGCACTCAGCCAAAGCATCGGGCTCGGAGCCGCCGAGCTGCAATGCGACCGGGTGTTCGGACTTGTCGAAAACCAGAAACCGCTTGGCATCGCCATGGATCAGCGCGCCGGTCGTCACCATCTCGGTATACAGGCGCGCATGCGGCGACAGCAGACGGTGGAAAAACCGGCAGTGCCGGTCGGTCCAATCCATCATCGGGGCGACGCAGAGGCGATGTGACATGCGTGCAGTTTACAAGCCGCCGCAGCCGATCAGGCCGCCGTCCACCGTCAGCGTGGTGCCGGTGACGTAGCTGGCCGCGTCCGAGACCAGGAACAGGATCGCTGGCGCGATCTCGTTCGGCTGCGCCACGCGCGCAAGCGGGATCTGTGGCAGGAAAGTCTTCAGCACCTGCTCGTTCTTGATCAGCGCCGAGGCGAACTTGGTGTCGGTTGCACCCGGCAGCACCGCGTTGACGCGCACTTTCCACGGCGCACATTCCTTGGCGAAGCTCTGAGTCAGGTTGATCACCGCTGCCTTGGTCGCCGAGTAGATGCCCTGGAAGGTGCCGGGGCGCACGCCATTGATCGAGGCGACGTTGACGATGGCGCCACCGCCGTTCTTCTTCATCAGCTTGCTCGCCAGCGCGCTCAGTTCCAGGTAGCCGCGGATGTTGACCTGCATGGTCTTGTCCACCATGTCCATCGGGGTGTCGCTGATATGGCCGAAATGCGGGTTGGTGGCGGCATTGTTGACGAGAATGTCGAGCCGGCCGAACTTCGCTTCGATTTCGGCCATCAGGTTCTTCAATGCCGCCGATTCGCCCTGATGCGCGGCGATGGCAGTGGCCTTGCCGCCGGCTGCATTGATCGAGACAGCGACCTTGTCGAGATCTTCCTGCTTGCGTGAGGAGATGATGACGTGCGCACCCTGCTCGGCGAACAGACGCGCGGTGGCTTCGCCGATGCCGCGTGAGGCGCCGGTGATGAGGGCGACGCGCCCCGTGAGGTCAAATAGTTTCGTGGGCATGGGTGTTCTCAGTTTTTCGAGGTTTGAATGACTTTTTCGGCGACGTCCGCCAGCACGCTGACGAACATGCCGAACATCTGGAAGCGTGGGTTCTTGGTCTGGCCGAGTTTGTAGCGGTAATAGATCTGCTGGGCAATGACGCCGAGGCGGAACAGGCCGAACACGTAATAGAAATCCGGATTGTTGATGGCGACGCCGGTTTTTTCCGAGTAATAGGTCGTAATCTCCGCGCGCGTCAGCATGCCGGGGACGTTGGACGGCTGCATGCGAACGGCCTGGATGTGTTTGGGGTCGTCGGCCTGTACCCAGTAGGCCAGCACCGATCCCAGATCCATCAGCGGGTCGCCGATGGTGCACATCTCCCAATCCAGCACGCCGGCGATACGCAGCTTGTCGTCGGCGGCCAGCAGCAGGTTATCCAGTTTGTAATCGTTGTGGATCAGCGCGGGCCGCGGGCTGTCGGGCAGCTGTTTCTGCTCCAGCCAGCGCATGATGTTTTCGCAGCTGGGCACATCGTCGGTACGGACTTTGACGAAGCGTTCGTTCCAACCCTTGATCTGCCGCGCGACATAGCCCTGCGGGTGTCCCAGGTCACCCAGGCCGATCGCGTGGTAGTCCAGCGCGTGCAGTTTGACCAGCGTGTCCAGCATGTTCTGGTTCAGCGCACGTGCTTCGCCGGCCGTGTAACTCAGGCCCGGCGGCAGGTCGCGGCGGATGATGACGCCGGGGATCTTCTCCATGACGTAGAACGTCGCACCGATCAGCGATTCGTCCTCGCAATACGCCAACGGGCGCGGACAGGGGAAATGCGGATGCAGTGCCTGCATCACTTTGTACTCGCGGCCCATGTCGTGGCCGGATTTCGGCTTGGTGCCTGCGGGCGGACGCCGCAGGATCATGGGTCGCGCGCCGACGTTCAGCTGAAAGGTGAGATTGGAGGCGCCTCCGGCGAACTGTTTGAGTTCCAGCGTGCCGTCTTGCAGATCAGCGATCTGACTTTTCAGGAACGGCAGGATCTTTGCCGGATCGAAATTATTCTCGTCGCGGACTTTGCCGGCTTCATCCAAATGGGGCGTCATGGGTAATCAGCGAAAAGTCAGCAGTGAAGGGTCGTGCTCAAGCTCGAGATGAGAGGTGTTGTTGAAGCTGAGCATGGACAGCCCGCGCCGACCGACTTTGAACGCATGCTTGCTCGCATTGGCAATGCGCCAGTTCATGCGAAACGCCAGTGGGGCGCTGAGTTGCAGTGCTTCCTGCAGGGCCACCGTGATGATGCCGCCTGAGGTGAAGACCACCACTTTTTCACGTTCTTGAGTGGCGATCTCCTTGAGACCTGCGATCACGCGTGTGCGAAATGCCTGCCAGGATTCGATCGGCTTGCCTTCGTTCGGGCGTGCTTCCAGCCAGTAGCCGATCAGGATTTCAAAGACTTGCTGGAATTGTTTTGGATCTGCAAACACCTTGCGGTCGTCGAGTTTTATCTCGGGATGTTCTTGTGCAATCAACGGAAAATATCCGCGGACGATGCCCTCGAAATCATATTCGTTAAACGCAGGATGAATTTGAACCGGCGTGTCCATTCCTGCTTGAGCCAGGACTTTGGCTGCAGTGTCTTTTTGACGCGACATCTCGCCGCTGTAGATGTGTTCTGCGCTGAATCGAAGCTGACGCCAATATCGCCCGAGCACTTCACTCTGCCGGCCACCCATCGACGAAAGCACGTCGTAGTTAGACCCGCCGAACGAAGCTTGTCCGTGCCGAACCAGAATGAGTTGTGTCATGGGCTAAAACTAAAAAGCCGCTCGTGCGGTATGCGCACGAACGGCTGTGAGTGCGAAAGTCTGTTACTGAATGTAGACCGGTCCCTGCAAAGGCGTGCCGAGCATGTGCTGGGTCACATCGGCGAGCGTGGGCTGCAGCACCACGGTATAGCGGCCGGCTGAAGCCACTTTGAAATAAGCCAGCCGCTCGTTTTTGCCGAGGGCCCATTCGCCGGTAACCGGCGCGCCGCCGGCATCACGGATTTCGACGTTCTTCGGCAGGCTGTCCGGATCCAGTTTTTCCGAGAACAGCAGCGCGATCGCGCGCACGTCCTGCGTCTGTCCCGCGTGAACCAGCTTGAGCTGGCTGCGCGGCATCTGCGCCGGATCCGGCCACCACGGGGCGATGCTGTCCGGCGCAGGCGGGGCTTTGCGCGGTGTGCGCTTGACCGGAGCCGTTGCAACGGGTTCGGGTTTCTCTTCAACGACCGGCTCAGCGGCGGCGACCGGTTCCGTCGGAGCCGGCGCAGCCGGCTCGGGGGCGGGAGTCGGCGCGACTTCAGCTGGTGCTTCGACAGGTGCCGGAGCCGCAGGCTCGGCAGTGACGGCGGCTTCAGTGCTTGTTGCGGGTTCGGAGCGCGGTGCAAAAGTCTGCAAGCCGAAGTAAACACCGACCGCGACTAGTGCCATGACGACGGCGAGCACGATTCCTGAAGATTTCATTTTTTAAACTCCCTGAGGTAAAAACTCGTTGCGGACTATCCTAGAGCCAGTGTGCGCAGTCAACGCGGTCAATGTGCCCTGGAAGTGTTCTGCAATAATACCCGCGACACATATCAATCCCCAACTTTTCGACGCTCGACCATGAACGATCGCTACCTTGACCTGTCCCAAAGCGGCTGGGGCAAAACCCTGATGACGGCACTCGGCCTGCCCACGCCGCCGCGGTTGCAGCGCGGCGAAGGCCCTTGGGTGGACCATCCGCTGACGCAGGTCGCCGTGACGGTGGGCACGACCAGTCGCGGGCAACATGTGACAGCCGTTTTGCGCGCGCTCGACAACATGGGCGCGACCTTGCGCGTGTTGCCGCAACATCCGGGCCTAGCCCACGTCAAGGCCGCCAGCCAGCAACTCAAGCTCAATCTCGCGGGCACTCCGGTGACGGGCGAAGGGCCTGCTTCGGCTGCACTCGTATTTGACGCTTCGGGACTGGAACGCCCGGAGCAATTGCGCGAGGTCTACGAATTCTTCCAGCCGCAAGCGGCGCTGATCCCGGCGAATGGCCGCGTGGTGATTCTGGTGCCGTCAGCCGCGGCCACCCGCAACGCCAGTGCGGCGACCGCCGCCGTCGCGCTCAATGGATTCGTCCGCAGCTTCGCCAAGGAAGCGGGGCGCAAAGGCACGACGGTCAATCTGCTGGAATTGGGGCAGGGCGCTGAATCGCTGATTGAAGGCCCGCTGCGTTTCTTCCTTTCGCCGCACTCGGCCTTCATCACGGGACAGACACTGGCGCTGACCGCTGCGGATGCGCCCAAGACGGTCTGGGCAGGTTCACTGAACGGCAAGGTCGCCGTGGTCACTGGCGCCGCACGCGGCATCGGTGCCGCCATCGTCCAGGTGCTGGCGCGCGAAGGCGCGAAGATCGTCGGCATCGACCGTCCGCAGGAAGAAGCGGTGCTCGCCGAAACCCTGGCCAAGGTCAATGGACTCGGTCTGGCGATCGACGTCACGGCGGCCGACGCTCCGGAAAAAATCACCGAGGAATGCCGCAGCAAGTTCGGCGGCGTCGATGTGGTCGTGCACAACGCCGGCATCACCCGCGACAAACTGCTGCGCAACATGCGCGCGGACCACTGGGATCAGGTGCTCGAAGTGAACCTGGCCTCGATCCTGCGCATCAATGAAAAACTGATTCCCGGCGGCTTGAACGCGGGGGCGCGCATGGTCTGCATCTCCTCGATCGGCGGCATTGCGGGCAACGCCGGTCAGACCAACTACGGTGCGACCAAGGCGGGTGTCATCGGCTACGCGCAGGCACTGGCGCCGGAGATGGCCAAACGCGGCGGTGCCATCAACGCGGTCGCGCCTGGCTTCATCGAGACGCAGATGACGGCGATGATGCCGGTGGGCCATCGCGAAGTCGGACGCCGCCTCAACTCGCTGTCGCAGGGCGGCTTGCCGATTGATATCGCCGAGGCGGTCGCGTTTCTAGCCAGCCCCTACGCGGCGGCGGTCAACGGCCGCACGCTGAGGGTCTGCGGACAGAACTGGGTGGGAGCCTAGCTCCAAGATCATGTCCAAAGACGCGCCGCAACTCGCGGCGACCGCAAAGCTGCCGACGCCATTCGCTGAGTTTCAGCTCCGGGTTTATCTGGATTCGGATGGCAAGGAACATCTGGTGCTGAGCCTGGGCGATCTGCAAGGATCGCCACCGATCGTTCGCCTGCACTCCGAATGCCTGACCGGCGACGCGCTGTTCTCCCTGCGCTGTGACTGCGGATTCCAGCTCGAGCACGCGCTGAAACGGATCGCCCAGGAGGGCCGTGGCGCCGTGCTGTATCTGCGTCAGGAAGGCCGTGGCATCGGTCTTGCAAATAAAATCCGCGCTTATGCGCTGCAAGATCAGGGGCAGGACACTGTGCAGGCCAACACACAGCTGGGATTTGCGGCGGACGCGCGTGATTACACGGCCGCGGTGCAGATCCTTGGCAGTCTGGGGCTGAGCCGGCTTCGCCTGTTGACCAACAATCCGCGCAAGATCGAGGCATTGACCCAGGCCGGCATCGAAGTGCTGGAGCGCATCCCGATCGAATGCGGGCGCAATCCGCACAACGAAGATTATCTCGCCACCAAGGCGGGCAAGCTTGGACATTTGCTCGGATGATGTATCAGCGGGCGCGTGATCTGCTGTTCAAGCTCGATGCCGAAACCGCGCATGAGCTGACCCTGAGGATATTCCAGCGTCTGCCGCGGGCCAGCGCCGCGATCTTCAAGACGCGCATCGCGGAAAACCCGGTTGAGCTGATGGGGCTGAAGTTTCGCAACCGCATCGGTCTCGCTGCCGGCCTCGACAAGAACGGCGAGTGCATCGCCGCCTGGGACGCGCTGGGCTTTGGTTTCGTCGAAGTCGGTACGGTCACGCCGCGGCCGCAGCCCGGCAATCCCAGGCCGCGCCTGTTCCGCCTGCCGGAGCACCAGGCGTTGATCAATCGTCTGGGCTTCAACAATAAGGGCGTGGATCATCTGGTTGAGCGGGTCAGGGCGACGCCGCGCCGCTGCACCCTTGGCGTCAACATCGGCAAGAACTTCGACACGCCGCTGGAGAGCGCCGGCCAGGATTACACCTACTGTCTGCGCAAGGTTTATGACGTCGCTGATTACGTGACGGTCAATATCTCCTCGCCGAATACGCAGAATCTTCGTGACCTGCAGCGCGAGGGGCCGTTGCGGCACCTGCTGGCGCGCCTGCGCGAAACCCGCGAGGAATTGGCTGACCGCAGTGGCCGCCGATTGCCCCTGCTGGTGAAGATCGCCCCGGACCTGAACGATGAGCAGATCACGGCGCTCGCGCGTGCCGTACGTGAGGAAGGCATGGATGGCCTGATCGCCACCAACACCACGGTCGATCGGACCGAAGTGCAGGCACATCCGCGAGCCGCCGAGACTGGGGGGCTGTCAGGTGCGCCGCTGAGAACACGGGCGCTGTCGGTGCTGCGAAAGCTGCGGTCGGAGCTGGGCGCTGACTTTCCGTTGATCGGCGTCGGCGGCATCGGCTCCGCGGCTGACGCGGCCGAGCGATACAAGGCGGGTGCCGACCTGCTGCAGATCTACACCGGCTTTATCTACCGTGGGCCGCCGTTGATTGCCGAATGCGCAGGCATCCGCTAGATTGCCCGCTCGTCGTATAAAACCATCCTCAACCCGAGACTCTCCATGCGCCATTTCATTCTGGGACTCGCCGCGTCGCTGTGTGCGATTCCGGCACTCGCCGTCAACACGGACACCTACCAGATTCCGTATTTCGGCCTTGGCGGACTCGGCTTCATCGGCGACGACAGCCGCAAGACTGAATTTGGCATCGGCTACTCGATCCACTTCGGCATGCCGTTCGGTGCCGAAGGCAAAAATGCCATCGAATTGACCTTGACCGAATCACAGTTCAAGCGCGACGTCGACGGCAAGGAAAACTTCGCCTCGACCATCTTCGCCGACTATGTGCGCAATTTCGGCATGACTGATTTCTTAGGCCTGCCGGCGTTCAAGCCTTATTACCTGGTCGGCGCGGGCATCACGCGCGAAGACGCTTTCGCCAAAGAGACCTATCACGTCGGCGCCAACGCCGGTGCAGGCCTGTTCTTCCCGATGAGATTTCGCGGCTGGGGTATCCGTACCGAGGGTCGTGTGCAATACCAGGCCAACGACGCCACCGTGACCGACGAGAGCGGCTTGCTCGATTACAAGGTCGGCGCCTCGTTGCAGATTCCGCTGACAGTGTTCTTCGACCGCGAAGTGCCGGTGACGCCGGTGCTGGATTGCGAAGTCGCCGTGGTGGATCCGGTCACCGGTCGGCGCGATTGCGCGATCGATTCCGACCGCGATGGCGTGCTCGATCCCCAGGATCAGTGCCCCGGCACGCCGCCAGCCACGCCGGTGGACGCGGTCGGTTGCCCCGAAGGCCCCAAGACCAATGACGCCGATGGCGATGGCGTGCTCGACGAGTCCGACAAGTGCCCCGGCACTGCGAAGGATCTGAAAGTCGACGGTGATGGTTGCGTCGTCAGTCAGAACATGAGCATCTACAGCGTGACGTTCCTCAGCGATTCGGCGGTATTGACCGATGAAGCCAGGGCGGTTCTCGATGGCGCGGCGATCACGCTGAACACGCAGTCGAACATCGTCATGGAAGTTGCAGGCCACACCGACAATATCGGTTCGCCCGCCTACAACCGTGTGCTTTCGCAGCAGCGTGCGGACGCCGTGCGTGAATACCTGGTCAGCAAGGGCGTCGGCGAGTCGCGCATGACCGCGGCGGGTTATGGCGATACCCAGCCGGTGGCGTCCAACGACAGCGAGATCGGTCGCGCGCAGAACCGCCGCGTCGAATTCCGCATCGTGGTTTCGCCCTAAGGCTGAAACAGCTTCCATCTGAAACGACGCCCGTGCATGAATCTCCATGCACGGGCGTTTGTCGTTTGAACCCGGAAAACGTGTGTGTCGGCTGCGGCCGGACGATGGGCGAAATCTCCGAATGGTCTGCGGCCAGTGAAGCACGGCATGCGGAAATCAAACGCTCGGCACATCAGCGATTAACCGAGATGGCTCCACGTGGCTGATATTCCCAAGCTGGATCAGTTCGCCTGGCGGCGCCCGTTAACCGTGCGCTGGGGCGACATGGACAGCATGGGGCACGTCAACAACGTCAAATACTTCACGTATGACGAGCAGGTGCGGATCGATTATTTCGCCGAGCTGATGCGCGACGACCCGCGTTTCTGGAAGGACTACGGGCTGATCCTCGCTCATATCGAAGCGGATTTTGTCTCGCAGGTGCATTGTCCGGCCGAATTGGAGATCGGGTTCCGCATCTCAAAACTGGGACGTTCCAGTTTCCAGACCGAGGCCTTGATGACCTGGCAGGGCAAAGCCGCAGCCGTCACGCGCGCGATTCTGGTCTGGTTCGATTACCGCAACAACCAAAGCCTGCCGCTGCCCGAAGCGGTCAAGCAGAAAATCCGCGCGGCCGAGAAGACGCCGCCGGCGGAGTAGGGGCTCACATCCTCAGATCGCGCAACTCCTGGGCGGGGGGCGATTCATTCCACAGTGGTTCAAAATCCCGCAGCTTGAGGCGTGCCATGTGCGGCGCCGTCTGGTAGTCGCGGGCGATCAATTGATCGGGCGCCAGTCGGTGCAGCAGGCGCCGGCCATCGGCCACCATGTATTCTTCGTTTATTCCAGAGTGCTCATCCGGCAGGTCGCGAAATTCGATGAAGCTGGTGAGCTGTCGCCCCAGTTCAACCAGCTTGTGTGAGTTGCGGGCGGTGCGGCCCGCAGCGTTGATCAGTATCCGCATGCGGGCGTGCGCATGTTGCAGGGTGAATTTACGCGCTGCACTGAGAAAATCCTCGCTGCCAAAGATCCGCCGGTCGAGCTCGTAGCTGAAAATAACGATCTCGCGGCGTGCTTCCGTCGCGACTGCCACTGCTGCGGCGTGAAAGGCCTCCCGGCCCTCGACGAGGACGTAGTCGGCTTCCGGTCGCGAATCGCCTGTGGGCTCAGTCATGGCCGTCGTGTTTCAGGCTGACTTGGCCTGTTCCACGGCGTTGCCGGTGTAATCCGCCGGCGTCATGCGCAGCAGGCGTTTCTTGTCCTTCTCCGGCAGCTTCAGCCCTTCGATGAAATCGCGCAGCGCTTCCTTGCCCATCCTCTTGCCGCGGGTGACGCGCTTGAGCTGTTCATAAGGTTCCGGCAGTCCGTGACGGCGCATCACAGTCTGGATCGCTTCCGACAGCACTTCCCAGTTGTCGTCGAGGTCGCGCCCCATCTTCCAGGCGTCCGCCTCCAGTTTCTTCACGCCTTTTTCAATGGACTGATAGGCGATGCAGCTGTGGGCGACGCCGACACCGAGGTTGCGCAGGGTGGTGGAGTCGGTGAGGTCGCGCTGCCAGCGTGAGATCGGCAGTTTCTCCGCCAGGTAATTCAGTGTGGCGTTGGCCAATCCCAGATTGCCTTCGGCGTTCTCGAAGTCGATCGGGTTGACCTTGTGCGGCATGGTCGAAGAGCCGACTTCGCCGGCGATGGTCTTCTGTTTGAAGTAGCCGAGCGAGATGTAGCCCCAGATGTCGCGGCAGAAATCCACCAGGATCGTATTGATGCGCGAGACCGCCTGGAAGTATTCCGCCATCCAGTCATGGGGCTCGATCTGTGTCGTCGCCGGGCTGGCCTGAAGCTCAAGACTTTCGAGGAACAGCGAGCTGAATTCGGTCCAATCCACATCCGGATAGGCCGCCAGGTGGGCGTTGAAATTGCCGACCGCGCCATTGATCTTGCCGAGGATCTCGACCTCGGCCAGATGTCGGCGCTGGCGCCGCAGGCGCTGCGAGAACACCGCGATCTCCTTGCCCAGCGTAGTCGGCGAGGCCGGCTGTCCGTGCGTACGTGACAGCATCGGCTGCTCGGCGTACTGGTGTGCGAGGCCCGCCAGCATCTTGATCAGTCGATCAACAGCGGGCAGCAACACCAGTTCTCGGCAGTCCTTGAGCATCAGGGCATAAGCGAGATTGTTGATGTCTTCCGAGGTGCAGGCAAAGTGAATAAATTCTTTAATATCTGATAGTTGCTTTACATTCTTAATCTTTTCTTTGAGGTAGTACTCCACCGCCTTGACGTCATGGTTGGTGGTGTCTTCGATGGTTTTGACGCGCTGCGCCTCGCCGATGTCGAAACCCTCGATGATCTGTTCGAGTTTCCTGCGTGCGTCGGTGGAGAGTTCCGGAACTTCCGGGATATCGGAGTTGGAAGCCAGCGCCATCAGCCAGCGCACCTCGACGCGGACGCGATAGCGGATCAGCCCGTATTCACTGAAATACTCGCGCAGGCCGGCGGTTTTTTCTGCGTAGCGGCCATCAATCGGCGAGATCGCGGAGAGGGAAGTGAGGTTCATGGGTGTAGGCTAGTCAGTCAAAGCACATTCTAGCCACATGGATATGAACAGGTTCCGTATTGAGCAAGACAGCATTGGCGAAGTGAAGGTGCCGAGCACAGCGCTGTGGGGCGCCCAGACCCAGCGTGCGGTGGACAATTTCACGATCTCGGCAGAGCGCATGCCGAGGGATTTCATCCGTGCGCTAGGCTTGATCAAGGCCGCCGCTGCCGAGGTCAACAATGCCGCTGGTTTGCTGGATCGCCGACGCGCTACCGCCATCCGTTCGGCAGCGCAGGAAGTGGCCGCAGGCTCTCACGATGCCCAGTTCCCGATTGCCGTTTTGCAGACTGGCTCCGGCACCTCCAGCAACATGAACGCCAATGAAGTCATCGCCACGCTGGCGTCCCGGCGCGGCGGGTTGGCGGTACACCCCAACGATCATGTGAATTGCAGCCAGTCGTCCAACGACGTGATCCCGACTGCGATCCATATCTCCGCGGCGCTGTCGCTCAAGGAAAAGCTTTTGCCATCGCTGATGCATTTGCGCAGCACGATTGAAAAGAAATCGCGCAGCCTGCGCAGCATCGTCAAGACTGGCCGCACGCACCTGATGGACGCCATGCCGCTGACGCTGGGACAGGAGCTTTCCGGATGGGCCGAGCAGACCGCGCAGGGCATCCGGCGCATTCAGGGCACGCAACCGCGCTTGGTCAGACTGGCGCAGGGCGGGACCGCGGTTGGCACTGGCATCAACGCCCCGGCGCGGTTTGGGGTCTTGTTTGCAAAATCCATCTCCAAAAGCACGGGAATCAAGTTCCAGGCCTCAAGCAATTATTTCGAAAGCCTGTCCTGCCAGGACACGGCGCTGGAACTGTCCGGCCAGCTGCGGGTGTTGGCGGTGTCGCTGCTGAAAATCAGCAACGACATGCGCTGGATGAATTCGGGCCCGCTGGCGGGCTTGGGTGAAATCGAATTGCCGGCGCTGCAGCCCGGCAGCTCGATCATGCCGGGCAAGGTCAATCCGGTGATCCCGGAAAGCGTGGCGATGGCCTGCGCCCAGGTCATCGGCAACGACGCCGCGATCGCCGTCGCGGCGCAGTTCGGAAACTTTCAGCTCAACACCATGCTGCCGCTGATCGCCGCTCGCTTGCTCGAATCGATCCACTTGCTGGCGAATGCGAGCGTCGCGCTGGCGGACAAGGCGATAGCCGGGTTCAAGCCGCGACCGGGCAATCTGCAGCAGGCGCTGGCGCGCAATCCGATCCTGATTACTGCGCTCAACGGTGTCATCGGCTACGAGGCCGCGGCGGCGATTGCCAAGCAGGCCTATCGCGAGGGCCGCCCGATATTGGATGTGGCGCGCGAGCGCACGAAACTGGACATCAAGACTCTGCGAAAATTACTGGACCCGGCGCGGCTGACCCGCGGCGGAGTCACCAAGCGGGGATAGGCATGGGCAAGAACGAGAAACTTCAGGTACCAAAAAAAATCGTCAACGGCGCGGACTATATCCAGAGCCTACGCGGGCGCGGACTTGAGGTCTGGCTGTTTGGCGAAAAAGTCGCCGAGCCGGTGGACCACCCGATGATCCGCCCGTCCATCAACGCGGTGGCGCGTACCTACGACCTTGCGGTGGAAACCCCCGAGCTGGCGAGCGTGATTTCGCCCTTTACCGGCGAGCGCGTCAGCCGCTTCCTGCACGTCTGCACCAGCGTCAACGACCTCGTCGCCCAGAACAAGATGCAGCGCCGCCTCGGCCAGCTCACCGGAACCTGTTTTCAGCGCTGCGTCGGCATGGACGCGTTCAACTCGCTGTACTCCGTGACTTTCGAGATGGACCAGAAGAACGGCACGCCGTACCACGCGCGGCTGAAAAGCTTTCTTACAGAAATGCACCGCCACAACTATGTCGTCGGCGGCGCGATGACCGACGTCAAGGGCGACCGCAGCAAGGCACCGCATCAGCAGGTCGATCCCGACCTGTTCGTCCACGTCACCCGTCGCACCAAGGAGGGCGTTTATCTGACCGGCGCCAAGGCGCACCAGACCGGCTGCCTCAATTCGCACTGGATGGTGGTGATGCCGACGCTGCGCATGGTCAAGGGCGACGAGGTTTACACCATTGTCGGCGCCGTGCCGGTGGACGCGCCCGGCATCACTTACGTTTACGGCCGCCAGTCCTGCGACACCCGTTCGATGGAAGGCGGGCAGGGCATAGACGCGGGCAACGTCAATTACGGCGGCCAGGAAGCCATGGTGATTCTCAAGGACGTGTTCATCCCGAACGAGCTGATCTTCATGGACGGCGAAATCGAGTTTGCCGCCATGCTGGTGCAGCGCTTCACCACGTATCACCGGCGCTCGTACGTCTGCAAATCCGGCGTCGGCGACGTGCTGATCGGCGCGGCGGCGCAGATCGCCGAGATGAACGGCGTGGACAGCGCCTCGCACATCAAAGACAAGCTAGTCGAGATGACGCACCTCAACGAAACCATCTATGGCACCGGCATCGCCGCCAGCTACCAGGGCCATGCGACCAAGTCCGGCGCCTTCATCAACGACGACATGCTGGCCAACGTCTGCAAGCATCACGTCACCAAACTGCCGTACGAAGTGGCGCGGCTGTCGCAGGACCTCGCCGGCGGCCTCGTCGTCACGCTGCCGTCCGAGAAGGATTTCAATCACCCCGAAATCGGCGCGCTGCTGAAAAAATACCTGAAGGGCAGGGAAGACTTTAGCGTCGAAGAGCGCATACGCATCCTGCGGTTGATCGAGAACATGACGCTCGGCCGCAACGCGGTCGGCTACCTCACCGAATCCATGCACGGCGCCGGCAGCCCGCAGGCCCAGCGCATCGAGATCGGCCGCACCATGCAGCTCGAATACAAGAAGCGCTTGGCGCGCGTGCTGTCCGGTATCGAAACCGAAAAAGACAAGAACGAAGTGGTGGAAGAACTGACCGGCTACTTCGCTCGGGTGTTTGCGTTACCACCTCATGTTGCAGAGCAAGGCAGCAAGCAAAAAACAGCCTAAAAACCGCTACCCGCCGGAGGCCATTTCGAGGGCCGCTTGAACGCGAATAAAGTGTTGCCCAAGCCCCCAACGCTGCGCGCAATCCGCGAGCGAATCGCAGAGATTAAGCGTATCGATCTAAAACGGGCGGACATTGACGCTTTAAAAGAACGCTTGACGCTCCCCTTCACCGGCTTAGCGCAGGTGGCCCCGGTGCTAGATATCGGGCAGGACTTGTACCGAGGTGTACGCTGGCTCCAACAGCCAACAAGAGTTGCTCAGCTCACATACCCGCCGAAGGAGCTAGTAACGTCTCTCCAGCGCGCAAACCGTGCGGGATATCCGATGTTCTATTGTGCGGCCGCCAGAGAGCCAACTTTCTTCGAGTTGGGGTCTCTCCCAGGGCAGCACATCGCGCTCTCTCGATGGAAGCCCACCATGAAGATACCAACGTGGGGTTTCGGATACTCCCCGTCGCTGTTTGCAACTCTTGGGTCGAACCGCGAGGCGACGATGTGGGGTTTTCATCCGAGTGCAGAGACCGTCGCATGCAAATTAGTGCGCGACTTTTTCGCCCATGAGTTTGCGCGCGCCATTCCGGCCGGATCAGAGCACCTCTACAAAATCTCCGTAGCATTGGCGGAGCGCGTCTATCTCTACCCACTGACAGAGTGCGGCGCTTCCGAAGAGACGGCGCGCGCCGACAAGATCGGCGCGATCATCTACCCAGCAGTTGCGATGCGCGCGAACGTCGACAATCTGGCCCTGCTTCCCGACTTCGTTGACCGATACCTAACCCTACACTCTGTCGAGTGGATTCGGATCGACTCGCGCAGGGATTTTTCTTTCGAGGTGACGCCGGTGGACTTCGCGGATACGTTTCGCCCTGATGGAACGATCGAATGGAAAGGGCGTCGAGCTCGTTGGCAAGTGGCGCCGGGAGACACCGTGCTCGTTCGCGTAGAGAACGGGCGTTACGTCGTGCGAGCCAAGGATGGCCGAATGGTGGAACCCACCTGATATCACATTAAGTCTGAAGACTCGGCCGGGTGAGTCTGTATGGCGTGGTGCTCCGCGGCATGCGCAACCGCGAATCAACATGCCACCCGCTTAAGCTGCTTTTGTGCCGTTTTCGATGCATATGCAAAAAACATTGGTACTAAAAGTGTACCGCCTATTTTCTGAAAACCTCTCAATCAGCCTGTTTTAGTCTCCAAGCGGGTAACGGCCTTCGGCGGCAGCGCCTGCATGCCGCCATATTTGGCGATTAAACATGCACGTGCTATTCGCCATTAATGGCGAATAAGTTGACATATTTGATTTTAATCGCCATATTTGGCGAACTATGAAGAACGACAAATATGTATCGGATTCCGCCGTGCTGCGTGATCTGGGTACGCGGCTGGCGGCGCAACGTCTGACGCTCAATCTCACACAGGCGCAGTTGTCGGCGCAGGCGGGCGTGGCCAAGCGCACGGTGGAACGCCTGGAAGCCGGCTCGCCCACGCAGCTTTCGGCATTTCTGCGGATCTGCCGCGCGCTCGGTCTGCAAGAGCGGCTGGATTTGCTGGTGCCCGAGCCTGCGGCCAGCCCGGTCGCGCAACTCAAGCTCAAAGGCCGCGTGCGCAAGCGTGCGTCCCGGCAGACGCAGGTGCCGGGCGTTGCAGAACCCAAACCCAAACGCTGGACTTGGGAGCCATGACGACCGCTGAGGTACTGCTGTGGGGCCGCACGATTGGGGCGGTGTCGCTGGACGACGGGCGCACGACCGCGGCGTTTGAGTACGTGCCGGGATTCGTCGGCAGCGGCATTGAAGTGTCGCCTCTGCACATGCCGTTGCTGCGGCGCGTGTTCACGTTTGCTGAGTTGCCGGTTAAAACCTTTCACGGCTTGCCGGGCTTGCTGGCGGATTCGCTGCCGGATCGTTTCGGCAATGCGCTGATTGATCAGTGGTTGGCGCTGCAGGGTCGCGGGCCGGAAAGTTTCAACGCCGTGGAACGCCTCTGCTACATCGGCTCGCGCGGCATGGGTGCTTTGGAATTCAAACCTGCGCTGGGGCCCAAAGTGCGCAAGGCCGGCAAGATAGATGTCGCCGCGCTGGTCGAATTGGCGTCGGAAATCCTGACTCAGCGCAAGGGTCTGAAAGCGAGTTTCCGCAGCGCCGCGCGCCAGCAGGCGCTGGAGGACATCCTGCGCGTCGGCACCTCCGCCGGCGGTGCGCGTGCCAAGGCGGTGATCGCCTGGAACCCGAAGACGAACGAGGTGCGGTCAGGCCAGGTGCAGGCCGGCGAGGGATTCGGCTACTGGCTGCTGAAGTTCGACGGTGTGTCGGGCAACAAGGACAAGGAACTGGAAGACCCGAAAGGCTACGGCGCCATCGAATACGCCTACGCACTAATGGCACAAGCGGCGGGCGTCACCATGAGCGAATGCCGGCTGTTGGAGGAAAACGGGCGCCGGCATTTCATGACGCGTCGCTTCGATCGGCTGGACGACGGCGGCAAATTGCACATGCAGTCGCTGGGCGCGCTGGCCCACTACGACTACAACTTGCCGGGCGCGTATTCCTACGAGCAGGCGCTACAAGTGATCCGGCAACTGGGCCTGCCGATGGCAGCGGTGGAAGAGCAGTTCCGCCGCATGTTGTTCAACGTGGTGGCGCGCAATCAGGACGACCACGTCAAGAACATCGCCTTTCTGATGGACCGGCAAGGGCAGTGGTCGCTGGCCCCGGCCTACGACGTGACCTACAGCTACAATCCGTCGGGCCGCTGGACGGCGAAGCACCAGATGACACTCAACGGCAAGGGCGACGGCTTCACGCTGGCGGATTTCCGTGCCTGCGCAAAGATGGCCATGCTCAAACGCGGGCGCGAAAAAGCTCTGCTCGACGAGGTGCGTGAAGCGGTGAGCCACTGGCCGCAGTTCGCGAAATCGGCAGGAGTGACAGACGCTCAGCGTAAACAAATTGCTCGCGCCCATCGGCTCAAGTTCCCGGAAGGTCCATGAGTCTCAACGAATCCATCTTCGAAAAAGCGCATCACTCGTTTTTTGAAAACCACTGAACGGGCTTGTTTTAACTTCCAAGCGGGGGCTGGCTTCGCGACGCTAAAATGTCGCCATGAGCACGATCAAACAGGAAGACCTGATTCAGAGCGTCGCCGACGCTTTCCAGCACATCAGCTATTACCACCCGCTGGACTACATCCAAGCGCTGGGCGAGGCCTATGAGCGCGAAGAATCCCCTGCGGCCAAGGACGCCATCGCACAGATCCTGACCAATTCGCGCATGTGCGCCGAAGGTCATCGACCGATCTGCCAGGACACCGGCATCTGCGTGGTGTTTATGAAAGTCGGCATGGACGTGCGCTGGGACTCGAAACTCTCGGTGCAGGAAATGGTGGATGAGGGCGTACGGCGCGCCTACCTCAACCCGGACAACAAGCTGCGCGCCTCGGTGCTGGCCGACCCGGTCGGCGCGCGCAAGAACACCAAGGACAACACGCCAGCGGTGATCCATTACGAGCTGGTGCCAGGCGACGAGGTCGAGATCACCTGCGCGGCCAAGGGCGGTGGCAGCGAGAACAAGTCCAAGCTGGTGTGCCTGAACCCTTCCGACTCCATCGTGGACTGGGTGCTGAAAACCGTGCCGACCATGGGCGCGGGCTGGTGCCCGCCGGGGATTCTCGGCATCGGCGTCGGCGGCACGCCGGAAAAAGCCGCGGTGCTGGCCAAGGAAGCCATCATGGCGCCGGTGGACATCCACCTGGTGAAGGCGAAAAAAGCGCGCGGCGAAACCCTGACGCGCATCGAAGAGCTGCGGCTGGAACTGCTGGACAAGGTCAACGCGCTGGGCATCGGCGCGCAGGGCCTCGGCGGCCTGACCACCGTGCTCGACGTGAAAATCAACGACTACCCGACGCACGCGGCCTCGCTGCCGGTGGCGATGATCCCGAACTGCGCGGCGACGCGGCACATCCATTTCGTGCTCGATGGCAGCGGTCCGGCTGAACTTCCGCAGCCCAAGCTCGAAGACTGGCCGAAGGTGACCTGGAAAGCGGACACGAAGAAAGCCAGGCGCGTGAACCTCGACACGCTGACCAAGGCCGAAGTCGCGGGCTGGAAACCGGGCGATACGTTGCTGCTGAACGGCAAGATGCTCACGGGCCGCGACGCCGCACACAAGCGTATCCAGGACCTGCTGAGCAGGGGTCAGAAATTGCCGGTGGATTTCAGCAACCGCGTCATCTACTACGTCGGCCCGGTAGACCCGGTGCGCGACGAGGCGATGGGCCCGGCGGGCCCAACCACGGCGACGCGCATGGACAAGTTCACCGAGATGATGCTGGCCAAGACCGGCCTGATCGCGATGATTGGCAAGGCCGAGCGCGGGCCGACAGGCATCGAGGCGATCAAGAAACACAAGGCGGCGTACCTGATGGCGGTGGGCGGCGCGGCGTATCTGGTGTCGAAGGCGATACGCAATGCCAAGGTTCTCGCGTTTGAAGACATCGGCATGGAGGCGATCTATGAGTTCGAAGTGCAGGACATGCCGGTGACGGTGGCCGTGGACAGTGAGGGCCAGTCGGTGCACGAAACCGGGCCGAAGGAATGGCGCGTCAAGATCGAGAACCGGAAGGCAGCTTGATGTTCAACTATCGCAATCTTTGTCTTGGTGGATTTGCCATCTGCGGGTTCGCCATGGCCTTCGCCCTATATCTGCAGGAGTTCATGGGCCTTGAGCCTTGCCCGATGTGCATCTTCCAGCGCGTGGCGATGATTGCGGCGGGCGCATTCTTTTTGCTCGGCGCGATTCATAACCCGAAACAGGCCGGGCAGTGGGTCTATGCGGCACTGGCTGACCTGGCGGCGATTGTCGGGGCGCTGATCGCCGCCCGACATGTCTGGCTGCAAAGCCTGCCGCCGGATCAGGTGCCGGCCTGTGGGCCGACGCTGGATTACCTGATGAGCATGTTCCCTCTCAGCGAGGTGGTGACGATGATTCTCAAGGGCGATGGCAATTGCGCCAAGATTGATGCCGCCTGGCTGGGCCTGAGCCTGCCGGCATGGACGCTCGTCAGCTTCATCGGCTTAAGCATCTACGCCAGCCTGATGCCAATAGTTGCCAAACTGACCGCAAAGAAAGAATTTAATTAACGTGTCGTCCCGAGCGCAGCGCGGGATCTGGCTTTGCGAAGGTCAGATTCCTCGCTGCACTCGGAATGACAAGAGCAAGGAATCCATATGAGCACCGCAACCACCGATTTGTCCGACGCCCACCCCGAAGCGCAGGTCTGTGCGCCGATCTTTCACGACTACGGTGGTCGCAAGGCATTTCATGGGCTGATCAAGACCCTGAAGGTCTTTGAGGACAACGCCTTGGTTCGTTCGACGCTCGAAACGCCGGGCGAGAGCAGGGTGCTGGTGGTGGATGGCGGCGGATCGAGCCGCTGTGCGTTGGTTGGCGGAAATCTTGGCGTGCTGGCGGTGAAGAACGGTTGGGCCGGTATTGTTGTTTACGGCTACGTACGTGACTCGAAGGAGCTCGGTACCCAGGACGTCGGCATCAAGGCCTTGGGCTTGCACCCGCGCAAGAGTGAGAAAGGCCTGCATTCGGCTCATGCCGACAAGGTCGTGAGCTTTGCCGGGGTTACGTTCAAACCGGGCGCCTGGCTGTACGCCGATGTTGACGGAATCGTGGTTTCCGATAGCAAAATCAATAAGTAAGAAACTATTTGCTGCGCTGCAAACAAACGGAAACGTTTGGCTATAATGCGCGTCCTTTTTCGCCCCCAAAAAAGCACGATGAAGAAGCTGCCAGCCGGTGTCCAGCTCACTGCCCCGATCAAGGGCTATGAATCCATCCTGACTCCGGAAGCGCTGTCCTTCGTCGCCAAGCTGGTGCGCAAGCACGCGCCGACCCGCGACAAGCTGATGGCCTACCGCAAAACGCGCCAGGCCTCGATAGATGCCGGCAAGCTGCCGGGCTTCCTGCCCGAGACCAAGAAGATCCGTGCCGGCAAGTGGCAGATCAAGGGCATCCCCGCCGATCTGCAGGACCGCCGCGTCGAGATCACCGGGCCGGTAGACCGCAAGATGATCATCAACGCGCTCAACTCCGGCGCGAAGTGCTTCATGGCGGACTTTGAAGACTCTGCCAGCCCGACCTGGGACCTGATGATGGGCGGCCAGATCAATCTGCGCGACGCCATCAGCCGCAAGATTGACTACACCTCGCCCGAAGGCAAGGCCTACAAGCTCAACGACCAGATCGCGACCCTGATCGTGCGTCCGCGCGGCTGGCATCTGCTGGAAAAACATCTGCTGATCGACGGCAAGCCAGCGCCGGGTGGCATTGTCGATTTCGGCCTGTATTTCTTCCACAACGCCAAGACCCTGCTGAAGAAAGGCACCGGCCCGTACTTCTACCTGCCGAAGATGCAGTCGCATCTCGAAGCGCGTCTGTGGAACAGCATCTTCGTCGACGCGCAGAAAGCGCTGAAGATCCCCAAGGGCACGATCAAGGTCACGGTGCTGATCGAGACCCTGTGGGCCGCGTTCGAGATGGAAGAGATCCTGTTCGAGCTGCGCGACCACATCGCCGCGCTCAACTGCGGCCGCTGGGACTACATCTTCAGCTGCATCAAGACCCTGAACGCGAAAGGCGACTGGCTGGTGCCCGACCGTTTGCAGGTGACGATGGACAAGCATTTCCTCGACAGCTACTCCAAGCTACTGTGCGAGACCTGCCACAAGCGCGGCGCACAGGCGATGGGTGGCATGGCCGCTTTCATCCCGACCAAGGACCCGATCAAGAACGAAGAAGTGTTCGCCAAGGTCACCGCCGACAAGCTGCGCGAAGTGAAGAACGGCCACGACGGCACCTGGGTCGCGCATCCGGGCTTGGTGTCGGTGGCGATGAAGGTGTTCGACCAACACATGCCGACGCCGAACCAGCTGCACAAGAAATTCAATTACGGTATCAAGGCGTCTGACCTGCTGACCAAGCCGGAAGGCGCGTTCACCGAAGCCGGTCTGCGCAACAACATCAACGTCGGGGTGCAGTACACCGAAGCCTGGCTGCGCGGCAACGGCTGCGTGCCTCTGCATAACCTCATGGAAGACGCTGCGACTGCGGAAATTTCCCGCACGCAGGTCTGGCAGTGGCAGAAGTACGGCGTGACGCTGACCGACGGCCGCAAGGTGACGCCGGCGCTGATCCTGAAAGTGCTCGATGAAGAAGTGAGCGCGATTCGAGCCGCCTTCGGCGACGAGCGTTTCTACGGCACCCGCATGATTGAAGCGGCCGGCCTGATGGCGAAGATGTCCACCGCAAAAACCGTGTCCGACTTTCTGACCCTGCCGTCGTACGACTATCTCGACTAAGAATTCTTTTTACCCTCAGAGGAACGCTGCAATGACCCGCGAAGATCAAATCAAGGCCCTTGAGAAGGACTGGGCGACCAATCCCCGCTGGAAGCTCGTCAAGCGTGGTTACTCCGCCGCTGACGTTGTCCGCCTGCGCGGCTCGCTGCAGGTTGACCACACCCTGGCCAAGCGCGGTGCGGAAAAACTCTGGAAGCTGGTGAACGGCGAAGCCAAGAAAGGCTACGTCAACGCCTTCGGTGCCATCACCGCGGGCCAGGCCATGCAGCAGGCCAAAGCCGGCCTCGAGGCCGTGTACCTGTCCGGCTGGCAGGTTGCCGCCGACGGCAACACGTCTGAAACCATGTATCCCGACCAGTCGCTGTACGCGTACGACTCGGTGCCGACGATGGTTCGCCGCATCAACAACACCTTCACCCGCGCGGATGAAATCCAGTGGAGCAAGGGCGTGGGCCCCGGCCACAAGGACTTCGTCGACTTCTTCCTGCCGATCGTGGCGGACGCGGAAGCCGGCTTCGGTGGCGTGCTCAATGCCTTCGAGCTGATGAAGAACATGATCGTGTCCGGCGCCGCCGGCGTGCACTTCGAAGACCAGCTGGCTGCCGCCAAGAAGTGCGGCCACATGGGTGGCAAGGTGCTGGTGCCGACCCAAGAAGCGGTCGAGAAACTGATCGCCGCGCGCTTCGCCGCCGACGTCCTGGGCGTGCCGACGATCATCCTGGCGCGCACCGATGCCGAGGCCGCGAACCTGATTACCTCGGACCATCACCCGAACGACAAGAAGTTCCTCACCGGTGAGCGCACGCAGGAAGGGTTCTTCCGCGTCAAGAACGGTCTCGAACAGGCCATCAGCCGCGGCGTCGCCTACGCGCCGTATGCGGATCTGGTCTGGTGCGAAACCGGCGTGCCGGACATCGGTTTTGCGCGTGAATTCGCGCAGGCCGTGCAGAAGGCCTGCCCGGGCAAGCTGCTCTCGTACAACTGCTCGCCGAGCTTCAACTGGAAGAAGAATCTCGACGACAAGCAGATTGCGAAGTTCCAGCAGGATCTGTCGGACCTGGGCTACAAGTACCAGTTCATCACCCTGGCCGGCATCCACATCAACTGGTTCAACACGTTCCAGTTCGCACACGCCTACGCACGCGGCGAGGGCATGAAGCACTACGTCAACATGGTGCAGGAGCCCGAGTTCAAGGCCCGCGAGCAGGGTTACACCTTTGTTTCGCACCAGCAGGAAGTGGGCACGGGTTACTTCGACGACGTCACCACCGTGATCCAGGGCGGTTCGTCCAGCGTCAAGGCGCTGACCGGTTCGACTGAGGAAGAGCAGTTCCACTGAAGCCTGATTGAGATTTTCTTCTGCACCAGAACCCCCGGACATCCGGGGGTTTTTTTTTGGCTCATTGCGCCGAAACTAGGCCGGAGTCATAAAGCTGCTAGGTTGTGGCTTGCTTGGGAGAGAAAACATGAGCCGTGCTGCCGTCGTGATCCTGATCGTTGTGATGTTTGCCGGTGGCTTTGCCTTTGTCGCCCTGAATCAAAAAAAACCCGTATCGACAGCGCCTGAGCTGGCGCCGGTGGGCGCCACGCTTCTGGATGGCCTTGGCACTTATCACCGCGCCATCAATACCTCGCAGGCGGAAGCACAGCGTTGGTTCGATCAAGGCCTGAATCTGAGCTACGGCTTCAACCATGATGCGGCTGAACGTTCTTTTCTCAAGGCTACCGAACTCGATCCAGATTGCGCGATGTGCTGGTGGGGCACTGCGTTGGTGCTGGGGCCGCACGTCAACGCAACGATGGACCCTGCCAACAACAGCAAGGCCTGGACGCGGATGCAAAAAGCATTGTCGCTGGCGGGCGCGGCCAACGAAAGGGAGCGGGCCTATATTCAGGCGCTGTCGGCGCGTTATTCCGAGAAGCCGCCACAAGACCGAAAACCGCTCGACCAAGCCTATGCGAAGTCCATGCAAGGACTGATGAAACAGTTCCCCGACGATCTGGATGCTGCGACTTTGTATTCCGAGGCGCTGATGGACCTGCAGCCCTGGAATTATTACGACGCTCAGCGGAATCCCATGGGTGGCACCTCCGAATTCATCGCCGTGCTGGAGTCGGTGATGAAACGGAACCCGGACCATTCGGGCGCCCTGCATCTCTATATCCACGCTGTAGAGGCCTCCGGTGACCCGGACCGTGGTGTGGCTGCGGCCGACCGTCTGCGCGAGCTGATACCGGGCTCCGGTCACCTGGTGCACATGCCCGCCCACATCTACACCCGCGTCGGTCGTTATCACGATGCCGTCGTCGCCAACCAGAAAGCCATCGAAGCTGACAATGCCTACCTTGCGATCTGCAGCCCGAAACCCGGTCCGTATCCACTCGCGTACGTGCCGCACAACCATCACTTTTTGTGGTGGGCTTCGTCGATGGAGGGCGCGAGCAAGCAGGCGCTGGCCGCGGCGGCGGAAACAGCGAAGCGAGCGTGGCAACCTGATCTGATCCGTTTACCCGACTTCGCATTCCTGCAGGATTTCTGGATCACTCCATTGAAAGCCAAGGTACAACTGGGACTGTGGGATGAAATCCTCGCCATACCCAAGCCTGCGGCGGATTTGCCGTATGCGCTGGCGATCTGGCACTTCGCTCAAGGCATGGCTGCGACGCGTCAGGCGCATCTGGACCAGGCGCAGAAGCACCTGAACGAATTGGCCAAGGCGGCTGCAGATCCGGCGATGGAAAAATTATTTGTCGGGCCGCAGCACCCGTTGTCCGGCACGCTGAAAGTCGCGGAGCGCGTACTGACCGGCGAACTCTCAGCGGCACGCAAGGATTACAAGGCGGCCATCACGGCACTGGAGCAGGGCGCAGTGTTGGAAGACGGTCTGGCCTATTTCGAGCCTCCGCTCTGGCATCAGCCGGTGCGACAGAACCTCGGCGCTGTATTGCTGATGGCAGGGAAATCGCCAGAGGCAGAAAAAATCTACCGTGAAGACTTGCAGCAAAACCGGAATAACGGCTGGTCGCTGTACGGCTTGGCCCAGAGCTTGAGAGCCCAAGGCAAGGAAAACGAAGCGGTGAAGGCCGAAGCGCGGTTTCGGGACGCCTGGCAGCACTCTGACTTCCAGATCACGGCATCACGACTTTAATCCACAACTCATTAGAGACGCGCTTCAGAAACCCAGTTTTGCCTGTAGATATCCGAACTGCCCGGGTGCTTCATAGGTGCCAGCGTCGTAGCCGTTGAGTGAGCAGCTGACGCAGGCCGGCGGATCCTGATCAAGGACATTGTTGATGCCGGCGCTGAGCTTGAGCTCGCCGAATCCGGTATCCATCAGCCAGCCCAACTGCACGTCGTTGTAGACCGTGGCCGGTAATTCGTTGCGCGACTGGCTGTTGTTGGCGGCATCTGGCTCGGAGCACAGGCCGAGGTTGGTCAGACTCAGCGCGGTGTCGTCGCGGAAATCCGAGCAGGACTCGGTCACCGCGCCGATGTAGCGCAACGTCCAGTCCGCAGTCAGTTTGCTGATGGCGTATGACAGCTGCAGGTTCGACTGCAATTCCGGGATGGCGCCGTCATTGGCCTCGACCCCTTCGCGCTGGGGGAACAAGGTGCCCTGGTCGTCGCGCACGCGGTAGTTCGTCACCAGCGTGCCCTGCAGTGCAGCGCCGATACGGCCCCAGGTTTGCGCGGGCGCGGACCAGTTCAGCTTGAAGTCCCAGCCACTGGTCTCGAACTGGCCGATGTTCGCCAGCAGATTGTCGAAGCGGTTGATCTGACCGTTGGCGGTGCGGGTGATGCCGGTGCAGGCGGAAGAACCCCCGCTGCCCGAGTTGACGCAGTCGTTGAGCCGCGTCTGCGCATCCGGCGCGCGGATGGCGTTCTTGATCTCATGGTTGTAATACGTCGCTGAAAGATCCAGCCGTTCCGACCATGCGAGTTCTTCAGCCCAGTTGGGGCTGTAGAGCATGCCGACGGTATAGCTCTGCGAGGTTTCCGGCTTGAGGTTCGGATTGCCGCCGGTGTTGGTGGTGATCTGCGGATTGATCTGCTCGTAGCCGCTGGGCACGCCTTGCGCGCGGCAGTTGGTTTCCAGCGGCGTCGTGTCCGGGCCGTCGGCGTCGTCCACCGCATTCGAGCAGGGGTCGGTGATGGGGGCGCCGAACTGCGCCAGTCCGAACAGCTCGCCGATGAATGGGGCGCGGAAGCCGCTGGAGCGCGTGCCGCGCAGCACCACATCCTCGAACGGCTGCCAGCGCAGGCCGAATTTGTCGGTGATCTGGCTGCCGAAACTGCTGTAGTCGGAGTAACGCAGTGCGGCGCTGAAATCGAGTTTGCGTAACAGGTTCGTTTCATCCAGCACCGGAATGTTCAATTCGCCATAGGCTTCCTTGACGCTGTAACTGCCGGAGGTGGGGATGGCGCGTGAATCCTGCGAATCACCGCGCGTGCGCACCGGGTCGGGATCGAAACGGCCCTTGTAGTTGCGGAATTCCAGCCCGGTGGCGAAGGCGATGGGCCCGGTCGGCAGGTCGAACAATTCGCCGCTGAGATTGGCAGACGCCAGGCTCAGGCTGTTCTCGCTGGCGTCGTTGGTGATGATGCGCACGTAGTCGAGCATCTGTGAGGTGATGGTGCCGGTGCCATTGGCGCCCTGGCCGCCGAACAGGTTCAGCGGCGTGCAGCCCGGCGTTGCGGCGCACACCGCCGGGTCGCCCAGCGCGACTTGCAGATTGCGCAGGTTGTAACCATTCAGGAAAACCTGCTTGGCCTCGTTCTTTGAGGTGGCGCCATTGAGGTCCCAGTAGTAACGGCGGTCCCACAGCTCGAAATTGCCCTGAAAGCCACTGGCGACGTACACGGTGTCGACTTCCTGCGTGAAGATGCGCGGGCCGCCTTCGAGTGGCCGTCGTCCTATCAGCGAAAAATTATCGCCCGCGATCAGATCAATGCCGAAGGGATTGAACGGATGATTGGCCGGAATGCTGATGGTGTCGGCAATGCCGCCGGTGCCAGCGTCGCCGCCGATGAAGATGGGTTCCGGCGCGGCCTGATTCACCGAGGTGCGGGTGTTGTACAGCGCCTTCACATACCAGTTGAAGTTGTCGGTCACATCAAGACGCGTCGAACCGAACAGGCTGTAGCGTTCGCTCGGCGTCAGCAACAGATTGAAAGGTGCGAAGTTGAAGCGGTCGCTCAGACCGAAGTCGTGATAGGTGCTGGGTGGCGCGTTGGGGCTGTTGGGGTCGTACACCGGAGTGCCGGTGCCGTTGTTGAGTGCCAGATCAAGAAAATCAGTGTCGGGGTTGCAGTCCGGCGTGCGGTTGCGGTCGCAAAAAATAAAACGGCCTTGCGGCGTGCCGGAACTGCCGCGGGTGACGCCGGTGCCGGGCACCGGAAAGCGCGATTGCTCGCGGTCGGAGGACTTGATTGACTGCTGATCGAAATAACTGCCGGTGATCAGCACATGCAGGCGGTCAAAATTGCCACCCCAGGTGAGGTCGCCTTGCAGGGTGCGGCCATCACCTTGCTGGTATTGCCCCCCATAGAGGCTCAGCTCGCGGCCGTTGAAGTTGCGGCGCGTGATGATGTTGACCACACCGGCGATGGCGTCGGAGCCGTAGATCGCCGAGGCGCCGTCTTCCAGCACTTCGATGCGATCGACGATGGCCAGCGGGATGGTGTTGAGGTCCACCGCGCCACCGATGCCGGAAGCCGAGGCCTCGTTGACCCAGCGCACGCCATCCACCAGCACCAGCACGCGCTTGGGTTCGAGGTGGCGCAAATCCACCTGGCTGGAACCGGCGCCGATGCCGCCGCCGTCCGCAGGAAAACCGAAGTTGCCGCTGGAATTGAACTTGGCGTTCAGCGCCTTGCCGCCGGCGGTCAGCTGCTGCAGCACTTCGCCGATGGATTCGACGCCGGTGCGTTCCAGTGCTTCACGATCCAGCACGTAGACCGGCACCTGGGTCTGCATGTCGGTGCCCTTGATGCGCGAGCCGGTGACTTCGAGCGGGGTGAGCGGGGTGGCGTCGTCGGACGATTGTGCAGACGCCGTGCCGGCCATTGCGAAACCCAGCGACAACAGCAACAGAATCACGCGAGACGACCGTGAGTTCGCCAACGATGGTTTGGACATATGGCCCCTTGGTATTTTTGGTTGACTGCTGCGCCGGTTCCGTGCCGACAGGCAGACTTTAACGCAGGCCTCAGGCGGGTGGAACATTTTCGGCATAATCGAGTTCTCATAAATCGGGATTCCGGATGAAACTTCTCAAAGGTTTGGTCATCTTCGTCGCCGTGCTTGTCGCGGCGATCGTGGGCATCGGCTTTGCGCTGCCCGACACGGCAAAACTGGAGCGCTCGATCGAGATCAACTCGCCGCCGGCGACGGTGTTCGTGATTCTCAACAGCTTCAAACGCTTTCAGGAATGGTCGCCGTGGAAAAAATACGACCCCAATTCCGTAGTCAGTTACGGTGGCCCTGAGATCGGCGTCGGCGCCAAGATGGCCTGGGATGGCGAGCAGGGCAGTGGCAGCCAGGAGATCATCGAATCGACCCCTTACGAACGCGTCGGCATCAGGCTGGTGTTCGGCGGCTTCGAGAACGACCGCTACATCGCGGCCTACAGGCTGGAGCCGGTGGGCGCCACTGCCACCCGCGTGATCTGGAACTTCGATGCCCAGTACACCTCGATGCTGGGCCGCTACTTCGGGCTGATGACCGACGCCATGCTCGGTCCAGACTATGAGGAAGGGCTGGCGAACCTGAAAGCGCTGGTCGAAACCTTGCCCGCCGTGGATTTTTCCAAGCTTAATGTTGCACCTACTGAGGTCCAGGCTCAGACGCTGGCTTACGTCAGCGGCACCACGACTACCGATGTCGCCGCCATCAGCACCGCGTATGCGGTGGCCTACAGCAAGGTGCTGGCGTATCTGCAGAAGAACAAACTCCAGGCGGCCGGTGCGCCCGTGGGCATCGCGCGCAAGTGGGACGAAAAAGAAAAGATCTACGAATACGACGCCGGCATTCCGGTGGCGTCCGCACCGTCCGGTAACGAAGGCGAGATCAAGGTTCAGACGACTTACGCCGGCAAGGCGCTGAAGGTGGTCTATCAGGGCTCATACAAGGACATGGGCCCGACCTACGACGCGCTGTTTGCCTATGCGGCGGTCTACGGTTATTCGCAGAACGGCGATCTGTGGGAGGCGTACGTCAGCGATCCGGTCAGCACGCCGGAAGCCGAACGGGTCACGCACATCTATTTCCCAATCAAGTAAGGTATGAGGACCTCAAGGAGCGCGTTGTGATCAAAGTCATGCTGGTGGACGATCACCGCCTGGTTCGAGCCGGACTCAAGCGGGTGTTGTCGGAACTGCCGGACATGGAAGTCGTCGCAGAAGCGGGCACGGGCGAGGAAGCCCTCGAGTTGGCCAAAGCGCATCAGCCGGATGTCGTGCTGATGGATGTGAGCATGCCGGGCATCGGCGGGCTGGATGCGACGCGCCGGCTGGTACAGCATTACCCCAGCATGAAGATCATCGCCGTGACCATGCACACGGAAGCGCCGTATCCCAATCGGCTGATCGCCGCCGGCGCCGCGGGCTATATCGGCAAGGATTCTGCAGCCGACGAAGTCGCCGCCGCGATCCGCCGGGTGCACGCCGGTGGCAATTACGTGGCGGCGGATATCGCCGGCGCGCTCGCCACCAACTTGATCCAGGGCAAGAATCAGTCGCCGTTTGAGCTGTTGTCGCAGCGCGAAACGCAGGTGATGCTGATGGTGACGCAGGGCTTGTCGAACCAGGAGATCTCCGACCGTCTGTGTCTGTCGCCGAAGACGGTCAGCACCTATCGCTACCGCTTGTTCGAAAAATTGGGCGTGGGTAACGACGTTGAACTGACCAAGATGGCAATCCGCCACGGACTTCTGGACGACCAGAAAAAAGCATAAGGGCGGCGGCCCGTGTTTGACTCCAAGAGTTTTCTTTCGCAGCTGACGACACAGCCTGGCGTCTACCGCATGTATGGCGCCGGCGAGGCGCTGCTGTATGTCGGCAAGGCGCGCAATCTCAAGAAACGTGTCAGCAGCTATTTTCTGCGTGCATCCGGTGATGCGCGCATCGAGAGCATGGTCGAGCAGATCAGACGCATCGAGGTCACCGTCACCCACACCGAAGACGAGGCGCTGCTGCTGGAAGCGACCCTGATCAAAGAGCTGCATCCGCGTTACAACATCCTCTACCGCGATGACAAAAGCTATCCTTACCTGCGCTTCACCGCGCATCCGTTCCCGCGCATCGGCAGTTATCGCGGCGCGCGCAGCGGCAAAGACCGCTACTTTGGCCCTTATGTCTCCAGCGTCGCCGTGCGTGAGTCGGCGCTGATCCTGCAAAAGCTGTTCCGGCTGCGTCCCTGCAACGACCATTTTTTTTCGCACCGGCAGCGGCCCTGCCTTCAGCACCAGATCAAACGCTGCTCGGCGCCCTGTGTCGGCCTGATTGATGAAGAAAGTTACGCACGTGATGTGCGCAACGCTGAGCGCCTGCTGATGGGGAAGGGTGAAGCACTGGGCCGTGAGTTGCAGCAACAGATGGAGCAGGCCTCGCAGTCGCTCGACTACGAACGCGCGGCGCAGCTGCGCGACCAGATTGCCGCGCTGAGTCAGGTGCAGCAGTCACGCACGCTGCCGGGGACCGACGCCGATTCCGATGTCATCGCCCTGGCTTTGCATGCGGCGCATAGCTGCATCGTGGTGATGAGTCTGCGTGGCGGCCTCAATCTGGGGCACCGCAGTTACTTTCCTTCGCACCCGCACAACGTGGACGAAGCCGAACTGCTGTCCGGATTCCTGTCGCAGTTTTATCTCGACCGCAATATTCCGCAGCAGATTCTGGTTTCGCGGACACCGGCGGACGCTGACTGGATCGAGCGCGCACTGTCACAGCGCGCGGGCCGGCACGTGAGCATCAAGGTGCCGTCGCGTGGCGAGCGCCTGCGCCTGATGGCGATGGCAGTGGCGACTGCTGCACAGGCACTATCGGCACGACTCACCGGCAACGCCAGCATGCAGGCGCGGCTCAGCGAGCTGCAGGAAGCGCTGGGGCTCGAGGAATTGCCAGAGCGACTGGAATGTTTCGATATCAGCCACACCGGCGGCGAAAGCACGGTCGCGTCCTGCGTGGTGTTCAACGCCGAGGGGCCGCTCAAAGCGGCCTACCGGAAATTCAACATCGAAGGGGTGGCGCCCGGCGATGATTACGCGGCTATCAAGCAGTCGGTGCTGCGCCGTTATCTACGCGTGAAGGATGGCGAAGCGCCTGCACCGGACCTGCTGTTCATTGACGGCGGGCAGGGGCAGCTCACCTCCGCGATGGAAGCCTTGACCGAAGCGGGCATCGAGAATCTGCGGGTCGTCGCCATTGCCAAGGGTCCGACGCGCAAACCGGGGCTGGAGCAACTTTTTCTGCCTGGGCGCGAGCAGCCGCTGGTGCTGCCGGCGGATTCAGCCGCGCTGCATCTGATCCAGCGCATCCGCGACGAGGCGCATCGCTTCGCCATCCAGGGTCATCGCGGTCAGCGCGATAAGGCGAGGTTCGGATCGGCGCTGGATGAGATCGAAGGATTGGGGCCGATGCGCAAACGCGAATTGTTGCGCAGCCTCGGCGGTCTGGCGCAGGTGAAGCGAGCAGGGGTGGATGAGTTGGCGCGCATCAAGGGCATCAGTCGGGCAATGGCGGAGCGCATCCATGCACAGTTTCACTAGACTAGGGACATGAAGCTGAATCTGCCGCTGGTGTTGACGATCGGACGCGTCGCCGTGATTCCGCTGGTGCTGGGCCTGTTTTTCGCGCCGGTCGAACACGCCCGCCAGTGGGCTTGTGTGCTTTACGCAGGCGCCTGCATCACCGACTGGTTCGACGGCTGGCTGGCGCGACGCTGGAACCAGACCAGCAAGTTCGGCGCGTTCCTCGACCCTGTTGCCGACAAACTGCTGGTTGCGGTCTGCCTGGTGATGTTGCTTTACGCGCAACCCGACGGCGTGCTGGCGGTGCTGGTTGCGATCATCATCGGCCGCGAGATCACCATCTCGGCCCTGCGCGAATGGATGGCGGAACTGGGCAGCCGGACCCATATCGCCGTCAGCTGGATCGGCAAGTTGAAAACCGGATTCCAGATGACCGCCATCGGCAGCATGATCTGGCAGATCGAAACCTTTGGTCTGCCGTGGTACCAGATCGGTTACGGCCTTTTGTTCATCGCGGCAGCACTGACACTGTGGTCGATGCTGGTCTACTTACGCGCCGCCTGGCCGATGATGAAAGAGTCGTCCTAGTTGCCGCCGGGCACCCCCATCGCCTAAAATGCGCGCCATGCGGGAATAGCTCAGTTGGTAGAGCGCGACCTTGCCAAGGTCGAGGTCGAGGGTTCGAGCCCCTTTTCCCGCTCCAGAATCTGAAAACCCCGGTTCATCGGGGTTTTTCTTTTTAGGCAGTTTGTTTCGTTGGCTCGGTGGCAGAGTGGTTATGCAGAGGACTGCAAATCCTCGTACGTCGGTTCAATTCCGGCCCGAGCCTCCATTCAAATGACGATATTTGCTAGGCTGCGCCGCGTTGCCCGAGTGGCGTAACTGGTAGCCGCAAGGGACTTAAAATCCCTCGACTTTTCGGTCGTGCCGGTTCGAGTCCGGCCTCGGGCACCAACATCGAATGACAATTAACTTGAAAGCATCCCGGTTGACGCAGGCCGTACATGGCCTGCGTGCTGCGGGCGTCGCGTAGCGACGTCCGATTTCGAGTCCAATCGAAATCGTCGAGTCCGCTCGGGCACCAAAAAATTCAACGATGCTCATTTCAGTCAAAGATCTTGTAGTCGCCCGCGGTGGCCGTACGCTGCTGACTGGCATCTGCTTTGGCTTGGACCGTGAACAGGCGCTGCATGTCGCGGGCAGCAATGGCAGCGGCAAGACCAGCCTGCTGGAGAGCTTGTGCGGTCTGCGTGCGCCTGAACACGGTTCGGTTGAAGGGCTCGAATCCGCGGACGTGTTTCACTGGATCGGGCATAAAAATGCGTTGAATCCCGCACTGACCGTCGTTGAGAACCTGCGCTTCTGGTGCCGCGTCAATAACGCCAGCGAAGACCGTATCGAAAATGCATTGGATCGCTTGCAGCTGCGGGCACAGCAGCACCGGGCGTGTCGTGAGCTCTCCGTCGGCCAGAGACGCCGCGCCGCGCTGGCGCGGTTGCTGGCGGTACGCCGGCCGTTGTGGCTGTTGGACGAACCTTTGTCGGGCCTCGACGCCGGCGGCGTCGATCTGTTCATTGAGATGTTGAAAGCGCATCTGGCATTGGGCGGTGCCGCCATCATCACCAGCCACCAGAACTTGCCGCCGCTGAACGGCATGCGCCGGCTGCAATTATGAGCGCGCTCAAGGCGGTATTCATGCGCGAACTGCAACTCGCGGCCCGCAGCCGCGCGGATTGGGCGCAGCCGGTCTTTTTTTACATCCTGGTCAGCCTGTTGTTTCCGTTGGGAGTGGCGCCGAACTCGACCGCGCTGCCGCTTTTTGTTCCCGCGATCCTGTGGATGGGCGCGCTGCTGGCCGCGCTGCTGGGACTGGAAAGAGTATTCCGCAGCGACTTTGAGGACGGCACTCTTGAGCAATTGTTTCTGGCGCCGGTGCCGGTCAGTTTTCTGGTTTTAGGAAAATTGCTGGCCGCCTGGCTGGTACTGGGCTTGCCGCTGGCCCTGCTGTCCCCGCTGCTGGGCCTGCTGCTGGGCCTCTCCATGCACGCCGCTGGTGTCGTCATGCTGGGCTTGTTGCTGGGAACCCTGAGCCTGTTCTTCCTCGGTGGGTTCTCCAGCGCCTTGCTGGTGGGGCTTCCCCGCGCCGGCGTATTGCTGCCGGTGCTGGTGTTGCCGCTGGTCAGCCCCATTTTGATATTCGGTGCGGGCGCAGCGCGAGCCGCGATGAGCGGAAGCTCTGCAGAGGCTCCCTTATACTTCCTCGCCGCAATCGCGGTGTTCTGCATCTGTCTGATTCCACTGGCCACCGCCACGGCCCTGCGCAACGCCTTCGAATGACTCTCTGGACCTGGCTGAAATCGCTTACTTCGCCGCCGATATTCTTCGCGCTGGCGCAGCGTCTTGGGTTCTGGTTCGGGTTGATCTCGATTCCCCTGCTGGCTTACGGTCTGATCGGCGGTCTGCTGCTGGCGCCGCCGGATTACCAGCAGGGCGAGGGCTATCGCATCATCTACATCCACGTGCCGGCGGCCTGGATGTCCCTGTTCATCTATTCATTGATGGCCGCTGCCGGCGGCATTGCGCTGATCTGGCGCATCAAGGTCTGGGAGTGCGTACTCACCGCCGCTGCGCCGATTGGCGCCAGTTTTACCGCGCTGGCCCTGGTCACCGGCATGCTCTGGGGCAAGCCGATGTGGGGCACCTATTGGGTCTGGGACGCGCGCCTGACTTCCGAACTGGTGCTGCTGTTTTTGTACGTCGGTGTGATCGTGCTGCAGCAATCCATCGCCGATGCGCGGGCGGCCGCGCGCGCCTGCGCGCTGCTGGCGATCGTCGGCTTCGTCAACGTGCCCATCGTTCATTACTCGGTGGAGTGGTGGAACACCCTGCATCAGGGGCCGAGCGTGACCAAGTTTGGCAAACCAACGATGGATGCCTCCATGCTGGTTCCGCTGCTGGTGATGACACTGGGCTTCATGTCCTTTTTCGGACACGTGCTGATGCGCCGTGTGCAGAACGAATTGTTGTCGCGCGGAGAAATCAGTCGTGGATAAGTTGCTGACCGTCGAGTTCTGGCAGATGGGCGGCTATGCGCTCTACGTCTGGGGCAGTTATGGCGCAGCGCTGCTGGTGTTCGTCTGGAATCTGCTGGCGCCTTATCTGAAGCAACGCGAGTTACTCTCGCGCGAAACGCGAGACCAGCGGTCGTGACTCGACGCCAGCAACGCATGCTCGGTGTCGGCCTGTTGGTGCTGGGGCTGGCCGCTGCCGCTGCGTTAACGTTGACCGCGTTCCGCAAGAACCTGATGAATTTCTATACGCCAAGTGATCTGGTGGCGAGGCAGGTACCGCCGCAAGAAACGATGCGTATTGGCGGTCTAGTGTTGCGCGATTCGCTGAAGCGTGGCGACGGGCTGCGCGTGGAGTTCACACTGGCCGATTGCACACAAAGTCTTCCCGTGCGTTATGAAGGCATCCTCCCCGACCTGTTCCGCGAAGGGCAGGGCATCGTTGCCACCGGCAGTTTGACCGCCGACAGGGTTTTTATCGCCAGCGAGATTCTGGCCAAGCACGACGAGAACTATGTGCCACCGCAACTCGCCGACTCGTTGAAGACGGCAGGTGGCCATTCGTGTGAGCCGTTCAAACCAGTAACCAAGGGATGAGTGCCGAGCTGGGCCATTTCGCCCTGATTCTTGCTCTGGCGATTTCGGCGGTTCAGGTTCTGAGCGGGTTGTGGCGCGGCAACTCCAAAATGACTGCGCTGGCCACGACCGCAGCCCAGGCACAGTTCGGGCTGATGCTTGCCGCGTTTGTCTTGCTGGGTATTTGCTTCGTCCAATATGATTTTTCGGTGGCCTATGTCGCCGCCAATTCCCACACCGATACGCCGCTGATCTACCGCATGACGGCCATCTGGGGGGCGCACGAAGGTTCGATGCTGCTGTGGGTGCTGATGCTGTCAGGCTGGACCTTCGCCGTCAGCGTGTTCAACCGGCGGTTGCCACCGGAGATGGTGGCGCAGGTGCTCGCCGTGCTCGGTGTCGTCACCGCCGGCTTTCTGCTGTTCATGCTGCTGACCTCGAATCCATTCGATCGCCTGTTTCCGGTTCCCGCTGAAGGCCGCGACCTCAATCCTCTACTGCAAGACCCCGGCATGATCATCCACCCGCCGATGCTCTACATGGGCTACGTCGGCTTTTCGGTTGCATTTGCATTTGCCATCGCCGCGCTGCTCAGCGGCCGGCTCGATGCGCAGTGGGTGCGCTGGACGCGGCCCTGGACCACGGCGGCGTGGGCGTTTCTCACGCTTGGCATCACGCTCGGCTCATGGTGGGCGTATCACGAGCTGGGTTGGGGCGGCTGGTGGTTCTGGGACCCGGTCGAGAACGCCAGTTTCATGCCCTGGCTGGTCGGCACCGCACTGATCCACTCGCTGGCCGTCACCGAAAAGCGTGACGCACTGAAAGCTTGGACGGTGCTGCTGGCGATCCTCGCGTTCGCGCTATCGCTGTTGGGCACTTTTCTCGTGCGCTCCGGCGTACTGGTCTCGGTGCATGCTTTCGCCAGCGATCCGGAACGCGGCGTGTTCATCCTTGGCTTCCTGGCACTGGTGATCGGCGGTTCGCTCAGCCTGTTCGCCTGGCGCGCTTCGCGTTTGATGTCGGCAACCGAGATGCAGCTGGTTTCCCGTGAAGGCCTGCTGTTGTTCAACAACGTTTTCCTGCTGGTGGCGGCGTCGGCGGTACTGCTTGGAACCCTTTATCCGCTGGCGCTGGACGCCTTCAACCTCGGAAAAATCTCGGTGGGCCCGCCGTATTTCAACGCCGTGTTCGTGCCGCTCGCTGCGCCGCTGACCCTGCTGGTGGGTTTTGCCGCCGCCATGCCGTGGAAGCGCGGCAGTGGCGAAATCCTGCGCCGTTTACGCTCCCCGGCGGCGTTTGCGCTCGTGGCAGGCGCCGCGCTGCCATTGTTTTATTCGCATTACTCGTTCGCAGCCGCGCTCGGCGCAATGCTGGCGTTCTGGACGATGTCGGCCGCCACGCAGGAAATCATCCAGCGGACGAGAGCGGGCGGATTGCCTTCGATTCCGCGCTCCCTCTGGGGCATGAGCCTCGCGCATTTCGGTCTGGGTCTGTTCACGCTTGGCATCACCATCGTGTCGTGCTACGCGGCCGAGCGCGACGAGCGCCTGGCGCCCGGCGCATCGGCACAGCTCGGTGGTTACGAGTTTACCTTGCAAAAGGTCGAATCCGTGAGCGGCCCCAATTACAGCGCCGACCGTGCTCACGTGGCCGTCGAGCGAAGCAGCCGCAGCTTCACACTGCGGCCTGAAAAACGTCTTTACGCCTCGCAGAACAGCGTGATGACCGAGGCCGCGGTGGATCACAACCTGTTGCGCGACGTGTACGTCGCGCTCGGCGAGCCGTTCGACAACGGCGACTGGAGCCTGCGGCTGTATTACCGGCCGATGATGCGTCTGGTCTGGCTCGGCGGCCTGCTGGCATTTCTCGGCGGGCTGATCGCCACCGCCGACCGGCGCTACCGCAAATCCACATGAAGCTCTGGCATCTGTTGCCGCTGGCTGCGGTACTCGGCTTGATGGTGCTGCTTGGCCTGGGCTTGCAGCTTGATCCGCGCGTGGTGCCTTCGCCGTTGATTGGCAAGCCGATGCCCGATTTCAGCCTGCCCACTCTCGAAGGCAGGCCGGCGCTGTTGTCGGCACATGATCTGCGCGGCCGACCGTTGCTGGTTAATTTCTGGGCGAGCTGGTGTGCGGGCTGCAAGGTCGAACATCCGTTCCTGATGGAACTGTCGCGCAGCGTGGAAATCGTCGGCTTCAATTACAAGGATGCGCCCAGCGCCGCAAAAGACTGGCTGGCACAGGGCGGTAATCCTTATCGCGTGAGCGCGCTCGATGCGCTGGGTCAGGCCGGGCTGGATTGGGGCGTTTACGGGGTGCCGGAGACCTTTGTGCTCGATTCCGGCGGCGTCATCGTCTACAAGCAGATCGGCCCGATGACGCCGGAAGCCTGGCAGACGATCAAAGGCCTCCTGCAATGAGCGTCCTGAGCCGGCGCTTGTGTTTTGGGTTTCTTCTTTTTGTCCATGCGACCATTGCGGTCGCCTTGAGCGAGCCGCAAGAGGCTCGCTATCAGGCGTGGATCAACCAGCTGCGCTGTCTGGTCTGTCAGAACCAGACCATCGCCGATTCCAATGCGCCGCTGGCCGCCGATCTGCGCGAGCAGGTGCGCAGCCAGATCGAAGCGGGCCGCAGTGACGACGAGATCCGCAGCTATGTCACCGCGCGTTACGGTGATTTCGTGCTCTACAACCCTCCCCTGAAGTCCAGTACGGGAATGTTGTGGATAGCGCCTTTTGTGCTGCTGGTGCTGGCGCTGGGCTTCGTGCTGCGCCGTCTGCTGCGTCGGTCGAGCTCGTCATGAATCTCCTGATGGCTTGCGCGCTGCTCAGCCTGCTGGCGATGGCCTGGCTTACGCGTCCGTTGTGGCGCAGCTCGCGTATCGCCGCCATCGGTCTGAGTCTGTTGTTGCCGGCGGCAGCGGTCGCCGCTTATTTCTGGCAGGGCAGCTGGCGCACCCAGCAGACCATCGAACAGGCGGCGGCACATCCGGAGAATGCGCAGGCGCTGATGATCGAAGGCATGGTGCGCGGGCTTGCGGCCAAACTCGAGAAGCAGCCTGATAACGTCGAAGGGTGGGGCATGCTCGGCCGCTCGTATTTCGTGCTGCAGCGCCATGCCGACGCCGCAGCTGCCTACGCAAAGGCCAATGCGCTGACCGGCGGGTCCAACGCAGAATTCCTGGTCAGCGAAGCCGAGAATCTGGCCTTGGCGAACGACCGCGTGCTCGCGGGCCGGCCCACGTTGTTGTTCGCAAAAGCGTTGAAACTCGCGCCCGATCATCCGCGTGCGCTGTGGTTCTCTGGATTGGCGGCCGCGCAAACCGAAGATTACAAATCCGCGCGTCGCCACTGGCAGCGCTTGCTCAAGCAGGACTTACCGGATAGCTTTCGCGCCGACCTGCAACAGCGGCTTGATCTGCTGCCTAACTAACGACGAGATACGAACATGAGCGAGACCCTGAAGGAAATGCCCAATCCCAACCGCGAATATTTCGGCGCGCTGGGCACCTTGAGACGCAAGCCGGGCAAGGAGATCACCATCCCGGCGCTCGAAGTCTGCGTCACCGGTGTGCGCGCCAAGCCCGAGAACCTTGCCGCCTATCGCGAAGTCTGCGGATTCGCGGACGGCGATTCGCTGCCGATCACTTATCCGCATGTACTGGCGGCGCCCTTGCACATCCGCCTGATGACCGGCCGCCAGTTCCCCTTGCCCATGCTCGGGCTGGTGCATCTGCGCAACAAGATCACGCAAACGCGCGAACTGGCTGTTGATGAAACGTTTGATGTGCGTGTGCATACCGGCGTCGGCCGGCAGACCAGCAAGGGCCTGGAGTTTGATTTCATGACCCGCTACAGCGACGCGCAAGGGCAGGAGGTCTGGACCGGAGAGACCACCATCCTTTTCCGTAATCGGCCAGCCGGCGGTGGCGTCAAGAAGCCACCCGCGGCGCCCGACCCCAGAATCGCCGAGTACGCTGAGTTGAACGCACCCGCTGATATCGGCCGACGTTACGGCCGCATCGCCGGCGACCTCAATCCGATCCATCTCTATGCCATGACCGCGAAGCTGTTCGGCTTCCCGCGCGCGATTGCGCATGGCATGTGGACGCTGGCACGCAGCGCCGCCTTGACCGGCGCCCAGTTGGGAAGGGCTCCGCGCGAACTGACGGTGCAGTTCAAGCAGCCGCTGCTGTTGCCAGCCCGCGCGTCGCTCAAAGTCGTCGCAGGCGACAAGGGGCTTGAGTTTTCGCTGCTGGGCGCCTCTGGCGGCAAGGTGCATCTCGCGGGCGCTATCGCCTAAACTAAGCCCTGCTGTGACATAAAATAATCGTGACGTAAGCGTCACGAAAGGGATGGGAGATGCGCATACGCAAGGCGGTGTTTCCAGTTGCCGGTCTCGGCACGCGGTTCCTGCCGGCTACCAAGGCAGCGCCCAAGGAAATGCTGCCGATCGTGGACAAGCCGCTGATCCAGTACGCGGTCGAGGAAGCGATCAGTGCCGGTGCCACCGAGCTGGTGTTCGTCACCGGTCGCACCAAGAACTCGATCATGGACCACTTCGACAAGGCCTATGAGCTGGAGACCGAACTGGCCCAGCGCAGCAAGACCGGGCTGCTCGAGATCGTGCAGAACATCGTGCCGAAGCACGTCCATTGCATCTTCATCCGTCAGCCCGAGGCCTTGGGTCTGGGCCACGCGGTGTTGTGTGCCGCGCCGGCGATCGGCGACGAGGATTTTTCGGTGCTGCTGGCCGATGACCTGATCGATGGTCACAAGCAGCCCTGTCTGGTACAGATGCAGTCGGTATATCAGGAGCACGGTGCCAGTGTGGTTGCCGTCCAGCATGTGCCGCGCAGCGAAGTGTCTTCGTATGGCGTGGTCGACAGCCAGAAGATCCGCGATGGTGTAGGCGAGATCCGCCGTATCGTCGAGAAGCCCAAACCCGAGCAGGCGCCATCGAACCTGGCTGTCGTCGGTCGCTATATTCTGACTTCTCGAATTTTCCGCTTGCTGGAACAGACCGCGCGCGGCGCCGGGGGCGAGATCCAGCTCACCGATGCCATCAGCGCCCTGATCCAGGAGCAGACCGTGCTGTCCTACGAGTTCGCAGGCACGCGTTACGACTGCGGCAGCAAGCTCGGATACCTGCAGGCGAACGTCGAGTACGCCTTGAAGCACCCGGAGCTTGCAACGGAATTCCGCGAGTATCTCGGCCGCCTGACCGCGGGCAGCGACGTATTCAAGGCGAATCGAACATGAGCGGCAACACCTATAAAACTTTCATCGAGTCGTCGTCCATCCAGGGCGCCAATGCGCCATTCATCGAGACCGCTTACGAGCAATTCCTTGACGATCCGGAATCCGTCGACCCGTCCTGGCGCGCGTATTTCCGGTTGATCCAGGACCAGAACGCACCGCGCGAAGTCGCGCACGGCCCGGTGTTGGCGCGGTTCGAGAAGATGGCGCGTGAGCGCCGCGGATTCACCGTCGTTGAAAGCGCCGCGGATAAGGATGCCGAGAAGCAGGCCGCGGTGTTGCGCCTGATCAACTACTACCGCGTGCGCGGCCATCAGGCGGCGCGACTCGATCCGCTGGGACTGGTGCCGCCGGCCAATGTGCCGGACCTTGAGTTGTCGTTCCACAAACTCGGCGAAGCCGATCTCGACACCGTGTTCAACACCGGTTCGCTGGCTGCAACCGATCGCCTGCCACTGCGCGACATCGTGCGTCTGCTCAAGAGCGTCTACACCGACACCATCGGTGCGGAATACATGTACCTCACCGAGACCGCCGAGAAACGCTGGATCCAGAAGCGGCTCGAAGGCGTGGCGTTCAAGCCACGCGTACCGGTCGAGCGCAAGAAAGACATTCTCCTGCAGGTGGTCGCTGCCGAAGGCCTTGAGCGCTACCTGCACAACAAATATGTCGGTCAGAAGCGCTTCTCGCTGGAAGGCGGCGACGCGTTGATCCCGGCGATGGATCAGGTGCTGCGCTCCTGTGCCGAGCGCAATGTCGAAGAACTGGTGATCGGCATGGCCCACCGCGGCCGTCTCAACATGCTGGTCAACATCCTTGGCAAATCACCCAAGGATCTGTTCGCCGAGTTCGAGGGCAAGTACAAGGAGGAAGACCTCACTCGCGCCGGTGACGTCAAATATCACAACGGCTTTTCCACCGACGTTGAAATTGGCGGCAAGCGACTGCATCTGGTGCTGGCGTTCAACCCCTCGCATCTCGAGATCGTCAATCCCGTGGTCGAGGGCAGCGTCAAGGCTCGACAGGACCGCCGCCACGACGAGCAGGGCAACGGCGTACTGGCGGTGCTGATCCACGGAGACGCCGCGTTGGCCGGGCAGGGCGTGGTGTTCGAGACCCTGCAACTGTCACATTCCAAGGGCTATGGCACCGGCGGCACCGTGCATATCGTCATCAACAACCAGATCGGTTTCACCACACCGAACCCAATCGAAGCCAAGCCCGATCACGAATCACGCAGCTCGCGTTACTGCACTGACATCGCCAAAACGCTGGAGTGCCCGGTGTTTCACGTCAATGGTGACGACCCCGAAGCTGTGGTGTTTGTCACCCAGCTGGCGATGGACTTCCGCAACGAGTTCCACCGCGACGTCATGGTGGACATCTGCTGCTACCGTCGTCTCGGCCACAACGAAGCCGACGAACCCGCCGTGACCTCGCCGGTAATGTACGAAGCGATCAAAAAACATCCGACGCCGGTGCAGGTCTACGCGCGCAAGCTCACCGAAGAAGGCGCCATCGCTAAAACCGATGCCGATGCTTTGGTCAACGCCTACCGTGAAGGCCTCGACAAGGGCGTCAATATCGCTCGTACCACGCTGGGTCTGGTCGGCAACAAACACACGGTGAACTGGGCCGCGTTCAAACAGGGCAGCTGGGACACGCCGGCCGACACGACCGTGAAGCTGGAAGCTTTGCGTTCGCTGCACAAGCGCCTGCACACCCTGCCAGACGGGTTCACCCTGCACGCACGTGTGCAGAAACTCATGGAAGACCGCCAGAAGATGGCGGATGGCGAACTGCCGATGGATTGGGGTTTTGCTGAAACCATGGCCTACGCCACGCTGGTCAGTGAGGGATTTGCGGTGCGTCTGTCGGGTCAGGATGCGCGCCGCGGCACGTTCTTTCATCGTCATGCCACCCTGCACGACGCCAAGACCGGCGCGCGTTACACACCGCTGCGACACCTGATGGATGACAAGCACGCGTTCGTCGTCAACGACACCCTGCTGTCGGAAGAAGGCGTGCTCGGGTTTGAGTACGGCTATAGCACCACCGACCCGGCCTCGCTGGTGATCTGGGAAGCACAGTTCGGCGACTTCGCCAACGGCGCGCAGGTGCTGATTGACCAGTTCATCGCCAGCGGCAACGCCAAGTGGGGTCGCCTGTGTGGGCTGGTGATGTTCCTGCCGCACGGCTACGAAGGGCAGGGCCCGGAGCATTCGTCGGCGCGTCTGGAACGCTATCTGCAGCTCTGCGCCGGCAACAACATGCAGGTGTGCGTGCCGTCCACCCCTGCGCAGATGTTCCACATGATCCGCCGTCAGATGAAGCGCGCCTACAAGCTGCCGCTGATCGTGATGACGCCGAAATCCTTGCTGCGTCACCCGCTGTCGGTATCTGCGCTGGGCCGACTCACCGAGGGTTCGTTCCAGACGGTCATCCCGGATCGCACACGGCCCGACGCAAAAAAGGTGAAGCGCATCGTCTTCTGCAGTGGCAAGGTGTATTACGACCTGGTGCAGGCGCGCGACAAGGACAAACTGGACCATGTCGCCATCGTCCGCGTCGAGCAGTTGTATCCGTTCCCGCGCGAGGAATACGCAGCACAGGTGAATGCCTATGCCAATGCCAACGAGATCGTCTGGTGCCAGGAAGAGCCTGAGAACCAGGGTGCCTGGTACCAGATCAAGCACCGGTTGGCGGTCCCACTGGATGCCTCGCGGACCTTGATCTATTCGACCCGTCCGGGCTCGCCATCAACAGCGGTTGGTTATCTCAAGATTCACGTCAAAGAACAGGAAGAGCTGGTGAAACAGGCTCTTTCCGGCGGCAGCGTCGTGAAGGGCGCAGCGTAAATAATTCTAACGAGAACAACATTATGGCTATTGAAATTAAAGTTCCAAATCTACCCGAATCCGTGTCCAGCGCGACGGTCGCAGCCTGGCATAAGAAAGCCGGCGATTCCGTGAGCCGCGAAGACAATCTGGTGGACCTGGAAACCGACAAGGTGATGCTGGAAGTGCCAGCGACCGCCAACGGCGTGCTCAAGGAGGTGCGTGTGGCGCAAGGTGCGACCGTCAAGGCCGGCGATATTTTGGGCATTCTAGAAGAGGGCGCAGCGGCTGCCGCCAAGCCTGCCGCAGCTGCACCAGCCGCAAAAGCCGCTTCAACGGGAGACGACCCTCAAGGCCCGGCTGTGCGCAAACTGCTGGCCGAACTGGGCTTGTCCTCCGATGGCATCGCCGCCACCGGCAAGGGCGGTCGTTTAACGATTGAAGACGTGAAAGCTCACGTTGATAAACAGAAACCCGGGGCGAAATCCGCTGTCGCTCCGGCTACGCCAGCGCGTGCTGGCGGCGCTCGCGAGGAACAACGGGTGCCGATGACGCGCATCCGCGCCCGCATCGCCGAACGCCTGATCGAGGCGCAGAACACTGCGGCGATGTTGACCACGTTCAACGAGGTGGATTTGAAGGCGGTGTCAGAGATCCGTGCGCGCCACAAGGACAGCTACGAGAAAGCTCACGGCGTGAAGCTGGGCTTCATGTCGTTCTTCGTTCGCGCGGCCGTCGAGGCGCTGAAGAAATATCCGATCGTCAACGCTTCGGTGGACGGCCAGGACATCGTCTATCACGGCTATTACGACCTCGGCATCGCGGTGTCGTCGCCGCGCGGCCTCGTCGTGCCGGTGGTGCGCGACGTGGATCAGCTCTCGTTCGCCGAGATCGAGAAGGCCATCGGCGCCTACGGCCAGAAAGCCAAGGACAACAAACTGACGATGGAGGATCTCACCGGCGGCACGTTCTCGATCACCAACGGCGGCGTGTTCGGTTCGATGATGTCCACGCCGATCCTGAATCCGCCGCAGAGTGCGATTCTCGGCATGCACGGCATCACTGAGCGACCGATGGTGGTCGCCGGCGAGATCGCGATACGGCCGATGATGTACCTGGCGCTGACTTACGACCATCGCATCATCGATGGGCGTGAAGCAGTGCTGTTCCTGCGCTCGATCAAGGAATCATTGGAGGATCCAGCGCGGTTGCTGATTCAGCTGTGAGGATTGCGCGAACGCCCGCACGCGGGCACACTGGCGCGGTTTTTGGGGGCGCGGTCACCCGCGCAAAACATAAGGACACAGGGGGTTCATTCATGAAGCGTTTTGCTATGGCCGGCGCGTTCGCGCTGGTTGCTGCGGTGCCGGCTTACGCCGTCGAGACCGATGTGGTGCTTTCCGGATCGTTTGCTGCCTCGGGCAGCTATTTCGATTCCGATGTGGCGGGCAGCGACATCGCCCTGAAAAACAATGCCTCGCAGATCGGCATCTTCGCGTCCGCACAGGAGCAGGGTTATCGCGGCTTCGTGAATTATGAACGTGGTTTTGACCGTTTCAGCGCCACCAGCACCAACACCGACGACCGCGATTTCGTCCGCGAATTTTTTGGCGGAATCTCGCACGCCACCTACGGCACTCTGAGCATCGGACGCCAGTCCACCGCCTACAAGCTGAGTGGCCGCCGTCTGGATCCGTTCTATGACACCTCGCTGGCGGGCTTCAATGGTCAGTTCTTCAACGAAGGCGCCAGTTTCGGCCTTTCCAACCTGACCAATGGCTTCACCAGCAACACGGCTTCGTATACCTCTCCCGTGATCATGGAAGGGCTCTCAGCCAATGCCGCTTTCTTTCTCAAGGACGGCGGTGATTCCAACGACTACGCACTGGGCGGCAACTACGAGAATGTCGAGCACGACCTGACCGCTGGCGTGCAGTACGTTCGCTCAGAGGGCCAGGTTGTTTTCGGCTTCCCGGCGCCGGGCGGTAACGCCACGCGCCTGCACGCCGGGTATGGCGGCGTGACCGACTGGAATTTCGGCGCCTCGTTCGAGTACGTCGATATCGAGGGCGTTTCGGAAGGCCGTAAATATTTCTTCGGCTCGGCGACCTACCAGTGGCTGCCGGACGTCAAGCTGGCCGCCGCGATCGGCGACACCATGGACACCCCGTTTGATGGTCAAGGCCTGACCGCAGGCGTGTTCTACACGTTCTTCAAGGATCTCACCGCCTATGCGGGCGCGCGCTACATCAGCCTTGATACCAGCAATAATTTCTCGATTGCCACGGGCATCAGCTACACGTTTGACGTCGATCTCAAGTAACGCACTCGCTGTGAAAGAGGGCCGGGATTCCCGGCCCTCTTTTTTTGCGCCGCTATAATGGTGCGAATCAAAAAAACGAACCGCAGTCTATGAGCGAATCCTTTGATGTCATCGTGGTCGGCGGCGGCCCGGCGGGTTATCCCGCGGCGATACGAGCCGCCCAGCTCGGGTTCAGAACCGCTTGCATGGATGCATGGCTGAATCGTGACCAGACCCCTGCATTTGGCGGTACGTGCCTCAACGCAGGCTGCATCCCTTCCAAAGCGCTGCTGGAATCATCCGAGGTCTACCATCGTGCGCTGCACGACTTCGCGGCGCACGGCGTCAAAAGCACCGGCATCTCGCTGGATCTGGCGCAGATGCAGAAGCGCAAGACCGACATTTCACGCTCGCTGACTTCGGGCATCAAGACGCTGTTCGCAGCGAACAAGGTCACGGGCTTGTTCGGCACCGGCAAGTTGCTGGGGCAGGGCAAGGTCCAGTTCACCGGGCACGACGGCAAGTCGGAAACCTATACCGCCAAGCACATCGTCATCGCTACCGGTTCTGAACCCGTCAATCTCAAGATTGCGCCCTTCGATGGGGATCGCATCGTGGATTCCTGGGGTGCACTGGATTTCACCGAAGTTCCGAAGAAGCTGGGTGTCATCGGGGCCGGTGTCATCGGGCTTGAGCTGGGCAGCGTCTGGAACCGGTTGGGATCCAAAACCGTTGTGTTGGAAGCGATGCCCGGATTCCTGCCCATGGTGGATGCGCAAATATCCAAGGAAGCGCTGAGGCAGTTCACCAAACAAGGGCTGGAAGTCCGTATGGGCGCCAAAGTCCTATCGGCCAAGGCCGCCAAGTCCAGTGTGACGGTCGACTATGAGCTGGACGGCAAGAAAAGCAGCGAGGAGTTTGATCGGCTCATTGTGGCGGTCGGGCGCAAGCCCTATACGAAGGACCTCGGACTTGATGCGGCTGGCGTGCAATTGGATGAAAAGGGATTCATCAAAGTGGATGCGGGCTACAAAACCAGCGCACCCGGAGTTTTTGCCGTGGGTGATGTCATCGGCGGCTTGATGCTGGCGCACAAGGCGATCGAGGAAGGCGTCGCCTTGGCCGAACAACTCGCAGGTCACAAGACCCAGGTGAACTACAACGCGATCCCGTCGGTCATCTACACGTCGCCGGAAGTTGCCTGGGTCGGGTTGTCCGAAGAGCAAGCCAAAGCTGCGGGTAATCCTGTCAAGGTCGGTACCGCATCGTTCGTCCCCAGCGGGCGCGCCAAGGCGCTCGAGCAGGCCGTCGGTTCGGTCAAAGTCATTTCGCACGCGACGACGGATCGCGTGCTGGGTGTTCACATGACCGGACCTTATGTTTCAGAAATGATCGCCGAGTCGGTTCTGGCTCTGGAGTTCGGCGCCACCACTGAAGATCTTGCGCTGACGATGCATGCGCACCCGAGCCTTGCGGAGGTTTTCCACGATGCCGTACTGGCCGTGGATGGTCGCGCCATCCACGCCGTCAACAAGCCGCGGAAGTGACCGACTGACATGGGTAGAGGCCCCAGTATCGAAGGCCGCAAGAGCGTTGAGGACAGCAAACGCGCAAAGGTCTTTACCAAATTTATTCGTGAAATCACGGTGGCCGCCCGGACCGGATCGGACCCCGCAGGCAATCCAAGACTCAGGCTGGCAGTCGATCGCGCGCTGTCTGCCAACATGCCCAAGGACACCATCGAGCGCGCGATCAAGCGTGGCAGCGGGACCGAGGCTGGACAGCAGATGGAAGAGATCCGCTACGAAGGCTACGGCCCCGGGGGCGTCGCCATTCTGGTGGACTGCATGACGGACAATCCGACGCGTACGGTGGCAGAGGTGCGCAACGTGCTCAGCAAGAATGGCGGGCACATGGGATCCGCAGGATCAGTCGCCTTCCAGTTTTCCTCCAGAGGCGAATTGAGGTTCGATTCGAGCCTCGAAGAAAAGATTCTCGAGGTCGCGATCGATGCGGGCGCTGATGATGTGCTGACGGAAGGTCAGAACTGCGTCGTCTATACCTCTTCAAACAGATTCCATGCGATTCGACAGGCGCTGCAAGCCGCAGGGTTCAACGCCAAGCAAGGTGACGTCGTACTGCGTCCGGCGTCCTACGTCGCGCTGAATGAAGCGGCAGCGGCTCCATTGAAAGAGTTGCTGGAGCGGCTGGAGGAGTTGGACGACGTCCAGGACGTTCACCACAACGCCGAATTCTCGGCGCCGGCCTGAATCGAGTGACGGTACGGATCCTGGGCATCGATCCCGGTTCGCGACGCACGGGCTACGGGATTATCGATGTGCTCGGCATGAAAAGTTCCTGGGTCGCTCACGGAACCATTGAAGCGGGAGACGGTGATATCGCGCCGAGACTGGCGGCAATCTTCAATGGCGTTTCAGCGATCGTGAAGCAGTACCGGCCTGCGGAGGCCGCCGTCGAAGAAGTTTTCGTGAAATTGAACGTTGGCAGTGCGCTGGTCCTGGGGCAGGCGCGCGGCGCGGCGATCTGCGCCCTGGCGCTGGCAGGGTTGCCGATCTCTGAATACGCCCCCGCACGCATCAAGCAGTCGGTGGTGGGTCACGGCAGGGCGGAGAAAGCCCAGGTCCAGCACATGATCAAGGCGCTCCTCAAACTTGAGAAGGCGCCGCCAGCGGACGCCGCCGATGGGTTGGCCTGTGCTTTGTGTCATTCTCATCTACGTACCAGAAATCTCATGCTGGCGGCTGCAATGGCGAAAACATCTCGATGATCGGTCATTTGAATGGCAAGCTCATGTCCAAGCAGCCGCCCTTGCTGCTGGTGGAAGTCGCGGGTGTCGGCTATGAACTGGAAGCGCCGTTGTCGACCATTGAAAAACTCCCAGAGCCGGGTGCGGCCATCCAGCTGCATACGCACCTGTCGGTGCGTGAAGACGCGCACGTGCTTTTTGGATTCATCACGCTGGCTGAGAAAAATCTGTTCCGTGAGCTGATCAAGCTCAATGGCGTTGGTCCCAAACTGGCCCTGTCCATCCTGTCGGGACTTAGCGTCGGTGATTTTTGGAATTTAGTGCGTAACCAGGATGCGGCTCGTCTGACCCAGTTGCAGGGGGTAGGCAAAAAAACCGCTGAACGCCTGGTGCTGGAACTGAAAGACCGGACGGGCGCTCAAGTCGAGACCATCGGAGCGATGTCGGGCGGCGCGACGAGCTCACCCTTGCACGAAGCGCGTCGGGCGCTGGAAACGCTGGGCTACAAACCTGCAGAGGCGATCCGCATGAGCGAGGCCGCCTATCAGGATGGGATGAACTCGGAACAACTGGTGCGTGAATCGCTCAAGCGGGCGGTGCGCGGATGAGCGAGATCAATCCTGAAAGAATCGTCGCGGTTGGCGCCAGTCGCGAGGACGAGCGGATTGAACGCGCGATACGTCCACGAAAACTATCGGAGTACATCGGGCAAAAGGCGACACGCGAGCGCCTGAGCATCTTTCTTGACGCGGCACGCAAGCGCAAAGAGGCGCTCGACCATGTCTTGCTCTACGGCCCCCCTGGACTCGGCAAAACGACCCTCGCGCATATTCTTGCTGAGGAGCTTGGAGTGCATCTTCGGCAGACTTCAGGGCCGGTTTTAGAGCGACCGGGTGACCTGGCCGCATTGCTGACCAATCTGGAGCCGCGTGATGTCCTGTTCATTGACGAGATCCATCGGCTGAGCCCCGTCGTCGAGGAAGTGCTTTATCCGGCCATGGAGGATTATCAGATCGATATCCTCATCGGTGAAGGGCCGGCGGCACGATCGATCCGATTGGACCTGCCGCCTTTCACTTTGGTCGGCGCCACGACGCGCGCCGGTGCGTTGACGCTGCCGCTGCATGACCGTTTTGGCATCGTCGAGCACCTGGAGTTCTACTCCCATCCAGAGATCGCCACCATCGCCCGACGGTCTGCGGGCATCTTGAACGTCAAAATCGAAGATGCAGGCGCTCAAGAGATCGCTCGCCGTTCACGGGGCACGCCGCGCATCGCCAATCGCCTGCTGAGACGCGTGCGTGATTTTGCGGAAGTCCGGCGGCAAGGCGAAGTCACCGGCGAAGTGGCTGCAGAAGCCATGAACATGCTGGACGTGGACAAGCTGGGCCTCGACATCCTCGACCGCAAACTGTTGAACGTTCTGATCGAACGTTTCGACGGTGGCCCTGCAGGTATCGACAGCCTTGCGGCCAGCCTGGGGGAGTCCAGAGACACCCTTGAAGACGTGATTGAACCTTATCTCCTGCAGCAAGGTCTGCTCGAGCGAACCCCGCGTGGACGCATCGTCGGCCGCCGGGGATATGAACATCTGGGTTTGAAGCCACCGAACCGACCCCAACCGACCCTGTTTGACGAAAGCTCAGTTAAAAGCCCTGGAGCGAGTGAATGACCGCACAACTTTCCGTATCCCACCTCATCCTGCAGGCGAGTGGCCTGGTGCAAGGTATTTTGCTCAGCTTGCTGCTCATCTCGGTGGCTTCCTGGGCGGTGATTCTGGGTAAACGCTGGCTGTTATCGCGCACGCGCGGGCAGGCAGATCGCTTTGAGGAACGTTTCTGGTCGGGTGGCGGTTTGCCTGATTTGTATGAGGCCTTGCGACGAAACAAGGAAGAAGGCGGCATCATCGATCTCTTCAAGGCGGGCTATGAGGAGTTCACGCGCCAGCAGCAGACCGCCACGGTCACGGTCGAAGACGCGCTGGCAGCGATGCAACGTGCAATGCGCGTCTCGCAGGCGAGGGAAGTGGAGCGGCTGGAAGGCGGATTGGCTTATCTGGCCACCGTCGGTTCCACCAGTCCGTACATCGGCCTGTTCGGAACCGTATGGGGAATCATGAATGCGTTCATCGCGATCGGTAACGTTAAGCAGGCGAGCATTGCGATGGTCGCGCCTGGAATCGCGGAGGCATTGATTGCGACCGCGATGGGTCTGTTTGCTGCGATCCCGGCAGTAGTCGCCTATAACTTCTTCACCCATCAGGTTGAGCGCCTGGAAAACCGCTTCAACACGTTTGCGGAAGAACTCACTGGAATCCTTGAGCGGTCCTTGCGACAGCAACGGAGTCGCTGATGCTTTCGCGTCGGCGCAAGCTGTCTTCAGACATCAACGTCGTACCCTATATCGACGTCATGCTGGTGCTGCTCATCATCTTCATGGTGACCACGCCGTTGCTGACGCAGGGCATCGAGGTGGATCTCCCGGCTGCCGACACTGAACCGATGAGTACGCCGGCGGAGCCGGTCACGCTTCTGATCGACGCCAATGGGCGTTACTTTCTCGACATCGGCACCGGACGCGACAAGTCGCTGGACGACGACGAAGTCGTGCGGCGCATCCGCGCGGTCGTTCGCAACAAGCCCGAGCAGATGATCGTGGTCAAGGGCGACCGTCGTGTGCCTTACGGCCGGGTGGCTTATGGCATGGGTCTGCTTCAGGAAGCCGGCGCTACCCGCATCGGCTTTGTCACCGAGCCCGGAGACCGTAAAGAACCCGCGTCTCCCTAAGTTGCCATGACTTTCCGGTCGCGCCATCTGCTGTCTGCGCTATTCCTCCACGGGCTCCTGTTTCTGCTGTTGGCATCGAGTGTCCAGTGCATGCCAAAAGTGACGCCGCCGCCGGTCATTCAAGGAGTGCTGCTGGACCCCAGCCGCGATCAACAGGCGCGCCAACAACGGGCGCGTGAAGAGCAGCAGCGCGCGCTGGAGCAGGAACGACTGAAGCAGGAGCAAGAGGCGGAACAAATCCGGGTGAGGGAAGCTGAGCAGCAACGGCAGGAAGAACAGCAAAAGAAAGAGCGGGAGTCGCTGAAGCAGAAGCAAGAGTTCGAGCGCAAGAAAAAGGAAAAAGAGAAAGCGAAGGAAAAGAAAGAGAGCCAGGAACAGCGCAAGCTCAAAGAAGAGCAAAAACGAAAGCGGGAAGAGAAAATCGAACGCCAGAAAGCTTTGGAGCGGGAAGAGCAGGAGCTGCGCAACCGGCAGTTGCAGGCGGATGCGGACGCCGCTGAACGTGACCGCACTCTACGTGCTGCAGCGACTGCACAGAACGAATGGGCTGCTGTGGTTGCGGCCCATGTCCGCAAGAACTGGCTGCGCCCGCCCGATTCCGACCAGGCGTTCCAGTGCAAGGTGCAGATCGAGCAACTCCCCGGGGGTCAGATCATGAGCCGCAAGATGGTGCAGAGTTGCGGCAATCGCCTGCTGGATGACTCCGTGCTCAAAGCCGTGGACAAATCCAACCCGTTACCATTGGTCACCAACCCGGCGGCTTTCCAGCGCTCTTTCGCTTTCATCTTCACCCCACAATGATCCAATGAACAGAATCCTGTTTGCCGGTGCGCTCTGGTTGTTTGCAGTCCCGGCGTTTGCTGAGCTGGAGATCACCATCAGTGGCGGCGAGACTGGCGCGCAACCCATCGCGGTAGTGCCTTTTGCCGCGGCGGCTCCCGCGCCGGGAGACCTGGCGGCCGTTATCGAAGCAGACTTGGCGCGCACCGGCCTGTTCAAACCGTTGCGCCGTGAAGACATGCTGGAGACTCCGACTCAGGCCAGCCAGGTGGATTACAAGAACTGGTCTGCGGTCGGAGTTGAACATGTCGTGCTCGGCGAACTGAACCCTGCGGCCAGTGGCAAGTCGATCCTGGCTTTCAATCTGCTGGATGTGGTTCGTGGTGAGAGCCGCCTTGCCGGTGAGGTGGCGATGAACAGCCCCAGCCGCTGGCGTTCGACCGCGCACATCGCCGCGGACCGCATCTACGAAAAACTTACCGGCGTGCGTGGGGTTTTCGATACCCAGATCGCTTACGTCACGGCATCGGGCACTGGGCGCAAGCGCCTGTTCCAGGTGATTGTCGCGGACGCTGACGGGGTCAACCCCGTCACAGTCGCCAGTTCGCGCGAACCCTTGATGTCCCCAAGCTGGTCTCCTGACCGTCGGCGACTGGCCTATGTGGGTTTCGAGAAAGGCCGTTCCGCAATCTATCTGCATGCCTTGGCCACGGGTGAGTTGCGCAAACTGACCTTCGAGCGCGGCATCAACGGTGCGCCAGCTTGGTCACCGGATGGCCGGACACTGGCGGTCACCATGTCGTTTGAATCCAACCCGGACATCTATCTGGTGACCGTGGATTCGGGCCAGCGTAAACGCCTGACTGAACACTATGCGATCGACACCGAGCCCGCCTGGTCTCCTGACGGGAAGGAGATTGCGTTTACTTCAGATCGTGGCGGACAACCGCAGATCTATGTGGTGAGCAGTTCCGGTGGATCGGCAAAGCGGCTGACGTTCGAAGGCCGCCAGAATCTTTGTCCCGAATATTCACCGGACGGAAAATCCATCGCCATGATCAATTCCGATGATGCGGGCTATCGCGTGGGCATCATGGACCTGCAAACGCGCAATCTCCGCGTCCTCAGTGACGGTCCACTGGACGAGAGCCCCAGTTTTGCGCCGAATGGTGCGACTTTGATTTATGCCTCACAAGGCCGTAAGGGCGCCGAACTGGCAACGGTCAGCGTCGATGGCCGCAGCCGGCAACGTTTGACGCAGTCAGGCGACGTGCGAGAGCCGTCGTGGTCCCCTTTAGGTCGCTGAACATCTTCAGCTAGAATCTACCGAACCCTCAGGAGTGTTTCATGAAGAATTACTGGATTGTCTTTGCTGTCGTTGTCGGTCTGACTTCGGTTGGGTGTACTGCGACGCGCGGCAAGAAAGGCTCGGTCGAGCGTCCTTCGTCTTCGGCCAATGCCGGCAGCAGCGGTTCCGAGTCCGGGAGTGCTTCCGGTTCGGGCGTGGAAACCGACGCGCCGGGCAGTGACTCCGACGCCGATCTGGCCAAACGCACGGTCTACTTCGATCTCGACAAATCCGATATCCAGGCGGAAAGCCTTCCCGTCGTCGAAGCCTGGGCCAAGTATCTGGTCGCCAACGCCTCGGTCAAAGTCAGGCTGGAAGGGCATTGCGATGAGCGCGGTACGCGCGAATACAACGTTGCATTGGGTGAGCGACGTGGCAACTCGCTGCGTGAAGCGCTGGCATCGCGCGGAGTCGGGGCGACGCAGCTCAGCGTGGTCAGTTTCGGCGAGGAACGGCCGATTGCCTTGGGGCATGACGACGCCGCGTGGAGCCAGAACCGTCGCGCAGAAATCATCCTGCAGTAATCGTGCCGATGGTGATTCTCAGACTGCGGGTCGTTTACGCAGCGACGTTGCCGTTGCTGCTGGTGGGCTGCGCTGATTTCGCGCAGCCGCTGAATGGCGGGTCGTCCGCGCTGCCGCAGGAAGAAATCCGCTTGCAGGCGCTGGAAACCAAGTTGGTGGATGTGTCCAGAAAAGTGGATAACCTCAATCTCGCCTCGCAGAGTCGAGACAACATTCGCCTGGGCGACGAGATGCGCGGCTTGAGGGGCGATGTTGAAGGCCTGCGCTACCTGATCGAAAGTTCGTCCAAGCGCAACCAAGAGCTGTATGTGGACATGGACAAGCGCATACAGGCGCTGGAATCTTCCGGGCGTTCGACGCGACTTTCAATCGAGAATCAGCTTTCGCTTCCATCGGGGGCCCAGACCGCATCGACACCCGAAGAGGAAGCGACTTACCTGAAGGTGTTCGATCTGCTGAAGTCGAACAAATACGACGAAGCCATCACCGGTTTTCAGGAAATGCTCTCAAAATGGCCCGAGGGCCGCTACGCTGACAACGCGCATTATTGGATGGGCGAGTCTTATTACGCCAAGAAGGATTTCAGTGCCGCGCTGCAGTCATTCCGGGCCGTGCTGGATCAATACCCCGGCAGCCCCAAGGCCGCTGACGCACTTTTCAAATCGGGTTTGGCGCATCAGCAGTTGGGTCAAACCGATGTGGCCCGCGCCACCCTGCAAAAAGTCATCGATAACCATCCAGGTTCCAGTGCTGCCGCGCTTGCGCGGTCGAGGCTCGAGCAACTCAAAACACCGTGAAAACGGCGGGTAGCGAAACCCCGATTGCATCGAATTCCCAGCGTCTCAAGGTGACCGAGATTTTCCTGTCGCTGCAAGGAGAGTCCGATCTGATGGGCCTGCCGACGGTTTTCATCCGGCTTACGGGGTGTCCACTCAGGTGCCAGTACTGCGACACCGCTTACGCCTTCCATGGCGGAAAATGGATGGATACGACCGAAATCCTCGCGCAGGTCAGCCGTCATGCGGTCAGGCAGGTGTGTGTCACCGGAGGAGAGCCTCTGGCGCAAAAGAACTGCCTTGGCCTTCTGCGGCAGCTGTGCGATGTCGGATATACCGTCTCGATCGAGACCGGAGGAAGCATTGACATCGCTCCCGTCGACCCGAGGGTCATTCGGGTCGTAGACGTCAAAACGCCCGGCTCGGCTGAGTCTGACAAAAACCGGTGGTCCAACCTTGATCATTTGACCTCTCGCGACCAGGTGAAATTTGTCATCTGTGATCGAGCGGACTACGAATGGTCATGTGAAATCATGAACCGCCACAAGATCCCACAGAAGAGCACAGTTTTGTTTTCACCCAGCTATGGGGCTCTTGAACCTCGGACGCTGGCTGACTGGATTATTGAAGACCGTTTGCCGGTGCGCTTCCAGATCCAGTTGCACAAAATCTTGTGGGGCGGGGAGCCGGGGCGATGACATGAAGGCGGTCGTATTGCTGTCCGGCGGCATGGATTCGGTGACAACTCTGGCGATAGCCCGATCCCGCGGCTTCGAATGCCATGCGCTGAGCATCGCTTACGGCCAGCGTCACGCCTCGGAACTATCGGCAGCGGCAGCGGCCGCGCGCCGTTTTGGCGCGGCTGAGCACCGCGTGATGAGCGTGTCATTGGAAGCCTACGCCGGTTCTGCGTTGACGAATCACTCGTTGGCGGTGCCGGAAAGTGCGACTGAAGGGATCCCGGTTACCTACGTTCCGGCGCGAAACGCGCTTTTTCTATCCTTGGCGCTGGGCTGGTCTGAAACCCTGGGTGCGCGCGATATCTTTATCGGGGTGAATGCCAGGGACTATTCGGGCTACCCGGACTGCCGACCCGAATTTATCGCCGCTTTTGAAAGCATGGCTGCGCTGGCAACGCGCGCCGGCGTCTGCGGCGACGGTGCCCCCTTTAAGGTGCATACGCCACTCATTGATCTCGAAAAGTCAGCCATCATCCAGCAAGGGATGGCGCTTGGAGTGGATTACGCAGATACCGTGTCCTGTTATCAGGCCGATCCACAGGGCAGGGCATGCAGACACTGTGACGCCTGCAGATTACGCAGGGCAGGGTTCCAATCTGCAGGGATAGCAGACCCTACACGCTACATCGCAGGTTGACTTAGTGGTGGCCGGCACTCGCATCGAGTACACAATTAGTACACAGTCGACGTTGAAACTGGTTGCGTAAGTTGTTCTAAGTCTTTGATTGGATGGTGGGTCGTGTTGGAGTCGAACCAACGACCAATTCCTTAAAAGGGAACTGCTCTACCGGCTGAGCTAACGACCCATCGAAATTTTAACGGTCGCGGAATTGAGCTTCGACGTGTTCGTTTTGACCTTTCACGTCCACGCAAACTTCCGCAGTTGGCCTGGCCAGGAGCCTGGGAATGCCGATCGGCTCGCCTGTGACCTTGCAGTAGCCAAATTCACGTTCGCTGATGCGCCGTAAAGCCTCATCAATTTTACGTAACAGCATTGACTCTCGCTCACGCAGCCGAAGATCCAGCCAATGCTCCTCTTCGGCAGAGGCCCGGTCAGCCGGGTCCGCAAAATTCTCGTGCTGGTTCAGCCGATCCTTGACTTCCGTCTGACGCGAAAGAACTTCCTGTCTCTGCTGCAGCAAGCGCACACGAAAGAACCCGAGCTGGATGTCATTCATATAGGCCGAATTGGGCATCCTGCGAATCTGCGCATCAGTCATCGAGGGGTCCAGCTTGAGTTTCTGCAGGCCCGCCGAAATGCTTGATTTAACACGGTTTGATGCAGGAATTACCTTCTTCGCCATCAATTTGTGTGCGGACTTGGTCGCTTTCGCGACCAGTTTCTTCAATTTCAGACCGCCCGACTTTCTGACCGGTTTGGACGTTTTTTTACCAGCTGCCGCCTTCTTTTTCATGCCTTAACCCAGTTGGATAATTTTTTAAGCGCGGCGTTATAGCACTTGGGGGTAGGCGAGTCAATTTAATGGATCAAAAACGTCGCGCGCTTTGGCCATTAATTGCCCGTTGCCTTAAAGTCAGAAAGTTTTTATTTAACATAATATACAATGTACTCAATATGCTTTTATATTCTTGTTGGTTTTGCCGGCGTCTGGATCGCGTGCTGGATTGTTGCAAGAAAGCTCAGAGTGCCAATGATCAGGCCGAGACATGCCTTAACTGGGTAGGCCCAAAGTGGCAGCGGAGCTGGTCTGTAGCGGCCGTGATTGTGCCAGGCAGACAGCATCGAGTAGACCGCGCGCATATCCTGTGGACCGTTCTCAGTCTCGAGAGTTTCTGGCCGGACGGATTCGCGTGTGTCGTAGGCTTTGAAGAGATCAGTGCCGCGTGTCTGCCAAGTTTTGTATTTGGGGCCGTGTTCGCTTTTGTATCTCGCGGTTGCCATGTGAATGCGGGGCATTCTGATCGGGAGATATGGGATTTTTACTCGGTCGAGCCTTGAACAGCTGACGAATAATTCTGTGACGCTGCGCCTGATCTGCGCGTCCATTGATTCGTAGTCCTGCACGATGAGGGCCACGTCCCATCCTTTTTTTCTGGCGTGCGTTATCCACGTGAACAGTCCGCGGCGGTCTTTGTCGTTCCAGTCGCGGGAGTTAAGCCATGTCCCAGCTTCATCAAGCAGGACGAGGCCGAATTTGTTTTCGTCGTAGTCGCCCTCGTAGCCCTGCCCTATCGTTTCAAAGTGTTCGACCGTGGGGATATAGGGCAGCTTGAGAGGCGACGCGCGTGATTTCCAGCTGAGGGCGTACTCCGGGTTCAACGTGATATTAGAAGCAACGCGGCGGCCTTCGCGGAGGTATTGGAATGCCAATTCAACGGCGAGAAGTGTTTTGCCGCTGCCGAGGTGCCCTGTGATGACGTAAATCACGTTACGTAGGACATGGCGCGCACTGTGTCTTTGTGCCAGCGGTATCCGGCGAGCGCGATCTCAGTGCCGAAGATTGCAGAGAGGCACGCGCTGCCGTTGGTAGGCCAGACCCAAGAAAGAGCAATGCCGAGTTCGTCAGGTGCTGCGAACACGAGTGCAGCAATGAGACCGTTAACGATGGCGAACATTGCAACTGCTGCGCCTGCGATGAGTACGGTTAGAGCTACTGCGTTTGCTGCCCTTTTTGTGAGGTAGGTTCCAAGCCATGTAAACAGGCTGGCAAAAATGTTTGCGAGGAAACTTGCGAGTGCGGGCATATCAGACCTCGCCGATAGCGCGGCGTGCGAGGAACCACGCCGTGAGCAGATAGAACGCGTAGCCCAAGATCTCTTTTAATTTGGTGAGGCGCTGGCATCCGCTTGTTCCGGGTACATCTACAGGCTTGCCCAAGAACGAGCCCGAGATTGTGGTGCATGAACTGCTGCTGAAAGGAACGATTGGAATTGTTTGTCCACTGGAAGGGTTATTACCTGCTGCACTGGTGATAGATGAAAAGATGCCGTCTTGATCGAAAACGGGCCCAGCTGGGCCGTTCGATGGCGTTCCGGTTTCGTCGATTTTTGCATTGCATGCAGGGAGCGGCGGCGCGCCGCAGACGGCTTCGTTGGTTTTACCGTCGTCTGTCGGTGGCGGTGATGGTGTGCTGTCCCCGTATGCAGTTCCAGGTGCATATACGTCGATCTGCGTTGCGTCATTTTCGATCGTGGCTTGCGGTGTCGCTGGTACGCCTGGTGTGCCGTTGTCTGGGAAAGGTGGCGATGCGATTACTGCGCCGATGGGCCGGGCACAGACGGTGCGGCCTGTTTCAGTCTGGACGCAGGTGTTTTCCGGTGGCGCCGTGTTAAGACATTTGTATTCGCCATTGACGGTGCCGCAATTTTTGTTCGCGATGCAGACTTTTGTGCCGCTGGTACTGGCTGCGCATTTATTGTTATCGGCGTCTGTGATGACAGCGACTGCTGTTCCTACAGAGGTGCCCGGCTGGCAGATTTGACCAGCAGTTTCAAACCGGCCAGTGACTGCTGCAGGATTGTAGGAGATGACAGCGATTGATATACCGCCGCCGGGTTCAGGTGCTTGCCGCAGAAGTTGGTTTTTTCCATTACGAAGGACGCATGGTTTGTCTGTGGCTTGCCCGGTTATTGTGATTTCGAGTCCGCCGTTGAATGACTGTCCAGCAGGGTCGGCGTTGCAGCTGAGTGCCGTTGCGTTTGTTGTATATGTTCCGACGCCGGAGCAGCGGGCGGTAAGCGAGGAATATGTCGATTGGAAATTTACGGGTGGTTGTTCGTTTTTTATAACTGTGCAGAGATTGCCGCTCGTTGCTCCCGGGTTGACAAAGTTTCCTTGCGTGGCTCCCTGGCTATAGCCTGGTGCTCCGAGGACACAGGCTGCCATTATTTTTGTGCAAGCTTCGGTCGCGTTGTATGCGTCATTGAAGCTTGCGCTGCATAGTCCCGGCGTGTTTTGGCTTCCTGCATATTGAATCTCGTTTGCAGCGTGTGTTACAGCTGGGATTAAAAAGGCGGCGGTCAGTATCCCCGCCGCCCCCACTCGGCCGAGTGCTGACATTTACAGCTTCGCAGTGGTGCGCTTGTAGAACTTGATAATGACGAATGCGATCGACACCACGATCAGCACCGGCCAGAACAAGTCCATGAGATCACCGAAGTCGCTTTCCGCCGTGGTGTAGGCCGTGGCAACCGAAGCCGGCAGCGCGGCCATGACTTCGGTCATCAGGGACAACAGGAACACGGAGAGAGCCATCTGGTATTTCTGCATGAGTTTTCTCCTAAAGTTGCTCGAAGGTCTTTTTAAATGCGAGTTGGAGCCGGCCCCCTATAAACCCCAATGCAAAACAGCCGAGGCCCCAACCGATGAGGGTTGAGATATCGGCGGCTGTGAGTACCTCGGTCATCGTTGCTGCCCGGCGATGTAGCCGAGACTCAGGCAGAGAACGAGTGCGAGGAAAATTATTGCGCTGACAATGTCCATGGTTGGGAACTCTTGTGGGATGTTGATTTGCTCCCATTGCCCGGATTCAGCAGGTGTGCAGGTGGCGTAAACGTTCGAGGAAAGGGGAACATTGGCTTCGCCTCGAGTGCCGTTGCAGGTGTAGACCCACACAGGAGCAGCGAATGCAGGTGCGTTGCACGCCACGGCACTGATGAAGGCCAGTAGCACCCGCACTCGCTGCTTGAATTGCACGTCAGGCGGCCTTGGCAACAGGTACGGCAACATCGGGCTTGATGTCCTCGATGATGCTTTCGGACTCACCCTTGCCGTTCGTTACGCGGCCGAATTCGACAGCGCAAACTAGTGGAAATGCACGGCCTGAAAGAGCGATCGCGACGGCTGCGCTGCTGACCTTGTAGGGCGTGCAGGCATAGCCTTTTGCTGTGCCACGACGATCATCGAGACGCTCTTCGACGAAGACGGTGCCGCTGTCCAGGTCTTTGCCGTCGATGTTTCCCTTGAACCACTTGACGCCTGTAACTTTTACCTTTTCCATTTTGATTCTCCTGATTGACGCCCGTTGCGGCTGTGTCCGGTGTGGGCTGTTACCGGAGCCGTAAAATTCATCCGTATTTTTTTCGGTACCACTCAGGCGCTACGAGCAGAGCGCGTTCGATGGTGCGCACCGGAGGTGCGAACTTCTTGACGTTGTTAGGCACTGAAATATCAATGCCGAATGGCAGCAGTGCCTTGCGGTGACGGTAGAGCGTTGCGCGCTTGAGGTTGAGCGGTTCGCCGTTCTCGTATCGTGCAAGAGTTCCGCGGATAGCCGGGTGAAGGCTCGACAAATCCGGGTAGGTCATCTGGTGGAGTCGTTTCATCTGCGTGCGTTCGTTAAACATGCGATGCACCTCCTGCTGCGAAATGTCTGCCAGCCAGCAGATATTTTTTTGAGTGAGGAAGCGGCTTTTGAGGGTGAATTCCTCGCGGATAACGCCGAGCATTTCGCAGAATTCGATTACGTCCTGGCCGACGTGGGAGCCGGATTTTTTCCGCAGGTGCGTGCGCAGCTCAGCAGATTTCAGGTAGCACTTGCCAGAAACGTATTTCGAGCCGTAGCCGTACATCACCGTTGTTCCGTCCGGTGAGATCGTGCCTTTCTGTCTGCCTACGTGATGGCGCGCGAGGATGGAGAGGGCCATCTGCGCATCGGGCAGATTGAAGAAAGTGTGATTGGCGGTTGCGTCGATGCGCGAGACTCGGGCACCTGTCCACCCTTCCCCGCTGTCGGCGTAGCGGAACTTCTCACCGTCAGTGAACGGCGGCAGGCTGTAGAGGTTGAGAAGCCGATTAACACGGCTGATCGTCTCAGCCCATGAGTAGCCGAACACGTTGTCACGACGGTTCCAGCGGGAAATGTTGCCGTGGAATTCGACGGTATTTCCATCGCATCGGATCCACATGCGGGAATCGAAAGAACCTTCGATATCGCTACGTTTGAGAGTTTGGAACTCAACCGCGCCATCGGCATCGGTGGAAATCATCACGCCGCCGGATAGAGTCGGGATGCCACCAGCAGGGTGCACTTGGCGGATGGTGAGCCAGTCCACGAAGACAGGGGACTCGTTTTCAAGCTCGCGAACGAAGCTTTGCATGTCAGCCTTGAAACGATCGGGGAAGGTCAGGAGGCTCATGCCGCAAGCCTTGCCAGGTGAACAAGGAAATGCGCCATTGGCAGAGGCGTGGCTTCTCGCATCGACTTGGGAATCGCCGGAACTTCTGGACGCCACTTGCTCAGGGTGACCATGTGCGCCGGCTGCTTGAGCGTCAGCGGCAGTGAAGGCATGTCACTTGGCTCGATGCCGCAGATGTAGAGCAGCGTCCGTTTGCGTGCCAGGTGGCCGAGCCAGAACTGATCGAGGCCGAAGGTGAAGCCGTACTTGTCGCGCTTGCCAGATCCTGGGAGTCCTGCAACCGGCCAGAGCGAGGACCCAGCCGGATGCTCAAGCACGCCGCCAGTGCGTCTGACGGTGTCAATGGCGTGGAACGCGAGTTCTTTTTCTGCGGCCGGTGCTGTGCTGAATGCGCGCATACGCGACCAGAGCCGACACGGCGGATGCGCGATGACAGGATGGGCGCCGGTGTAAGTGCGTGCATCTCGATGCTGGTCGTAAACGTCGCAGCCAGGTATCGAACGATAAATGCTGTCGGATCTGGCGTAGAGGACTGCGATCGGTGAATCTGGCGAAAACGACCGCGCAGGAGGCCCGCCATTGAGTTTTTGGAAGGCCGGTGGTGCTACGGCATGGCAGTTTTTGGCACTCATGCCCTGCCCGCCTTTGTCTCACTGGTGAGACTAACTTTACGTGTAACTGGCACGTAAAGGCTTTGGCAGGCCCCCGCCCGGCCTGCGGCCTGGGCGGGGGAAGGCAGCAGCCCTGTAGGTCCAAGACCCGGCAGGCGGTTTAGCCAGGCTGCGATAGCCCACAGCGACTTGCGACCCTCGGCGGTATTGGCGACGTTGCTGTAGTGGTGACCATCAAATACGCACAGGCCGGGGCCGGTGGAGACGGTGAGCATCGGCTGGCTGGTCATGCCGCCAACCGATCAACCGCCGAAGGGACAATTTCGGCGGTTCGGAACTGAAAGCAAAGCTGGTCAGGCTCGAAGTTAGCCTGGTACTCGGGAAAAGAGTTGAAGAGCCGGACGTTGAAAGAACGCTGCTTCCAGAAAGGGCCCCAGTTGGCTGTGTCGATGAGGGCGCCTGTTGAGAAACCTGCGCGAGAGTGAGCCCACCAGCGACGCAGCTTCATGCCGTAGCCGCCAGTCCTGCATTCGATGGCGTTTACGTCAGGGCGATGAGCAGCAAAGATCTTGCGGACGTGCCCGGCGCCGTCGTCGTAGATCGCGAGGACCTGCTCGAGAGAGTTGTGGCCGAGGAAGCGTGCTGGACGGGGCATAGGCGTGTTCAATGATTGGCATACATGTAAGCCATTCACCAAACACGTGTCAAGTTTGCGAGGTGTAGCCTGTTAGCTCGTTGGCCAATAGGAGTGCAGACAGTGGATAAGCTCGATGACAGCGTTTTTGATTGGTTTTTACGTGGAATTGGATTAGCGCTCGGCTTTCTGCTGGTTGATGCGGTGAAGTGGGTTGCCGTTACTTACGTGGTGAACGCGAGCCTAGAAATAGCGCTAAAAGATTTCACTAAATCGCTGTCCATAAATTCTGCTAAGCAGCTCGACGTGAGACCTGTATTACCGATGCATCCGCCTGAAAGTGATTCCTCGAGCAAGGCACCGGCTTACTTGCCGCGTCCGTTGAGAGAAACACGCCAAGTCTGGGTAGAAGGTAAATCTCACGATGACTGCAAGGAGACAGCGATTAAGGTCCCGAGCTTGTATAAGCGCTGCACAGAGGGATATTGGGATAGCCAATTTGTGGAGAACGAAAAATGATCTCGATCGAACAACTGATAGATGAGGCCAAAGCAAAGCTTGGAAGCTATGCAGCAGTTGCTAGATTTCTTGGTGTGGAGCGCTCGATTATTTCTGGTGTTCGCAGCGGCAGAACATTACCACCTGTTCACGCAGCTAAGCTTGCTGAGCTTGTCGGGAGAGATTGGAAAGAAGGCGTCGTTTCTGCAGTAACTTCGCGCCCGAAGTCTGAAAAAGAAAAGATGTACTGGCGATCTAAGCTAGGACAGCGTGGTTTTATATTGTTATTTTGTCTGTGTGTTGCACTGTTAACCGATGGAAATGTTGACCAACCTTACTTGGTTATGGCTGTTAAGCCGGAATATACAATGTATGCAATAATAGTTCTAAGGCACTGGCACGATTTATTGCGGGATTTCAGCGTGGGATGTGGCGCGCGCTCCAAGTCGCTGAGCTACAGTGAACAACGCAGAAGCAATTATTCATGTCATTAACAGAATCCAAGAATCATACGCCCTTGATGCGTCAGTATTTTGCCATCAAGGCACAAGCGCCTGACATGCTTCTGTTGTTTCGCATGGGCGATTTCTACGAATTTTTTTACGACGATGCGCGTAAAGCAGCCCGGCTGCTCAACATCACCCTGACGAGTCGCGGTGAATCCGATGGCGCGCCCATCGTCATGGCCGGTATTCCGGCCCACAGCCTTGATCAATACCTGGCCCGCCTGGTGAACGCGGGTGAATCCGCGGCTCTCTGTGAACAGGTGGGTGAAGTTGGCAAGGAAAAAGGACCGGTACAGCGCGAAATCACCCGCATCATCACTCCGGGAACGGTGACCGAAGACGCGCTACTTGAATCGCGGAAACAAAATCTCGTGGCTTCTGTTTCCAACAAGGGTCAGTTCTGGGGTCTGGCGTGGCTGGAGCTGTCCTCCGGCCGTTTCAGTGTTCTGCAATGCGACCGCTTCGATGAAGTCATGATGGAGATTCATCGTTTACAGCCTAGTGAAATATTGTGCGCAGAAGGCCAAGACGGCTTTGCGACGGTCAAGGCCCAGTCACGGCCTCCCTGGCAGTTTGATACGGACGCAGCGCATCGAACGCTGACTCAGCAGTTCGGCACGCAGGATTTACGCGGGTTTGGTTGCCAGGGGCTCGATGCGGCAATCGGCGCGGCCGGCGCACTGCTGCGCTACGTACAAGACACTCAGAAAAACCGCATGCCGCATCTACGCGGGCTACGAACAGAAACTCTGAATGAATCCCTTCAGCTGGATCCCGTCAGCCGCAGAAACCTGGAGATTGACCAGTCATTTTCTGGAGACTCCAAACATTGTTTGCTGGCGGTCCTGGATTCTTGTTGCACGGCCATGGGTAGCCGCGGATTGCGGCGTTGGCTCACTCGCCCGCTGCGCCAGCGCCTGCTTCTGAATTCAAGGTTTCAGGCGGTTGAAGCCTTGCGGCAGGAACAGCGCCACATGAAAGTTCGCGTTGCGCTGACTGATTTTTCAGATCTGGAGCGCATCGCCTCACGCATTGCGTTGAGGAGTGCGCGGCCCCGGGATCTCGAGAATCTCTTGCGCGGGCTCGAGAAATTGCCGAATCTCGTCCAGACGCTGCAAGGCCTTGCGGCGCCGCTGGTGCAAGCGCTGGTCCATCAGATCGGCGATCACTCGACTTTGGCGAAAACGCTGCGGTTGGCCTTGTCTGACGACCTGCCGGCGCTGATCAAGGAAGGCGGTGTATTCCGCCAAGGTTATGACGGCGAACTCGACCGTCTGCGCGCGCTTTCACAGGACGCCGACAGTTTCCTGCTGGAGCTCGAGCAGCAGGAGCGTGGGCGTACCGGCATTGAAACCCTCAAGGTGGGTTACAACCGTATCCATGGCTTTTATATCGAGATCGGCAAGAGCCATCTGGCGCGGGTCCCTCCCCACTACAGCCGCCGTCAGACACTGACCAATTTTGAGCGTTACATCACGCAGGAACTGAAAGCCTTCGAGGACCAAGTGCTTTCAGCCCGCGACCAGGCCCTGTCGCGCGAGCGTCAGCTCTACGACGCCCTGTTGACTCAGCTGGGCCAGCATCTGCAGTCTCTCCAGGCTTGTGCGGAAGCGGTCACCGATCTGGATGTACTGGCCTGTTTCGCTGAACGCGCACAGGCACTGAAGCTGACCCGGCCTGAATTAAACGAGGTCCCTGGATTGGAAATCCGCGGTGGGCGTCATCTCGTCGTAGAGCACACAACACGTGATCCGTTCATCGCCAATGACCTCCATTTGAGTGATGAAACGCGGCTGCTCGTGATCACGGGTCCGAATATGGGTGGCAAATCGACTTATATGCGGCAGACCGCATTGATCGTGCTGCTCGCTCATGTGGGTTCGTTTGTGCCTGCCGAGTCCGTTCGTCTGGGGCCTGTGGATCGGATATTCACGAGAATCGGCGCATCGGATGACCTCGCATCCGGACAATCGACCTTCATGGTTGAAATGACCGAGACTGCGAATATTCTGCATAACGCGACCGAACAATCACTGGTGCTGATGGACGAGATTGGCCGTGGCACGTCCACCTACGACGGGCTCGCCCTCGCCCGCGCTTGTGCTGAATACCTGGCGGTCCATGTGCGCGCCTACACTTTGTTCGCCACACATTATTTTGAACTGACTGAGCTTGCGCAGCGCTTTGGCTCTATTGCCAACATTCATCTCGACGCCACCGAGCATGGCGAGAAACTGGTTCTGTTGCATCGCGTGAAGCCGGGTCCGGCGAGTCGCAGCTTCGGCATCAAGGTGGCTGCTCTGTCGGGAATCCCCCAACCGGTGCTGCAACAGGCGCGTATCTATCTAAGCCAGTTCGAGTCGGCTCCGCAGGACAACCCCAAGCAACCCCAAGCGGCGTTGCCGCCGCCGAGCGAGAGCCAGCCGGTAATGGACCTGCTGCAGTCCACCAACCCGGACGCACTGAGCCCCAAGCAGGCCCTTGACCTGATCTACAAACTCAAAGCCATCTGCAATCGCTGAAACCCGTTCAATAGCTTTCGAGGATCGCGCGCGATTTTGCGATGTCGGTCTTTGATTTGGTCTTGATGTCGTCGCCGACGACCTGCTCCAGCTTGCCGCCGATAAAAGGGATGCCGCAGCTCAGATCCCATTTGAGGTGATTGGCGCAGCCTGTGCCTTCGTCTTTGAGTGCCATGTCTGCAGTGACTTTGACAGGTACACCGCGGATCTCGGCCTCAATGCGGCCAGTCTTCTTCACCAGATCCCATGTGTCCGACTGCGTGACCACGTTGGATTCGCCCAGAAATTTCTTGGCGAAATCCGGCAGCGGCGCATCATTTCTGGCGGAATACCGCACCTTGATTCTGAATTTCGTGTCCGTCTTGCTGTGATCAAGAACCTCGATGTTTGTGAATCCGAGGTCTTTGTACTTGCGCTCGAAATAGGCGCGATCAGAAAACATCTTGAGTACGGTCGCCGCCGGCTTGCCGAAGGCGTGCTTGTCGTCGAATTTCATTGATCTTTCCCCTGCCCGATTGATAAAGAATCGATAAAGAAAGGGCCGCACGTGGCGGCCCTTGTTTTTGCGGTTGTGATCAGCGCGTGGTGCGTTTCTGCACCGCCGCCGACGTGAAGTAGTCCTGCGAGAACTTGACCGTGAAGTCGTTCGGCTGATCTTCGTTCGCCATCGCGGTGATGAAGTAGCGACCCGAGGTGAAATGGTAGATCACTTCCGGTACGGTCGAGCTCGCCTGGATGGAAGGCTGCAGAGACAGATGGCCTTCCTGGAACTGGTAGAGCTGATCGCGATTGTCGTAATCGTCCACCGCCATGATGTTCCAGCTGTCTTCATCGATGTACATCACGCGCTTCTTGAAGGTGTGGCTGGTGCCGGGTTTGATGGTGCCCTCGACGACCCAGACTCGGTGCAACTCGTATCTCGGCAGATCGGAGTTCAGGTGCTTGGCCGTGGCCATGTCCTTGTACTTGGTCTGCGGTCCACCCAGCTTGTTGCCGTGGTAACCAACGTACATTTCCTTCTTGCCGAGCATTTTCCAGCTATAGCGTTCAAGGACGCCGTTGAACATGTCGACTTGATCGTAGAACTGGTGTCCGTCGGTGCCTTCATAGGGGTTGTCGCAGCACACCGTCGGCGCGCGACGGATACGGCGCAGCGCCGGGGTATACAACCAGGCCGATCGGCCTTCAGCCCCCGTACCCGCCTTCTCATGCACCAGGATGAACGTGCCCGCCAGACGCGGCGGCGAGGTTGTTTCGGAGAGGTATTTCAGGAACTCGCCAGACGACTTGGTTAGCGGGACCGGGTTAGTCATGTTGGCGTATGAGAACGTCACGTCCTCGACGATCTTCGTCAGCTGGAACTGCCCGCTCGGCTGCACGATGATCTGGTTGTTGACGCGGCGCACTTCATTGCCGCGCCACTTCAGCTTGTGGTTCCAGATCGGCTCAGCGCCCGACTTGGGGATCGGAAACGGGAATCCCAGCTTGCAGTTATCGAGAATATCGGTGCCGGCAATCTCGCACTTCACCGCGTTTTCGGCGGTCGCCTTGAGAATCTCGTCCGGCCAGGTCACATCCCGCACGGAGGGATAGACCTTCATCTTGTAGCTGTCATAGGTCGACAGCAGCTTCTTGTTGCCTTCCGTCAGCTTGTCGAGGTACTGGCCCATGTTGGCTTTGGTGATCGTGAGCAGCGGCTGCTGCACGTCCAGGACCGGATCTTCCGGGTAGTAGCCTTTCAGCGGAACTTCACGCCTGGCGTAGGGCTTCCACTCAGGGATCGTGCCGTCCTTGTTGCCGGCACGTTCGGCGCCCACGGGGGTCAGGTCCTTGCCCAACTGGTCCGCCTCCACCTGCGGGACCTTGGCCGACGCCGGTGCAATGATCGCCGCAAAAAACAGACTCAAAAAAAACTTTGTGTACTTTTTCATTTGTCTTTTCCCCTCCAGAGGGCGCAGTGCTCCATGACCGGAACCTGCCGGATGCTACCGAAGTCGCTGTCGAACCGCCAGCGCGAACCGGGTTATCGCGTGGTCTGTTTCTGTACGGACGCGGAAGTGAAGTAGTCCGAGCCAAACTTCACCGACAGATCATTCGGCTTGTCCTCGTTCGCCATCGCCGTGATGAAATAACGGCCGGACTCAAAGTGATAGATCACTTCTGGGATGGTCGTTCCGGCCAGGATGTTGGCCGCCCAGATGTAGTGGCCTTCCTGGAATTGATAGAGCTGGTCACGCTTGTCGTAATCGTCGACGGCGACGATGTTCCACCCGTCCTCATCCACATAGAACACGCGCTTTTTAAAGGTGTGACTGGTGCCTGCGCGCAGGCTGGCTTCGACGACCCATACCCGATGCAGCTCATAGCGCGGCAGGTCCTGATTCAGATGCTTGGGCGTAGCCATGTCCTTGAACTTGACCGCTGGGCCGGCCAGCTTGTGACCGTTGTAGCCGATGTACATCTCTCTCTTGCCCAGCAGCTTCCAGTTATAGCGGTCGAGGATGCCGTTGAACATGTCGACCTGGTCGTAAAACTGGTGACCGTCCGTCCCTTCGTACGGGTTGTCGCAACACACGGTCGGCGCGCGACGGATGCGGCGCAGCGCCGGCGCATACAGCCAGGCGCTGCGGCCCTCAGGCCCGGTGCCTGCTTTTTCGTGAACCAGGATGAAGGTGCCAGCCAGACGCGGCGGCGCCACGCTCTGCGACAGGTAGTAGAGAAACTCGCCGTAGGATTTGGTCAGCGGCACGGGTTTCTTGATCGAGGCGTAGTGGAATTCGACGTCCTCGATGATCTTCGTCAGCTGGGTCGAACCGTCGGTCTGCACGATCATCTGGTTGTTGTAGCGGGTCACCGCTTCGCCGCGCCATTTCAGCTTGTGGTTCCAGATCGGTTCGGCCCCGGACTTGGGGATCGGAAACGGAAACCCCAGCTTGCAGCCGTCCAGCACATCGGTACCGAAGATTTCGCACTTAACGGCGTTTTCCGCAGTCGCCTTGTAAATCTCTTCCGGCCAAGCCGCGTTGCGGTGGCTGGGGTAGACATTCATCTTGTAGCCACCATAGGCCTTCAGCAGATATTGGTGCCCCTGCGTCAGTTTGTCGGCGTACTGCGCAAGGTTCTTTCCTGTGATGGTGAACAGCGGTTGCTCGCCATCGATTTCCGGGCGCACCACGAACTGGCCCTTCAGGGTGCCGGACTGCGGCAGGGGTTTCCATTCAGGAATCGTGCCTTCCTTGTTGCCGGCGCGTTCGGCGCCGATGGGGGTCAGCGTGGCGCCCAATTGCGCAGCTTCTTCAGGAGAAACTTTTGCGGCCAGCGGCAGGGAAACAGCGTAAAAAAACATCGAGCCGGCCACGAACGTCCACTGCTTCAGCATATTGCTCTCCTGAATTACGCGCATGTTGGTTTTTAATGACGTGCAACTTTGTCCGGCAGATGTTGCAGCAGTATTGAACGGCCGTCCAGTTGCGCGCGCAAAGTTGCCAGCAAAATGAAAACGCCCGCCAATCGGCGGTGCAAAAAAACGATTTCGCGAGGTGGCAGGCGAAAATATCTCGACAGTGCATTACGCGCCACGCTGCTCGCGGCGCGTTGCGGCAGGTCACTGCGTCCCCAGTCGTAAACACTGTCTGACTTGAATGGCTCGACAATCAAACCACATAACTCGGAAAACCCATCCTGCACCGCTTGTGGGAATCCGGATTGCATCAGACCGATGGCCTCGGCGCCCTCGCCCACTCCGGCGCGGTCGTCACGCAATGCCCCGCGCACAATCTGGGCATACCCTTCGATGAAGCCACGCCCAAAAATGCGCGTGGCGCCAAAGTCCAACAACACCAGACGGTCGCCCTGCTCGCTCGGACGGATACGGTAGTTGCCAAAGTGCGGATCGGTCTGCACCTGTCCCCAGCTGAAGAATTCCGTGAGAAACAGATCCAGCGCGCTGGCAGAAAGCGCATTTCGCCGGGACTGCGACAGCGCCTGTGTCGCAGCATCCTTGACGTGCAGGCCGGATTCGAACGTGGTGGTGAGGATGGTGTCGCTGCAGTACTCGCCGATGACGCGCGGCACAACAAAGCGTGAGTCGTGAGCCAGGCGGCGTCCGTAATCCTCGGTAAAGCGTCGTTCTGCGCCGTAGTCCGTCTCACGATGCAGCATCTCCCGCACTTCATCAAAAATCGATTCCAGGCTAAGGCCCGGCGGCGCCATCCGCGTCATCGCCAGCAGGCGCTGCAAGGTGCGCACGTCGCTCTCGATCGCTTCAGCGACGCCGGGATAGCGGATCTTGATGCACAGTTCGAGTCCGTCCCTTTTGCGGCGCGCGCGGTGCACCTGTCCCAGCGAGGCCGCAGCCAGCGGCGTCTGCTCGATGTCCAGCTCGCGCAAGCGCTCATGGCCGAGCGCATGTTCCAGCAATGGCGCCAATACTTTCCATTCCACTGCCGGCGTGTCGTCCTGCAGGCCCGACAACACCTGCACCGCTTCTTCGGGCAGGAAGTATTGGCCGTAGAGCGACAGCATCTGTCCGGCTTTCATCACGCTGCCTTTCAGTTGTCCCAGCTCCTCGGCCAGGTTCTGCGCCTGCTCGCGGTAGAACGCGCGATCAGACTCCTTCTGCGATTTCCGGCTGCGGAACAGATTGGCGACCGAGTGCACTGCGATCTGACTGCCGGCGGTGAGCCCCAGCCGTGTCAGGCGCAGGTTGCGTTCCAGCGGCCGTGTCGGCAGACGGGTTAGACTTTTTTTATCCTTGTCTTTCATGCCTGCTCAATAATGAAAACTCTCACTGAAACGCTGCTGGTTGCTCATCATCGTGACGAGTTTCTTGACGATGTGGTCGCACTCATCGAAACCCATGTCGCACGCCTCCCCGGCCTCAAGGGTCTCACCTTCAAGGCCGGACTCGTTGCCGCCAACCGCGCCGTGCCCGATGTGATCCAGCGCGGCACACGTCGACTGATGCCGCAGTTTCTCGACGCCATAGAACCACTGCATCAGGAATTTCGCACGAGTGGCACAGGTGATTTTAGTGTGTTCTTCGGTCGCAACGCCGACCGGGCCGCAGAACTGCTGCTGTCGGTGAGCGACGCGCGGCTCGCGCAATCGCAGAATGCGACGGCGCAGTCGTTCTACAAGACGTTCCGCGGCTACGTGTCGCGCGAATTGTCCTCGGCGATGCCCGCGTTCGGGAAATTGATCAGGAACTACCTGGGTTGAGCGCCGCAACGGCCGTGTCGCCGCCGCCATGCTAGGCTTATTCAAACAACATAAATCTGCATTGGGGGAGACCAGATATGCACGGTGACGCACGCGGCGCATTCTCGCAGTGGTTCATCCGTTTCACCGAACCGATCGTGTTCGGCAAACGCCCTCGCACGCTGATCACGATCTTCCTCGTGACCTTGTTGATGGGCTGGCAGGCCTCGCAGCTGAAACTCGACACCGGTTTTGAGAAGCAGCTGCCGCTGGGCCACGAATACATCCAGGTCTTCAAGCAGTATCAGGAGCAGTTCGGCGGCGCCAACACGGTGCTGTTCGCGCTGCTGAAAAAACCCGGCGTCACCGGTGACATCTACACACCGGAATACATGGCGACGTTGAAGAAACTCACGGATGCCATCTTCTTCATGCCGGGCATGGACCGCCCGCGCGTCAGTTCGCTGTTCACGCCCGATGTGCGCTATGTCGAGGTGCGGGAAGAAGGGCTTTACGGCGGCAACGTCATCCCCGCCGATTACGCTCCGACCAAGGAGATGCTTGAAGGCGTGCGTTCCAACGTCACCAAGGCCAAGGTCGCCGGGCGACTGGTCGCCAACGACCTGTCGGGTGCGATGGTGTTCTCGGAATTGCTCGACCGCAACCCGATCAACGACGCGCCGCTGGATTACGTCAAGACCGCGCACCTGATCGAAGACGTGCGCCGCCAGTTCACCACGCAGAAGATGTATCAGTACAAGCTCAAAGCCGATGATCCGCCGATGAAAGCCGGCGATGTCGTCGTGGTCGGCTATACCGACCACCGCGGACTGCTGTTCCGTTTCAAGGAGTTCGATTCCACCATCACTGCGCTGGAACCCTCGCGCACCTATCCCGGCAGCGCGCTCGAGGTCGAAGAACTCGACAACCCGGACTACAACTCCGAAGTCGACATCCATATCGTCGGTTTTGCCAAAGTCGTCGGCGATATCGCCGACGCCTCGGTCGAAGTCACCGGGTTCTTTGCCCTGACTATTTTCCTGGTCTGGCTGATCCTGTGGTGGTACACCGGCTCGCCGCTGATCGCGCTGCTGCCGCTCTCCTGCGGCATCCTCGCCGTGGTCTGGGAGCTGGGCATGCTGCACATGTTCGGTTACGGGCTCGATCCGTTCGCGATCCTGGTGCCGTTCCTGGTGCTGGCGATCAGCGTCTCGCACGGCATCCAGATCACCAGTTTCTGGTTGTACGAAGTCGCCGATCATGGCCGTGACAGTCTCGAAGCTTCGCGCGCCACTTATCGTCGCCTGGTGATTCCTGGCATCACCGCCCTGCTCACCAACGTCGTCGGCTTCGGCACTATCCTGCTGATCCCGGTCGGCATCGTGCAGGAGATGGCGATCAACGCCATGTTCGGCCTGCTGGCGGTGATCGTCTGCAAGAAGATCCTGCTGCCCTGTCTGCTGTCCTACGCCAAGCTCGGCGACCCGAAGAAGTTCCGCGAACACCAGATCAAGCGAGACGCCAGCTTTGTCCCGGTATGGAAGATGCTGTCCACATTCACCCTCAAGCCGGTGGCTGCGGTCACCCTGCTTGTGGCTGCGGCCAGCTTTGGCTGGGCCCTGCACGTTCACAGCGACCTGGCCATTGGCGAGTTGCATGACGGCGTGCCGGAACTTCGCCCGGATTCGCGCTACAACCAGGACTCCGCGACCATCGTCAGCGAGTTCAGTATCGGTGTCGACATCATCAAGGTCATCGCCGAGAACCCGGAGAACGGCTGCATCGACCACCGCGTGATGGAGGAGATCGACCGTTTCGCCTGGCGCATGCAGAACACGCCGGGCGTGCAGTCCACCATCTCGCTGCCGCAGGTGACCAAGATCGTCTACAACGCCTTCAACGAGGGCAATCCCAAGTTCATGACGCTGCCGCGCGAACCCGGTGCCCTGGTGCTGGCAGGTCAGCGCTTCCCCAGCTCCACCGGCCTGCTCAACCCGGATTGCAGTGCGATGCCGGTGTTCATCTTCACCGCCGACCACAAGGCGACCACGATCGACGGCATCATCGCCGAAGTTGAAAAGTTCACGGCCGAACAGCCGACGGACTCGCCGGTCAAGTTCAAGCTCGCCACCGGCAACGTCGGCGTGATGGCGGCGACCAACGATGTGATCGAGGAAACCGAGCCGACCGTGCTGCTGTGGCTGTATTTCTGCATCGCCATCTGCGTCTGGGCCTCGTTCCGTTCGGTCGCCGGCACCGTCTGCGTGCTGATACCGCTGGCGCTGGTGTCGTACTACACCTATGCGGTGATGGTGTTCCTCGACATCGGCATGAAGGTTTCCACGCTGCCGGTCGCCGCGTTCGCTGCGGGCATCGGCGTGGACTACGGCATCTACATCTACAGCGTGCTCGAGGAATGCGTCAACGAGAAGAAGATGACACTGCGCGCCGCTTACGAGCAGACCCTGCACCAGACCGGCAAGGCGGTGATCGTCACTGCGCTGGCGCTGGCCGCCAGCGTCTGCACCTGGATGCTGTCGGGCCTGCAGTTCCAGGTCGACATGGGCATCCTGCTCACCATCATGTTCCTCGCCAACGCAGCTGCCGCGGTGATCTTCCTTCCGGCGTTCGCGGCTTTCCTGATGAAGGCCAAATCCGATGACGGTACCGCAGCCTACAAGGAGGCCGTGGCATGAGAACCCATATGCTCAAATTCACTTTGGCGGCGTTGCTGGGGTTCAGTGCGGCGGCTTTGGCCGAAGGTGCAGCGCAACCGATGGGCAACCTGCAACCGCGTGCCGCGGAAATGGCGCGGCTGTCCGACAAAAACCTGTTGTTGGGTCTCAGCAAGGCCGGCGATCAGCTGGTCGCCGTTGGCGACCGCGGCACCGTCCTGCTTTCGGCCGACGGCACCCAATGGCAGCAGATGCCGGCGCCGGTGCACGCGACACTGACGGCGGTTTCCTTCGCCGACGGCAAGAACGGCTGGATCGGTGGTCACGATTCGACGATCCTCCACACCGATGACGGCGGGCAAACCTGGAAACTGCAAAGCTTCAACGCCAAGGACAGCAAACCCGTACTCGGCGTCCTGGCGCTTGACGCCCAGCGCGCCTACGCCGTCGGCGCCTACGGCATGTTCCTGAGCACGATTGACGCTGGCGCCACCTGGTCGCCGGTCGTCGCGCCCGCGATCCTGCAGGACGGTCTGCATCTGAACGCGATGATCAAGCTCAACAACGGTGACTTGTTCCTCGCCGGTGAAACCGGGCTGGCCGGAGTGCTGGACAACGGCCAGACCTGGCGCCGGCTCAAGCTGCCCTACGACGGTTCACTGTTCGGCGCCCTGCCCCGCGGCGAGCGCGGCGCGCTGGTGTTCGGCTTGCGCGGCAACGTCTTCGCGACCTCGGACGTGCGCAGCAACGCGTGGACGCGTATCAACACCGGCACCGTGCAGTCGTTCTACAGCGGCACGATATTGCCCAGCGGCGATGCCTTGCTGGTCGGCGCGGACGGCGCTGTGCTGCTGGTCGGCGCCGACAATAAGGCGCGGCTCGCGAGCTCTAATGACACAGGCGCCAGCTACGCAGCCGTACTCCCCTGGAAGGATGGCCTGTTGGTGACCAGCGAACTCGGTATCGGGCGCATCGCAACGCCGGGTAAATAGCAGGCGAGTGATGTATACCTTGAGATTGGACCACGCTTTTACAGTCTAGTTGGCGTTATACGCCGCTGACGTGATCGAGCTGCTTACCTGCCCAAAGTGCGACACTCCCGCGCTTAGAGACCCTTCTGGTAACGACAACCGATGCTGGCGGTGTTGGGCCCAAGGTGTCGAAGCCAAGTGCGAGCCTCCGGCCAGCAGCCCGCGTGGCGACAATCACACATTCAAGGTTTCGCACCATCTCTCGGGAAAACGAATTGAGCGCGTGCTGCGGTTGGAGACCCGCAATAAGGATCAGCGCATCGTCTGGGTGAGCCGACTATTCAACCGCGAAGACGATTGGTATCAAGAGAGGGTCGTGGACTCCCAGACAGGCGAAGCCATTCGCGATTCGGCTCATCCCCTGACGCTTCACCTGGGTCGCGGTGCTGACCGCGACCCGGACGCCTTCGCTGAAAAAATAGAGGCGGGCTTAGAATTCCTTTCAGAAGTCCGAAACGCACGAGCGGAAGTCATCTTAACGCTCGAGGCATGGCGGAGACAGCCCGCAAAGATACTGGAGGTGGCAATGCGGTGGCGAGACGGGAAGCATGCCCACGAAGTGCCGACCGCTCTGCTTGGCCTATCGGTTGTTCGGGACGTGGGGCAAGGTTCGTGCGATCAATGTACTTCGCTTGCGCTGCATCGGTCTCGCGGGCCGAACGGCGTAGAGAGATACTGTACGGACCATCTGATGAGTCTCATTAGAAAATAGATGGATCAAGAGCAGCGCATAACAAGGCGTTCCACGAAACGCCCTCGCCCTACGGGCTCGAGTTCCCTCGCTCGCTTGGCGCACGTGAACGCTGGAGTTTGGGCTAATCAAAAGATGTCGGTTCGTAGCGTAACGAGGAATCAGTGCGTTTCAGTCAAATGATCTGTCAGATTCCTCGTCACCGCAGTTCCTCGGAATGACGCAGCTCAACGTGAATACCGATTCTTCACGTTCGCCGGTAGGAATTCCTGGTCGTCAATGTCAGGCAGGTTGAACTTCAGCGGCGGGTCCTCGGACAGCAGACGTTCAGCGACATAACGGCTGTCTTTGAGGTCGTAAGTCAGAGACGGGAAGGTATTCGCCGACTGCGATTCGTAGAACGGCAGCAGATGCCCTTCCTGGAAGCGCCAGAGGCGACCCTCGCGGTCGTAGTTCTCGACCAGCAGCACGTTCCAGGAATCCTCGTCCACATAGAACACACGCTTGCCGAAGCTGTGTTTCTTGCCTTCGCGCTCGGTGGCCTCGATCATCCAGACGCGGTGCAGCTCGTAACGCGTGGCGTCCTGGTTGAAGTGCCCGGGCTTGAGCAACTGCGCGTTCTTATAGCGGCCGTCATTGAGCCGGAAGCTGTTGTACGGCACGTACATCTCGCGCTTGCCGGTGAGTTTCCAGACATAGCGATCAAACGCGCCGTTGTACATGTCGATCATGTCGATATACGAAATGCCATCGGTGCCGAACAGCGGCTGGTCGTAGCCCACCGGCGGGATGCGCAGCATCCTGCCGACACGGATGATCAGCGCCCAGATGCCGCGCGCCTTCTTCATGGAGTTGGCGGTTTCGTGGAACAGCACCACGAACTCGGGCGACAGACCACCCTCGGACAGGCTGATGACGCCGAGCACGATCTCGTTGTCCTTGGCGATGTCCACCGGGTCCTTGAGGTTGCCGTAGCGGAACAGCACACGTAGTTTCTGCGCACCCAGCGAGTAGTCGCCGTCAGGTCGCACCACCGCGATGCGGCCCTGCCCGTCGACCGAATCTCCGCGATAGCGCAGCCGGTGGTTCCACATCACCTCGACGCCGTTCTGCGGCTCGGCGAAGGGCACCCCGAGGCGCGCGCCGGTCAGCGCGTCGGAACCCAGCAATTTCGCCTTGCCCTTGTTGGCGAGGCTGGCGTCGTAGATGGCTTGCGGATAGGCGACGCTGCGGCGCGTGGGAAACACCGGCATCGTGTAATCCGCATATTTGGCGATGAGCGCACGGTGCGCCGAAGTCAGCTTGTCCTCGTATTGCGCAACGTTGGCCTTGCTGATGGCGAACAGCGGTTTGTCGTCGGCGTAAGGGTCAGTCAACCGCCCACCGGGCTTGAAGTTGGCGGGCCACTGTTCCTTCGTCAGCCCGCCGGTCCATGCTGGAATGGTGCCGGCGCTGTTGGCTGCGCTTTCTGCGCCGATGGGCGTCAGGTTGCCGCTGAAAACAGTCGGTCGGTCCGAGATGCGCCCCGGCAGATCCGGCGCCAGTGGGATGCCGACGGTCACCGCCACCACCGGCCCCTGCAGGCGAGCGCTGAGATTCTCTGATTCCACGCGCGCCGTCTTGCGCGTGGATCTCAGTGCCGAGCGGATGGCGCCACGCGCCGCATCGCTGCCAAGGAACTTGACCCATTGTTCGGCCTGCGCACGGCTCTGGCCAAAATCCGCCGCACCGCGGAATGCGCGCAGCGCATTGTCGAAATCCGCCTGCTGGTAATACGCCATGCCCAGCAACAGCAGGGCCGGACCGCTGCGCGCGCCACGGCTGGTGGCTTCTTCCAGTGATTTTGCGGCTTCACCGTAATTTTCACGATCCATCTGCAGCTGGCCCAGCTGCAAAAAAAGCTGTGGATCGGATTTCAGCCGCAAGGTCTGTTCGATAGCCTTGGCAGCGAGCTTCAACTCGCGCGCCGTCGTCCACAGGCCTGCCAGCAGTTTCCAGTTGTCGGCATTGGCGGGCAGCTGAGCGCCGTCCATCCACGACTGCATCAGCGAAGCCGCCTCAAATGGCGCACCGATCTGCGCGGTGAGACCAATCAGCTGCAGCCGCTCTTCCACGTTTTGCAGATGTCCCTGACGTTGCGCCAATTCGAGGGTCGCTTGCGCGCGCTCCTTCTGGCCGCTCTTGAACTGCAGCGCCGCCAGGCCCAGCCAGTAGTCGCGCCGCGCCGGATTGACGCGGATCAGTTTCTCCAGCACGGCGATTGCGTCTTTCTCGCGGTTCTCGAATTGGTACGCCGACAACAAGGCCGCCAACCAGGTTTCGTCAGGATTGGGTCTTGCTGAAATCGCGCGCTCGAGTAATGGAATCGCCGCTTTGTAACGCTTGTATTGCACATAAGCAGAGGCCAATGCCGCCTGCATTTCCGGCGACGCCTGTGGATCCTTGCCCACGGTGGCTTCCAGCGCGGCGATGACTTCCTTGGGCCGGCCCGATGCAATGAAAAGCTGGGTGAGGTCTTTCTGCATTTCCTCCAGCGCCGGCCCCGACAGGCTATTCAGTTCGATTGCCTGCTCGAGGTATTTCGCCGCCGCCGCGTAGTCCTTGTTGCCAGCGGACCTGCTCGCCAGGTCGCGCAGCAACAACGCCCTCGCGTAGGAATCCGTGACCGAATTCAGCAACGTCGCCTCATCCGCCGGCTTGGTCTGCGTCGGTGGCGGCGAGTCCAGTTCCTTGACCTGGCTACGGTATTGATCTGCGAAAACGCCTGCGGGAAAAACCAATAGCAAACTCGCGCAAAAACGCAAAGACGCAAAGAAAGAATCTTTCTTGTTATTTACTTGGCGCCTTGGCGTCTTTGCGCGAGACATTCTTAGCGCCAGTTGTACTTGAAGTCTTCGAGCTTGAAATCCACGCGCTGCTTGACCGAGCGCGCCTTCGAGTGCTCCGCATAAATCCAGTTGGACACGCTCTCGACCGTGGTCGCTTCGAACACACCCTTGGGATTGGCGTCAATGATCTTCACGTCCTGTACGCGGCCGGAGGGCATCACAGTGAAAACCACCTCGACCCAGCCCTCGATGCTGCGCCGGTAGGCGTACTCGGGGAATTGCGGCCGCGCGGTGGACAGCGGGATCAGGTCCTTGCCGACGAAGCCTTCGCCGCGACCGAAGCCACCGCCAGCACCGCCTCCGCCGCCGCGCGCGAAACCGCCAAAGGCACCGCCGCCGAGCTTGCTGCCGCTGCCGATCTTGGTATCAATGCGGATCGGGCCAACCGCGCTGAACACGCTGGCGCTCGGTACTGGCAGCTTGGGACCGTCGAAATCCAGCGCTGCGGGCGTCGGCGGTGGTGGCGGAGCCGCCGCCTGCAGTTGCTGCAGGGGTTCGTCTTCGGGCTCGTCTTGTTCCCGGGCCTGCACGATGTCCACGCCCTCGGTCACGGCCGGTGCAATGCCGTCTCCTTCCGGCGGCAGGATCATCCAGCGCATCAGCAGGAACAGTGCGATAACGACCAGCAGCGCCAGACCCAGCGAGCCGAAGGTGCGACGCATGATTAGCGCGCTTTGGGTGAGGCTGCCACCGCCACGTTCTGCACACCGGCCAGTCGCGCCTGATCCATGGCCTCGACCATCAGGCCAGCGCGCGCGTTCTGGTCGGCCTGGATGACCACACCCGCCTCCGGGTTCTGCGCACGCAGACGTTGGATCGAGGCACGCAGCGCGCGGATGTCCACACGCTGGCGATCGATCCAGATCTCGCCCTCGGGCGAGATGGCGACGAGGATGCTGGTCTTTTCTTCTTTCTGCGCGGTCTGCGCACTCGGCCGGTTGATCTTGATGCCGGATTCGCGCACGAACGAAGTGGTGACGATGAAGAAGATCAGCATGATGAAGATCACGTCCAGCATCGGCGTGAGATCGATGCCGCCTTCGTCGACGGTCTGTGAGTGGCGGCGGATTTTCACGTGTAGTCCAGCCGGTCCGCCAGGAGTTCGGTCTCGGTACGCACCCGCGTGTCGAAACGCGTGGCGAAGAACAGACCGCTGATGCCGACCATCATGCCGGCCATGGTCGGCACGGTGGCGCGTGACACGCCGGAGGCCATGGCGCGCGCATCGGCGGTGCCCTTGACCGCCATGATGTCGAACACTTCGATCATGCCGGTGACGGTGCCCAGCAATCCCAGCAGCGGGCACAACGCGATCAGCATCTTGATCAGCGGCAGCGTCGCGGTCATCGCCAGTTTGGCGCGCGACAACAATTCCTCGCGGATGCGGCGCGCACCCCAGGAGCGCTTGTCACGCCGCCGCCCCCACTCGCCCGCGTAGGTCGAGCATTGCCGCGGGTGCTGGCGCAGGAAAAACCAGTAACGCTCGATGATCAGCGTCCACAGGATCACCGCCGCGACGAAGATCACATACAAGACCGGGCCGCCGGCATCGAGAAACTCTTCAAGCCCGCGGAACGGAGCGGACAGTGCTTCGGCCCAGATCAGCTCAAGCACGCGCGGACTCCAGACGGCGCGCGATCAGGCCGGCACTTTGCTCGTCCAAAATCTGCACCAGCGCACGTGAACGCGACATCAACAGTGTGTTGAGGAACAGGATCGGGATGGCGACCACCAGACCCTGCACCGTCGTCACCAACGCCTGCGAGATGCCGCCGGCCATGAGCTTGGGATCGCCGGTGCCAAAAGCGGTGATGACCTGGAAGGTGACGATCATGCCGGTGACGGTACCGAGTAGGCCCAGCAACGGCGCCACGGCGGTAAATAGCTTGAGCAGCGACTGAAAGCGCTCGAGGCGCGGCGTTTCCTTGAGCACCGCTTCGGACAGGTGCAATTCCATCAGTTCGGCGTCTTCGCTGGTTTTCAGCTGCCGGTAGACGGCAAGCACGCGTCCCAGCGGGTTGTCTGCGGTCGGCGTCTGCGCCTGCCCGAGTTGACGACGCATCCTGCCATTGACCGACGACAGATAAGCCAGTTGCGCCAGGGCGAGCAACAGCCCGACCACGCCGATGACCATGATGACGTAACCCACCACCCCGCCCTGCTCGAGACGATCGAACAGCGAAGGTTTCTGCGATTCGATCGCCAGCAGGGCACCCCGCGAAGGATCAATCAGGATGTCGGCATTGCCACCGCTGTCGGCGAAGTCCTCGGCCATATCGGCATAGCCGCCACCGGGCTGCGGCGTCAGCGCCGCCAGCTGCGTACCGCCGCCGACGATCGACAGATATTTGTCATCGGCAAAAGCGGTGAAGCTGCCGACCCGGACGACCTGGCTTGGACGCGCAACGCCATCGGCGTCCACCACCGAGGAGCTGAAGCGCGAGACCTTGCCGTTCTCGGTGATCTCCTGTTGCAGGACGAACCAGAACTGCTCAAGTTCGGCCATGCCCGGCACCGCACTGCCTTTGGCCAGCGTATCGAGGAAGGCGATGCGTTCCGGATACTGCGCGCTGACCAGCGAATCGGCCGCGCTCGCGCGAAAATCCGTGGCGGCCTGTCTGGCAACCGAAAACAGCTGCGTCAGGTCGCCCGAGGCCAATTGCAGCCGATTCTTGAGCTCGGTGATCTCCTTCTGGCGCCCATCGAATCCCGCCTTGATGCGGTCGGCGCGCGCCTTGACGCCGGCCAGTTCGGCCTCAGCCTGGCGTAGCAATTCGGCCTGCTCGTCGCGGTTTTTAAGAAAACGCTGCTCACGCGCCTCGTTCTGGCGGCTCATGGCGCGGCTGCTTTCCTGCACCTGCTTCAGCAGGTCATCCGCGCTGGCGGCGAAGGCGACGCACGGCAACATCAGGGTCAGCGACATCCAGAAATGTTTCATGGCGCGACCCCGGCCAGCGCACTGATCGCGGGCATCGGCAGCGTCAGCAATTCCGGTGCGGTGGTCTCGCGCGCCACCTTCAGTCCCTTGCGGATGGCGCTGCGATAGCTCCCGCTCAACTCCACCCATTTCTTTGCGTTCGCGTCCCAACGACCGGTGTCGTCACCATCCAGCGACAGGTAGAACAAGGCGGTACGACCGACCCGCAGCACATCCACGATCTTGGCGCTGCCTGCGAGCGGCAGTTCGGCGCGCTCGACGCCAAGCCCGCGACCGTAGTCGGTCTCGACCTGATAGGCCTCGACCAGCCGGCGATATTTTTCGGCGACGCCAGTCTGCGGGTCGGCCAGCAGCCGCTTCAGGGCAGCGATGCGCTCGTTGCGTTCGGCTTTGAGGAACGGCAGGTCCAGCGCGACAAATTTTTCCAGCGAGTCCAGCATGCGCAGCATCAACGGCAGGATCTCGCGCTCGGTGCTGCCAACGCCGGCCAGCTGTTTTTCCAGCGAGGCTTTATCTGCGGCCTGGGTCGCGGCGATCTCCTCCAGCTGCTTGGCGTAGACCGCCTGCTGCTGTGCCTGCCAGAGCACGGCACGGTATTTTTCCAGCGCAGTGCGGGTCTGGTCGTCGAGTTTGTTGATGGTCTGCTGCGAGCTGCGCGCCTTCTGGTTGGCGTCGAGGGTGGCGTCGTAAGACTGCGTGATCGGGTCCGCGGCATCAGCCGTCAGCGTCAACAGCGCAAGCGCAAATAAACTCACACGCATCATTTTTATGGATCCTCCGTCGCGCGGTAATCTAGCACGCGATCTGCGCCTAAAATGTCAGAAATATCCGCCACCGGAGCCGCGCATGGCTGCAGCACACGCCCCTGGATTCCTCGCACTGGTCAATCAGGCCAAAGCACGCATCAAAGAGATCGATGCCACCGAACTGCCCGCGCGGCTCAAGGCCGATGCCAAGGCCAAATTGATTGATACGCGCGAAGAAAGCGAGTTCGCGGCCGGCCACGTCAAGGGCGCCGAGTGGATCGGCAAGGGTGTGATCGAACGTGACATCGAGGCCAAGCATCCGGACCGGAACGAGCCGCTGTATCTGTATTGCGGCGGCGGGTTTCGCTCGGCCCTGGCCGCCGACGCCCTTCAGGCCATGGGTTACCGGCAGGTCTATTCCGTGGACGGCGGCTGGCGCAAGCTCAAAGAGCTGTTGCCGATTGAATGACGGGCTGCTGCCCCATCATCCATGCTATCTTTCCCGGTGTAAATCGCTGGAATCCAAACACTGAAACCCATGGCTGCGGACGCTCTCACGGTTGACCCTTCGCTGTTCGTGACGCTCGTTCCCTTGAGCTCGCTCAAGCGCGAAAGTCAGGCCGATCTGGCGCGTAAATCCCAGATTCTCGCGGCACGCCCCGGTGAATATCTGTTCAAGGTCGGCGACACCGCCAAGCAGGCGATCTACGTGCTGTCCGGCGATGTCGGACTGGAAGATTCCAATGGCAAATCGCTGGGCCGCATCACCGGCGGCGATGCGCATTCGCTGCACCGGCTTGCCCACCAGTCGCCACGCAAGGCTTCGGCCAAATGCCTGTCGGCCGTGCGTTATCTGGCGGTCGACGCGGGATTGCTCGACGTGATGCTGACCTGGGACCAGACCGGTACGTTCGAAGTGTCCGAGCTGTCCGGACAGGAAGTGGATTCCGGCGACTGGATGGGCAAGCTGCTGCAGATGCGCACCTTCCAGATGGTGCCGCCTTCCAACCTGCAATCCATGTTCATGAAGATGCAGGAAATCCGAGTCGAGCCGGGCAACATCGTCGTCAAGCAGGGGGACGAAGGCGATTTCTTCTACGTCATCATCGAAGGCCGCTGCATCGTCACTCGCGAACAGCCCAACCAGAAGCCGGTGAAACTGGCAGAACTGGAGACGGGCTCGTGCTTCGGTGAGGAAGCGCTGATCTCGGACGCCAAGCGCAACGCGACCATCACCATGCTCACGCGCGGCAAGCTGATGAAGCTGTCCAAGGACGACTTCCGCAACCTGCTCAACGATCCGCTGGCGCGAAGAATCCCGTTCTCGCAAGCCGAGACCATGGTCAAGGACGGCAAGGCCGTGTGGCTTGACGTGCGCCTGCCCACTGAATTCCAGCAACACAGCCTGCCTGGCAGCATCAACGCGCCGCTCTACATGTTGCGCATGAAGCTTGCGACGCTCGACTCCAAGCAGACCTACGTCGTCTGCTGCGATACAGGACGTCGCAGTTCGGTGGCGGTGTTCGTGCTGACGCAGAAAGGCTATGACGCCTATGTGCTGGACAAGGGTATTCCGCCGAAAGCGGCGTAAAGCCGGATCCTTCGCTGTCGCCCAGGATGACCGCGGGCCTGTAGGCCCACGGTCACATCGTATGTGTCGGCCGGTCGGCGCCCAGGGCGCCCGCCAATAGCGATTCGATCTTCTTCTGCGTGGCGCCGGCGTCCTGTGCACTGAACTGCACGCCGATGCCTTGCGCGCGCTTGCCTTGCGCGCCCTGCGGGGTCAGCCACACGACCTTGCCGGCGACCGGCAGGCGCTCGGCGCTGTCCATCAAGGTCAGCAGGATGAACACTTCGTCGCTGAGCTTGTAGGCCTTGTTGGTGGGGATGAACAGTCCGCCATTCTTGATGAACGGCATATACGAGACATACAAGGCGCTTTTGTCCTTGATGTTCAGTGTCAGGATTCCAGGCTGGGCGCCGCCGGGTCTGCTCATTGCTTCGCACTCACTCTTTCGTACAGCCCAATCATAAGCGACTCCAGCAGCATTCGCGGGTTGGCGCTGACCTGCCCGGCCAGCGCGCGATGCGACTGTGCCGCTTCAAGCAGCCAGTCCGCCAATGCGGTGGCACCCAGCCGGTTGAAAATAGGGCGCGCGACATCAGCACCGCGCAAATGTTCGCGCAGCGCCTGAACCCCTTCGCGCATCAGCCAGCGCAGACTGGGCAATAGCTGGTTTTTACGGTCCTTCTGACTCATCGCTTCGATGCGCTTGAACGCTGCCGCCATGCCGCCGAGCAGCTCGCTCCAGGCTTGTGGATCCCAGTTCTGGTTTTCGATCTCAGCCGGCGCGTTCAACGGTGCACGGACGAAATGTGCCGCGACTCCCGCAGGCACATCAGGTGCATGCTGCTTTATCCAACCAAGCCCTTGAACTGCTGTCGGCAACCCCGGCCGCAGAATCTGGCAACGGCTGCGCAACGTCGGTTTGAGCGACATCAAGCGCTCGGTAATCAGGATCAGGTGCGCGGCCGCCGGCGGCTCCTCGAGCGTTTTCAGCAGCGCATTGACGCCGTTGTCATTGAGCGCGTCCGCTGGCTCGACCAGCAATATCCGCCGTCCGCCGCGATGGCTGGACAGCGCCAGCCGCGTCATCGCCTCGCGCAAGGCCTCGACCGCGATCTGTTTTTTATCCTCTTCCGGCGCCAGCCGGATCAAGTCCGGATGATGGCCCGCGGCAAGCAGCTGATGTGCGGCATCAGGAGCAGCCTCTTCATTGAGCAGCAGCTCGATCATGCCCCGCGCAAAGTGACGCTTGCCGGTACCTGCAGGCCCGGCCAGCAGCCAGGCATGCGGCAAGCGGTTGTTTTTCTCCGCATCAAGCACTTTCGCCCATGCGGCCTGCTGCCAGGGCAGCACCACCCAGCTCAAAGGGTTTTCTCCAGAACTTTCAACAGATCCACACGGACTTTTTCCAGCGGTTGCGAGGCGTCGATCACGCGGTATCGCCTAGGCGCCAAGCGCGCGCGACGCAGAAATTCCCGACGCACACGGGTTTGAAACGCCAGCGGCTCACGCTCAAAACGATCCTGCGCGCCGCGCCTCTGCACGCGTGCGAGACCCACGACGGGAGGCAGATCAAACACCAGAACGAGGTCAGGCTTGAGGCCCTGGAGACTCATGCGTTCCAGCGCAGAGATCAACTCACGGCGCAGCCCGCGTCCAGCGCCCTGATAGGCGTAGCTGGAATCCACGAAGCGGTCGCAGACGACGTCCTGACCTGACATCAGCGCCGGCTCAATCAGGTCTTTGATGTGTGAGACGCGCGCCGCGAACATCAGCATCAGTTCGCTCTCGGCCGGCATGTGGTCGCGGCCTTCGAGCAGAACCTTGCGGATGCTTTCGGCCAGGGGCGTGCCGCCCGGCTCACGCGTACTCACAACCTTGCGGCCCTGGCTTTGTAGCCAGTCGCGGATAAAAACGGCCCAGGTGCTTTTACCGGCACCCTCGCCGCCTTCCAGCACGATGAACCGCCCACGCTTGCGCCTCATGTCTTTTTCTTCTTCGACGGTTTTATCTGGAATTCGCGCACAGCGGCGTTGTGCTGGTCCAGTGTCGCCGAAAAATAATGGCTGCCGTCCCCGCGCGCAACAAAATACAGAGCGTTACCGGGTTCCGGGTTGAGGGCGGCATGGATCGCCGCCTGCCCCGGCAGGCAGATCGGGGTCGGCGGCAGTCCGTAGCGCGTATAGGTGTTGTAGGGCGTGTCCCGACGCAGGTCGCGGCGGCGCAGATTGCCATCGAAACGCTCGCCGAGGCCGTAGATCACGGTCGGATCGGTTTGCAGCTTCATTTTCTTCAGCAGCCTGCGCACGAAAACTCCGGCGATCTCCTTGCGCTCGGCAGCCCGGCCGGTTTCCTTCTCGACGATCGAGGCCATGATCAAAGCATCCATCGGCTTGCGATACGGCAGATTCGTCTCGCGCCGTTCCCACTCTCTGGCGAGTACGTTCTTCATTGACTGACGCATCTGGCGCAACAGCGAGATGTCCGTGGCTCCGCGTGCGAAATGATAGGTCTCTGGCAGCAGGCTGCCTTCGGACGGCACGCCGGGGCTGTCGAGCAGCTTCATGATCTCGGCCGGCTTGTTGGTCTTGAGGGTGGTTCGCACCGTCGGATGGGCCTGGATCGCTTTCAGCGCCTGGCTGAAACGCCAGCCTTCGATCAAGGTCACCTGATGAAAGAACGTCCGTCCCGAAGTCACCTGCTGCAAAAACCGCAGCGTGGTGATGCCCGGCTTGACCTGATATTCGCCGGCCCGCATGGCGCTGCCGAGTCCTTTTAGTCTCAGATAGATCGCGGCATAGAAACCTGCTCGGCCTTGTCTTATTAATCCTTCCCGTTCAACAGCATGGATGACATTTTTGATGCTTTGTCCAGGCATCACCGGAATCAATGTTTCCTGTTTCAGCGACCATACTTCGAGCAGATTCTGGCGGGCATCCCACATCACGCCGGCGAACGCGGTCGCGGCTACAAGCAGCAGGAGTGCGAGACGTCTCATCGGGTTTCTTCAATGCCTAATGCCAGCAGCATACCGCGCGCTTTTGCCCGCGTTTCTGCCAGTTCGGATTCGGGTTTTGAGTCGGCGACGATGCCAGCGCCGGTGCGAAAACTAATCTCACGCCCATCGCAAACCATGCTGCGGATCAGGATGTTCATGTCCATGTGGCCGTCTCGCGAGAGGTAACCCATCGCGCCGGTGTAGGGGCCGCGGCCGACGCCTTCGAGCTCCGCGATGATCTGCATCGCCCGCACCTTGGGGCAGCCGGTGATGGTGCCGCCCGGGAATACCGCGCTCAGGACATCGCCGGGCGCTGTACCGGGACGCAATCGGCCCCGCACGCTGGAGACGATGTGGTGCACATGCGCGTAGCTTTCAACCTGCATCAGTTCGTCCACCTCGATGCTGCCGGGTTCGCAGACGCGGCCAAGATCGTTGCGCTCGAGGTCGATCAGCATGATGTGCTCGGCCCGCTCCTTGAAGCTTGCGAGCAAGTGCGCTCGCTGCGCATCGTCGAGCGCGTGGTCAGCATGACGCGGGTGAGTGCCGGCGATCGGCCGCGTCTGCACCCACCCGTCGCGCATCTCCAGCAGACGCTCAGGTGATGAGCTCAATACCGCGACGCCATCCCAGCACAGAAGTCCGGCGAATGGCGCCGCATTGGTGCGGCGCAACTGCCGGTAAACGTTCTGATAGCTGAAGCCCGCCTTGAGTCTGGCGCGCCAACCGCGGGACAGGTTGACCTGAAACACATCGCCCTGCGCCAGATAATCGAGAATGCGATCGACGCCCTTGATAAATTGCTGCGCGGGCTCTTCGTCGCATTGCTCAGCGAGATTCTGCAGCGCAGTGTCCGTGCTGCCCGCTAAACCTGCCGCATCGTTTTCCAGGCGTGCAAGTCCTGCCTGGTCTTCTGCGACGAGTTCAAGCCTGCAGCGCTGATGGTCAAAGATGATTGCCGCCGTGCATCGCACGGCCAGTGCGCCCGGCAAGCGGTGCGGGCTTGCTGGGCAGTGCACCGCAGGCTCTATCTTTCCCGCCCATTCGTAGCCCAGGTAGATAAACCAGCCGCCGATGAAGGGCAGATCGCCCGCGGGGCCATCGTATTTTTCAGCGACGGCAGCCCGGTTGAGTTGATCGAAAAATGACGGGTGTTCCGCGTCTAGCGTCTGTCCTGGATGCGCAAACAGGATGTCGTAGCGCCCTGCCCCGGCAACACTCTGCAGCAGGAACGGATAGTCAGCGGGTTGGCGGCAATGCAGCTGAAACAAGTCGGGCGGTCCTTCCACGCAGGGGACGGACGCACGATGCAACATCAGAAGCGCTTGAAGACCAGCGTGCCGTTGGTGCCACCGAAGCCGAAGGAATTGGACATGGTGACATTGAGTTTCGCCGGTCGCGCCGTGTGCGGAACGTAATCCAGGTCGCAGCCTTCGCCGGGATTGTCCAAGTTGATCGTCGGCGGGATCAGCTGGTCGCGCAGCGCCAATAGGCTGAAGATCGCCTCGATGCCACCGGCAGCGCCGAGCAGATGACCGGTCATGGACTTGGTCGAACTGACGGCGACTTTTTTGGCGTGCGCGTCGAACGCGCCTTTGACCGCCAGCGTCTCGGCGACATCACCCAGCGGGGTCGAGGTGCCGTGGGCGTTGATGTAATCCACCTGCTCCGGGTTGATGGCGCTGTCTTTCAGCGCTGCCACCATGCTGCGGCGCGCACCGTTGCCGTCTTCCGGCGGCGCGGTGATGTGGTGCGCATCACCCGACATGCCAAAGCCGATCATCTCGCCATAAATCCGGGCGCCGCGCTTTTGCGCGTGTTCAAGTGTTTCCAGCACCATAACGCCGGCACCGTCGCCGAGCACGAAACCGTCGCGATCCCTGTCCCAGGGCCGGCTGGCTTTTTCGGGAGCATCGTTGCGCGAGGACAAGGCGCGCGCCTGGCAAAAACCCGCCATGCCCGCAGGTGCGGAACCCGCTTCCGAGCCACCGGCGACGAACACGTCCGCATCGCCGTATTGCAGCATGCGGTAGGCCAGACCAATCGAATGCGCTGCCGTCGTACAGGCACTGACGGTGGCCAGATTCGGCCCCATGATTCCGAGGTCAATCGAGATATGCCCAGACACCATGTTGATGATGGACGAGGGCACGAAGAACGGCGACACCCGGCGGATGCCTTCCTTGTTCAGGATGTTGCTTTGTTCTTCGATGGTGCCAATGCCGCCGATGCCGGAACCCACGCAGACGCCGACGCGCTCACGGTTGGCGTCGGTGATCTCCAGCCCGGAATCCTTGACCGCCATCTTGGCGGCGGCGACGCCGTAGTGGATGAACGGGTCCACCCGGCGCGCTTCCTTGGGGTTCATCCAGTCGGCGACGTTGAAGTTCAGAATCTGTCCGGCGAACTTGGTCGGGAACGTACTGACGTCGTATCGGGTGATGAGCGTGATGCCGGACTTTCCGGCGGTCACATTGGCCCAGGCTGTCGCCAGATCGTTGCCGACCGGCGAAACAATGCCCATGCCGGTAACGACCACCCGGCGCTTGCCTTGAGCAGTGAGGGGATCACTCATGAATTTTGACCGCGCAGATGCGCGGTATGGATAACGGCGTGCTTATGCCGCCTTGCCGGAGTGGGACTTGATGTAGTTCAGCACGTCCTGGAAAGTGACGATCTTCTCGGCTTCCTCGTCCGGGATGTCGATTTCGAACTCTTCTTCGAGGGCCATCACCAGCTCGACAGTATCGAGGGAGTCAGCGCCCAGGTCTTCCACGAAGGAAGCGTCCGGCTTGATCTGGTCTTCGCTCACGGACAGCTGTTCCGCAATGATCTTTTTGACCTTCTCTTCGATGCTGCTCATGTTGGCTCCCTGGGAATCGTGGTGTCGTTATACGGTCCGTGCATTGTAAGAGATTCGCGCCATCGTCATCCAGCCGGCAGATGACGATTGGGTTACGTCATGGCCATGCCGCCGTTCACATGTAACGTTTCGCCAGTGATATAGCCCGCCTCTTTCGACGCCAGAAACGCGACGGCGGCGGCGATGTCGTCGGGCTGTCCGAGCTTTTGCAGAGGAATCTGTGACATCAGCGCCTTGCGCGTCTCCTCGCCTAGACTCTGGGTCATGTCGGTTTCGATGAATCCAGGCGCGACGACATTGACGGTGATGTTGCGCGAGCCGATCTCGCGCGCCAGCGATTTGGAAAAACCGACAAGGCCCGCCTTGGCCGCGCAATAATTCGCCTGCCCGGCATTGCCCATGGTGCCGACCACTGAGCCGATGCTGATGATGCGGCCGTGCCGCGCCTTCATCATGCCGCGCAGCACCGCGCGCGACAGGCGAAAGATCGCGGTGAGGTTGGTGGTGATGACCGCATCCCAGTCCTCGTCCTTCATGCGCAGCAGCAAAGTGTCACGGGTGATGCCGGCATTGTTGACCAGAATCGAGATCGGTCCGATCTCCTCCAGCAGTTTTTCGCAAGCAGCGGCGTCTTTCACGTCCAGCGTCTTGCCGGTGATGTTGTCCGTGGTGATGGCTTGCGCGCCTTCGACCGTCGTCGCCGTGCCAAAAACCCTGGCGCCCTCAGCCGCAAGTCGCGCAGCGATGGCCTTGCCGATGCCGCGGCTGGCGCCGGTGACCAACGCGACTTCACCTTGCAGTTTCATGCCGTACCTTTGACCAGTTGTAGAGCCTGCTCCAATCCTGCCGTATCTTCGAGTGAGATGGTTTTGATGCCGGCATCAATGCGCTTGTTCAAACCCGCCAGCACTTTGCCCGGTCCGCACTCGAACATCGCCGCAATACCCTGAGCCTTGAGGTTCTGAACCGTCTGCGTCCAGCGCACGGGTTTATGCAGCTGATCGCGCAGTGCCGTCCGGATGCCGTCGGCTTCAGAGCGTACTTGCGCATCGAGATTGTGCAGCACCGGGATCGCTGATTTGGCAAATGTGATTTTTTCCAGCTGCGCCATCAGTTTTTCGGCGGCAGGTTTCATCAAAGAACAGTGCGAGGGCACCGAGACTGGCAGTTTCATCGCCATGCGTGCGCCTTGTGCTTTGGCGTTGGCATAAAGCCATTCCAGCGCGGCGGCCTGTCCGGCGACGACGATCTGTCCGGGTGCGTTGTAATTGACCGGTTCCAGCACCGCGCCGGTGGGATTAGCGGCACAGAGCTTTTCCACGCCAGCCTCGTCGAGGCCAATCACCGCCGCCATGCCGCCCTCGCCGGCCGGCACCGCCGACTGCATCAGCTGGCCGCGCAGTTGCACCAGCTTGAGCGCGTCGGCGAACGGCAGCGAACCTGCGGCAACTAACGCCGTGTACTCACCCAGACTGTGGCCTGCGAACGCCGCCGGCGCTGGAAGCCCGTTCTTGTCCAAATTCAAGTGCGACTGCCAGACGCGCCAGACCGCGATACCCGCTGCGAGCAATGCTGGCTGGGTTTTTTCAGTGCGATTGAGGTCTTCAACCGGACCTTCGTTGACCAGTTTGGCCATGTCGTAACCGAGCGCCTGTGAGGCTTCGCTCCAGGTTTGCGCGGCGACCGGATACGCCTCCGCAAGCGCAGACAACATGCCGAGTGACTGCGAGCCCTGACCGGGAAACAGCAATGCGTAGTTCATTTGCGCAGGGAAAAGGTTTCAACGCGAGTGTAAGTGCGGAATATGAAGCCATAAAGAAACGCCGACAGCGTTCCAAACAGATGTGATTCCACCAGCACCTTGCCGCCGAGCGCGGCTTCGTCCGACACCGGTGCGCCAGCGAACATCTCGTAACCGATCTTGCCCAGCAGATACAACAGGCAGCCGAGAGCGATGAGGTCTTTCTTCAGCACCTGCGGCATCAGGCCGAGCACGAACAGGCCGTGGATCACGCCGGACAACCCGACATAGGCCTGCGCATCCGGCACAAGGAAAAACAGGCCGAGCGTCATGCCCATGCTCAGAAACAGCAGACGTCGCAGCCACACTTGCCACGGCAAAGTCTCCGGGCACAACAGCACCAGCACCAGCACGCCGAGGCCGTTGAGAAACGCGTGCCAAGGGCTCAAATGGACAAAATTTCCGCTGAGCAGGCGCCAATATTCACCGCCGATGATGTCGGCGCGCTCGTAACGCAAGGCGTCGCGCAAAGGCTCGCCGCCCAGCGCCAACAGACCGATGAAAATAATTACGGCCAGAGGCGGCAGCCACATCCGAAGGGAACTATAGGAGGCGTTTGTTGTTATCATTCTCAACGAAAATTTTCGAGACAAATCATGAATTTCTCAGCGCTTCCGCGCCGTTCTGCGGGCTTCACCCTCATCGAGATCATGGTGGTGGTGGTGATCCTCGGCATCCTCGCGGCGGTCGTGGTGCCGCGCATTATGGACAGGCCGGATGACGCGCGCATCGCCAAGGCCAGACAGGACATCCGCGTGCTGGAGTCGGCGCTCAGCCTGTACCGTCTCGACAACTACAGCTACCCCAGCACCCAGCAGGGCCTCGATGCGCTGGTCAGCAAGCCCGGCGGCGATCCACCAGCCAACAACTGGAAAGCCGGCGGCTACATCAAGAGCCTGCCGAAGGATCCATGGGGTGCGTCATACCAATACCTGCAACCCGGCGTTAAAAGTGAACTCGATATCTTCAGCCTCGGCGCGGACGGCAAACCGGGCGGCGAAGGTGCCAGCGCCGACATCGGCAACTGGAACGCGCAGTAGCGAACCACGGCGTGAACAGCAGGAGTGGCGGATTCACCCTGATTGAAATCACGGTGGTGCTGGTCATCATCGGCATCCTGGTGGGGTTTGCAGTCCTGTCGCTGGGCAACCGTTCACAGGATTCACGGTTCGAGACCGAAGCCAGGCGACTGGAAAAACTGATCGAACTCGCCGCCGAAGAAGCAGAGACGCAGGGCATCGAGATCGGCCTGCGCTTCGAGGGAAAATCCTACGAATTTCTGACGCCCTCACCCGAAGGCACCTGGGCACCGCTGGAAGCCAAAGGCTCGCTGAGACAGCGCGAACTGCCGGAACCGTTCTACGTCGAGCTCAGCATCGAGGGTCGTGCGGTGAAGACCGCCATAGATGAAGACGAAGAACTCGAGCCGCAGATTTTATTGTGGTCGAGCGGCGAAGCCACCGCATTCGCGCTGGAATTGCGCGTGCCCAAACAGAAGAGTTTTTACCGGCTCGAAGGTGATGCGCAGGGCAAACTCAAGCTGGAATACAAGGAAAAAGCCGCTTGAGCCGGAAATGTGTCATGCCCGGCATCGCGAGGGTTCGAGCATGACTCCAGGTTTGGGGACGAAAAACGCTGTAAGCGGATTCACCTTGGTGGAAATTCTGGTGGCCCTTGCCGTGCTTGGCATCGCATTGGCGGCGATCCTGTCGGGCATGGCGCGCTACGCCGACACCGCCGTGCATCTGCGCGACAAGACCGTGGCTTTGTGGGTCGCGCACAACCGGCTGACCGAGTTCGGGCTGGAATCGACCTGGCCGGCGACGGGCCGCAGCGACGGCACCCTGGAGATGTCGGGCGCCAGTTGGGAGTGGCAGGCTGAAGTCAAAGAGACGCCCGATCCCAAGGTGCGGCGCGTCGAAGTCTCGGTTCAGCACGAGGACCGTGAGGGCGAGTTGATCCGGCTGGCGGCATTCCTGACCGAACCATGAAACGCATGCATACCAGCCGCGGCTTCACCCTGCTCGAACTGGTGGTGGTCATCGCCATCTTCGGCGTGATGTCGGTGATGGCCTATGGCGGCCTGAGCAGCGTGCTGACCAGCCGCGCGCGCGTCGAGGAAGCGCTGAATCGCACGGCCGATCTGCAAAAAACCTATATGCGTCTGCGCAGCGACTTCCAGCAAGTGGAGCCAAGGCCGATCCGCGACGAGTTTGGGGTCGAGCAACCCGCCTTCATCGCCTCGCCGGGGGTGGACCGCACGGAATTCACCCGTGGCGGCTGGCGCAACCCGCTGGGCCACGAGCGTTCCGGGTTCGAGCGGGTGTCTTATCGTCTCGATGATAAAAAACTGCTGCGCGAAACCTGGCGGGTGCTGGACCGCGCGCAGGATTCGCAGCCGGTAAAGACCGAGTTGCTGGACGGCGTCGAAGAATTGCGCTGGCGTTTTCTCGACGCCAATCGCCAATGGCAGACCCAGTGGCCAGCCGCGCTGCCGGCCATCGCCAACAGCCCTCCGCCGCTGGCGGTGGAAATCACGCTCGTAACCAGGAACGCCGGCGAGCTGCGTTTCCTGTTCCGCACATGAACAAGTTTCGGCAATCCGGCGTTGCGCTGATCACTGCCATGCTGGTGGTGGCGCTGGCGAGCATTGCGGCCGCGGGGATGCTGTCATCCGCCGAGCGTGCGATCCACCGCACGACCACGTTGCAGGACACCGAGCGCGCGGCCTGGGTTGCTGATGGCGTCGAGTCCTGGGTCATGGCGATTCTCAAAAAAGACCGCGACGCCAATCAAATCGACAGCCTTGACGAAGACTGGTCACGGTCGGTGGCGGGCCTGCCGGTGGATTACGGCAGCGCAAGCGGAAACGTCGTTGACCTGCAGGGCCGCTTCAATCTCAACAATCTCGATCCCACGGTTGCCGGCAGCAAGGCCGCTGTCTACCAGCAGCAATTCATGCGCTTGATCGCATCGTTGAATGCCGGCGGTGCGCCATTGCCCCCGGGATTGCCGGACCTGATCCGTGACTGGCTGGATGCCGACGGCGCGCCCACGGCCCCTTTCGGCGCCGAAGATTCGTATTACCTGAATCTGAAACTGCCGTATCGCACCGGCAATCGGCTGTTCTCGGGCGTCAGCGAGTTGCGTGCGGTCCAGAACATCACGCCCAAGATGTTCGCCGCGCTCCGGCCGTACGTCTGCGCCTTGCCGAAAAAAACCGCCGTCAACCTCAACACCGCCAGCGAGCCGGTGCTGCGTTCGCTGGCGGTTTCAGTGGACGAAGCCAAACTTGCGGCCTTCCTCAGAAGACGCGAGACAACGCCGGAAACCAACGTGCAGAAGCTCAAGCAGGATGGCACGTTCAGCGCTGATTTCGATCCCGACCTGGCCAGCGTCAGCAGCGAATATTTCCAGTTGCGCGCCGGGGTTTTCATTGGCAGCAGCCGCGTCAGCCTATACAGTTCGATTCACCGTCCCCGACAAGGCCCCTTGGTCGTGCTGACCCACAGCACCGACGACAATTAATCGTGAGAGATACGCTTTATATCCGCCTCAGTGGCGATGACACCTGCGAGACCTGCCTGTCTCCGGCCAAGGGCCTGCGCCAGCGTGCGGTACGCGTGCCGCTGGCCGATGCGCTGAACAACGCAGCCGGCTGCAGACTGGTGGTGTTCGTGCCAAGCGCGGAAGTGCGCCTGACTTCGGTCAGCGTGCCGGCCAAACAGCCGCAGAAAATCCTGCAGGCGGCGCCGTACGCGCTCGAAGACCAGTTCGCCGAGGATGTCGACACCCTGCACTTCGCGATCGGCGACACGCTGGCGAATGACCGCACGCCGGTCGCGGTGGTGTCGCGATCGGTGATGAACCACTGGCTGGAGCCTTTCCGCACACGGGGGTTGATGCCCGATCTGCTGCTGCCGGATGTGTTCGGCCTGCCCTTGCCCAGTGCGGGACGCTGGCAGGTGCTGGCGGAATCAGCGCAGGCGACAGTGCGCTCCGATACCTATGCCGGGTTCACCTGCGCGGTGGCCGATCTGCCCGCACATCTGCAGCTCAGTGATGCGGGCAATGACCAGAGCCTGAGCATCTACCCCATCGGCCCCGCGATGGATTTTTCCGCGCTCGGTGCACGCGCCGATATCCGTCCCGGCAGCGCACTGGGGCTGGACTGTCTGGCCGCCAGCCTTGAAGAAACGCTGTGCATCGACCTGCTGCAGGGGATCTATGGCCGCGGCCACGGCACGCAGGCCTTGTGGAAGCCTTGGCGCTTGACGGCCGCGCTCGCCGTCCTATGGGCGGTCATCGCGCTGACGCTCCAGGGAATCTCGGCGGTGCGCCTGGGCAAGGAATTGGCCCAGCAGGAAGACGCCAACCTTCAGCGGTTTCAGAAACTGTTTCCAGCCGAAACGCGCATCGTCGATCTCGCCGTGCAGGCCGAGCAGCAATTTACCCAGCTCAAGGGCGGTGGCGTTCAATCCGGACTGTTCCCCCTGCTTGATGCCGCACGCAGCGCACTGGCCGGCGAGGCCGGGCTGGTGTTGCAGTCCTTGCAACTCAAGGACGGCGCGCTGTTCCTGAGTCTCACCGGCAACGATCTGCAGGCGCTGGACCGTTTGCGTGACGGCTTCGCCAAACGCAGCGACGTCAAGCTCGAAGTACAGTCCGCCAACTCCAGCAGCATCGGCGTGCAGATCCGCCTCAAGATCACGCCGGCATGAAAGAACAATTCCTCGAACGCTGGCGCGCCCTCGCCGTACGCGAGCAGCGCCTGCTGCTGGCGGGCATCGCTGCGGTCGTGCTCACGGCGATTTTCCTGGGCATCATCGAGCCGCTTTCACAATTACAGTCACGCCGCGAGACCGCGTTGATGCAGTCACGTGCGCTGGCGCAGCGGCTGGAAGAGATCAGCGCGGAACTTCAATCCACGCGCGGCAGCGTTCCCCCGAGCGCGCTGAAAACATTGTCACTGCTCACGGCCGTGGATCAATCGGTCAAGCAATCCGCCATCGGCAAGGCGCCCTCGCGCCTGCAGCCTGAGGGCGACAAACAAGTCCGCGTCTGGTTCGAAGCTGTGTCTTTCGACGCACTCGCTCGATGGCTGCACGAACTGGAGACACGCTATGGCGTGTTCACCCTGAGCGCTGACATCGAACGCGAAGCCGCTGGCGGACAGGTCAGCGCGCAACTCACCTTGATGCGGCCATGAGCGCAGCGCGTCTGATCCTGCTCGGCACGACGGTCTTCATCATCGCCCTGCTGGCGACCCTGCCCGCGCCGCGACTGCTGGCGCCGCTGCAAACCCCGGGGCTGCAGTTTTTCGGCATCGAGGGCAGCCTTACGTCCGGGCATGTCCACGGCATCACCAGCAGGAACCGCCCGCTGCTGGAGAATCTCAGCTGGCAGCTGTCACCGCTTCAGCTGCTGATGGTGAAGCTGGGATACGAGATCACCGGTGAAGCGGCCGGCGCGAATCCAGGGGAAGTATTCACCGCGCGCGTCAGCCTGTCGCCCCTCGGCCGCTGGACAGTGCGCGACTTCAAGGGCGTGCTCAGCCTGCAGTCGCTGGGGACGATGGCGGGCCAGACCTATCTGCCGCTTGAAGGCCAGGCGCAACTGGATCTGGGCGAATTGAGCTGGAAGCAGGACCAGTCACTGACCGCGCAGGGCAGCCTGCGTCTCGCCGATCTGCGCTGGACGCTGGCGCAGACGCCTTTGCCGCTCGGCGATTACGAAGCCGTGATCACACCCGAGGGCGATGACCTGGATGTGAAGATCAACGCCCTTTCAGGCCCTCTCGAAGTCCTCGGTGAAGCCCGCTACAAAGCCGATCGCAGTTACGAGCTGCATCTGCAACTGCGACCCAAAACCGGCGCCGACCCGGTCCTGCAGAACCTGCTGCGTACGCTCGGCAACCCGGACCATCAGGCCTGGTATCACCTGCGCCGCAACGGAAAGTTTTAAGCCCGTGGCATTGGCACGCGACACGCATGTGGTGGTCGCCGCCATTGTCGAGCGCGACGGACGTTTTCTTTTCGTTGAAGAACGCGTCGAAGGCGAACTCAAACTCAACCAGCCGGCGGGGCATTGGGATCAGGGCGAGTCGCTGCTGCACGCCGTGTGTCGCGAAGCGCTGGAAGAATCCGCCTGGGATGTCGAACCCGAAGCCCTGCTCGGCACCTATGCCTTCGATGCCCCGGAGCTCGGTTACGGATTCCTGCGCTTCGCCTTCATCTGCAAACCGCTGCGCCATCATCCACATCGTGCGCTGGACAGCGGCATCGAACGTGCGGTCTGGCTGACGCGCGAAGAGTTGGCGGCACGACGCATACAACACCGCGGTCCGGCTGTGCTGCGCTGCGTAGACGACTATCTCGCCGGCAACCGCTATCCGCTGGAGCTGGTGCGTCAGTTGTGAGCGGCAAGCACGTCATCGTGGGGCTGTCCGGCGGCGTGGATTCCGCCGTCAGCGCTTATCTGCTGAAGCAGCAGGGCTACCGCGTCAGCGGGCTGTTCATGGTCAACTGGACCGAGGACGAGCAGGCCTATTGCAGCGCCGCCGACGACTACAAAAGCGCGCAGTCGGTCTGTGAAGAGCTCGACATCCCCTTGCACCGCGTGGATTTCTCCCGTGAATACCGTACGCGGGTTTTCGATCGCTTCCTCGCGGACTACAAAGCCGGCAAGACGCCGAACCCGGACGTGCTGTGCAACCGCGAAGTGAAGTTCAAGCCGTTCCGCGAGCATGCGCTGCGCCTCGGCGCCGACTTCGTCGCCACCGGCCATTACGCCCGGCTTGAACCCGCGTCCGGCGGCCCGCGCCTGCTGCGCGCCGCCGACGCCAATAAAGATCAGACCTATTTTCTGGCTGCGGTCGAGCGCCCGCTGTTTGAGCGCGTGCTGTTTCCGGTCGGGCATTTATCCAAGCCCGAAGTGCGGCAGCTTGCCGAAAAAGCAGGGCTACCGAATCACAAGCGCCGCGATTCCACCGGCATCTGCTTCATCGGCGAGCGTCCGTTCCGCGATTTCCTGTCGCAGTATCTGAAGCCGAGTCCGGGACCGATTGAGGATGAGCACGGCAATGCCATCGGCCAGCATCAGGGCCTGATGTTCTACACGCTTGGTCAGCGCCGCGGCCTCAGCATCGGCGGCCAGCGCGGCGCCCGGGAGGCGCCGTGGTACGTCATCAGCAAGGACAGCGCTCGCAATGCGTTGATCGTTTCACAGGATTCTGAACATCCACGACTGATGAGTTGCGCGCTCATCGCCGCCCCGTTTCACTGGATCCGCCGACCTGAGCCGCTGCCCGCCGAGCTGCAGGCACGCATCCGTCACCGACAGGCACTGCAGGCCTGCACCGCAGCAGTAAACGCCGACGGTGGCGTGACAATTGAATTCGCGCGACCGCAACGCGCGGCCGTCGCCGGTCAGTATGCAGCGCTATATGACGGTGACGAGTGCCTGGGCGCCGGCGAAATCCGCCACAGCGCGCCGCAAATTTATTAATCGAACGCCGTCATCGGCAACTCGGAATACTGATCCTGGATTCGCTGGATCTCCGGCAGATGCGACAGGAAGCACTCGATCAGCGTCGGATCGAAATGCGCGCCGCTTTCCTTCTTCAGGTAGGTCACGGCCGCATCCACGGTCCAGGCGCCCTTGTAGGGCCGTTCCGAGGTCAACGCATCGAACACGTCGGCGATGGCGACGATGCGTCCGGCTAGAGGAATCTGCTCGCCCTTGAGCCCTCGCGGATATCCGCTGCCGTCCCATTTTTCGTGGTGCGTGAGCGCGACAATGCGCGCGGTATCCAGCAGTTCGTTCTCATGCTTGCCGATGATGCCGGCGCCGACCACCGGGTGCGTACGCATGATCTTCCACTCTTCGCTGGTGAGGTCGTCGGTCTTCTGCAACAGGCGGTCGGGCATGCCGATCTTTCCGATATCGTGCAGCGGCGCTGCATGGAAGATGATATCGGCGGCGTCCTCGGACATGCCGGACGCTTTCGCCAGCAGCCGCGCGTAATGCGACATGCGGATCACATGCAGGCCGGTCTCGTCGTCCTTGTATTCGGCAGCGCGTCCGAGGCGGCGGATGATCTCCAGCCGCGTGCGGTCGAGATCCCGGGTTCGCAGGCGCACCAGGGCTTCAAGGTGACGCTCCTGGTCATAGAGCTTGAGATGCGTGGCGACGCGCGCCTGCACCACCGGCGGACTCACCGGCTTGGTGATGTAGTCCACCGCGCCGACGGCGAAGCCCTGGGTCTCGTCCTCGGTGTCGTTGAGCGCGGTGACGAAGATCACCGGCACCCGGCGCGTGCGCTCAGCGGCTTTCAGCCGGCGGCAGACTTCGTAACCATCCATGCCCGGCATCATGATGTCGAGCAACACCAGGTCCGGCGCCGGGTCGGCAGCCGCGATCGACAGCGCACGCTCGCCGTTGAGCGCGACCTTGAGGTCATAGTGGTCTTCCAGCGCAGCACGCAGCACATCGATATTCACTGGCGTGTCGTCCACCAGCAGCAGGGTCGGTCGGTTGGTTGTCATACCGGTATTTTCAGGCGTGCGGACAATTTGAGCAAAGTGACGCGCGCCGCCTCGAACTCGTAGGCTGCCGTCTGCTTCAGCACCTGGCCGAAGCCAGGTTCGTGCGGAAAGTCCTGCGCCAGCGCCTGTGCGAGGTCGGTGGCCTTGGCGTCGTCATGCGCCAGCAGGCGGTTGAGCTGGCGCAAGCGCGCGGGATCCACCGACTTCAGAGTGCCGTCCAATGCAGCCGCGGCTTGCGAAGGTTCGAGCGGGATCAGCGCCGTCAACAGATCCTTCAGTGGCTTGTCCACGGCTTTGACATAGCTCGACAGCCCGGTCCAGCCCTTGTGGGCGGCGTTCTCAAGCTCCAGCGCAGCGGCCGCCAGACGCATGGCGCCGAGATTGGCAGCAGCGCCCTTGAGGGTGTGCGCCATTTTCTCGAGCGCCTTCGCGTTTTTTTCCTTCAGCGCCGCCTGTGCATCAGCCATCCAGCTGCGATTACTGCCGGCAAACGTGCGCAGCAACCGGCGGTACAGCACGGCGTTGTGATTGACTCGGCGCACCGCGGCGACCAGATCCAGCTGCGCCGCCAGCGCCTGCAGGTCGTCCGGCAGTTGCGCGGCCGCAGATGTCTTGCGCGGCACGACTGCTTGACCCCGAGTCAGTTTCGCCAGGGTTTCGATCATTTCATCGACATCGATCGGTTTGCTGATGTGCGCGTTCATGCCCGCCTCGAGGCAGCGCGCGCGGTCATCGGCCATGGCGCTGGCGGTCATCGCCACGACCGGCAGTTTGGCGAAGCGCGGCAAGCTGCGGATCTCGCGTGTCGCCTCCAGCCCGCTCAACACCGGCATGTTCACATCCATCACCACAGCGTCGTAGCTGGACTCCTTCAGCGCATTGATCGCTTCGCGGCCGTTGCTCGCGGAAGCCACTTTGGCGCCGGCGGCTTCAAGCACCTCGCGTGCGATCTCCAGATTGATGTCGTTGTCTTCGGCGACGAGGATGCGCAAGCCTTCCAAGGGCTTGCCCGCGATGGGGCCGCCGCGTTTTTCCAGGACACCAGCTTCGGCCAGGCCGAGATCGGCGGTGAAGAAAAAACGACTACCGCGGCCCGGCTCGCTTTCAACATCGATGCTGCCTTTCATCATCTCGATCAGATTCTTGCTGATGGAAAGCCCGAGACCGGAGCCCCCGTACTTGCGGGTGGTCGAGGTGTCGGCCTGCGAGAACGCCCTGAACAGCCGACTTCGCTGTTCATGACTGAGACCGATGCCGCTGTCCTCGACGGTGAACAGCAATACGACGCGTCCCTTCTCCTCGCGCACACGCTCGGTGTTCACGCGCACGTGCCCCCGTTCGGTGAACTTGACCGCATTGCTGACCAGATTCAGCAGCACCTGCCCCAGGCGCAGCGGGTCGCCGACCAGTTCACGCGGCACCTCAGCCTCGGCCCGGCAGGAAAACTCCAGGCCTTTTTCCTGCGCACTCGGTCCGGTCAGGTTGGCGAGGTCTTCAAGCACCGCATCCAGTGAAAACGGCGTCTCCTCCAGCCCCAGCTTGCCGGCCTCGATGCGCGAAAAATCGAGGATGTCGTTGATCACGCCGAGCAGCGAACGCGAGGCGCGGTCGATCTTCTGCAGATGCGATTTCAACCGCGGTGGCGGGTCGGCACGCAGGGCCAGATGCGACAGGCCGAGAATCGCGTTCATCGGCGTGCGGATTTCGTGGCTCATGTTGGCGAGGAATTCGCTCTTGCTGCGGTTCGCCGATTCCGCGGTTTCCTTGGCTCCGACCAGCGCCTGCTGCAGCTCCTTGATGTCGGTGATGTCCTGCCAGAACGAGCGCCAGACCACGTTCTGCGCTGCGGGGATACCGGTGGGAATGGCCGCGGCACGGATCCAGCGCAGCAGGCCCGTGGTCTTGTGGCGCAGCTGGAAATCCGCATTGCGCGGCTGCATGGTCTTCAGCGATTCCCGGATCATGGTGTTGATGGCGAGCTGGGCGTCGGCGGGAATCAGCTCGAGCAGCGCCATCCGGTCTTTTTCAATTTCCTCCTTGGTCACACCCAGCAGCGCGTGGATGCTGCCGCTGACATAGGGGATCTCCACTTCGCGGTCCTTCGACATGCGAAACTCGAACAGCGCACCCGGCATGTCGTTGGTGATGCCGAGCAGCTTGTCGTGCAGGGTTTCCGCGTTGTCACGGGCACGGCTCAGGTCGTCCTGCAGCTGCTTGATGTCGGTGATGTCCCACCAGAATCCGCTCCAGGTGATGCGCTGTGGATTCGTCAGGTTCGGGCTGGCGGCAGCGCGGATCCACATCAACTTCCCGGTTTTGTGGTGACGCACACGCACGTCGCAGACCCCGGCGGTCTTCGCACGCAACGAATCACGCAGCGTCGCCGTCATGATGGCGCGGTCTTCCTCGATGATGACGTCGTTCAGGGGCGCAATATTTTTCTCGACCTCGGCCTTGCTCATGCCGATCAGGCGTTCGATGCCGTCACTGACAAAAGAGACCTCAAGACGGTTGTCGCCGTTCGGCACCAGCTGAAACACCGCGCCCGGCATGGTCTCGGTCACCTCGGTCAGCCGCTGCTGCGCTTCGCGCTCCGCGGTGACATCGGTGGTGTAGCCGTTCCAGACCGCGACTCCGGGTTCGGGTTTGCGTGCGGTGGCGGTGGTGCGCAGCCAGCGCACTTGCCCGTTCGGATGGTGATAGCGGTAGTCGTGCTGTACAGGAATGCCGGAGCGCAAAGCTTCAGTGAAGCGCTTGTTCATCGCCAGAAAATCGCCGATCTGGATGCGGTCGTTGATGCTCTGAGCAGCAGCGATGATCGTCTCCCGCTTGAGGCCCCAGACCGCCTCGGCGCTGCCGGACACGTAGGTGTAGCGCATCCCGCTTTGCTTGGTCGCGACCAGCTGATACACGGTGCCGGTCAGGGCAGCGGTGATTTCGCGGATGCGCGATTCGGCATTTTTTTCGCGCGTGATGTTGGCGGAGAAGCCGTTCCACACCACCGCGCCATCCTCCGTTCGGTGCGGCTGCGCTTCGGTGCGCAGCCAGTGGATCGCGCCGCTTTTCGTGCGCAAGCGGTATTCGATGCGGTAAGGCTCCAGCGTCCTGGCGGACTCATCCACTGTGCTCAGCACCTGCGCGCGGTCATCTTCGTGGATGTGCTCGATCAGTCCGCGGGCGTCTTCACGCACCGAGCTCAACTCATCGGGCAGCGTCGCCATTTTGCCGCTGACGAACGGGTACGAGAGGCGGCCATCGGCCTCCAGCCGCTGCTGGAACACCACGCCGGGCAGCCGGCTGGTCAGCTCGCGCAGCATGTGCTCGGCGGCGGCAATCTCCGCGTCCGCCTCCATGCGTTCGTGGATGTCCATGGTGTAGCCGTTCCAGACGATGCTGCCGTCGTCCTCACGGCGCGGTACGCCGCTGCCGCGCATCCAGCGGTAACTGCCGTCGGCGATCGCCAGGCGGTAGTCAATCGCATAGGGTTCCAGCGTCTCCGCCGACTGCTTCACGACTTGTTCCGCCTTTTCGCGGTCGTCCGGATGAATCGCCTGCAGGGTTTCGCGCATGCTCGCGTAGTTGCCCCAGTTCAGCTTGGCGTTCATGCGATAGAACCCCTTGCTGAGGAACGGGAAGCTGATGCTGCCGTCCGGCGCCTGCCGGCGCTGGAACACGACCCCCGCGATGTTGTCGGTGACGTCGCGCAGCTGCTTCTCGGTGGCTTCGATGCGTGCTTCGGCCGCTTTCTGCGCTTCGATATCCACCATCACGCCATTCCAGATGAGACCGCCGTCGTCGGTCCGTCGTGGCATGACGACGGCCTTGACCCACTTTGAGGTGTCATCTTTCATGCGGTGCACGCGGAACTCCATGTCGCGTGGCTGCATGTCCTTCGCAGAGTTTTCCAGACCCTTGGCGATACGGTCGCCGTCGCCTGAGTACAACAGGCTCATGAAGAGCTTGTAGTTCGCTTCCGGCGTGGTGCTGTCGACGCCGAAAAACGATTCAACGGCGTGGCTGACAAACGTCACGCCGAGTTCGCCCTGGGCGGTCTTGCGCAGCTGGAACAACAGCGCCGGGCTGGAGTCGGCGATCTCACGCAGGATCTCCGCCTCGGCCGGGGCAGTCTTCGCTTCGGTATCAGGCGACGTTTTTTTGGAGGACATTCAGCGGCAGTCGATCTGACCCCAGTATAATCCGCAGCCCCAGACACGCTCGCGCTTGTTCCTAAAATTCCAGGGAGTTTTTGAAATGTCGGACAGCCTCAAAACCAAGTCCAGCCTCAAGGCCGGCGCCCAGACGTATTCGTTCTACGACCTGACCCGACTGGAGGCGCAGTACAAGGTTTCGCGCCTGCCCTACTCCTACAAGATCCTGCTCGAGAATCTGCTGCGACACGAAGACGGCGTGAACATCACTCAGGATACGGTCGTGGCGCTTGCTTCAGCCGATCTGAAAAAACTGCCACAGAAGGATATCGATTTCACCCCCGCACGCGTGGTGCTGCAGGACTTCACCGGCGTGCCCTGCGTGGTGGATCTGGCCGCGATGCGCGATGCCATCAAGACCCTCGGCGGCAAGGCCGACAAGGTCAACCCGCTGTGTCCGGTGGAACTGGTCATCGACCACTCGGTGATGATTGACCACTACGGCAGCAAGGAATCACTGGATCTGAACGCCAAAGTTGAGTTCCAGCGCAACGCCGAACGCTACACCTTCCTGCGCTGGGGCCAGGAAGCGCTGAAGAACTTCAAGGCGGTGCCACCGGACACCGGCATCGTCCACCAGGTCAACATCGAATACCTCGCGCGCGTGGTGTTCGAGAAGGATGGACTGCTCTATCCCGACTCCTGCTTCGGCACCGACAGCCATACGACGATGGTCAACGGCATCGGCGTGCTCGGCTGGGGTGTCGGCGGCATCGAGGCCGAGGCCGCGATGCTCGGCCAGCCTTCGTCCATGCTAATGCCGGAAGTCATCGGCGTGCGCCTGACCGGCAAGCTGGCAGAAGGTGCGACGGCGACGGATCTCGTACTCACCGCCACCGAGATGCTGCGCAAGCGCGGCGTGGTGGAGAAATTCGTCGAGTTCTTCGGCCCTGGCGTCGGCAATCTCTCCGCTTCCGACCGCAACACCATTGCCAACATGGCGCCGGAATACGGCGCGACCTGCGGCATCTTCCCGATCGACAACGAGACATTGAATTATCTGCGCCTGACCGGCCGCAGCGAACAGCAGATCGCCGTTGTCGAGGCTTACGCAAAGGCTCAAGGCATGTGGTGGACGCCGGACGCGAAGGAAGCCGAATACACCGACGTGCTGAACCTGGATCTCGCCAGCATCAAGCCCAGCCTCGCCGGCCCCAAGCGGCCGCAGGACCGCGTGCTGCTCACCGATGTGAAGACGAATTTCCGCAAGGCCTTCGACGCCGAGCAGAAGATGCGCCCGTCCGCTGGCCCTGCTGCCGTCACTGACAAAGGCCAGAGCTATCAGCTGAAAGACGGCGCCGTCGTCATCGCCGCCATCACCTCTTGCACCAACACCTCGAACCCGGCGGTGCTGATCGGCGCCGGTTTGCTCGCGCGCAAGGCGCGTACGCTCGGCCTCAAATCACAGCCGTGGGTTAAAACTTCGCTGGCGCCGGGCTCTAAAGCCGTCACCGAGTATCTGAAAAAGGCCGGACTGATCGAAGACCTCGAATATCTCGGCTTCCATGTCGTCGCCTACGGCTGCACCACCTGCATCGGAAACTCCGGCCCGCTCAACGAGCCGATCGGCAAGGCGATCCAGGACAACAAGCTCAGCGTGTCCGCGGTGCTGTCGGGCAATCGCAACTTCGAAGGCCGCGTCCATCAGGACGTGCGCATGAACTATCTCGCCTCGCCGCCGCTGGTCGTCGCTTACGCGATCGCCGGCAGCACCGACCTCGATCTGACTTCAGAACCTATCGGCAAGTCCAAGGAAGGAAAGGATATTTTCCTGAAGGACATCTGGCCGACGAACAAGGAGATCTCGGACCTGGTGACTAAAGCCGTCACCAGCGATCTGTTCAAGGCCAGCTACGCCGATGTGCTCAAAGGCGACGCGCGCTGGCAGTCGATCAAGATCTCCAGATCAGAAACCTACCCGTGGGACAACAAGTCCACCTATGTGCAGAACCCGCCCTACTTCACCGGCATCACCAAGACGCCGCCGGGGATTCCGACGATCAAGGGTGCGCGTGCGCTGGCGGTGCTGGGCGATTCCATCACCACCGACCACATCTCGCCGGCCGGCGACATCAAGAAGGACGGCCCCGCTGGCAAATACCTGATGGAACACGGCGTGCAGCGTGCGGACTTCAACAGTTTCGGCTCGCGCCGCGGCAACCACGAGATCATGATGCGCGGCACCTTCGCCAACACGCGCATCAAGAACGCGATGACGCCGGGCGTCGAAGGCGGCGTCTCGCGCCACTACAACGGTGCCGCCGGCCCGGTTGAAGCCATCTACGACGTCGCCATGAAATACCAGAAGGACGGCGTACCGCTGGTGGTGCTGGGCGGCAAGGAATACGGCACCGGCTCCTCGCGCGACTGGGCGGCCAAGGGCACCATCTTGCTGGGCGTCAAGGCCGTCATCACCGAATCCTTCGAACGCATCCACCGCGCTAACCTGGTCGGCATGGGCGTGCTGCCACTGAACTTCCAGAATGGTCAGACCGCTGCGTCACTCGGTCTCGATGGTACCGAGGTGTTCGACATCGACGGCCTGAAGAAAGGCGCCGGTGAAGTCACGGTCAACGCCAGGAAATCCGATGGCAAGAACGTCAGCTTCAAGGCCAAGGTGCGCATCAACACGCCGAAGGAATGGGAGTACTACGAGAACGGCGGCGTGCTGCATTACATGCTGAGACAGATGGCTGCCTAGAAAACCGCGTGCGTCTCCTGCTCGTCGCTGCACTCTTGCTGGTGTGCACGGCGTGCGAAGACTTCCGCGTCAAGGACCTGGCGAAGAACGACATCAGTTTTGTCGCCGATGCGCATATCCGCCAGATGCGCGCGCAGCAGGAGGCGCTGCTGGTCAAGCTGTACAAGCGCAACCCGCGCGAGCTGGCCAAGGCGACGGGCGAGACCATCGAGAGCCGCCTCGCTTCGCTCGCGCCGCACCTGTCACTGGCCTTCGACGAACTCGACTTCGCAAAAAATACCGACGCCATGCTGTTGGCATTCAGCGCGGATTACCAGGGCGATCGCGTCTTCGCGCTGATGGCCGGGCTGGTCGGCATGATCCGCGCTTCCTATGGCGGTCGCGAAGAGTTCTTCATGCTACAGGCGCTTGACGAACAGGCGCTTTACAACAGCGCACGCAACATTGAGATCCTGTCGTGGCGGCTGCGCCACCGGCAGGGCGCGGACGGCAAGGTCTACCTGCTGACCACCGGCGCGGATAGCGACACCGGAGATCTCAACCTGAGTTTCGAGCGCATCTTCGGCAAGATGATCGTGATGCAGGACATGATGGCCAGCATCGCCGCCGAGCGGAACAAGCGCGCCATCAACATGGTGGTGCATGGCGTCGCCCGCATGGTGTTCCTGCCGGTACCGTAAACTGAATTGCATGAGCAAGATACAAAGCAACGGCATCGAACTGGAATACGAAAGTTTCGGTGACGCGAAGCATCCGCCGATCCTGTTGATCATGGGCCTCGGCGGCCAGCTCATCCATTGGCCCGACGAGTTCTGCAAGACGCTCGCGCAGGCGGGTTATCACGTCATCCGCTTCGACAATCGCGATATCGGCCTGTCCACGCGGCTGAGCGGTCTGGGCAAGATCAAATTGATGCGTGCCGGGCTCAAGGCCATGCTGGGACTGCGGGTGCGCGCGCCCTACGTTCTTGATGACATGGCGCGTGACACCGTCGGGCTGTTGGATGCGCTGAAGATCGGATCCGCGCATGTCGTCGGCGTTTCCATGGGCGGCATGATCGGCCAGATCCTCGCCGCCAGGCATCCCGAGCGCGTGAAGACGTTTGTCTGCTGGATGTCGAGCAGCGGCAACCCGCTGCTGCGCGGCCCATCCTTGAAGATCCGCATGCGGCTGCTCTCGCGACCCGCCAAGCTGGATCGGGAATCGCTGGTGCAACACTCGATGCAGACCTGGCGGCTGATCGGCAGCCCGCAGTTCCCGATCGAACCCAGCGCCCTGCGCGCAAAGATCGAGCGTGCCTTCGACCGCTCGTATTACCCAGCCGGGCTGGCGCGGCAGACGCTGGCGATCATCGCCTCCGGCAGCCGTGTGCCCCTGCTGAAACAGATCAAGGCGCCGACGCTGGTACTGCATGGCCAGGACGATGCGCTGGTCCCCGTCGCCGCGGCGCACGACCTGGCGCGCCATATCCCGGGCTCTCGCCTTGAAATCATCCGAGGCTACGGCCATGACCTGCCGCCGCAATTGCTGCCGAAACTGGCACAACTGGTGCTCGGTCATATTTCCGGGCAGAAATATCAGGCCGCCGCGTAAAAAGCCCGCGAGCAGGCGGCCTTGAATTTGAGCGCATGAAGCCGCCCCTGCACGAAGACCCGATTCCTTTCATCACCCTGCCCAACTGGGTCAAGGCGGCCGCGCGCTGCGGCTTCAATATTCAGCCGATCTTCAAGGAGCTCGGCATCCCGACCGATCTGGTGCATCTGGAGAACGCCACGGTGCCGCGCCTGCAGCTGGTCAAGGCCATGCGCATCTGCGTCGCACAGTCACGGCAGCACCACTTCCCGTTCGTGCTTGGCGAAACCTTCGCATTTGAGTATCTGACCGACCTCGAGACTTTCCTCACCACCAGCCCGACTTTGCGCGAAGCCGCGAAGATCTTTGAATGGGTGCGCGAACTCATCAACCCGATGATCAACGTCGAACTGACCGAGCACGGCAAGGATGCGCGCCTGATCCTGCGTACTCCGGGCGAAGACGACAGCCCGCAGGCGCGCGAAGCGGCGCGCTGGTTCACCGAAACCACGTTCGCCGCCATTGTCCGTTTCGGCCGGCTGCTGATGGGTGAGCATGGCGACTATCGCGAATTGCAGATGAAAGGCGCCGCCCCGCGATACGCCGCCGAATATCGCCGCTATTTCAAACTGCTGGTGCGTTTCAATGCGCGTGACGACGCGCTGGTGATGGATCGCGCACTGATGGACGTGCCCCTCAAGGGCGCGTTTCCTTCGCTGCATGAGCAGGCGCAGTTCCGCGTCGAACAGCGCCTGCAGAAGATGCCGAGCCGCACCGGCCTGGTCGCGGCGATCGAAGACGCGCTGCAGAAAAAACTGTCGCTGCTGGGCCAGGGGGTCGAAGCCGTCGCCGCCGAACTGAAGCTGCACCCGCGCACCCTGCAACGCCGCTTGCGTGACACCGGCGACCAGTTCGCCGATCTGCAGGACCGCGTGCGCTATCGGCTGGCGATGCAGTGGCTGGACGATCCGCGCGAATCGCTGGAGGACATCAGCGAGCGCCTGGGCTTCTCCGACCGCCGCAGCTTCACCCGTGCTTTCAGTCGCTGGAGTGGAGCGACACCGAGCCAATTCCGGTTGCGTGGCAAAAAATAAGGCCCTGTCCTGAGCGTAGGCCCAAAGGGTCGAAGTCGAAGGATGTCGTCATTTGTTCCCTGCGGTCGTTGGTCGTCATAGCCGTCAAGGACTTGCGTCACTAATCTGAACTCACAGATTTCTGTTCAGGAGAGCTACATGAACGCAGCACCGACCGTAATTCCACGCAAGGCGCCGGATTTTCGGCTGAGCGATGCCGACCTGCCGAAGTACTGGCTCGATGGTGATGCCTTCAAGTCGCGCTTCTTCGATGCCATGCAGCTGCTGTTCCCCAACGGCGAGAAATTCTTCATCAACTGCGTGCGCGACTACCGCGATCAGGTCACCGATCCCCTGCTGCAACAGCAGGCGAAGGATTTCACCTATCAGGAAGGCCAGCACGCGATGGCGCACATGCAGTTCAACGAACGCCTGCGCGAACAGGGCGTCGAGGTGGATCGCATCCTCGACCATCAGGACCACATCGAGAACGAGGTGTTCCGCAAAAAATTCTCAAAAGGCTTCACCCTCGGCATGACCGCCGCGGGCGAACACCTGACCGCCATCATGTGCCACGGCTTCTTCCGCGCCGGCGTCATGGACAAGGCCGATGCGCGGGTGCGTGCGCTCTACGCATGGCACGCCATCGAGGAGCTGGAGCACAAGGCGGTGGCCTTTGACGTCATGACCAAGGTAGCCAAGGTCAGTTACCTGACGCGCATCGCCAGCTTCCTGTTCGTCTCGGTGATGTTCCCGATCCACGTGTTTCTGATCATGGGCCACATGCTCAAGGTGGACGGCGCCAGGAACCGCCTGAGCCTGTGGCTGAAGGGCCTGTGGTGGCTGTACGGCTGGAACGGGCTCTACCCGCGCATCATGGGTCACTATTTTTCGTACTTCCGTCCCGGCTTTCATCCCTGGCAGCACGACGACACGACCCTGCATGCGCAGTGGTGCCAGTCGTATGAGCGCCATAACGGGGACGCGATCAAAGCCGGCAACGATGTGATGGCCTACGCCCTCGCCGCTGCTTGAGGCAAGTGGCGCCCGGTAGAATCCGGGCATGGAGTCTTACGATTTCGTAGTCATCGGCAGCGGCCCGGCCGGCGAAGGCGCAGCCATGATGGCCGCCAAACATCACAAGAGCGTTGCCGTCGTCGAGCGTCATTTCGAAGTCGGTGGCGGCTGCACGCATTGGGGCACGATTCCGAGCAAGGCCCTGCGGCACGCGGTCAAGACCGTCAACGACCTGCGCGCCAACCCGCTGTTACGTGAATACCGGCGCAATCTGCAACTGACGTTTCCGCAGCTTTTAGGCTCGGCCGACGGCGTCGTCGCCAAGCAAGTGGCGCAACGGCGACGCTACTACGAACGCAACAAGGTGCCGGTGATTGAGGGCAGCGCGCATTTTCTCGACGCGCACACCATCGAAGTGCGACGCACATCGGGCGCGCCGCTGAAGCTGCACGGCAAGCACATCATCCTCGCCACCGGCTCGCGGCCTTATCACCCGCCTGAAGTGGATTTCTCCCATCCCCGCATCAAGGACAGCGACAGCATCCTGCGCTACACCGACAACCCGTTGTCCATTACCATTTACGGCGCTGGCGTCATCGGCTGCGAATACGCCTCGATCTTCGCCAACCTCGGGCTCAAGGTCACGCTCGTCAACACCCAGGAGCGCCTGCTGTCGTTTCTCGATGAAGAAATCGCCGAAGCGCTGTCGTATCACCTGCGCGAGCAAGGCTGCATCATCCGCCACAATGAGCAATTCGATTCCATCGAGGCGCGCGAGCACGACGTGGTGCTGAACCTCAAGAGCGACCGCAAGATCAAGTCAGACGTGCTGCTGTGGGCCAATGGCCGTACCGGCAACTCTGACGCGCTGACTCTCGACAAGGCGGGATTAAACGCCAATTCGCGTGGCCAGATTGCGGTCAATGCGCAATATCAAACAACGGTGCCGCACATCTACGCCGTGGGCGACCTCACCGGGCCACCGGCACTGGCGAGCGTCGCCTACGATCAAGGGCGCTGGGCGGTCGAACACATCCTCACCGGCCACAGCGATGCACTGCGCACCGATCTGATGCCCACCGGCATCTACACGCTGCCGGAAATTTCCTGCGTCGGCAAAACCGAGCGCGAATTGCGCGAGGCCAAGATTCCGTTCGAGATGGGACACGCCGGCTTCAAGAGCCTGGCACGCGCGCAGATGACCGACGAAACCGTTGGCATGCTCAAGATACTTTTCCATGCCGAAACCCTGGCGATTCTCGGCGTGCATTGCTTTGGCAATCGTGCCTCGGAGATCGTGCATATCGGCCAAACCGCGATGGCCAGCGGCAGCAACCTGCGCTACTTCATCAACACCACGTTCAACTATCCGACGATGGCCGAAGCCTATCGCGTCGCGGCCCATAACGGCCTTAACCGGCTGGCCTGAACTTCACGCTCCTCACTGTCTTCGACAGACTCTAGCCCTCTCCCCGACTGCTCAGAGGACACCTTTGTACTCGATAGGAGTTGCATCAAAACCAATATCGGCGCGCACCGAATTCAGCAATCGAAGGATGTGCGCCCTGATGCGAGGCCACTCATACCGAAGCGTGCCGTTACTAACCAACATCAGATCGTCAAACAATACATCGGCTGCGTCCATGACCGTTTGGGGTGCCAGCATTGCCAGGTACCCGTAGGCTTTCATCCGACCGCGATTGAATCGATCGAGGCTCTGCGCAGCTTGATCTGGTGGAAGCGCTTGCCGTGAATGACGATCGAAATCGGCAAGGAGGTCTGACACAACCTCAACGACAAGGCGATATATCCTGATCTTGTCATCATGGCCCGAGAGATGCTTCTCCTTTGCAACATCGAGGTGCGTTCGGAGCTGGGAAAGCACGGTCTCATTGTCGCGATGCAGCGATGAGCGTAAGGCCTCGAGCGACTGCTCGTGTGCCGCGCGCGCTGACTCCATCAGCCTTTCCGCCCAAACCTTGCCCAGCCAACTGGACAGGGCCAGAACAAGCACGCCTCCGCCGCCGAGGGCGACGATACTTGCAGCTACTAGTGTCATGACGTCGCCAAGAGACATAGTAGTCACCTAAGGCCGATTAGACCGCATAAACCCTGAGGGCACTCTGGCATCGCTCACAGGCCACGCCGCTTGGCGTGCTGCCAGAGTTTTTCCATCTGCGCCAGGCGGCGCGGATGGCCCAGCGGCGGCAGCGTATCGGCGTGCTTGAGGATGTACCCGTAGCGGCGCACGAACTTGCGGTTGCCTTGCTTGAGCGCACGCACCGGGTCCAGCCGGTAGTGCCGCGCCAGATTGACCACCATGAATAAAAGGTCGCCGAGCTCTTCTTCGCCACGCCGGCGCTGGTGCGCCACTTCGCGCAGCTCGCCGACTTCCTCGCGCAGCTTGGCCCACAGCGGCGCGGCGCGATCCCAGTCGAAGCCCTGACGTGCCGCGGCTTTTTGCAGCAGCAGAGCGTGCGCCAGTGGCTCGCGCTTTTTCACGCGCCCTGCACCTTTTGCATCAGGTTGTAGAGCATGCCGGCAGTCGCGCCCCAGATTCTGCGGTCCGCGTGATGGATCTCGAAGAACGGCACATTGAGACCGTTACGCGAAAATACTTTGCGTTCGTAGCTGTCTTTGCGCAGCAGCAGGCTTAAAGGCACTTCGAACGCATCTGCCACCTCGCCGGCATCCAGCTTCAGCTGGGGCGGCGGCAACAATCCTACGACGGGCGTGACGCGATAGCGCGTGACGGTCGGATAGTCGTCGAGGTAGCCGATCACTTCGACTGAAGCCGGATCCAGTCCCACCTCTTCCTGTGCTTCGCGCAGCGCCGCGTGCGCGGCGGATTCGTCGGAATCTTCACGGCGTCCTCCGGGGAAACTGATCTGCCCCTTGTGTGATCGCAGTTTTTCGGAACGCTGGGTCAGCAGCACGGTCAGCTGGTGCGGACGGCGGATCACTGGTACCAGCACCGAAGCAGGCCGAAGGGTTTTCAGCACCGCGGGCGTCAGCAGCTTCTCCAGCCTGAATGGCAACTCAAGCGGTGACACCGGCCGCGGCGGTTTATCGGAGGTGCCGGCGAGTGCGTCGCGCAGACGTCTTTCCATTTTGATCGGCATGCCGTTGCAGTTTAGCGAACCCTGAGTCGTTACAATTCGGCGGTGAGCGATAACAAAACCGGCCCGCAATTTTTTGACCTGCTGCGCTCCCATTTCGCCCGCTCGATCCCCCATATCGCGGAAATCGGCATGCGCGTGGTTGCGTTGTCGGAACAGGGCGCGCGGGTCGAATTGCCTTATCGGCCCGACTGGCTCGGCGATACCCAGCGCGGGCTGATCCACACCGGCATCATCACCACCATCGTCGATTCCGCCAGCGGACTCGCCGTGTTCGCCGCGCAAAGGGAATATCTGCCCATCGCAACGCTGGATTTGCGCATGGATTACCTGCGTGCCGCAGTGCCCGACAAGACCCTGTATTGCCACGCCGAGTGCTACCGGCTGACGCGCTCGATCGCCTTTGTGCGTGCGCACGCCTGGCAGGATGACGAGTCCGAGCCGGTGGCGGTCAGCCAGTCCACGTTCATGCGCGGGTCTTCTACGCTGCGAAGAAAATCCACATGAGTACACTCACGGAAGCACGGCGCGCAATCCGCGAGAACGCAGACTTTGCTCCCTTGCGCGCGCTGGTGCCCTACGCCGCTTTTCTCGGGCTCAAAATTCAGCAACAGGGCGATGCGCTTTCATTCCACCTGCCTTATCGGCCGAACCTGATCGGCAATGCCTCGCTGCCTGCCATTCACGGCGGTGTCATCGCCGCCTTCATGGAGAACGCGGCCCAATTGCACCTGTTGCTGCAGCTCGACGAAAACAAGGTGCCCAAGAGTATTGATTTCTCGATTGACTATCTGCGCTCGGCCCACGCTGAAGACAGCTACGCCGCCTGCGAAGTCGCGCGACTCGGCCGCCGCGTGGCGCAGGTGCAGATCCGCTGCTGGCAATCCTCCGAGTCGCGTTTGATCGCGCTGGGGCGCGCGCATTTTCTGCTGGAAGCCACGACAGACCCCGAGTAAGCCGCCTTACTCCGTCATCAAAAATTCATTGCCGAATCAGAGCCGCGCCGCTAGCATGTCGGCTCCCTTTAGGAGATTTCCATGTCTGCTGCCGTTGCCCTCATCAACATGTTGCCCAAAGCTTTCGACGTCGCTGGTGCCGGTGGTCAGGAGTGCACCATCCAGTTCAACATCTCGCAGCCGATGCACGCCATCATCAAGGGCGGCGCCTGCACCGTCGGCAACGGCCCCGCTTCTGCCGCTGACCTCACCATCACCATGGAAGATGACGATCTGGTCGCCCTCTTCAAGGGCGAGCTCAACGGCATGACCGCGTTCATGACCGGCAAGCTGCAGCTCGAAGGCGATCTGATGCTCGCACAGAAACTCACCGCGTTTTTCAGTGCTTCCAAACTTGGCTGAAGTCTCACCCGCTGCAAACGCAAAAACCCCGGACTCCCGGGGTTTTTCGTTTGCGCTTCGGCAAAACAACGAGCGGCTGGAACTGCACGCCCTGCATCATTCGAAATTCGGCCCGGTATTCGCGGATTGGGCATCGGCTGAAATGCTTCGGCGGGTCGCCGCCGGTAAACGACAGCTGCTCGCGCGTGCCTGTGGCCTTAACAAAACCGTGGCGCTGCGCATCCTCGATGCCACCGGTGGTCTGGGCCGCGACGCATGGACGCTGGCCGCCTTGGGCGCAGAGGTGACACTGACCGAACGCAACCCGACAGTGATGCAGCTGCTGCAGGATGCGCATCGCCGCGTTCGTGATGTACAACCCGGGATCGCTCGACGATTGACCCTGGTTGCAAGCGACGCGCGTCAGCTGATTCCCCAGGGCTGGGATGTGATTCACCTCGACCCGATGTTTCCGCACGAAGGCAAGACCGCGCTGCCGCAGAAAGAGCTGCAGATCCTGCGCGAGCTGTGCGGTGACGACGCCGATGCGGGCACATTGCTCGAACCCGCTCGCAAAAACGCCAGGCGTATCGCGGTCAAACGTCCGCTGACTGCGCCTGCACTGACTGCTGATAAGCCCAGCGTCATACTCAAAGGCACACAGATGCGCTATGACATTTATCTCTCATGAAAATCGTGACTTTGATCCGCCACGCCAAATCGTCCTGGGACTACAGCCAGCTCACCGATTTCGAGCGCCCGCTCAACGAACGCGGGCGCCGCGATGCGCCGCTGATGGCGCAGCGGCTCAAGCGTGCGGGCTTGAGACCCGAGCTGCTGCTGTCCAGCCCGGCCCTGCGCGCCATCAGCACCGCGCGGCTGTTCGCTGAGGCATTTGACGTCGCCGCCGGCAAAGTCGCCGTGGAATCGAAGCTGTATGACGCGTCACCGGCCACGATTCTCAAGGTGATTCAGTCGCTCGATGATCGCTACGGCGAGGTCTGGCTGTTCGGTCACAACCCCGGCATCAGTGAAACCGCGCAGCGCCTGGCCGAGTGTCCGTTCGACGATGTACCGACTTGCGCCTGCGTGCGCATCGAACTGAAGGCGAAGCTCTGGTCGGAAATCTCCATGGATTGCGGAAAGCTGCTGTTCTATAGCTACCCGAAACAGGAATCCGATTAGTTCAGTCATTCCCGCGAAAGCGGGATGACGATGTTCAAACCGGTTTGAACATCGTCAGATAACGCTTGCCGTTGTGGATGTAGTGCTGCGCCGACATCGTATTCATGGCGATCTCCTGTGGCGTCAGCGGCCGGATCACCTTGCCTGGAGAACCCATCACCAGCGAACCGTCAGGGATGTCCTTGCCCTCTGGCAACAGAGTATTGGCGCCGATGATGCAGTTCTTGCCGATCCGCGTGCGGTTGAGGATCACGCTCTTGATGCCGATCAGCGTGTTGTCGCCGATGGTGCAGCCATGCAGCATGACCATGTGCCCGACGGTGACGCCCTTGCCGATGGTGAGCTGGATGCCGATGTCGGTGTGCAGCACCGAGCCGTCCTGCACGTTGCTGCCTTCGCCGACGGTGATGCGGTCAATATCGCCGCGCAGCACGCAGTTGAACCAGACGCTGGCGTCCTTTTCCAGGGTCACCTGTCCGAGCACGGTAGCGTTGTGGGCGACGAAACAGCCGGGGGCGATGCTGGGGACGTGACTTTCAATCGAATAAATCATGGTTTTTCCTTTAAGCGAGTGCGCGTTTGGCGTGCTGTTCAGATACGGTCAGGGCAACTTTGTCGCGCAGGTAGACCGGCTCCAGATTGTCTGCGCTGACGAAGCGACATGCGCTCCACTCCGCCTGCGCCCAGTGCAATGCGTCTTCAGCGTGCGGCAGCGCCTCGGCGTCGACTGAACTGACGGCGCCATTGAGTGCGGTACGCAGTTTTGTTTCATAAGGGTTCCAGCCACTACCGACCGCGTGCCAATCGCCAGCGGACAGACCCGGCACCGCCTCGGGTGCGCACACCTGTGGCGCATCCTGCAGTTGTGCCCGACGATCAGAATCGAGGACAAAAGTCGCGCAATAAACCTCGTTCATGCGCGCGTCGATCACCGCCACCACCTGGCTGGCGCCCTGCAGGCGGATCGCACGCTGGGCAAGACTGGTCAGTGACAGCGCCGGCACCACCGGCTTGTCCAGGGCCAGCGCCATGCCCTTGATCAGACCGACGCCGATGCGCACGCCCGCGAAACTCCCGGGCCCGACCCCACAGACGAAACCATCCAGTTGTGCAGGCGTGCACTGTGCCTCAGCGAGCACCGCATGCAGCATCGGCAAAAGGCGCGCGGTGTGGCCACGGCCGACCACTTCGTAATGTTCCAGGGTGCGGCCGTCCTGCCAAAGCGCTACCGAACAGGCTTCAGTCGCAGTGTCCACGGCGAGATAGCGAGTCATATCAGGCGGGCCTTATTTTCCGCAGCCACCTTAACGCATCGGCTTGCTCATCCAGGATCGGCATCGACGGCAGGCTGGCCAACACCCTCGCACCGTAGGACTTGCTGCGCAGGCGCGGATCACACAGCACCAGCAGGCCCTGATCGCTGGCATCGCGGATCAGGCGTCCGGCGCCCTGGCGCAGCGTCATGATCGCCTGCGGCAGCTGATAGTCCATGAAAGGGCTGGCGCCGGATTTCGCCAGCGCGTCGAGCCGCGCCTCGAACACCGGGTCGCCCGGTGCGGTGAACGGCAGGCGGTCGATGATCACCATGCGCAATGCAGAGCCGCGCACGTCCACACCTTCCCAGAAACTGCTGGTGCCGATCAGCACGGCGTTGCCATCGGCGGCGAACTGCTCCAGCAGCACAGCGCGATCGCCCTCGCCCTGCACGTAGAGCGGCTGTGTCAACTCACGCCGCAAGCGCTCGGCCGCCAGCCGCAGGGCGCGATGGCTGGTGCACAACAGAAACGCGCCGCCTCGGCTCTCGCGGATCAACGGCAGCACCGTATCAAACAGACGCTCGTGGAAATCCGGCGCATTCGGTTCCGGCAGACCGGATGGCAGGTACAGGCGCGCCTGTGTCTCGAAATCGAACGGGCTTTCCAGACGCAGGCACGGGGCGTCTCCAAGCCCAAGTTCCGCAGAAAAATGTGAGAAATTCTCGCCGACCGCCAGCGTCGCGGAAGTAAACACCCATGCGCCGGGCTGGGTTTCGCGCAGGCGCCGGAAGCCTTCGCTGAGCCTCAGCGGTGTCGCGTGCATGCCGCCGCCGCGCGATTGCGCCTCGACCCAGCGGATCTGCGCATCGTCCGTAGCGGTCACGGCAGCCAGGCGTATCGCCAGATCGGCACCGCGATTTTTCAGGCCATCGAGTTCCACGCTGCGCTCGGACAGCGGCTTCAGCACCAAGTTGAACGATTGGAGCGCGTCGAAAATCCCATCCAGCGCCTCCGGCACGGATTTCCGAGCGGCGTAATCGGCGAACTTCAGGCGGCCGTTGAGAGCGCTGAACGTCGCCGCCCACTGCGCGCTGGCACGCGACAGCATGACGGCGGCATCGGCCAGGTCGGGGACGTCGCGCAAGACCTGTGCTTCAGTGACGCAATCCTGCGCCAGGGTATCGAGCTGATGGCTGGTCAGGCGCGCACCGAAGAACTGTTCAGCCGCGTCCGGCAGCTGGTGGGCCTCGTCCACGATCACTGCGTCTGCTCCAGGCAGGATGCGGCCGAAACCTTCTTCCTTGAGTACGAAGTCGGACAGCAGCAGGTGGTGATTGATCACCACCACCTCCGCCGCCTGCGCGGCCTGTCGCGCCTTGGCGACGAAGCACTGTTCGAAGTCCGCGCAACGGCTGCCGAGGCAATTCTCAGCAGTGGACGTCACGCGCGGCAACAACGGGTCTTCGCGTCGCAGCAATGGCGCCTGCTGGATCTCGCCATTGGAAGTCTCCTGAGACCAGTTCAGCAGCGCCTGCAGCCGTGGCCACTCGGACCTTAAGGCGGGCTGATGCTGCGCCTGCTTGAGGCGATGCAGACACAGGTAATTGGCGCGCCCCTTGAGCAGGCTCACACGCACCGGCGCTCCCAGCGCATCGCGCACGCGCGGCAGATCGCGGCGAAACAGCTGATCCTGCAGATTGAGCGTGCCGGTGGAGATCACCACGCGCTGGCCGGACAGCAATGCCGGCACCAGGTAGGCGAAGGTTTTACCTGTACCGGTGCCCGCTTCGACCACCAGCGTCTCGGCGGCTTCGAGCGCATGGGCAACAGCCTGCGCCATCGTCAGCTGTTGCGGCCGTGGCGAATAGTCAGTGATCGCCCGCGCCAGCGGGCCACCAGCCGCAAACAGGTCTTCGATCTCGGAAGGACTCAAACCTACTGCGCGTCCTTCAGCTCATCGGCTTTCTGTTGCGCGGCCTCAGCACCTGCCACATCGCCCAGCATCGTGCGGGCCTGCGCGATCAGTGCCCAGCTGCCGGCGGCGACATGCGGATTGTTCTGCGAAAGGCTGATGGCTTTTTCCGCCGTGGCTTCAGCCTGCTCCGCGCGTTTGCCGTCGAGATGAACCGACGCCAGCGCCTGCCAGACGAAAGGGTTCTTCGGCTCGATGCGCAGCGCGCGTTCAAGCGCCGCGGATGCCTGGTCGTTCCGTCCCTTGCTCAAGGCAGTGCGCGACTGCTTGAGGAGGGACAGCACCGCGGGCCCGCTGTAGGACTCGGCGGTACGCGCACGCGTCTCAGCCTGTCCGCGATACGAGGGCAGCGAGGCCGGACGCGGCTGCGGCTTGCCTTCAAACGTCTCACTTGGCAACGGCATGACCGGAGCGACCGGCTCCAGCTGCGGATCCATGATTTGTTTCGGCGCCGCGCAAGCAGTCAGCAACAGTATCCACAGCAGAGCAAAAATATGCGGCATCAGAATTGGTCCTGAAGCCAGCGCAACGGCGAACGGCCGTGGGCACAGGCGGCGTAGTCTTCGAGAGGAAACCCCTTGATATAGGGTATCAGGACCGTTTCGGCACAACCCGAATCCGCACGCAGGCCCGTGACCGGATCGATCTCGATCTCCTCGACATCGGCGGGCAGTCGGGGTTCCAGGCCGCGCGCGCGCAGGTCCGCCATCAGCGGCGCCCAGATCTGCAATGCGCCCGAAGCACCGGTGAAGCCGGCCGGGGTGTTGTCGTCGCGCCCGACCCAGATCACGGCGACGCGGTCAGCGCCAAAACCGGCGAACCAGGAATCACGCAGTTCGTCCGTCGTTCCGGTCTTGCCGGCCAGGCGCGTCGAGCGCGGCACATAGGCTGCAGTGCCTGCGGCGGTTCCGGTCTGCACCACCTGCTCCAGCGCCCAATTCAACAGATGCAGCGGTCCTTCGGGTAGCGTGCGACGCACATTGAATTCGTAACGCGTCAGTGGCTGACCCTCTTTGGCCAATACCTCGCGAATCGCCAGCAAAGGCGTGTAGTAGCCGTTTGACGCCAGTGTCGAATACAGCTGCGCGACTTCCAGCGGCGCCAGATGCAGCGAGCCGAGAAACATCGAGTGATACGCCGGCGGGGGTCCACCCGGAAACCCGGCAGCGGCAAAGACTTTTGAAACCGCCGGAGCGCCTACGTCCATGCCCAATCGCACCGTGGCGTAGTTGTAGCTTTGCGCCAGCGCGCGGTAGAGCGGGATCGGGCCATGGGCCATGTCGTCGTAGTTGTGCGGCTCCCAGATCTCTCCCGTCGATTGCGGCACTTCGATCGCCTCGTCCTCGAGGATCGAACCCAGGTTGTAGCGTTGCGGCTGCATCAGCGCCGCCAGATAGACGAAGGGCTTGGCGAGTGAACCGATGGGACGGCGCGAATCAATCGCGCGGTTGAATCCCGCGAAATTCGCTTCGCGGCCGCCGGCTAGCGCCAACACCTGCCCCCCCTCGGTGGTGGTCACCACGCCGGCCGCTTCGAGCGGCGCTTTCGCGTCTTTGGGCTTGCGCACCTTGTCCAGAGTTTCCAGCGTGCTGCGGATACGATTTTCCAGCGCTTCCTGGGCGCGCGGCTCCAGCGTGGTGAAAATGCGCAGGCCTTCGCCGGTGAGCGCAGATTCCGGGTATTGGCCCTTGAGCTGACGGCGCACCAGGTCCACAAAGGCCGGATAACGGCCCGCCGTCTTGCCCGCGGCGCCGGTCACGCCCAGCGGCAATGCCAAGGCCCGCTTGAGTTCATCCGGCTTGATGAGGTCCGCCTCCCCCAACATGTTCAACACCAGATTGCGGCGTGCCTTGGCGCGTTCGGCATGACGGCGCGGGTTGTAATACGAGGGCCCCTTGACCAAGGCCACCAGCAGCGCGAATTCGTGGATGCGCAGTTCCGGCAGCGGCTTGTTGAAGTAGAACTGGCTGGCCAGACCAAACCCGTGGACTGCACGTTCGCCATCCTGGCCGAGATAGACCTCGTTCAGGTAGGCCTCAAGGATCTCCGATTTGTCGTAATGCGCCTCCAGCAGCAGGGCCATCAGCACTTCGTTGAGCTTGCGTCGCAGACTGCGCTCGCTGCTCAGGAAGAAATTCTTGACCAGCTGCTGTGTGATGGTGCTGCCGCCCTGCACCACGCGGCCCGCCAGCAGGTTGGCGAAGGCTGCACGGAAAATCGCGAACACGTCGATGCCGTGATGGTCTTCGAAGTTCTGGTCCTCAACGTGCAGCAGCCCGGAGATCAGCTGCGGCGGAACGGTTTCAAGTTTCACCAAGACACGGTCTTCACCCTCGCGCGGATAGATGCTGCCGATCAGTAAGGGATCGAGCCGCACCAATGCCTGAGTCGCGGACTGACCGGGCGTGCGGATATCGGCAACGGCGCCGCCGGAAAAACGTATCGAAAAGCGCATGGCGGCCTGCGGGCCGTCCCAGAAAGTGAATGCGCGGCTGACCAGGTCCACCTGGGTTTTGCCGATACTGAAGGTGCCGGGACCCGACAGCACTCGATCCTCCCGATAACCCAGCACCTGCAGCTCACGCCGCAAGTCTTCGGGTCTGTATTCAAGACCCGGATAAAGCTCCAGCGGCGAGGCATACACCTGGGCCGGCAGGGTCCAACGTGCGCCCGCAAAACGAGACCGGATATCCCGATCCAGCGCAATCAGGTAGATCGAAAAAACGATCAGGCCGAGACTGGCCAGCGCGACGCCCGCGTTGCGCCAGCGCCGGGGAATTTTTCTGCGAATCATGAGCGCGCCATTCTAAGCGAGCCGGATGAGTGCAGCCTGTGGCAGGATGCGCTGACAATAAAAATGCACGGGGGAGCCATGTTCGGACGATGGATGCCGCGCGAAGAGCGCTTTTTTGATTATTTCAATGAACATGCGGAGCAGCTCGTGCTCGGCGCCGCCGAACTGCAGGCGCTGATGAACAACGTCGGTGAATTGGCCTTGCGCAAACGCAATATCGAAGCGATCGAGCACGTCGCGGACAAAATCACCCATCAGACCATGCAACTGGTGCACAAGACCTTCATCACGCCGCTGGATCGTGACGAAATCCATCAGCTGATCACCAAAATGGACGACATCCTCGACCTGATGGAGGATGTCTCGCAGTGCATGTTTCTTTACGACATCCGCGCCGTCACGCAGGAAACGATTCAGCTGGCGGACATCTGCCGTCTCAGCACCGAGAAAGTACGGGCCGCAGTCAAAATGCTGCCCGACATGAAGCACGGACCGGCGATCCTGCCGCTTTGCGCCGAGATTGACCGCCTGGAAAGTGACGCAGACCACGTCATGCGCGCCGCCATGGCCAAGCTGTTCCGCGAAGAATCCGATGTCAAGCACCTGTTCAAGATGAAAGAGATCTACCAGCTTCTGGAATCCGTCACGGACCGCTGCCAGGACGTTGCCAACCTCATCGAAGCCATCGTTCTCGAAAACGCCTAAGGCTCGTCTACCGTGAGTATCGAAATTCTGGTGTTTCTGATTGTGCTGGCGCTGGCATTCGATTTCATGAACGGGTTTCACGACGCCGCCAACTCCATCGCCACGGTGGTCTCAACCGGCGTATTGAAACCCTTTACGGCCGTTTTGTTTGCGGCGTTCTTCAATTTTCTGGCGTTCTTCATTTTTCCATTAAAAGTCGCTACCACCATCGGCAAGGGCACGATTGATCCCTCCATCGTGGATCACTACGTGGTGTTTGGCGCTTTGGTGGGCGCCATCGCCTGGGACGCTATCACCTGGTGGTATGGAATCCCCTCGTCTTCCTCGCACGCATTGATTGGCGGTCTGGTCGGCGCGGCGGTGGCCAAGGCGGGAGGCGATTCACTGGTGTCATCCGGATTGATCAAAATCGTCAGCTTTATTGTCATTTCACCGATGCTGGGATTTCTGCTCGGCAGCCTGCTGATGCTGACCGTCTCGTGGCTGTTCTTTCGTGCCGCGCCACGGCGCGTGGATAAATGGTTCAGACGAATGCAATTGGTATCCGCCTCGCTTTACAGTCTGGGCCACGGTGGCAACGATGCGCAAAAAACCGCCGGCATCATCTGGATGCTGCTGATCGCGGCCGGCTATTCAACCACGCAGGATTCCGTCCCCAGCTGGGTGGTGATGGCCTGCTACGTCACCATCGGGCTGGGCACCATGTTCGGCGGCTGGCGCATCATCAAAACCATGGGCCAGAAAATCACCAAGTTGAAACCGGTCGGCGGGTTCTGCGCCGAAACCGGCGGCGCGGCGACGTTATTTCTGGCGACCGGTTTTGGCATTCCCGTGTCCACCACTCACACCATCACCGGCGCGATCATCGGCGTCGGCTCTTCACGCAAATTATCGGCCGTGCGCTGGGGCGTTGCGGGCAATATCGTCTGGGCCTGGGTGTTGACGATACCGGCATCCGCTTTCATCGCCGCCATCGCCTGGTGGCTGGGAACGCAACTGTTCTGAGGCGCGTTGCGGGTTATTTTTCCAGCACTTCCTTCGCCATGTCTTCCAGGGAGATGTGGCGCACATCCTTGCCCTTGACGAAATAAATCACGTATTCGGCGATGTTGCGGGCGTGGTCGCCGATGCGTTCCAGCGCGCGCACCGACCAGATCAGGTCCATCACCCGGCGGATGGTGCGCGGGTCCTCCATCATGAAGGTGATGCACTGGCGCAGCAGCGCCTCATATTCACGATCCACGCTCTGGTCTTCCCGCGCGACGGCGAGAGCGGCCTCGGCGTCCATGCGCGCGAACGAATCCAGCGCGTCACGAACCATCTGCGCGACGTGACGCGCCAGATGATGGACCTCCGCCTGTCCGTGGATCGCACGTTCCTGCGTCGCCAGATCCGAAGCCATGCGCGCGATGCGCTCCGCTTCGTCGCCGATGCGCTCCAGATCGGTAATGGTCTTGATCACCGCATGCACCAGCCGCAAGTCGCTGGCGGTGGGCTGGCGCCGGGCAAGGATGCGCGAACACTCTTCGTCAATGAAGACTTCGAGTTGGTTGACCTTGTAATCGTTTTTCGCCACTTCCTGGCCGAGCGCTCCATCGCCCTCGATCAGGGCGCGCGTGGCATCGGCGATTTGCTGCTCGACCAGCCCACCCATTGCGAGTACGCGCTGGCGGATGTCCTCCAGTTCGGCATTGAACTGGCTGGAGATATGCGATTTGTATGAGGATTTGTCCATTAGCCGTACCGCCCGGTTATGTAATCTTCGGTCTGCTTCTGCTTGGGTTTGGTGAACAGTTCGTCGGTGTTTCCGAACTCGATCAGATCGCCGACGTACATGAACGCGGTGTAATCAGATACGCGGGCGGCCTGCTGCATGTTGTGGGTGACGATGACGATGGTGTAGCTCTGCTTGAGCTGGTGGATCAGCTCCTCGACTTTCAGCGTCGAGATCGGATCCAGCGCCGAACACGGCTCATCAAGAAGAATCACATCCGGCTGAATCGCGATGGCACGGGCGATGACCAGACGCTGCTGCTGTCCCCCGGACAGGCCCAGCGCAGAGTCCTCCATCCGGTCCTTGACCTCATCCCAGAGCGCGGAGGCTTTCAGCGCCCATTCCACGGTCTCGTCCAGCACACGTTTTTTATTGATGCCCGCCAGCCGCAGGCCATAGGCCACGTTCTCGTAGATGCTTTTGGGAAAAGGATTAGGCTTCTGAAACACCATGCCGACGCGACGACGCAGGGCGGCGACGTCCACGTCCTTGTCGAAAATGTTCTTGCCATCAAGACGGATCTGCCCTTCGATGCGGCAACCGTCGATCAGGTCGTTCATGCGATTGAAACAGCGCAGCAAGGTGGACTTGCCGCAGCCCGAGGGGCCGATGAACGCCGTCACTTTTTTCTGCGGGATGCGCAGGTTGATGTCTTTCAGCGCGCGCTTCTCGCTGTAATAGAGGTCGAGTTTCTCGACCTCGATCGCCAGCGACTGATCCTCGATGCGCTGACTCTGGCGGTTGCGGTCGAGCGACTCGACATCAAATCCGCGGCTGAGCGGTGTTTTTTCTTGCATGCCTGTCATGGTATCGGCTTCCAATGGAGTTCTCAGTTTTAGCTGTCGAGCGCCTTATAACGCTCACGCAGACGATTGCGGATGCGCACGGCGGTCAGGTTCAACAGCACGATCACGCCCACCAGCAGCAAGGCCGTGGCGTATACCAGTGGGCGCGCAGCCTCGACGTTCGGGCTTTGAAAACCAACGTCATAGATGTGAAAGCCCAAATGCATGAATTTGCGGTCGAGATGTACGAACGGTGCAAACAGGTCCATCGGTAACGACGGCGCCAGTTTGACCACGCCTACCAGCATCAGCGGCGCCACCTCGCCGGCGGCGCGCGCCACCGCAAGGATCAATCCCGTCATCATCGCTGGCGAAGCCATCGGCAATACCACCCGCCACAACGTCTCCGCCTTGGTGGCACCGAGCGACAGCGAGGCCTCTCGCAGCGCACGCGGAATCCGCGCCAGCCCTTCTTCGGTTGAAACGATGACGACCGGCAGCGTCAGCAGCGCCAGCGTCAGTGACGCCCACAGGATGCCGCCGGTGCCGAAAGTCGGTGACGGCAGCGCCTCCGGAAAGAACAGCCGGTCAATATTGCCGCCGACGAGATAGACGAAAAACCCGAGGCCGAACATGCCGAATACGATGGACGGCACGCCTGCAAGATTATTGACTGCGATACGGATGATGCGGGTCGCCAATCCCTGGCGCGCGTATTCACGCAGATACACGGCCGCAACAACGCCAAACGGCGTGACGATGATGGACATGATCATCACCATCATCACCGTGCCGAAGATCGCCGGGAAAATGCCGCCCTCGGTGTTCGCCTCACGCGGCGGATCGGCAACAAATTCCCAGAGTTTGGTGAAATAGAACCCGAGCTTGGAAAAAACATTCATCGCGTTCGGGCGATAACCGCGCACGATCTTCGCCAGTGGGATCTCCAGTTCCTCGCCAGAGGCGGTCAGCATCACCACGCTGTCACGGCCAAGCCCTTCATTCAGAAACGTCGTCTGTTCGATTACCTTGTTGTATTCAGCGTCAAAAACCGTGCGCTGCTCGTCGAGCACTGCGTAATCCTGCGGATGCGATCGCGGCGATCTGCCGTCCAGCTCCAGACGGCGCTTGGCGAGGCGCAGCTTTTCAATCTTGAAATTGATGCTGCCGATGACATTCTTCTCAAGATGTTCTATTTTTTCGCGCAGATCGGAGACGCGGTCCTGCAAGGGCTGCCAGGCTTCATATGCGGCCTCGCCTTCAGCCAGCATTTGGCCGGATTGGCGAACCGCCTTCAACGTGCCGTAAAAGTTGCCGTATTCAAGCCGCTCCAGCACCACGATGTTTTCCGGATGGCGGCGTTCGATCAACCAATCCGAGAGTGCAAAGCGGAAATCGGCTCCGGACAAGTCGCGATTGCCGACCTTGAGCAGCGCACGCTCATAGACCGGCTGTTGGTCGTCCACCGGCAGCCCAGCGCTCTTGAGGCGAGCGGTGCTGACTTCATTGACTTCAATGACTTCGGCCAGCACCGGCTCGGCGTCCCTGCCGGGCGGCTGGTACTGGGCAAAAACCACATCCGCGGGCCAGAAATGCGGCAGGCCACGCGCGGCGATCAGCAACAGCAGCGCACCCACGATCAGTACGGCGATGGCAACGGCGCCTGCCGTGGTCCAGACGTAGGGCGCGCCGGAACGCACGTAAGCCTGGACGCTCTCGGTGCCCTGCGCCGTGAGTTTGCGTGAGCCGGCCATTGCGGCGCGGATTTCGTCTCGTGCGTCGCTCATATGTTGCTGTACTTCTCACGCAGACGCTGGCGCACGACTTCCGCCAGCGTATTGAAAGTGAACGTCAGCAGGAACAGCACCAGACCGGCGAGGAACAGGATGCGGAAATGCGTGCTGCCGACTTCGGATTCCGGCATCTCGACCGCGACGTTGGCCGATAGGGTGCGCATGCCCGAGAACAGGCTGAAATCGGTCACTGGCGTATTGCCGGTCGCCATCAGCACGATCATGGTTTCGCCGACGGCGCGCCCCAGGCCGATCATCACCGCCGAGAAAATGCCAGGGCTGGCGGTTGGCAGCACCACGCCCATCAGGGTCTGCCACTGTGTGGCACCCAGCGCGAGCGAACCCAGCGTGAGCTGTTTGGGCACACTGAAAATCGCATCTTCGGTGATCGAGAAGATGCTGGGAATCACCGCAATGCCCATAGCAATGCCGACCACCAGGCAGTTGCGCTGCTCGTAGCCGATGCCGAAGCTGCGGTCCATCCAGCCCTGCATGTTGCCGCCGAAAAACGCCAATTCGATGGGACTGGCCAGCGCAAAACAGAGCCACGTCACAAGAAGTATCGACGGGATCAGCAAGGCCGCTTCCCAGCCAGGAGGGATCATCAGTCGCAGTTTCGCGGGTGCCCGCATCCAGACGTAGCCGAAGAGCGGCAGCGACATCGGCAGCAGGAATAGCAACAGAAACACGCCCGGCAGATTGGATTCAACAAACGGCGCCAGCCACAGACCCGCCAAGAAGCCGAGGATCACCGTCGGCAGCGCCTGCATGATCTCGACTGTCGGCTTGACGATCTGGCGCATGGCTGGCGACATGAAATTGGCGGTGAAAATGGCGCCAAGGATCGCGATCGGTACCGCGAACAGCATCGCGTAGAACGCGCCCTTGAGCGTACCCAGCGTCAACGGCGTCAGGCTGAACTTGGGCTCAAAATCCGCATTGGCGGCAGAAGATTGCCAGAGATATTTAGGCTCGTCATAGCTCTCGTACCAGACCTTGCCCCACAGAGACGAGAACGAGACTTCCGGGTGATCGTTCTCGACATCCAGCACCTGTACGTGCCCATCCTGCAGCTGCGACAGCAAGGTATGCGCGCGCGGATTGAACGCCAGGGAATGAATCGGCGTCTCGGCCACCTGGGTTTCAAGAATCTTGCTCTGTGCGGTCGCGTGGAACAGGGTGACAATGCCGCGATCGTCAGCGACCGCAAACACGCGGCGATGTGGCTCGGCGGTGATGGCGGTGATCGTGCCGCCGGAGATCTCGAATTCACGCACGCGCGTCAGGCGCTTGGGACCCTTGGCTTCGCGACGCGCCGGGAACCACTGTACGATTTTCCCGCGACTGTCAGCGGTGATGACGGAGATGCCTCCACCCAGAAATTCAGCCGCCAGTACTTTTCCGCCAATATCCGCCGTATCCACCAGCCTGGGCTCGGCCGCGCCTTTCAGCGCATAGAGCACCAGCTTGCCCGCTGCCGCGTCCGCCACATAGAGCCAGCTCTGCAAAGGGTCAATCAGCAGAAAATCCGCTTTCAGTGGTGGCGTGAAGCGGGAGACTCCGGTTTCCTGCATATGGGTTTCACCCAGCAGGCTGGTTTGCACTTCAAACGCTTTCAGGTGCACGGCGCCCACCGCATCCACGCCAACCATCAGCAGAGTGCCGCGCTCATCACGCACCGCCAGCACACGTGACGCCTCGGGCATGAAAGGCAGTGCTTTATCACCGTAGGGATAGGTGATGTCCGGCTCGATGTGTCGCTTGTCGTCCGGATAGGTGACGGTATAAGTCGTCTTGTAAGGCAGCACGGAACCGTCGGACAGTCCCGCCGCGTAATACGCCTGATCGGTGTTGATTTCAGCCACCGAAGAGACGGTGTTCGCGCCCAGCGGCAATTGCACCTTCTTGCGCAACTCGCCGGTATGCAGGTTGGAGAAAACCAGCGCCCCGTCCGGCAGGCTGCGCATGCCGATTTCGCCTTGCTCTTCCGACGACAGGAAAAGCGCGGGGGCGGTTCCGGTGATTTGTGTACGCGGCGTGATGTGCGCCGCCTTGAACAGAGGCAGCACCTCGGTCAACAGGTAAACGAATATCAGAGTGAGCGCGACCAGCACCGCGAGACCGCCGATACCGACCAGATGTTTCGCTGCCTTGTCCTTGAAATGCCGCCAGCGGACGAAATTGTTGTCCACTGCCATGCTTTTGCTGGGCGGGCCTGGGGCTCCCGCGACTGCGGTGTTTTGGCTCAAGAAGCTTGCCCCCGAAAGAAGAGTAGGACTTTAAATCCTTTTCAAGAGTCTAGGCCAGGGCCCAGAGTCTTGAAAAGAACCCGGCGCCTCGCGACGCCGGGGTGAAGCCAGGTTCTGTTACCAGTAAACGTGAGTGCGGATGGCTATGGACTCAGGCTTATCGTGCGTATCTGCGACGGACGTCGCGTTGGCCCAGTTGTAGTTGACCATGAAGCGCACGTTGGGATTGACGTAGTAATTCACACCCGCGATGAAATTGGTGACATCTTGAATCTCCGTGCTGCCTGTCACCGCGCCTTCATCGTCGAAATACTCAAAACGGGTAGTCAGCTCAACCGCCCCCCAAGAGTTGATCGGCTTGGGCGACTTGAACACGCCTTTTTTGAGATCGTACGGCTTGGTCTCACCAGTCACAAACCAGCTGGCCGCCGCATGCAGCGCGGTCGCGCCCAGATTGGTCGTTATGCCCGCTTGGCCAAACTGGCCCTTGCCGATTTCGCTCTGGAAATAGACCGGGCCGAGCACGCCTGCCGCTTCGACTGCGAAGTACTGATTGCCAGAGTTCGCAACGTTGGTCACAAGGGTGCCGGTGTTGCCGCCGCGTCGGCCGGCGTACCGCACGCCCGCGCCCTGCGTGAGGTTGTTCTGGGTGCGCTCGTAGCTATACGAGGTGCCCAGGTGAGCAACCAAACCTTCGTCATGAATCGGCGAGAACACAATGCGCCCACCGACGGCATAACCACCGTTGGTGGTACCGCTGGCGGCGTTCTGACCCGTGCCCGGAAGGGTGTAAGTGTTCACGGCCACGTTGAACATGTCCATGAAAACCTTCTGGTATCCGACACCCATGCCGAACTGGGTGTTGTAGAGACCGGAGGCGGTCGTGAACGGACGCTCCAGGAAGGTGATTTCATTGGAGCTGGTCAGCTCTTCCATGCCACGGAAGGGCTTGAACTGGCCGATGAACAGCGTGCCGTCCCACACCTTGGTGGTTACATACAGTTCTTGGAAATTGACGCCTACCCCTGGCCCAGTTGCGCCGGTGCCAAAAGTCAGGCCGGTCGTACCACCACCCGCAGTAGCGCCTATACCACCAGTATTCTGCGAGAAATCCGGCACGAACAGATATTCCCAGCCATACAGCTTGCCGGCGAAGGACAAGCGGGCGCGACGGAAAAAGCTGCCGTTCTGACTGCCGGTGGTAACACCGCTACCGAACACGGCTTCGTCGTCCTGATTGACGTTGTAGTAGTCGTACTGGATGCGACCACCGATGGACATCTCGAAACGGCCGTCGTCGGTCTTGATCTTGAGGCCGCCCTTGGTTTCGGCGGTATCGGCCAGTGCTGCCCCTGAGACGCTGATGGCCGCAAGTGCCACCGCGCTCAACTTGAAAATCTTGCTGATATTCACTTTTTTAATCTCCCTTTGAGGTTGGTGACAAACTTACTGAAGCTTGGCGAGTTCCTGCTTGGCCATTTCCGAGGGCAGCGGGATGTAACCATCCTTCACCACCACCGCCTGACCGTTCTTGGACAGCACCATTTTCATGAACTGGAGTTCCAACGGACCCATCGCCTTGTTCGGCGCCTTGTTGACGTATACGAACAGCGAGCGCGCCAGCGGGTACTTGCCGGAGAGGGCGTTCTTCTCGTCGGCCTCAATGTAGTTCTCGCCTTCCTTGGAAAGCGGAACCGCCTTGACGCCCGAGGTCTTGTAGCCGATACCGGAATAACCGACGGCATCGAGGCTGGTGGCGACCGACTGCACCACTGAAGCGGAACCCGGCTGCTCATTCACGTTGTTCTTGTAGTCGCCTTTGCACAGCGCGTTCTCTTTGAAGTAGCCGTAGGTGCCGGACACCGAGTTGCGGCCATACAGCGCGATCGGCTTGCTGGCCCAGTCGCCGGTCAGGCCAAGATCGCCCCAACGCTCGGCTTCGCTGCCGCCACACTTGGTGGTCGAGGAGAAGATGCCGTCGACCTGCTCGATCGAAAGCCCCTTGATCGGGTTGTCCTTGTTGACGAACACGGCCAAGGCGTCAATCGCCACGGCAATTGCCGTCGGCTTGTAGCCGTACTTGTTCTCGAACGACTTGATCTCTTCGCTCTTCATCGCGCGCGACATCGGACCGAAGTTGGCGGTGCCTTCGGTCAGCGCCGGCGGCGCGGTCGAAGAGCCAGCGCCCTGGATCTGGATGTTGACGTTGGGGTAGAGCTTCTTGAACTCTTCGGCCCACAGCGTCATCAAGTTGTTCAAGGTGTCGGAACCGACGCTGGAGACGTTGCCGGAAACGCCGCTGGCTTTGCTATAGCCCGGCAGCTTGGGATCCAGCCCGGCCATGGCCGTTGCCACGGTGAAACCCGTCGAAAGTGCGAGCAATTTTGCGGCGGTGTGCAATTTCATCTTGAGTGGTCCTCGTCGGTTGGTCTAAAACGCGGCGCAGTCTGCGCATTGAGCGTGGCGACTGTATGAAAGTAATGTGACCGGTTTATGACAGTGGGCTCGGGCTTTCACCGACTGCCAGTGGCAGCCGGTGCCGAGCAGCGGGCGGGGAAACCGCTAGGCGTTCATGGCCTGTGCCGCACGCTGCTGGAGTCGATGCGAAGGGAAATGTGCGATGAACGTGCTGCCTGCCCCCAGCGCGCTGATGATTTGCAAATGACCCTCATGCCGCTCCAGCGCGTGCTTGACGATGGACAGTCCCAACCCGGTGCCGCCGCTGGCGCGCGAGCGGCCGACGTCGACGCGGTAGAAACGCTCGGTCAGGCGCGGAATGTCCTTTTCCGCAATGCCGATACCCTGATCCTCCACCGAGAAATGCGCGCCCTCTTCGTCTGACCACCAGCGCACGTCAATGCGCCCGTGCTCCGGCGTGTAATGGACGGCGTTGTGCAGCAAGTTGGTGAAGATGCTGAGCACTTCCGACTCGCGCCCGAACAGCAGGGATTCGCACTCGATCTGCACGCTGAAGCGATGCCGCCCCTGCGACAGTTTGCGTACCTCGTCGAAGGCGCTATCCAGCAGCAGCGGAACATCAATCACATCCTGCCGCGTCAGCACCGCATCGGATTCCAGACGCGCCAGCTTGAGCATGTCGGCGATCAGGGTTTCCATGCGCACCGCTTGCGCGCGCATCTCGGCCAGCGGTGCGCGCCAAGGGGCCATGGCGTCACCGCTGCGCGATTCCGGTTCCATCATTTCAAGGTACCCCCGCAGCACGGTCAGCGGCGTGCGCAGTTCGTGCGAGGCGTTGGCGACGAAGTCACGGCGCGCGATTTCCACGCGCTTCAACTCGCTGACATCACGCACGATCAGCAGGCGCTGGCCATTGCCATAGGGGATCAGACGCAGTGACAGTGTCACCGCGCGATTGACTGCCGAGGGCACTTCGGCATCGCCCTTGTAGTCGCCACGCGCGAAATACTCGGTGAACTCCGGGTGGCGGATCAGGTTGGGGACGCGGATGCCGACATCCTGCGGGCTGCGCAGGCCGAGCAAAGCCTGCGCCGCGCTGTTGAACCAGATGATTTCGCCCGACGGCCCCAGCACCACCGCGCCATCCGGCAGCGCTTCGGTCGAGGATTGAAACTCGGCCAGAATCGCCGAGAGTTTTTTCTTGCGCTTGCGATGACTCTGCCGCATGTCCAGCAAGTGCTCGTAAGCCTCACCCCACAGACCATCCGATTCTGGCAAATCGATGCGCTTGGGGAACTCAACCCAGACGCGCAGCAAGGCCAGATTGCGGATATGGATGCAAAGGTACGCTGCGAGCACCAGCGCAACGGCAAGCAGCGCCTGATCAAGCCACGAGCCCGCCAGCGCAGCCAGCGTGAGCAGTGTCGCGACTTTAAAAAACTCCTGGCGCAGGAACCGCGTAACCGCGCTGCGAGCTTCCTGCTGCGGCGACGCAGACGGTGGCAACGGGTTCAGGCTTTCTCCGAAAACCGGTAACCGGTGCCACGCACCGTCTGGATCATTTCTTCATAACCAAACGGCTCCAGTGCCTTGCGCAGGCGACGGATATGCACGTCCACCGTGCGTTCCTCGACGTAGACGTTCTGACCCCAGACGCGATCCAGCACTTGCTCGCGCGTATAAACGCGCTCGGGATGGCTGACGAAGAAATGCAGCAGGCGGTATTCAGTCGGTCCGAGCCGCACCGGCTCGCCCTTGGCGGTCACCCGCTGGCTGGCGGCGTCCACCACCAGACCGTTGACCGCCATGCGCTCTTCCTCGCCACCCGGCAGGCTGCGGCGCAGTACCGCGTTGATGCGCGCGATCAGCTCGGGAAACGAAAACGGCTTGGTCATGTAATCGTCGGCACCGATGTTCAGCGCACGCACCTTGTCTTCTTCTTCGACACGTGCCGTGACCATGATGATGGGGATATCGCGCGTCGTCGCCGCTCCTTTCAGCTCACGCGACAACTCAACACCGGACACCCCCGGCAGCATCCAGTCCATCAAGATCAGATCGGGCCGCGCTTCAGCGATCTTCAGCCGCGCCGCCTGGGCATCACCTGCCTCGGCGACACGAAATTCCGCGCGCTGCAGGGCAAATCGCTGCATCTCGCGGATGGAAGCTTCGTCCTCAACCACCAGAATCAATTTGTTGGCCATTGTCATAATTCTGTGTGCCCGCTATTACAAAATTGTGACAGCCGGTAAGCGGCTGATTCTCAACTCAACTTGCGCAAGACCACGCTGCCCGCCGAGTACCCGGCGCCAAAAGCGCAGAGCACGCCGAGGTCACCGGCCTTGAGGTCCTGGTGGTATTTGTGAAAGGCAATGACCGAGCCGGCGGAACTGGTGTTGGCGTATTCGTTGAGGATCACCGGCGCTTCCATCGCATCCGGTTCGCGCCCCAGCACTTTGCGGGCGATCAACTGGTTCATCGACAGATTGGCCTGATGCAGCCAGAACCTGCGCACGGCATGCGGCTGCATGCCCAGTTCAGCGAGATGACTGACAATCAGTTCTGACACCAGCGGCACCACTTCCTTGAACACCTTGCGCCCCTCCTGCCTGAACAGGAGGTCATCCCAGGTTCTCGAGGGGGCCTCACTGGCATTGAGAAAGCCGAAATTGTTGCGGATGTTGTTGGAGAACTGGGTCTGCAGGCGCGTCCCCAGCACTTCAAAACCCGTAGTGTTCTGCGCGTCCACCGACTCCACCAGCAGCGCGGTCGCGGCATCGCCGAAGATGAAATGGCAATCGCGATTGCGAAAGTTCAGATGGCCGGTGCAGATCTCCGGGCTGATCACCAGCACGCCGCGCGCGCTGCCCTGGCGCAACGCATCCACTGCCGCCTGAATGCCGAACGTCGCCGAAGCACAGGCCACATTCATGTCGTAGGCCCAACCGCGAATGCCCAGCGCACTTTGGATCTCAACCGCGATCGCCGGGTAAGGTCTTTGCAGATTCGAACAGGCGACGATGACGGCGTTGACATCGGCGACGCTGCGCCCCGCCCTGTGCAGCGCCTCGCGCGCGGCGGCAACGCCCATCTCACACATCAATGAAGGTTCGCCATCGGCGCGCGGCGCGATCTGCGGCCGCATGACGCCGATGTCGAGTACGCCCGATTTGTTCACGGTGTAGCGTGATTGAATGCCGGAAGCTTTGAAGATGAACTCGGATGACGAAGGCGCCAGCGCTTCGCGTTGCCCGGAGGCAATCTCGGCCGCGTGCGTCGCATTGTGTTGCTCGACATACGCATTGAACGACGCCACCAGTTCATCGTTGGAGATGGATTCGGCAGGCGTGAACAGTCCGCTGCCGGTGATGGCGATTTTTTTCATGAGTCGATATTACGTTGCGGGGATGCTCACGGCTTCAACATCCCAACCGGCACGCGTCATCGCCGCTTCGATGTGCGCACGCACGGCGCGCTCGCCGCGGAAGCTCAGGTGTCCCCCGTGATACCACTGCACCGGCGCGTTCCAGTGCTGCGCCAGTTGCGGAATCTGATCGGGGGTGACGACGCGGTCGGCGCTGCCGGCAAAGATGTAACGCGCGTTCTCGGCGACCAGGGGTTTGCGTGCCAGCGGCGACAACGGTCTCAGCAGACGCTGGAGACGTTCCTGCGTCACGCCCTGCGACTCGTAATAGCGCCGGTGCAGCGGCGGCACGTGACGCCAGATCAGCTCGGAGAAATCCACCGCCGGAATGCCGGCGATGACGAAGTCGAGGCCAGACACATACTGCGACAGCAGCGCGGTGTTGTAGCCCCCGAGACTGAACCCGAGTACACCGATGCGTGCCTGCGAATCCTGCGTGCGAATCCATTTGATTGCGCGGCGCAGATCCCACAGCGCCTGCGTCTGTGCATGAAACAGCGTCGTCGGATCGCCTTCAAGATAGGCATCGCCGCTGCGCAGACCCGTGCGGCGCGGGCCATGCAGCGGCAGCACCGGCAGCATCAGATTCAAACCGAGCTTGTGATGCAGCCAACCCATCGGGAACAGGGAAAAATCCAGCCACGGCAGACCCATGCGATAGCCGTGGATGCACAGCAGCCACGGCCGTCCGGTGGCTGCATGCCGCTTGACCCAGGCGATGCTGGCGGCATTGTCTTTTTCAGCCCGCCATTCCTGCGCGCCCGGCAGATCGGCACGAGGCTCGAATCCGCTTTCGTAATGCACCTGTTCGTAGCTCTGCCCCAGGACCGTCGCTGCCGTTGAATAGGACTGCTCGGGCGCCGGCGGCTCGTGGTGCAGCTGCTCCGGCTTGTCCGCCCATCCCTCGGCTGCAGCGATGCGCTCGAACTCCACAAGATGTCTGATCTGCTGTTCGATGTCCCCCGCATCGGGCATGCGCGCGCTACCGACGAAATACGCCAGCAGCGCCTCGTCTAGTGCAGCCTTTGCGCACACCACGACGGTAAGATCCGGACGCGGCACACCCTCAACCCGCGGCGCGTGCATCAAGGCAATGCGGCCGGCGACGACGTAGGCGGCAGCCGACACGCCGAACGCAACCAGACCGGATAACAGATCGCCGGGAACCATCGCGGGCCACGCTGCGATCAAGCCGACGAATCCGCCCAGAGCCATGTATTCGTGCACGCGCTGGTCGCCTGGCATCAGCAGCAATGCCACGCCGCTGGCGAGCAGCAGCGCACCCGGCAACAACGCCCAGAACAGCCACCAGCCCTCACCGCCCAGCAGCCAGAACAGCCCGGCGAGGATCGGAACCACCGAAAGCATTTCCCATTGCACCGGGTGTGGAAATTTCTGCGTCACATCCATGTTCATTTCCAGTCTGCGACGACCGCAGCGAGTCTGGCGCCGACGTTGTGCAGCGCCTTCCGGGTCTTTTCATCACGCAGACTACCCTGCTCATCGAATGCGGCGTCCGCGCGTGACAGCGCATACTGCTCGGGCAGTACCGTGCAACCGAGGTTGCCGAAGATTTCACGCACGTGACGCAGCCCGCGCAACCCGCCGAGCATGCCGGCGGATGCGGCGACCAGGCCCACCACCTTGTTGCGATAGGGCAGACCGCCCGCTTCACTGCCGTCCGCGCGCGAGGCCCAGTCAAGCGCGTTCTTCAGCAGCGGCGTGATCGAGCTGTTGTATTCAGGACAGGCGACCAGGAACCCCTGATGTGCGATCATCAGATCCTTGAGCTTGCGTGCATTCGGGTGCAGCCCCTCGCGCGCTTCCGTGTCTTCGTCGAACAACGGCAACGGCAGATCGGCGAGTTCGAGCAGGGTGACTTCGGCGCCCGTCGCGCGCGCGCCGTCGGTGGCAATGCGCAGGGCTTTACGATTGAAAGATTCTCGGCGCAGACTGCCGGCGAAGGCGAGGATCTTGCTCATTGCAATCCCGCGATATTCATGAAAATCAGAACGCCAGCCGCCAGCACCGGCGCCAGCATCGCCTGCGACCACGGCGCCCAGGGCTGACGCACGCGCTGCGCCCACCACACCAGCGCCGCATAGCCGCCCAACACGGAAAACATCAGCGTCATTGCCAACAGTCGTGGAAGTTCTCTCTGCATTTTCGGCGCGGCGTCGAGGTTCGCCAGATAAAGAATGGAAACCACGCCGAGCACCAGCGCCAGAGTCGCAGCCAGCGCAGCCAGCGCCAGATTAAGGATTTGCAGGTGCTTCATTTGCGCTTTCGCATGGCTCGAAAGACGGGGAAAAGCTCGTTGATGACCTTGGGCGAGGACAGGCTGTTTTTCACCAAGAGCGTGGTGAATCCGCGCACGACGCGGTCGCGGTGCTCGAAGATGCTGCCCACCATCGGTACGGACTTGTTATCCATAACTGTAATAACATCAGTAGGTTCAGATCCAAACTTGAAGCGGAGCGTCATCTGGATTTCGAGCGGGTCGTGGCGTCTGCGATTACGGCCTTTGGCTATCATTCCTGCCACCCCGAGAACTGAAACTTATGAACCCCAAATTGGTGGTGTTCGCCCACGGCAAAGAATCCGGACCTTGGGGCACCAAAATCACCCACTTGGCGGAGGTTGCACGCGTCCGCGGCTACGAAGTGATCAGCCCGGATTATAGCCACACGCACGATCCCAGACGGCGCGTACAGCAGCTGTTGCAGCTCAGACCGACCGCCACAAAACTGCTGCTGTGCGGCTCGAGCATGGGCGGATATGTGTCCGCAATGGCCTGCGCGGCGCTGAAGCCGCAGGCGTTGTTCCTGATGGCCCCCGCGCTCTATTTCCCGGGCTGGGACGAAGAACCCGCTGACTGCCCGGCGATGACCGCGGTCGTTCACGGCTGGAACGACGACATCGTGCCGGTTGATGTCAGCCAGCGTTTCGCACGCGTACAGAAAACGCCGGTCGCTCTGCATCTTTTGAACAGCGGACACACACTCAGCGATCAGCTGCCATTGCTGGGCCGGCTGTTTGACGAACTGCTGGAGCGGCTGGACGCCACCTGATCACTGGGCACGGAAGCTCGCATTGCAGGCCGCCTCTCCAAACGTGGAACATTCAATAATTCAATCAGTTGCAGTATTGATATGCCGTGGGAAGTGATTGCCTGTTCCACAGTAATGCACCGCTATATTGGCCTGTAGGCCGCCACAAACTCAGGCGGCATTCGTTTGATACGCCCGCTTTGCAGATTGACACAGACCCACTGGGTGCGGGCACGCATCACCGTTTTGCCGTCGGACCGCCGGATGATCTGGTAGCCGCGCCACATGGTGAACTTGGCGTCGCATTCGGCTATCCACGTCGCGGCCAATAATTCGTCGCCGACGAAGGTCGCAGCGAGATAATCCAGCTCATGGCGGCGCGCGACGCAGCCAGCATTTAGACGGCGGTAATCGTCCATCGCCAAACCCAGGCTGACGGAGTGATTCCACGCTACCCGCTCCAGCCAGCGCAGGTAAACGACGTTGTTGGTGTGAGCGAACTCGTCAATGTCCGCCGGCATCACCGTCACCCTCTCAACGAACGGCGACGATACATCCCATTTCAGAGCTTCCATCAGACCTGTTGCGGCTCGAAGCTGTCCGCCGAGGCCATCTTCCAGAACGTGGCATACACCGGGTGTTCAGCCACGTGCTCCAGCAGTTCGCCGGGCTTGAGGAACCGGAGAATATTCGACACCAGCCGCACTTCATTCACCGAAATGCGCCGCACGATGTGATGCGGGCGCAGCTGATTCGGATGTGTCAATCCAGCCGCGCCGATCAACTCAGCCAGCGCCTTCAGCGTATTGCGATGGTAGTTGGCGACGCGCACGCCCTTGTCGTCCACATGCAGAGCGCGTTGGCGCAGCGGGTCCTGCGTGGTGATGCCGGTCGGACAATGCCCGGTATGGCAGGTCTGCGCCTGCAAACAACCCAGCGCAAACATGAAGCCGCGGCCGTTGTTGCACCAGTCGGCACCGAGCGCCATCGCGCGGGCGATATCGAATCCTGAAATGAGCTTGCCGCTGGCGCCGACCCTGATGCGGTCGCGCAGGTTCAAACCCACCAGCGTGTTGTGCACCAGCAGCAACCCCTCCTGGAGCGGGGTGCCCACGTGGTCAGTGAACTCCACCGGCGCGGCGCCGGTGCCACCCTCGGCGCCGTCCACCACGATGTAGTCGGGCGTGATGCCGGTCGCCAGCATCGCCTTGCAGATGGCGAAGAACTCCCAGGGATGACCCAGGCAGAATTTGAAGCCGGTCGGCTTGCCACCCGACAGTTCTCGCAAGCGGGCGATGAATTGCAGCAACTCCATCGGCGTCTTGAACGCCGCATGTCGTGCCGGGGAGATACAGTCCACGCCTGCCGGCACGCCGCGCGCATCGGCAATTTCACGCGTGACCTTGGGGCCCGGCAGCACGCCGCCGTGCCCAGGCTTGGCGCCCTGACTGATCTTGATTTCGATCATCTTCACCTGCGGCGCACAGGCGCTCTCGGCGAATTTGGCTTCGCTGAAGCTGCCGTCAGGATTGCGACAACCGAAATAGCCGCTGCCGATCTCCCAGATCAGGTCACCGCCATGCTCGCGGTGGTAGCGGCTGATCGAGCCTTCACCAGTGTCATGGGCAAACCCGCCGAGCCTGGCGCCCTTGTTCAGCGCGCGCACCGCGTTGGCCGAGATGGCGCCAAAGCTCATCGCCGAGATGTTGAACACCGAAGCGTCATACGGCTGCGTACAGGCGGGGCCGCCGATGCGCACGCGCGCGTTCCAATCCTTGTTGTGTGCCGGCACCATCGAGTGGTTGATCCACTCGTAATGACTTTCGTAGAGGTCTTTCTGGGTGCCGAACGGGCGCTTGTCAATCACGTCCTTGGCGCGCTGGTACACCAGCGAACGTTGCGCGCGCGAATAAGGGATTTTTTCCTGGTCGGACTCCAGAAAATACTGGCGGATTTCCGGGCGGATCAGCTCGAGGAAAAAACGCAGATGGGCGAGGATCGGATAGTTGCGGCGGATGGATTGCTTGGTCTGCATCAGGTCCCAGATGCCAACACCGGCGAGCAGGCCACTGACGACAGCCAACGCGTCCAGCCACGGCCACTGCGAACGCAGGGCCAGGCTGAACACGAACGCCATGACACAACCCACAAAAAACTGGAAGCGCACAGGCACCACGGCATCAACAGTCATGGTTCCTCCCTTGTTCTATTTATAACCACAGTCTGCGCAAGACCGTTGATATCGGCAATCCCGCCCCTTACAATCCATATAGGACTGTTTTAGTACGAATTGACGCCATGCTCAAACTCGGAAAGCTTGCGGATTACGCCACGGTGCTGATCACCGCGCTGGCGGCGCGCCCGCAGCAACTGTCCAATGCGCATGAGCTGGCAGACCGCACTCACGTGCCGCTGCCGACCGTGTCCAAGCTGCTCAAGCTACTCAACAAGGCCGGGCTGGTGGAAGCGCAACGCGGCGCCAGCGGCGGCTACCGACTGGCGCGGGCACCCGAGGCTGTGACCGTGGCGGACGTGATCCGGGCCGTCGAAGGCCCGATCGCGATCACCGAATGCTCGACGCACGGAACCGGCTGCGGCATCCAATCCACCTGCGCCTCGAAGAACAACTGGCGACTGATCGATACCGCCATCCGTCACGCGCTGGAATCGGTGACGCTGGCGCAAATGGCGGCGCCGATGACCCGACGCATGCTTGAGGCCCCCGTCAAGTTCATTTCTCAGGCCGCGAGAATCTGATGTCCAACCAACCCCAGGACGTGCGCGAACTGGTGAGCAGTCGCGGCCCCTACTCGGCCGGCTTCGTCACCGACATCGCTACCGACACCGTCGCGCCGGGCCTGAGCGAAGACACCATCCGCATGATCTCGGCGCGCAAGAAAGAGCCGCAGTGGCTGCTCGACTGGCGCCTGAAGGCGTATGCACGCTGGCTGAAAATGACCGAGCCGAAGTGGGCGCAAGTCCATTACCCGCCGATCGATTACCAGGCGATTTCCTACTACTCGACACCCAAGGGTCTGAGGGATCGCCCGAAGTCGCTGGACGAAGTCGACCCAAAATTATTGGAAACATACAAAAAACTCGGCATCCCATTGAAAGAACAGGAGATGCTGGCGGGCGTCGCGGTGGACGTGGTGTTCGACTCGGTCAGCGTCGCCACCACCTTCAAGGCCAAGCTCAAGGAAGCCGGCGTGATCTTCTGCCCGATTTCAGAGGCGGTACACGACCATCCGGAACTGGTGCAGAAATATCTCGGCTCCGTCGTGCCGCAGGGCGACAACTTCTACGCCGCGCTCAACTCGGCCGTGTTCACCGACGGTTCGTTTGTCTACATCCCCAAGGGCGTGCGCTGCCCGATGGAACTGAGCACTTATTTCCGCATCAACGAACGCAATACCGGACAGTTCGAACGCACCCTGATCATCGCGGAAGAAAACTCGCACGTGAGCTACCTCGAGGGCTGCACTGCGCCACAACGTGACGAGAATCAGCTGCATGCCGCCGTAGTCGAATTGGTGGCGCTGGAAGGCGCGCAGATCAAGTACTCGACCGTACAGAACTGGTACCCCGGCGACGAGAACGGCAAGGGCGGCATCTACAACTTCGTCACCAAGCGCGGTGATTGCCGTGGCGCGCGCAGCAAGATCTCCTGGACCCAGGTCGAAACCGGCTCGGCCATCACCTGGAAATATCCGTCCTGCATCCTGCGTGGCGATGATTCGGTTGGCGAGTTTTATTCGGTGGCGCTGACCCATCACCGACAGCAAGCCGACACCGGCACCAAGATGATCCACATCGGCAAGCGCACCAAGTCCACCATCGTCAGCAAGGGCATTTCCGCCGGGCATGGGCAGCAGTCGTATCGCGGACTGGTGCGCGTGCTGGCTTCCGCCGAGAACGCACGCAACCACACCCAGTGCGATTCCCTGCTGATCGGCGACCAGTGCGGCGCGCACACCTTCCCCTATACCGAGGTGCGCAACCCCAGTGCGCATCTGGAACACGAGGCCACTACTTCCAAGATCGGCGAAGACCAGCTGTTCTATGCGCGCTCGCGCGGCATCAGCGAGGAAGACGCCGTGTCGATGATCGTCAGCGGCTTCTGCAAGCAGGTGTTCAAGGAGCTGCCGATGGAGTTCGCAGTGGAAGCGCAGAAACTTTTAGCCGTTTCACTTGAAGGTGCGGTTGGGTAAAAACAAATGCTAGAAATCAAAAATCTCCACGCCGAAGTCGAAGGCAAGAAAATCCTCAACGGTATCTCGCTGAGCCTCAAGGCCGGCGAAGTGCATGCGGTGATGGGCCCCAACGGTTCCGGCAAGTCCACGCTGTCGAACGTGCTCGCCGGCCGCGAGGACTATTCCGTGACCTCGGGAAGCGTGAGCTACGCCGGCAAGGACCTGCTGGCGATGACGCCGGAGGCGCGTGCCTGCGAAGGTGTGTTCCTCGGCTTCCAGTACCCAGTCGAGATTCCCGGCGTTTCCAATCTTTATTTTCTGCGCACCGCGCTGAACGCGCGGCGCAAGTACCAGAACCAGCCGGAGATTGACGCCGTCGACTTCATGGCCTGGATTCGTCACCGCGTCTCGCAGGTCAAGATGGAGATGCCGATGCTGCAACGCGGCGTCAACGAGGGCTTCTCCGGCGGCGAGAAGAAACGCAACGAGATCCTGCAGATGCTGGTGCTGGAGCCGCGCCTCGCCATCCTCGACGAAACCGATTCGGGCCTTGACATCGACGCGCTGAAAACCGTCGCCGACGGCATCAACGCCCTGCGCTCGCCCGAGCGTGCGACCCTGATGGTCACGCACTACCAGCGCCTGCTCGACTACGTGAAACCCGACTATGTGCACGTCCTCGCTGGCGGGCGCATCGTCAAGTCCGGCGGACCGGAGCTGGCGCTGGCGCTTGAGGAAAAAGGCTACGGCTGGCTGTGATCGTCGCCGACTCGTCTCACCAGCAGTTGCTGCTGCACAACCCCGGCGCGGGCAGCGACAGCCCGGTGCAGATCCAAATCGGACGCAACGCGACGCTTACGCTTTATCGCGTGCGTGACGCCGCCGCTCCGGGGCCGGCCTATGCGCTTGACATCACTCTTGAGCGCGATGCGCGCCTGCATCTGGTCACGCTCGACCTAACGACCGGTGGACGCCAGGACCTGAACATCTTGCTGGACGGCACCGGTGCGCAGGCCACCCTGCACGGCCTGTTCGCGGCGTCGCAGGGCGAGATGCACAACGAACTGCGCATCGTGCACCGCGCGCCGCATTGCACCAGCCGCGCCTATTACCGCGGCCTTGCCGGCGCCGGCGGCAAAGCGGTGTTCAACGGCACGGTCGAAGTCGTGCCGCAGGCGCAGAAAAGCGATTCGGAACTGCGCATTGCAAATTTATTGTTATCGCCAAAGGCTGAAATCAACGCCAAGCCCGAGTTGCAGATCCGCGCCGACGACGTCAAGTGCGCGCACGGCGCCACCTTTGGCCAGCTTGACGAGGACGCGCTGTTCTATCTGCGCTCGCGCGGCATTGCGCGCGAGCAGGCGCGCCGTCTGCTGACAGCCGCCTTCGCGCAGGCTCCGCTGGAGCAGATCGCCGATGTCGCATTGCGAGAAAAACTCAGTCTGCGGCTGCAGGAGCGGCTGACGGAGATGCTGGCATGAACCTCGACGCGATCCGTGCGCAGTTCCCGATTCTGGTCGAGAAGATTCACGGCAAGCGCCTGGCCTATCTCGACAACGCCGCCACTACGCAGAAACCCGAAGCGGTGTTGCAGTCCCTCGACGGTTATTACCGCCACAGCAACGCCAATGTCCACCGCGCCGCGCATGAACTGGCGGCACGTGCGACCAATGCTTACGAAGGCGCGCGTGCGCGTATTGCACGCTGGCTGAACGCGCAAACCGACGAGATCGTCTTCACCCGCGGCACCACCGAAGGCATCAACCTGGTGGCGCGCAGCTATCTGCAGCCACGCCTCAAACCCGGCGACGAGGTGTTGATCACCAGCATGGAGCATCACTCCGATATCGTGCCCTGGCAATTGGCCGGCGCGAAGCTGGTACCGGCGCCGGTGACCGATACCGGCGAGCTGGACCTCGACGCCTGGCGCAAACTGATTTCGCCGCGCACCAGACTCATCGCAGTCGTGCACGTGTCGAATGCTCTCGGCACGGTGAATCCGGTCGCCGAGATCTGTCGCGAAGCCAATGCGCGTGCGATCCCGGTGCTGGTGGACGGCGCGCAGGCTCTCGCCCACCTGCCGATGGACGTAAAGGCACTCGGCGCGGATTTCTACGTCGGCTCGGCGCACAAGGCCTATGGCCCCACCGGTGTGGGTGCGCTCTACGCGCGGCGCGAGCGGCTGGCGCAAATGCAGCCCTGGCAGGGCGGCGGCGACATGATCCGTAGCGTCGCCTTCGAGGGCAGCACCTGGAACGATGCGCCGTACAAGTTTGAAGCCGGGACGCCAGACATGGCTGGCGCCGTTGGCTTCGCCGCCGCGCTGGACTGGATCGAGTCGATCGGCCTCGACGCGATTCATGTCCACGAACAAGCTTTGCTCGACTACGGCACGGCGCGACTGCGGGAAATCGATGGCCTGAGATTAATCGGCACTGCCAGAAACAAGGGCGGCATCCTGTCATTTGTGATGAAAAATGCGCCGGCGCAGGACCTCGGTGACATTCTCAACCGCGAGGGCGTGGCGATCCGCGCCGGCCACCACTGCACCATGCCGCTGATGCAGCGCTTCGGCATCTCCGCCACCGCCCGCGCCTCGCTGGCGGTCTATAACGGCACCGATGATATTGATCAGCTGGTCGCCGCGCTGCACAAGGCCAAAAAACTCCTCGCATAAGCTTTAGATATTTTGCACCGGCCGTAAGCCATGGCTTACGCGCTGTGGAAAGCTGGACGCATGCAAGCTGCCTACAAATATGTCGAACCCCTGCCCGACGATGACTTGGACCTGTCGTTGCTGCACCGGGGACTGCAGCAGAATAAATTCCACATCACCACCCAGTGGATCCAGCCTTGCCCGACGCTGCGCGAAGAGGGCCGCGCTTTCGAAGTGCTGCTGCGACTCGAGGATGAAGATGGGTTCTGGGCCGAAGCGATGTCTTTCATGGGTACTGCCGAGCGACATTCGCTGGGCAGCACGATTGACCGATGGGTCATCCGGCAAACCCTGGATTTCCTGACCCTGCACAGCGAACTGGGCAATCAGATCGCCTGGCTGGGCCTGAACCTGACCGGCCAGACTCTGAGCGAACCCGACCTGCCGGAATTCCTGGTGCAGCAATTCATCACGCGTCGTTCGCTGGCGTCCAAGATCTGCTTTGAAGTCTGGGAAGCGGACCTGCTGCGCAACGCCTCGCAGGCGCAGACTTTCTGCTCGACCATCAAGCGTCTGGGCTGCCTGCTTTCGGTACAAGGGTACCGGGGCCGCGACGCAGCCGATGTCAGAGCGCTGACCAAGCTACCGCTGGATTTCGTCAAACTCGATGCACAGCACTATCCGATGCATGATGGCAATTCCGCCGTGCGCGAGCTGGCGGAGTCGAGCATGCGGCTGGCACGCCTGCAGCACGCACGCGTCATCATCACCGGCGTCGAGGACAGCGCTACGCTCGATCTGTGGCGGCGACTGGGCGCCGATTATTTCCAGGGTTATGCGGTAGCGCGACCCTCGCCGGTCACTTTTTCGGCACCCGCTTGATGCCATTCTGAACTGCCTGGAACGCTTCAGAAGACGGGTGGACACCTTGAATGTGCAGCATGGGTTTTGGCGCTGCTCGAAAACGGTCCACGCCGAGTCGGTAGACCCACCGATCGGTCGCTGACGGCAGTGGCAACTCACTGCTGCCAAACCATATCGCTTCAACCGATGCGCCACTGGCGTCAGCCAATACAAAACGCCGGTGATGCTCGCCGACTTTTTTCCACGAACGGATATTGAACTGCCCCTCGAACAGCGGCTCAGGGAATCCCTGCCCCCACGGACCGGCATTTTCCAGAACCTGCGCGGTATCGAGGTTCAATTCGTCTGTGGCCAATTCGCCGTCGGTTTCCAATACGGCCGCCAGATCTTCTGGCGCAAGCATCTGCCGGCAGACCTGATCAAACGACGCCGTGAATGTTGCAAGGTCCGCCTCAGGCAGCGTCAACCCGGCCGCCATGGCGTGACCGCCGAAACGGGCGATCAGGCCCGGATGCCGCGCGTCCACCGCCGCCAGCGCATCACGCACATGCAGCCCGGAGATGGAACGCGCGGAACCTTTCAGGGCTCCCGCCTCCTGCGCACGCGCAAACGCGATGGTCGGGCGATGCAGCTTGTCCTTGATGCGCGAAGCCACCAGCCCCACCACGCCCTCATGCCATGTGGGGTCGAACAATGAAACGCCCACCTGCTCCGAACGGATGTCCTCGACCAGCGCCAATGCTTCGTCGCGCATCTGGGTTTCGATGCCACGACGCTCACGGTTGAGCTGGTCAAGCCTGGAGGCGCGCGATAGCGCTGTCGCCGTATCCGGCGACAGCAGACACTCGATACCCAGCGCCATGTCCTCCAGCCGACCGGCCGCATTCAGGCGCGGGCCGATGGTGAACCCGAGATCGGCGGCGGTGGCGTAACGCGCATCGCGACCGGCCAGCTGCAACAACGCCTGAACACCGGGTCGCGCCCGTTGCGCACGGATGCGCGCAAGACCGGCGGCAACGAGAATGCGATTGTTGTGGTCCAGCCGCACCACGTCGGCGACGGTGCCAATGGCAACCAGATCCAGAAACTCCGCAAGATTGGGCTCGGCGCGATCGCGAAACCATCCAGATTCACGCAAGCGCGTGCGTAATGCCGACAGCACATAAAACACCGTACCGACGCCGGATAACGACTTGCTGGCAAAGCTGCAGCCCGGCTGATTGGGATTGACGATGGCATCCGCAGCCGGCAGTTCCGGCCCGGCCAGATGATGGTCGGTGATCAGCACCTGCATGCCGAGCGCCTGGGCTTTGGCAACACCGCTGACGCTGGCGATGCCGTTGTCCACGGTGATGAGCAGCTGTGCACCTTGCTGTGCGGCGATCTCGGAAAGTGCGGCCGACAGCCCGTAGCCCTGGCTGAAGCGGCTCGGCACCAGATAACTGACGTGCTGTGCACCGAACGCCTTGAGCGCGCTCACCGCCAGCGCCGTACCGGTGGCGCCGTCGGCGTCGTAATCGCCGACCACGAGAATTTTCTTTTGCTGTTGCAGTGCGGCCTGCAAGACTTCACAAGCGCGGGCTACCCCAAACAAGCCGTCTGGCGATAACAGGGATTTCAGATCGAGAGAAAGCGCCTCTGCCGAGGTGATGCCACGGCCGGCATAGACGCGACGCAGAACAGGGTGCAGTGAATCGGGCAACGACTCGGGTTTTCCGGCGGCGCGTCGCCGGAGCCTGGACTCAGCCAAGACGCGATTTCAGTGCGGCTTCAACGGCAGAGCGCTCCGCAGCAACCTGGATCACTGCGTTCATGCCATGACGCTGGACGATATCCGGATCCTTGAGGCCGTGCCCGGTCAGGGTACAAACGACGGTACTGCCCTGGGCGATCTTGCCGCGCTTGATGTCATGCAGCGCGCCCGCCACTGAAGCCGCTGATGCCGGCTCGCAGAACACGCCCTCTTTCATCGCCAGCTGTTTTTGCGCGGCGAGGATTTCTTCATCGGCACACTCGTCAAACCAGCCGCCGGATTCCTTCTGTACCTTCCACGCGGCATCCCAACTCTGTGGATGGCCGATGCGGATCGCGGTCGCCACGGTCTCGGGGTGGGCGACCGGTGCGCCACGCATGAACGGCGCGCTGCCTGCGGCCTGAAACCCGAGCATCTTCGGACGCGGGCCGGTGGATTCGGAATAGCCGATCCAGTGCGCGGTGATGTTGCCAGCATTGCCAACCGGCAAACAGTGATAGTCCGGCGCACGGCCCAGCGATTCGACGATCTCGAACGCGGCGGTCTTCTGGCCCTGCAGGCGAAACGGGTTGATCGAATTGACGACGGTCACCGGCAGGGTCTTTGCGACTTCCTTCACCAGACGCATGCCGTCGTCAAAATTGCCCTTGATCTGCACCACCACGGAGCCGTGCATCACTGCCTGCGCCAGCTTGCCGGCGGCAATCTTGCCCTCAGGGATCAGCACAAAAGCGGTGATACCGGCACGCGCGGCGTAAGCGGCAGCGGAAGCCGAGGTGTTGCCGGTGGAGGCGCAGATGATGGCGCGTGAACCTTCATGCACGGCCTGCGTCACCGCCACTGTCATGCCTCGATCCTTGAACGAGCCGGTGGGATTCAGGCCCTCGAACTTGACGTAGAACTCGCCGGTAAAGCCAACGTCACGCGGAATGTTGTACAGGCGGATCAGCGGCGTGCGGCCCTCACCCAGGCTGATGGCCTTGGCGTTTTTGGCGAGCGGCAAGCGATCGCGCCACGCATCCACCAAGCCGGTGTAGTTATTCATCGAAGTGCTCAACACGGAAACGCGAAAGCCCTTCGCGCACGAACGGCAGCGCGCGCAGCTTGGTCAGTGCATCGTTGAAACGTTGCTCGGTGACCTGTGAAGTGATGATGGCGATGGTCGCATCATCCTCTCGCGGTTCCTTCTGCAGGATGGCTTCGATGCTGATATCGAATTCGGCCAGGATCGAAGTGATGCCCTTGAGCACACCGGGCGTATCGGCGACGCGCAGTCGCAGGTAGAAACTGCTGACGATCTCCACCAGCGGCGTGACCTTGAGCTCGCGCAACTGATCGAACTGAAATGCCAGCGCCGGCACCTGATGCTGTGACGGCGCACCCAGCGCCCGCGCCACATCCACCAGATCGGCGACCACCGCCGATGCGGTCGGCTCCGCGCCGGCGCCACGGCCATAGAGACCGACCTGCCCCATCGCGTTGCCGCGAATCAAGACCGAGTTCAAGACGCCGTCCACTTTCGCCAGCAGGCGGTCTTCAGGAATCAGTGTCGGTTGCGTGCGCAACTCGACGCCCTGCGCGGTGCGCTTGGCAATGCCCAGATGCTTGATGCGATAACCGAGCTCATGCGCCAATCCGATGTCCTGGATACGGACCTCGGTGATACCTTCAGTCGCTACCTGCTTGAACGACAGCGGCATGCCGAAAGCGATTGAGGCCAGGATCGCCAGCTTGTGTGCGGCGTCCACACCCTCGATATCAAAACGGGGGTCGGCTTCGGCGTAACCCAGCTTCTGCGCTTCGGCCAGCGCCTTGCTGAAATCGATTTCGCGCTCGGTCATCTGCGTCAGGATGTAATTGCAGGTCCCGTTGATGATGCCCGCCACGCTTTCGATCTGATTCGCGGCCAATCCCTCGCGGATCGTCTTGATCACCGGAATGCCGCCGCCCACCGCCGCTTCAAACATGAGCATCACACCTTTGTCTCGAGCAGCCGCGAAAATCGGATTGCCGTCTTCGGCCAGCAGCGCTTTATTGGCGGTGACAACCGGCTTGCCACGCGTAATCGCCGCGAGAATCAACTCGCGCGCAGGCGACAATCCGCCAATGACTTCCACCACAACATCCACATCGGCATCACGCGCAATGAACATCGGGTCGCTGACGACGGTGACGCCATCCAGCTTGCAGTCGCGTTTTTTCTTGAGATCGCGCGTAGCGACATGCGTGACGATGATCGGCCGTCCGATGCGTCGGTTGATTTCCTCGGCGTTTTTGCGCAGGACATTGACCACGCCCTGCCCGACAGTGCCGAGACCCATCAGCCCCACTCTGACGGGCGCGTTGCGCGACTCATCCATGAGTCGCATCCCTTCGGGACTCGCTGCGCTTGCCACAATACGTTCCGTACGCATTGTTCATACTTTCTTCAACATCTTCTTTATGCCGCGCACGGCCTGGCGCGTACGGTGTTCGTTCTCAATCAGCGAGAAGCGCACGTGATCGTCACCATATTCACCGAAACCGATACCGGGCGACACCGCCACCTTGGCTTGGTCGAGCAGGCGCTTGGAAAACTCGATGGAGCCGAGCGCGCGGAAGGCTTCCGGGGTCTTGGCCCAGACGAACATGGTCGCTTTGGGTTTTTCCACTGCCCAGCCCGCATGGTTGAGGCCATCCACCAGCACGTCGCGGCGCTGCCGGTACATCTCGCAGATGTCGGCGACGCACTGTTGCGGTCCTTCAAGCGCGGCGATCGAAGCAATCTGGATCGGTGCAAACATGCCGTAATCAAGATAGCTCTTGATGCGCGCCAGCGCTGCGACCAGCGTTTTGTTGCCGCACATGAAGCCGACGCGCCAGCCCGGCATGTTGTAGCTCTTGGACAGCGTGAAAAATTCCACCGCGATGTCCTTGGCACCCGTCACTTCCAGAATGCTCGGTGCACGATAACCATCGAAGACGATGTCGGCATAGGCGAGGTCGTGAACAATCCAGATGCCCGCCTCCTTGCAGATGGCGACAATCTTCTCGAAAAACGGCAGTTCGACGCACTGCGTGGTCGGATTGCCGGGGAAATTCAGGATCAACATCTTCGGCGTCGGCGTGGTTTCCTTGATCGCCTTCTGCAGCTCCTCGAAGAAATCCACGTCCGGCGTCAAGCGCACATGACGCACGTCGGCCCCGGCGAGCACCACGCCATACGGATGGATCGGATATGCCGGGCTCGGCACCAGCACGGTATCGCCGGCGGCGAGCGTGGCGAACGCCAGGTGTGCGAGCCCCTCTTTCGAGCCAATCGTGGCGATAACCTCGGTTTCGGAGTTCAACTCGACCTTGTAGCGGCGCTCGTACCAGTTGGCCATGGCCTTGCGCAGGCGCGGCACGCCTTTCGATACTGAATAACGGTGCGTGTGTACGCCTTCGACATTGCGATGCTCGGGCACGACGTAATCGCTATCGGTGCCACGCACTGCAGACTCGACCAACTTGTCAACGATGTGTTTGGGCGTCGGCTGGTCCGGATTGCCCATGCCGAAATCAATGATGTCTTCGCCACGCGCACGGGCCGCCTTCTTCAACTCACCGACGATGTTGAAGACATAAGGCGGCAGACGGTCTATGCGTGGGAAGGTGGTGTTCATTTTTTCGGTGTGCATTCTGAATGAAAAAAGCCCGCATCGTGCGGGCTTTTTTGATGCGAAACCCGCTTAGTTCAATTTTTCCTCGACGCGTGCAGCCTTGCCGGCGAGCTTGCGCAGGTAATAGAGCTTGGAGCGCACCACCTTGCCGCGACGCGTGACCTTGATGGCGGCCACCTGTGCGGAGTAGGTTTGGAACACACGCTCGACGCCTTCGCCGTGCGACAGCTTGCGCACGGTGAACGCGGAGTTGAGGCCACGGTTGCGCTTGGCGATGACCATGCCCTCGAACGCCTGCAGGCGCTCGCGGTCGCCTTCCTTGACCTTGACCTTGACCTCGACGCTGTCGCCGGGCTTGAACGCCGGGATCTTCTTCTTGGCGATCTGCTCGTCTTCCACCATCGCTACCAGTTTGCTCATGCTCATGACGCCCTCTCTTAAGTTAATTTCTGCTGCTCGATGAATTCGCGCAGCAGTTGTTTCGATTCCTTGTCCAGCTCCAAACCTTCCAGCAAATCCGGCCGTTTCAGCCACGTTGTCCCGAGGGCTTGCTGCAAACGCCAGCGCGCAATCTTCGCGTGGTCGCCGCTCAACAAAACCTCCGGCACCTTCTCGCCTTTCCAATCCTCTGGCCGGGTGTAGTGCGGATGATCCAGCAATCCTGCCGAGAACGAATCGCTCTCCGCCGATTGCTCATCGCCCAGTGCACCGGGCAACAGCCGCACCACCGCATCCACCAGCACCATCGCCGCAAGTTCGCCACCGCTCAGCACAAAATCGCCCAGCGACAGCTCGACATCCACCTGCGCCGCAACACGTTCGTCTACACCTTCATACCGTCCGCATAACAAAATCAGCCCCGGCTCCTGCGCCAGCCGCCGTGCCCATTCCTGCGTCAGCGGCTCGCCCTGCGGCGACAGCCCGATGACCTTGGCCGTACCGAGAGACTTCTTCGAAGCCTCAATCGCCGCCGCCACCGGCCCCGGCTCCATCACCATGCCCGGACCACCGCCGTACGGCCGGTCATCCACGCGACGCCAGCGGTTCTCGCTGCTGTCGCGCAAGTCGCGTGCAGTCAGGGTCAACAGACCTTTTTCCACAGCGCGGCTGACAATGCCGTAACGCCCAACCTGTTCCACGAACTCCGGGAACAGGGTCACAATTTCGATCTTCACCAATCCGCCTGCCAATCCACGATCACGCGCCGGGTCTTGAGGTCTACCGACTGAACAATCGGCCCCACCACCCACGGCACCAATCGTTCGACGTCACTTTTCAACACCATCACGTCCTGCGCACCGTTACTCTGTACCTCGGCAATGATGCCCAGCTCTGCGCCGGATGTAGACACCACCACGCAGCCCATCAGATCCGCCCAGTAAACCTCGCCCTTCTTCGGTTTGGGCAGCGCCGAGCGCTCCACCCTCACCGTCCTGCCCATCAACGCCAACGCCGCATTGCGCTCATCCGCACCCGACAGCTTTGCAACCAATCCGCCTGCGTGAAGCCGGCCTTGTTCTACTTTTCTGACCTCATCGCCCAGCGACCACTCGCGGTACTTGAGGATGTTATCCAGCGGCCGGGTGTAGGAGTGAACCTTGACCCAACCCTGCACGCCGAAGACGCCGGTGATGCGTCCCAGCGTTACGAATTTTTCGCTCAGGCAGCCGCGGCCGCGGTTTTCGGCGCGTTCTTCATCAGGAAATCGACGCGGTCGGAAACCTGCGCGCCCTTGCTCTTCCAATGCTCAATGCGGGCGGCATCCACCACCAGCTTCTGTTCTTTGCCCTTCGCGTTGGGGTTGTAGTAACCGATGCGCTCGATGAAGTGGCTGTCGCGCGGATTGCGCGAATCAGTCGCCACCAGGTGATAAAAAGGGCGCTTTTTGGCGCCGGCGCGTGCCAGACGAATCTTGACCATGTGTTTTTACGCTCAGTGCGGCCGAAGCCATCGAAAAGGGCGCGTATTGTAGCCACTTCTCTCTGAAAATAAAGCGCAATTTGGCAAAACCCGCCTATCAAACGCCGGGGACCCTTTTAGGCCACAAACGGGTTACCGCCTCGGCATCATTCCCGGAGGGAACTTCCCAGCCATTCCCTTCATCAAACGGCCCAGCCCACCGCCCGCCATCTTCTTCATCATGTCGCGGGTCTGCTCGAACTGCCGCAGCAGTTTGTTGACGTCCTGTACCTGGGTGCCGCTACCTGCAGCGATGCGCTTGCGGTGCGAGGCCTTGATGAAGTCCGGGAAACGCCGTTCACGCGCGGTCATCGAGTTGATGATGGCGACCGTGCGCTTGATCTCCTTCTCTGGATTGACGTTCTTGAGCTGGGCCTGCATCTGCGCGCCGCCCGGTAGTTTTTCGAGGATACCGGCGAGGCTGCCCATGTCCTGCATCTGCTTCATCTGCTCACGGAAATCTTCAAGATCGAATCCCTTGTTCTTCTTGAGCTTCTCGGCAAACTGCGCGGCCTTGCCTGCATCCACTTTTCGGGCGGTCTCCTCGATCAGGCCCAGCATGTCGCCCTGCCCCAGAATCCGCGCCGCCAGGCGGTCGGGGTGAAACACCTCGAAGCGATCGAGTTTTTCGCCCAAGCCGATGAACTTGACCGGCGCCCCGGTGACCGCACGCACCGACAAGGCCGCACCGCCGCGTGAGTCGCCATCGGCCTTGGTCAGCACCACCCCGGTCAACGGCAGCCGCTCCCGGAAAACCTTGGCGGTATTGGCAGCATCCTGTCCGGTCATGGCATCGACCACGAACAGGGTTTCGACCGGATTCAGCGCCGCATGCAGCGCGGCGATCTCGCGCATCATGTCCTCGTCTATGGAGGTACGGCCTGCGGTATCCACCAGCAGCACATCGGCAAATTGCTTGCGTGCATGAGCCAGCGCAGCCTGCGCAATAGCCACCGGCGATTGCCCCACGCTGCTGGCAAACCATTCCGCTCCGGCCTGAGCAGACACGATCTTCAATTGTTCAATGGCCGCCGGACGATAGACGTCACAGGACACCGTGATGACCTTTTTACGTTCACGTTCTTTCAACCACAAGGCCAGCTTGCCGGTCGTGGTGGTTTTGCCGGCACCCTGTAACCCGCACATCAGGATCACGGCCGGCGGTTGCACCCGCAGATTGATCGCTTCCGCTTTACCGCCCAGGGTTTCGGTCAATTCCTGCTGGACGATGCCGAGAAACACCTGGCCCGGCGTCAGGCTTTGCGCGATTTCGGCGCCCGCCGCACGTACCTGGATCTTTTCGATGAAATCACGCACCACCGGCAGCGCGACATCGGCTTCCAGCAGGGCCATGCGCAGGTCGCGCGAGGCTGCCTTGATCTGATCGTCAGTGAGACGGCCCTGCCCGCGCAGTCCGTCTAGCACTGCGCCGAGGCGCGAGCTTAAGTTCTCGAACATGGGGAGTGGCTAGATCGTGATGACGTCGCCACGGCTCAGATGGTGATACTCCCAACCGACCAGCGCAGCTCGGCACTGCTTCTCGATGATCGCTTCGCAACCCGGCTTGTGGTGAGTCAAGAACAGTTCAGGCCGGTGCTTGAGTTTTTTCAGTTCCTGGCCCAGCAGCGCCGGCGTGAAATGCTTGGATTTTTCGCCCAGCTCAAGATCTTCGTCAGTGAAGGCAACCTCGATCATCAGCTTGTCGAGTCGCGGCAGGGCGTTCAGCGCCGTCCACAGCAGGTCCGTGGCATACGTGTCGCCGCTGAAGACAAACACGCCCTCGCCTGCTTCCAGCGTATAGCCCACGGCAGGCACGGTGTGCAGCACCGGAAACGCGGTCAGACGATGATTGTTTCGTGTCACCGGCACGCCCGGTTTCAACTCAAGGAACTTGAGCAGTGGGTTCTGTTCGTTTGGCAATTTTGAAAAATCCGGCCAGATTTGCCAGTTGAAGATGTGGGCGCGAATCGCGTCAAGTGTCTCAGCCGTCGCGTGGATCTGCATCGGGCGGTCGATCAGGTCGAACAAGTTGTCGGCCATGAACGCCAGACCGCAGACATGATCCAGATGCGAGTGGGTGATGAAGACATCGCCGATGCGTCGCATCTGTGCCAATGAAAGATCGCCGGTTCCGGTCCCGGCATCGATCAGGATTTCATCATCGACCAGCAAACTGGTAGTGCGCAGGCCGGGGCCCACTCCACCGCTGCAGCCGAGAATTTTGATGCGCATTGATTGTAAGAATAGCGAACAGGTTCCGATGCTAACACGCCGTTTCTGGGCAATATTGTCGGAAATATCCTCAGCCGCGAACTGCGTCACAAGCTGAAATGCCGGTCAGGTTGGCGATGCTATTCTGTCTTTCGAAATGACCTTGCACGTTCTTCTCTCGGTGCTTGCGGCGGCCTGTCTGACGCTCGCCGCTGGACAATCGCTATTGCTGGCGGCGCAGGAACGCTTGCTCCACCGCCCCGCTTGGGAATCTCTGGTCAGCCGACTGCCGCCGCTGCAAACAATGGAGCGCTGGTTGTTCCGACTCATCGCTCTGGGTTTCTTTCTGCTCAGCACCGCACTGCTATCCGGGCTCTGGTTCATCGAAGACTGGTTCGCTCAGCATTTGATACAGAAAACTGCCCTGTCGATCACCGCCTGGCTGGTTTTTGGGACGCTGCTCGTCGGGCGGCAGCGTTATGGCTGGCGCGGGCAAGCCGCGACGCGCTGGGCGCTTTCAGGGTATGGGGCGCTGATTCTTGCGTACTTTGGAAGCAAATATTTATTTGAATAGATACAATTACATATTGATTGTTGTTCATGTTAATATTGGCTGCGGGGCTTGACGCGACAGGCGCGCTTCCGTAGTTAGATGACTTCCGCCACCAACCTGCACCCGTTTTGATGGAACTCCCGCTGTGGGCCTATCTGGCCTTGCTCGCTTTTCTGATCATGCTGTCGGGCTTCTTCGCAGGGTCGGAAACGGCACTGATGGCCATCAATCGCTACCGCCTTCGCCATCTGGCCAAGAAGGGCAATCAGGCCGCCAAGTACACCGAGAAGCTGCTCTCCCGCCCGGATCGCCTGATCGGCATGATCCTGCTCGGCAATATCGGCGTGCATTCCGCTGCGGTTGCCCTGGCGACTTTCCTGACCCTAGAGATGTTCGGGGAAGGCTGGATCAGCGTGATGATCCTGGTGCTGACCATCTTCATCCTGATTTTTGGCGAGATCGCGCCAAAGACACTGAGCGCGCTGCACCCTGAGCGCGTTGCGCTGCCTTCGTCCTACATCTATATCTGGCTGCAGTGGGTCGCGTTGCCGGTGGTCTGGCTGATCAACCTGCTGTCCAACGGTGTGCTGCGAGTGTTTGGCGTTTCGCCGGAACAGGCAGCTCAACACAGCCTCAGTACCGAGGAACTGCGCTCGGTAGTGGCTGAAGCCGGCGCGCTGATTCCACAACGCCATCAACGCATGCTGTTGTCCCTGCTCGACCTGGAAAAAGCCACGGTCGAGGACATCATGGTGCCGCGCAACGAAATCGTCGGCGTGGACCTCACCGATCCACCGCAAAAAGTACGCGACCAGCTGATCACCAGCCAGCACACGCGCTTGCCGCTGTTCAACGGCTCGATTGACGACATGCGCGGGATCATCCATCTGCGCAACGCAATCAAGGTCGTCGGAGCGGAGCCCTTCGACCCCAGCCACATGATGCGGCTGGCGCGCGAGCCCTACTTCATCCCGGAAGGTACACCGCTGAACCAGCAGCTGCTCAACTTCCAGAACCAGAAACGCCGCATCGGCTTCGTCGTCGATGAATATGGCGATATCCAGGGACTCGTGACTCTGACTGACATTCTTGAAGAAGTCGTTGGCGAGTTCACCACAGACCCCGCGCAGCGCATCAAGAACGTGGAGATGGAGGCCGACGGCAGCTACCTGGTCAATGGCGGCGTCACCGTCCGCACCTTGAACCGTACCCTGGGCTGGAAATTGCCCAGCACCGGTCCGCGCACCATCAATGGCCTGGTCTTGGAACAGCTTGAAGACATTCCCAAGCCGGGCAAGGTACTGCGCCTGCGCGACTACCAGGTCGAGATCACCGAAACGCAGGGCAATGCGGTCAAGACCGCGCGCATCCGCCCCCCCAAGACCGAGCCGGAAACCGCGGCGGCGGCCTAAATCGCGGGCAAGCCAAACAACCGCTGATGCAGCGCGATCAACGCGGCGAACAACACCAGACAACCCAGCGGTCTCGCCCAGCCCAGTTCGTTCAACACCAGCTGATTGCGTCCCTGGATGATCGCCAGAAACGGCCAGTTGGACGTCTGCGCCAGATAACGCGACCAAGCCTCGCCGTGAATCCGCGCGCGCTTGGCGTCAATTGAAAACGTACCGCAGAAGGCGACCGTTAGAAAAGTGCCGAAGAAAACCAGACTCACGGGTTCGGGATTGAACAACATGTGCGTCAGCGCCCACAAGGCAAAGCCCCACAACATGGGGTGGCGGCTAACCCGGTGTATCCCACTGACAGCGCCCGCCTCACCGAGCTTGCTGCCACCGCCGACCGCAGTCGGGCCACGACTGGTCACGCCAAACACGACCAGCAGCAGTGCCAGAAAATTCAGCGCTGCCGCCACGCCGAGCCCGCCCTGCCAGACGGTGGCGGCGGGTGTGCGTACTTGCCCGTAGCACACGATCAGTGCCGTCAGACCGACAGCCGAGGCCAGCGAAAACAGGGCCATATAGGTTTTCGCACCCAGACGCCGAACCAGGCCGTCGCGCAAGCGTGTACCGGAAACCAGCAGGTGAAGGCCGGCGAAAAAGGCCGCAGCGGCCATCAGGTTGTTCATAGCGCACTCCTCGATGAGTCATAAGTTTAGGTGGAAAAAGTATGAGCCGAAGGTATAAGCCGCGTGACTGACAAGTTATAATTTTCAGACGATTTTCTTCTAAGGGAAACGCTGCAATGGCCGCTGTCAGCACCGAACGCATACTCAAGGTCCAGCACTGGAACGAGTCGCTGTTCAGTTTCACCGCGACCCGCGACCAGAGCCTGCGTTTCCGCAATGGCCAGTTCGTCATGCTCGGCCTCGAAGTCGAAGGCCGTCCGCTGCTGCGCGCCTATAGCATCGCCAGCGCCAATTACGAAGACACGCTGGAATTCTTCAGCATCAAAGTGCCGAACGGACCGCTGACCTCGCGGCTGCAGCACCTCAAGGCCGGCGATCCGATTCTGGTCAGTCGCAAACCCACGGGCACACTGCTGCTGGACGATCTCAAACCTGCCAAAAACCTGTACATGCTCAGCACCGGTACCGGTCTTGCACCGTTTCTGAGCCTGATCCGCGACCCCGACACCTACGAGCGCTTTGAGAAAGTCGTGCTGGTCCACGGCGTACGCCAGATCAACGATCTGGCGTATCACGACTACATCACGCGCCAGCTGCCGGAACATGAGTTTCTGGGCGAAAGCGTGCGCCAGAAACTGATCTATTACCCCACCGTGACGCGCGAACCCTTCCGCAATCAGGGGCGCCTGACACAGTTGCTCGAAAGTGGTCAGCTCGCGACGAATGTCGGCTTGCCCGCGCTCAATCCTGAGCATGATCGTTTCATGATCTGCGGCAGTCCGGGGATGTTGGAGGATTCCAGCAAGCTGCTCGACTCACGTGGATTCATCATCTCGCCGCATATCGGCGATCCGGGTGACTACGTGATCGAGCGCGCGTTCGTCGAGAAATAAAACTCAGAGCGCGCCCAGCGCCTGATCCAGCCGCGATACTGAAGTCACCTCAATATCGATCTTCGTACCCCGGCGGGGCTTGTTCGCCTCCGACACCAGCGCACGCTTGAATCCGTGCTTGGCCGCTTCGATCAGCCGCTCTTCACCGCCGGCGACCGGCCTGATTTCACCGGCCAGGCCCACTTCGCCGAACACCACCAAGCCCTGAGGCAGCGCACGCCCGCGGAACGAAGACAGCGCTGCCAGCAGCAGCGGCAAGTCTGCCGCTGGCTCTTGGATACGCATGCCGCCGACCACGTTGGCGAACACATCCTGATCACCCAGCGAGACGCCGCCATGGCGATGCAATACCGCCAGCAACATGTGCAGGCGATTGGACTCAAGCCCCAGCGTCACGCGGCGCGGATTGCCGAACTTGACCGTGTCCACCAGCGCCTGCACCTCGACCAGCAGCGGGCGCGAACCCTGGCGCGTCACCGTGATCGCACTGCCGGGGACCGGCTGCTCGTGACGTGACAAAAACAGCGCCGAAGGATTACTGACCTCCTTCAAACCGCCATCGGTCATGGCAAACACGCCCAGTTCGTTGACGGCACCGAAGCGATTCTTGACCGCGCGCACGAGACGAAACCGCGAGCCCTCGTCATGCTCAAAGTACAGGACCGTGTCCACCATGTGCTCCAGCACGCGCGGTCCGGCGATCGCCCCTTCCTTGGTGACATGCCCGACCAGCACCACGGCGATGCCCTGAGTCTTGGCCATGCGCACCAGCTGGGCCGCGCATTCGCGCAACTGCGATACCGAGCCCGGTGCGGATTCCAGCGCCTGCGTGTGCAGGGTCTGGATCGAATCGATCACCACCAGCCCCGGTTTCTGCGACAGGATCTGCGGAATGATGGCCTCGACCGCGGTCTCTGCCAGTACCGGCAAATCCAACCGCGACAGCCCCAGACGTTTAGCGCGCAGATGGACCTGGCCCAGCGACTCTTCGCCGGTCACATACAAAGTGCCCAGCCGGCCTTCGACCGCTGCGAGCACCTGCAGCAACAACGTCGATTTGCCGATGCCGGGGTCGCCGCCGATCAGTACCACGCCGCCCGGCACGATGCCGCCGCCGAGCACACGATCCATCTCATCAAGGCCGGTCGAGACGCGCGGCAATTCCTCAGTGCCGATCTCGTCCAGCCGCTGCACGCGTGCCGCGTTTGCAGCGACTCCGGCGCGCGCCCGAACCTCCAGCACGGATTCGACCAGAGTATTCCAGTCACCGCACTCGCCGCACTGACCCGCCCATTTAGCGAATTGCGCGCCGCAGGCCTGGCAGGTGTACGCCGTTTTGAGTTTAGCCATGGAGATCCATCAAGTTTAAGCGGCAATTAAAAACAGGTTACTATGAGACGAAATCAGAAAAACGCGCTAGGGGATTCTCGTGAAAGAGAAAATCTGGTCTAAAGACTGGTTTGCGGCACTCAGCTTTGCCTTCGTCTTTGCGGTGATCGCAGGCTTCATTTACAGCGATAATTTTCAGAGCCTTGAGCGTTATAACTACGACATCGGCATGCGTGCACGTGAGCGCGCTCCTTCCGAAAAAGTCGCAGTCATTGCCATCGATGACGACAGCATCAAGAACATCGGCCGCTGGCCATGGCCGCGAGAAAAACAGGTGCGGATGCTGGAGATCCTGCGCGAAGGCGGCGCCAAGGTCGTCGGCAACACGGTGTTCTATTTCGAGCGTCAAGCGGACGCCAACCAGCAGTTCGTCGACACCCTGGTCGCCACCCTGACCGGCTCACCACTGACGACGCAGATCCCCATCGAAATCGAGACCTTCGGCGCGATGCTCGCTGATGGCGCAAAAAACCCCGCAGTCGGCCCGATCGCCGAGGCCTACAAACAATCGGCTTTGGCAACGCAGTTCAAGGCCGAGATGGAAAAAATCGTGGCGCAGGTCACGAGCGCACAAGGCGCGGGATCCGCCGACAAAACGCTCGCCGACGCCATGGGGCTCGGCCCCAAGACGGTCCTGGCGATGGATTTCGTGCTGGGCGAAACTCTGGGCAATCAGGATCAGGCCCTGCCCGACTACATCAAGCGCAATGCGCTTTCCAACATCCAGGATCGCGTCGGCGCACGCGACAACGGCTGGCTGCCGATCCCGACCAACGTCGCGCAGATCCCGCTGCCGGAATTGGGGGCAGCAGCAGCGGCCATCGGCCACCTGACTCAGACTCTGGATGTGGATGGCGCCAACCGTTATGCGCCGCTGGTGTTGCGGCATTACGAGGAGTTCTATCCCTCGCTGGCACTGATGGTGGCGGCGCAAGCGCTGAACCTGCAATCAAAGGATATCGAAGTGCGCCTCGGAGAAGGCATCGCCATGGGCGGACTTGAGATCGGCACCACGCCTGACCTGCGCATGTATACGCACTATTACAGTGAAGTCGACGAGAAGCCGCCGTTCCAGATCGACTCCTTCTATGACGTGTTCAGCGGCAAGATCCCGGCGTCGAAATACAAAGATAAAGTCGTACTGATTGGCGCGACTGCCGCAGGCGTTGGCGCCGCTTACCCCACCCCGGTACAGGCAGCGATGGCGCCGGTGGTCACCATGGCGCACACAGTGTCCTCGATCCTTCAACAGGATTTCTTCTCCAGACCCGGCTGGGCTTACTGGGCTGAAATCGCCGTTTTTCTGATGGTCACGGCGTTTCTTGCCTTGCTGGTTCCGAAGCTGGGGCCGAGCATCGGCGCCATGGCCACTGGCGGTTTTGCCGTAGCACTCTTCATCACTGAACTTTCGCTGCTCGCGGGCAGCGCCCTTTGGCTGCAATTGACCACGCCGATGGTCCTGCTCCTCACCGGCTTCCTGTTCATGACGGTCAAGCGCCTGCGCCTGACCGAGATGCTCAAGGTCAGCAGCGAGGCGGAAAGCTCCGAGAGCAACAAGATGCTCGGCCTCGCCTTCCAGGGCCAGGGTCAGCTCGACATGGCCTTCGAGAAGTTCCGCAGCGTCAAGCCGGTGGACGACAAGCTGCTGGATCTGATGTACAACCTTGCGCTCGATTTTGAGCGCAAGCGTCAGTTCAACAAGACCGAGTCGGTGTTCCAGTACATCGCCACGCAGAACAAGGATTTCCGCGATGTCCAGCAACGGCTGTCGCGCGCGAAGAAATTGTCGGAAACCGTAATCCTGGGCGGTGGCAGCTCCCACCCCGGCGGCGGCACGCTGATCATGAACACCGACAACGCCGACGGCACTCAGAAGATGGAGATCGAGAAGCCCATGCTCGGCCGCTACCAGGTCGAGAAGGAACTCGGCAAGGGCGCGATGGGCATCGTCTATCTGGGCAAGGACCCGAAAATCGGCCGCACCGTGGCGATCAAGACTATGGCGCTGACCCAGGAGTTTGAAGCCGACGAGCTGGCGAGCGTGAAAGAGCGTTTTTTCCGTGAAGCTGAAACCGCCGGCCGCCTGTCGCACCCGAACATCGTGCAGATCTTCGATGCGGGCGAAGAGCATGACTTGGCCTACATCGCGATGGAATTCATCAAAGGCCATGATCTGACCAAGCACATCAAGCCGAATACGCTGCTGACGGTGAATGAAGTGCTCAAATACGTCTCGGATGCCGCCGACGCACTGGACTATGCGCATAGCAATGGCGTGGTTCACCGCGACATCAAGCCCGCCAACATGATGCTGGTCGAGGCGACCAAGACCATCAAGCTGATGGACTTCGGCATCGCGCGCCTTTCCGATTCCAGCAAGACCAAGACCGGCATGGTGCTGGGGACGCCGTCGTACATGTCACCCGAGCAGCTTTCCGGCAAAAAAGTCGATGGCCGTTCCGACTTGTTCTCGCTGGGTGTCACGCTCTATCAGTTGCTGACCGGCGCACTGCCGTTCCAAGCGGAATCGATGGCGACGCTGATGTTCAAGATCGCCAACGAAGTGCATCCGCAGCCCAATATCGTGCGTCCCGACCTGCCGCCGGGCATTGCGCCCATCATTGATCGCGCACTGGCCAAGGACGCCGAGCGGCGTTACGCGCGCGGCAACGAGCTGTCGCGCGACCTGCGCGCATTGATCGCGGGCTGAGCGCACTCTTCATCTCATGGCCCTGAAAGGCAAAGTCGCCACCGTTCTGCTCTCGCATCAGGGGATGGTGCGCACCAACAATGAAGACTCGGTCGGCCAGGACGAAGATATCGGCCTGCTGGTGCTGGCCGACGGCATGGGCGGCTACAACGCCGGCGAAGTCGCCAGCGGCATCGCCGTCAGCACCATTCGCGACCTGCTCAAAAAAGAATGGGGCGAACTCAAACACGGCGAGCTGGACGAACGTACCGGCTATTCAGTCGAAGCTTTATTGCTGAAGCATGCGGTGGAAACAGCGCACAGCACGATCCATCAGGTGTCGCAGTCACAGCCGCAATGCGCGGGCATGGGCACCACCGTCGTCACCTGCCTGATCCACGATGACCGCCTGAGCATCGCCTATGTCGGCGATTCGCGCCTGTACCGCTTGCGCGACGGCAAGCTGGAGCAGGTAACGCGCGATCATTCCCTGCTCGAAGAACTGGTCGCGCGCGGGCACTACACGCGCGAAGAAGCCAAGAAGCTGGTACGCAAGAACATCGTCACGCGCGCGCTCGGCGTCGAAACGAAAGTGCAAGTGGACCTGATCGAAGATCCCGCGGAAAAGGGTGACGTGCTGCTGATCTGTTCGGATGGATTGAGCGACATGGTGGACGATGAAACCATCCGCTTAACCCTCGCGCAAAATACTGCTAATCTCGCTGTGGCGGCGCAAAATCTAGTCAACGTCGCCAACGAACGCGGGGGGAAAGACAACGTTTCGGTGGTTCTGGCCAGAGTGGATGCGTCCACCTCGCAAGGGCCGCCGTGGTACAAACGACTGGCGGAGTGGATTTAGCGGCTATGAGCAAACTGATCATCACCGATGCCGAGGGCAAGAAACGCGACTTCCCGCTGACCAAGGAGCGGGTCACCATCGGCCGCCATAACGACAACGACATCCCGCTGCTCAACGACAAGGCCTCTTCCGGTCATCACGCCGTCGTCATCACGATCCTGCAGGACTCGTTTCTCGAAGACCTCGATTCCACCAACGGCACCCTCGTCAATGGCAAGCAGGTCGCCAAGCATCCGCTGACCAACGGCGACGTCATCGCCATCGGTCGCCACACCCTGAAGTTTGAGGGTGAAGCAAAAGGCGCCGAGGACGAATTCGAAAAAACCATGATCATCAAGCCGGGCCAGATGGGCGCGGCGTTCAACACGGCAGCCACCGCGGCAGCGGCAGCGCCTGCTGCCGCTTCAGCACCCGCTGCGGGCGGCGGCCCGATCGCACCGGTGCTCGGCAAGCTCAAAGTCAATTCAGGCCCCAGCACCGGCAAGGAATTGGAACTGACCAAGGCGCTCACCACGCTGGGCCGGCCAGGGGTGCAGGTCGCGGCGATCACGCGGCGCGCCGACGGCTACTACATCGTCCATGTCGGCGGCGCAGGTGGCGGAACCAAACGCCCGATCGTCAATGGCGCTGAGATTGATGTGCAAGCACGCAAACTCGCCAACAACGACGTCATCGAGCTGGCAGGCACCCAGATGACTTTCCTGATCGTCGGCTGAACAAATCCACCTTGGTTCAGCTAAGGGAAAGAGTCGTTCTGCGTTACGGCACTAGGTCCGAACTAAAAAAAGAACGAGGTAAGCCTGGAGGAGTTCATTGCATTTATATCTCTGCAACGACATTGCCTACTTTCTGTGCATGCTTGCCAGACGATTTGGCATGCCTGTCTCGTGAGTTAAAGGGGCCAGACTGAGCTGAACCGGATAGAACGGACAGGTTAGTTGGCACTTTTGTGCATCCTCTCAACCTCAGCGGGTTTTTGAGGCCCGAGCGCGAAGCGCGGCGTAGAATGGCGTCATGCTCAGGAGGCTGCCGATGAAGACTGCTGCAACGCCCAAGCAGGACGCCGAAAAACTGCTGCGTCATCTGCCCGACGACAGCACGCTGGAGGACATCCAGTACCACCTCTACGTGCTGGAAAAAATTCAGCGCGGCCGGGCCGATATCGCCGCGGGGCGCAGTTCGACTCATGAAGAGGCCAGACAACGCTTGAGCCGATGGCTCAGCCAGTAATCTGGTCGCAAGAATCTCTGGATGATGCTGACGCAATCGCGGCCTACATCCATCGCAATTCGCCTTTTTACGCGCAGCACGTAGTCGAAGAACTTTTCAGTCTGGCCGATAGCATCGCCGAGCAGCCGAAGATCGGGCGTGTCGTACCGGAACTCAAAAACGAGAATGTGCGCGAACGATTTATCTACAGCTACAGACTGATCTATGAGTTGCGTGAAGACCAGATTGAAATTCTGGCTGTGATTCACGGCAGGCGATTGCTTGAATCCATCGAGAACCGCTTCCAGTGACAGGGAATACGCACGTGAGCAATGCGAAAATTTTGCGCCTACACTCATCCGTCTCGAAACCAGTCGTTGCACTGCTCATCCTCGCGCTCTGCGGGTGTGCAGCGAACCCCGCGGCCGGCCTCTCGCCCGAAAAACAGGTACGCCAGTATTCCGGGCCGGTATCGACGGAGGCGAATTACTGGTGGCAAGCCGCCTTCAGGATGCCTTTCGACGAAAAGGGCACGCCCCGCTGGATGGCCGACTTGTTCCTGGCGCATCAGGTCATCGCCCCGCAGATTAAGGCGCATGCCGGCAAAATCCCGCTCTGGCGCTTTCACCGCAGAGCGGCTCCGGACGCCGCCGGGCACCAGTTCAGCCTGATCTTTTACACCGACAAGCAGACCGCGCAGGCGCTCTTCACGGAGATTCAGAACTCTCCTGCAGTCACTCGCCTGATCGCCCAGGATTCTCTGGACAAGGTGGTCACCCAATGTTGGGGCGGCACCTGCGACTCGGCTCTGGAGGCGACGAGCGACCGCAGCTGGGACGCCCCACTGCAGAGGACCTGGCCCTATTTCATGATGGGAGCCAGCGTGCACTGGCTGGCCTTGATCGAGGAAGTCGCCGCGGAAGTTCCAGCCGAACCGGATCAAACCGGAGATCCACTCACCCGCTACGGCCTGATTCAGGACAAGATCAACGCGCTTTGGAACGCACAGGGACAACACGCTTATCTTCATCACCTGAACGCGTTGTTCGGCTACGAACCCTTGCAGATCAGGAATGAGAACAGGTTTTAGAGTTAATCAGCAATTCAGTGACTTGGCCGCTCACCCTTCGACAAGCTCAGGGCGAACGGCTGCGCGACCTCAACCGTTGATGTGCAGAAAACGAACTCGTTGGGTCAGCCCGCAAAACAGCTCATAGACGATGGTGCCCGCGCAGGCTGCGATCTCTTCTGCCGGCAATCCTTTCCCCCACAGCAGCACCGCATCGCCGACCTGCGCATCCGGCGAGGTACGCAGATCGAGACTGATCATGTCCATGGAAACGCGACCGACCAACGGGACGCGGGCGCCGCGCACCAACGCCGGCGTGCCGATGCACAGGCTACGGTGGACACCATCGGCGTAACCGACCGCCGCAACGCCGACGCGCATCCTTTCAGGACAACGATAGGTTTGACCGTAGCCGATCGCTTCGCCCGCCGCGTATTCCCGCACGGCGATCAATCGGCTTTCGAGTTTCATCGCCGCTTTCAATCCCAGACTCTCCGCTGTCTGGCCGGGTAAAGGCGAAGCGCCGTAGATCGCCAGACCCGGGCGCACCCAGTCGGCACGCGCCGCTGGCCATGCGATCAGTCCCGCAGAATTGGCGATGGAACGCGGGCCCGCCTGCCCCTGCAACGCCGCATTGAATCGTTCGATCTGTTCGCGTGTCGCCGGATTCTCAGTTTCGTCGGCGCAGGCCAGATGCGTCATCCAGCCCTGAAAACGCCAGTTGGGATGTTGACGGAGCGTTTCCGCCAGCTTCGGCACATCGGTGAGCGGAAACCCAAGCCGGTGCATGCCGCTGTCGAGCTTGAACCACAGACTGACATCCGAGGTCGGCGGCAAGGCTTCCAGCAGCGCAATCTGCCAATGGTCGTGCACTACGATCTGCAAGCGCTCGTAGACCGCCAGGGCCACTTCTTCCGAGGAGATCACGCCTTCGAGCAGGGCGATCGGCGCTTTCACATGCGCCTCGCGCAGCGTGATGGCTTCTTCCATGCAGGCGACGGCGAGCATGTCCACGCCGGCTTCTTCGAGCGTGCGCGCCACCGGCACCGCGCCGTGACCATAGGCATCGGCTTTGACCGCGGCCATGATCTTGACGCCGGGTGTCAGACGTCGCACCTGCCCCAGGTTGTGACGGATCGCCGCGAGGTCGATCGTCGCCGTGACGCGCGGGATCATCCGTCGTGCATCGGCTCGTAGCTGCCGTCGGCGAGGTCGTCGAACTTGGTGTATTCACCGAGGAACGACAGCTTGATCATGCCGGTAGGGCCGTTGCGCTGCTTGGCGATGATGATCTCGGCGACGTTCTTTTCCGGTGTCGCTTCGTTATAGACCACGTCACGGTAGATCAGCAGCACCAGATCGGCATCCTGTTCGATACCGCCGGATTCGCGCAGATCCGACATGCGCGGCCGCTTGTTGTCGCGGCTTTCGACACCGCGATTGAGCTGCGACAGCACGATGATGGGAATAGCGAGCTCTTTCGCCAGCGCCTTCAGGCTGCGCGAGATCTCCGAGATCTCGTTGGTGCGGTTCTCCTTGTTGCCGGCCACCTGCATCAACTGGATGTAATCGACCACCATCAACTGGATGTCGTGCTGGCGCTTGAGCCGCCGCGCGCGCGCGCGGATGTCCATCGGCGACAGCCCGCCGGTCTCGTCGATGAACAGTTTGCTTTCGCGCAGCAGCGCGCTGGCGGAAGTCAGTTTGTCGTAATCGACCGTATTGAGGTGGCCGGTGAACAGTTTTCCAAGCTCGATGCGCCCGAACGAGGACAGCAGGCGCAGCGCCAGCTGGTCGCCGGACATTTCCATGCTGAACATGGCGACCGGCTTGCGGTCCGCGACCGGCGCATTAATGACGATGTTCTCGGCGATGTTCATCGCGAAACTGGTTTTTCCCATCGACGGCCGGCCGGCGATGATGATCAGGTCGCCCGGATTCAAACCAACGACTTTCTTGTCCAGGTCCTTGAAGCCGGTCTTGAGGCCGGTGAACGCGTTGGGGTCCTTGCGCAGCTTGTCGATGCGCGCCTCGGCACTGCCGAGTAGTGACTGGATATCCTGGTAACTGCTCTTGCCCTTGGCGCCCTGCTCGCGGATCTCGAACACTTTCTTCTCGGCCGCTTCGACCAGCTCACCGGACGGACGGCCTTCGGGCTTGTAGCCGAGCTCGCCGATGTCGTGGCCGGCGGCGATCAGGCTGCGCTGCACCGAACGCTCGCGCACGATCTCGGCGTAATGCACGACGTTGGCGACGCTGTAGGTATCCGCCGCCAGCGAACCGAGATAGGCGATGCCGCCGGCTTCCTCAAGACGCCCCTGATGGCGCAGATGCTCCGACAGGGTGACGAAATCACAGGGCTTGTTGGCGCCGGCGATCTCGCGGATCGCCGAGAAGATCAGGCGATGGTCGGCACGGTAGAAATCATCTTCGGTGAGCTTGTCGGCCAGATCGAACCAGAGGCGGTTCTCCAGCAGCAGTCCACCCAGCACCGACTGTTCGGCTTCCACCGAGTTCGGCGGATGGCGCGGCTGCGCGACGATACGTGCTGTGGTCGGGGTCGGAGTTGCCATGGCTCGCTAACAGACTCAAAAATAAAACGGCCCGCAGGTCATGCGGGCCGTGGAGTTTAACGCAGCAGTAAAACCTCAGGCAGCGGCTTTTTCTTCGACCACGGTTACCGTCAACTTGACCTCGACTTCCGTATGCAGGCGCACGACGATTTCCGTCGTACCGGTCTGGCGGATCGGGCCACCCAGATTGATCTCGCTCTTTTTCAAGTCCATGCCCTGCGCCTGTGCCGCACGCGCAATGTCGCCGGGGCCAATCGAGCCGTAGAGCTTGCCTTCCTCGGCCGCCAAAGCAGCGATCATCAGCGTCTTGCCGGCGAGTTTCTCGGCACGCATCTTCGCAGCGTTGATGGAATCACTGGCCTTCTTCAGCAGCTCAGCCTTGCGTTCCTCGTAAACCTTGCGGTTGGCTTCGGTGGCGGGCAGCGCCTTGCCGCTCGGCAACAGGAAATTGCGTCCATAACCAGGCTTGACCTTGACGGTATCGCCGAGGTCGCCGAGGTTTTTCACTTTTTCAAGCAGAATCACGTTCATCGGCTGATCCTCAGAAGTGCTTGTCGGTGTACGGCAGCAGCGCGAGGTAACGCGCACGCTTGACCGCAGCCGACAGCATGCGCTGATGGCGCGAGGCGGTGCCGGTCATGCGACCCGGAACCAGTTTGCCGTTCTCGCCGACATAAGCCTTGAGCAGGACCAGGTCCTTGTAATCCGCTCCGCCTTCGGCCGAAGCCTTGAAGGTCTTCTTGCGGCGGAAGAACAGACTGCTGCGGCCTTTGCGTTCGTCCTTTTTCTTGTCGTCGCCCTTCTTTTTCTTACGCAGCATTTTCGGCCTCCACGTCTGCAACGACGTCGGCAGGTACGCCTTCATCGCCGGCGTCATCCGCATTGCGGCGCGCCTTGTATTCCTTGCTCTCGTCTTCCGGCAGCTTGAACAGCGGTGACTGCGAGGTCACGGCTTTCTCGACGCGAACCACCAGCTTGCGGATCACGGCGTCGTTGAAGCGGAATGCGGATTCCAGCTCCTTCAGCGCAGGATCCGTGCACTCGACGTTCATCAGAACGTAGTGCGCCTTGTGCAGGCCCTGGATGGTATAGGCGAGTTGGCGACGGCCCCAGTCTTCAAGACGATGGACCTTGCCGCCGTCGGTTTCGACGAGGCTCTTGTAGCGTTCGGTCATTGCGGGCACCTGTTCGGACTGATCCGGGTGCACCATGACCACGATTTCGTAGTGGCGCATATAACTCCTTATGGACTCGCTTTTAGACGAGGCCCCCTAGGGGGCAAGTGGTTGAAAACCTTGAGTCAGAGACTCAAGGGGCGCGCATCGTAAAGGACTCAGCGCCGCGGTGCAATCTTTTGCCGTACCGCCTCAAACAAGCAAACGGCTGCAGCAGCAGAGACATTCAGGCTTTCCGACTTGCCGTGCATCGGGATCTTCACCAGCTGGTCGCAGTGCTCGCCGGTGAGCCGACGCAAGCCCTCGCCTTCCGCGCCCAGTACCAGCACCCGCGGCGCGCTCAAATCCGCTTGATAAATTGATTCTTTGGCTTCACCAGCGAGGCCGGTGATCCACCAGCCTTTCTCTTTTAGTTTTTCGAGCGTACGCGAGAGGTTGGTCACCGACAGCACCGGCACGCGCTCGGACGCACCGGCCGAAGCCTTGCGCGCGACGGCGGTCAACTCAGCCGCCCGGTCTTTGGGGATGATCACGGCCATCGCACCGGCCGCTTCAGCGCTGCGGATGCAGGCGCCAAGATTGTGCGGGTCTTGCACGCCATCCAGCACCAGCAGCAGCCCATCCTTAGGCGCGGCGATGTCGAGTACGTCTTCACCGGCGGGCGCCACGGCCACTACGCGCGCCAGCACCCCTTGGTGCCGGAGTTCAGGCGCGTACAGGTCGAGATCACCACGCGAGCAGACGCGGATCGGCACACCGAGTTTTCGCGCCAGTTCACGCACGCGATGCGCGCGATCATCCTCGCGGCCGGCCTGAATCAGAATCTCCTGCGGCGGCGTCGCACCGTCTTCAAGCGTGGCGAGAACGACGTGCCAACCGCCGATGAGTTGCGTGCTGCTCACCGCCGCCGACCTTTGTGCTTGGTGCGACCGCCGGAGCCATCACGCCGGAAACCGCCTTTTTTCTGCTGCGGCATGTGCTTCGCCGCGCCCTTGCGCGGTGACCCGGCACCGCCTCCGCCGTCCATCAGTTCCAGATCGATTTTGCGCTCGTCCAGATTCACCCGCGCCAGTTTCACCCGCAGCTTCTGGCCCATTGCGTAAACCTGACCGCTGCGCTCGCCGCGAAGGCGGTGCTGCTTGGGCTCGAACTGGTAGTAGTCGTTCTTCAGCGAAGACACGTGCACCAGACCCTCGATGAAAAGGCCTTCGAGTTCGACGAACAGGCCGAAGCCGACCACGCTGGTGACGACGCCGGTGTAGACCTCGCCGATGTGCTCGTGCATGTGCTCGCATTTGAGCCAGACCATGACATCGCGCACCGCTTCGTCAGCACGACGCTCGGTGGTCGAGCTGCGCGCGCAGAACATCTCCATGTCGGAAGGCGCGATCTCAAAGGTCTCCAGCGGCTTTTTCTGCAACAGATGCTTGATACCCCGGTGCAGCAGCAAATCGGGATAGCGGCGGATCGGCGAGGTGAAATGCGCGTATTCCTCCAGCGCCAGGCCGAAATGGCCGATGTTCTGCGTGCTGTAGCAGGCGCGCATCATCGAGCGCAGTAGGATGGATTGAACGATGGATGTATCCGGCCGGCCCTGAGCGCGCTCCAGCGCCCTGGCGTAATCGAGAGCCTGCGGGCGCTCACCGCCGCCGAGTTTCAGCCCCAGCTCCTGCAGGAACTCGCGCAGGGCGATGACTTTTTCGGTCTCCGGCGGCGCGTGCGTGCGGAACGGCGTCGGCAGCTTGCCGCGGCCAACGAACTTCGCCGCCTCGACGTTGGCCGCGATCATGCACTCCTCGATCAAGCGATGCGCACGGTTGCGATGCACCGGCACGATCTTCTCGATCTTGCGGTCCTTGTCGAACACGACTTTGGTCTCGACCGTATCGAAATCGATCGCGCCGCGCGCCTGCCGTGCCTTGAACAGGGCATGGAACAGCGCATCGAGCGCCTGCAGGTGGCCGACGAGGTGCGAGCGTTTCTGTGCCTCCGGCCCGTTCGGGTTCTCGAGGATCGCGAACACTTCGTTGTAGGTGAAGCGCGCCTTCGACAGCATCACGGCTTGGTGGAAGCGCGAGCGCTGCACCTCACCGAGCCTGTTGACCTGCATCTCGCAGACCATGCACAGGCGCTCGACATCGGGATTCAGCGAGCACAGGCCGTTCGAGAGTTTCTCCGGCAGCATCGGAATCACCTGCTGCGGGAAATACACCGAGTTGCCGCGGTTGGCGGCCTCGACGTCCAGCGGTTTACCCGGTTTCACATAGGCGGCGACGTCGGCGATAGCGACCCACAGCGTCCAGCCGTCCTTCTCGGGTTTGGCATAGACCGCGTCGTCGAAATCGCGCGCGTCCTCGCCGTCGATGGTCACCAGCGGCAGGGTGCGCAGATCAAGCCGGCCGACGATGTCCTCGTGACGCACATGATCGGGAATCGCCGCTGCTTCACTCAGTACTTCCGCCGGCCATTCCGACGGCAAGCTGTGAGTGCGGATCGCGGCCTGGATCTCCATGCCCGGCGCCAGATGTTCGCCCAGCACCTCGATGATCTTGCCCACCGGCATGGTGCGGTTGCCCGGTGGCGCGGTGAGTTCGGCCACCACCATCTGGCCGTGGGTGGCGCCGCCACGCGCCTCGGGCGGAATGAGAACGTCCTGCTGGATCTTGGTGTTGTCGGGGATGACGTAACAGACACCATCCTTGAACTGAAAACGGCCAACGACCGTCTTGGTGCCACGCTCCAACACCTCGACCAGCGTGCCCTCGGGTTTGCCGCGCTCGTTGGTGCCACTGATGCGCACCAGCACCACGTCGCCCGGCAACAACTGCTGCATCTGCCGCGAGTTGAGGAAGATGTCCGGGCCGCCATCGGCGGGGATCAGCCAGCCGAAACCATCGCGATGACCGCTGACCGTGCCCTTGATCACGTTCATGCTGCGCGCCGGCCCGTAGGCGCCGCGGCGGTTCTGCACCACCTGTCCTTCGCGCAGCATCGCCTGCATGCGCTTGGCGAAGGCTTCGAGCGAATCCTCGGGGCCGAGTCCGATCTCGCGCGCCAGTTCATCCGAGGTCAACGGCCCGGAATGATTGGTCAGAATTTTCAGGATGTAGGCCCGCCCCGGAACCGGGTGGGGATGTTTCAGGCGCTCACGTTCGTAATCCGCATCGTGTTTGCGCCAGTCGCCGTTTTTAATTTTCATTGACAAAGGATAACCCGCCCACGACAATTCGCGCCCTGAAAACTTGGCCCACGTGGCGGAATTGGTAGACGCACTAGTTTCAGGTACTAGCGGGTCAAACCGTGGGGGTTCGAGTCCCTCCGTGGGCACCAAATAAACAACCGGCGCAAGCCGGTTTTTTATTTATGCGGGACTTGTTAATTATTGGATATGGGGCTCTAGGTGGCACCGATCTTTATCGGCACCCCCTGAACACCACGGGGAGTTGCCCCGCTCGGCCATGAGCCGAATCCGGCGTCAGGCAGCCTTGATGATGGGCGCGGGCCTCTGCAGCTTGCGCACCTTGGCATGTTCGCCTTCATCGATCTCGTTCTGGATTGTTTCTTCCATCGACTGCAGCAGCTCCACCTCTTCCGGCTGCGGCAGCTGCTCCAGGATAATCACGCGGTTCTTGCCTTGCACCGAACCGGGCGCACGCAGGTTCTTGAGAACGAATTTATCGGAGGCCCGCTGAATTTCACCGTCATAGTCCGTCACGACCGTCGCGACCGGAAGCGTGTTCCGATTCTTGAGCGCGCTTTCCAGCATCAGCGACCAGAGCATGAGGGGCTTGGCACCGCCGCTGCGGAAAACCGGGCCGTCAAGCCTCCAGACAAACGACGTTGACAGTTCGCATTCCGCAGTCGGGCGCAGTTCACCTCCCAGCGCTACCGCCTCTGCCGTTACCCATTCAATGCCTTGATCCAGGCGCCAGTCGCCCAGCTGGGCTGCCATTATCGCCGCCCGCATCAGCTTCTGATGGATATCCGCCATGATCTTCTCGCTTTCGTCCCTGAACACGAATATGACCGGCGCGGCGCGGCTGAATACGGTATTGAGCCGGTAGACGAACGCCTTGCTGAGATCGACGTCTATGATTGCCTGCTTGATCGTGGACCGAAAACTCGAGAGACCCAGCACGTATTGAATGGTCTTGGCCCGGCCCACGACGCGTACGTCGAATTCCAGGATTTCGGCCAGAGTGAAATCGGTCATGAGTTCGTGACCCCACCCGATCAGCACTACCAGCGGTTTACCTGAAGCGGCGGGGAAAAACGCGAAATCACAGAGTTCGCGGGAACCGGCCTTTAGCAGGAATGGGGTATTCGGCTCGGTGGCCATGATCGGGGCGGGATGGGGTTTACAGGTGACAGGCAAGATATCTGACAAATATTTGTGCGAATACAATGACGTATAAATTATCTACAACTGCAACGACGTTATCGACAGGCTCCTATAAACAACAGTGATTCTGAGCATCGTTGAAAGAAAAGACAAATTCCGTGCCGGCGCGGCACAATTCAGGCATGACCGTTCCTGAGGAGGGACTATGAAGGCTTATCTGCACGCATTCATTGGCGGGTTCGTTGCAACGCTGCTGTTCCATCAGGGCCTGCTGGCAGCCCTGCATGTGCTGGCCGCGGCACCAGCGCCTTTCGATATGTCGTCGACGCCTCCACTTGGCATACCCAAGGTCATTTCGCTGGCCTTCTGGGGCGGCGTCTGGGGTGCTGCGTTGTTACCGTTCCTGCGCGGGCTCAGTGGCGCCAAATACTGGGCCGGCTGGATCGTAACGGGTGCGCTAGGCCCCAGTCTGGTTGCGCTGCTGATCGTGTTTCCGCTCAAGGGTATGGCGTTTGCCGCTGGCGGCGACCCGAAGATCTGGGTCGGCGCCTTCCTGCTCAACGGCGCCTGGGGCCTGGGCGTGGCGGTGTATCTGCGCAGCTTCGCGCACGGCGCACGCTGAGTGGGTGCGGATGGCAGAATGAGCGGCATAAATCAGGGGAAAACAATGTCGTCTGCTCAACGCGCGCCCATCAACTGGCCCGCCACCGTGATGTTCATCCTCACCACAGTCCCTATCTTCACCGTACTGCCTTGGTATCTGGCGACTCAATCGGTCTCCGGCTGGGCATGGGTCTGGGCGTTCGTTCTGCTGTGGGCCAACGGGCTGTCCATCACCGCCGGCTATCACCGCCTGTGGGCGCATCGCGCGTACCAGGCACATCCGCTGCTTAAATGGATCTACGCGCTGTTTGGCGGCATGGCGCTGCAGAACAGCATCCAGATCTGGGCGGCGACGCATCGCATCCATCACCAGCACGTCGATCATATCGACCACGACCCCTACTCTGCGCCGCGCGGGTTCTGGTACTCACACATTGGCTGGATGCTGCGCGACTACCCGGCGAGCCGGCTGGATTATTCCAACGCCGCCGATCTGCTGGCCGACCCCGTCGTCAGCTTCCAGCATCGCCATTACCTCGCGGTCGCCATCGGCATGAATCTCGGCGTGGTCCTGCTGCTGGGCCTGGCCTACGGCGATGTCTGGGGCTTCCTGCTGGTCGCGGGCTTCCTGCGCATCGTCGCCAATCATCATGTGACCTTCTTCATCAACTCGCTCGCACACTGGTGGGGCCGCCAGCCCTACACCAAGGAGAACACTGCGCGCGACAACGACTTCCTCGCCTTCCTCACCTACGGTGAGGGCTATCACAACTTCCATCACATCTTTCAGTGGGACTACCGCAACGGCATTCGCTGGTGGCAGTTCGATCCGACCAAGTGGCTGATCGCCGCCAGCGAGAAACTCGGGCTGGCGCGCGACCTCAAGCGTGTCCCCGAATTCAAGATCCAGCGCGCCATGCTCGACCGCCAGTTCGAACGCGCGCATGAAGATCTCGCCGCCGTACAGGCACCGCATCATCCGCGTCTGGCCGAATGGCAGAAATTGCTGGAAGCCGAGCTACAGACGTTCCGCGCCACCATCGGCGAATGGACGCAGATGCAGAGCGGGAAGTTCGAAGCCGCCAAGACCCAGCTGCAGGAGAAACTGCACGACCGCTGGGAACATTCCGCCATGCGCACTCGCCTGTTGATTCTGGAACGCTCGCTGAAACTGCAGCGTCGTCGGGTGGAACTGCTGCGCGCGCAATTGGCCAGCTACACGTTGAAGCCTGCGACTGCTTAACGGGCACTCTCGTTCGTGGTGAGCTTGTCGAACCACGAACAGGAGTTGCCCTGTTCACCCCTCGACAGGCTCAGGGCGAACGGGCACTAGTCGAAAGGATTCTTCAGCACGACGGTGTGTGAGCTGTACGAAAGCGAGCAGCGTGCAGGGCCCCGCGCTTGCGCGGGATGCTAGCGTCGCGAGCGTTCGCGACCGCGTTAATCGAATGGATTGCGTAACACGACGGTATGCACGCGGTCGGGTCCGGTGGAGATGATCGCCACCGGCACGCCGGAGACCTCTTCCAGCCGCTTGAGATAGCGTTTCGCCGCTTCTGGCAGTTTCTTGTACTCCGAGATGCCGACGGTCGAGGTCTTCCAGCCCGGCATGTCCTCGTAAACCGCCTCGACCCGCGCCAAGCCTTCGGCGCCGATCGGCACGATGTCGGTGATTTTTCCGTCGAGCTTGTAGCCGGTGCAGATGCGCACCGGATCCATCGCGTCCATCACGTCCAGCTTGGTCACGCACAGGCCCGACATGCCATTGAGGAAGATCGAGCGCCGCGCCGCGACCGCATCGAACCAGCCGCAACGCCGCGGCCGTCGTGTCACCGTGCCGTATTCATCGCCCTTGTCGCGCAAATGCTGGCCGATGTCGTTGTCCTGCTCGGTCGGAAATGGCCCGGAGCCGACGCGCGTCGCATAAGCCTTGATGATGCCCAGCACGTAGTCGAGATTGCGCGGGCCGACGCCGGTGCCGGTGGCTGCGCCGCCTGCGGTGGTGTTGCTGGACGTGACGTAGGGATAGGTGCCGTGATCCACGTCCAACAGTGCGCCTTGCGCGCCTTCGAACAGCACGTTGTCTTTCTGCTTCAGATGCAGGCGCAGCAGCTCAGTGACATCCGCCACCATCGGCTTGACGATGGCGGCGTAGCCCAGAAGATCGTCCAGCGTCTTCTGGAAATCTTCCGGCGCTTCCTTGTAGTAATGCGTGAGTACGAAGTTGTGATATTTCAGCAGCTCTTCGAGCTTCTCGGTCAATCGCTGACGGTCGAACAGGTCGCCGACGCGGATCGCGCGGCGCGCGACCTTGTCCTCATAAGCCGGGCCGATGCCCTTGCCGGTGGTGCCGATCTTGGCCTCGCCGCGGGCGGTTTCGCGCGCCTTGTCGAGTTTGGCGTGCACCGGCAGCACCAGCGGCGCCGCTTCGGATATTTTCAGACGGCTGCGGACTTCGGTGCCGGTTTTCTCGACTTTCTCGATCTCACGCAGCAGATCCGGCAGCGACAGCACCACGCCGTTGCCGATCAGGCAGGCCACACCCTCGCGCATGATTCCCGATGGAATCAGGTTGAGCGCGATCTTCTGGCCCTTGATGACCAAGGTGTGGCCGGCGTTATGTCCGCCCTGGAAACGCACCACCGCCTGCACGCGATCGGTGAGCAGATCCACGACCTTGCCCTTGCCCTCATCCCCCCATTGCGCGCCGATTATGACAACCGCTTTTCCCATTTTATTTTCCAGCCCCTAATCGCAAGAGTTCGTTCAAATCAGCGGAGAATCCGGTCGCCGGCCGTGCCATGCCGAATTCGCGCCCGACACCGTCATAGCGGCCGCCGCGCGCCAACTCGCGCCCGTGTCCCGGCACAAACGCCGCAAACACCATGCCGGTCTGGTAGCGGTAGCCGCGCAACTCCGCCAGATCGATGTGGATCGGCAGCTGCGGCCAGTCTTTCTTAAGGCGCTGAGCGATTTTCGCCAGCGTATCGAGACAGCGGCTCACCGCTGCGCCTTCATGCTTCAGCTTGAGACGCGCCTGTTTCAAGACCGCGGCATCGCCATTCAGATCCATCAGCGTCGCCAGCGCATCCACAGCGGCGGAGTTGAGTTTTTGTGCCCTGGCGAAATCACCCAGATCGGGCCGGGATTTGCGCTGCAGGATGTCGAACAGGGCGGCTTCGTCCTCTGCATCCAGCTTGAGGCGCGCAGCGATGGCGCGATAGATGCCGACGTGGCCCAGATCAAGGTGGAGATTCCGCACGCCTGCTGCCGTCAACGTTTCCAGCATCAGGCCGATAGCCTCGAGATCGGCCTTGTCACTGGCGTCGCCGAACAGCTCGCAGCCGACCTGGCGCGGCGCGCGCGGCCCACCTAGCGCATCCGGCTGTGTCCGCAGAACCGTGCCGAGGTAGCACAGCCGCACGATTTTCTGCTTTGCATAGCGCAGGGCGGCAATGCGTGCAGCTTGCGGCGTCATGTCGGCACGCAAACCGAGCAAGCGGCCGCTGGCGGGGTCGATCAGCTTGAAAGTCTGCGCTTCGAGGTCGGAACCGGCCCCGGTCATCAGCGTATCGAGGTGCTCCAGCAACGGCGTCAGGATCAACTCGTAGCCGCGCATGCGGTACAGATCGAGCAGGCGACGGCGCAGGTCTTCCATGCGCCAGGAGGCCGGCGGCAGCCATTCCTCGACGCCTTCCGGCAGGAACCCCTTGGCGGCGCTCATAGCATCTGCAGCAGGACCAGCCCGCTGATCATCGATAGCAGGCCGATGGTGCGCAGCACGCGGTCATCGAAGCTGGCCATGCGCGCCATCATCTCGCGCCAGCGCGCAGGCGCCAGAAACGGCAACAGCCCCTCGAACACCAGCATCAGCGCCAGCGCACGGGCAACGTCCAGCCAGATCCCTTGCAAGCCGCTCATGCTGATTCAAGGTTTGGGGCTGTTGAAGTATTTGAAAAAATCACTCTTCGGTTCCAGCACCAGCACGTCCTGCCTGCCCTTCCAGGATTCCTTATAGACGTTCAAGGAACGGTAGAAGCTGTAGAACTCCGCATCCTTGCCATAGGCTTTTGCATAAATCTCAGCAGATTTCGCATCGCCAATGCCGCGCTCCTTCTCGGCCTCGCGGTAGGCATCGGCGACGATGATGGTGGCGGCACGATCGGCTTCCGAGCGGATGCGTTCGGCTTCTTCCGCACCCTTCGCGCGCAGCTCCGAAGCCACCCGCGTGCGCTCGGCACGCATGCGTTCGTACACCGAGCCGCGCACTTCATCCGGCAGATCGATGCGCTTGATGCGCACATCGATGATCTCGATTCCCAGCTCGGCGACCTTGGATTTGGCGCTGGCTTCCAGCGCACGCATGATGGCGTCGCGTTCGCCGCTTACCGCCTGCTGGATGGTGCGGCGGCCGAACTCGTCACGCAGACCGCTGTTGACGATCGAAGCCAGGCGGTCCATCGCCACGTTGGTGGCGCCTTCGCGTCCGGTGGCGCGGTAATACGTGGCGAGATCCGCGATCTTCCATTTGACGAAGAAGTCCACCTTGACGTTCTTTTTCTCGGACGTCAGGAAGTTCTCGGTCTGGTTGTCGAGCGTGCGCACGCGACCGTCGAACTTTTTCACATCCTGGATCAGCGGCAGTTTGAAGTGCAATCCCGGCGTGTAGTCGGTGCGCTTGAGCTCGCCGAGCTGGAACAGCGCAGCGCGTTCACGCGTATCCACCTTGAACAGGCTACCGGAGATCAGCGCGAGCACGCCGAAGACGATGCTGATGATGCGCATCTGCGTCTGGGTCATGGCAGGTCTCCACGGCTGCGCGAACGAGCGTCCGCCTCCGGCGGCCTCACGGTGACTTCCGGCATCGCCGTCGGTGCATCGGCGCCGGCCTCGGAGCCCCGCGGCAGATTCTTCATCAACTGCTCCAGCGGCAGATACAGCATCGGGTTGCCCTTGTTGACGTCCAGCAGGATCTTGCTGGTGCTGCCCAGCACTTCGGCCATGGCGTCGAGATACAGACGCTCCCGGGTGACACGAGGGGCCTTCTGATATTCGACCAGCAACTGACTGAAGCGGGAAGCATCGCCGGTGGCGCGCGCCACGACGCGGTCGCGGTAGGCACTGGCTTCAGCGGTCTGGCGGGCAGCGCCACCGCGCGCGCGCGGCAAGCGGTCATTGGCGTAAGCCTCAGCCTCGTTCTTCAGGCGCTGCTGATCTTCGCGCGCCTTGATCGCGTCGGCGAATGAGCTCTGGACCTGTTCCGGCGGCTGCACTTGCTGCAGGTTGACTTCGCTGACGATCAACCCGGTCTTGTATTCATCCAGACGGTCCTGCATCAGCTGCTTGGTCTCTGACGCGACTTTCTGGCGGCCGTCGGTGAGGATGAAATCCATGTTGGAACGGCCAACGACTTCACGCACGGCGCTTTTCAGCGTCTGTCGCAGGGTGCCATCCGGATCTTCGACGTTGAACAGATAGTCCTCGACCTTGCTGACGCGGTACTGCACCTTGACCTCGACATCGACGATGTTCTCGTCCTGCGTCAGCATGTCGGAGCGATCGGTGATCGGTCGCACCTGGGTGACGTTGACCTTCTCGACCTTCTCGAACGGCCACGGCATGCGCCAGTGCGGACCCTGCTCGGCGGTACGCGTGTAAGCGCCAAAGCGCATGACCACCGCGCGTTCCTGCTCGTCGACGATGTAAAAACCCGACAACAGCCAGAGCACGAAGATACCGATCGGCAGCCAGCCGAGCTGCTCCTGCGGCCCGCCCGGAACCCGGCTGCCGTTGCCCTTGCCGCGCCCGGCAAAGCGCTCCTTCAGCTGTTTGAACAGCGCCTCGAAATCGGGACCTTGGCCACGATTGCCACCCCAGGGGTCTTTGTTGCCACCGGTGTTTCCAGGTTCATTCCACGCCATGTTCAGACTCAGGTCATTCAACAGAAATTAAGGGCCGGCGAATGATAAAGAAGTCCGTCGGTTCAAGATATAGCCGGCGCTTCGATGCCTGACTCGGCACAAAGCCGGCGCAAGCGTTCGGCGGACAGGGTGACACGCAGACGCATGGCGCCGCTCTTCAGCACACGCTCGCTGCGCACCGCCCCCTCGGCAAACAATCGTGCGCGCAGCTTGGCCGCCTGCGGCTGGTCCGGGCTCAGGCGCAGTTCCTGTTCGCGCAGATCCGGGAACAGGCGCTCAGCGATCGCCGCACGCAGGCCATCGAGGCCTTTGCCGGTCAACGCCGAGACATACGCCCGCGATGCCTGCTTGCGCACGTTGCGTTCGACTCGCGGCTTTTCGCCCTTGCGCAGATCAATCTTGTTGAAGACCTCCATCCGTGGAACTTCGGCAGCGCCGATCTCCTCCAGCACCGATTCAACCTGGGCGATGCGCAGGCTGCGCTCGGGATCGGCGGCATCCACCACGTGCAGCAGCAAGTCAGCCTCGCGCGATTCCTCCAGCGTGGCGCGGAACGCCGCGACCAGATCGTGTGGCAGGTCGCGTACAAAACCGACCGTGTCGGCGATGAGGGCAAAACCACCGGTCGGCAGGTCGAGCCGGCGCAGCGTCGGGTCCAGCGTCGCGAACAATTTGGACGAGGTAAAGGTTTTTTCGCCGGTGAGTGCGTTGAACAAGGTGGATTTTCCGGCGTTGGTGTAGCCGGCCAGAGCGACCGTCGGAATATCGTTGCGGCTGCGCGCCTGCCGGTTCTGCGCACGGCGTTGCCGCACCTGCTCGATGTGTTTTTTCAGCGTGTCGATGCGGCGGCGGATCAGGCGGCGATCCAGCTCGAGCTGGGTTTCGCCCGGGCCGGTGAGACCGATGCCGCCGCCGCGCTGACGCTCCAAGTGAGTCCAGCCACGGATCAAGCGCGTGGACAGATGCTGCAATTGCGCCAGCTCGACCTGCAGCTTGCCTTCGTGCGAACGCGCGCGCTTGGCGAAGATGTCGAGGATCAGCCCGGCGCGATCCAGCACGCGGCACTTCAGCAGCTTTTCGAGATTGCGCTCCTGACTGGGCGAAAGGTCGTGGTTGAAGATCGCCAGTTCGCTGCAATCGCCTGCGACGGCTGCGCCGACTTCTTCGGCCTTGCCGCTGCCGATGAACAGACCCGCATCGGGCGATTCGCGACGCCCGCCGATGACCGAGGTGACTTCGGCGCCCGCTGAACGCGCAAGATCAATGAATTCCTGGCGGTCGGATTCAAAATCCGCGCCAGGAAATTCGAGATGGACGAGTACCGCGCGCTGCCCGGACTTCGGGCGGTCAAACATCAGTGTTTGGGATGTTAGTGCGCGTTGGCAGTCGAGTCAGTGGTCACTTCACCGGTGTCTTCGGAGACGTGCACCGCACGCGCCGGCACCACGGTCGAGATCGCGTGCTTGTAAACCATCTGGCTGACGCTGTTTTTCAGCAGCACGACAAACTGGTCGAACGACTCGACATGGCCTTGCAGCTTGATGCCGTTGACGAGGTAGATCGAGACCGGGATGCGCTCTTTACGCAGCGCGTTGAGAAACGGTTCCTGCAAAGTCTGGCCTTTGGACATTGTTATTTCCTTGTGCTTGTTGGCTCTTGTGGTACAGCGGGCAGAAAGTTTATCAGCCCTGTTCTGCACCCGCTTCGAGTGCCCGTAGGACTTTACCCACGAGATTTGGTTCCGACGGGTCTAAATTATTCAGCTGTGATTCCGAACGCAGCCACGTGATCTGCCGCTTGGCCAGTTGCCGCGTCGCCGCGACGCCGCGCTCGATCGCGGTGGGCAGATCGTACTGACCCTCCAGATGCGCCCACAGCTGGCGGTAACCAACACTACGCAGCGATGGCAGGTCTGGATTCAAGCCAGCGGTCGCATGCAGCCGCCGAACCTCGTCAAGGAATCCCTGCTGCATCAACTGATGAAACCGCTCGGCGATGCGCTGATGCAGAACGTCGCGCTGCGCGGGGCATAGACCGATTTTCACAATCGGCCCCGCCAACCCGCCGCTGCGACCAACGGCCTGCAAAGCGCTCAACGGTTGACCGCTGAGCTCATAAACTTCCAGCGCACGCTGAATGCGCTGCGAGTCGTTCGGCTTGAGTTTCGCTGCCGTGGGCGCATCGAGCTGCCCCAGCCGAGCATGCAAAGCCGGCCAGCCGTGGATCCTCGCCTGTTGCGCGATGCGCTGACGCACAGCGGCATCCGCGCGCGGCAACGGACTCAACCCTTCCTGCAGGGTCCTGAAGTACAGCATCGTGCCGCCGACCAGCAGCGGCAGCTTTCCACGCGCACTGATTTGAGCGATGGCTTTTACGGCGTCGTCACAAAATCGCGCGGCCGAATAGATCTCGGAGGGTTCACACAGATCCAGCAGGTGATGCGGCACCTGCGCGCGTTGCGCCAACGTCGGCTTGGCGGTACCGATGTCCATGCCGCGATAGACCTGCGCCGAATCCACGCAGATGATTTCGCAAGGAAAACGTGCGGCCAGCTCCATCGCCAGCGCGGTTTTTCCGCTGGCAGTCGGACCCATTAGAAACACCACGCTCATGTAAACTCCGCCGGCAATCCAAATCTCTCGAAAAATCTCTCATGGAATCAGCAACACAGGCTCTCGCTCCCGTCGTCCCGCGCAAAAGCGGCTGGCAGCTGACCAAAGAGGCACTAGACCACGGCGGGCCAGGGCAAATCCAGTTTGCGATCACCAATATCTGCAACGCCAAGTGCGATTTCTGTAATTTCGCGGTGGACCGCTTCGATCACGCGCATTGGAAGAGCGTGACCCTGCAGCAAGCGCGCGATGTGATCGACATCGCCGTTCGCAACCACATCGGCTACATGCTGTTCGTCGGCGGTGAGCCGCTGGCCCACAAGGACATCCGACCGATGGTGCGCTATGCCGCCGCTGCCGGCATCCGCCCGATGATCTGCACCAACGGCTCGCTGTGGGACGAGCAGGACATCCGCGATCTGGTCTCAGATGGTCTTTCAAGCGTGGTGATGTCGGTGGACGCGCACGACGTCGCCAAGCACGAGAAGAACCGCGGCTTGCCCAAGGTCTGCGCCAAGATCAAGGAAGCCAACCGGGTTTTGAAACTGCTGGGCATCCAGTCCACCGCCAGCATCACCGTCAGCCACCTGATCGAGGACTACGACAAGTTGCCGGCCTTCCTCAATGAACTGGGATTTTCGCGCTGCACCTTCAGCTACCCGCTGACCAAACTCGCCTCGTCCTACCTCAGCTTCAGCGACTCCAAGCTGGTGGACCACAAGACCGAGGACCTGATCGGCATCTTCGACAAGATCAAGGCGCTGAAGAAGAAGGGCGACGTGCACATCGAAAACCCCTTCGCCTCGCTCACCGACATGCAACGCCATCTGCGCGGAGAGAAGGAACAGTTCGGCTGCCTCGGCGGCCACAAGTATTTTTATCTGGACTGGAACCTGAACCTATACCGCTGTCACTACTGGGAATCACCCATGTGCAGCATCTACGAGTTCGACCAGACCAAGATCATCCGCGACGGCTGCACGCGCTGCATGATCGACTGCTACCGAGACCCCAGCGTGCTGCAACACATCGCCATCGCCGCCAGCGACACCTACAACGGCCTCAAGAAAGGCGACTTCAAAGCAGCGGGCAAGGCATTCTTCGACAGCCGCAACCTGACCTCACTGAAAACCGTCTGGCAGGAACGTGGCTGGATCGGAAACGTCTAAAACGAATTACGTGCAGCTTCCAGATTATCCGGCACTTTTGTCGTCTAATCTGCGTTATGTGCGCTGATAAGCGAAAGGCCCCCGTCGCCGATCGGGGCACTCATGTCGTCATAGTCTCTGACGACAAAGGAGATACGCACGTTCAGAGCATTGAGACTGAATACACTTTCGCTTTTGAGCTGCGCCAAGCGGCTCGCGTAATGAATAACTCCGCGCAAGCCACGGAAGACACCTCGGGTACACACTGGCAACTCCGCGCCTATATCTACGGGGCCATCATTCTCGCCTATGCATCACTAGAGGCGGCTTTAAACGAAATCGTTCATCTCAATGCGCTTGAGAAAAACAGCCCTCTCGACGAGGCCGAACGAAAGGTGTTCCATACCATCGGCCAAGAAGGACTTCAGCCGCGTGAAGCGAGCAACACATTGCAGCAGTACAACATGCTCCTCCGCATATTGGGCAAACCCGAGATGGACAAAGGAATCAACCCGTATCAGGCGGCCAACCTCGTGAGGATGTTGAGAAACATATTGGTGCATCCAATTCCGGGCCGGGTAACCACCTTTGTCGAGGGGGAGGAGTTTGACTACTCATCTCAGCAGGACATCGTTAGGAAGCTAAAACCAGCTCTCGGCTTGAAGAAGGAAGCCACATTTCCGGATGGTGTACTAACTAAGGAGTGTGCCAAATGGGCTGTCCGTACCTGCGAAACATTCATGCACGCGTTTGTGACCGCTTCTGGAATTGATCCCGGATTCATCACGGATCCAACCCATGCACGTAAGCGCACATAACAAGGCGTTTCACGCGCGACGGCCCTCGCCCTGCGCGCTCGGCCCGCGGCGTGAACGCCGACGTTAAGTGCTGCTATTGAAAATCCGACACCGGTCATACCTAGAGCCACGACAAGTCCAGATATGCCTGCTTCGAAATAACGCAAATGTGCAATGAGATTATTTCCACCATTATTGGCGTGATCGGCGCAATCTCTGGCGTCTGGTATGGCGCTCATCTTTCCAGAAAGGCCGCTAGAGATTTGCTCGCCCAACAGGCCAAAGCAGAATTTGCCGCCTCTTTCACCGATACAATCATTAAACTCCAATCCAAGATCACTGAAATAGGGGTGGGTGAAGCGTTGAGTATTTTGCAGGCCGGGCACCCCGTTCACTTTGCGGCTTATATCAAGCTCAGGTCTGTTATTCCCAAAGAACAGCAAGGCCCCGTAGATAAAGCCTGGAAGGAGTACACAAAAGATGACAAGTACAACCTTCCTGAAGAGCGTCGTTTCTATCGCTTCGCTCATGTACTGTATTCCGACAAAGACGAGCACCAGTACATGCAGGCACTCAAGCACGTTAACAGGCTCATAGATGCGATCAACGCCTAGCCACTCGCTCAAGCGGACGCGGCATCACTGCGCTTGTGCCGCTTACGAGTGCGATTTTTCAAGCCAAAGCCATCGCGCTCGACATGATTAAATGAAGGAAGAAACCATGCAACATCTGTATGAAGCCTTTCTCGGCGAAAAGAATCGTATCTATTACCTCACGAAGTTTGAGGAATTTGACAAATACGGACCTGGTCTAAAGGCCAGCTGGAACTGGCCCGCCTTTCTTTGTGGAGGCGTTTGGGCGCTCTATCGAAAGATGTACGGATGGTTCTTTGCTTTTTGGGGCGTCGCTGCTCTCTCAAGCCTTGTCGAGAAAGGCGGTTCCCCAGGATTGGGGGCCGTCATTTTCTTTGCACCGTGGATTGCGTTCACGATCTATGCAGACTCCCTGTATCGCAACAGCGTAAGGAACAAAATCGCGAACGCTCAGGCGTATGTCAACGATGAACTCAGGCTACAAGAGCTCTTGCGCCACAAAGGCGGAGTACATACATGGGTTGTTTGGGTCTTCGGCTCGGTTCTAGCTATCGGCATCTTGGCCGCCATTGCCATTCCTGCTTATGTAGATCACCAAAAACATGCGGCATCGAAAGTAATCCCACAGTCTGAGCTCGTCATCAGTCCGCAATCTGGGAATGTACCTTCTGCACCTGCTGTGGCGGGGTTGACGCCTGTTACCCCGCCCCCTAGACCGTCGCAAGAACAGCAACCAACCACGCAAAACGTGCCGACAACGGCGCAGCTAATTGACCTTACCGCTGCCGTGGCAATAAGCACTAAAGGCTTATCTGCCAATGGCGAAATCCTTGTGGAAATTTACAACAGTACAAGCAGTTGGGAAGTCAAGAATATCGGTATAACTCTAATCAATTCCCAGCAGCATGTAGATGTTCTTAACGGCCATAGTACAGCGCCTGCATATACTGAAAATTACAGCGCTGATGTATCAGTGCCTCCAAAGACAATTATGTCTATAAACATGCCTGTCAAATGGAACTATCAAACTGGCTACTTGGTACAACATAGAGCGTACGGAATTCCAGTAGTTTTAAAAGAATAAAATCCATTTAGCGCGGTAGGGCGGATCGTGACCCGCCTGTCGCGAATGGCACCAACAACAAAGCATGGTGAGTTACGCTCCTGCGTCGCTAACCCGCCCTACGCCTACTGAAAACAACCCACCCGCTTGGATGCAAAAACGGCCCTTTCGGGCCGTTTTTTCTGGAGCACTGATACACTTTTAGGGTAATTCCCCCCGAAACCGGATTCCGATTAAACAACAGCGCTGGGCCTAACAACAGAGGTTACTCATGCCAAAGATTCGCCTACTCGCCATGTGGTCCGCAATCTTTGCGGTCATTTTCTGCGGCCCTTCGCGTGCTGCTGACTATAAATACGCCATCGCGCAATTTGACAGCGGCTCAGGCGCAAAGATGGTTGTAATAATGGGTTACAAGGCGGCTGACTGCCGAAAACTCATCGAGACATATCACTCGAATATGAAGCTCGATTGCCCTACCTGTCGCATCGACTTTCAGTCTTGCACGAACGACATTTCGGACTACAAGGCCGTCTGGTCCAATCAAAAATACTTCGCTCCATACTACTCAATGGGCACGCATCGGTACATCTTCAGTGGAATGTCGCGCGCCGAGGCCGAAGCCAGGTGCGAAGCCGCCGCGTTACAAGCACGCACTGCTGGAACGACTGCAATCTGCATTAAGTGAGAAGCGCGGTAGTCGTGAGCGTAGCCCCGTCCTGCTTCGACTTCGCAAAAGCCGCTACGCTCAGCACGAACGGGGTGGAATCGAAAAGCTCAGGGTGAACGGTAGTGTTATTGATTCCGTTCGTGGTGAGCCCTTCGACGATGCTCAGGACAGGCTTGTCGAACCATGGGCGGAATCAACCTATGCAGAGGTTCCTTAGCGCCTGTATTCGTAGTATTCGATGCCGGTATCGGTAAAACGCGGGGTCTGGGTGTGACCCGCGTGACGAACCAGGAATCCTTTGCGCACCAACGAAGAAGTTTCACTCGCGGCATCGCCGCCATGCAGGGTGCGGTAGCCGTCCTGCGATAGATCCACTGCACCACCGAGACTGGCTTTAAGGCCGATGCGTACAGCGGCTTTTTCCCAGCCCGGCATCACACGCGCGGGGATGGCGTCGGCGGCGTCGCCGCTGCCGTAGCCGACCAGCAGGATCTGCCGACCGGTCAACTCTACGGATTTATCCAACGCGTCCTCGAAGCCCGCAGCCAGCCAGGCCGGCAGCGCGGCGGTATAGAGATTGCCGAGGTTCATCATCAGATCGGCGCCGAGCTGCAGCTTGTCCTCGACCACGGCCTTGTAGGCCGCGCTCTTGCGGAAGGCCTTCATCACCAGCGCGGTCAGCGGATACGGCTCGTCGGGCGCGATGCCTTTCTCGATGTCACTGGCGATGCGCGGGCGGCTACGCATTTCCTCCAGAACTTTTTCCAACGGCTGCTGCACGGCAGCGCAGTAGCCGGCGAGCTCTTCGTGTTCCTTGCCGCCATCCGCACCGAGCGCGAATAGATACGCCATCGTCCACGCCGACACTGGCATGTGTCGGTACGGGCGGTGCATGAAGGCAGCGGCGAGTTCGCGCAGGTACTGCGCGCGTGCACCTTTGCGGCGCGTGAACATGGCGTCGAAGGCGCAGATCACTTCGTCCAAGTAACAGGCGGTGGAATATTTACCGTTGAACACCGGGAAGTCGGTCAGCCGCCCGTGCGTGCCCGGCTCCTGCTCGGCATAGCGCACGAAGGGCTTGCGGAAATCGGCGATGCGGTAATTAGAGGCGCTACCCGATTGCGCCAAATCCAGCGCCAGCAGTTTCGGATTCTGCTCAACCAGGGTCGCCACCGCGCCGGCGCCCTGCGTCGGTTCGCCGGTGCTGCCAAGTTCGTATTCGGCGGCATCGGCACTGACGACGATCGCGCAGCGCCCTGCGCCGTCATGCGCCAGATAGCGGATGGCACCTTTCACACCATAGAGGCCGGCAATGCAGGCCTGCTTCAGTTCCGGCACTTCGCAGTTGCGCGACAGCGGCGGCAAACCGTGCGCTTCGAGCGCCTGATCCAACAGTCCGCGCACGATCACCGCGCCAATCGCGTTGTCGCTGCTCGATTCGGTCGCCAGCGCGAGGTAGCCGACCCGCGTCGGGTCCACCTTGTTATCAATGATCAGTCGCAACGCGGCCTGCGCCGCCATGGTGTAGACGCTGTCTTCCGGCCCGCGCAACCGGAAGCTGTGACCGACCACGGCGCTGATCTTGGCCCAGTCGCCGCCGGTCCATTGGCACCAGTCTTGCAACTGCACGCGATACGGCGGCACGAAAACAGAAAGCCCGCTGATACCGAAATCCTGTTGACTCATTTCTGCTCCTTGTTGTCACCCTGAGCGCAGCGAAGGGTCTGATCAGATTCCTCGCTGCGCTCGGAATGACAGTTAAATTTATGCAGCACGGACGTAGGTGCGGTTTTTCCACTGCGAGCGCGTGCCGCGCCAATAACGGATGGCGGAACTCCAGGTCATCGCCAGATACAGGGCCGCAGTCAGCGGCAGCAAAAGCGCCCACAACGGCGACAGTTCGTAATAGCGCAAGGTCGGCAGATATCCTGCCGCCATCGCAATGAGTGCGGCTGCGGCCAAGGCGCCAGCACTGGTAGTCAACACCGCCAACGGCAGCCAATATGCAGCGACGAAAATCGTCGTCACCGTGAGCAGCAGCAGAGTGGAATAGCGTAGCTGGGTGAAGGCCGAGCGCGCGACCATGTCGTGAATCGAGGCAAGCGTGCGATACGGCCGCAGGCTGATGACGCCGCGTGAAACGCCGGTCCAGGTTTTATAACCCGCACCTTTCACCTGGCGCGCCAGCGTGCAGTCGTCAATCAGTGCGCCGCGCAAACTGGCGAAGGCGCCGGTTTTTTTCAGCGCGGCGGTTTCAACCAGAATGCAGCCGCCTGCGGCAGCGGCGACATGTGGAAAACGCGAGTTCGACAGCGCGAATGGGTACAGCAGTTTGAAAAAATAAACGAAGGCCGGCAGCAGCAAACGATCCCAGAAACTGTCGCGGCGCAGGTCGGCCATCAACGAAACGAAGTTCGCGCCGCTGCTGCGGCGCTGCGCCAGCAGCGCGGCGAGCATGCCGGGCTTGAGCGCGATGTCAGCGTCGAGCAGCAGGGTCAGCGGTGTCCGTACCTGCCCTCGCCCCTGCTCCAGCGCCCACAGTTTGCCGGCCCAGTCTTCCGGTAGAGGTTTACCGGCAAGCACTTCGACGTTCGGGAACGCGCGTGCGAGTTTGGCGGTGTCATCGGTGGACTGATCGTCCACCACGATGATTTTCAGCCCCGGCCCTTGTTGCTGTAGCGATGCCAGCGTCTGCGTGATGACTTCGGCCTCGTTGCGCGCCGGAATCAGCACCGTGACTTCACTGAGATCAGCATCGGTATCAGCCGCTTCTATCCGCTCGCGCATGCTCCACGGCCGCCACGGCGCCAGCAGCACGCCAAACCAGATGACGGCCGCAGGCAGCGTTGCCCACAAGGCGAGGCTCACCTCGAGCTCCGACTGAGTCGCTTAGTGCGCGCGATGCTCGCCCGCAGGCGTCGAACGCTGGATCGCGCTCACCGGGATGCGGATTGCCGCGGCATCGGCACGGTTGCCATAGAGAATCGGCAGGTCCGGGGCCAATTCACCATCGGTGCGCGGGCCGTTCATGATGACTTTCAGCGCCTTCAGCGGATTCGAGAACGCATCGTTGACCGCGGTGCCCTCGAAGCCGCAATGCGCCATGCAGTTGTCGCACTTGGGGTTGATGCCGACGCCGTACTGATCCCAGGCCGCCGTCTCCATTAATTCCTTGTAGGTCTTGGCGTAGCCCTCGTCCACCAGCAGGTAGCAGGGTTTCTGCCAGCCAAAGATGTTGTAGGTCGGGTTGGCCCAGGGCGTGCACTGGTACGACTGATTGCCGGCGATGAAATCCATGAACATCGGCGACTGGTTGAACACCCACTTGGTTTTGCGCGTCTTGCCGAGCTTGAACACTTCGCGGAACAGGTTCTTCGACTGGGTGCGGCCCATGAACACGTCCTGGCGCGGCGCATGCTGGTAGCTGTAGCCCGGAGAAACCGTGATGCCCTCGACGCCGAGCGACATGGCGTAATCGAAAAACTCGGCGATCTCCTCGGGCTTTTCACCTGAAAAAAGCGTGCAATTGACGGTGACGCGGAAACCCTTGTCGAGCGCCAGCTTGATCGCCTTCACCGCCTTTTCGAATACGCCTTCCATGCACACGGATTCGTCGTGGCGTTCCTTCATGCCGTCGAGATGGATCGACCAGGTGAAGTACGGGCTCGGCTTGTACGAATCGATGTGCTTGGGCAGCAGGATCGCGTTGGTGCACAGGTAGATGAACTTCTTGCGCGCAAGGATGCCCTCGACGATCTGCGGCATTTCCTTGTGGATCAGCGGTTCGCCGCCAGGGATGGTAACGACTGGCGCACCGCACTCGTCCACTGCGCGCAGCGCGTCTTCGACGCTCATGCGCTTTTTAAGATCGTCTTCGGGATAGTCGATTTTTCCGCAACCGGCGCAGGCCAGATTGCACTGGAACAACGGCTCCAGCATCAACACCAGCGGATAGCGTTTTTCGCCGGACAATTTCTTGCCGATGATGTATTTGGCGACTTTGGCTTGTTGAATCAGCGGGATACCCATGACTTCTCCGTACTCAGTTAAATAAGGGTTACGACGTAAATGTAGCGAACTCTTTGCGGATGCGCGCCCACTCCAGCTTGAACCAAGGCGTGAAGACCTCGGGTGTTTTGGCAATCTCGGCGTCCAGCGCATCAGCCGCGATGTAACGCATGCCAGAAATCTCGGTGGGATTGACGCGCGGCGCATTATCGCTGCGGCCCGCATAAACCCAACACAACTCGTGTTCGGCGCCGTCAGCGTCGAACTGCGCCTGGTATTCGAACTTGAACAGAAATTGCAGCGGTGCTTTCAACCCCAGCTCCTCATCGAGACGGCGATGTATCGCCGATTCGATGGTTTCGCCGCGACGCGGATGACTGCAGCAGCTATTCGACCAGTATCCGCCCCAGAGTCGCTTGCCAGCGGCGCGCTGAGTCAGCAGCAGTTCGCCACGCGTATTGAAGATGAACAAAGAAAAAGCACGGTGCAAAGTGCCCTTGCCGCGGTGCGCGGCGGCCTTGTCGAGAAAGCCGACCTCTTGATCGTTCGCATCCACCAGCACCAGTGGCTCGTCGTCGAACGAGACGATGCGGGATGCGTTGTCGTTAGCCAAGCTTCACCTCCATCGCCTGATAGCCCGCCTCACGCATTGCTGTCATCACTTTCTCAGGGTTTTCTGGACACAGCGCGATCATCGAACCGCCACCGCCACCACCCGTGAGCTTGGCACCCAGCGCGCCGTTTTCGCGCGCAATCTGCACCAGCTCTTCAAGCTCCCAGCTGGAGACGCGCAACGCGTTGAGCAGGCCGTGGCAAACGTTCATCAGTTCGCCGAGATGCTCCAGATCGTATTTACGGATCGCGCCCACGCCCTGCAGGGTCAGTCCGTCAATCTCGCGGAAGATGCGCTCGTACAGTTCCGGGTTGCGCTGCCACGCCGTGCGCACGCCACCCACGGTTTTCGCAGTCAGGCTTTCCTTGCCGCTGAGGCCCACCACCAGCGGGATCGGTTTCGGATTTTCGATGTCCTGCATCAATGCCGGCTGCGTATCCGTGGCACGTTTATAGAGCAGGAACTTGCCATAGGTGGCCACCGTGTTATCAATGCCGGACGGCGTGCCATGCGCGACTTTTTCGCACTCGAACGCCAGCGCGTTGACCTGCGCGTCGTCGATCTTGAGATCAAAGTGCGCGTCGAGTGCACGGATGATCGCCACCGCCATCGCCGCCGAGCCGCCAAGGCCCATCGCCCGCGGCACACCTGGGAACACTTCGATGCGCATCGAACGTTCGGTGAGACCCAACTTGTCGAAGATGATGCCCAGCGACTTCTGGTACGAGTCGCGATGCGCCGGGTCCTTGTGCAGGCGGTATTCGACGCCCCAGCGCGGAATCAGCATGTCGACGCCACCGGCGTCGGTGTCCTGCACCGCCGCCTGAATCGCCAGCGGCACCGGCGCGGCAATCGCGTGCGAACCGTAAACCACCGCATGTTCGCCCAACAGAATCACCTTGCCGTGTCCGTGCGCGCGCGGGTGCGGCTGGATCGTGGGCTCAACACCACGCTCCTGCTTGCGCACACTGACCAGGATTTCCTGGGCTTTCCAGATCTTGATTTCGCCGGACTCCAGCAGGCGCTCGACCACGGTCTCGAACAATTCCGGCGGAGTTCCCGCTGCCATCGTCACGCTGCGCGCGTGCAGGGTCATATGGCCCTGCTGGATGCCTTCGGTGGTCAGAGCACGCAAAGCAGAGAAATTCTGCGCTAGACCAACCGCGCCCATGATTTCGGCCAGCTCTCTCGCAGATTTCACGCCGAGCAGACGGTGATTCAACGCGACGGTCGGGTTGGATTGCAGTGGTCCGCCAACGATGCCGACCTTCATCGGGATCTCGATTTCACCCACCAGCGCGCCTTCTTCACCTTTCTTGATCCCGCGCGACCAGCGCGTCAGCGAGGTGTAGCGTCCACCGCGTGCGGCGTAGGCATGCGCGGCGGCTTCAATCGCGCGCCAGTCGTTGCCGGTGGCCAGCGCCACCGCGTCCACGCCATTCATCACGCCCTTGTTGTGGGTGGCGGCGCGATACGGGTCCACCGAAGCAAAATCAGTGGCGAGGATGATGCCGTCGCGTACCTGTTCGCCGCTGTAGCCCTTGCCCTCAAGTTTTTCGACGGGGATCACGCAACGCGCGCGCACCACGGCGCGGTCCGTGAGATTCGACAGGATGCGCAGGAATACCTTGCCGTCGGTGATGGACTCGACCAGCGAGGCGACGCCTTCGCACATGGTGTTGACCAGGTTTGCGCCCATCGCATCGCAGGTGTCCACCAGCAGGTGCACCACCAGCATGTCGCGCTGGTCCGGCAGCGGGTGCAGATGCACCTCCAAGTCCTTGGCGCCGCCGCCGCGCGCCACCATCTGCGGATGCAGGCTGTTGGCGAGATTGAGGATCTCGGCCTTGCGCCGCAGCAGTGCGGCCTGCGCCTTGGCGACCTGAGGGATATCGACCACCTGCACCTGCCCGATGAGGATGGACTCGGTGCTGTCAGTCTTGAAGCCGCCGCCGGCGCGTACGATCTTGGCCGCGGATGAAAGCGCGGCGACGATGGAAGGCTCCTCGACCACCAGCGGCACGATGTAATCACGGCCGTTGATGAAGAAATTCAGACCGAGGCCGACCGGCAGGCCCATCACGCCGACGACGTTCTCGATCATCTTGTCGGCTTTCTGGATCTTCAGCGTGTGCTCGCCGGAGATCAGTGCCTGATAATCGGCCTCGGTCAGCCAGCCACGCTCGCGCATCACGCGCACGCGATCGGCCACCGAGAGCTTGTAGAACTCCGGGAACCGCGACTTGTCGTTGGCAGTGGTCATTTCAGCGATCCAATCAATAGTCCAGATGCAAGCCTTGTTCGTCGCAGGATAGCGGTGGGCAGCGAAACCCCGCAGCCACGATGCGCTTGCGCGCGTCGGCGAGGCGTTCCGCATCCGGCGTCAGTGCGATGCCGAAATCGCCGCCACCCGCGCCGCAGGATTTGTAACAGACGCCGGATTGCGCGGCGAGTTTAGTCAATTGCTCGTGCTCCGGCGAGAAAATCTGCAAGCCGGTGGCGGCAGAAAATTCACGCAACTCGCCGGCATAGCCGGTGACCGCTTCCAGCAACCGGTCACCCCGTTGATCCAGCACAGCCTGTCGCGAAACCCCTGCGATCACGGTCAGTGCCTTCATGTGAGCCTGATACTCGGCCTCGTGCGATTGGCGCCATTGCGCCAGCGCGCCGAGCAGGTTGCTGGTGGACGCCGCCTTACCCGACCAGATACTCAGGTGTTTCAGGCTCATCGGCCGCCAATCCAGCGCCTCACAGAACGGTTCCGCACCAGCCGTACGCAGACGATAAGACATCAATCCGCCGACCAGACTGGCCGCCACATCGACGCCGCTGCCGCGCCCGTCCTGAAAATCGCGATGCAAAACCAGCAATTTGTCGAGCCAGACTTTGCGATTGGCGGTGACCGCCCCGCGCCCGGCGAACACCGCCAGCGCCGAGGCCAGTGCCACCGTCAGCGCTGCACTGGAACCAAGGCCCAGCTTGGGACGCGCCACCGAATCGGCATCGAAAAACTCCGCAGTGTCGAGCGCGAGCTTAAAGCCGCGGCCAGCCGGAAGCGTCAACGAATCTTTTGCCAGACCACGAATCACCTGATCCACCAGCCGCAGTTTCGCGCCAGCATCGGCGTCGGCCGACCAGTCGGGCATGCCCACAGAATCAAAACGCAGGGCGCAGGCGGCAATACCCAGATCGGGCGCGCTGACTTCGCATGCGGCACCGGGCTGCGCGCTGATGCGCACGCGGGCGCGGCGGTTGATCGCCATCACCAGCGCGGGCGCGCCTTCAAGCACGGCGTATTCACCGAGCAGTACCAGTTTTCCAGGCGCGCTGGCGACGACATCCATCACGACGACGACTCCACAATGCGGGCGCCCTGCCCGAGTCCGGTTTCAATCACGTTGAGCACGCCCGGAATCTCACGCAGCGCGGCGCTGACTTTTGCCAGCGCTTCCGGCGCACAGACGGCTTTCAGCTGCGGACCGGCGTCCACGGTGAAAAACACCGGACACCCCTGCGCTCGCAGCGCACGGATACGGCGCATGCCTTCGACCGTCGCACCGTTCCAGTAAATCAAGCCCGGACGCGCCGACAGCGCCAGTGCGTGCATCTTCAGGCAGCTGTGTTCGGAGATCTCGGCCAGTTTCTCGAAATCGCGTGACCGGATCGCCGCGCGTGCAACCGTCAGGTCCTGTTCCTGGGAATCCACCCAGGCCTGCTGGTACGGCGAAGTCTCGGCCGAGCGATTCATGCCCTCGGTCGAACCGGTTTCCTTGGCGGCGGTGGAGGTGATCGCCACGGCGACACCGAGCGGCCACGCGTCGGCATCGAGCAGGGGTTTGGCGACGGAGTCGCTGCCATCGGCGCGCGTGCCACGAGCCCACTCCACATAGCCTCCGAAAATCGAGCGCGCGGCGGAACCCGAACCTTGACGCGCCAATGCTGATTTTTCTTCGGCCGCCAGCTTGAGCCCCAAGGCCTGCTCACCCGCAACCACCAGCGCGGCGAATCCCGAGGCGGAGGAAGCGAGACCGGCGGCGGTGGGGAAGTTGTTCTGGCTCTCGATCCGAGCCTTCCAATCGACCCCGGCGCGTTTACGCAACAGGTCCAGGCAGGCGCTGACACGCTTGGATTCGCCTGCGTCTTCGCGATTGTTGAGACTCAGACTGTCCTGCTTGAACTGGGGATCAAAACTCACCCGGGTTTGCGTCCAGATCTTATCCAGGGTGATGGACAGCGAACCGACCGCAGGCAGATTGAGCACAGCATCGCGCTTGCCCCAGTATTTAACCAGGGCGATATTGGGGTGGGCCAATGCGGTTGCGGTATTCATCACTGCTTCTTAATCAAAGCCTTAGATGTTTATTTCAACGGCGTTCATTTTACCTTGCTGCACCGCAACATGCACTGGCTTTTAATGTCAGGAATCAGCCCAGATATCCGTTGTCACGGAACCACTGAATGGCATCTTCCAGCGCTTTTCGCGGAGGACGCGGCGCATAACCCAGCTCCCGACGCGCCTTGTCGCTGGAAAAATACATCAGCTTCTTCGACATCCGCACCTCTTCGATCGTGGCCACCGGCGCGATGCCGGTGAGCTTGGCGACCGCCTCGGCGACATACGCCACCGGCATCACTGCCGCATGCGGCAATCGCAGCTTGGGCGGCTTGCGGCCGACGATAGTCGCGATCATTTCAAGAATTTCGCGCAACGCCATGTCGGTCCCGCCAAGCACGTAACGCTCACCCACCCGGCCTTTTTGATACGCCAGCCAATGGCCTTCGGCGCAATCGTCCACATGAACGATGTTCAGCCCGGTATCGACATACGCCGGCATTTTCCCGGCAGCGGCTTCGCGCACGACGCGTCCGGTCGGCGTCGGCTTGATGTCGCGCGGGCCGATCGGCGTCGAAGGATTGACGATGACGATGGGCAAGCCCGCCTTGAAGAATTCGTCAGCGACCTCTTCGGCTAGGAACTTGGAGCGCTTGTAGTGGCCGATCATGTCGTTGACGCTGACCGGCGTTTCCTCGTCGCCGGGCGTTCCGTCCTTGGGGATGCCGAGTACGGCGACACTGCTGGTGTAGACCACACGCCGGACGCCCGCCCCGCTCGCCGCCTGCAACACCGCGCGAGTGCCGTCGACGTTGGCGCGATACAGCTCCTGCGATTTCGGCGCCCAGGTTCTGTAATCGGCAGCGACATGAAACAGCGCGTCGCAGCCGGCGCAGGCGCGTGCGAGCGACGGCGGGTTCGTCAGGTCGCCTTCGACGACTTCGACGTCGAGACCCAGCAGATTGCGCCGATCCGAACCGGGCCGCGCCAGAACACGCACTGCACTGCCTGCTTTCAGTAATCGTCGAACTACCGCGGAACCGACAAAGCCGGTGGCGCCGGTGACCAGACTCAGCCGAGGCGTTGCAACAACCGTCATGTCTTCCACCCGAAATGCGGCCCTGATTTTTCCACGATTGCGCTGAGCGCCGACAGCGCCCGATTCATGCTGGCGGCCAGACGTGGCAGAGCGAACGCAGCCGAGGGGGATCGCAGTAAAGCTGAAATCAGCGCCAATGGCCTTGGCCGTCCATAGGCATCCACACTGTCTGAAATCGCCTGCGGGATCGCAGTGGCCGCATCGTCCGCAATTGCGCGCACGACCAGCAAAGGCAGGCCATGTGCTTTTGCCACCGCTGCCACAGCTGCACTCTCCATATCCACAGCATGCGCGCCAAAACGCGAACGTGCCACGGACTTGGCGGCGGCGTCGGTCAATACCTTGCTGACACTCAGCAGCACGCCGCCGGGACCCGCGAACTCTCGCGCGCGCCATTCGGTGTCGGTGGTGTAGCGAGCGCCGTGCTCATCCAGCACGGTTTCAGGACATACCAAGTCACCGGGGATGAGCTGGGCATCAAGCGCACCGGCAACGCCGAACACCATCAGTGCGTCAGCACCCAGTTCCACCAGTCGCTGCCCTGCACGCCCGGCGGCCGCCGGACCCATGCCGCACAGCACCGCATCGACACCTGGCGCGATGCCAAAGATTTCGCTGGGTGGCAGATGGCGTGGAGTGAGCGCCCTCGCCTCGCTGGCGAGCGCCACCACGATGCCGACGCCGCTCATGCTTCGACAAGCTCATGCTTCGACAAGCTCAGCATGAGCGGTCCATATTTATTCCGTTCGCCCTGAGCTTGTCGAAGGGCAACGGACTAACGCGCGGTCAACTGCCGGTAGCGCGTGAGCGCCCACAGCGTGAAATAGGCGGTGTAGCCGTGATACTTGAGATAGAACACCCGTGGGAATCCGGGCGCGTTGTACGAAGGATCGGGCCACAAACCGTCGGCATGCTGTTTCGTCAGCAACCAATCAACGCCGCGTTTCACCGCTGGCGAATGCGCTTCGCCGACCGCCATCAGCCCGAGCAATGCCCAGGCGGTGGATTGCGGCGTACTGACACCGTTGTTGGTGCCTGCGAGTTTCGGGTCGTGGAAGGAATCGTTGGTCTCGCCCCAGCCGCCGTCGGCGTGCTGCAACGACAGCAGCCAGTCAATCGCTTTGCGAATATACGGCTGCTGCACGTCTTCGCCCACCAGCGCCAGCCCGGCGATGACGCTCCAGGTGCCGTAGATGTAGTTGGTACCCCAGCGCCCCCACCACGACCCGTCCGGCTGTTGGGTGGATTTGATGTATTCGATGGCGCGTGCAATCGCGGCCTTGTCCTTGTCGCGCTTGAGCACGCCGAGGCAGGCGAGCACGCGGCCGGTGACATCCTCGGTCGGCGGGTCGAGCATGGCGCCGTGATCGGCGAAGGGAATCTGGTTGATGTGATAGTGGGTGTTGTCGCGGTCAAACGCCGCGAATCCGCCGTTGCTGCACTGCATGCCCACCAGCCAGTCGGCGGCGCGCTCGATGCGTTCTCGATACGGCGTTTTTTTATCCGCCACGTGCATCAGGCCCGCAATCATTGCCGTGTCATCAAGGTCGGGGTAATACGCGTTGGCGTATTGGAACGCCCAGCCGCCGGGTGCGAGGTCAGGCGCGTTCACCGCCCAGTCGCCCTTGAGATCCAGCACTTGCCTCGGCGCCAGCCAGGCCAGGGCTTTTTTCACCGCCGCGTCGGTACGCTCGCCGCCGCCTGCGCGTAGCAGCGACATCGCTGCCCAGCCGGTGTCCCAGAGCGGTGATACACAAGGCTGGCAGTACGCCGTGCCGTCGGCACACTCCACGATCAACCCGCGCAAGGCCTTGCGGCTGGTGACCATCGCCGGGTGATTCCTCTCGTACCCGAGCCGGTCCATCGCCTCGTAGGCGTTGACCATCGGCGGGAAAATCGCACCGAGACCGTCCACACCGTTGAGCCGCGGCAGGAACCAGGCCTCGGCCTTCCTGATCGCATGCTGACGCAGCGATTTCGGTATCAGGGAATCAATGCTGCGGCCCAGCTTGTCCAGCACGAGAAACAGATTGCTGATGAATCCATTGGCGTGAAAATAATTTTTTTCCAGCTCCGGCGGCGTCAAGAACAGCTCGCGAATGCCGATCTGTCGCGGATTGCGCGCCCGCGCCTTCAGCGTGCACAGAATGAACAGCGGTACCATCGTTGTGCGCGCCCAGTACGCCACCTTGTCGACGTGGAAGAAAAACCATTTCGGCAGCAACATGATCTCGACCGGAACGTACGGCGCTGCACGCCACGGCACCTGCGCGAACATCGCCAGCAGGATGCGGGTGAATACGTTGCTCCTGGCCGCGCCGCCGCGCGCAAGGATCGCCTCGCGCGCCTGGCGCATGTGCGGCGCGTCAGGCTTGTCGCCGGCTGCTTTCAGCGCGTAATACGCCTTGACCGTGCAGGAGATATCCAGCGCACCGCCGTAATACAGCGGCCAGCCGCCGTGGCCGTCGCGGATCTGCTTGTGGCGGATATAGCGCGCCAGTTTTTCCTGCAGCACCTCGTCGATCTCGTCCATGAAGTGCATCATCAGGATGTATTCCGCCGAGATCGTGCAGTCGGTCTCGAACTCGAAGCACCAGTGACCGTCCGGCTTTTGCAGTGCGAGCACGGCGTCACGTGCATGCTCAATCGCGCTGTCTAAGGAGTCGTTCGCAGCCGGGGCCGCGCGTGCATTGGAAAGCATGCTGAAGAACCTCAGGTGGCCGGATGCGGCTCGGTGCGGGTCGTGTCGGGCAGGTGACCCCAGTCCACCGGCAGCGGCGTCAGCGGCAGTTTGCGCCAGGCGATGTTGAACACGCGTCGCAACAGATTGTTGCTGCGCACGAACATGTTGCAGACCATGATGGTGCGCGCGACCGCGCCCCGCGACACTTTGATCTGCGCGCCGGCTGTGAACCCGGGCGTTTCGTGGAGATTGCGCAGCGTCAGCACCGCGAGCCCGATCGCCCACAGGCAAAAACGCCGCATGCCGGCATAGCGCGCCGGGATCAGCAAGGTGTATTCGAGCGCGTTGCGCAGATGCGCATGCGCGACGCCGATCAGCTCGTTCTGGACGGCGGCATAGGCGACAGGGTTGTGCCCGGCTTGCAGCGTGGACAGCTCCAAGCCGTGTCGCGCAAACACCTCGCGCGGCAGCCAGCAGGCACCGCGCGCGCGGTCCTCCCACTGGTCCTTGAGAATATTGGTCATCTGCAGGCCCTGACCAAACGACACCGCGAAGCGCATCATCGCTTCATGCTGCGCCGCAATCTCCGGGTCGTGCGCGGCGAACAGATCGGTCAGCATCTCGCCGACGACGCCGGCGACGTAATAACAGTAGCTGTCCATCTCCGCCTGCGTCGCCAGACCGTGTACCCCCGCGCCCTGCTGGAAGCGGTGCATGCCGCGCCCCATGACGGCGACACAGCGCTCGATCGCGCGCTGCTGCACCGGCCTGAGGCTGCGCAGCACCGCGATCACTTGCGGCAATTCGCGCATCAGCTCGCGCTCGGCTTCGAGCGTCGCTGCGGACAGCCTCGGTGCAATTTCCGCGGCCAGTGCCGCCGCATCCGAACGTCCGGCCACCACCTCGACAAAGGATTCCTCAAACCGATGCTTGTCGGCGGAACTCAGGGCCGGCTCGTCCTCGATCGTGTCGGCGGCGCGGCACAGCAGATAGGCATTGGTGACGACGCAGCGCAGATCGCCCGGCAACTGCGGGATGGTCAGCGCAAAGGTGCGCGACACCCCCGGCAGGATTGCGTCCTGGTACTTCAGCGCAGCCTGCAGGGACTCGCTCACCAGAGCTCCTTGCGTTCGCGCGTCGGGCGGAAACGGCCGAGCAGGCGCGTATGCGCGACATAGACCACGACGACGGCGAGGATCAGCAGGCGGAACACCGCCGCTGAAAACACCGCCGAAGTGAAGGGCGCGATGAACTGCAGACTGCCATCGAACGCATCGGCCACACCGTGTGCGTCCAGCTGTCCGGAGAACAGCATGATCACCGGCGCGACGATCAACGCGCCCATGATGATGCGCTGCAGCCAGCGCATGGTGCGGGTCAGCTGGCCGGTGACCGGCGTCAGCTCGCTGCCGCGGTAGACCTTGCTGTCCTGCTCGAAATACTGCTGCTCGTTGCGCAGCCAGTTGAGCAGCAGCAGGGCGACCAGCGAAGAAACCAGAATCGGCAGTCCGGCGAAAATATCCATGCGCCTATTGTCCCTTATCAATATTGAAGGACGCTAGCGACGGTATGGTTGGCCAGACGCTCGCGCCCCTTGAGGAAGCCCAGCTCGATCAGGAACGCACAGCAGGCCACGCGCCCGCCCTGCATCTCGATCAGCCGCGCGGCCGCTGCGGCGGTGCCACCCGTGGCAATGACGTCGTCGACGATGACGTACGTCTGCCCTTTGATGACGGCATCGGCGTGCATCTCGATCTGGTCGCTGCCGTATTCCAGCTGATAGCCCAGGCTCACTTTTTTGGCCGGCAGCTTGCCGGGCTTGCGCACCAGCAGCAGCGGCAGCTTCAGCTGTTGCGCGAGTGCAGCGCCAAAAATAAATCCGCGTGACTCGATCGCCACCAACGCGGCGGGCGCATGCGGGCGCACCCGTATCGCCAGCTGCTCGATGGCCAGTGCGAATCCGCCCGCATCCGCCAGCAGAGGCGTGATGTCCTTGAACAGGATGCCGGGCTTGGGGAAGTCTGGCACGTCACGAATCAGGGCTTTGATCTGAGTAATGGGCAAGCGGGCCTCCACGACTGGTAAAATCCATTTTCTCATAACCCTCTCGTCTCTCATGGATCCGGCCTCCGCTTCGGCAGATTTCGGTACGCGCGTCCCGGCTTACTTGCAGCGCGTCTCGGCGGCGTTCGATCGCAGCCTGCCCGCTCCCGGCACCGATCCGCCGCGCCTGCACGAGGCGATGCGCTATGCCTGTGAAGGCGGCAAGCGCGTGCGCGCGCTGCTGGTCTACGCCACCGGCGAGACGCTCAAGGTGCCGGCAGCGCACCTCGATAGCGCCGCCTGCGCCGTGGAGCTGATTCACGCCTATTCATTGGTCCACGATGATCTGCCGGCGATGGACGACGACGATCTGCGCCGTGGCCGGCCCACTGTGCACAAGGCCTATGACGAAGCCATCGCGATCCTGGTGGGCGACACCCTGCAAACCCTGGCGTTCTCGCTGCTGGCTGCAGATGACACTTCGCCGCTATCTGCCGCCCAGCGCGTACGCATGATCGCCAGCCTTGCGCATGCCGCCGGCTCACTCGGCATGGTCGGCGGCCAGGCCGTGGACATGGCCTCGGAAAACAAAAGCATCCCGCTTGCCGATCTGGAGTCTCTGCACCTGCGTAAAACCGGGGCGCTGATCCGCGTCTGCGGCAAACTGGCCGCCGACGCGGCCTCAGCCCCGCCTGAACAGGTGAAGGCGCTGGAACGTTTTGGCAATTCAATCGGCCTCGCCTTCCAGGTACAGGACGACGTGCTGGATGTGACGGTGAACACCGAGATGCTCGGTAAAACCGGCGGCAAGGATCTTGCGCAACACAAATCCACCTTCCCGGCCCTGCTCGGACTCGAGCCGGCGCGTGAGCGCACAGCCCAGCTTTTTCAGGAAGCGCGTGATGCGCTGAAGCTGTTCGGGAAATCTGCGGCGCCGCTGCTATGGCTGGCGGATCACATCGAGCGTAGAAAGTACTAGCGCCCTCTTAAAAAGAGGCGGTCCAGCTGCGCCATCTCCACCTGTACCCAGGTGGGCCGACCGTGATTGCACTGGTTCGCCAGTTCGGTCTGCTCCATGTCGCGCAGCAGCGCGTCCATTTCCTGCAGGGTCAAGGCGTGGTTCGCCTTGATCGCCGCCCTGCAGGCCATGTCGGCCAGCACGCGATGCTGGGCGTCGAGCGGCTCGCTGAAATGGGCGGCGCCTTGTCGCTCGGTCACACCGCCGAGCCAGTCGCGCAGCAGCGAGACAATATCTTCGCCCGCCAGCAGCGGCGGCAAGGCACGCACCGTCAAAGTCTGCGGGCCACTGCGGTCGAGCACGAAACCAAACCGGCTCAGCTCCGCTTGCCGGCGCTCCGCTTCGTCCGCTTCGTCTTCCGCGACACTGACGGTGAACGGCATCAGCAGATTCTGCGCAGGCACGCCGCCCTCCGTCAGCTGTTTTTTGAAGCGCTCATACAAAACCCGCTCATGCGCGGCATGCATGTCCACCAGCACCAGTCCGTTTTCGTTCTGCGCGACGATGTAGACGCCCAACAGCTGCCCGATCGCCTGACCCAGTTTTTGGCTGCCTGGGGCCATCGCAGACCCAAAGGGCGATGCAGATTCAGCATCACGGTATTTCGGTGTCGCAGCTTCTGAAAGTGAAAAGAACTGCGGGCGGGCGGCAGTCTCGTAAGGGATTTTTGCCTGCTGCGCGGCCACCGGCGACGCAAAACTCACCTGATGGTGCTGCGCCGGGTCGGGCCGTACGCGACGGATCGCCTGATGCACCGCGCCGAACAGAAAGTCGTGAATTTTTGAGGATTCACGAAACCGCACTTCGGCTTTGGCCGGATGCACGTTCACGTCGACCGCTGCCGGGTCCAGTTCCAGGTACAGCACGTAGGCCGGGAAGCGGGTGCCGTGCAGCACGTCGGCGTAGGCCCGGCGCAAGGCATGTGCGAGCAGCTTGTCACGCACCATGCGGCCATTGACGTAGAGATGCTGCAAATCGGCCAGCGGCCGCGAAAAACTCGGCAGCGCGATCCAACCCCATAGCCTGAAACCCTGTCGGGTTTCGTCCAGATAAAGCGCGTTGCCCAGAAATTCCGCATCCGTCAGCTCGGCGATCCGCCGCTCGCGCGCGGCATCGCTGACCGCGGGCAGGTCCAGCACCCTGCGATCGTTATGCGTCAGCCGGAACGCCACGTCGTAGCGCGCCAGGGCGATCCGCCCGAGCAGCTGGTTGATGTGCCGGAATTCGGTGCTGTCAGCGCGCATGAACTTGCGTCGCGCCGGCGTATTGAAAAACAGGTCGCGCACTTCGATCGTCGTGCCTTGCGGGTACGCAGCCGGCTCGGGCTTCGGACTCGCCAGCAGCCCGTCTCCGGCCACGCGCCAGGCGTGCTCATCCGCCGCCGTACGCGAAGTCAGCGAAAAACGCGAGACCGAGAGAATGCTGGGCAAGGCCTCACCGCGAAAACCCAGGCTGGCGACCCGCTCCAGATCCCCCAGACTGGCGATCTTGCTGGTGGCGTGGCGCTGAACTGCCAGCGGCAGCTCGCCGCGCGCGATGCCTGCACCGTCGTCGCGCACACGGATCAGGGCCAGGCCGCCCTGCCCGATATCCACCTCGATCTGCCGTGCGCCGGCGTCCAGACTGTTCTCGACCAGTTCCTTGACCACCGAAGCGGGCCGCTCCACGACTTCACCCGCAGCAATCTGGCTGATGAGCTGGTCGGCCAGAATTTTGATAGGCATCCGCGGACTTTAAAGCCTTCCGTTAGGTCGCGGCATCGGGTATGTTGAATCTGCGGTCTGAGTTTTGGGATGTTTCACTCATAAACCAAATGGAGACGGACGCATGAACAAGAAGTTAATCGCGGTGGTCGCTCTTTCACTGGCGCCGATGGGAGCCAGCTACGCAGATAACGATGTCGGTTGCGGCTGGGGAACGCAGATCTGGCAGGGCAACAGTGGCGTGTTCTTCAAGATGCTGGCGAGCTTCACCAACGGCAGCTTCGGCAACCAGACCTTCGGCATCACCTCCGGCACTGCGGGCTGCGGCAAGAACGGCACCATCACCGCCAATACCGACCTGGTTCGCTTTGCCAGCGGCAACATTGACGCACTGTCGGCCGACATGGCGCGCGGCGAAGGCGAAGCCCTGACGACCCTGGCTACGCTCTACGGTGTCGCTGAAGCCGATCGTGGCGCGTTCTACCGCCTGACGCAGGCGCATTACGGCTCGATCTTCGTGCGCGCGGACGTCACCGCCGGCGAAGTCGTCACTTCGGTACGCGAACTGATGGCGAAAGACGCCAAGCTGGCGCGCTACGCGGCTTAAGGCTTCTTGACCTCCTGCGGCGGCCGCAAGGCCGCCGTTTTTATTTGTGCATCCATTCATCATCGCCGTCGTGCTGTTCACGCTGTCCGCCCCTGCGTGGGCGTCAGTGCAATCAGCCTATCTGACAGAGTTGCAATCCCGCGCACGCGAGCTGCATCTTGATCGTCATCCACAATGGCGCAGCCTGCTGCACTATCAACCGAACCTGCTGCTGGCCGGCGTGACCAGCACCGTGGATTCACAGAATTTTTTTATCGCGGCCGAGGGTAAAACCAACCCGGCTGCTGAACTCGATGCAACGCTCGCCAGCTTCTTCAACGCAGAGCCGCGCGACGGCGAGCCGACGCAGTGCCGGGTCAAGGCCCGCTACGAATGGCTGAAGACCCTGCTGCATTTTGATCCGCAACGACTGCCGGAACAGGCCTGTGAACGCTATCAAGCCTGGCTCAAGGCGATCGATCCCGCCGCACTGGCGATGATCTTCGCCTCCAGCGAGATCAGCAGTCCGGCGAGCATGTTCGGGCACACCCTGATGCGTCTGGAAGGCCGCGGCCACGAGCCGGGGCAGAAACTGCTGGCCAACGCCATCAACTACGCGGCGGTCTATGACGAATCCGAGAGTTCCATGCTCTACGCGGCGCGCGGCATCGCCGGCGGCTATGTCGGCGTGTTCACGATGTCGCCGTATTACGAAAAAGTGAATGAATACGCACGCATCGAAAGCCGCGACCTCTGGGAATATCCGCTACTGCTTGCAGCCGATGAGCTGCAACGCCTGCTTTGGCACCTGTGGGAGATGCGCGAAGTCGAATTCAACTACTACTTTTTCGACGAGAACTGTTCCTATCAATTGCTGAGCCTGCTGGATGTGGCACGGCCCGATCTGCGGCTGCTGGAGGCCTTCCCGCGCCCGCTGTATCCGCACGTGATTCCGCTGGACACCGTCCGCGAGCTGCAGCGTGCCGGATTGCTGGGAGCGCCGGTGTTTCGCGCCGCACTGGCCAACCGCCTGCAGCATTCGCTGTCGCAGCTGACCCCTCCCCAGTACCGCTGGGTGCTCGATTACGCCGCCGGCGACGCCGAACTGGATGATGCCGTGCTCACGCAAGCCGACATCGCCCGTCAGGCCGCATTGCTGGATGCCGCGCATGACTATCTCTACTACCTCTATCGCAACGAGGTGATCGAGCGCGGCATCGGCTTGCCGCGGGCCCAGCAGGCGCTGCAGGCGCGCAGCCGCCTCCATCAGAAATCCGATCTGGTGCCATTGCCGCCACCTGAATTCTCGCCGGAACAGGCGCACGGCTCCGCCCGCCTCAGCGCCGGCCTGCGCGCCGACCGCCGCGGCACTGCGCTGCTGTTGCGCTCGCGCGATGCCCTGCACGACCTGCTCGACCCGCCCCGCGCCTATCTCACCGGCGGACAGATCGAATTCTTTGATCTGGGCCTGCTGCTCAATGACGACGGCCTGCGCGTGCAGGAGCTGAAACTCGCCGGCGTCAAATCAGTCGCGCCTTGGAATCGCGCCTTCAAGCCGTGGTCGTGGTTTGCCAGCTTCGGCGGGCGCCGTTATGGCCTGGACCTGTTCGCAGCCAAACCACTCGGCTCGCTGGGTTTTTACAGCGAAGGCGGCGGCGGCATCACTTTCGCACCTGCGCAGAATCTGCAGCTTTTCGTCTATGGCGAGGCGCAACTCGATGTCAACCCGGTTCTGCGCGATCACCACTCGATCGCGCTCGGCCCAAGAATCGGCGCTGCATGGCAATGGGCAAGGCATTGGACACACCTGAGCGAAGCGCAGTGGCTGACGCCGGTCGCGGGCGGCGGTGACCGCCAGACTTTATTGCGCAGCGGGTTTCAGTGGCAGTGGACGCAACGACTGGGGTTGCGTGCGAGCTTCAACTACGCGCGCAGCCAAGGCGCTTCACTGAGCGGAAGCGACGTCCTGATTCACTACTACTTTTAGGGCGCGGCGCGCGCCGAAGATTTCTGCGCAATCTCACCGGTCGCCACCTGCTGCGCCGGACGATAGCTGTCGAAGTAGCCCTTGATACCGTCGAGCATGCTGTCCACCAGCTCGTCCTGAAAATCCTCGTCGCTCAACTGACGTTCTTCTTTTTCGTTGGAAATGAAAGCGGTCTCGACCAGCATCGAAGGCATGTCGGGCGCTTTCAGCACGACGAAGGCGGCTTGCTGGACCTCGGACTTGAGCAGACGGTTGACCTTGCCCATCGAATCCAGCACGCGGCCGGCGGCATCGAGGCTGGCTTCCATCGCCGAGGCCTGCGAGATATCCACCAGCACCGAGGCCAGAGTGTCGTCCTTGTCGTGGATCTCGACGCCGCCGATCAGATCGGAGGCGTTTTCCTTTTCGGCCAGCCAGCGGTTGTGTTCGGAATCGGCACCGCGCTCAGACAGCACATAGACCGCCGTCCCGTGGACGCGGCGGTCACGGTTGGAATTGGCATGCACCGAGACAAACAGATCGGCTTGCGCACGGCGCGCTTTGGCCATGCGCTGACGCAGGCTGACGTAGTAATCGCCGTCGCGTGTCAGCACCGCCTTGTAACCCGGCTCGGCGTTGATCCTGTCGGCGAGCTTGCGCGCCATCGCCAGCGCGACTGCTTTCTCCAGTACGCCGCGTTTGCCGCGGGCGCCCGGGTCTTCGCCACCATGCCCGGCATCAACCGCAACGACGATGGGCCGGTCATCCGGCGATTGGATCGGCTTGCGTGGCGCAGGCAATGGAGTCGATGGGATCGGTGGCGCTTTCGCCAAGACGGGTGGAGCCGCCTCGGGTACAGGCGCAGGCACGGCCGGAACCGGTTTTTTAGCGATGACCGGCGGCGCGCTCATCTCGGGGGCGCTGATGGTTTTCGGCGGCTCAACCACTTCCGGCGCAACTTCCTCTTTCGGCGGCTGCGGATCGTACAAATCCACCACCAGGCGGTAGCCGTATTCAGCATTGGGCGGCAGCACGAAGCTCTTGGGCTTGACCGCCGCAGTCAGGTCGAGCACCACGCGTAACCCATCGGGCTGGATGCCGCTGCGCACACGCTGGAGCAGACCGCGCGCCTCCTCGGGCATGTGGACGCCGTCACCGCGATGCACGCCCGGAAGGTCGATGACGATGCGGTCCGGGCCGTCAAGCGCGTAGAGTTTGTGCGCGGTCTCAGCGTCAAGATCGAACACCACGCGGGTGCTCTCCGGACCGGCCCAGACGCGCACTTCCCGCAGCTCGGCCGCCGACAGCGGCAACGCCGCAAGCAATAGTCCCAGACAGGCAAGAACACGCATGGCTCAAATATAGAACTAAACTTCTTATAAAACAATGGGGATGCAGGTCACAATTAAAGTGACATCTTGCATGCAGTCTGTAACTCGTCGTGAAAATTGGACTCGAGTTCAGCAATACGCGTCGCACCCGCGTGCTGGAGGCGCACCCGGACATCGGCGCGCGGCAGATATCCCGCACCCCGTTCGGGCCATTCCACCAGCCACCAAGTCTGTTCAGGCGGATAGTCGCGCAGGCCGAGGTTTTCCAGTTCGCGCGGGTGATTCAGCCGATAAAGATCCAGATGGATCAGGGTTGAATCACCGATCGAATAGGGCTCCAGCAAGGTGAAGGTCGGGCTGCGGATCGCGCCACTGACCCCGAGCTGACGCAACAATCCGCGCGCCAGCGTGGTTTTGCCAGCACCCAGGTCGCCGACCAGGTCCATCACCAGACCGCGGCGTCTGGCGAAAGCCTGTGCGAGGCCCTGCCCCAGCCGCTCGGTGGCCGCAGCGTCGGCCAACTCCAGGCGAATCATGGGTTGAGGTATTTGCGCAGCAGAGGCAACAGGTCGCTGGGCAGCAAGCCGCGCTCACCGGCACGCGCCGCTTCGTCACCCGCCAGCGCATGCGCCAGCACGCCCGCCTGCGTTGCCTGCGCAGCCGTGAGCCCTTGCGCCAGCAGCGCGGCAATCACACCCGCCAGGACATCTCCCATGCCGCCCACCGCCATGCCAGGGTTGCCGTGTGGACAGACGCTCAAGTTGCCGTCGCAAATCACCGTGCCCGCGCCTTTCAGCGCCACGATGCCGCCATAACGCTCCTGCAGGGATTGGGCCGCGGCAAACCGATCAGCCTGAATCCGCAGCGTGTCGGTATCGAGCAGGCGCGATGCCTCGCCGGGGTGCGGCGTCAGCACCCAGTCTTCGCGCCGCATGGGGTTCTGCGCCAGCCAGTTGAGGCCATCGGCATCCACGACGAGCGGTTTTTTCGCGCTCAAAGCCTGTGCGAACAGCGCGCGGCCCCAGTTGGTCTGGCCCAGACCCGGGCCCAATGCGATCACGGTAGCGGCTTCCAGCATGGGGCCGATTTCGCGCGCGTCCTCGACCCCGCGACACATCAGCTCCGGCTGCGCACCGGTCATGGCGGCCACATGCGCCTGACGGGTCGCGACGCTGACCAGCCCTGCGCCTGCGCGCAACGCAGCACGCCCTGCCAGCAAGGCCGCACCCATCATGCCGTGGTCGCCACCCATCACCAGTACATGGCCATGATCGCCCTTATGCGCCGCGCGCCGCCGCCTGGGCAGCGCGTCTTTCAGCTCCCCCCCGTCGAGTAGCTCGGCATCGTGATCCGTGCCGGTGTATGCCTTCGCCGGCAGATCCAGCGTGTACAGTTGGAGTCGGCCGACGGCATCAGCCGCCGCGCCCTGAAACAGGCCGCTTTTGTAGCCGATGAAAGTGGCCGTGCGATCCGCACGCACACAAGCGCCCATCGCCGCGCCGGTATCCGCGTTCAAGCCGCTGGGAATGTCCAGCGCCAATTTGGCTGTGGTCGCTGCGTTGATCACATGGACCGCCGCCAGCGCGGCCCCCTCCAGCGGACGTGACAAGCCGATGCCGAACAAGGCATCCACCAGCACGTCGCAATCATCGAAAGAAATCGTCGTGGACCACGGCACGATCTTGCCGCCCGCCTTGAGCCAGCCTTTGCACGTGGTCAAGGCATCACCGGAGTTCGGCGGCACCCCGAGCTGCCACACCCGCACTTCACGCCGCGCGGCCTTGGCCAGCCGCGCAAGCTCGTAACCGTCACCCCCGTTGTTGCCGGGGCCACAGACCACGCCGATGACGCGTGCTTTCGGCCACGAGATTCGTAGATCGCCCCACGCGGCGGCAGCAGCGCGCCGCATCAGCTGCAAGCCGGGCACGCGCAGCTTTTCAATCGCACGGTGTTCGATCTCGCGCACCTGCGCTGCCGAATACAATCGCCGCTGGACTCCGCTCATCGCCAAATTATACGTGCCCATACTCGACGGTCTTCCAGCGCAAATCCGCGCTTGGGCGCAGGAACTCGGCTTTGCCGATGCGCGTATCGCCCAACTGAAACTCGACGACGACCTCAATCATCTGCGCGCATGGCTCGCCGCCGGATTTCACGGCGAGATGGATTACATGGCACGCAGCCCGGAAAAGAGGGCCGCCCCTGCGCAACTGCGTGCCGGCACGGTCTCGGTCATCAGCGTGCGCCTCGACTACCGGCCCGACGCTGAAGCCTCGGAAGCGATCCTCAAGGAGGGCGCGCGCGCCTACATCTCGCGCTATGCCCTCGGCCGCGACTATCACCGCTTGATGCGCTCACGGCTGCTGAAGCTGGCAAAAAAACTCGAAGCCACGGTCGGTGCGCACGGGTATCGGGTCTTCGCGGATTCGGCGCCGGTGCTGGAAAAAGCGCTGGCGCGAAACGCGCGGCTCGGCTGGATCGGCAAGAACACGCTACTGCTGAACCGCGACGCCGGTTCGTGGTTTTTCCTCGGCGAGATCTACACCGACCTGCCGCTGCCGCCGGACGAGAGCGCCGAAGTCGCCAACGAATGTGGCAAATGCAGCGCCTGCATCAAAATCTGCCCGACGCAGGCCATCGTCGCGCCGTACAAGCTCGATGCGCGCCGCTGCATCTCCTATCTCACCATCGAGCATCGCGGCTCGATTCCGCTTGAATTGCGCCCCCTGATCGGCAATCGCATCTTCGGCTGCGACGACTGCCAGCTGGTCTGCCCCTGGAACCGCTACGCCCGCATGACTGCCGAATCCGACTTCAAACCACGACATGGGCTTGGCGCCGCAAAACTCACTGAGCTGATGGCGTGGACTGAAGACGAATGGCTACGCAAAACCGAAGGCATGGCACTGCGCCGCGCTGGTTATGTGGGCTGGAAACGCAATCTTGCCGTGGCGCTCGGCAATGCCCCCGCCTCACCGGATATCGTCAACGCACTGAACAAACGCGCGACCGATGACAGTGAGGTCGTGCGTGAGCATGTTCAGTGGGCTTTGAGCCGTGCCAGCAAAGCCTGAGTGGAGGCATCCAGCCTGGATTTGTCACCGCCCAGCACATCGCCGGCGACCCGCTTGCCCAGTTCCACACCCCATTGATCGAAGGCGTTGATGTTCCAGATCACGCTCTGCACAAAAGTGCGGTGTTCGTACAACGCCAGCAGTGCACCGAGATGGAAAGCATCGAGACGCGCCAGCAGCAGAGTATTACTGGGGCGGTTGCCGGGATACTCACGATGCGGATCGCCCGACGTGGCGCCTTTCATCAGGGCGGCACCCTGTGCCAGAGCGTGCGCGGCAAGCAGCTGATGCTGGTCCTTCAAGGCGTGACTGCATTCTACCGGCACGATGAAATCCACCGGATGCAGCGCGGGCCCCTGATGCAGCATCTGGAAAAAGGCGTGCTGGGAATTGGTGCCGACATCGCCCCAGACCGCGGGCGCGGTGTCGTAGTCCACGGACCGGCCTTCGCGATCCACCCCCTTGCCGTTGGATTCCATCTCTAACTGCTGCAGCCAGGACACGAACAACTGCAGACGCTGCGCATACGGCGCAACCACCTGGCTGGCCGCACCGAGGAAATTCACGTTCCAGATCGACAGCAACCCCATCAGGACTGGCAGGTTTGCGGCCAGCGGCGCGGTACTGAAATGTTCGTCCATGGCATGCGCACCAGACAACAGTTCCGTAAATCTCCGGGAACCGAGGGCCAGAACGATCGGCAGGCCCACTGCAGACCACAGCGAGTAGCGGCCACCGACCCAGTCCCAGAAACCGAAGATGTGTTCGGCTGCAATTCCAAATTTACGCGCCTCAGCATCATTGGCCGTTACCGCGGCAAATTGCGATTGACCCGCGGACCACGCACGAGCGGCGCGGGCGTTGGCCATGGTTTCCTGTGTGGTGAAGGTCTTGCTGGTGACGACGAACAAAGTTGTTGCCGGCTTGAGCCCCTTCAGCGCCGACAGAAGCTGCGCGCCGTCGACGTTGGCGACGAAGTGGGCGCGCGGCCCATCAGCGAAATCGGCCAGTGCATCGCAGACCATGCGCGGCCCAAGATCCGAGCCTCCGATGCCGATGTTCACCACGTCGGTGATTTTTTTCTCGCTGCGGATCTGGTCGGCGAACACGCTGACGCGTTTCAGCACCGTGAGCACGTCAGGCGTCACATCCCGGCCCTGCGCCTGCATCGGCTTGCCGGAACGGTTGCGCAGCGCCATGTGCATCGCAGCGCGTTGTTCCGTGCTGTTCACCGGCTCGCCGGCGAACAGTCTTGCAATCCACTGGGATAAATCCTGCTGCTCAGCCAGCTTCAGCAGCAAGGCCCGCGTCTCGCTGCTCGCGCGCTGCTTGGAATAGTCGAGATAAAGCCCGGCCGCTTCGAGCGAAAACTCGCGCGCACGCATCGGGTCGCTGGAGAACATATCCGCGATTCGCGTCACGGACTGTGCTTTGGCGTGTGCCGCCAGCGCGCGCCACGCGGCACTCTCGGTGAGCTTGCTCATCAAGCGAGATGGTAATTGAAGCTGATGCTGACGCGCTCCTGGCTCGCTTGATTGGCGGGCACCTCATGGCGCAACCAGCTCTCGAACAGAATCACCTCGCCGGCGCGGGCCGGATAGCTGATGTGCGCAGCACGAACCGGCGCGGCCATCAGCCTCGACAATCGCGGGTCCTCGAACTTGAGGCCCGGACATCCGCGCGGCGTGTGCACGTAGTACGTCCCGCTGATCACCGATTGTGGATGCAGGTGGAAACTGTGTGCACAGCCCTTGGGCATGACGTTGACCCAGCAATCGGTCATCACCAGCTTGCGGCCACGCAGATTCCATTGCTGCGCTTTCGAATAGGCGCGCACATGGCGGTCGATGCGTTTTTGCAGTTCAGCAAACGTCGACGACATGCGATGCAACTGGTCCAGCGAGCCGTAGCTGGTGTAACCGCCGGGGTAGCTGGTTTTTGACCAGCGCTTGCCCGCCGCATCCGCTGCACGGATCTTGGCGGTGTCCGTCAGCAGCTCGCGATTGAGCGCGGCAACGCCGCCGCCCAGAGGGGCGCAATAGATCTGCGTTGGAAACCAGCTCTGGATTTTTTTCATGGGTTCAAAAAAAATGCCGGCAGCGAGCCGGCATCTTAGAACGTCGTTAACTCGTCAGGCCGCCTGCATCGGGATGATGTTGGAGGTGCGGACGATGCGGTTCTGCTCGTTCAGATAGACCAGGCGCGGCTTGAAGATGCGCGCGGCATTGGCGTCCATCTGCGTATAGGTGCAGATGATCACGCGGTCATTCACCCGCGCCTTGTGGGCAGCGGCGCCGTTGACCGAAATGATGCCGGAACCGGCTTCACCCTTGATCGCATAGGTCGTGAAGCGTTCGCCGTTGGTGATGTTGTAGATCTGGATCTGTTCAAACTCAAGGATGCCGGCAGCATCCAGCAGGCGCGTATCAATTGCACAGGAACCGTCGTAGTCCAGTTCGGCGTTGGTGACACGCGCCTGATGGAGCTTGGACTTCAATAGGGTCAGTTGCATGGGGAAATCCTGAATGTTCTTTGGGATTGGGGTGGCCCACTTAGGCATGCACCCGGCATCCAGGCTTGACTGCGGCGGGCGGCCCACTAAGGCATGCGCCCGATTCGTGAAGTGTGTCACGAAACTGACGACAGTCTAGCCCATTTCCGCGTGATGACAAGCCCTGGGGAAAGAGTTGATCAGGACTTGATTTTTATGTTGTCAATCAAACGGGTAGAGCCTAAATGGGCGGCAGCCAATACGACCCATTCCCGCGTATCGGCCGCCGGTAGCGCCAGTTCAGCCGTACGCACCTCGACGTATTGCGGCTTGAATCCCTGCCGCTCCAGCTCGCGCATCGCATCCGACTGGATTTGCGCGTAGTCACGCGCGCCCTGCTGCAGGCGTTCAGCTATCTGCTGCAGTACCTGATTCAGCACCGGCGCACGCTGACGCTCATCCTTGCTCAGGTACTGATTACGCGAAGACAGTGCAAGACCATCAGGCTCGCGCTCGGTCGCCACGCCGATGATCGCAAGCGGCAGATGCAGGTCAGCGACCATGCGGCGGATCGTCTGCAGCTGCTGGTAGTCCTTCTCGCCGAACAACGCCACATCCGGCTGCACCAGATTGAACAGGATGTTGACCACCGTGGCCACGCCTTCGAAATGGCCGGGACGGAAATGCCCGCAGAGAATGGTCGAGAGTTCCGGCACCGAGACCTGCGTCAGGTCTTTCATGCCGCGTGGATAGATTTCCTTGGCTGGAGGCGCGAACAACAGGTCGCAATGCGCTTTTTCCAAACCTGCCTGGTCCTGGGTCAGTGTGCGCGGGTATTTATCGAAATCTTCTCCGGCGACAAACTGCAGTGGATTCACGAAAACGCTAGCGACGGTTCTGTCTGCGGCCCGCTTCGCGCGGCTGATCAGCTCAAGATGGCCACGATGCAGATTGCCCATGGTCGGCACGAACGCGACGCGCTCGCCTGCCTGGCGCCACCCTGAAACTGCCGCTCTCAACTCAGCCGCGGTATGGACCGTCCTCACGTCAGAAACTGTGCTCGGCCGCAGGATAGGCGCCGGACTTCACGTCCATTACGTAAGCCTTGATTGCGGACTCGATATCGTTGGCGCCCTGCATGTAATTTTTGACGAAGCGCGGGCGGTGGCCGATGGTCACCGACGGCGAGATGTTGAGGATGTCGTGCAGCACCAGGATCTGGCCGTGCACATCCTTGCCTGCGCCGATGCCGATCACCGGCACTTTGGACTCTGCCGCGATGCGTTTGCCCAGCGCCGCGGGGATACACTCCAGCAACAAAAGATCGGCGCCGGCTTCCGTAAGAATCCTTGCGTCATGCAACATCGCTTCGGCGGCCGCGTCATCACGCCCCTGCACCTTGAACGCCCCCATCTTGTGGATGAACTGCGGCTGCAGACCCAGATGCGCGCACACCGGCACGCCGCGAATCGAAAGATACTCGACGATATTCGCCTGCTCGCGACCGCCCTCGAGCTTGACCATCTTGGCGCCGCCCTCCTGCATCATCCTTTGGCTGGCGTCGAGCGCGCGGTCCAGTGTGGCGAAGGATAGAAACGGCATGTCGGCGATGAGAAAAGCGCGCTTCAGGTGCGGCGCGACACATTTGGAGTGATAGACAATGTGGTCAACCGTCACCGGCGTGGTCGTCGTACCGCCGTGAAGCACCATGCCCAGCGAGTCGCCGACCAGAATCACGTCGACACCGGCGCGGTCTTCGACCAGCGCAAAGCTGGCGTCGTAACAGGTCAGGCAGGCGATCTTCTCGCCCGCATCGCGCAGGCGGCGCAACTCGGCAACGTTGATGGCTTTCTTGTCGCTCATATTTCGCGACTATAGCAATTGAAGTTCGTCGCGACCGATGCGTGCCGCCAGCTCGCCTGCGGTGCCAAGCCCGGGAATTTGAATGTCGGGCGCAATCTCAGCCAGCGGCACCAGCACGAAATTGCGTTTGTGCATTTCCGGGTGCGGCACTTGCAGGCCGGCAAGATCGACCCGCGCGTCTCCATAGAGCAGCAGATCCAGATCTATCAACCGGGACTGCCAGCGCTGACCGCTGCGCTCACGGCCCATGGCCCGTTCAATGTCGAGCAATGCTTTCAGTAAATCTTGCGGCGACAGCGTGGCTTCAATCGCCACGACCGCATTGCAGTAATGCGCCTGGCCCGGCGGCCCCAAGGGTGCGCTGCGGTAAAACGACGACTGCTGTTTCAGCCGGATGCGGGGGTGTCGTGATAAGAACTTCAAAGCCTCGTGCAATTGTGCTGGCGGATCACCGAGATTCGCGCCCAGGCCTATGAACGCTTGCGTCACGATTTAATCCTGCGACTGTGGCGCCTGCTGACCACCGCCACCGCTGCCACGTCTCCGCCGCCGCTTGCGCTTGCGGGCAGGCAATGGTGGATCACCGCCCTCGGGTACTGGCGGCGGCTGACCCGCCTGCGCCTGCGTCCACCAGTCGGCGAGTTCTTGCACCGGCTCGCCGTGCGCGGCACGCAACAACAGAAAATCATAAGCTGCTCGGAAACGCGGATGGGTCAGGAACTTCTGCGGGGCTCCGCCGCGCCGCCGCTCGAAGCGCGGCTGCAGCTGCCAGATCTCGCGCGCCGGAAACGAGAAACGCTTGGGCACCGCGATGCGCTGCGACTGACGCGCGAAAAATTCGTCGCCCGCCTGCGTGATGGCGATGAATTCGGGATGTCCCTGCTTGGTTTTCAACTCGGCCGCACGCTCACGCACGCAAGGCCAGAGCAGCGACGCGAACAGAAAAGAAGGGCTCACCGGCTGGCCCTGACGCATGCGCTCGGCGGTGTTCGCCAGCGCGCCTTCGATGAATCCGCGGACGTCGTCGCCCCCGGCATCGAGCGCGGCGGCGTTGTCCGGAAACAGTTCGCGCCAGAGATTGAACCAATACATGGCGCGGAAATTCTCGACCGCTTCCGGATTCAACAACAGCTTCAGCACTTCGTCGAACAGGCGCGCGGGAGGAATCTCGCCGAGCAGCGGCGCCAGCGTCTTGAGCGGCGCGACTGCAGCGGGATCGAGCCGGAAATGCAATTTGTTGCCGATGCGGATGGCGCGCAGCATGCGTACCGGATCTTCGCGGTAACGCAGCTCAGGGTCGCCGATCAGACGGATGGTCTTGGAGCGCAGGTCCTCGACGCCGCCGGTGAAATCAACGATCGAGTAGTCGCGGATGTCGTAGTACAGCGCATTGAGCGTGAAATCGCGGCGCAGCGCGTCGTCTTCCAGCGTGCCGTAGATGTTGTCCGACAGGATGCGGCCGGTGTCATCACGCTCGTGACTGTCGGTGATCGGGCCGCGGAAGGTCGTCACTTCGACGATCTCGGCACCCATGCGCACGTGCGCAATCATGAAGCGCCGACCGACCAGACGGCAGCCGCGGAACAACTGGCGGATCTGCTCGGGCCGCGCGTTGGTGGCGATGTCGAAATCCTTGGGTTTGACGCCGGCGAGCAGGTCGCGCACGCCGCCACCGACCATGTACGCCTCGTAACCCGCGTCTTTCAGCGTATACAGAACCTTGAGCGGGCCGGGCGAGATGTCCGTGCGTGAGATCGGATGCTCGCCGCGCGGGATGCGTTTAGGTTCGATGAGAAAAAGTCCAGCAAAAAAGAATGCCCAAACGAATGACCCAAAAAAACGGGGTCAGCCTCCTGGGCTTGGCGCTCCCACCGGGATTCGAACCCGGGTTTAAGCCTTGAGAGGGCTCCGTCCTAGGCCTCTAGACGATGGGAGCGGGAAATGAAGCGGGCGCATTATACGCAGGCGCCCATTGGATTGAAGCAACGACCCACCGGGATTGTTCGAGTCGCTTTTGCGACTCTCACCCCTCGCTGGTGCTCGGGGCTGCGGCGCTTCGCGCCTCGCATCAGTTCGCTGGCGCGAACTGCGCGAACCCGGGTTTAAGCCTTGAGAGGGCTCCGTCCTAGGCCTCTAGACGATGGGAGCGGGAAATTGAAGCGGCGCATTATACGGGCACCCGCACAGCGCTTTTTTCGGGCGTAAAACCATCCCGGTGGACAAGCGGGTGGTACATTTTCAGTATCATTGCTTTTCGGCTTTTCACACGAAGCCGGAAAACACCCACACTAAAGAACTGCAAGCGGACGATGATCCCCCATGCCAAAAATCGATAAGAACGTCTACGCCTCGGGCATTCGTTTTGAATGCACCGGCTGCGGCGAATGTTGCAAGGCGCGCGGCGGCTATGACTATGTTTACGTCACGCTCGACGAGCGCCGACGGCTGGCGCGTCACCTCAAGCTCAACACGACAGCGTTCACGAAGACCTACTGTGCCAAGGCTAACGGACAGTTCCATCTGCGCGACCCGCAGAACGATTGCCTGTTCCTCAACGGTGTGCGCTGCACGGTGTATGCGGCACGGCCGCAGCAATGCCGGACCTGGCCGTTCTGGCCCGCCAACATGAAACGCCGGGTGTGGGAAGAAGAAGTGAAACCCGGCTGCCCGGGCATCGGCGTCGGCCGCCTGCACACGCCGGGCGAAATTGAAGCGACGCTGAAGAAAGAACAGCAGCGCGAGCGCGAAACTTTCGCACAACTGCTTGGCCTGTCCCGCTGAGGCAACGCCGCAGCCATGACTCCGACAAATTCGCCGGTGCTGCCGGCCCCGCTGTGGCGGCGCCTCGCCGCAGCGTTTTACGACATTTTCCTGCTGCTCGGACTGTGGCTGGTTGCGGTCTTGATTGCGACATTGCTGGCGAACCTCGCGGGCCTGAAGCTCAGCCCCGGCTTCACACGTGCCATGTTGTTCCTGCTCAGCTTCACATTCTTCGGCTGGTTCTGGGTTCATGGCGGCCAGACGCTGGGCATGCGCGCCTGGCGATTGCAGGTGCGAAGGGCCGATGGCTCGGCGCTGAATTGGCCCACCGCGATACGACGCTTTGTATTTTTGATCCTGCTGGGGATCAGCGTGCTGTGGTGCCGGCTGGATTCACTGCGCCGCGCCTGGCATGACCGGCTTTCAGATACTGAAGTCGTGCTGCTGTCGAAAACCAGGCCCTAGCTAACCCTGCGCAAACGCCAGAGCGCGACAGCAAACAGCGCGAGCGTTGGGCTCCCTGCGGAAGCCCAGGGCGTCCAGCCGTAAAGCTGGGTCGTATTGACGACGATGTCATTGACCACGTAGAAACTCAGGCCGATCAGGATACCGATCAGCAGGCGCTGACCCGCGCCGGCGCTGCGCAACGGCCCAAACACGAATGGCACCGTGAACAGCATCAGAGCGATGACGGTGAGCGGAGCCACCGCCTTGCGCCAGAACGCAAGCCGGTAGATGGATGCATCGAGACGGTTGTCGTCCATGTAGGCAATCAGTTGCCTGAGACCGCGCATGGACAAGGCCTTGGTTTCGAGCACGAACAGGCGCAGCACTTCGGGCGCGAGCTGCCCCTCCCAACTCTGCTCGGATCGCTGCTGTGCTTGCGCGCTCTGTGCGCCGAACTCCGTGCGCTGCACATCCTTCAGCAGCCAGCGGCCATTCTCGAATCTCGCCTCGCCGATCCTTGAGACGGCCATCAGCTTCTGCTCGCTGCTAAGCGTAAAGATCTCGGTTTCACCGAGGTGGTCCTCGGCACGTAGCTGCTTGATGTGAATCACGTCGGCGCCTTGACGCAGCCACAGGGGGCGTTCGCCGGCGACCGCTGCCGAACCGTATTGCGCCTGATTGCGCAGCACCTCGGCGCGCAACTGACCTTCGGGCGCCAGCCAGTCGCCGATCAGCAGACATAGCAGCGCCATCACCAGACCGGCGAGCACCGTTGAGCCCCCGATACGCATCACCGAGATGCCCGCGGCGCGCATCGCGGTCAGCTCGGACTGCGAGGCCAGCACGCCGAGCCCCATCAGCGTGCCGAGCATGGCGATCACCGGCAGCATCAGATACAGACCGCGCGGCATCATCAACGCGGTATAGGCCAGCGCCGTCACGTAGCTAAACCCGCCCTGGCCGACCGAGTCGATCTCGGCGACAAAGGCGAGGAAGCTCTGCACCGCCAGCAAGGCCAGCGCAACCAGTCCGGTCAGTGCCAGCACATGGCTGAGGACGTAAAGATCGAGACGACGCAACCTCATGCGGCCGCTCCACGCAAAGAGGACTTGCCGGTGAACCCGCCCATGCGCACGCGGACCAGCGCGTAGACCGCGAGCGCCGCCAGTCCATGCACCCACCAAAGACCGACCGCTTCAGGCACGGCCCCTTGCTTCAGCAACGTCTGGCCGACACCGAGCAGATTGGAATACAGCAGATAGGCCAGGATGCCCCAGACCAATTTGGAATAACGGCCGGCGCGTGGCGCCAGATGGGCCAGCGGCACCGCCAGAAAGGTCAGAAACAACACCGACAGCGGCGCGGCCAGCCGCCAATGCAGCTCGGCGATGTCCTCGCGGTCGCTTGATGCGAACAGGTCGCGGGTGCGCGCGCGGTCACGCTTGCTGGAAACACCCAGGATCTGCGGCGGTCGTATGCGTAACGAGAACGAATCGAAGCCCAGCAGTTCGTAATCGGCGCGACCGGGCACGCCGTCGTAACGCACGCCCTGGTGCAGCTGCAGAACACGCTCACCGGTCTTGGGGTCGATCGTCTGCTCGCCTCGTTTCGCCATGATCAGGCTGGTCCCGGCCGCTCCTTGTGTCTCGGAAATCTCCGCGAACACGCCGCCGGCGACACCCTCCTTGTCCACCGAGTCGCTGTAAAACATCGCGCGACCCCCGGCGACCGATTTGAAGTGACCGGCCTCGAACGGGGAATACTGAACGGAGACGCTGGCGTCGGTCAGCAAGGCGTCCATGCGACGCGCCGCCCAAGGGCCCCATTCGAATGCCAGCAATGCGGTCAGCAGCGTGAGTATTCCCGCCAACCAGGCGAATGGCCGGTAGAAATGACGCAGTCCGGCGCCGCAACCGGCCATCGCCGCGATCTCCTGGTCTTTGTACAGCCGGCCCAGCGCCAGCATGATCGCCAGCAGCAGCGAAACCGGGATCAGCAACACCAGAAACCGCAGACCGTTGAACGCCGCCACTTTCAACAGGAACTCACGCGGGATTTCGCCGGACACCGCCAGCGCCAGCACTTTGGTGAAACGGTCCGACAGCAGGATCGTCAGCAGAACAGCGGTAACCGCCAGCCAGACCTGGGCGGTCTCCCAGAACAGATAACGATCGAGGATACGCAGTTTCATGCGCAGGGGCCTGTTTCTGCGCATTTCGCATACACGTTGCCGCCCCCAAACGCGCTAGGCAAGGCGCGAGTGACGACGCAATGACTCATTGCCAGGAGCGAGCAACGCCGCATCGCGCGCTTAGGGGCGCAATCCGAAGGGACGGGGCTGGTTTTGTGCATGGCGTTGTCACTCGTCGCTCGCATAGAGTCTATGTGTCGCTCCTCGTTCCTAGCCCTGCGCAAAACCTGCTCCCGTCGTGTGCGTGAAATGCGCAGAAACAGGCCCCAATATCTTGGCGAATGTGGGCGCATTCAATACACTGCGCCGCTCGCCACCGATAAATCACATTTTTAGGGCAATCCATGGAATACCTGGTCAAAAGCGGCAATCCCGAAAAACAGCGCGTCGCCTGCGTCATTGTAGGCGTATTCGATCGCCGCAAACCCACGGAAGCCGCGGAAGCGCTCGACACCGCCTGCAAAAATGCCATCAGTACGGTACTGCGCCGCGGTGACATGGATGGCAAGCTCGGCGCGACCCTGATGCTGCACGGGTTGACCGGCATCTTTGCCGACCGCGTGCTGCTGGTAGGACTGGGCAAAGAGCGTGAATTTGATGACGCCGCCTACCGCAAGGCCTGCACGGCCGCCGCCGGCGCACTGCGCAAAACCGGTTCAATCGATGCCGTCAGCTATCTGACCCACCTCGAGATCAAGGGCCGCGACATCGGCTGGAACGTGCGCCAAGCCGCACTGATCACCGAAACCGAGCTCTACCGGTTCGATGCGATGCGCGGCGCCAAAGCCCGCGAATCCCTGCCACAACTGAAACTGGAACGGCTGACCTTCGACGTTCCGCGCCGCAGCGACCTGCCTGCCGGTGAACGCGCCCTCGCCGAAGCTCTCGCCATCAGCCACGGCAGCGCGTTCGCGAAGAATCTCGCCAACATGCCGGGCAACATCTGCACGCCCGCCTATCTCGCCGAACAGGCGCTGGCACTGGCGAAGGAACACAGCAGCATCAAGGTCAAGGTTCTGGAAAAACCCGAGCTGGAAAAACTCGGCATGGGTTCGTTCCTGTCGGTCGCGCGCGGCAGCCAGCAGCCGCCCAAGCTCATCGTCCTTGAATACATGAAAGGCAAGAAGGATGAAAAACCGGTGGCGCTGGTCGGCAAGGGCCTGACCTTCGACGCCGGCGGCATCTCGATCAAGCCCGCCGACAAGATGGACGAGATGAAGTTCGACATGTGCGGCGGCGCCTCGGTACTTGGCACTTTCAAAGCCGTTGCCGAACTGAAGCTGCCGATCAATCTGGTCGGCGCGGTGCCTGCGACCGAGAACCTGCTGAGCGAGCAGCCGAACAAACCCGGCGACATCGTCACCAGCATGGCCGGCATCACCATCGAAGTGCTCAACACCGATGCCGAAGGCCGATTGATCCTCGCCGATGCGCTGACGTATGTGGAGCGCAATTATGAACCGGCCTATTGCATCGACATCGCCACGCTCACCGGCGCCTGCGTCATCGCGCTCGGCAGTTTCCCCTCCGGCCTGTTCAGCAACACCCAGCCGCTGGCCCGCGCCCTGCTCGATGCCGGTGACGACATCGGCGACCGCGCCTGGCAGCTGCCGCTGTGGGAGGACTACCAGTCCATGCTCAAGAGCGAGTTTGCCGACGTTGGCAACATCACCGGCGGCCGCGATGGCGGCGCCATCACCGCCGCCTGCTTCCTGCACCGCTTCACCCGCAAGATGAAGTGGGCACATCTGGATGTCGCCGGCACCGCGTGGAAAGGCAAGGCGGCTACAGGACGACCGGTGCCGCTGCTGACGCAATACCTGCTGAACTACGCCGCCAAGAAAACCGACGCGTGACCCGCATTGACTTTCATGTTCTCCCGGAAGATTCGGAGAACGGCATCGCGCTGACCGCCTGCCAGCTTTGCGAAAAGGCGGTCGCGGAAGGCAAGCGTGTGCATATCCATGCGCCGACGCAGGCGGCAGAGGTGGACAAGCTGCTGTGGACGTTCCGACAAGGCAGCTTCATCGCGCACGAGCGGCTGGGCGCGAGCACCGAAGAACCACGACCCTCCGTGCTGATCGGCGACGGCGAACCTCTGGCCAGCCATCACGACGTCTTGATCAATCTGGATGCGGAAGTGCCGGGTTTCTTCAGCCGCTTCGAACGCGTGCTGGAGATCGTTCACGGCGACGCCGCCAGCCGCGCCAAATCGCGCGAGCGCTTCAAGTTCTACCGTGACCGTGGCTACGCGCTGGAAACGCACAAACTGACCACGCCCTGAGGCGTGGTCATCCCGAGCGCATGCGAGGGATCTACCGCACAACCCAACTCAGATTCTTCGCTACGCTCAGAATGACAATCATGGAAAAGTCCTTCGAACCCGGTGCTGTCGAAACGCGCTGGCGTGACACCTGGGAGAAAAACGGCTGGTTCGCGCCCTCTGGGAAAGGCGAAAGCTACGCCATCATGATCCCGCCGCCGAACGTCACCGGCACCCTGCACATGGGTCATGCCTTCCAGCACACGATCATGGATGCGCTGATCCGCCACGCGCGCATGTCCGGCAAGGACGCCCTGTGGCAGCCCGGCACCGACCACGCCGGCATCGCCACGCAGATGGTGGTCGAGCGCAACCTCAAACTCGCGGGTGAACCGACACGCGCCGAGCTCGGACGCGAGAAATTCCTCGAAAAAGTCTGGGACTGGAAGAAATACTCGGCCGGCACCATCGGCGGACAGATCCGCCGCATGGGCTCATCGGTGGACTGGAGCCGCGAAGCTTTCACCATGGACCCCGCCTACTCGAAGGCGGTGATCGAACACTTCGTCAAGCTGCATGAGGACGGGCTGATCTACCGCGGCAAGCGACTGGTGAACTGGGACCCGATCTTGCAAACCGCCATCTCCGACCTCGAAGTCGTCAGCGAGGAAGCCAATGGCAAGCTCTGGCACTTCCGCTACCCGCTCGCCGACGGCTCCGGTCAGCTGGTCGTGGCGACAACGCGCCCGGAAACCATGCTCGGCGATACCGCCGTGGCGGTGCACCCTGACGACGAGCGCTATAAACACCTTGTCGGCAAGACGGTGAAGCTGCCGCTATGCGAACGCGAGATCCCGGTCATCGCCGATGCTTACGTGGACAAAGAATTCGGCACCGGCGTGGTCAAAATCACGCCCGCGCATGATTTCAATGACTACGCCATGGGGCAGCGCCACAAACTGCCGCTAATAAATATCTTCGATAAATCAGCAAAAATTGTTGGTGATCTATCCGCATCACTACAACAACCGCACACCCGCAGAGAAACGATCTCTCAGGCTTTTGATGTCGCAGCAGTTAAAAGCTCGATACCTGCGTCCTATCACGGCCTCGATCGTTTCGTCGCTCGCAAGAAAGTTGTTGCCGACCTCGAAGCGCTCGGCCTTGTCGAGAAAATCGAAGACCATAAGTTGAAGGTACCGCGCGGCGACCGCAGCGGCGCTGTGCTGGAACCCTACCTCACCGATCAGTGGTTCGTGGATCTGACGAAGAAGGACGGCGGCTACGCGAAGATCACCAAGCCGGCGATTGATGCCGTCGAATCCGGTCGCATCCGTTTCGTGCCGGACAACTGGAAGACCACGTATTTCCATTGGCTCAACAACATCCAGGACTGGTGCATCAGCCGCCAGCTCTGGTGGGGTCATCGCATCCCGGCCTGGTACGACGACGCCGGCAAGATCTATGTCGGCCGCTCTGAAGAAGAAGTGCGTGCCAAACACAAACTCGCCCCCAGCCTTGCACTGAAACAAGACGAGGACGTGTTTGATACCTGGTTCTCGTCGGACATCTGGCCGTTCGCGACCCTGGGCTGGCCGGACAAGACGCCCGAACTGAAGAAGCACTATCCCGGCGCGGTGCTGGTCACCGGCTTCGACATCATCTTTTTCTGGGTCGCACGCATGGTGATGATGGGCCGGTACTTCATGAAGGACGTGCCGTTCCGCGACGTCTTCATCACCGGACTGGTGCGCGACCCCGAAGGCAACAAGATGTCGAAGTCGAAGGGCAATGTGCTCGACCCCCTCGACGTGGTCGACGGCATTTCGCTTGACGATCTGGTGAAGAAGCGCACCACCGGCCTGATGCAGCCGGAAACTGCGCCGAAGATCGAGAAGAAGACGCGCAAGGACTATCCCGAGGGTATCGCGCCGGTCGGCGTGGACGCGCTGCGCTTCACTTTTGCTTCGCTGTGCACGCAAGGTCGTGACATCCGCTTCGACGCCGGCCGCGCTGAGGGTTACCGGAATTTCTGCAACAAGCTCTGGAACGCGACGCGCTTCGTGTTGATGCAATGCGAAAACCAGGACGTCGGCCTCGACGCCAGCACGGCGGTCACGCTCAGCACCGCCGACAAATGGATCATCTCGCGCCTGCAGCGCGTCGAGGAGGAAGCCGCCGAGCACCTCAAGACTTATCGCTTCGACCTGCTGGCGCAGTCTCTGTATCAATTCGTCTGGAATGAATACTGCGACTGGTATCTGGAACTGACCAAACCGGTGCTGCAATCCGGTGACAGCGCCGCCCAGCGCGGCGCACGGCGCACGCTGCTGCGCGTGCTCGAAACCGTGTTGCGATTGCTGCACCCGCTGATGCCATTCATCACCGAAGATCTCTGGCAAATGGTTGCGCCGATGGCCGGAAAGTCGGGGGCGACCATCATGCTGCAACCCTACCCGCTGGCCGACAAAACCAAAATCGATGAGGCGGCGGAAAACGATATCGAATGGGTCAAGTCCTTTGTGCTGGGCGTGCGCCAGATCCGCGGCGAGATGGACCTGTCCCCCGCCAAACCGCTGCCGGTGCTGATGCAGAATGCGTCGAAGAGCGATGTCGAACGCATGCAACGCCTGCATGGATGGGTGGAATCACTGGCACGCATCACCGAACCGCATTTCCTCGAAGCCGAGGAACCCGCGCCGCAATGCGCGGTCGCCCTGCTCGGCAACATGAAAATCCTGGTGCCGATGGCCGGCCTGATCGACAAGGACGCCGAGCTGGCGCGGCTGGATAAGCAGATCGCCAAACTGGAACAGGAACTGGCGCGCGGCGAGGCGCAGCTGGCGAATCCTCAGCTCAGCAAAGCGCCCGCGCATATCGTCGAAGGCGCACGCGCCAACGTCAAGCAGAAGAAAAAGGACATTGAAGCCCTGCGCGCCCAGCAGACGCGGATTAGAACCTTATAAAGACTGTTCCGCGCTAAAGCGCGGGTAACTTTTGGCGCCCCAAAAGTTACCAAAAGGTCTGTACTCCACGCGCCGTAAGGATTCCTGTGCTTCTCGCATTGATGGCTTGACGCACCAACGGCGCGTCCTGCCCCGCTGGTGCTGAATCGCCATCCATGGCGATTCCCCGCCCTAAATGCTGTGATGCTCGGACGGCGCGAAGTCGCAGGAGAATCAAAAACGGTGGCTTTGCGGTGTCTTTTGACTTTCGCGCCGTTTGCGCCGCCGAGTACCGTAGACGAACGACCCGGCGGCTGACAGGGATGTCAGCCGCGGGCCGGCGCGGCAGGACGCCGCGTCGGCGCGAATACCGCGAGCGAGGCGAGGAACGCAGGATTCTGTCGGCGCATCCGGCGCTAGACTTTTTTCGCCCCTTTTTGTGGCAATGGCAAAAAGGGGCCCGCCGCAAGGCGGAACAAAAGGCCAGATTCCTCGTCTCCGGCTCGGAATGACAAAAAATTATTCGCGCGTCCTGACCACCCGCAGCCCGGGCTTCTTCGGCATCTGCGGCAGCTCGGACAGGGCCTGCTCGACACCACGCGCTTCCTGCTCGAGGCGGTCCACACAGGCATCAAGCGTGGTGCTGATCAGGGTCTGATTGCGGATCATCTCGATGCGTGGCCAGGCGGCACGCTCGCCCTCGAGCATGAAACGCTTGACGGTTTCGAGGTTCGGATTCGAGGTGACGTTGATGTAACGCCACAGGCTGACGTCCGGAAAGATATTGATGTTGCCGCGATAGTTCTGGTCGAGGATCGAGGACGCGGTCTCGAGCGGCCGCCCGAACGGGCCGAGCGGCAGCGCGCCGCGCGCCAGATCGAGCAGCGATTTGGCATTGCCGCGCAGGGTGGAACCCGCGTAGGCGCGCGCGGAGCTCATCACGCCCTGTTTTTCGGCCGGGTCCTTCTTGGACACGAACGGAATCACATGCGGATTGGTCTGGCTGACGATGAAATGGTTGACGTTGTGCAGGCGTCGCAAGCGGATGGTCGGGAGATCCGACTTCAGCGACCCATCGTTCCAGCGCAGCAGCGGCATGTACGGCGAACGTTGTCCGTCCTCGTCGCGCGTCATCAGCTGCACCGGCGGGAACAGCAGCGGCACCGCGCAGGAGGCCATCACCGCCTCGCGCAGATACAGATACGGGAACGTCAGGTAGTTGAGCAAGCGCGGCGGCTGGTTGCTGCCGGCCGGCGACACCGTGATGTTGGCGATACGGCCGGAGAGCTTGTACGCCTCCTCGAAAGTGAGGTCGGCCATGTTGTGCGACAGCGCGACGCGCACCTGGTTCTGGTCCATCACCGCGCGCTTCTTCAGCATCTCCTTGAACGGCAGCACGCGCCAGAAATGGTAGTAGGCGTTGTTCGGATCGAGCAGCGATTCGACATCGTGTGGCGCACGCGAACCGACGATGCCGGTGACCACCGAGCCGGCGCTGGAGCCGGACATGACGATCGGCAGCAGCTTTTCGAGATACAGCGCCTTGACCACACCGACGTGAAACAGTCCCAGCGTGGCGCCGCCAGACAGCATCAGCGCCGAGCGGCCATACGACAGCGCGGTTTCGTGGAAAAAGCGCAGGCGTGCCGCGCGGGTGAACTCCGGCGACTCGTGCGTGCAGAGAAACTTCAGCGCCTCGCTGACCTCGGTGACGTAGTCGCGCACCAGCCGCTTGGTGCCGAAACGCGCATGGGCGTAGAGCTGCGGATTGCCGGTGTTGCCAAGATTCCAGTGCAGACCCTGACGCAGGTGGTAGACCAGCTTGGGCACATCGCTGGCGGCGCGGTACTGACGGATCTGGCGCAGGCGCGAGCGCACCAGTCGCCAGTCGTAATCCTCAGAGACCTCATCATCTTTCCAGTCATCCAAGCCCTGCCGGCGATCGAGTTCTTCCGCTGCCGACACCCATTCGCGGTAATTGATGGCCTGCTCCATGGCGCTGCGGGCTTCACTGGCGATACGGTCGGTCAAGAGATTCTCGGCGGCTGGATAGTTGCCCTGCATGGTGCGCGAACAGGCCGATTTCGGCAATGGGAAAAATCTCCTATGGCATGAGTAAACTACCGGTCCAAATCGGGGGTTCCATGCAAGACCGTTTGAATGGCGTGCTCAGCGCCCTGGGACAGATTGTGCTCGGCAAACCACAGCAGCTGCGGCTGGCATTCGCCTGCCTGCTGGCGCGCGGCCATCTGCTGATCGAGGATATTCCCGGTGTTGGCAAAACCACCCTCGCGCTGGCGCTGGCAAAGGTATTGGGGCTGAAGTTCCAACGCATCCAGTTCACCAGCGATCTGCTGCCCGCCGACATCCTTGGCGTTTCGATTTACGAACAGGCCAACGGCGCCTTCCGCTTTCATCCCGGTCCGGTGTTCGCGCAACTGGTGCTGGCCGACGAGGTCAACCGCGCCAGCCCGAAAACGCAGTCGGCGCTGTTGGAGGCGATGGAAGAACGCCAGGTCACCGCCGAGGGCGAGACTCGCCCCCTGCCCGACCCGTTCTTCGTCATCGCCACACAGAACCCGGCATCACAGATCGGCACCTTCCCGTTGCCGGAATCTCAGCTCGATCGTTTTCTCATGAGACTGTCACTGGGCTATCCACCGCTGGAAGCCGAGCGTCTGCTGCTGTCCGAGCGCGACCGCCGTGACCTGCTGGCCACCGTTGCCCCCGCGCTATCGCCGCAGGAACTGACCATGCTGCAAACCCAGGTGCGCGCACAGCGCACCAGTCCGGCACTGGTCGACTACATCCTCGCGCTGGTGCGCCACACGCGCGAGCATCCAGGGCTGCGCATGGGGTTGTCGCCCCGCGCGGGATTATCGATCCGCCGCGCAGCGCAAGCCTGGTCACTGCTCGAAGGCCGCAGCGGCGTGATTCCCGAAGATGTGCAGGCGGTGTTCGCAGCCACCGTCAACCACCGGTTGCTTGCTACCTCGGAACGCGAAGCCGGCGCGCCGACTGCCGAAGAAATCCTCGCGAAAGTGGCAATCCCCTAGCGCTCTGAGATCACCCGCTTCAAGGCATTCAGGGCCGTTTTATATTTTGAGCGGATGCCGTGTTCTGCAGGATTTCCGCTCGGCCTGCCCTGCTGAGCGAACGCAGTGCCTTGTCATATGACCCCGCGACTAGCTCTTTCAGGAAAGGCGCGGGCATGAGCTGCACATCGACAATGGTGATCCAGTGATAGCGGCCCATGTAGCGAGCGGGCTTGATTCCAGGCACATCGGTCAATGCGACGAATTGTTCCGGCCCGACCCAGAGGCTGAAACGCCAGCGCTCCGGCTCACTGGTTTTGAAATAGGCGAAGTGCTTGCCGCCGACCGAATAGACCAGCACATTGCTCGGGTGCTCATGCAGGCGTTTGCGGGCCGCGGGGAATCGCCCGCAGAATTTCTTGAGCTGTGCCGTATTCATGTCGAATGCGCGATGATGTGAGCGCTGAATACTAACCGCACCTCCATGCGCCTCTGGCTCGTCGCCAAAATCCTGTTGCATCCGTTGCGTTTCGCGCAGGAACGCATCGACGCGTGGGTACTGGCGCGGGTGAAGCGCCAGCCAGGGCCGATTCCGGTATCGCGCTACCGCGTCTACATCCTGCCGACGCGTTTTGGCTATGGCTTCGGCTTCATGACGCTCGTCATGCTGATGGGCGCGATGAACTATTCCAACAGCATGGGTTTTGCCCTGACCTTTCTGCTCGCCGGACTGGGGCTGGTGGCAATGCACCAGACGCACAGCAATCTGGTCAACGTGCAGCTGCACGCCGGCAAGGCGGCGGCGGTGTTCGCCGGCGAAGTCTCGCACTTCCAGATCCGGATCGAGAACCCGTCGGCGCGGCCGCGTTACAGCCTGTCATTGGCCTGGCCACATTACACGGTGGCCGACACGGCCTTGAACAAGGACGGCAAACCGCTGCAAGGCACGCGCCGTCGCGCGGCGGACGACGAACATCCGGTCACCGCCGACGTGCCGGTACAAAGCATCACACCCATGATGCTGAGCCTGCCGGCGCGTGAACGTGGCTGGATGCCGGCGCGTGTTTTCAGCGTCGGCACGGATTTCCCGCTCGGTCTGTTTCACGCCTGGACCTGGGCGGAGCTCGAGATGATGTGTCTGGTCTATCCACGACCCGCACCGCCCGGCCGCGTGCCGCCAGGCGCGCATGGCGGCGACGGGCACACCAGCGGCAAACAACCCGGGCTGGACGAGTTCGCCGGTCTGCGCAGCTATCAGCGCGGCGATTCACCGCGCTCGATCCACTGGAAATCGCTGCCCAAGCTGCACGCACCGATGGTCAAACAGTTCCTCGAGACCATCGACGAAGAACTGTGGCTGGACTGGAATGACCTGCCCGACCTTGAGCCCGAGGCACGCCTGTCGCAACTGACACGCTGGGTGCTGGAGGCGGACGGCACGCACCGGCACTACGGCCTGCGCCTGCCGGATCAGACGATCGAGCCGAACAGCGGCGAAGACCATCGCAATCTCTGCTTGAAAACCCTGGCGCTGTTCCAGGCATGAAAACGACCGCAGAAAACTATCTGGCGCAAAGCGTACTGCTGCGCCTGCTCGGCATGCTGGCGCTGGTCGTCGCGCCGCATCTGCTGCGCATGCCCTTGTGGATTTCCTTGCTGATCGTCGCGCTGATTCTCTGGCGCGCCACCGCCGCCCGGCGCAACTGGCCGCTGCCCAATTCTTGGCTGCGGACCGCATTGACCCTGCTCTGTTTCAGCGGCGTCTACGCCAGCTTCGGCCGTCCCAGCGGGCAGACCGCCGGCACCGCGCTGCTGGCCCTGATGCTGGTGCTCAAGCTCACCGAAATGCGTTCGCGCCGCGATGTCATGGTGGTGGTGAGCCTCAGCTATTTCATGTTGTTCACGCATTTTCTGTTCTCGCAGGAGCTGTGGACCGTGCTGTACCTGCTGGTCTGTGCGGCGGCCATCACTGCCGTCATGGTCGAATCGAATCACGGCGGCCAGCCGCTGCCGCTGCGCGTCTCGCTGCGCATGGGCACTTTGCTGGTGGCACAGGCACTGCCGCTGATGCTGATCCTGTTCGTGCTGTTCCCGCGCATTCCCGGGCCTCTATGGGGCCTGCCTTCGAGCAGTGGCGCGGCACGCACCGGCTTGTCCGACAGCATGGCGCCCGGCGACATATCGGGCCTGATTCAATCCAATGAGCTGGTGTTCCGCGTACGCTTCGAAGGCGAGCCGCCGCCCGCCCGTGAACGCTACTGGCGCGGCCCTTCATTCGAACGTTTCAACGGCCGCCGCTGGACGCATATGCCGCGCGAAGTCCTGCGCGTGCCGCCGGCCGAGGCCACACTCAACGGCCGGCCGGTACGTTACGAAATCACCCTGGAGCCACACGACCAGTTGTGGATGTTCTCGCTCGACATCCCCGATCCCGCCACCCTGCCCCATGGCAGCTACCTGGACCAGGATCTGCTGCTGACCGCACGCAAGCCGGTGCGCGAACGCTGGCTTTATTCCCTGACCTCGCTGACCGATTTCCGGCTCGAGGAGACCTTGACGCCGGAATTGTTCAGGCTCAACACGCTCCTGCCCGCAGATGGGAATCCGCAGGCGGCGGCGTGGGCGCAGCAACTGCGCCAACAGTACGCTGGCGATGGCGCCGCCATCGCGCAGGCGATCCTGCAGCGTTTCCGTAACGAGGATTTTTATTACACCTTGCAGCCGCCCCAGCTCGCGCGTAATGCGATTGACGACTTTCTGTTCAACACCCGTCGTGGTTTCTGTGAGCACTACTCCAGCACCTTCACCTTCCTGATGCGCGCCGCCGGCATCCCGGCACGTGTCGTCACCGGCTATCAGGGCGGTGACTACAACGAACTCGGCGACTACTTCATCGTCAGCCAGTCGGACGCCCACGCCTGGAGTGAATTCTGGCTGCCGGGCCGCGGCTGGACGCGTGCCGACCCGACCGCCGCCGTTGCGCCGATCCGCATCGAGCGAAACATCGCGGCGGCGATTCCATTGAGCGAGGGACTGCCCGGCTATCTGGCCAGAGGCAGCGAGATCGCCGCCCTCTGGGAAGCCCGCACCGATTGGATTGAAGCGAGCTGGAACCGCTGGGTGCTGGCCTACGGACCGGAATTGCAGTCCGATTTCCTGCGCCGCTTCGGCCTGGTGGATTGGGGCCAGATGGTGCTGGCGCTGACTGTGCTCATCACCGTGGCGCTGAGCCTTATGGGCGCGGCCATGCTCGTACGCTCACGCCCGGTCACGCCCAAAGACGCCGCGCTGAAGCAATGGCAGTTGGCGCTGCGCAAACTCGCCCGCGCCGGTTATACCACCGCCCCTGCCGAGGGGCCGCGCGATTTCATCCAACGGGTCGCGCAGCTGCGGCCGGACCTGCGAGGCAGCCTGCACGCGCTCGCGGATGCCTATCTGCAGGCGCGCTACATCGCCGCCGATAATCCGCAGGCACTACAATCGCTGTCTCGTGAGGCCCATTCCCTGAAACTGCAAAAGAAGATTTCGTGAGTGCCGATATCGTCAAGATCGGCGAACACGTTCCCCGGACTCATTTCCGTTTTGCACAGTGGCTGGCCCGGCGTCTGCTGCGCTGGGCTGGCTGGCGTCTCGAAGTGCAGCTGCCGGACGAGCCGAAGATGGTCGTGCTGGCGGCGCCGCACACCTCAAACTGGGACGGCTACTACGCCATCGTCTCGATGGTCGCGCTGAACCTGAGGCTGGGCCTGTTCGTCAAACACAGCATGTTCCGCTGGCCGTTCCGCGGCCTGCTCAACACGCTCGGCGCCATCCCGATCAACCGCACCGCGGCGGGCGGCCTGGTCGGGCAGACCGTGCAGGCGTTCCACGATCACCCACAACTGCTGATCGGCCTCGCACCCGAAGGCACGCGTGGGCGCGTGCAGAAATGGAAACGCGGCTTTTACCTGATCGCGCTGGAAGCGCAGGTACCCATCGTCTGCGCCTATCTGGATTACCAGCGCAGGGTCACGGGCATCGGCCTGGTGCTCAATCCCACCGGCGACTACGCCGCCGATCTGGAAAAGATTCAGGCGTTCTATCGCACCATCACGCCGAGACGGCCTGAGAATTTCTCGGCGCGGGGCTGACACGCGTCAATAAGAATCCGCCGACCACGAAGAACGGCAGCAGCGCGAGGATCGACAGGCGCTGATTGTCGGGGAACGCGGCGGCAGTGAAGCCGACCGCCAGCGGCCCCAGCACGGCGGCGAATTTTCCCAGCATGTTGTAGAAACCGAAATACTGCCCGGCGGCGTCGGCCGGGATCAGCTGCGCGTAGAACGAGCGCGATAGCGCCTGAATGCCGCCCTGCACCAGCGCGATCGCCGCCGCCATCCAGTAGAACTGCGCCTCGGTCTGCAAGGTGTAGGCCCATGCGGTGACGGCGGCATAAGCGGCAATCGCCGTGAGAATCGCGCGCTGCGTGCCGATGCGCTGCCCCAGCCAGCCATATGCAATGGCTGCGGGGAATCCGATGAACTGCACCAGCAGCAACGCCGTGATCAGCGACGAGGAGGAGAATCCGAGTTTCACGCCATAGTCCACCGCCATGCGGATGATGGTGTCGACCCCGTCGATGTAGAGCCAGTAGGCGAGCAGGAACAGCCAGATGTTTTTCTGTCCGCGCAGCGCCTTCAGCGTCTGCCACAGCGCCTGCAGGTCGTTGCCCTGCGCGTGAGTGCTGGGTGTTTCCGGCACGAACCAGAACAGCGGCAACGCGAACAGCATCCACCAGAATCCGGCGCTCAAGAAAGCGATGCGCGTCGCGGTCGCGGCATCGGTGATGCCAAAGACGCCCGGTTTCAGCGCCATCGCCACGTTGACTGCGAACAGCACACCGCCACCGAGATAGCCGAGGCCGTAACCGAGCGCCGACACGCGGTTCATCTCGTCCGCATCGGCGACGTGGACGATGAGCGAGTCGTAGAACGAGATGCCGGCGGAAAACCCGACCGAGGCCAGCGTGAACAGGATCAGCGCGGACTGCCAGTCGTGTTGTGGCACCGAGAACAACGCCGCCGTCGTGCAGGCACCGAGCAGGGTGGTGAAGAACAAAAAACGTTTCTTCAGGCCACGACGGTCGGCGATGCCGCCGAGCAAGGGCGCCAGCAGCATCACAAAGAGGCTGGCAATCGACCCGGCCCAGCCCAGCCAGTAGGTGCGCTCGCCTTCTGGCAGACCCGCAGCCCAGTACTTGGCCAGGAAGATCGGGAAGAATCCGGCCAGAACCGTGGTTGCGAACGCGGAATTGCCCCAGTCATACAGGGCCCACGCGATCTGCGAGCGCCGACGCGCGGTCACTTCAGATCGCAGTTAAACAGCAGCGCGTCCTCGCGGCCGTCACGCGCCGGGTAATACGCCTTGCGCAGACCGACTTGATGGAATCCCGCGTTGCGGTAGAGCGCAATGCCCGCCGTGTTCGAGGGACGCACCTCCAGCAGCAGCTGTTCCATGCGTGCACTGCGCGCCAGGCGCTTGAGGTGCTGCAGCAGGAAGCCGCCGAGTCCGTGCCTCTGCTGATCCGGGCGCGTGCAGAGATTGAGGATGTGTGCTTCGCCGGCGGCCATGGACATCACCGCATAGGCGAGGATGTCACCCGTGGCATTGCTCACCACCCAGGTGCTGTAGCCGACCTGCAGGCAGTCGCGGAAGATGCCCTCGCTCCAGGGGAACTCGTAAGCGTGGCGCTCAATTTCCAGGATCTGAGGCAACTGCTCGGCCGACATCGGCGCCAGGTTCCATATCTCCTGCGGTTGCGCGCTCACAGCATCTCGGCCTGCCGCGTCGGCAGCTGCAGGAAGCGGTGCACTTTTTTCAGGTCGTCCCAGGACTTGGCCTTCTCACCTGGACTGCGCAACAGATACGCGGGGTGATACGTGACCATCAACGGCACCTTGTCCGGACCCCAGTGATGTAGCGGTCCACGCAGGCGCGCCAACGGCTCTTCGGTAAAAAGCAGGCGCTGCGCGGCGATGCGGCCGAGCGCGAGGATTAGCGCCGGCTTGACCAGACGGATCTGCGCGATCAGGTAGTCCTGGCAGGCTTCGGCCTCTTCCTCGGAGGGTTCGCGGTTGCCGGGCGGACGACACTTGACGACGTTGGCGATGAAGGTGTTGGTTTTGCGCGTATGACCAATGGATTTGAGCATCTCATCCAGCAGTTTCCCGGCACGGCCCACGAACGGTTCGCCCTGCGCATCCTCGTCGGCGCCGGGGCCCTCGCCCACCACCATCAGCGGCGCGGTCTCTGGTCCGACGCCGAACACGGTCTGCGTACGCGTCTCGCACAGACCGCACTGGCGGCAATCTTTCACCGCCGCGCGCAGCGCACCCCATTCGGGTTGGGTGAAATCCATGGAAGGCGCAGAACGCATGCCCGCCGGCTCGACCACTGCAGCCGCTATTGCTTCAACCGGTTTGTTGCGACGCGTCCACGTTTCAACGCCCAGCGCTTTGAGATATTTTCCACGCGTCGCCATTTTCATGGCGCTAGTGTAGCTAGGCCGCTGTGCGCCCGGTCATCTTGTGCTGCGCGCCCTTGGCCCGGTTCAAGGCGGACAGGATCGCTTTGAACGAAGCGGTGACGATGTTGGCGTCCAGACCGACGCCGAACAGCGTACGCGCGCCGACCTTCAGTTCGATATAGGTCGCTGCCTGCGCGTCGGCACCGCCGCTGAGCGCATGCTCGTGATAATCGACGACGCTCAGTGCCTCGCCGGTGAGTTCCTGCAAGCCATGGATGAAGGCGTCGATCGGCCCGTTGCCGCGGCCTTTCAGGATCTGCATGCGTCCGTGGGCCTGGATCTCGGTCGCCAGGTCCACGGCGTTCTGCTTCGAGTCCTCAACCAGATGGTGGGCAATGTAGGTGTAGGGCCCGGCATGGTCCAGATACTCGCGCCGGAAGATGCTCCAGATGTCTTCGGCGGTGACTTCCTTGCCGCTGGCGTCGGTGACTTCCTGCACCACCTGCGAGAACTCGATCTGCAGGCGACGCGGCATGACGATGCCGTACTCGGCTTCGAGCAGATAACTGATGCCGCCCTTTCCCGACTGCGAATTGACGCGGATCACCGCCTCATAACTGCGGCCGAGGTCTTTGGGGTCCAGCGGCAGGTAGGGCATGTCCCAGAGGTCGGTTTCCTTGCGCGCGCTGAATGCCTTCTTGATCGCGTCCTGATGCGAACCGGAGAAGCTGGTGTAGACCAGATCGCCGACATAGGGGTGGCGCGGATGTACCGGCAACTGGTTGCAATACTCCACCACGCTGCGCACTTCGTCGATGTTGGAGAAATCCAGCCCGGGATGCACGCCCTGCGAATACAGGTTGAGCGCGAGATTGACCACGTCGACGTTGCCGGTGCGCTCGCCGTTGCCGAACAGACAGCCTTCGACACGATCGACGCCCGCCATCATCGCCAGTTCGGCGGCGGCGGTGCCGGTGCCACGGTCGTTGTGCGGGTGCACCGACAGCACGATCGCCTCGCGACGCGCCAGATTGCGATGCATCCACTCGATCATGTCGGCGAAGATGTTCGGCGTGCTGTGCTCGACCGTGGACGGCAGATTGATGATGCACGGCTGCGCCTTCGTCGGCTGCCAGACTTCGGTGACCGCATCGACGATGCGCTTGGAGAAATCCAGTTCGGCCCCCGAGAACATCTCGGGGGAATACTGGAACACCCACTCGGTGTCAGGCTGTTTTGCCGCCAGTTCCTTGATCAGCACCGCGTGTTTCACCGCCAGTTCGGAAATCACCTGGTCCTGAGTCTGGTTGAACACCACGCGCCGCATCACCGGCGCCACCGCGTTGTAGTAATGCAGGATCGCGCGCCGCGCGCCGTTCAGGGATTCAAAGGTGCGACGGATCAGCGGCTCTCGCGCCTGCGTCAGCACCTGGATGGTCACGTCATCGGGGATGCGCTTTTCTTCGATCAGGCAGCGCACGAAATCAAAGTCCGTCTGTGAGGCCGAGGGAAATCCGACTTCGATCTCCTTGAACCCGCGCGCCACCAGTGTCTCGAACATGCGCAGCTTGCGCGCACGGTTCATCGGCTCGATCAGGGCCTGATTGCCGTCACGCAGGTCCACGCTGCACCAGATCGGCGGACGCGTGATGGTCTTGTCGGGCCAGGTGCGGTCTTTCAGGCCGACGGGCTTGAAGGCCCGATACTTCTCGGATGGATTCTTCAGCATGCTCATAACCGTTCTCTAGTTTGTGTATCCGCGCCATGGGCGCGAATCGGCACCTTGCGGTGCTGGATGGATTTGGAGTTTGCGGCTTAGGCCCCGCATGGCCGGTCTTGGGTCTGCCTTACGGCAGGAGCAGCGCAAGAAGACCCGGAAGGGTCTTGGCGAAACGGAATTCGCGTGCGTTGCTCATGAGGCGACTATATGCCGGTCATGGCGTCGCCGCAACGGGCGGACGACGGATCCGGCGCAGCAAACCACCGATGGGGCCGGTCAGTGCGTAAGTGAAGAACACCAGAAAGAAGATCAGCGAGGGTTTCAGCGCGAACAAGGTCAACACGCCGACGACGAAGACGATGTAGCGGAACGGCACGCGCTCGGTGAGCTTGACGGTTTTCAGGCTGAAGAAGCGCAGATTGCTGACCATCAGGATGGCGGTCCCCAGCGTGATGATCGCCGTCGGTACCACCAGTTGCGCGCCCTCGAACCCGAACTCGTCGGCCATCCATACGAAACCGACCATCACTGCGGCAGCGGCCGGACTCGGCAGGCCAAAAAAAGCACCTTTGGCCTCGCCGCGCGAAGACAGGACGTTGAAGCGCGCCAGCCGCAGCGCCGCGCAAGCGGTATAGGCAAACGCCGCGACCCAGCCAAGCTTGCCGCCCAGCCACGGGTATTCGGAAAGAAAACGCAGGCTGAACATGTACATCACCAGCGAGGTGCCGACGCCGAACGCGACCATGTCGCAGAGGCTGTCGTACTCCTTGCCGAACTCGCTGGCGGTATTGGTCTTGCGCGCCACCAGGCCGTCGAGCGAGTCGCAGATCATGGCGATAAACACGGCAATGGCGGCGGGCTCGAACTGGCCCTTAATCGCCGCGACGATCGCGTAAAACCCGCCGAACAAAGTGCCGGTCGTGAACAGATTCGGCAGAAGGTAGATGCCGCGCCGGTGTTTGGGAATGGTCATGTCTTCCATGCGGCGCATCTTAACCCCTCACCCTGTCTTCACTCCTGAAACAGCTGCTGATGCCACCAGGCGGGCGACACCCATCAAGGCGCTTCGTACCAGATTGGCGACGCCCAGGCGCGTTCTTCGATGGTGCTGAAGGTGTTCCTGCCAACAAAACTGCCGGGCTCTCCGCCGATGGCGCAGCAGCCTTCGAAACCGGCAAAGCCGCTGGCCTGCGGGAAGATGCCGTTGGCCGGATCGAGTTTCGCGCAGTCCACTTTCTTCTCGACGTTGCACTGCCATGCCGACCAGCGGCACGAGGGCACTTCGAGCACGCGCGCGTAGTAGTAGGCGTTCTGCGTTGGATCGAACTCGGGATCGGTCCACAGCGCGCACAGTTGTTCGGGGTGGTTGCCCACCGACACGCTGCAATCGGTCATTGACGGCCGCGCGACCGGCGCGCTCGTAGCCGCCACGCGCGCGAACACTTTTACTCGCGGTTGGCCCTGTGCATCCACCCAGCCTTTGACGATGTCCATGCGCTGCAGCGGGTGGCTCTCCGGATCTTGCTGCGCCCACACCGCGATCTTGGGGCTGCCGCTGGCGGGTAGCGGCAGATCACCGCCCATGTACGCACCTTGTAGCGCGCCACCGTCCAGCGGATTGACGCCGGCGGATAAAAGTTCGCAGGTGTCCGCGGGCAGACTCCAGCCGCCGATGGAGCGGATCTTGATGCGCGGGCCCGAGGTGCCAAAGCTTTCACCGCGGTGGATCGCGTTCCAGATCTCGTCACGGGTGTTCTCAGGTGCCCACACACCCGCAAGGCCGCCGGGGTTGAGCGTGCGTGCGAAGTCGAGGAAGCGGCGATTGGTGCAACTGGCGGGATCAGCGGCGTCACCGCTGTCGCAGGCCCAGAAACCCAATTGTTCGCGCGGGTCGTCATCGAGTACGCCGCCATGACCGACAAAGCCTTTTTCCTGCACGTTGCCGGAGATGCCGTTGTGCGTGTCGCTGGAAGCGATGATGTTCGCCTTGTACGGATTCACGCCCAGATTTTTTTTGATCGCAAGGCCTTCGGCCATGGCGTTGCGGTAGTAGTCCAGCGGGTGCACGCAGTTCTCGGTGCCGGTGGCTTCGGGGTTGCGCGAGGGCCGTGAGCGCCCGTCGGGCCCTGGATTCACGCAGGTGTCGACCACATCGCTGCCAACGCTGCGATGCGTGCAGAAGTTCGGATCGGTGAGCGGATCGCCCTTGCAGAACTGCGCGCAACTGGCCGGGTCGTCGGCCTGCCCGCGGCACACTGACTTGAAAATCTCGAAATCACAGGCGGATTCTTCGCCCTGCAGGTAGGCGCCTTCGAGGCCCACGGCGCATTCCGACTGGCCCTTGTGCTGGGTGATCTCGACCGCGCGGTCGAAACGACTGCGCAATTGCGCGTCGGCCATGCTCATCGGCAGGTAGACGTCGGTGGAGTCGAGCTTGCGGCCCAAGGGCACGCCGCTGGCCTCCATCGGCAGCCACATGCGGCCGTCCGACAGATTGCCGTTGTGCGGAATGGTGAGCGCATTGCAGCCCAGCGCCGGCTGACAGCCGAGGTTCAGATAGTCGAACAGATCCCAGTCGTCATTGCCGTTCTGCGGGTTCAGTGCAGTGTCGGGGCGCACGGCGGCAAAAACATTCGGCGGCAGGCGCGCGGTGTCGCCCTTGAAGATCACGTTGCGGTGGAACATCTGCGACTGCTCGTTCGAGGTGTATTCGTAGCCATGCAGCGTGGTGAACGTGCACGGCTGGTTCTCCTCGTCGTTGATCTGCTTGGTGGTGGCCCAGGCGCTGAGGCCGGTCGGACTTTGCGCGATCAGTGACTGCAGCAGCTGTTGCTGCAGCGAAGTGTTGCCGGCGGCGATATTGACGATGTCGTCGCGAATGCCCTGGCCGATGCGCTCGTCGCACTGCTGCTGCAGCGTCGCGTTCTGGCCGCAAGTGTTGATGAACCCGCCGATGAACTCGGCGTGATCGGTAACCGCATTGAAATCCAGCGGTCGGCCGATATGGGTTTCACGCGCCTGGGTGTAAGGGTCGTCACTGCCCAGCGCCGGCAAGCCGCCAGGCTCGCCCTTGGCAAAGCGGTGTGCCGCGCGCGGGTCGTTCACCGCATTGAAAAAATACGAATCGAGCGAATACGAGGTGTGCGTATGCAGGTCGCCAAAATAGGCGTTCTTGCGGTCGGCACGGAAATCCGAGCAGCGCCCGCTCACCGGCGTGCCCGTGACTGGCGGCGGCGGAGTCGCACCTGCGACCCCGGATTCGTTTGGTGCGCTATGGCAGGCGCATAAAGCCAGCGTCGCCAGTGCGAATGCCCTCTTCATCGCCATCCTCCTAGCTGCAGCGTAGCTGACCACAGCAGCAGGCGGTCAAGCGTCCAGAACAGTGCGACGCCGCCGAGCGCCGTAGTTAGCGCGGCGCTTGTGCGCGGGTGCAGGCGCAAGCTTTGCGCGCGAACCAGCAATAACACGGCGACGAAAACGAGTTGACCGACTTCGACGCCGAGGTTGAACAGGAACAATGCCCAGCCACGCGCCTCCGGCGGCAGCCCGATGTCCGCCAGCGCGCCGGCAAAACCAAAACCGTGCAGCAGTCCAAACGCAAAAGCCGCGACCCAAGGCTTTCTCAGCGTCAGGCTCGGCGGCAGACCCTGCGCGCGGCGCGACTCATGTGTGGCCAATTCGACGGCCAGTAGCACGATGCTCAGCGCGATCAGCACCTCGGTCACCCTGGCTGGCAGTCCCCAGATGCCCAGCACTGCCAGCGCAAGCGTCAGGCTGTGCGCCACGGTGAACGCAGTCAGCGCCAGCACCAAGGCTCGCATGCCGCTGCCGGCGGTGAACACCACCCACATCAGGCCAAAGACGAACAACAGGTGATCGGCACCGAGCAGGATGTGCTCGATGCCCATCGGCAGATAAGCCATCAGCCCCGGCGGCGGACCCGCATCGTCGGCCCGTGCCTGCAACACGACACGCGGATCGTGACGGTCGGCGACCAGAGTGGCAGATCCACCCCCGGCGAAATGCGCGGTGATCACCGCGTCGGGGGTACGCGGGTCCAATCCTTGCAAGCGCAGCGTCTGGCCTTCGAGTGCGCTGGCGCACAGCATGCGCCACTGCCGCAGGATGAAGTCCGCCTCGCGTTCGACGCGCGCGTTGCCCACCGGCTCGCAGCCGGGCTCGAATTGCGGCACCACCGCGACCGGCTCGCCGCTGCGCGCCAGCGGCGTCTTCAGCAACACGTCGATCTGCCCACCACTGGCTTCGGTCAGTCGCAACACCACCGATGACAGTTCGTGCGCGAGTGCCGGGACGCAGGCGCAAAACACAAGGACGCCGGCAAGGCAACGCAGGACGCGGCTCATCGGGTGCCGCCCTCAACCAGGACGCGATAGCGTGCGCGCAGCTCGGCGATCGCACGGCGGTTATGGTCTTCACGCTGGGCGATCTGGTAATCGGTGCGTACGCGCGGGTTCACCTCTTCCAGAGCCGCCGGGCGGAATCCCTCGCGCGCCGTCACCCGCACCAGATGCAGGCCAAAGCTCGAGGTGATTGGCACAGACCATACCCCCGGCGTCAGCGTCTCCACCGCCGCCGCAAAATCCGAACCGAAATCACGCCGCAGCTGAGCGGCATCGGCATTCTTGATCCGCTGGCCGGTGGGAAAAGCATCGCCCAATCCCACATAAGCCGAAGGATCTCTTTGCAATCGCTGGCGCACGCGCGTGGCCTGCGCACCCAGACGCGCGCCGTGGCGACCGCGACTTAAGAACACCTGATCGAAACTCAAGGTCGCTGCGTGGCCGTAACGCTCGGGATGGCGGTCCAGCCAGCTTTGCAATTCAGCGGTTGTAGGCTCGGGCAGCAGCGTCACGTCCTCCAGCAGGAAACGCATCTTCTGGGTCAGCTGGCGCTGCACGATGCTGTCGTGGCGGTCGAGCCCCAGCGCCAGGGCTTCGCGGTACAGCACCTGTTCGTCGATCCAGCGGTCGAGCCGTGTCTGCAGTTCGTCGGCACGCGGTGCGCGGCCGTATTCCGCGGTGAAGGCCTCCGTCAGCGCCTGCTTCCGGCTAGCGCTGACCACGATCGGTGCGCGGCCGTCTGTCGCGCGGTTAAATAAATGATCGGCTGCGAGCAGCAGCAATGCGATCAATAAAAAACGACTGAGTGGCTCGGCCAACCAGCGCTTGATGAACGACACGTTCCAAGCGGGTGGCGATGGAAATCAGTTCTTCGCCTTGTCCACCAGCTTGTTCTTGGCGATCCACGGCATCATCGCGCGCAGTTTGCTGCCGACCTTCTCGATCGGATGCTCGGCACCGATGCGGCGCATGGCCTTGAGCGTCGGCGCGCCGGCCTGATTCTCCAGCACGAACTCGCGCGCGAACTGGCCGGTCTGGATCTCCTTGAGGATGCGCTTCATCTCTTTCTTGGTTTCTTCAGTGACGATGCGCGGGCCGCGGGTGTAGTCACCGTACTCGGCGGTGTTGCTGATCGAGTAACGCATGGTTGCCATGCCGCCCTCGTACATCAGGTCCACGATCAGTTTCAGTTCGTGCAGACATTCGAAGTACGCCATCTCCGGCGCATAGCCCGCTTCGGTCAGCGTCTCGAACCCGGCCTGCACCAGCGCGGTGGCACCGCCGCAGAGCACGGCCTGCTCGCCGAACAGGTCGGTTTCGGTTTCTTCCTTGAAGTTGGTCTCGATGATGCCGGCGCGGCCGCCGCCGTTGGCGGAGGCATACGAGAGCGCGATCTGCTTGGCCTTGCCCGAAGCATCCTGATGAATCGCGATCAGGCTCGGCACGCCGCCGCCTTGCGTATAGGTGCTGCGCACCAGATGGCCGGGGCCTTTTGGTGCGACCATGATCACGTCTAAATCACTTCTAGGTTCAATGAGTTGGAAGTGAATGTTAAAGCCATGCGCGAAGGCAAGGACACCGCCTTTTTTCAGGTTCGGCGCCACCGAATCTTCATAGATCTTGCGCTGGTCCTGATCGGGCGCGAGGATCATCACCACGTCAGCAGCTTTCACTGCAGCGTCCACCTCCATCACCTTCAGCCCGGCGCCTTCGGCCTTGGCCCAGGACTTGGAGCTCTTGCGCAAGGCGACGGTGACATCGACGCCGCTATCCTTCAGGTTCTGCGCATGGGCATGGCCCTGCGAGCCGTAGCCGAGGATAACCACCTTCTTCGACTTGATGAGGGAAAGATCGGCGTCCTTGTCGTAATACACGTTGATGCTCACGGTGATGCTCCGAATTGAAAGCTAGTGGGAAAGCTGAAGAATCTTGTGGCCGCGCTGCAGGGCTGCGACGCCGGAGCGCGCGACTTCAAGGATCGGTGTGACTTTGGCGAGTTCGGCGATGAAGGCATCCACTTCGGCCCCCGTGCCTGAAAACTGCACGGTGCGGGTGTTCTCGCTCTCATCCAGGATCTGGCCGCGGTTGCCGCGCACGCAATCCACCACCTTGCGCGCGGTGCCGTTCGTGGCCTCGACTTTCATCATCAGCAGCTCGCATTCGAGATGGTCGGCGCTGGACAGGTTGCTGATCTCGACCACGTCGATCAGCTTGCGGGTCTGCTTGACGATCTGGTCGATCACTTCGTCCGAGCCGCCGGTGACCAGCGTCAGTCGCGAAACCGCGGGGTCATGAGTCGCCGCCACCGACAGGGAATCGATGTTGTAGCCGCGCGCCGAGAACATCCCCGCCACGCGCGCCAGCGCGCCAGCTTCGTTCTGCAGCAGGATGGAAATGATGTGACGCATAAGGGGGCGCACCCTAGCGGGCGCACTACCCAAAATCAAGTAAGAATCTGCTAGCGTCTCGCTACCGATAAACCCCACGGAAAAATGGCCGGATTCAAAACCATCGGCGTCATCGCCAAACGGCGCGACGCCCGCGCCGGCGCAACCCTGCGCGAGCTCTGCGCCCTGCTGCGCAGCTTGGGCCGGGCGCTGCTGGTTGAAGATGCCACCGCCGAGCACTATCGGCTGCGTGGCGTCACCACAGTGACCTTGCAGGGATTGGCCAAGCGTTGCGATCTGGTCATCGTCACCGGTGGCGACGGCACGCTGCTCGAAGCCGGCCGCGCCCTGGCACCGCAGGGCGTACCGATCCTCGGCGTCAACCAGGGCCGGCTCGGCTTCATGGTGGACGTCAAACCCGAGGACATGCGCAGCTCGCTGCGCGAGATCCTGAAAGGCCGCTTTGTGCGCGAACAGCGTCTGCTGCTGTCGGCCACGATCCAGCGCGGCAAACGCAAGCGCGGACCGTTGCTGGCGGTCAATGATGTCGTCATTCGCAACCAGGCTGCGGTACGCATGCTCGAATTCGAGACCTGGTACGGCCGGCAATTCATCAGCCGCCATCGCGCCGACGGCATCATCGTCTCCTCGCCCACCGGCTCGACCGCGTATGCCTTGTCAGGCGGCGGGCCGGTTTTGCATCCGGCGCTCGATGCGCTGTCGCTGGTGCCGATCTGCCCGCACACGTTGTCCGACCGCCCCATCGTCATCGGCTGCGAACAGCCGGTGCGTATCGTGCTCGCTGGCGCCGAGGGCGTGCGCGCCATGTGCACTGCCGACGGCCAGGTCAACGAGGAACTGATCCCGGGCGACATCGTGGAAATCCGCCGGGCGCGTGCCGCGCTGACCCTGATTCACCCGGCCAATCACGACTTCTTCAATACGCTGCGCAGCAAACTCAACTGGGGCAGAGGCCCGGATCGCTCGTAATGCTGAAGCGCTTGTCCATCCGCGATTACGCGATCATTGACACCCTCGATCTGGATTTTGCGTCCGGATTCCTGGTTCTGTCAGGCGAAACCGGCGCCGGCAAGTCCATCCTGATTGACGCCCTCGGTCTGCTGCTGGGCGACCGCGCCGAAGGCGGTGTGGTGCGCAGCGGACGCGAACGCGCCGAACTCAGCGCCGAGTTTTCGCTGGGCGAATCACCCGACGCGCTGCACTGGCTCAAAGAAAACGAACTGAGCGATGCCGATGACGAAAGCCATTGCCTGATCCGCCGCGTCATCGGCAGCGACGGCCGCAGCCGGGCGTTCATCAACGCCAGCGCCGCGCCGCTGTCGCACCTGCGCGAACTCGGCGAACGGCTGGTCGAGATCCACGGCCAGCACGAGCACCAGCACCTGACTCAGAGCGCGACCCAGCGTGCGCTGCTGGATGAATCCGGCGTCGCCAGCGCCTTGCTCGACGCCGTCGCCAACGCCGCCCATGAGCATCAGAAGATCGCGCAGGCGATCGAACGTGCACGCAGTCTCGCCTCACGCGACCCCGGTCAGCTCGACTACCTGCGCCAGCAGGTGCGCGAACTCGAAGCGCTGGGCCTGTCTGCCGACGAGCTCGCGCAGCTGGATGCCGAGCACAAGGGACTGGCTCACGCCGGGCGCCTGATCTCCGAGGGCGCGCAGGCGCAGGAACTGCTGCTGAGCGGCGAGAACAATCTGCACGACCAGCTCAACAGCGTCGAGACCTTGCTGCTGGGCCTGAGTGAACTGCATGAAGGCTTTGGTGAGTTTCAGAATCTGGTGACGCAGGCGCGCTTGCAGGCACGCGAGGCGGCCGATGGGTTGCGTCGCATGCTGGACCGTCTCGAACTCGACCCTGAGCGCCTGGCCGAAGTCGAGCAGCGCCTCGCCACGATCCACGAACTGGCGCGCAAACACCGCGTGCGCCGCGAAGACCTGCCGCAACGTCTGATGGAACTGCGGGAAGAAAGCAGCTTGCTGGAGCAGGCCGTCGGCGACCTCGGCGCACTGACCGCCAAGCAGGACACCGCGCTGAAGGCTTACCAGGCCGCTGCGCACAAACTGACGGCCGCCCGTGGCAAAGCCGCAGCGGCGCTGGCGCCCAAAGTCACGAAGATCCTGCGCGAGCTCGGGATGCCGCAGGCGCATCTGCAGATCATGCTGACGAAAAGCGAAAACGAAACCCCGCGCGCGACCGGCAGCGACGAGGTCAGCTTTGATTTCTCGGCCAACCCCGGGCAGCCGCCGCGGCCGTTGGCCAAAGTCGCCTCCGGCGGCGAACTCTCACGGTTGTCGCTGGCGATCCAGGTCACGGTGCGGCAGAAGTCCGCCGCGCAGACCCTGATCTTCGACGAAGTCGACGCAGGCATCGGCGGCGCGGTGGCTGAAGTCGTCGGCCGCAAATTGCACGAACTCGCTGCACGCGGACAGGTGTTGTGCGTCACTCATCTACCGCAGGTCGCCGCGCAGGGCGACCACCACTACGCCATCCACAAGGAGATCAAGGGTGGACAGACTTTCACGCGCGTCACCAATCTCGATAAAAAAGCCCGCGTCGGTGAAATCGCCCGCATGCTGGGCGGCGAAAAACGTACGCCAGCGACTGAGGCTCTGGCCAGGGATTTATTGAAAGCCTGAACCGCGTTATTTCTTGCGGGACTTCGCCTTGACGTACATCACCAGGCTGTGGCCGGCGATGTCGTAGCCGTGCTTGTCTGCGATCTCGTGCTGCAAGCGCTCGATCTCGGCGCTGACGAACTCGATGACTTTGCCGGATTCGACGTCCACCATGTGGTCGTGATGGTCGCCACGCACCAGTTCGAACACCGCATGCCCGCCTTCAAAGTGATGACGATGCACAAGCCCAGCCGCCTCAAATTGAGTCAACACGCGATACACCGTCGCCAGACCGATATCCTGGTCGGTATTGAGCAATATTTTGTAGATATCCTCGGCAGACATGTGCCGTGCCGGATCTTTTTCGAGGATCTCGATGATCTTCATGCGCGGCAGCGTGACCTTGAGGCCGACGCTGCGCAGGTCTTGTGATTCCATTCAGTTATTATGCACGCCCCATGCGCGCCTTACTTGTTTTTCTAACTGCTTCCACCCTCGCCGGCTGCGCCAGCTGGTTTGATTCGCTGGCCTACAAACTGCCGACACGGCAGGGCAATGTCATCGAGCAGAAACAGCTCGACCAGTTGAAGGTCGGCATGACGCCGGATCAGGTCAAGTTCCTGCTCGGCACGCCGCTCGCCGCCAGCCCGTTCCGCGACGACCGCTGGGACTATGTGGGCTATTACAAAAGCCCGCGCGGACAGGTCTCCAGCCGCACCGTAAGCCTGTTCTTTGAGAACGGACAGATCTCACGCATGGAGGGCATCAAGCTCGCCGCCGTCGACCGCGCCGAAGCGCAGCGGCTCGAAACTCCGGACATCCAGGACGTGCTCAACACCGACAAGAAGGACCGTCTTGAGGAAGAGCGCGCCAAGCAGACCGAGGCGCCGCGTCCGACCACGGGCGAGTCCAGCTCACAGAAGTGACTTCACCTCAGTGAAGTCATCCCCGCGAAAGCGGGGGATCCAGCTCTAGGATTTTTTTGCTGCGCGCCTCCGGCGTGCATCTTTCGGGTCAATCAGCAACTCGCGATAGACCTCGATGCGGTCGCCTTCCTTGACAGGTTCGTCGGGTTTTCGCGCACGGCCAAAAACACCCAATCGCAAGGGCGGCTGACCGCCAAATCCGGATTTTTCCACGGCCTGCCGCAGCGTCGTACCGGCCCGGACCTCCAGTTCGATTTCGTCATGACGTTCGGGCAAAACGCGAACCACGCGCACGCGGATCATGTCTGCGGCGCAAGTTACGCGGGGGCCCAGAGCGCCACCAGAAAATCGAGCACGCCCAGGCAATAGAACATCAACACGATCAGTGCGACCCGAGTCGGATAGCGCAGCGCGAATCGCCAGACCTTGTACAGCCACTCGGGCTGATCGCCCCAGATCTCGCGCAACAGGGGCACGGGCAGGATGCGGCCGGCAAAGATGCACAGCAGCAGGCCCAGCGCCGGCAGCAGCAGACGTCCGGTCAGCCACTGCATCCAGTCAAAGAAATTACGCCCGAAAAACTCCAGATGCTCGGTGACGTTGAACGACAACAGGCTGCCGACGCCAAGAAACCAGATCATCACCGACAGATAAACGCTGGCGAACACCCGCGTGATGCGGTGACGGTCCATCAGATAGCGCACCCCCGGCTCCAGCAGCGCCAGCGCGGCGGACAGGGTGATGATGAAAATGACGAGGTAGACAAAAACCGCGCCAAAAGCTCCATCGATCCCCGTCGGCATCACCTGCGGCAGAATCTGGAACAGCAAACTCAAGCCGGGCGCCGCATCGCGCGCCGAGGCAAAAATCAACGCATAGAGCCCCACCCCGATCGCCAGACTGAACAGCGCATCGATGACGATGATGCGCGCGGCCAGACGGCCGATCGGCGTTTTCGCCGGCAGATAACTGCCATAGACCATCATGATCCCGGCGCCAAGACCCAGCGTGAAAAACGCCTGATGCAGGGCTTCCAGAGCGCCGCGCCAGCCGAGCTTGGGCCAGTTGAAATCGAACAAGTACGCCACGGCGGCGTTGCCGTCACCGAAATACCAGCCGTAAAACAGCAGGAACAAGCCCAGCGCGACGGCCGGCGGAAACAGATACGACATTGTGCGTTCGATGCCCTCGCGGAACCCATGCGCGGCAGCAATCGCGATGGTGACCATGAAGATGGTGTGCCAGGCCAGGCTGCGCTCGGGGTCGCGCGCCAGCTCGAGAAACATTTTTTGCGCAGCGGCCGCATCCATGCCTTCGAACAAGCCACTGGCGCCGCGCATGGCGTAGGCGATGCTCCAGCCCGCCACCACGCTGAAATACGACAGCACCAGCACCGCCGTGAGACAGGACAGCGCACCGATCGCGCCCCAAGCGGGTCTAGCTTTTGACTCGACCGCCAGCGATTGCAGGGTCGTGTACGGGTCCTGGCGTGTCCAGCGGCCGAGTGCGAGTTCAGTGACCACCATCGGCCAGCCGATGACCAGCAAAGCCAGCGCGTAGACCAGCAGGAAGGCCGCGCCGCCATACTCGCCCGTGAGATAGGGCAGACGCGCGACATTGCCGATGCCCATCGCCGCCCCCGCCGCCACGCGAATGAAGCTGTGGTGGGACGTCCATGTGCCGTAACTGCTCTCTCGAATAGGCATATTTGATTTTAGTTATGCGTGCAGCATCTATAATTTCGCAGTGGCCCACAAGTCCAAAGAAGAAACTGATCGTGACATTGCGCGCAATCGCCGCGCGCGGCATGAGTACTTCATCGAGGAAACCTACGAGGCCGGTCTGGTGCTGCAAGGCTGGGAAGTGAAGAGCATGCGCGATAGCCGCGTGCAGATCACCGAAGCTTATGTGCGCATCATCAAAGAGGAAGCCTGGCTGGTCGGCGCGCACTTCACGCCCTTGCTGTCGGCCTCCACCCACATCCACCCTGATCCCACGCGCACGCGCAAACTGCTGCTGCACGCGGAACAACTGGCGAAACTGATCGGCAAGGTCGAACGGGCCGGCTACACTCTGATCCCGCTCGACCTGCACTGGACTCGAGGTCGCGCCAAGCTCAATGTGGGCCTGGCCAAAGGCAAGAAAGCGCACGATAAACGCGCGGATCAGAAAGAAAAAGATTGGCAGCGGCAGAAGCAGCGGTTGATGCGTCACTGATAAACCGTAAAGTACAGGCATGGCAGACACTGACAATCTGACGATCCTGTTCGTCGACATGGTGGGATTCACCGAACGCACCTCATCGCAATCGCGCGAGCAGAATCGCGCCATGCTGCAAGCGTTCAACCGCGTGCTGCTGACGGTGATCTCGGGGTTCGGCGGGCGTCTGGTGAAATCCATCGGCGACGCTCATCTGGTTTCTTTTCGCTCCCCCACCGATGGCGTGCGCTGCGGCATGGCGATGATCGATGCGGTGGCGGACTACAGCACCGGCCGCGCGACCGCCGACCAGATCCACATTCGCGTCGCGCTGAATGTTGGTGAAGTGCGCATCGAAGGCCGCGACGTTTTCGGCGAAGCGGTCAACGTCGCGGCTCGCGTCGAGGGTCTGACGCCGCCTGACGAAATCTATTTCACCGAGGCGGTGTATCTGGCGATGAACAAGGCCGAGGTGCCCTCGGAGGCGCTCGGCGAAAGCAAGCTCAAGGGCATACCCGAGCCGGTGCGTCTGTTCCGGGTGCCACCCCGGCAAATCAACCGGCTGGTCCCGGGAGGTGAAGACCTGGGCCAGGTCGTCGGCGAACTGCCATTCGGTGGCATGCATCGATTCACCAAAAAACCGAATCTGATGACGCGGCTCAACCTGCATTGGCAAGAGTTGCCGGAGCTCGGACAACGAATACGGCATATCGCCACGCAAAAAAAAATGCTTGCGGTAACCGCCGGGCTGACTGCGGTGGTGATGATCGCTGCCTTGATCTGGATCGGCCTGAGATCGCCACAGGCTCCGCGCGCCGCCTCCAGCCCGACCGAACTGCAAGAAGCGCTGCAAGCAGGACACGAGGCTTTCAAACTCGGCGACCGGCGCGAGGCCGTCGCCGCCTATGCCCGAGCGCTCGAGCTGAACCCCGATCTGAAAAACGATCCGACCCTGGCGAACAATCTGGTCACGGCACTGAGCTATGCCAGTGAACAAGCGATCCCGGTGATTCGCACGCACCCAAGCCCGGTCATCGTTGAGGCGCTGGCGCGCCGTACCGGACAACCAGGCCGTCTCGGCGGACAACGCGCCGCGCAGCTGCTCGAAGAGTTCGGCGAGGGCGCGCGCACTGACAAATTCGGCCAGGCGCTGATCGCGCTGCAGGAAAGCGGCCAGTGCCAGGACAGGCTCAAAGCCGTGCGCCAGCTGCGCGTCCTGCGCGACCGGCGCGCCATCCCGGCACTGCGCGAAGTCAGCGATTTCGGCCTGAACAACCTGGTGAATAATTCCTGCCTGCGCAGCGAAGCCGGCGCCGCCCTGCGTGAACTCGAACGCCGCTGAGATGTACGGTGTAAAATGACGTTGCACGGGGGCGACCAGTCTCGACGGTGGTCACGAAACCCGAAGTGCATGCCGATGTGCGGAAGACATCGTAAAACCATCCGCAAAAAGCTAGTTGCGAACGACGCTAACTACGCCCTCGCCGCCTAATACCCGGTGAGCGGTTGACCGGCTGGTGTTGATGCCACCGAATCAACCGTCGACTCTCATCAACTCGTGGTGACGTCCGCCCTTGGCCGATCCACTAAAACATCAAGGGGATAAGTGTCGGCGCTCCGTGCCTCTCCGGTAGCCGGCAACGAAAAACAAAGAACAGGCTACGCATGTAGGTCTTTGGACGTAGGGTTGCCGGACGGGGGTGCAATTCCCCCCGCCTCCACCATTTTCTAGTCCTAGATGTTCCGTAGAAAACACTTAACCCCTCGAAGCATGAGGGGTTTTTTGTTTTTATGGCACAATACGGCCTGATTAGGAACCCTACGGCATTGCCCCATCTTAGGGGCAGTTTTAGGGGCAACTCATATGGTCGTAGGGGCAACTCTAAGGCCTAGAACTGCAAACGTAGGGGCAACTAATGCCAAGAACAGTGGTGCCGCTTAAAGACTCGCAATGTCGAAGCGCCAAGCCGCGTGAGAAGGCTTGGAAACTGTTTGACGGTGGCGGCCTATACCTAGAGGTGATGCCGACTGGCGCGAAGGGCTGGCGCTATAAGTTTTCGCACGCGGGCAAAGAGTCGCGCCTTTCGTTTGGCCCCTACCCTGCCCTTCCGCTGGTAGAGGCACGCCAGATGCGTGACGAGCACCGCGCCTTGGTCATCGGCAAGATCAATCCGGCGAACCATCGGCGCGTCGAAAAGATCAAAGCTCGCGAAAGCGCCTCCAATTCCTTTAAGTCCGTGGCGCTGGCGATGATTGAGTCGCAGCGTGCTTCGTGGTCTGTGGTGCACCACAAGAAAGTCGCCCGCGCCCTAGAGAAAGATGTTTATCCCTACATCGGCACGCGCCCTCTGGCCGAGATAGATCCTACAGAGGTGCTGGCGTGCATTAAAAAAGTGGAAGCGCGCAGCGCGCACGAGACCGCGCACCGCTTGCTAACGAATTGCAGCCAAGTGTTCCGCTACGGCGTTGCCCATGGCATCGTCAAAAGCGACCCGACCCGCGACCTCATCGGCGCGCTCAAGCCAGTGGAGCATGCACACCTAGCCGCTATCACGGACAAAGACGGCGTGACGCAACTTATGCGCGCGATAGATTCCTTCCGGGGCACTGCGGTAGTGACGGCCGCATTGAAACTCACGCCGCTATTGTTCCAACGTCCCGGCGAAGTCCGGCGCATGCAATGGAACGAGGTTGATCTTGGGGCCGCCGAGTGGCGCTACTTTGTCACCAAGACCAAGAGCGACCATATCGTGCCGCTATCGGTACAGACCATAGAGATTCTGCGTGAGCTACAGCCACTGACGGATAGGCCGATGCCTGAAAAACCGGACGCGCCTAACTACGTGTTCCCCGGCGGACGTTCGCGCATGCGCCCCATGAGCGAGAACGCCGTAAGAGCCGCGCTCCAATCACTTGGCTATGGCGGTGACGTGATGACGCCTCATGGATTCCGAGCGACTGCACGGACGATGTTGCACGAGGAATTAGGCTGGAACCCGGACGCCATCGAGCGCCAGTTAGCGCACAAGGTGCGTGGCCCGCTTGGTGCGGCATACGACCGCACGCAATTCCTGGCCGAGCGCCGGAAGATGATGCAAGCGTGGGCGGATTACCTCGATGCCCTCAAGCGTGGCGCTGACGTGATTCCCCTTCACTCCCGTGCTGCGGCATAGGGGGGCACCCTGTGGCGCGCCTAAAGACTCCATCAAGTTTCAGTCAAAACCAATTTTTGACACTTTGGCCGCACCTAGCCTGACGGGGCGAAAAGCCGGACACCTTCTCGGCCTGGTGCGACCTTCAATCGAAGGGCGCAAGGAAGGTGCGTTATGTTTTGTGTGAGCTATCCGCCTAACGGCGATCAAGAGATTTGGCCGCGGACTCTAAGCCTGAATCAGCACGAAAAAGCCGAGTGGCATCCTGTTAACAAAATGCTCGATGCCGAAAGTGACACGCTACAACTACGGCTAATTTATTGCCGCAGTCAATTTGAAAACACCGGCAATCCTATTTGGGCGTTCGAGGCATTCCGTCACACGACAGCCCACAAACTTTACCCACCTATCTGGGTGCTGGACTTTATCTACCGCCGCCTAGATCACGCCGCGCAGAACGATTGGCAGTTAGACAGAGCATTCGGGATTGTGAGGACGGGCAAGGGGCGCAGACTACCCCCGCGACAACAAATCAGTCTGGAGAAAAAGCACGAGGAATGGTGCCTCAACGCCTCTAAGTTAGAAGCGGCCGGATTGACTCAATACGAGGCTGCACAACTGATGGCCCCACGCTATGACGTTACAGGCCCGGCCATAGTGAAGGCCGTAAACGCGCGCAAAGAATCGCTGCAAATCTGTCGTGATGCAGTCGAGAAAGCAGCGCAGAAGTGGACTGATGCCGAAAAGAAAAAGTTAATCGCTCATTGGGGTGTCGAGTATCTAACGCCAAGGGCGCGAGCCAAGTTTGCCAAATTGAAAATTCAAAAATAGTTTTTCAGTTTCACCTATGACGTAGGACGTGCCAGACATTGCGGACATCACCGGAATCTCCCGGCCAGATGGAGGCAACAGATGGCACAGCAACTCAAATCAACCCCGGCGCGCTTACTTCGCCGCCGTGAAGTCGAGACCCGCACGGGCTTGGGACGTTCGCAACTCTACGCATTGATGGCCGAGGGCCAATTCCCAAAGCAGGTGCACATCAAAGGCACTGCAAGCGTGGCGTGGAGCGAGAATTCGATTAACGAGTGGATCGCCTCACAGATTGGCGAGGCGGCCTAACGTGGACGCCCAAACTTTTCGAAAGACGCACTTGGGCGGCCATTTCGCGACGGCCCCTTATGTTTACGGAGAAGTTGTTTTAATCCCGAAAGACGATTTGTTCCCTGCCCGCCAACGGGTTTATTTTGATTGCCCGTATTGCGGTGATGAGCATTCTCACCCGTGGGAGCCTGGGCAAGAAAAAACGCTACAACACAGAGTGGCGCACTGCCTGAAATGCACCCCCGAAGAAAAGGCTAGGGGCTACTGGATTGAAATCGCGTCAACTGATTGGCCCGAACCTAAGCCCATTCTTGCCGAACTGAAACCCGTACCCGCCTTTGACGCTGAAGTGTTGCTGCCGGATGTGTTGCGCGCCTGGGTAATGGATGAGGCCGAGAGGATGCCATGTCCGCCGGACTTCATTGCAGGAGCGGCGCTTGTGGCGTTGGGTTCCATCATCGGTGCGCACTGCGCCATCAAACCAAAGTCACGCGATAGCTGGCTGATCGTCCCGAATTTGTGGGGCGGTATCGTCGGCGATCCATCGGCCAAGAAATCCCCGGCATGGGGTGTGGCATTGCGTCCAATGGACAAGTTGATTGCCGATGCGAACAAAGCCAACAAGGCGGCGCTGGCGGAATACGAAACGGAAAAGCTGGTGCATGAAGCCCGCAAGGATGACATTGAAGGCCGCGTCAAAGCAGCGGCCAAGAAGTCCAGCAAAGGCGATCCGGCCATCATCGCCAAGGAATTTCGCAACCTGAGCGAGCAAGCCCCGGAACAACCCAAGCCGCGCCGCTACAAATCCAACGATACGACGGTGGAAAAGTTGGGCGAATTGTTGCGCGACAATCCGGCGGGCGTGATGGTGTTGCGTGATGAACTGGTAGGGCTGATAGCCAACTGGGAGCGTGAGGGGCGCGAGGGAGACAGGGCTTTCTTTCTCGAAGCTTGGAACGGCAATCAAAGTTTCGATACTGACCGCATAGGGCGCGGACATATTGAAATCGCCAATCTGTGCGTGTCCATCTTCGGCGGCATCCAGCCGGACAAGCTCATTGCGTATCTGGAAGAGGCGGCCAACGCGCTGGGCAACGATGGGATGCTGCAACGTTTTCAACTGCTGGTGTTTCCCGATCCGAGACGCTGGGAATGGCGCGACCGTTCCCCGGACAAGGCCGCACGGGAAGCGGCACAAGCCATCTTTGACAAGCTGGCGGAATTTGATCCGGTAGCGTTTGGCGCGGCCCCGGCGGATGACATCGCCAAGTTTCCGTTTTTCTGGTTTGACGAAGGCGCGCAGGCGGTCTTCATTGAATGGGCGCATGACCTCAACACGGTACGCATGCCGTCAGAGGAACAACCCATCATCCGGCAGCACTTGGCGAAATATGAAAAATTGTTCCCCGCGCTGGCGCTGATCTTTCATCTGGTGGACTGCGCGGCGCATGGCGTCTGCGGCCCTGTGAGCAAGGAAGCGGCGCTACGTGCAGCAGCCTGGTGCGAATACTTAGAAGCGCACGCGCGGCGCTGCTATGGGTTGCTCAAAGATGACGGGCTGCGTGCGGCGCAGGCACTGGCGGCAAAGCTGGAACGCGGAAAACTGGAAGACGGGTTTTCACTGCGTGATGTGCGCCGCAATCAATGGCGCAGCCTGACAACCGAAGAATCCATACAGGCGGCATTGGATTGGCTTGAGGATGAAGGTTGGCTGCGATCCAAGGCTGCTGGAGTCAGTGAGCGCGGCGGTAGGCCGACAACGATTTACACCATACATCCGGCACTCAAAGCCAAAACGGCGGCGGTATGAACTGGCTGGAGCGTGCCCGCAGTGAAATTGTGAAAAGTGTCGAATGGCCTACTGCCAATACTGACGAAACCCCGGTATTGGCAGTTTTGGCGGTACCCCATCCGTCCATCTCTAAGAAATCGGGGGGAGTACCCCAAGCTGAAAGTGCGCGCGAGCGCACGTTACCGCACTTTCACCTGTCCGCCGATTACCGACTGCACTGATGACACGGCACTTGTAAATCAACTCACTACCTTTGGATTCAATACCTATGGGCGCACCTATCGGAAACCGTAACGGTGTAAAGGCCAATCGCATCTGGGGCGACGAGCTACGCAAGGCAATCGCACAGGACGGGCGTGCGCGTGTACGGAAGGCAATCGAGGCGCTGCTAGATGCTGCGGCGGGTGGCGATCTAGCGGCGGCCAAGGAAATCGCCGACCGTCTGGACGGCAAGCCCACCCAAGCGGTGGAAGTGCATGACGAGACCCAACGCCAGCCGATTCAGATTGCATTCGTGGTGAACGGGCAAAGGACGGATGAGCCGAGAGTGCTGGCAGCGGCTATGGATGTACCCCACAGTCAGAAATTGTCCTAAGGGTGTGAAGAGAAGTTTATTGTTATGTTTTTTTCGGCAGACGTTATAAGTGAACGCCGGATTCTATTTCGGTGTTTCTGAAATATCAGAATCACCCCCAATTTGGGCGTGTCCAGATATAACAGCATCCCCCCACACTGTGGCGTTGCCATAAATCTTCGCATTTCCGTCAATCATGGCCCTTTCCTGCACTCGTGCCGATTCGAATATTTCAGAAAATCCCTTGGCCGTCGCCCCAGACATTGCTGCATCGCCATAGATTTTTGCGTTTTCGTATATTTCGGCGTTAATGACGTCATCGAGATGCGCCGCTCCAATAGATGCGTTACCGAAAATCTTTGCTTTCCCGTAGACCTTAGGGGCAGACAACACCGAGCCCACTCTGGCGTTATCAAATATTTCCGCGTCGCCAAATATAGTCGCCCCACCGCATACCATTGCATTTCCGAAAATACGCGCATTCCCATATACGCGCGGCTCCCAACTACTTAGAGAAGCATTCTCATAAACTCTAGCGTTACCACCTACGAAAGATTTATCGAATACCTTTGCCTTTCCATAGATTTGTGCATTTTCGCAAATATTTGCGTGATCTCTTATTTCTGCGTTGTCGTACACCCTGGCGGAGCCTTCTATTCGTCCACCGTTTACGCAAGCAAGTCCAGAAATAATTGCATTACCAGTAACAAGTGCTCTTTGTATCTTGCTGCTGCCATAGACTTGTGCGTTGCCACAAATAATTGAATTGGTGCCGACTTTAGCGGCTTCAAATACGCAGGCTGATTCTCGAATTATCGCGTTCCCAAAAACTAGAGCGTAATGATTTATGCGCGCTTGATCCTGAATCAAGGCTTTTCCAAAAACCTTCGCATTGCCACTAACGATGACGTTATTCCTAACAATAGCGGTTTCAGTGACAATCGCATCCTGAAAGACAATCGCTTCATCCATTACCCATGCCGATCCATCGTGAGACAAATTGTGCTCGCCTTCGATCCAGCCGCCCAAGTCCCCGATCTTGACGGCTCCAAACTGTCTTATGGCACGAATTCGGCGGAGTTCCCTGTCCTCAAAATCTAGAGTAAGGCTGGTAACTTCGTATTTTTTGTGGTGTTCCATCAATGCTCCAAAGATGTCGAGCAGACAATGGATTTATAGCAGGGGGAGTAAATTCGACTTTAGGGGCAATCTAGGGGGCAAGTCAGAACCAGAATAAAATTTATCGCCCTTAGTTCATTTACTTAGGCCGTCTTTTCGATAGACGCCGCCCCAATTGAAAGGGTCAGCGGATTCTCGCTGACCCTTTTTTATGTGCACGGCTATGCCAAGTGCCCGAACCGGCCGCTGTTGTAATCCGCGAAAGCCTGCTTGAGCTCCTGCTGCGTGTTCATCACAAACGGTCCGTAATGCGCGATCGGCTCATCCAGTGGCTGCCCGCTGAGGATCAGTGCCGTTGTGTCTTCCACCGCTTTCAGCGCAAGGCCCTTGCCTTCGCGGCCGTAGTGCGCAACTTCCTCGGCCGCAAGCTTCTGGCCTTCCACCTCCACCGCTCCGTGCAAAACCACCAGCATCGCGTTCCAGCCCTCAGGCGCATCGAAGGTCGCGGCATGACCTGCCTTCAGGCGCAGGTCGAGCACGTTCATCGGTGAAAACGTCTGCGCTGGGCCTTTCATGCCCTGGTATTCGCCAGCGATCACTCGCACCTGCCCCGCATGCTGCGCGAGTTCGATCGACGGGATCTGCGCGGTGGTGAGGCCCTGATAGCGCGGCGCATCCATCTTGTGTCTGGCCGGCAGATTGACCCACAGCTGCGCCATCTCCATCACGCCGCCACGCGCGGTGAAGGAGCGCGAGTGAAACTCGTCGTGCAGCACGCCGGAAGCCGCGGTCATCCATTGCACGTCGCCGGGCCCGATGACGCCACTATTGCCGGCCGTGTCGCGGTGCTCGACCTCGCCGTGATAGACGATGGTCACGGTCTCGAAGCCGCGATGCGGATGAGCGCCCACCCCGCGCGGGGTCTGTGCCGGTGGAAATTCGCGCGGGCCGGCGTGATCGAGCATCAGGAACGGACTGGTCGAAGCCGCGTCACGCTCGATCGAAACCAGCTGGCGCACCGGAAAACCATCGCCCACCCAGTGGCCGGAAGCCTGACGGCTGACCTCTCGAAGCTGTTTCATGAGCCTCTCCCTGTGAGACCTGCTATCTGGGGACGATCATCCGGATTTAAAGAACCTGACCGAGGAATTCGCGCAGCCGCTCGTTGCGCGGCGCATCGAAGAACGCAGCCGGCGCATCCTCGTGCGCGATCCGGCCATGCTCCATGAACAACATGCGGTGCGAGACCGCGCGGGCAAAACCCATCTCGTGCGTCGCCACCACCATGGTCATTCCCTCGGTGGCGAGTTGCTTCATCACGTCCAGTACTTCGCCGGTTTTTTCGGGGTCGAGCGCGCTGGTCGGCTCATCGAACAGCATCACTTCCGGCTGCATCGCCAGCGCCCGCGCGATCGCCACGCGCTGCTGCTGGCCACCGGAGAGTTGCGAGGGTCGCGCATTCACCTTGTCGGACAGCCCCACCTTTTCCAGCAAGGACAGCGCCCTTGCCTGCACCACCTCGTTGGATTCTCCCAGCACGCGCTGGGGCGCCAGCATCAGGTTCTCCAGCACGGTGAAATGCGGAAACAGGTTGAACTGCTGGAACACCATGCCGACGCGCGCGCGCAAGCGGTTGATCGAGCGCTTACCGGTATCCAATGGAATGTCATCAATCCGAACCTCACCGGCGCTGACCTCCTCCAGACCATTGAGCACACGCAGCAGCGTCGATTTGCCGGAGCCGCTGGGGCCGACCACGCAAACCACCTCGCCCGGATGAATAGCGAGCGACACATCGTTGAGCGCATCCACGCCGTTGGCGTAGCGCTTATGGACGCTGCGAACTGAAATCACGGGATCAGTCATGCGCCATTCTCTTTTCAAGCCGACGCACGAAGATCGACAACCCGCCGGTGAGCAGCAGATACATAGCGGCGACGGTGAACCAGACCTCGAAAGGCGAAAAGGTGCTGCTCACCACCTCGCGCCCGGCCTTGGTCAGGTCGGTCAGCGCCATCACCGACACCAGCGAAGAATCCTTGATCAGGCTGATGGACTGTCCGGCCAGCGGCGGCAGGGATTTTTTCAACGCCTGCGGCAGCACAATGAAACGCATCGCCTGAGCCGTGCTCAGTCCAAGACTGCGCGCGGCTTCCATCTGGCCGCGTGGCACCGCCTCGATGCCGGCACGGATGATCTCGGCGACATAGGCGCCGGTGAACACCGCCAGCGCGGCAACGCCGGCGGCAAAGGCCGAGAGCTGCAGCACGGTGCCGATGAAGAAATAGAAGATGAAGATCTGCACCAGCAGCGGCGTGCCGCGGATGACTTCCACGTAGGTGGCCGCCAGCTGGCGCGCCGCCGGGTTGTGCGAAACGCGGCCCAAGCCTGCGATCAGTCCGAGCACCAGGGCCAGCACCAGGGCCAGCGCCGAGATTTCCAGCGTCACCCACAAGCCAACTGCCAGCGGGCCTGCACGCAGGCCGGCTTTTCGCGCCAGTACGTCGTTCTGGAACACCAGGTCACCGTCGCCGGCCAGCACGGTGTCGAATTCGGTGAAGACTTCCGAACGACCGCCATTGAGTTCGTTGAGCGTCAAAGACCTACCGTCTGCCGCCAGCGCGACGAAGCCGTCGAACGAAGCGCGAACCTCATCGCCCTCGGTACTAACGATGTATTGCGTGATGCGCTCCCAGCGCCAGGTGTAGTCCACGCGCTCGCTGGCCTTGTAGATCGCCCAGCCGACGACGAGCAACACCGCGACATAGACGCCGTGCCAGAGCCAGCGATTCATTATTGGTCCGTCACGCCGGCGCAAGCCGGTGTCCAGCGTTTGATTTGCAACGACGCTGTGCGTCGCCTGGATTCCGGCATTCGCCGGAATGACGAAGGAAAAATCATTGCAGATTCTTCAGCCAGATCGTGCCCTCGAACCACTTTTTATAAAGCGCGTCGTAAATACCGTCGCGCTTGATCTGCGCCAGAAAGTGATTCAGCCAGTTGAGGAAATCCGGGTCGCGCTTGCGCACCGCCCAACCCAGCGCCTCCTGCGTGAACGGCTCCTTGAGATGCACGAGGTTCTCCGGATTCTGCGCCACGTAGACCGCATTGAACGGCAGGTCATAGACAAAGGCATCGGCGCGGCCCTGACGCACCTCGATGGCCGCGTCTGCTTCGGATTCGTAGGCCTTGATGCGCGACTTGGGGATGTACTTGCGCGCGGCGATGTCGCCGGTGGTGCCGAGTTTGGTGGCGACCGTGTAGGTCGGAGTGTTCAGGTCGCGGTAAGACTTGATCGTCGCCGTGTGCTTCTTGTGCATCACCACGGTCTGGCCGATCAGCACGTACGGATCGGTGAAATTGACCTTGAGATTGCGCTCGGCAGTGATAGTCATGCCGCCCATCAGCAGATCGAACTTGCTAGTCAGTAACGCGGCGATGATGCCGTCCCACTGCGTGTTGACCAGCGTCAGCTTGACGCCCATCTGTCGCGCCATCAGCCGCGCCAGGTCCACGTCGAAACCGATGATGTCGCCCTTGCGGTCGCGCATCTCGAACGGCATGTAGCCGGCCTCCAGACCCACGCGCAACTCGCCGCGCTTGAGAATCTGCTCCAGCGTGGATTCCTGTGCCGTCGCCATACCGCAAAACGCAACCAGCAGAAAGCAAAGCCCGCGCATGGAGTTACTCTTAAGATGATGTGCACAGGATAAACCGACGATGAACCTTGAGTGGAAGTGGTATGCATGGCAGGAGCTCTCGCCCGACGCGCTGCACGCCTTCCTCAAGCTGCGCAGCGACATCTTCGTGGTCGAGCAGAACTGCGTGTTCTCCGACATGGATGGCCGCGATCCCGCTTGCGAACACCTGTGCGGCTTCGAGGGTGAAGCGCTGGTCGCCTACCTGCGGCTGGTGCCGCCGGGACTCAAATCCGACATTCCCGCACTCGGTCGTCTTGTGGTCGTGAAAGAGCAGCGTCGCAAGGGACATTCTCGCAAAGCCATTGAGTTAGGCCTCGCGCGCTGCGCCGAACGATACCCGCGCCTGCCAGTGCGCGCTCAGGCGCAGGCGCACCTGGCGCCGTTCTATCAAACACTGGGATTCACTCCGAGCAGCGCGCAATACATGGAAGACGGCATCCCGCACATCGACATGCAATGGCAAAGCTCATGAACGACGACAAGCCTGCTTTCACCCGACGCCAGCTGCTGACTGGCACGGCAGCCGTGGGCGCCGGCCTCGCGCTGAGCGAGACGACAGACGCCAAAACTCCGGCGACCAAGACTCGAGACGCCGATGTGGTCATCGTCGGCGCCGGCATCGCCGGGCTGACGGCCGCGCGCAAACTCACGCAGGCCGGCCGCAGCGTGCTGGTCTGCGAAGCACGCAAGCGCGTCGGCGGCCGCACCTGGAGCCATGAAGTTACACCGGGCGTGATCGCCGAACTCGGTGGCACTTGGATCGGCCCGACGCAGAATCATGTGATCCGGCTGGTCAAGGAACTGGGCCTGCATCTTTTCGATCAGCACTACCAAGGCGAAACCGTCTACCTCTCACGCGGCGACCGCGACACCTTCAAGGACCAGCCACCCTTGGGCTCGGTGCCGCCCGACCCGTTGATCATCCCCGACATGGCGGTAGCCGCCACCTGGATCAACCAGATCGCCAAAAACATTCCGGTCGGCAAACCCTGGCTGGCCGAAGACGCCGCCACGCTCGACCGCCAGACGCTGGAATCCTGGCTGCGCACACGCACGCTCAATGTGCTCGACCAGACCGCGCAAAACCTCTCGGCCGGTTTCGAAGCCGTGTTCGGCGCCGAGGCGCGCGAGATGTCGGCGCTGTTCGCACTGCACTACATCGCCTGCGCCGGCACCGAAGGCACGCCGGGCACCATCGAGCGCCTGCTCAACACCCGCAACGGCGCGCAGGAGCGCCGGGTGGTCGAAGGCGCGCAGGCCATCAGCAAACGCATGGCGGCCGCTCTCGGCGACCGTGTGCTGCTGTCGAATCCGGTGCGGCGCATCGTTCAGGATCGCAGCGGCGTCACGCTGATCGGTGATCGCGCCACCGTACGCGGCAAGCAGGCCATCGTTGCCGTGCCGCCGAGTCTGGCGGGACGCATGCACTGGGAGCCGCTGCTGCCGGTCGCGCGCGATCAACTCACTCAGCGCCTCGGCTTCGGCTGGTTGATCAAATGCGAAGCGGTCTACGACACACCGTTCTGGCGCAAGGACGGCCTCAACGGTTCGGCGGTGATCACCGCCGGACCGGCACGCAGCATCTTCGACGTCTCACCGCCGGATGGCAGTCGCGGACTGTTGCTCGGTTTCGTCGGCGGCGACGGCGCGCGCCAATACGCCGATCGCCCCGACGCGCTTCGCGAGGCCGTGGTCGAAAACTTCGTGAGCTGCTTCGGGGGAAAAGCCCGCGAGGTACGCGAGTGGTACGTGGCGGACTGGGGACAAGAGGAATGGACACGCGGCTGCCCCACTGCCATCGCGCCACCCGGACTACTGACGGCTTATGGGCCTGCCCTCACCGCGCCCGTGGGACGTATCCATTGGGCAGGCACCGAATCTGCAGGTTACTGGACCGGCTATATGGATGGCGCCGTGCGCTCAGGAGAGCGGGCGGCGCAGGAAGTGTCAGCGCTTTTCTAGCTGCTTGTATTTGGAGAAGTCGGCGGGAAGCGTTTTTACAATTTCGTATTGAGTGGCTGTGATCTCGTTAAAAACCCTGACGAAAAGCTCTCCCGCCGGCACCTCAAGACTGAAGTCGTCGTTGAAAAGGAAGACGTCCCTGTGCTTCAAATTGAGCGTGTGAGTGCCGGGGACGAGAAATGTCTGCACAAACTCGCCCATCTTGATATGCGAGAGCTTGCGGCCATCAATGGAAATTTGGATCGCAGACGCATCGTTGTAAAGCCACGAGTTCGAGGTGTTGAAGAAGATCACCCTGCTCGTTCCTTGCGGCGCTGCCGCGGTCACGTCCTGAGTCCCCAAAATGTTGGCGCTCTTGGATCCAGGCGCCCGAACCCCTTGAATGAACTTCTCAGCTTCTTGTCGTAGATTGGGATACAGCTGCGAGCCGCGATGAGAATAGACAACCGAGAAGCCCGACTCGGGTTGCACCGGGTGACGGCAATACAATGCGTACATTTCTAGCCACAGCGGTGCTATCGGGCCAGCGGGCGCTTTGTCTTTCGCGACGGATTGATGCCGTATGCAGGAATACGGACGCTCGCTTGTATGCTGGAAATGCTCGTTTTGCATCTCGAATCGAGCTGGATCAGTGTCTTTATTCACACTTTCTCTAACCAGAGACACAAATTCTTCTTTTGTGTTGGTCGGGGGCAGGCCGAAAATAGCGACCGCAGCGACGAAGGTTTCGCTAGTAGAGCGATCACCTTTTGCGAACACCATTCCGGACGACGAATCGCTGATGATCTCCCACGTGCCGTTGGTGGGTGCCTCAATATGGATGTAGCTACCCTCAAATACTTGTCCAGGCATCGCGATGCGCTGCGACGCAGCGCATGCGGCCAGCGACGCACTAACCAAGGCAACCAAGATAGTCTTCATAGATGTCCAGCAACTAATTAACGGACGCGGATTTTCATCAGTCTTACTCTAACGCCTTCGATCCGCTTCTGGCCGATAAGGACATTCCCCGCCCTACCCGCCCCTCGACAGGCTCAGGGCGAACAAAGTTTTTCAATAAACTGTGGGCCACGCAAACGGAGCCTGCATGAACACGAAACCCGATTACGAGGCGATCATCGTCGGCGCTGGCTTTGGCGGCATGGGTGCGGCGATCCAGCTGGGTCGGCTCGGCATCACCTCGATCCGCATGCTGGAACGCGCCGACGACCTCGGCGGCACCTGGCACGTCAACCACTACCCCGGCCTTGCGGTGGACATCCCCTCGTTCACCTATTCGTATTCGTTCGAGCCGAACCCGAACTGGTCGCGGATGTACGCGCCCGGCGCGGAGCTGAAGGCCTATGCCGCGCATGTGGCGGACAAATACCGGCTGCGTCAGTACATGCAGTTCAACACCACCATCGAGCGCGCCGCCTACGACGAACAGAGCCGCTGCTGGACGGTGCATGCCGCAGGGCAGAAACCGCTGACGGCGCGATTGCTGATTCTGGCCACTGGCTTCCTGTCGCAGACGCATGTGCCCGACATCCCGGGCATCCAATCCTTCGCTGGCAAAATCATCCACACCGCCGCCTGGGACAACACTTACGACCTCAACGGCAAGCGTGCGGCGGTGATCGGCACCGGCGCGACCGCCGTGCAGCTGCTGCCGATGATCGCGCCCAAGCTCAAGCAGATGTCGGTGTTCCAGCGCACCGCGATCTGGGTCACGCCCAAGGCGGATGCGAAGATCGCGCCGTGGGTGCGGCGCATGTTCAACTCGCTGCCGTTCACCCAGCGCATCGCGCGGTTTTTCACCGACACGATCCTTGAGCTGATCATGGTGCTGGGCGTGCTCTACAACAAGCAGTGGCCCAGCGTGACCCGGCGCATGGAGAAAGTCTGCAAGGCGCACCTGGCGCGACAGATCAATGACCCGTTCCTGCGCGCCAAGCTCACGCCGCATTACAGTTTCGGCTGCAAACGGCCAACGTTCTCGAACACTTATTACCCGACCTTCAACCGGCCCAATGTCGAACTGGTGACGGACGGCATTGAGCGCATCGAGCCGGACGGCATTGTCACCAGCGACGGCAAGAAACGTGAGATCGACACGCTGGTGCTGGCCACCGGCTTCGATCTGTGGGAGAAGAACTTCCCCGCCATCGAAGTCGTCGGCAAGTCCGGACGCAATCTGGGCGCGTGGTGGCGACAGAACCGTTTCCAGGCCTACGAAGGTATTTCAGTGCCGGGCTTCCCCAACCTGTTCAGCCTGCCCAGCCCTTACGCGTACAGCGGCTTGTCCTACTTCAATACGATCGAAGTGCAGATGAAGCACATGAAGCGCCTGCTCAATGAAATGAAACGCAAGCAGGCGAACACGTTTGAAGTATCGGAGGCCGCCAACGCTAGCTATCTGAGCGTGATGAAGCAGCGCGTGAGCCGCTCGGTGTTCGTCAACGGCAATTGCGCGCCGGCACGCAGCTATTACTTCAACCAGCATGGCGAGGCCACGCTGCTGCGGCCGACGACGACTTATCTGGCGCTATGGAAAGCTTCGCGGTTTCCGCTAGAGGATTACTGCCTCAGCTAGGGAACCCCTAAACAATTGGCCGTTCGCTCCCTCGACAGACTCGGGACAGGCTCTGAGCCTGTCGAAGGGTGAGCGGCCGAGTCGTTGAAGGGCGCCACTTTTACCCGTTCATGGTTCGACAAGCTCACCACGAACGGGAATTAATCAGCGATTCCCTAGCTGTTGGCGCCCTGCATTGCCGGAACCGCGGTAGCGGCACTGGAAAATTCCATGGCGCCGTCTTCGACCGCGCCAAACTTCAGCGTGAGGATGTCCAGCGCGTAGTTCTGATACAGCTTCCACGGCGCCTTCGAGCCCTGCTTGGGCAGCTTCTCGACCGCGCGCAGGACATAGCCGGACGAAAAATCGATCAGCGGCACTTCCGTCACCGACGGATCGTTGTTGCGCGGCGTGCATTGCCGGTAGCCGTGGTTGTCCATGTGATTGAGCAAGCGACAGAAATATTCGGACGTCAGGTCGCACTTCAGCGTCCAAGAGGCATTGGTGTAACCGAGTGCCAGCGCCAGGTTCGGCACGCCGCTCAGCATCATGCCTTTGTAGCTCATGGTCTTGCCGAGCTCGATGCTGCGGCCGTCAACCGCGATCTGCATGCCGCCCAGCGCCAGCATGCTCAGACCGGTGGCGCTGACGATGATGTCGGCCTCCAGTTCCTTGCCCGATTTCAGCTTGATGCCTTTTTCGGTGAAGGTCTCGATGTGGTCGGTGACGATGGAGGCAGTGCCCGCCTTCAGTACATTGAACAGATCGCCGTCCGGCACCAGACAGACGCGCTGGTCCCAGGGGTTGTACTTGGGCTTGAAGTGGCTCAAGTCAAAGTCCGGCCCCAGTCCCTGGCGTGCGACATGGCGCGTCATGCCCTTGACCACACCCGGCGCCGCTTTGCTGAGCTTGTAGAAGAACATCTGCATCAGCACGTTCTTCCAGCGGGTGATGATGTAGGCGACTTTCGCCGGCAGGATGCGGCGCAGGAAATTGGCGATGGCGTCCTCGGCCGGCAAGGACATGATGTAGGTCGGCGAGCGCTGCAGCATGGTCACGTGCGCGGCCTTGTCGGTCATCGAGGGCACCAGCGTCACCGCGGTCGCACCGCTGCCGATCACCACCACTTTCTTGCCGCTGTAGTCGAGATTCTCCGGCCACTTCTGCGGATGGATCAGCTGACCCTTGAAGTTGGATACGCCCGGAAACTCCGGCGTGTAACCACCGGCGTAGCTGTAGTAGCCGCTGCAGTTGTAGATGAAATTGCAGGTGAAACGAACGAGTTCCTTCGATGGCCCGCGTTCGGCCTCGACCGTCCACTTCGCATCCTGGCTCGACCAGCTGATGCGCTTGGCAGCGTGGTTAAAGCGGATCTTCGACTCGACGCCGTAGTCCTTCGCCGTCTGGCGGACGTAGCTGAGGATCGACGGCCCATCGGCGATGGCCTTGGCCTGCGTCCACGGCTTGAACGAATAGCCGAGCGTGTACATGTCGGAATCAGAGCGGATGCCCGGATAGCGGAACAGGTCCCAGGTGCCGCCGATGGCATCGCGCGCTTCCAGCACGACATAGGTTTTCTTCGGGCAGCGCTTCTGCAGATGCACGCCGGCGCCGACGCCGGACAGACCCGCGCCCACGATCAGCACATCGAAATGTTCAACGGCCATGACCACTCCTGTCTTTGCGACGCAATCTACTGCGCGCCGTGAAACCCGCGCTATGACGGGCCGCGCCGCAGGGGAACATCCGGCGACAGACGCAGCCTAGCGGCATTGCAAGGCGCATGGATTGGCGTTTGCGCCAGCGCCGATGGTTTTTGAGGCCCACCCGCTTAGCGGCTCGCTATACTCGACCTCCCTATAAAAAAACACACGCTCACTTGTACCTGAACTTCTTCGGCCTGCGCGAACAACCGTTTGCGATCACGCCCGACCCGGCTTATCTGTATCTGTCGCCGCGCCATCAGGAGGCGCTCGGTCACCTGCTGTACGGCGCGGGACCGACCGGCGGGTTCGTCCAGCTCACCGGCGAAGTCGGCACCGGCAAGACCACCATGATCCGCACCCTGCTCGCGCAGAAACTGACGGATGTGGATGTGGCGATCATCATCAATCCGCGCCAGAGCGAACTCGAATTCGTCGCCTCGATCTGCGACGAGCTCCACATACCGTATAAAAAATCTAGCACGATCAAAACGTTAGTGGATTCACTTAATGTTTACCTGCTCGACGCGCACTCGCGTGGCCGACGCACGCTACTGATCATCGACGAGGCGCAGAACCTGGCGCCGGAAGTTCTGGAACAGGTGCGCCTGTTGACCAATCTCGAGACACACAAGGACAAGCTGTTGCGCATCATGCTGGTCGGCCAGCCGGAACTGGCCGAACTGCTGGCGCGCGACGACCTGCGCCAGCTCGCTTCGCGCATCACCGCGCGCTACCACCTGACGCCGCTGACCTCGAACGAGACCCGCGCCTACATCGCCCATCGTCTGCGCATCGCCGGCGGCGACGTGCGCAGCTTCGCGCCGTCGGCCCTGTCACTGATCCACAAACTCACGCAGGGCGTGCCGCGCAACATCAACATCCTCTGCGACCGCGCCCTGCTCGGCGCTTATGCACGCGGTGTGCGTCCGGTGACCAAGGACCTGGTGCGTCGCGCCGCGAAAGAAGTGCGCGGTGAAGTCAATCCGGGCCGCATGCGTTTGACGGGCGGATGGAGCGGTTTCGACGTCGCCCTCGTCGTGCTGATTTTTGCGGTGATGGGCGCCGCCTTCTGGTGGCGCGCACCGGAGTTTTTCGCCCCAGCCCCCGCTGAACCCGAACCCGTGGCGGTCGCGGCACCTGTTGCACCGGCAGCAGTGGAACCACCACCGGCCGCTGCACCGGCGCTGTCCAGCGAGCTCGATCAGGTGCTGGCGCAAGGCGAATCCCTGGGCAGCGTGCTGGCACGCCTGATCAGGATCTGGAATGTCGCGCCGCAGGTCGAGGAAGGCGAACCGTTGTGCAAGGCGCTCGTGCGGCTGGACCTGATGTGCTACCGCGGCACCGGCAACTGGACTGACCTTGAGCAGATCAATCGTCCGGCGGTGTTGGCACTATCCACCGGCCGTGGCGATACGCGCCATGCGCTCTTGAGCGGGTTCGATGGGAAGACCGCCGTACTGGAAACGCGCAAGGGCGTGACGCGCATCTCCGCCGATCAACTCGACCTGCTGTGGAACGGTGACTTTCTGCTGCTGTGGAAACGTGAGACCGCCTCTACCTTCCTGCTGCCGGATTCGCTGAGCCCCGACGTGCGCTGGCTGCGCACACGCCTGGCCAAGGCCGAAGGCCGCACGCTCACCGGCGAGCCTTCCGACTATTTCGACCTGCCGCTGCGCGATGAGGTCGTGCGCTATCAACAGAAGCGCAGCCTGATCGCCGATGGCGTAGTCGGCCTGCGCACCTTGATCGCGCTGTCGGATTTCGCGGATACCGCGCCGCCCATATTGAAGGCGCGCTGATGTCGCTGATCCTCGACGCTCTCAAGCGCGCCGAAAGCGAACGCGGCGCACAGGCGATGTCCGGCCTGCCGGCACTGAGTCCGGTGTCGCTCGCCGAGCCGGCGAGCCCGCTGCGCTGGGTGCTGATGGGCGGCGTGGCGATTGTGATCGCCGGCCTTGCAGGCTGGAAATATTTTTCGGCGGCGCCAAAAACGCAGCCCGTCGAAACGCTCGTCGAGTTGCGGCAGGAGAGCATCGAAGCGGCAGGACCGATTGAGGCTGCGCCCGCACGCATCGCACCCAAACTCAGTTCAGAGCCGGAAAAACCCATCATCGGCACCGAAGAAGTTGCCAGCTTTGACGAAGTGACGGGACCGGAAGAATCCCAACAGCTTGAATCACCCATCGTTCCGGCAGCGCCGGTGGCGCCAGAGCCGGAGATTCGCGTTGCGGCACCGCCGCCTGCCCCGCCGCCCGAGATCGCACAAACGCCACCGCGCAACAAGACGCCGGTCAAGCTCAACGACACGCCGGCGGCCTATCGCGCCGCGTTCCCGGCGCTGACATTCCAGGTGCATAGCTGGGACACCAACCCGAAAGCGCGTTTCGTGCGGATCGATGGTTACCGCTACACCGAGGGCGAAACCCTGGCCTCAGGACCGAAGATCGTCGAAATCACCGCCAACGGTCTGGTGCTGGACTGGCAGGGTGAGCGGGTGATCTACCCTCTGAACTAAAGGTCGGTTGACCCAAGGCGCATTCAGCGATGGACGACAGAAAACTCGACAAGATCGTGGCGGATGCCCGGCGCAGGGCCGATGAGCGCGGCCAGGGTTACCGCGAACAGGCGCTGAAGATGTACCCGCATGTCTGCGGCCGCTGCGGACGCGAATTCACTCGCGCCAACCTGCACGAACTGACGGTCCACCACAAGAATCACGATCACGACTACAACCCGCCCGACGGCAGCAATTGGGAACTGCTGTGCCTGTATTGCCACGACAACGAGCACTCGCGTTATCTCGACTCGACCGGCGTTGTTCCGTCCGCAGCGAATCACGGGCCGGCCACGGGCAATCCTTTTGCCGATCTCAAGGCGCTGCTGGCACGCCCAAAATCTTGACACTTGAGATTGCTGTCACGGCTGACATTTCTGCCCGCCCGGGGCTTACGGAATCACCGGTCAAACGATTAGAGTGTGCGGACAAAAACTTAATCGGGGCGTGAGGAGATGAGCGAACCCGCAACCTTGCTGGAATGCCTGTGGCGCTGGGAGCGCGAGCAGCCGGAGGCGATCGCCTTCACCCAACCGGTCGCTCGCGACCGGGTCGTTGATTACAGTTGGAAGCAGGTCGCGGATCAGGTGCGGCGCATGGCTGCACATCTGCAATCGCTGAATCTGCCGGCGAACAGCAATATCGCCATCCTCGGCAAGAACAGCGCGCACTGGATCATCTGCGATCTCGCCATCATGGCCTCGGGTCATGTCTCGGTGCCGCTGTATCCGACCGCCAATGCCGAGACCGTGCGTTACGTGCTGGAACACAGCGAAGCCCGTCTGATCTTCATCGGCAAACTTGACGATTTGTGGCCGGTGGTAGCTCCGGGCCTGCCCGATGCCCTGCCGAAGATCCGTTTGCCGTTGGCGCCCAAGCTCAATGCACCGGACTGGGACGGCATCGTCGCTAAAACCTCACCGACCGCCAACCCTTCAAAGCGTGACCCCAAGGAGCTGGCGACGATTCTCTACACCTCGGGCAGCACCGGTCGGCCCAAGGGCGTGATGATTTCTTTCAACGCCATGATGGAAACGCCAAAAGGTCTGCACCAGATCGACGGCGCCGAGGTCAAGTTCGGCGACCGCGTGCTGTCCTACCTGCCGCTGGCGCACGCCGCCGAACGCGCGGTGCTGGAAGCACCGGCGCTGTACAACGGCCTGCACGTGTATTTCGCCTGGTCGCTGGAGACGTTCCTGGACGACCTGCGGCGCGCGCGGCCGGTGTTCTTTTTCTCGGTGCCGCGGCTGTGGACCAAGTTCTATCTGGGCGTCTGCGAAAAACTGCCGCTGGAGAAACAGAAGAAACTGTTCCGCATCCCGCTGCTCGGTCGCCTCGTCAAGCGCAAGATCCTCAAGCAGCTGGGACTGGAGCACACGCGCGTGGCGATCAGCGGCTCGGCGCCGCTGGCGGCGAACATCATCGCCTGGTATCGCAGCCTCGGCCTCGAACTGCTCGAGGGCTATGCGATGTCGGAGAACTTCGCCTATTCGCACGGCAACCGCCGCGGCAAGGTCAAACTCGGCACCGTCGGTTTCTGCTCGCCCGGGGTGCAGTGCCGCATCTCCGACGAGGGCGAGATCCTGGTGAAAAGCCCGGGCGACATGATGGGTTATTACAAGGATCCGCAGACCACGGCGGCGAGCTTCACGCCCGACGGGTTCTTCAAGACCGGCGACCGCGGCTCGCTCGATGCCGACGGTTATCTGACCATCACCGGCCGCGTCAAGGAATTGTTCAAGACCGCCAAGGGCAAGTACGTGGCGCCGGTGCCGATCGAGAACAAGCTCGGCAACCACCCCAGCGTGGAGATCGCCTGCGTCACCGGCGTCGGCACGCCAGCGGCCTTCGCGCTAATTCAGCTCGCGCCTGAGCTACGGCAGAGACAGGCAGCGGGCAATGACCGCAGCGCCATCGAGCAAGAGATGGAATCGCTGCTGGTTTCAGTCAACGCCACCTTGGAGCCGCATGAACTGCTCGGCTTCATCGCCATCGTCGGTGAACCGTGGACGATGGAGAACGGATTGCTGACGCCGACCATGAAGATCAAGCGCAGCGAGATCGAGAAACGCTGCGGCCCGCAGGCCGAGCGCTGGTTCAAGGCCGCAAGAAAAATCGTCTGGGAGTCAGCCGTTTGAGGCCTTGGGTAGCGCCACGAGTTCTGCGCAAGCCGCATCCAGACGTTTGAGTCCCTCGGCCATGTCGGCCTCGCTGATGTTCAGCGCCGGCGCAAAACGCAGCACATCGGCGCCCGCATTGAGTCCCCACACGCCGTGCTTGAGCGCAGCAGCGGTGACGTCCTTGGCGCGGCCTTTCCATGTCGCGGACAGCGGCGCACCGAGCAGCAGGCCAAGGCCGCGCGTGGGCGCGAAAATGCCATAACGCTTGCCGATGGCGTTGAGGCCGTCCTGCATCTGCAGGCTGCGCGCCTTCACGTTGGCAGCGATTTCAGGTTTTGCGATCTCGTCCACCGCCGCACCGGCGACCGCGCAGGCCAGTGGATTGCCGCCGAAGGTGGTGCCATGGGTGCCGAAGCTCAGCGTCTGTGCAATCGTCGCCGTCGTCAGCATCGCGCCGATCGGGAAGCCGCCGCCGAGGCCCTTGGCCAGCGTCATCACGTCGGGTGTCACGCCCGTCTGCTGATAGGCGAACAGCGTGCCACTGCGACCCATGCCGGTCTGGATCTCGTCATAGATCAGCAAGGCGCCGTGCTTTGTGCACAATTCCCGTGCGGTGCGCAAAAACTCTGCGGTGGCAGGCGTCACCCCACCCTCGCCCTGCACCGGCTCCAGCACCACTGCGCAGGTCCTGGCCGATACAGCCTTGCTCAGCGCAGCCACATCGTTGAACGGCAGATGGGTGATTGCGCCCGGCAGCGGCTCAAAACCTTCGGTGTATTTCTTCTGCCCGCCAACGCTCACCGTGAACAGCGTGCGGCCGTGGAAGGCGTTGGTGAACGAGATGATCTCGTTCTTGTCTTTCGCCTGCGCGTTGCCGTACTTGCGCGCGAGCTTGAACGCCGCCTCGTTGGCCTCGGCGCCGGAGTTGCACACGAACACCCGCTCGCCAAAGCTCAGTGACGTCAGCTTCCGTGCCAGCCGCAGCGCCGGCTCGTTGGTCATCAGGTTCGAGACGTGCCAGATCCAGCCGGCCTGCTCGGTGAGTGCGGCGATCAGTTTCGGATGCGCGTGGCCGAGCGCCGTCACCGCGATGCCACAGGCGAAGTCCACATATTCGCGGCCCTGCTGGTCCCACACGCGCGAACCCGCACCGCGGACCAGAATCACGTCCGCCGGGTTGTAGATCGGAACCATCACCTCATTGAAGGTCTGCCGCGTTACGTCGCTCATCGCTTTTTCCGCTCGAGGAATCTGCAAGGGCGCGTATTGTAATTACTTTTTGTCGCCCTTCTTTCTTTTTGCCTTGAGGCGCGTAAAAAGACGCTTGCGCTTCATCTGCTGGCGCGCTGAGAGAATATTTTTCTTGCCCTTGAACGGGTTGTCGCCGGTCTTGAACACCAGCTGCAGCGGAATGCCGCGCAGATTGAATTCGCGCCGGAACTCGTTGGCGAGATAACGCTTGTAGACATCCGGCAGCCGCTCGGTCTGGTTGCCATGGACCACGATCACCGTCGGATTGCGTCCGCCCTGATGGGCGTAGCGCAGCTTGATGCGCCGGCCGATCACCGCCGGCGGCTGGTGTGATTGCATCGCCTGCTGCAGCACGCGGTTGAGGTCGGGCGTGGACAGCTCGCGCTGCACCGCCTCGTGCACTTGCACCACATCTTTCATCAACTCGCCAAGTCCCGAACCGTGCTGCGCCGAGATGAAATGCAGTGGCGCGTAGGACAAAAACGGCAGTTTCAGGTCCACTTCCGACTTGACCCATTCGCGCTGATCTTCCGCCAGCCCGTCCCACTTGTTGACCGCGATGATCATGGCGCGGCCATGATGCGCCGCCAGCCCGATGATCTTGGCGTCCTGCTCGCCGATGCCGGCCTGCGCGTCAGCGACCGCAATCACGATATGCGCACGCTCGATCGCGTCAAGCGTTTTGACGATGGACAGTTTCTCGAGGTGCTCCTCGACCCGCGCCTTGCGACGCACGCCGGCGGTATCCACCAGCAGGTAATCGCGCCCGGCGTGACTGAACGGCACTTCGATGGCGTCGCGCGTGGTGCCGGGCTGATCGGCCGCCAGCACGCGCTCCTCGCCGACCAGACGGTTGATCAGGGTGGATTTGCCGACATTGGGCCGGCCGATGATGGCGATGCGGATCTCGTTGCCGACCGGCAGTTCGACCGGCGCGTCCACCATCTCCGCAGAGAGCTTGCACAACAAGGCGGTGACGCCTTCGCCGCGCTCGGCGGAAATCGTTTGCGCCTCGCCAAACCCGAGGGCGTGGAACTCGGCCAGCGCTTCACGCGCGCGCGACTCGGCCTTGTTGGCAATCAGCGTCACGGGCTTGCCGGATTTATGCAGTTGCGCGGCGATGGCGCGGTCGTCCGGCATCAGTCCGGCCTGCGCGTCCACCAGGAACAGCACGCGATCAGCCTCCGTGATCGCCAGCCGTGCCTGCGCTTCGGCCTGCTTGGCGATGCCATCGGCATTCTCGGGGAACAATCCACCGGTGTCGGTGACGCGGAACGCGCGACCCTCGAATTCGCCGCGACCGTACTGGCGGTCGCGCGTCAGACCGGGCAGATCCAGCACCAGCGCATTGCGCGTATCGGTGAGCCGGTTGAAAAAGGTGGATTTGCCGACGTTCGGCCGGCCTACCAGCGCGAACAGCGGCAGGCGCGAACTCATGACGAATCAGCTCTTCGGCGGTGACTGCAAAACGGCGATGCGGCCTTCGACATCGAGCGCGAAGATATTCGCACCGCCGGCGACGACCGGCGCGACGATCGGATCGCTGAACGGCTTGCTGCGGCCGACGAAGCTGCCGTCTTTCAGCGACAGCCAGTGCAGATAGCCCTCGAAATCACCGACAACCGCGCTGCCCGCCTGCACCGCAGGGGCTGACACGCGACGATTGAGCAGACCTTCCTGCTTCCACAGCACGGCGCCGGATTTGTGGTCGAGCGCCCAGACGCGGCCATCCTCATCGCTGATCACCAGGCGGTCATCCGCCAAGGCCATTCCGCTGTAGCTTTTCAGTGCATAGCGCCACAGCACATCGCCGGTTTCCAGCGACACCGCGGCGACTTCGCCGCCGTAGCTGGCGACGTAGATCACGCCATCGCCCGGGATCAGGTGGGCGTCGATATCCGTGATGCGTTCCAATTCGGTGCGGCCGTTCGGCGCCGACACGGTCTGCTCCCACAGCGGCTTGCCGTCGCGGGCGTCCAGCGCGATCAGCCGGCCATTATCGAGTCCGGCGATGACGGTCGAACCCACCGCCAGCGGCGCCGATTGGCCGCGCAGCGTCAGCGCCGGCTGGCTGCGGTCGACGCTCCACAGGCGCGACCCGTCTGCCGCGGAGAGACCGAACAGCCGGCCATCGGCCGTGCGCACGACCACGACATCGCCCGAGAGCGTCGGCGGTGCCAGCACTTCGCTGGGCAGCGTGGCGCGCCATTGCGGATTGCCGTCGCTGCGTCGCAGCGCGAGCACTTCAGCGTCCAGCGTGCCCACCAGAACCAGGGCGCCATGCACGCTCGGCCCGGACGACAGACGCGCGCCGGTCTCGGCGCGCCAGAGATTGCGTCCCGCCACCGCATCGAAGGCGAACACGCCGCCTTCCACATCGGCGGAATAAACCGCATCCGGCTGCACCGACAGTTGCAGCGTGGTGAGGATCGCGCCAGAGCCGGTGCCCGCACGCGCACTCCAGGCGTAACGCGGATCGACCTTGGGGGCGGCGATCTTCTGCAACTCCGCCGGTTTCTTGATCTTGCCCTTCTCGCCACAGGCAACCGCCAGCAAAGCCAGCAGGAGAACGGCCGCTAAACGGGACATCAGGAAGCCGCCGCCACGTCCGCAAGATCGTCCAGCTTGCGCTGGATCAACTCGCGATTGGCAGCTGCGGCGCCAGACAGCGCCTTCTGGTAGGCCTCGCGCGCAGCCAGCCGATCACCCTGTGCCAGCTTGATGTCGCCACGCAACTCGTCATACAGCGGCTCGAAGCCGGCTTCAGGTACGGCAGGAATCCGCTTCAGCGCATCTTCCGGCTTACCCATCTGCCAGAGCACGCGCGCCTGACGCAGCCGCGCGATCTGGCGGATGCCGTCGTCGCGTGCATGATCGTCAACCCACTGCAGTTCTTCACCGGCGATCTTCCAGTCCTTGCGATCCGCCGCCAGTCGTGCCGCCAGCAATGCACCGCTGGCTGCATAGGGCGTGCGGGCGTATTCGGATTTCAGTTTCTCGACGATGGCGCGGGTCTCGCCGACCTTGTTCTGATTGGCGGCCAGCTTGAGCGTCTCGAACATCTGCGAAGCCTCGGCCGAACGTCGCGCCTCGAAGCTCTGCCAGTATTGCCAGCCGACAATGCCGGATAGGCCCAGCACCAGGCCCGCGATCAGCGGCGCGCGGTTCTCCTTCCACCACTTCTTCAGTTCTTCGACTTGTGCTTCATCATCGTAATGCGACATGCGATTCTCAATTCGGGCTCAATAGTGCCGACAGCCGTGCCGGGAGTTCCGGCCAGGCGCATTCGGTCTGGGGGGTGTTTTCGCGGAGGGATTTTACTTGAATCACGCCCTTCGCGGCTTCGGCCTCGCCGAGGATCAGGGCCAGTGTCGCGCCCGAGCGGTCGGCGCGCTTGAGCTGTACCGGCAGCTTGCCGCCGCCCGCGTTCAGGATCAGTCGCAATGCCGGCAAGGCGTCACGCAAGATCTCGATGCGACGCGCCGCTTCCCGTTCGGCCGCCTCACCGAGGCTGCAGACATAGACCTGCGGCGAATATCCCGGCACAGGGGCGTTCTGCGCCTTCATCAACATCAGCAATCTTTCGACGCCCAGCGCCCAGCCCACGGCTGGCGTCGGCGTACCACCGAGCTGTTCGACCAGGCCGTCATAGCGGCCGCCGGCGCAGACCGTGCCCTGAGCGCCCAGCTGCGTCGTCGTCCACTCGAACACGCCACGCGTGTAGTAGTCGAGACCCCGGACGATGCGTGGATTGACCGTGAAGGCGATGCCTAAATCGAACAGGCCTTTTTGCATGCCTTCGAAATGCACGCGCGATTCGGCATCCAGATGTTCGGTGATGACGGGGGCGTCCTTGACGACCGCCTGGGTCGCCGGAACCTTGGAGTCGAGCACGCGCAGCGGATTGCTGCGCAGACGACGTTGCGAATCGGCATCCAGGTGAGCCTCATGCTTTTCCAGAAACGCGACCAGCGCAGCACGATAGGCCGCGCGCGTGTCCGGGCCGCCAAGCGAATTGAGTTCCAGCGTCAGGCCGCTCAGACCCAGTGTGCGGAACAGGCGCGCAGACACGGCGATCAGCTCGACGTCGATATCCGGCCCGGCCAATCCATAGGCTTCGATATCCAGCTGGTGAAACTGCCGGTAGCGTCCCGCCTGCGGTCGCTCGTGACGGAACATCGGCCCCCAGGTCCACAGCCGCTGCTGCTGGTTGTGCAGCAAGCCATGTTCGAGCCCCAGACGCACCAGACTGGCGGTGGCCTCGGGGCGCAGGGTCAGGCTGTCGCCTTCGCGGTCCTGAAAGCTGAACATCTCTTTTTCGACGACGTCGGTGGCTTCGCCGATGGAGCGTTTGAACAGCTCCGTCTGCTCCAGCAGCGGCAGCCGTACTTCGGCATAGCCATAGGCCGCGAACACTTCATCAGCCGTGCGCAGCAGATGGCGCCACGCCGGCGCGTCCGCCGGCAGCACGTCGTTGAATCCGCGCAGGGACTGGAATTTGTTCATGCGGCCGAGCGATTTACGGAACGCTGAATCGCGCGGTGTCGTTGCCCTGGATATGGCGCGAGAAATCAAACGGCTGGCCGTTGAATTCCGCGCGCACCTTGCGCGCGTTGCCAATGAACGCCGTGTAGGGCGGCTCGCCATTCAGGGCCTGCTTCTCGCCAGCGCGCACCAGGCCGATCAGCAAGGTCTTGTTGCGACTGTCTTCAATGCGCACCCACGAAGCCTCGAGAAACTGCAGCGTCAACTGATTCGCCGGCGCGGCAGGTTCAGCGTGGATTGCGGCCGGTGTTTCTACGGGCGTGGCCTCCGCGACGGGCGGCAGGGCCACCGGCTCGACGATCTGCGACTCAGCCGGCGCCACGTCGGCAGCGGCCATCGGCACTTCAGTGATCTGCGCCGCAGGCTTGGTAACGGAGCGCTGCGTCTCGCCGCCGGAGAACCAGTACAGACCCCCGATGAGGACGCCGACGGCGGCGACGATGATCAGCGTCTGCCGCGACTGCCCCTGCGCCGCACCGGAGCTGACGCCGCCCGCCAGCGGAATACGCTGCGGCGTGACTGGCGCAACGGGCTTGACGCGGGTTTCGTACGCGGCAATCAGTTGCTGCTCGGACAAGGGCAGCACTTTGGCGCACTTGCGGTAGTAGCCACGGACGTAAACCGGCTGTCCGAGCTGCGCAAACCCATCGCGTTCCAACGCATCCAGCGTCGTCTTCGACAGCTTGATCTGTCCGGCCAGATCCTCCAGTGACATGCCGGCGCGCTCGCGCGTGCGACGGATCAAAGCCCCGGGGCTTTCGGAAGCGGCGGGGGTTTCGTCAACAACAGGCGCAGGGGCTTCAGGCGTCATGGCGGTTCGGTGATTTAAAAAATCAGGGTTTGGCGTCGGGGAATTCTTTTTTCAGACGGCGTTCATAGCGTGCCGCGGCGACGCGGTCACCGAGTTCGCGCTCGGTCTGGGCAGCCAGCCGCAAGGTTTCGGCTGAATGTTTGCCGGCACGCTCAAAACGCTGAAGAAAGGCACGTGCACGCAGATGGTCGCCACGGTCGTGAGACAACTGCGCCATCTGCGACAACGCATCCGGAAATTCGGCGTTGATCTGCAAGGCCTCTCGGAAATAGCCTTCGACCTGTGAGGTATCCGTGGTTCTACGCAGGCAAATGCCGGCGTTGGTCAGTGCCGCTTCGGGCGTGGGGTAGCTGCGGTCGCGTGCCGCTTGCAAAAACAGCTCCACCGCTTCCTTGACCTCGCCCTGATCACAAAGAAAAGTACCGTAATTGTTCTTCAATGACGGGTCATCATTTTTGAGTGACAGCGCCTTGCGGAAATGGCGCTTGGCTTCGCGCGTATCACCCCGTTGCGCGTGCACCAGCGCCAGCGATGCATGGGCCTGTGCGTTATCGGAATCCTGCTCGACCGCGCGCTCGAGTTTTTCCTTGGCGAGTTCGAGCTGGCCCTTGCGCAGATAGTCGGCACCCAACTCGCTGTTCAGACGCGAAGCCTCGGCGTAGTCGGGCTTGCTGCCGGCACTTTCGGGACCGTCCGTGACGCAGGCGCTCACGGTCAGCGCGAGAATGATCAGGGCGAGCCTCATTGCACGGTCACCGGGATGTTGCCGAGCCTGTTTTTCTGGCGGGAGACCACCTGCCCTGCCAACTGCCCGCAGGCCGCCGCGATGTCGTCACCGCGCGTTTTGCGCGTGGTGGCGAACACGTCTTTCTCGCGCAGCAGTTCGCTGAATGCACGGATGCGCTGCACCGGCGAGCGCTTGTATTCGGATTTTGGGAATGGGTTGAACGGAATCAGATTCACTTTCGCCGGCATGCCGGCCAGCAGCTTTGCCAGCTGACGCGCGTGCGTCGGCGTATCGTTGATGCCATCGAGCATCACGTACTCGTAGGTGATGTGCGCCTTGTAATTCTTGCTGTCGACATAACGGCGGCAGGCGTCCATCAGTTCCGACAGCGGGTATTTTTTATTGATCGGCACCAGCACGTCGCGCAATTCGTCGTTCGGCGCGTGCAGGGAAACCGCCAGCGCGGTATCGCAGTCCTCGCTCAACCGGTCCATGAACGGCACCAGACCCGAAGTGCTCACCGTGACGCGGCGCTTGGACAAACCGAAGCCGAAATCGTCCAGCAGGATGCGCGCCGCCGGCAGCACCGCGTTGTAATTCGCCAGCGGCTCGCCCATGCCCATGAAGACGACGTTGGAGATCACGCGCTCATCTTGGAAATCGCTGCCAAGCGTCTTCGCCGCGAACCAGACCTGGGCGATGATTTCGGCAGTGCTGAGATTGCGTGAAAAGCCTTGAGCGCCGGTGGCGCAGAACGAGCAGTCCATCGCACAACCAACCTGCGAAGAGATGCACAGCGTGCCGCGGTCGTCTTCAGGGATGAACACCGTCTCGATGGCCTGGCCCTCGCCGGCCTTCAACAGCCATTTGCGCGTGCCGTCGGCGGAAAGCTGCTCGGTGATCAGCTCGGGGGGCTGGATGACGAACCAGTCCTTCAGCTGTTCGCGCAGGTCCTTGGAGATATTCGACATGCCATCGAAATCATCAAACCCGCGCCGATAGATCCATTGCATGATCTGGTCGGCCCGGAACGGCTTCTCACCCTTGGCCGCGAACTCCGCGCGCAGCGCCGCCCGGTCGAGACCGAACAGGTTGACGGCGGCGGAGGTGCTCATGACATCAACGCGTGCGCGGACAGAGCTCGGTCGCGCGGAAGAAGTAGTTGATCTCGACCCTGGCGTTCTCCAGTGAGTCCGAGCCGTGCACCGCGTTCTCGTCGATGCTGGTGGCGTAGTCGGCACGGATGGTGCCTGGAGCGGCTTTCTTCGGATCGGTGGCACCCATGATCTCGCGATGCTTGGCGACGGCGTTCTCACCTTCCAGCACCGAGATCACCACGGGGCCGCTGATCATGAACCTGACCAGATCCTTGAAGAACGGGCGCTCGCGATGCACTTCATAAAACCCGCCCGCCTGTTTCTCGGTCAGGTGCTTCATGCGCGACGCGACGATCTGCAGGCCGGCGGCTTCGAAACGGTTGTAGATGTTGCCGATGTGGTTCTTGGAAACCGCGTCCGGTTTGATGATGGAAAGGGTGCGCTCAACCGCCATGACTCATGACTCCGATAGAAATGGAAAAAGGCCAGCAGAATTGCTGACTTGAAGGGTGAAATTGTAGCTTTTTGCGAGAGTCGCCGCCAAAAACGGGTCAAACCGTGAAGCTCTCTCCGCAGCCGCACTCACCCTTGACGTTCGGGTTCTGGAACTTGAAAGACTCGTTCAGGCCTTCGCGACGGAAGTCCACGGTGACCCCTTCAAGCATGGGCAGGAATTCGCGACGGACCACCAACCGGGCGCCGTGTGCTTCAAACACCGCGTCATCGGCGCCGGCCTCATCGGCAAAATCCATGGTGTAGGCGTAACCCGAGCAGCCGGTTTTCTTGATGCCCACGCGCAGACCCAAGCCCTTGCCGCGCTGACCCAGCTGGGTCTGGATGCGGCGGGCGGCGGATTCGGTCAGCTGCATGCTCATTTCAATAGGGCTCGTATGGCGTCTTCACCTAGCAGGGCACAATGGGACTTGTCCTCGGGGATTTCAAGGGCCGCGCGGATTTTCGTCGCCGAAATATCACGCAGGGATTCCAGGCCACCGTGCTCGACCTGCTCACACAGCCATTCGCCAACGGCGATCGCCGTTGGGCAGCCGTAGGCCTTGAAGCGTGCTTGGCGATCCTTCAGCTGCAGCTGCAGCACGAATTTCGCCGAGCGGCTGCCCGCCTGCGCGCTGCGCACGCCCTCACCCTCGGGCCAGCACCCTGCATGAGCTGGCCGGGTAAAGCGCTGCCACAGCGGCGCCGGGTAGGCGAAAACGTTTTCGGTCATGGGCGGCGCGAGCAGCGTGGAGGGGCCCCATGCGCCGCATGGGGAACTAGCGTTGCGAGTCGCCGCGGCCATGAGCCCGACTCGGCTGAACGCCTAAGCATCCGTACCCTCATGGCGCCAGTCCCCGCAACCACTGCACGGCCTTGATGACTTTGTCGGCTGCCAGCGAAATATCCAGCGTCGTCGTCGTGCGGCCGAACGAAAAACGCAACGACGAGCCGGCGAGTTCGTCATCGCGCCCCAGCGCACGCAGCACGTACGAGGCTTCGCGTGTCGCTGACGAGCACGCCGAACCGCTGCTGACGGCGATATCGCCGAGCAGGGCGCGCAGACTTTCACCCTCGGCGCCCTCAAAACTGACGTTGAGAATATGTGGTGCGCGATGCTGCGTATCGCCGTTGAAGTGGATCCCCGGCAACACCGTTAACCGCTGCCAGAGCTCGTCACGCAACGCGCTCAACCGCTTCGATTCAACAGACATTTCAACCGCGGCCGCTGCACAAGCAGCGCCCATGCCGACGATCTGATGTGTCGCCAACGTGCCCGAGCGCATCCCCTGCTCGTGACCCCCACCGTGCATCTGCGGTGCCAGCCGCACCCGCGGTTGCCTGCGCACCGACAGCGCACCGACACCTTTGGGCCCACCGAACTTGTGCGCCGATATAGACAGCAAATCAATCGGAAGCTTTGCCCAATCAATCACCTGCTTGCCCGCCGCCTGCACCGCGTCGACGTGGAAAAGTACCCCGCGCTCGCGCAAAGCGGGCGCAAGCGCCTCGATGTCGTTGATCACGCCGGTTTCGTTGTTGACCCACATCAGCGACACCAGCGCGGTATCCGGCATCAGCGCCTGCATCACCTGCGGCGCGGTAAGACGCCCGCTCGAATCCGGCTTCAGATAGGTCACGCGCAATCCCTGCGTTTCAAGATGACGACAGGTATCCAGCACCGACTTGTGCTCGGTGCGCGCCGTCACCACATGCGCGCTTTTGAGTCCGCGGAACTCCAGCGCACCCTTGATCGCAAGGTTGTTGGATTCGGTGGCGCCTGAAGTCCAGAGCATTTCATTCGCTTGCCCGCCAATCAGCGCCGCCAGCTGCTCCCGCGCAAGCTCGACAGCTTTGGCAGCGCGCAAACCGGCGGCGTGACTGGAAGCAGGGTTGCCGAACTCACCGTCCGGGTTCAGCCACGGCAGCATCGCTTCGTAGGCGCGCGGATGCAGCGGCGTGGTCGCCGCGTGATCGAGGTAGATCACTGGAGCACTGCCTTCAAAGCGACAAGAAATTGCGCGACCTCGGCCTCGGTGTTGTTCTGGCCGAGGCTGACGCGGATCGCGCTCTGTGCCAGCGCGCGCGGTAGCCCCATCGCCAGCAGCACGTGCGAAGGTTCGCGCGAACCACTGGCGCAGGCGGAACCCGAGCTCACCGCCATGCCGCGCTTATCCAGTTCCAGCAGCAAGGCCTCGCCCTCAAAACCCTCGACGCCAAACTGCACCGTGTTCGGCAAGCGCTCCACCGCCACGGCAAAAATCGTCAGTCCGGCGATTGTCTTGAGCCCCGCCTCAAGCTGCGTGCGCAGCTTGAGCAAAAACGCCTGTCGCCGCTCCAGTTCGTCCAACGCAAGCTCGGCGGCAACGCCAAAACCGACGATGCCTGCAACGTTCTCGGTGCCGCCGCGCAGACCGCGTTCCTGCGGGCCACCATGATGCAAGGGACGCAGTTCGGTTCCGCTTCTTACAACCAGCGCACCGATGCCCTTGGGTCCGTAGAGCTTGTGGCTGGACAGGCTCATCAGATCGCAATCAAGCGCGGCAAAATCCACCGCGATCTTGCCGGCGGCCTGAACCGCGTCCACATGCATCAGCGCGCCAGCTGCACGCGCAAGTTGCACGGCGCGGGCCACATCCTGAATCACGCCGGTTTCGTTGTTGGCGCGCATCAGGCTCACCAGTTTCACCGGCGCTTTCTTGATCTGCATCTCGAATTCCGGCCAGCGCACATGGCCGTTTCCGTTCACGGCGATGGCTTCGGCACCCAGCGATTCGGCGGCTTCCATCACCGCCGGATGTTCTGTGGCGCCATACAGCACGCGACCGCTGCCGACCGCGCCTTTCACCGCGAGGTTATTGGACTCGGTGCCACCGGAAGTCCACACCAGATCCTGCGGCTGCGCATTCACCAGCCGCGCGACCTGATGCCGTGCAGCCTCGACCGCGTCGCGTGCCATGCGGCCGTAGCGGTGCACGCTCGACGGATTCGCATGCGGACCGGACAGATACGGCAGCATCGCTTCGAGCACCCGCGGATCGAGGTGCGTGCTGGCGTTGTTATCGAGGTAGACCGGCATCGCCTACCTGTCCGTGTCTTTGCAGAACTCCGGCAAGTCCAGTTTCTGCAACTCCACGTCTGGCAGCTGCGCCCCCAGCCGATGCAGCGCCGCGCACAGCTGCACGATGCGCTCGTCCTGCTTTTGAGTGTGTTCGAGCATCTTGGCGATGGCGTTGGCCACCGGGTCCGGCATGCCCTCGTCGGTGAGTCCGTAGGCGTGGAACTCGGTTTTGCGCGTGGCGTCGGCGCCGAGGATGCGCGCAGGAATGCCGACCGCCGTCGCACCCGCCGGCACCGCGCGCACCACCACGGCGTTGCTGCCGATATTGGCGCCCTCGCCGACCGTGAACGGCCCCAGCACCTTGGCGCCTGCGCCGATCACGACATTGTTGCCGATCGTCGGATGGCGCTTGGCCCCGCGCGTCAGCGAGGTGCCGCCCAGAGTCACGCCCTGATAGATGGTGACGTCGTCACCGACTTCCGCAGTTTCGCCGATGACCACGCCATAGCCGTGATCAATAAATACGCGACGGCCGATCTTCGCCGCAGGATGAATTTCGATGCCGGTGAGCCAGCGCCCGATATGCGAGCTGAAACGGCCGAGCCAGCGCAGGCCCAGGCCCCAGAACCCGTGGGCCAGCCGGTGCCACCAGATCGCATGCAGACCCGGATAGCAGGTGAGCACTTCCCAGGCACTTTTCGCCGCAGGATCGTGCTGCAACACATTGCGGATGTCTTCGCGGATGCCGTTGAACATAGGGCGCGCAGTTTAGACCGTGGCTAGATGACCCGCTCGTTTCCACCGTCAATCGGCAGTTGTGCGCCGGTGGTTTTGGCGAACAGCGGCCCGCACATCTCAGCCGCCAGTTCACCGACATCGCGGCTGGTGACTTCCGTTTTCAGCACGTTGCGGCGCTTGTATTCATCCACCGTCATTTTGTAATGGGCGGCGCGCGCCTTGAGCACATCTTCCGTCCATAGTCCGGTATCGAACACGGCATCGGGGTGCAGTACATTGACGCGGATGCGGTCACTGCCCCACTCGAGTGCGGCGACACGCGCGATCTGATTGACCGCCGCCTTCGACGCCGAGTACGCCACCGCGCCCGGGCCCGGCGCCTCGACATTCTTCGAGCCGATGACCACCACACGCCCGTCTTGCGGCGCTAACTTCAGCAACGGATGGCATTCGCGCATCAATACGAAGTTGGAATCCAGATTGACCTGCATCACGCGGCGCCAATCCTCGCTGTCGAGCTGCGCGATCAGTGTGCCCGCCGGGAAGATGCCGGCGTTGAGCACCAGCATGTCGAGACCTCCGAACGCACGCACGCCAGTCTCGAGCGCATCACGAATCCCGGCCTCCGAAGTCACGTCCGCCTGCACGCCAAGAAACTGTGCACGCTTGAACAGCTCCTTGATTGCCGGGTTGCGGTCCAAGCCGATGACTGCGGCACCACGTGCCATCAGCGCTTCGGCACAGGCTTTGCCGATACCCGATGCCGCGCCGGTCACCAGCGCCACTTCACCCGCGAACACCGGCGGCTTGGCACCCTTCTTCAGCTTCGCCTGTTCCAGATCCCAGTATTCGACATCGAAAATGTCCTTTGCGGGCAAGGCGCGATAGCCGCCCAGCAGTTCGGCGCGCTCGATCACATCCATGGTGTGTGAATAAAGATCGCTGACGATGCCGACGTCCTTGACCGTGCGACCGAATGAACATAGACCGAGTTCACTGTCGAGCACCACACGCGGCGCCGCATCGAGCATGGTTTTGGGTTCGCGCGCGTTCGGCGCAATCGCCTCGAAGTATTTTCGATATTCAACCGCGTAGTTCGCGACATCGCGGCCGATCATCGGGATGCGTTTGGTGCGGATCACATGATCGGGCGTGGTCGGTCCTTGCGCGATCGATGCCAGATCCGCGCGGCGCGCAAACGAAAGACTGCGGAGATCTGGGTGGCAGCGCAGGACCATTGGAAATCCGGCAACCGCTGAAACCTCACGGCGCAACTGAACCAGGTCGTGGCGCAGAATTTTTTCCTGGCCCTTGATCGTGACGGCCGGCAGCATCCAGGCTTTTTGACTCGCAAGATAATCTTCGGCTTTCTGCACCAACAGGATCATGCGCTCGTAAGATTCGCGCGCTGTGGCGCCGAAGGAGAACACGCCATGCTTGAGCAATACCATGCCGATGGTGTTGGGACCTGCGAGCTTTGGAAACAACTCCGCACACAGCCTGGATAGATCGAAGCCCGGCATCACATATGGAATCACCACCACGCTGTCGCCGTAGATCTCTCGGATACGTGCTTCGCCCTCGTCCGTGTTGGTCACCGTCAGTACCGCATCGGAATGGGTGTGATCCACATATTTGTGCGGCAGGATCGCGTGCAGGATCGCCTCGACCGAGGGCGCCGGCGCGGAGGCGCGGGTCATGTGGGTGACCAGTTCGTTGATCATCTGCGGGTCGCTCAGACTTGGCAGCTTCGCCAGTTTGAGCAGATGCGCCAGTTTCGTCGGCGCGAATCCGCCTTCCTCAATGAACTCCAGATCCCAGCCACTGCCTTTGACGTAAAGGATGTCCTCTTCCTCACCCACCAGATTTTTCTCGCGGAGTTTCACCGAGGTGTTGCCGCCGCCATGCAGCACCAGTGATTTGTCGCGTCCGAGCAAGCGCGAGGTGTAGACGCGCAGCGCCAACTCACCCTTGAACTGGCTGGCGTCGGCGTCGCTCCACAGGTTCTTCATGTGACTGAACGTTTTTTCGAGCGGCGCAGTTTAGGCTTTTCCACGGACGAGAGAACACCGCGCAGCATGTTGAGCTCGTTCTTGTCCGGTCGCGCGCGGTTGTAGATCTGCCGCAGCCGGCGCATCAGCAGACGCGGATTCGCCGGATCGATGAACCCGGTGCCCAGCAGCACTTTCTCCAGGTGCTCGAAAAAACCCTCCATCTGCTCGGCCGTGGATGGCGCATACCAGGACAGACCGTGTTTTCTGGAGACTTTCGGCACCTCAGGCTGGGCCGCGCGCCGCAGCTCGTAACTGAATACCTGCACCGCCTGCGCCAGGTTCAACGACGAGTATTTCGGGTTCGCCGGGATCATCGTGGTGGCGTGACAGCGCTCAAGGTCTTCGTTATCGAGGCCGGTGCGCTCGGGGCCGAACATCAGCGCCACCTCACCGGTCGCGGTGGCGCCGACGACGCGCTCGGCGCATTCCCAGGGGGTCAGCGGCTCATCGCCCAGATGCCGTGGCCGCGCCGACGCCGCCACCACCCAGACACAGCCTTCGGTGGCCTGCTCGATGGTTTCGACGACGCGGGCCTCGTCGAGGATGCCGGTTGCGCCGGAGGATTGAGCGACCGCCTGCGAGTGCGGAAACCGCTCCGGCTGCACCAAAACCAATCGGGACAGCCCCATGGTCATCATCGCGCGCGCCGCCGCACCGATGTTGCCGGGGTGCTGCGGCCGCACCAGCACGATGCGGATTTGTTCAAGAGCGGATTTCATGCGTGATATTCTACGTTTTCGCTTCTCTCGCTCTTATCCATCGTGGACCCACTGCTCACCATCGCCGTCTCGGCTGCGCGCGCCGCCGGCAATTTCATCATGCGCAACTACGAGCGCGTCGAGCAGCTCGAAGTCACCCGCAAGGGACGCAGCGACTTCGCCACTGAAGTGGATCGCAGTGCCGAAGCCGAGATCATCCGCATCATCCGCAAGCATCACCCGGATCACGCCGTGCTGGCCGAAGAAAGCGGCGCGGATGGAAGCGGTGAATTTACCTGGGTCATTGATCCGCTCGACGGCACCACCAACTTCCTGCATCGGCTGCCGCATTTCGCGGTCAGCATCGGTTTGCAGTATCGCGGCGTCCTCGAGGCCGGCGTGGTGTATGCGCCCTGCACGCAAGACCTGTATACCGCCAAGCGCGGTGGCGGCAGCCAGCTCAACGGCCGGCGCCTGCGCGTCAGCAAAACCAAGAACATGGACGAGGCGCTGGTCGGCACTGGCGTGCCGATCCGCGGCGGTGTCACCCTCGACACCTACATGCCGCTGCTGAAAACCATCGCCGAAAAAACCTCGGGAGTCCGTCGTGCCGGGTCTGCTTCACTCGATCTGGCCTACGTCGCCGCCGGCTATCTCGATGCGTTCTGGGAATTGAACCTGAAACCCTGGGACATCGCCGCCGGACTGTTGCTGGTGCAGGAATCCGGCGGACTGGTCAGCGAAGTCTATGGCGCCGCAGATATGATGAAGACCGGCAATGTGCTGGCGGCCAATCCCAAGCTGCATCCGCAGTTCGCGGAGCTTCTGAAAACCACCAAGTAACACCACCCGCTTACAAGCAAATGACTCTTTCGCCTAAAGGCGAGTTACTTTTGCGGCGGCAAAAGTAACCAAAAACGCCACGCTCCACTGCGCCGAAGGATTCCTTGAGCTTCTGGCTCGTTCGGGGTACCGCGCGAACGCGGCGTCCATGCCGCGCCGCGCTCAGCCGTTCGCCGCTGCCGACAATGACATTTAGTCATTGCCGAAGCGCAGCGGGCTCACTCCATGTCGACTGCCCTCCTCACTCACAGCGAAGCTCAAGGCGGCGCAGAGTCGCTGGAGAATCAAAAGCTCGTTCCCCAGTGCTTTTGATGTTGAGCGCCGCTGGCGCCGCCAGCATCGCAACGAATGAAGTGTGGAGCTGACACGATGTCGGCTCAGCACCAGCGGGACATGGACGTCCCGTTGGTGCGTCAGCTTCATTCGTGAGAAGCGCAGGAATCTTTCGGCGCATTCGAGCGCTAGACTTTTTCGCCACTTTTGGGGCAATGCCAAAAGTGGCCCGCCGAAGGCGGAACTATCTTTACGGCATCTCGTCTTTTTCATCGAGCTTGGGCGGCAACAGATCTTCACGGCTCAGACCCAGCACCACGGCCAGATTGGTCGAGACGTAGATGGACGAATACGTCGCCACGATCACGCCGACGATCAGCGCCACGCTGAAGCTGTGCACGCTGGGACCACCGAGTGTCAGCAGCGCCGTCAGTACCAGCAGCGTGGTCAAGTGGGTGATGACCGAGCGCAGCAGCGTCTGGTTCACCGAAAGATTGACGACTTCGAGGATGTCGGCACGGCGCTGATTGATCAGGTTCTCGCGCACGCGGTCGAAGATGACCACGGTCTCGTTGTTCGAGTAGCCGATCAGCGCCAGCAGCGCCGCCAGCGTGGTGACATCAAATTCGATCCAGAATAGCGACAGGAATCCCATCGCCATCAGCACGTCGTGGATCAGTGCGGCGATCGCGCCGATCGAAAACTTCCACTCAAAGCGGAACATGATGTAAAGAAAGATGCCGACGAAAGCCATCAACAGCGCGGTGCTGCCTTTCTCGGTCAGCTCCTCGCCCACCTGGGGCCCGACGAACTCGATGCGGCGCAGTTCGATGTTGTTGTTTCGCGCATCAAGCGCGCCGAGCACTTCAGTGCTGACCTGGGCACTGCTCTCGCCTTGCGCAGGCGGCAGGCGGATGAGGATGTCGGTGGTCGATCCGAAATACTGCGCGACCGCGCGCTCGAATCCGCCCTGAGCGAGTTCTCCGCGCACCTGCTCCAGCTCGACCGTCTGCGGATAGTGCACTTCCACCAGCACGCCACCAGTGAAATCGATGCCGAGGTTGAGCCCGCGCGTGGCCAGCAGCGTCAGCGCCGCCAGGGTCAGCACGAACGACACCACCAGTCCGTTGCGACGCTGGGCCATGAAGTTGATTTTGGGGACAGCTGCAAAGAGCTTCATGGCGGATTACCAGACCGGAACGTCTTTGAGTTTGCGATGAGCGAAGAAGAAATGCGCCAGCGCACGCGAACCGACAATCGCCGTGAACTGCGAAGTGAGAATGCCGATCGCCAGCGTGATGGCGAAGCCCTTCACGGCGCCCGCGCCGAGCGCGAACAGCACGACCGTGCCGATCAACACCGTGACGTTGGCGTCGGCGATGGTCAGGAAGGCGCGCTCATAGCCTGCCTGGATGGCAGCGTGCGGGGTCATGCCGCCACGCAGTTCTTCACGGATGCGCTCGTAGATCAGCACGTTGGCGTCCACCGCGATGCCCATGTGCAGGACGATGCCGGCGATGCCGGGCATGGACAGCGTTGCCTGCAGGATCGAAAGCACCGACACCACCAGCAGCAGATTGACCAGCAGCGCGGCGACCGCAAACATGCCGAACACGCGGTAGTAAAAAACCATGAAGATCGCCACCAGCGTCAGCCCGAGCACGGCGGCTGCGAAGCCCTGGCGAATGTTGTCGGCACCCAGGCTCGGCCCCACCGTGCGCTCTTCGACGATCTCGACCGGCGCGGCCAGCGCACCGGCGCGCAGCAGCAGTGCGAGATCGAAGGCTTCCTTGCTCTCCAGACCCGTGGTCTGAAAGCGTTTGCCAAAGACACCCCGGATGGTCGCCACTGAAATGATGTCGTTGATTTCGCGCCGCTCACGCAGCGGCTCGCCCTTGGCGTTATAGGTCGTGCTGATCTCGGTTTCGCGATACAGCACCGCCATCGGCTTGCCGACGCTTTTCTCGGTGAAACGCAGCATGTTCTTGGCGCCGTTGCCATCGAGCGTCACTGACACCGCCGGTGTGCCGGATTCCTGGTCGACGGTGGACGTCGCGTCCACCAGCTGATTGCCGCTGGCGATGATCTCTTTCTTCAGCAGGATCGGACGATTGCCCTCGCGGGTGTAGAACAGCTCGTCATCCGGCGGGATGATGCCGCTGGCCGCAGCCTGTTCAGCGTTGTTGCCCTCATCCACCGCGCGATATTCCAGCGTGGCGGTGGCACCGAGCAGATCCTTGACCCGCGTGGTGTCCTGCACGCCCGGCAGCTGCACGACGATGCGGTTGACGCCCTGACGTTGCACCAGCGGCTCGGCGACGCCGAGCTGGTTGACGCGATTGCGCAGTGTGGTCAGGTTCTGCTTGACCGCAAAATCAACGATACGCTTGGCTTCGAGCTCGGACAGACGCACCTGCAACACCAACGGTGCGGCATCGGAAAAATTCAGCGCCAGTTCCGGATATTCAGTGGCGATCGCATTCTGCGCAGCCGAGGCGCGGTCGCCTTCCGAGAATTCGAGCAGGATGACATCGCCCTCCTGACGGCGGCCGGAATAACGGATGTCCTGCTTGCGCAGAAACGCCGGCAGGTCGGTGAGGTAGCGGGTGACGGCCTTGGCGCGCGCGTCGTCAATGTCCACTTCCAGAAGAAAATGCACACCGCCACGCAGATCCAGACCCAGCGCCATCGGCCGGGCCCCGAGCGCACGCAGCCAGCTGGGGGTGGTCGGCGCCAGATTCAGTGCCACCACATAACCGCGGCCAAGCTCGCGCTTGAACACATCGGCCGCTTTTAATTGAGCAGTGCCGTCCTCGAAATGCAGGATCCACTGTGCGCCATCCTGTACCGATACTTTTGCCGTCAGCCCTTCCGCCGTCAGGATACGCGCGGTGCGTTCGCCGAAATCCGCCGGCAGAGGATCGCCGGAGTGGCTGCCGATCTGCACCGCCGGCGCCTCGCCGAACAGATTGGGCAGCGCATACAGCGCGCCCAGCAACGTGACCACGATCAGCGTCAGGGTTTTCCAGAACGGATAGGGTTTCATGTGTCGGCGATCTGAACCGCGTTATTGGGCTTTGAGACTGCCCTTGGGCAACACCGTGCTGATGGCGGATTTCTGCACCTTGATGCCGGTGTTGGCCGCAACTTCCAGAGTGACAAACACTTCGCCGATCTCGGTGATGCGCCCGGCCATGCCGCCGGCGGTGATCACTTCGTCGCCTTTGGCCAGCTTGCTGAGCATGTCCTTGGCCTCGCGCGTGCGCTTCATCTGCGGGCGGATCAGCATGAAATAAAACAGTACGATCAGGATGCCCAAGGGCAGAAACTGCATCAGGGCGCTGGGCGGCTGCGCAGCGGCCTGCGCGTAGGCGGGCGAGAGAAAGAAATCGAGCATTGGTGATGGTCCCAACGAAAAAGGCGGCGAATTATGCCAGAGCCCGCTATGCTTCCGCGCATGTCTTCCAACGACGCACCGCGCTCCACGCTGCCGATCCATGCCCTGCTGATCGCTCTCGGCGGCATCGTCCTCGGCGTCTACGCGCTGCTGCAGAGTCCAATAACGGGTGAAGTGGTCGGGTTTGATTTGAACAAGGCGATGGAAGCCGCCGGCGCGCATGTGCCGGAACAGATCGAGAGCTTCTACTTCTTCGTGCCAGAAGCCACCCGGTCTCACGACGAAGATGTGGTCGAACTCGCCGCATTACTGGCCAAGGCCGCCAGCGAACGCGATTACATCGGCGTCGCCGGCCCGGACACTGAGCGCAATCTGACTGAATTGCTCGACGCACTTGGCAAGAACCGATCCAACGGGCTCAAGGGCCTGATCCTGGTCTACCTCGGCCCCGAAACGCATCGCGGCACCGTTGAAACCGCAGTGACCACAACCGGCGCCTCGGTGAAGTTTGTACTGTTCCCCGCTCCATCCATCAATTCAATCTAGTTATTCAATATGGCCAGTTACAAAGCGCCACTGCGCGAAATCAACTTCGTCCTCAACAACGTGCTGCACCTGGAGCGCCTGTCGAAGCTGCCGGGCTTTGAGGACGCCACGCCGGAAACCCTCGGCGGGCTGTTCGAGGAATGCGCCAAGCTGGTCGAGGATCGGCTGGCACCGCTGAACGCGATCTGTGACCAGCAGGGTTGCTCGCTGAAAAACGGTGAGGTGAAAATCCCCGACGGCATGATCGAGTTCTATAAAACCTACCAGCAAGCCGGCTGGGTCGGCATCTCCAACCCGACCGAATATGGCGGACAGGGCTTGCCGTTCACGGTGTCGAAAGTCACGGGCGAGATGAACTGCGCCGCCAACGTCGGTTTCGAACTTTACGTCGGCCTGACCCAGGACTGCTTCGAGGCGATTGACGCCTGCGGCAGCGAAGAGCAGAAAAAGACTTACTGCCACAAGCTCGCCACCGGTGAATGGACCGGCACCATGTGCATGACCGAGCCGCAGGCCGGTTCCGATGTCGGCGCCGTGAAGACCAAGGCCACCCCGCAGGCCGACGGCGGCTATCGGATCGACGGTGGCAAGATCTTCATCACCAGCGGCGAGCACGGGATGGCGGACAACATCATCCATTTCGTGCTGGCGCGGCTGCCGGATTCGCCACCCGGCGTAAAAGGACTTTCAACATTCGTTGTGCCCAAGTTTCTGGTCAACAAAGACGGCTCACTCGGCGCACGCAATCCCGTGCGCTGTGTTTCCATCGAACACAAGATGGGCATGCACGGCTCGGTCACCTGCACGATGTCCTTCGAGGGCGCCAAGGGTTGGATGGTCGGTCAACCCAACCAGGGCATTCAGAACATGTTCGTGATGATGAACCTGGCCCGCATCATGGTCGGGTTCCAGGGCCTGGGACAGTGCGAACTCGCCACACAGAACGCCATTCGTTACGCGCAGGATCGCAAACAGGGCAAGGCGTCCAACGGCAAAAGCGAGATCATCGAACATGCCGATGTGCGCCACACGCTGTTGCACATGAAAGCGATCACCGAAGGCGCGCGCGTGCTGGCTTACGAGACCGCGCTGCACGTGGATTTCGCCAACCATCACGCTGATGCCACGACGCGCGAAGAATCCAGAGACTGGGTGGAACTCAACACACCGCTGCTCAAAGCCTTCTGCACCGATCAGGGTGTTGAGCTTGGTTCGATGGTGGTGCAGGTCTACGGCGGTCATGGCTACATCAAGGAACACGGGGTCGAGCAGATCGTGCGCGATGCCAAGATCTGCTGCCTGTACGAAGGCACCAACGGCATTCAGGCGATGGATCTGGTGCGCCGCAAGCTGATGCTGCACAACGGCCGCCTGCCCCAGCGCTTCTTCGCTGCGGTGCACAAAGACCTTGCCGGTGCCGATGCCTTCATCGCCAAACCGCTGGCGGCGGCGTTGGATGAACTGGAGAAAACCACCGCCTGGGTGCAGAACAGCTACAAAACCACGCCGGATGATGCTGCTTTCGGCTGCACCGATTTTCTGCGTGCCTTCTCGCTCACTTATCTGGGCTGGAACTGGCTACGCATGAACAAGGCAGCGGCGACCTTGAGCGACGCCGGCTATCGCGCATCCAAGCGCGCCACGGCAGAATTTTTTGCCACACGCCTGTTGAGCCAGGTACCGGCACTGTGCGCCAACGTGCGTCAGTCTGCCGGCCTGCTGATGCAACTCGACGCAACTCACTTTTAACGTGTCATTCCGAGCAACGCGAGGAATCTCGCTTCTAATAAAACCAGATTCCTCACTGCGTTCGGAATGACAAACCGGAGAAATTGTTATGGGCATCTACGATTACAGCGCCAAAACCATCGACGGCAAAGATCAGAAACTCGATACCCTCAAGGGCAAGGTCGTACTGGTGGTCAATGTCGCCAGCAAATGCGGCTTCACGCCGCAATACAAGGGCCTTGAAACGCTCTGGAAAAAACACAAGGACAAAGGTCTGGTGATCCTCGGCTTTCCCTGTGACCAGTTCGGCCATCAGGAACCGGGCGACGAGAACGAGATCAAGAACTTCTGCTCACTGACTTACGAAGTGGATTTTCCGATGTACGCCAAGGTTGAGGTCAACGGCCCCAATACACACCCGCTTTACCAGCACCTCAAGAGCGCAGCACCGGGCCTGCTGGGCAGCGAACGCATCAAGTGGAACTTCACCAAGTTTCTGGTGGACAAGACCGGCAAGGTGGTCAAACGCTACGGCAGCGTGGATACGCCGGAGAAAATCGAGTCGGACCTTCTGCCCTTACTCGGCTGATTCAGTCGTTGCGCGGGAGGCGCCTTCCGGGGTCGCCAGAAAATCCGCAGCCCATGTCTGGAAACCGCCGGCCGTGATCGCGTCGCGCATGCGCCGCATCAGGCGCTGGTAGTAAAAGAGATTGTGGTAGGTGTTGAGCCGCGCACCGAGGATCTCATTGCATTTGTCGAGATGGTGCAGGTAGGCGCGGGAGTAGCTTCGGCAGGTCGAGCAGGCGCAGTGCGGATCCAGCGGTGATTCATCCTCGCGGTGCACCGCGTTGCGGATGCGCACCACACCCTGCGAGGTGAACAGATGGCCGTTGCGCGCATTGCGCGTCGGCATCACGCAATCGAACATGTCAACGCCGCGACTCACCGCCTGCACCAGATCACGCGGCGTACCCACCCCCATCAGATAGCGCGGACGATCCTGCGGCATGCGGCTGACGACCGCATCCAGGACATGGAGCCGTTCGCCTTCAGTTTCGCCCACGGACAAACCGCCCAAGGCGTAGCCGTCGAACCCGATCGCTGTTAATTTTTCCAGCGATTCGTGGCGCACGTCGGCGTGCATGCCGCCCTGGACAATGCCGAACAGCGCGCTGTCATTCTCGCCATGCGCGGTCTTGCAGCGCACAGCCCAGCGCGCGGACAGCAGCATGGAGTCACGCGCCTGTGGCTCGGTGGCGGGGTACGGCGTGCATTCGTCGAACTGCATGACGATGTCGCTGCCGAGCGCGTGCTGCACCTCGATCGCACGCTCGGGCGTCAGAAAGACCTTGTCGCCGTTGACCGGCGACTGGAAGTGCACACCCTCCTCGGTCAGCTTGCGCAGTTCCTTCAGGCTCCACACCTGGAACCCGCCGGAGTCGGTGAGGATCGGCCCGTCCCAGTTCATGAATCGGTGCAGGCCACCGAGCCGGCGGATAAGCGGTTCGCCCGGCCTCAGCATCAAGTGAAAGGTGTTGCCGAGTACGATCTGCGCGCCGGTCTCGCGCAACTCGGCCGGTGTCATCGCCTTGACCGTGCCATAGGTACCCACCGGCATGAAGGCCGGCGTCTCGACCGCGCCGCGCGCGAACGACAATTGGCCGCGGCGTGCGGCTCCAGCGGTTGCGGAGACCAGGAACTTCATCCGCCGATTTTACTGCCTGGGGCTAGAATGCGACGAGAATAACTAAAGAGATTGGGGATGCGATGAGAACGAAAGTCATTGCGGCGCTGGTTTTCTTTTGCGCTTCGGCACCGGCGCTGGAACTGAAGACCGATCAGGACCGCGTCAACGAATTCGGCGCGGCGGTCGACGAGCGACTGGCCCCCTTGTTCGAAAAAGCGGGCGTGGCCTACCCGCCGGAATCAGTGACGTTGATCGCCTTCAAGGACGAGAAAATGCTGGAGGTCTATGCGCCCGGTGCGGACAATCGCCAGCGCTTCATCACGTCCTATCCCGTCGTGGACATCCGCAGCCGCTTCGGCCCCAAGCTGCGCCGCGGCGATCTGATGACGCCCGAGGGCCTCTACGAGGTCAGCAATCTCAATCCGAACAGCCGGTTTCATCTCGCGCTGCGCGTCAATTATCCGAACCCCTACGATCGCGCCCGCGCCGTGGAGGAGAAACGCGAAGACCTTGGCCGCGAGATCATGATCACCGGCTATGCCGAATCGCACGGCTGCATCACCGTGGATGACCTCGCCGTTGAGGATCTGTTCGTGCTGGCGGCGAAAACCAACTACGAAAAAGTCAAAGTCATCATCACCCCGGTGGACTTTCGCCACAACCCGCTCAACTCCCCCTCCCAGGGCGCACCGCCATGGACAGCCGAGGTCTACGCATCCATCCGCAAAGCCCTGAAGGCGTATCCGCTGCCTCCCGGAGAGTCTGAATAGTCGTCAGCCTTGCAGCCTGAGCGGTTTGAGCCCTCCATGAAGGTTTTCATCGGCAATTACACCGGCATCTGCAATCATCTGGAGTCGGTGATCCTGGCTTTCGCCATCCGCGAACGTTTCGGCCATCAAGTCTGGCTGGACTGGCCCGAACTGGACGCGTTCTCCATCGAGTCCACCCAGGTCGGACCGCGCCGGTTCTTCCATCGCTTCAATGGCATCAACTATCGCGGTAATAACGAGTCCGAGTTTGAGACGCTGGGCCGTTATCGTCACATCGATATCCGTGGAATGTATGGCGCGCCACCGGCGCTACTGGACGCACAGCTGGAGCGCGTCGTCACCCGCATCCGCCTTCATTCCAGCCTCGCTCAGCAGATCAGGGATTTTTTCGCGACGATCAAGAAACCCGTCGTCGGCGTGCACATCCGCCGTGGTGATTTCAAGGTGGATCCCCAACGCAAGCTGCGCCACGCCGCCACCAGTGACACCGATCTGATTTTCACCTTGGAGCAGCTCAGCCAGCGATTTCCAGACACCGTTTTCCTGCTGTCTTATACCGGGCGCGCCGAGGATTACCGCTTCCTGTTCGACCGCTTCGATTGCGTGACGCTGCCGATTGCCACGCCCTACCGGCACCACGGCCCGACGCAGGCCTCGGAGAAACACCCGATCGCCGACCTGTTCGCGCTCGCCTGCTGCACCAGCATCGTCGTCACACCGCGCTCTTCGTTTTCGCACTGGGCGGCGAACTGCCTGGGCGCAGCCTCGACCTGCATCGTTCCGGCGATTTCCGCCGGTGCCCGTGCACCGGCCCTGCTTGCCAAGCGTTTCGGCCGGTGCCGGCTCCCCATCTTCATGGAAGAACCGTGGCAAACCGATCCGACCCACACGCGGCCACTGCCGGCGCCGACAGCCCCCATCACGGATTGGCTTTAGGCCGCTGCGTTTCGCTCCAGCCACATCGCATCGCCGTAGCTGAAGAACCGGTAACGCTCCGCGACGGCATGGCGATAAGCGTCGAGGACGCGACCCTGTCCGCCAAACGCGCAGACCAGCATCAGCAGCGTGGATTCCGGCAGATGGAAATTGGTCAACAACGCATCCACGATCTTGAATGAATAGCCCGGCGTGATGAACAGCCGGGTCTCACCGGCGTGAGGCGTTAAATCTCCCAACGCGGCAGCCGATTCCAGCGCGCGGCACACCGTGGTGCCTACCGCGACCAAGCGCCCGCCCGCTGCGCGGGTCTGCGTGATGGCTTGGCACAGCGCCGCCGTGATCTCATAACGTTCCGCGTGCATCCGATGTTCACGAACATCCGCGACCCGCAGCGGCTGAAAAGTGCCTGCACCGACATGCAGCGTCAGCGTCGCGGTCTTGACGCCACGCTGGGCTATCGCATCGAGCAGCGCAGCATCAAAGTGCAGACCCGCCGTCGGCGCTGCCACCGCACCGGGCGCTTTTGCAAAAACCGTCTGATAGCGGTCACGATCAACGCGATCGTCCGCCCGGTGAATGTACGGCGGCAATGGGACGTGGCCGGCCTTGTCGAGGAACGCCTCAAAACCGGCATCGGCAATCAGACGCAAGCGGTAAAACTCGCCCTCGCGGCCCAGCACCTGCAGAACCTCGTCAGCACCGTCGATGTGGATCAGGCTGCCGGGCTGTGGGGGCTTGCTGGCCCGCAGCTGCGCGAGCGCCTCGGATTCTGCGCACAAACGCTCGATGAGAATCTCGACTTTCCCTCCGCTGTCCTTGTGTCCATGCAGGCGCGCTGGAATCACGCGGGTGTCGTTGAACACCAGCAGATCACCCGGCTTGAGCAGAGACGGGAAATCGCGCATGGCTAGATCACGCAAGGCGCCCGCTTCCAGCGCCAGCAGGCGCGAAGCGGAGCGCGGCTCAACCGGCTGCTGGACGATCAGCTCGGCAGGCAATTCGTAATTGAAATCTGAACGCAGCATGGCGCGCGACTATAATGCGCGCCGCATTTGCACGCGCCCGAGTGGTGGAACGGTAGACACAGGGGACTCAAAATCCCCCGAGGCAACCCCTCATGAGAGTTCGAGTCTCTCCTTGGGCACCAACAAAAAAGCCGGCAATGCCGGCTTTTTGCTGCCTCAGCCAGACTATTCGGCCGCAGACGGTTCGGCTTCGGTGCCAGCCTCACTGTCGCCGCCACCAAACAAATCACGCACAGCGGTGATCGGATTGACGATCTCGAACTCGCCGAGGTCAAAGTCATAACGCAGACCCAGATTGAATCCGTAGGTGCGCGAGGCGTTACCGGCGTGATAGATCATGAAGCCGGCGCCCAGACGCAGGTCCGGAAGATCGGCGAACAGTTTCAGCGGCAGTTCCGACTGGATGCCATAGGAGATGTCGGTGTCTTCGAACGTCTGCGTGCCCTGCTGGGCTTCGATCAGAGTGACGCCGACCGGGAAGGACAGCTCAAACGTGTCGAACAGGGTGGCGGTCGGCACCAGCAGCGCGCTGGCGTAGCTTTCGATCTTGGCCTGACCCGCATCGGCGCCGCCAATGCTGGTGCCGTATTGCAGTTCGACCGCCAGGGCCTCGAACACGCGCATGCCGCCGCGCAGACGCAGCATGTCGAAATCAAAAGTGTTGCTGGTCGTGCTGGCCGTGGCGCCCACCGAGTTGGCGAGCTGGCCGGTCACATAGTCAAAACCGAGATAGCTTTTCAGGGCGGCATCGGCGTCGGCGCCAGCGCCCCCCTCCGCGGACGTCTCGTCGCTCGAAGGCGCGCGCGTCTCCAGCTTGGGGGCGAACTGGGCCAGGACGGATGAACTGGCCAATACGCCAGCGATGAACAGGCATTGCTTCAACATTGAGACTCCCCTGGTTGTCTGCGCACAGCATCAAGGCGGCGCGTCGATTCGAGTGCGAAGCATCCTCGATTTTCGGCGACAAATCCAGCCGGCACGGTTACGCTGGCCGCATGTCTGCGACCACCAAGTTCTGCAACGCCTGTGGCCACGCCGTCGAAATCCGCATCCCCGAGGGCGACCATCGCAGCCGGCATCTCTGCCCATCCTGCGGCCATATCCAGTACTTCAACCCGCGCGTCATCGCAGGGGTCATCGCCGAATGGCAAGGAAAAGTGCTGATGTGCAAGCGCGCGATCCAACCTCGCCTCGGTTACTGGACTTTCCCTGCAGGCTTCCTCGAGCTGGGCGAGACCTCGGCGGCCGGCGCCGCCCGCGAAACCCTGGAAGAGGCTGAAGCCGAGATCGTTGATCCCCAGCTGCTGGCGGTGATCTCGGTACCGCACGTCAGCCAGATCTACCTGATCCACCGCGCCCAGCTGCGTGCCGCGCACCACGCCCCGACACCCGAAAGCAGCGAGACCCGGTTGATGGATGAAAGCGAGATCCCCTGGGACAACATCGCCTTCCCGACCGTCTGGCAGGGACTCAAGTTCTATTTCGCTGATCGCAACAAAGGCCGCTGGGACATCCACAGCCTCGACCTTCACTGGCCTTTGCGCGCCGATAAAAAACTCGCCTCAAGCTAGCCCAGCCCTTACAATTCGCCGGCTTTTATCCCGGAACAGGACAATGACTTTCGTCGTCACGGAAAACTGCATCAAGTGCAAATACATGGACTGCGTCGAGGTCTGTCCGGTGGATTGCTTCCACGAAGGTCCCAATTTTCTGGTGATCGACCCGGAAGAATGCATCGACTGCACCCTGTGCGAACCGGAATGCCCGGCCAACGCCATCCTTGCCGAGGATGATCTCAAGGAAGACCAGAAGCAGTTCCTGCCGCTCAACCGGGAACTGTCAAAGAAGTGGCCGGTGATCACCGAGATGAAGACGCCCCCCGCCGACGCCAAGGACTGGGACGGCAAGCCCGGCAAACTCGCACTGCTGGAGCAATAGAAGTCCTTTAACCTGACGCGCGATGACCCCCCCGCGTGTCCACCTGCTGCCGCCTTCCGCCGACCTCTGCGATCGTGCTGCGCAGCAGATCGTCGCCCAGCACCGCGACCGGCTCCCTGACTTAAGCCAGGTCACGATCCTGCTGCCGTCCCTCGGCGCCGCCCCCCAGTTGCGCCGCGCGCTCGCCGTGCACGCCGGCTGTGGTTTGCTCGGCCCGCAGATTCTTACGCTGGAAGTGTTCGCACAGACCCGTGGGGCGCACGTCGCGACGCTGCCCGCGCTCGATTGCCGTCTGCGGCTGGCCTCAGCGCTGGCGCAGCACCGCCACTTGTTTCCCGGCGTCGGACACGCCCAGGCCGCGGATGCCCTGTTCGCGCTGTTTGAAGACCTGATCGCACATGGCCTGGACTGCGGCGATGACGAAACCGCGTTCACCGCGCGTTTGCAGGCCGCCTACCGGGCGCCACGCCCGCTGCATTTTCTGAGCTCCGAGGCGCAGATCGCACACCGTCTGTTCAAGGCCTATCTGCAGGAAACCGAGCAGCGCAGTCCGGCCGCAGCCTATCGGCAGCAACTGCAATCCGCATTCGCCTCCTTGAATCCCGCTGAAACGCTCTATCTGCTCGGCTTCGACGCGTTTTCACCCGCGCAAGCGGCCCCGGTGAAACAGGCCCTCGCGCAAGGTCGTGTCGAACTCTGGCTGCAGGGGCGATGCGCGGGACATGACGGCGAATCACTGCAAGCGCTCTGTCAGCCCCTCGGCATCATTCTGGAAGCTGCCAGCCCGCCGGCCAGCGCGACTTCGGTTCTGCTCGACTCCGCATATTCGTTGGGAGACGCAGACCTGTCGCAGCCACCGCTCGCAAAAGCACCCATCGAAATCGTGCAAGCGGCGGGCGCGGAACAGGAGGCACGTTGCGTCGACGTCGCGGTGCGCGAAGCGCTGTTGAGCGGTGCAAAAAGCATCACCGTCATCTCGCAAGACCGGAAATTGGCCCGACGCCTTCGGGCCCTGCTCGAACGCGCAAATGTCCCGCTGCACGACCCTGTGGGCTGGGCTCTGTCCACCAGCAGCGCGGCGGCATGTGTCAATGCCTGGCTGGAATGCCTGGCCAGCGGCTTCCAGTTCCGTCCGCTGCTGACGTTTCTAAAATCCGCGTTTGCCGATACCGGCGACGAACCCTTGCGGGTGCTGGAGCAGGATCTGGTCTATGGCAAAGGCATCGAGAAGGATCTCGACGTTTTCATACGCGAAGCGCAGTCGCATCCTCCCCTCAAAGTCCTGCTGGAGCAGCTGCGCGCAGCGGCGAAACAGACACCGGCCTGGAACGCCACGCAATCCGGCGAACTCTGGTGTCGATCGCTGCGCGGCGCGCTCGATGCGCTGGGCCTCACCGCCCGCCTGCAGCAGGACGCCGCCGGCGGACGACTGATCCGGCTCCTCGAAGATTTTGCTCGTGCGCTGACCCAGCATCGGCTGATGCTGGAGGGCGAGGCCTTCCGCGAACTGCTGGATCGCCAGATGGAGCGCGAGACTTTCGTCCCCGACCGCCGCCAGAGCCCGGTGCAATTGCTCACGCTGGAGCAAAGTCAGAACCTGCGCTGCGACTTCATGGTCGTGTGCGGCGCCACCCGCGCGCAACTCCCCGGCGCCGCAGCGGCCGAGCCGCTGTTCAACGCACAGGTGCGAAGCGAGCTGGGCCTGCCGGTGTGGACGAGCCGGCAGGCGCTGGCATTGTCGCGTCTTCGCCGCGTGCTCGAAGCAGCACCACGCGTGCTCATCACCTACGCGCCGGAATCTGCTGGCGAAGAAGCGGTGTTGAGCCCCTGGATCGAGGCAGTGGAAGCCGCTGCACAGCGCCGGGGACATGATCTGCGCAACCAGACCTTGCCCGAGGTCGCTGCCGGCGCTGAGGCCGAGATCGCGCTCGCCGACACGGCGCTGCCGGGTGAAACCCGGCGGCCCGCACCCGCCACGCCCGTCGATCTGATCCCACAGGAGATCAGCGCCACAGCGCATCAGGCGCTGGTGGACTGCCCGTACCAGTTTTTTGCCCGCAGCCTGCTCGGACTGCGACCGCAGCAAGCCCCCGATGAGGATTCCGATCGCAGCGAATACGGCAAGCGCGTACACCGCATCCTGCAGGCGTTCACGGAGCGGGTGACCGCGGAAACACGTGACAGCGCCAGACTCCGGCTGGAAGAAATCGCTGGCGAGGTTTTCGCGCCCGATCTGCGAGCACATGCGCTGGCGCAGCTGTGGGTCGCGGAGTTCCGCTCGCAGTTACCGGCCCTGCTCGACTGGCTGCAGGCGCGCGAACCCGCGCAGCACGTGCAGACCGAGGTCGAGCTGAAGAAGCCTCACGGCATCCGAACACTTATCGGCTTTGCCGACCGGCTGGAGATCCGTGCGGATGGCACGCGCGCTCTCGTCGACTACAAGACCGGCCGCGTGCCGAAGACAAAGGCGGTGGAAGCCTGTGAAGCCGTGCAATTGCTGCACTACGCGGCGCTGGATAGCCGCATCCACAGCGCCGAATACCTGGCGTTGAAGGACAGCGAGACTTCAATCATCCTCGAAGATTCTTTGACCGCACTGCGAGACAGCGTGCTGAAACGACTGGAGTCCAGCCTCGCTGCGCTCGAACGCGGCGCCCCCCTGCCAGCGCACGGCGACGACGACAGCTGCGAGCATTGCGAGTATCGGGGTCTGTGCAGAAAGGAGGATTGGCGCGATGTCTGATTCCGCGCTCGACCCGTCCATCAGCACCAGCGTCGCCGCCTCCGCCGGCACCGGCAAGACCTGGCTGCTGACTGCGCGCATCGTCCGCCTGCTGCTGGCCGGTGCAAATCCGAGCGGCATTTTGGCGCTGACGTTTACGCGCAAGGCCGCTGCGGAAATGCGCGTCAGGGTCAATCAACGCTTGAGAGCACTGGCCGAAGCGGATGACGCAGGCCTCGATCAGCTTCTGAAGGACATTGAAGCTCCGCTGACGGACGATGTGCGCTTACGCGCACGTGATTTGTATCGCCAGCAATTGTTCAGCGCCTACCCGCTGCGCACGACGACACTGCATGCGTTCTGCCAGGACCTGATCAGCCGCTTCGCCTTTGAAGCGGAGGTCACCCCCGGCTTCAAGCTGGTCGAGCAGGAAGCTGCACTTTACGCACAGGCCTGGCGCCAGTTGCAGACGCGAATCCTGCGCCAGCCGCAATCAACAGCGGCACGGGCGTTCACGACGCTTGCGGAACTCGGGTATGGCGAGTATCGGCTGCGCACGCTGGTCACGGGATTCCTGCAACGCCGCAGTGACTGGCGCGCGCTCGGCGAGGATGCGCAGACTCGTCTGCTGGCTGAGCTGCAGGACACGCTGAATGTCCGCGGAGACAGCGACCCGACAGAACCCTTGCAAAGCCCGGCTTTCCGCTGTCATCTGAAGGAACTCGCCGGAATGTTGAAACAAGGCGGCAAAGTGGGCTCGGTCACACCGGAAAATGTCGGAGCGGCGGTCGACGCGCTGGACACCAACCTCTATGAAAAACTGCGCGTGGCGCTGCTGCGACTGGACGGCGCTCCGTTCGCCTTCAACCCGCCAAAGTCCAAATACAACGAAGCGCAACGCGACAGCCTGATGGGCAACTACCGTCCGGTGATGGACGCCGTCGAGCAGACGCAGCGCAGGGCACGCGCGCTCGAATCGCTGAAGCGCAACCAGGCGGCTTATGCGCTGGGCACATCGGCGCTGGCGGAGTTCGACCGCGAGCTCGCCCGTGAAAACGCGCTGACGTTTGCCGAGATCGAGTGGCGGGCTTACCGGCTGTTGCAGCGCGAAGAAGGCGCTGAATGGGTGCGCTACAAACTGGATCAGAGCATCGACCATCTCCTGCTCGATGAGTTTCAGGACACCAATCCCACGCAATGGCGTTTGCTGCTGCCGCTGCTGCAGGAAATGGCGGCGGGGGACTCCGGCCGCGGGCGCAGCGCCTTCATCGTCGGAGATGCCAAGCAGAGCATCTACGGCTTCCGGCGTGCGCAGCCGGAACTGTTTGAGGTCGCGGCGAATTGGCTGCAGAAATCGCTGGGTGCCGGACCCCCGCAGACGCAAACCCGGACCCGGCGTTCGGCCCCCGCGGTCGTGGACTTCGTCAACGCCCTGTTCGCCGACACCCGCGGCGACACCATTGGCTTCAAACCCCACAGCACCACCCGCGAGCAGGATTGGGGGCGCGTCGAGGTTGCGCCGCTGATCGAGCGCGATGAAGCGCCGGACGCGGACGCCGGCCTGCGCGACCCGCTGACACAAAAACGGCAATCTCGCGAAGAGAACCGCGCCCAGCACGAGGCACAGCAGGTCGCTGCACGCATCACCACGCTGGTCGCGTCGGGCGTCGCAGTGCACGACCCGCACGGCTCGCACCGCATCGGTTTTGGCGACGTGATGGTGCTGGCGCGTCAACGCGAACACCTGCCTGATCTGGAACAGGCGCTGTCGCGGGCGAAGATCCCGTTCAGCGGCGCCGCGCGAGGCACGCTGCTGGAAACCTCCGAGGCCCGTGACCTCACCGCGCTATTGCGCTGGCTCGCGGCACCCCATTGCAACCTGGAGCTGGCGCAGGTGCTGCGCTCGCCGCTGCTCTCGCTCAGCGACGACACATTGATTCAACTGGCCCGCTCGGACGCAGGCCATTGGCTCACGGCCTTGCAGCAACGGGCCGAGACCGAACTGCCGTTGCAGCGGCCCGTGCAGTTGCTATCGCACTGGCGCGACCTTTCACCGAGATTGCCGGTACACGACCTGCTGGATCGGGTCATCGTCGAATCCGATGCCGCACGCCGTTACGAATCGGCGCTGCCCCCCGCGGCCGCGGCACGCGTGCGTGCGAATCTCGGTGCGTTCCAGCAACTGGCGCTGGCCGCAGACAGCGGCCGCTACCCTTCTCTGACCGGGTTCCTTGAGCATCTTGACGAGCAGCTCACCGCCAGCAAGGACGCGCCCGACGAAGCGCCCTCCGCTGGCGCCAGAGGCCAGGTGCGCATCCTCACCATTCACGCCGCCAAGGGACTGGAATCGCCCGCGGTCTTCATCGTCAATGCCGGCAGCGCGGTGGATCGCAGCAAGCCCGCGCCCTGGCTGGTGGAATGGCCCGCCGAAGCCCCCTGTCCGCGCAGCTTCATCGCGCTGGGCAGAAAATCGGAGCACGACACCCTCAGCGCCGCCCTGCTTGAACAGCAGAAAAGCCGCGATGAGCGTGAAAACCTGAACCTGCTCTACGTGGCGTGCACGCGCGCGCGTCAGTTTTTGCATATCAGCGGTTTTGTCAGTGGCAGAGAAAAAACGAGCGCGACCACGATGGATGGCGAAAATGCGGCGAGAGGCAGGATGCCGGAGCCGCCGGGCAACACCTGGCACGCCTGGGCTTTGCAGGCGATGAGCGCGCTCAAGAGCAAAAGCGAGAATGAAACGCAGGTGCATGCCCTCGGCACACCGGAGGCCAGCACCGCCACGCCCGCGCGCAAGCGGCCTGTCGTGGACCCGCGCTTGCAAAAACCTCTGCCGCTCATCAAGCGCGCGGCGCCGCCGAGCGGCGAATCACGCCCTGCATTCGATCCGGAGGCCGCCGCGCGCGGTGATGCCATCCACTTTCTTTTGCAGAAACTGGCAACCCACGTCATGGACGACGGCCCATTGCTTGCCGGACTTGAGCAACACCTGGGCTGCCGCGTTGCGGCCAACGATTACCGTCTATGGCGCGACGAAGCGGGCAAAGTCCTGGACGCCAAAGCGCTGCTGCCTTTTTTCAAGGCCGGCGTGCGCGCCTGGAACGAAGTGCCCTTGCTGGATGCTGCCGGCGAAGGCGGCATCGCTGACCGCATCGTCGATGACGGCACCACCCTCTGGGTGGTGGATTACAAGACCACCCCCGATCCCGATGCGGCCTTGTTGCGCGAACGCTATCGCCCGCAGATCGAAGACTATCTACACGCAGCGCGAGCGGTGTGGCCCGGCCGCGACGTGCGTGGTGGACTGATCCTCACCGCAACCCGCGAGTGGCTTGAGATAACGGCCTAGTTCACCTGACCGAACTCGCCGGTGGCCAGCTTCACCGCCAGCGCAGTCGCCGGCACATAACCACGCACCAGATCGCCGTTGGGCAACACCATCAGGGGCGTCGCATTGACCCCTAATTCTTCAGCGGCGGCATATTGCTTCTGCACCGGATTCTTGCAGTGTTTGCCGGCGCCCAGATCAATGCCCATCTTGGCTTTGGTCAATGCCTGTTTGCGGTCCGCCGCACACATCACGGCTTCGGCCTTGAAAAACGAATCGGTCCGCGGGCCGCTGCGCGGGAAAAACATGTAGCGGATGGCGATACCCTGTGCGTTGTAATCGCGCATCTCCTGATGCAGCTTGCGGCAATAGCCGCAATCAATGTCGGTGAACACCGTCACCGTGTAGTCGGTTTTCTTCGGCGCAAACTCGACGACTTCATCCGGCCCGAAGCGTTTCAATACCTTCAGACGCTCACCGCGCCGCTGGTTCTCGGTGACCGGCTCGCCGGTCTCCAGATTGACCAGGTCGCCTTCGAACAGGTATTTGCCATCGCGGGTGACGTAGCCATACGCGCTGCCCTTCTTGACCTCGTAATAACCGGCAATGGCCGCCTCGCGGACGTCGGTCAGCTCGATGCCGGGGATCTTCTCGGCGATCTTCTTGCGTACCGCATCGGCGTCGGGTGACTCGGCGGACGCGCACGAAGCGCAGGCAAGCAGCACAGTCAGGCAGGTGGCAAAACGCATATTCAGGGCCTTGTTAATAGTCATACGACAGTTGCGACGGAGGCTGCGGCAGCGCCAGACCAGGAACGAGCCCCGACACTTGCTGATTGCAAATTAGGGGCGAGTGACGCCGTATGGCGCTGCCCCAGCCCCGTCCCTTCGGGTTGCGTCCGTAAATGCGCCATTCAGCGTTGCTCGTCGTCACAATAGATAACACTATTCTTCCTCCTCGCGCCTTGCCTGGCGCATTTGCGGGCAGCAACGCAATCTGCCGGATGGCTGTTAACAAGGCCCTTGTCTCATGGGAATGGCGCGAAGTATGACAAAGACATGTGCAATACGTTCAACGGCGGAAATGCTCGCTACTGAAACCCATCGATACGCTTCCGCGCCCTCCATTTCCATGGCGCGACCCGAAAAACCTGCAATGCCCATCAACGACGCGCGCTTTCTCAAGCCCTGGGGTGATGTTTCGCATGCAGGGTCTTCAACCGGGTCCGCGCCACATGGGTGTAGATCTGCGTCGTCGACAGGTCGCTATGCCCCAGCAACATCTGCACTGCGCGCAGGTCGGCGCCGTGTTCCAGCAGGTGCGTGGCAAAGGCATGACGCAGGGTATGCGGCGACAATTTTGCGGGATCGAGCCCGCAACGCCGTGCGTGACCCTTGATCAGGTGCCAGAAGTTATGGCGCGTCATGCCGCCGCCACGCGTGCTGACGAATAGCGCGTCATTGGCCTTGCGCCGCACCAGTCGCGGCCGCGCGTCGTCGAGGTAGCGCTTGAGCCAGTGCGTGGCCTCTTCGCCCACCGGCACCAGCCGCTCGCGCCCGCCCTTGCCGACGACCTGCACGACGCCGCGCGCGAGGTTGACCTGCGGGCGCGCCAGCCCGACCAGCTCCGACACGCGCAGACCGGAGGCGTAGATCAGCTCCAGCATGGCGCGGTCGCGCAGGCCGAGGTCGGTCTCGACGTTCGGCGCCGTCAGTAATTTTTCAACATCGGACGAGGCCAGCACCTTGGGCAAGCTGCGCCCCTGCTTGGGCGGCGTGATCAGCGCCGTCGGGTCGTCCGGTCGCTGGTGCTCGCGCACCAGAAACCGGTAATAGCGCCGCAGTGCCGACAACCATCGCGCCTGCGAACGCGCCGCAAAATTCCTGCCGGTGCGGCTGCGGCTGGCGAGATAGTCCTTGAGATCCGCATCGCTCGCGGAGACCAGCCTTGCGCCGCGCGACTGTAGAAACCGCGCCAGCAGTTTCAGATCGGAACGATAGGCCGCCAGCGTGTTCTTCGACGCGCCGCGCTCAGCCCATAAATTGTCAAGAAACTGTTCAAGGCTGGCGGCGTCTGCGGGATTGAGGGCGGGTATGGTCACAAACCTATAATAAGCGTGCTAATGCGCCGCCTCGCCGAGTGGATCTACGGAACCTACGCCTTGATCGTCTGGGCCGTGCTGATCTTCATCGTCTTCTGTCCGCTGATCATCCTGGGCCCCACACTCGCCATCCGCCGCGCCATCGGCCGCGCCGCCGTAAAAATCACCATGGCTGCGTGCTTCGCACCGCTGCATGTGCGCGGGCTTGAGCGGCTGCCCGCGGGCGCCTGCATCGTCGTCTCCAATCACGCCAGTTACATCGACGGACTGGTGCTGACCGCCGCCCTGCCCTCGCGCTTCACCTTCGTCGTGCAGGATGGCGCCGCGCGCTGGCCCTATGTCGGGCTGGTGATCCGACGCATGGGCGTGAGCTTCGTCAACCGCGTCTCCGCCCACGAAGGCGCGCGACAGACGCGCGAGCTGATTCGTCGCTTGCAGAATGGCGAGTCGCTGACCGTGTTCGCCGAAGGCACCTTCAAAGGCCCGCCGGGCCTGCTGCCGTTCCGCAAAGGCGCGTTCCTGATGGCGGCAAAGACCGGCGTGCCGGTGGTGCCGGCGGTGATCCGCGGCACGCGGCGGTTTCTCGGCGGCGATGTCCACTGGCCGCGCCACAGTCGCATCGAGATCGAGATTTTCGAACCGATCGCGGCGCACACCGACTCGCTCACGACGATGCAACGCGCGCGCGCGACCGTGCTGAAGCACTGCGGTGAGCCCGACACGGTCAAATGAAACAGCCACTCTCGCCACAGCAACGTTATGCGCAGGACTTGCGCCGCGCAGACTTCGTCAGCGACGACGCCCAGGCGCAGGCGGTACAGGCTTTGCAAAAAGTCCACGACGAGCTCGTCGCCAAACCACCGAAAAAACGGCTCGGCAAACTGCGCTGGCCGCGAGTGCAAGGGCTGTACCTGTGGGGCGGCGTCGGCCGCGGCAAGACTTACCTGATGGACGCGTTCTACGAATCACTGCCGTTCACGCGCAAGCGGCGCACCCATTTTCACCGCTTCATGCTCGAGGTCCACGCGCAATGCGCAAAGGCGTCCGGACGCAAGGACCCGCTGGTGTGGGTAGCAAAGTCGATTGCCGAGAAAACCCGCGTCCTGTGCTTCGACGAATTCTTCGTCTCCGATATCGCCGACGCCATGATCCTCGGCCGGCTGACGGACGCGCTGTTCGCCGAAGGCGTGGTCCTGATCGCAACCTCCAACGTTGCGCCCGACCTGCTCTACAAGGACGGACTGCAACGGCAGAATTTTCTACCCGCCATCGCGCGTCTCAAGCAAAACTGTGCCGTGCTGCAGGTGGGCGGTGACGTCGATTACCGTCTGCGCGCACTCACCGCTGCCGAGATCTATCACCACCCTTGCGACGACGCGGCCGAGACCAATCTGGCGCGCTGGTTCGCGCAGATCGCCCCGCCACCTTCAACGCAAACCGAACTCCGCATCGAGGGTCGTGCCATTGCCGCACGCAAACTGGCGGAAGGCGCGGCATGGTTCGACTTTGCCCCCTTGTGCGCGACCGCGCGTTCGGCGGCGGACTACATCGAGATCGCGCGCACGCACCACAGCGTGTTGCTGTCGCGCGTGCCGGTCCTCGGCGTCAACGACGATGACGCCGCGCGGCGCTTCATCACCCTGGTGGACGAGTTCTACGACCGCGGCGTCAAGCTGATCCTCGCTGCTGACGCACCCCTGGAAAAGCTCTATGCCGGGAAACGCCTGGGCTTCGAATTCCGGCGCACGCGCTCGCGTCTGCAGGAAATGCAATCAACAGAATATCTCGCGCGTCCGCATCTGTCATAAAAAAAGCCCCGCACTGCGGGGCTTTTTTGACAGCGGATCACCACTAGAGCGGCAAGCCCGGCAGCGCAGGCGCGGTGACGCCGATGATCTTCACCGTGCCGCTGACCAGACTCGGGCCACCGACGGCGCCGGCACCAACAACGCCAACGGCAGTCGGAATCCCTGGCAAGCCCGGCAGCCCGGGCAGACCCGGGAGACCCGGCAGCCCCGGAAGTCCGGGCAATCCAGGCACGCCCGGCAGCGCCAGCGCGGGCAAGCCAACCACCGCGCCTCCGGCGAGCGCAACGACTGGCAACGCAGGCAACGGCAGTGCCGGCAGCGGCAGCGTGGGCAGCGTCGGGATCGAGATGGTGGTATCGGCGAATACCGGTAACGCAGTGAGGCCGAGGCAGACGCTGGCGATAAATTTCGTAATGGGTTTCTTGGAGGACATGGAAGTTCCTTTGAGTTTGGACACGTGCATCTGCACGCAGCAGCAAACTAACCCGGTGCCATCGTTCTGCCATTGGGAAAGCGCAGCTGCCGCGCGTGAGCGCGTGCTGACGAGAACCGAATCCGTTGTCAGTTCAGCGATAGCGGATGCGCCGGATCTCGAACTCGCGCTCGCCGCCCGGAAGCCGCGCAAGCACTGATTCTCCCTCGGATTTTTTCAGCAGCGCACGCGCCAGCGGCGAGTCCACGCTGATCAAGCCACGCGCGGCGTCGGTCTCGTCGGCGCCGACGATGCGGTAGGTTTTCTCTACGCCATCCTCATCGCAGACGCTGACGGTTGCGCCGAAATACACGCGCGCGTCATCCGCGGGCTTGCTGGCGACGACCTTGAGTTCCGGCAGACGTTTCTGCAGATAGCGCACGCGCCGGTCGATCTCGCGCAGCTCTTTTTTGCGATAGATGTACTCGGCGTTCTCGCTGCGGTCGCCTTCGGCGGCGGCAGCGGTCAGGGCGCGGACGACTTCAGGACGACGCACCTGCCACAGCTGGTCGTACTCCGCCTTCAGCGTCGTGTAGCCTTCGGGCGTGATGTAAGGAGAAGATCGCAGCGGCAACGCCGGTGTGTCTTCGTCCTCGGATGAGAAATCCGACTCCTTGCCCCATCCGCGTGCCACCGCCCTCTCCCGCCGCTACGCGGCGACCTCTCCCCCGTGGGGAGAGGTAAAACAATTGCCCCCTCTCCCGCAGGCGGGAGAGGGTTGGGGAGAGGGAATCACTCCGGCAGCTGCGGCGTATCGTCCGGTACAAAAAAGTCCGGCAGCATGTCTCGGTTTTTCGTGCCCGGCACTACTGCGTATTTGCCGAAGTCACGCACGCCGGATTCATGCAGCACCAGATCGTCGATGGCGAAATGACCGGTGTACGAACGCGAAGGCTTGATCAGGATCGCGTGCGCGGCGTCGGCCATGATTTCCGGCGTACGCGACTTATCCAGCAGCTCCTTGCCGCCGATCATGTTGACCGCGGCAGTGGCGATCAAGGTGCGCGGCCACAATGAATTGGCGGCGATGCCGTCCTTCTTGAATTCCTCGGCCCAGCCCAGCGTACACAGGCTCATGCCGTATTTCGCCATCGAGTACGCCACGTGCGGTGCGAACCACTTGGGCCGCATGTCCAACGGCGGACCGAGCGTGAGGATGTGCGGGTTGCGGCCGGCGGCGGCGCTTTTTTTCAGTTGCGGGTAACAGACACGGCCACACAGATAAGTGCCGCGTGCGTTGATGCCGTTCATCAGGTCGTAGCGCTTCATGTCGGTGGCCATCGTGCCCGTAAGACTGATGGCGCTGGCGTTGTTGACCAGGATGTCGATGCCGCCGAAGGTCTCCACCGCCTTGGTGACGGCGGCCTGCACCTGCGCTTCCTCACGGATGTCGCATTGCACGCCCAGACCCTTGCCGCCGGCCTTGTTGATTTCGTCGACCGCCGTGTGAATCGTCCCCGGCAGTTTCGGATGTGGATCAGACGTCTTGGCGGCAATGACGACATTGGCGCCGTCTTTGGCGGCACGCACCGCGATGGCGAGGCCGATGCCGCGTGAACCGCCGGAAATGAACAGCGTTTTGCCTTTGAGACTCATTGGTAGCTCCTGAAAGCGAGAAAGATTAAGAGTGAAGGGTAAAGGGGAAAAGCGAAGGCGCCACGCTTTCTGTTCTTATCTTTTCCTCTTCACGCGCCTCATTCTTTTCCTCTTTACCCTTCACGGTGTTGCTGTCATTGCAGCATGGCCGTGGTTTTTGCCAACCGCTCGGCCTGAATGCGGTTGAGGTTGCGGAAAATGGTGGCGGCGATGCGCGGATAACGCAAGCGCATGCGCTCAAGATCCTGCGAGTCGAAACGCAGGACGCGCGCCGGCGCGGTGGTTTCGGCGCTGGCGGTGCGGCGCTGGCCGAAATACCCGGTCTCGCCCATCACTGCGCCGCGCGACAGGCTCGACAGCAGTTTGCGCTGGCCATCCTTCTCCAGAAACACCTGCACGCTGCCGTCGACGATCACGTAGACGTCTTTCGACCAGTCGCCCTGCTGGATGATGCGCATGCCCATCGGATGCGTCTCCAGCTTCGACATCAGGGCGAAGATGCGCGCCTCGCGCAGACTCAGTCCGGACAACAGCGGGATCGTGTGCTGCGGGCTTTGCCCGAGGTCGAGGCGCAACAGGTCCCAGAACGTGACGATGCGCAGTTTCGAACCCAGCGCCGGCGTCAGCGTGATGTTCATCAGCCAGGCCAGCGCCAGCGTGAACGCCGACAGCAGGCCGAACTGCATCTGGTCGCGCAGTTCGCTGCCGCTGAAGACCAGAAAGCCGATGCACAACGTGATGGTTGAAAGCGTGATCGGTCGTAGCACATTGGCCAGCGTGCTTTTGACCGCGGGTTCTTCCTTGCCCAGCGCGCGCGCGTCGGCATTGAAACGCGCCAGATACTGGATGGTGTCATCGACCGCGATGCCGATGACCACGCAGGCCACCAGCGAGGTCGTCGGTGACAGCGAGATGCCCAACAGGCCGAGCGTGCCGAAGAACAGGCTCACCGGCACCAGCGTCGGCAACAGCGCGATGAAACCGGCCTGGATCGAAGTGAACATCAGCGACAACAGGCCCCAGATCAGCACCGTGGCGATGCCCAGCGAGATGAAATGGCCGGACGTGATGGCATTGATCGCGCGCGTGGCGATGACCGTGGCGCCGGTCGCCTGGCCGTTCAGCGGCGGCGGCATCTGCTTGAGCTGCTCATCGAGCCGCGTCAGGAATCTGGAGATGGGGATCGAGCCATCGACATTGATGCGTACCGTGATCAGCGCCGTCTTGAAGCTGCCGTTGATCACCTGGGTCAGCTCCTCGCCGCCCGCCAGCACCAGCAGTTGCTTGATGGCCGCCGCGCTATTGGGGATGACCGCGAACGCCGGATCGTTGTTATTGAGGCTCTGGTTGAGCAGCTTGAGGTGATCCACGTAGGAGACGGTCTGCCCGACTTCCGGCTGCCGCCGCAACCAGGTCTGCAACTGCTCGATCTCGCGCGCCAGCAGGGGCTGGGTCAGCGCGTCATCGACGTAGGTCTCAATCAGGATCGAGATCAGGTTGGCGCCGTTGAACGCGGTGTTGATGTGCTCGAAATCCTGACGTACCGGGTTGGATTCTGAGAAGGTCTCGATGAAATCGGCGCCGGTCTGGATGCGTGAAGCGAACCAGAGGTCCAGCGGCACCAGCGCCAGCGCGATGCCGATGATCCAGCTGCGACGACGAATGTCGAACCCCGCCAGCCGTTCGCCCCAGCGCTTGAACCGTTCCTCGGCCAGCGGCGTCTTGCGCGTGGCGCCTGCCAGCCGCAACAGCGCCGGTAGAAACACCAGCACCAGCAGCACCGCATAGCCGACGCCCAGACTGGACAGCAGGGCGAACTGGCGGATCGCCGGCAAGGGATTGACCAGCAGACCGATCAGGCCGAACACCGTCGTCGCTGCGGACAACAGCAGACCGGGACTGGCGCGCCCGATAACCCAGGTCAGGCGCGCCGTCGGCGTCGTCAGCGTGTCGTCCTGCTGCGCCTGAAAATGCGTCGACAGCAGATAGATCACGAATGACAGGCCGATGATCAGCGTCAGCGCCGGGACTAGAGCTGTTATCAAATTGAATGGAATGTTCAGCAACACCGCCGTCGCCAAGGTCCAAACCAGCGCCAGCGCCACCGCGAGGCCGGACGCCAGCGCCGCGCGCAGGCTGCGGAACGTGATCAGCAACAGGACCAGGATCAATGCGAACACCACCGGCACGGTAAATTGCAGCGTCTTCATCAGCGCCTGTGTCGTCGCCGTGCGGGCGATACCGGAGCCGGCGATCGCCGGAGCCGAGGTGAGACCGCGCTCGCGCGTCAGCGCTTGGATGCGTGAGGGGTAGTTCTGCGCCTGGAACTCGCGATCATCCATCGCGGACAGCAAGACGACGAACGCCGCCGTGCGGCCATCGGCGGACACCAGTGAACCCCGGTAGATCGGATTGGCGTCGAACTGCTTCGGGAACCCCGCCAGCGCCGCCGGGTCGCGTCGCGCCTGCTCGATGAAACTGCTGACGTCGACCTCGTTGCCCTGGGTCACCATGTTCGGCGCATTCGCCACCGACAACACGCTGCGCACATTGGGCAGGCCTCGCAACGCCTGCGTCAGCGCATCGATCGCTTCGAGGTTTTCCGCGCTCCACACTTGCGGCTCGAATTCGAGCGCGACCAGCAGTGCATCGGCATCACCGAAGGTCTGGCGCGCGCGGTCGAACACCTGACGATCGGCGCCGGATGCCGGCAACAGGCGCTCGACCGCCGGGTCCACCTGCAATGCGAGGCGATCGGCTTTCCAGTCCCAGCAGGTCAGCGCCGCGGCGACCGACAGCGCCAGCACCCCGACCACGCTGGTCAGTGGATGGCGCGCCAGCCATTCACTCAGGCGGTGCATGGAGAAACTCCGGACGGCGCCGCGTTATTGATAGAACGAAGTCGGATTGAAAAAACGCGTAGACAGTTTGTCGCCACTGCTGACGCCGGTGACACGCACCCGCGTGCGCGTGCCTTCGGCGGGGGTCTGCACCACGATCTCAGCCGGATACCAGCGCGGGCCAGACTGCTTGAAGTCTTTGGTCGAGGCGGTCATCAGCTTGCGCACGTCGGCGCCCTGCAGAAACTCCGCCTTGAGCGGCAGGCAGGTTTTTTGATCAATGTAGGCGCGGATCAGGTTGTACTTGGTCGTGCTGCCCACCTTGGGCGTCAGCGTCAGTACTTCGGCAGGCTGACCATCGACTTGTGTCGGTGCTTCAAGCTTGAGGCCGCTGCCGTCAAACGCGCCCTGCAACTGCTTGATGTCGTTGTAGGAGATGTCGCTGCCCCAGAGATTGCCATCCACGGCAGCTCCGGTGACACGACGCGTGCGATTCACCGCAGGCAGATAGATGTGGATGTCGTCACCACTGTTGTTCTCGCGCACCAGGTAGGCCGAACGCGCGAGGTCTGCCGGCGCATCCACCCGCAGCATGACGCTGGCCTTGTTGTTGGGTTCACGCGTGGCGTAGATCGTGCCCTTGAGCGTGCGCTCGCTGCCGGTACGATCGAACGAAGTGACTTCGATGGTCTGGATGCGCACCGTCGGCGGGATGTTGGCTTTCATGCATGCCAGCAGCTTCTCGGCGGCAGCAGGGTCTGCCGCAGGTGTGGCTGCAACGGGCGATGCAGTGGGCGCAGGTGTGGCTGCAGCAGCAGACGCCGGAACCGGGTCTGCAGCGACCGCCGGTGACACGCTCAACACGATGGCGACACCAGCAACAAGGCAGAGACGCATGAGAGCCTCGAAAGGTTATTTTTATCGCAGGGATTATGCCACCCGTCGGCCGCAAATCGGCGCGCGACTCATCGGCGCCGGTTTGTGGGCCGCATCATGACGAAAAGCCCTGCCCCAACCGCCGGAAATGGCCGTCAGCGCCAATCGCGGCGAACTGTTCGGCGGTCTGCACCAGCCAGTCCACGCGCTGACCCGGGTCCTGCGCCCAGCGCGCCTGCCCCTGACACAGCCACGGCAGGAACGCGTTGGCACCGGTGAAGGCGATCAGTTCTTCGAGCCGGGCCAGTGCATAGGGGACGCGCGCCACCCAGTGACCCTTGCGCGGCAGCGCCAGTAGCACCGACCACGCCATCATTTCCTGGATGCGCGCGTGCTGCTGGCGGCAGATCTTGATCGCCTCTTCGGCAGCGGCGGCGGCTTTCTCGGTGTCACCGAGCCCCCGATAGGTTTCCGCCAGCACTGCCTGGTATCCCCCGCGGAAAATCCCCAGGCTGTTCTCGCTCATGTACAGCCCGCGCACCTCCTCGAGCGGCGCCAGAGCCGCCTCGAACTGACCCTGCAAGCTGGCGGCGACTGCGATCGAGCGCAGCGCATGCGCGCGGTACTGCGGGCTGCCGAAAGCCTCGGCGTGTTTCAGCGCCTTCTGCGCGTCGCTCATCACATGCGTGATGTCGCCGGAGAAGATGGCGAGATCCACCAGAAACGCGTTGACCCAGGCGCCGGTGTTGTCGTCCTGGGGAAACGCCTTGAGGATCGCATCGAGCTCGGCACGCGCCAGCGACAATTGGCCGCGGTAGCACAGCAGCGCGGCATACTCGGCGCGCGCACGGTAATTGACCGGCGACAGCGGCCGATTGGCCCAATCCGGTCCGAGCAGCTCTCGGCACAGCACCGCCCCTTCTTCAAGACGGCCCGAAGTGTTATGCGTGTACAGCACGTATTCCGCGGAACTGTGATCGGGCACGGCGTCAGCGACCACACGCAGCAGATTGGCCGCTTGTGCGGTGAGCGCGCAGGCGGCGTCGGCGTCACCACGATGCAACCAGTCCACCCCGTACGACAGCACCAGATCGGCGTGAGAGCGCAGATCGCGCTTTTCGCGCGAGATGCGGCGGCCTTCCTGATAGACGCGCTCGGTCTCTTCTAGGGAGACGCCGGCATGCACCGCCATGCGCACCAGCGCGGCACGCGCGGCGACGCGATGGCGTGCAACCTCCGGCGAATCCGCCGCCTTGTCCAGGTGCGACATCGCTGCACGCACCTGGTCGCGCATGACGCCGATGTCCCAGTTCGAAGCCCACTGCGCCGCGCGCAGGTTCCAGATGCCCGCCCGCGCCCAGTCGCCTGCTGCGGCCCAGTGATGCGCCACTGTCACCCAGGATTCGCTCGGCACGCCATCGGCAGGATTGCGCATCTGCAGATGCGTCGCCAGCAGCGCGTGCACCGACTTGCGGCGCGATTCCAGTTGCGAGGCATACGCCACTTCCTGCATCAGCGGATGGCAGAACGCGAACTCCGCGTGCCCCGAGCCGGTACGCGCGCGCAAGAATCCACTGGATTCCAATGCCACGATGAGCGGCGTCAGTGATTCCGGGGCCACGTCCAGCACCGCGCCGAGCAGGGACTGCAGCCAGCGCTGCCCGATCACCGCCGCGGATTGCAGCAGGCGCTTCTGCTCGTCCGGCAGACGATCCATGCGCGCGGCCAGCAAGGCATGGACGTTGTCGGGGATGCTCCACTGTTCGATCGGCTTGGCCAGCTCGTAGCGCCCGGGCGCACCCCGCAGATAGCCGGAATCCAGCAGGTCGCGCACCGCCTCTTCGAAAAAGAATGGATTGCCGCTGGTGCGTTGCTGGATGCGCTGCAACACGTCGCCCAGGCTCGGATGACCGCCGAGCATCTCCTTGGCCAGTTCTTCGAGCTCGGAGCCCGCGAATTCGCCGAGCACGATCGGCGGCGGCGACCGCGCCGGCAGCCAGGCGGGCTGATAGTCGGGACGATAATTCAACAACAGCAAGGTCGGTCCGTCTTTCACGGCATCGCACAGTGCGGTGATGAATTCTTCGCTGGCGGCGTCGATCCAGTGCAGATCCTCAATCAGGATCACCTGCGGCGTTGACGAGGTCAGCAGAAACGTCATCACGGCATCCAGCAGGCGCGCGCGCATGCCGGGTGTCTGCGTCGTCACCGCGCCGTCGCCGCCGGCGCCGAGGAACTCCAGCCACAGCGGCAACAGCTGTCCGCGATCCGGCTTGGTGTAGGTGATGAAGGCGCTCTCGGCGATGGCGCGGACTTCGGCAACCGACAAGCCGTCGCTGATCTCCAGCCGCTGACGCAGCAGCCGCCGGATCGGCCACAACGGCATCGCGCGCGAATACGGCAGGCAGGCGGCGCGATAGAACGCGATGCCGCTGCGTGCACATGCTGCACCGAACTCACGGCACAGGCGCGTCTTGCCCAGACCGGCAGCCCCGGTGACCGTTCGCACGCTGCCGCCGTGCTGATGCACCTGCTGCATCGCCGCGCCGAGCTGCGCCATCTCCGGGTGACGGCCGACAAAACGGGTCCGCGCCGCCATCGGTGCCGCGGCGAGGTTGTCGCCCGCCTCGCCCTGCAGCTCGAAGACACCGATCGGGTGCGAAGACCCGTGGATCTGATGTTCGCCGAGCGCATTGAGATGGAATTTGAGCTGCACCAGTGCCGCGGTGTAGCGCGACAGGTAGATCTTTCCGGGCTCACAGATCTGCTCCATGCGCGCCGCCAGATGGGTCGTCATGCCCTGCGCGGTGTAATCCATGCGCAGGTCGTCGCCAATACGGCCCACGATCACCTCCCCGGAATTGAGGCCGACACGCATGCCCAGTTCCACGCCGTGGGCATTCCTGACCTGCTCGGCATAGGCGCGCAGATCCTGCTGCATCGCCAATGCCGCCAGACAGGCGCGCTGGGCGTGATCCTCATGCGCGATCGGCGCCCCGAACAGCGCCATGACGCCGTCGCCGGTGTACTGGTTGACCGTGCCTTCGTAGCGATGCACGGCCGAGCTGAGGATCGCGAAGAACCGGTCCAGCAGGTGATGCCAGGTCTCGGCGCCGACCTGTTCCGACAATTTTGTGCTGCCCTTGATATCGGCGAACAACACCGTCACGCGCTTCTTCTCGCCCTCCATCGCCGAGCGCGAACGCAGGATCTTGTCGGCCAGATGCTTGGGCGTGTAACCCGGCGTTGTGGCCGCTGCATTTTTTTCGAACGCATCCTGCTTTGAAGGCGACCCCTTCGCGTCGAGCCGTGCGCCACACTCGTTGCAGAATTTCGCGCCCTCGCGGTTTTCGGCGCTGCAGGCGCAACACTTCATCCGCGATCCTTGACGTTCTTCGCATGCACTGGCGCGCCCATGGCGAGAAACGCGTCGTGCGCCTGCTGGCGCAGCCCGGCGCGCTGATCGGCGCTTTTCGTCCAACGCGCGCGGCACAACAAAGCCCACGGCCGATAGCCTTCGGCTGACGTGGCCGTGATCAATTCGTCGAGCCGTGCCAGCCCTTCCTCGGCGCGCGCCGCCCATGGCCCCTGCGGCGGCAGCTGCAGCAAGGACACCCAGGCCGAGATCTCCCAGACTTTCGATTTCGAGCGCTGCGCGCTGGCCAGCGCTGCCTGTGCGGTATCAGCGGCTTTTTCGACCTGGCCCATGCCGAGATACGCACGCGACAGAGTGGCGAGGAAATTGGACTCGAAGGCATACGCCTGCGCGCCTTTCGAGACCAGCTTGATCCCTGGCTCCATCAAGCGCGCGGCGGTGGCGAAGTCACGGTTGAGTCCGTGCGCGAGGCCCAGCGAACGCAAAGCCACCGCGATGAAATACGGGCTGCCGAATTTCTCGGCGTGCTCGATCGCCTGGCGCGCGTGCGGCAGCGCCAGTTCATAACGACCGGTGAACCAGGCGAAGTCCACCAGATTCGCGTGCATCCAGCTGGAGCCACGATCCTCTTTCTCGGCCTCGCGCAGCCCACCGAGTATGTTGATTTCGGCCTCTTTGAAGCGACCCATCCAGGTCAGCATCAATCCGTAAAACGCGCGCGAGGCAAAGTTGTCTTGCGTGACCGGCCCGGTGCGCCATTCGGTGCCGCCGGCGTCGACCTGGCGGATGCCCTCGGCCGGCAAGCCCGCGGAATTGAACGGCAGCAGGATCGCGAGACGGAAGCGATGGATCAGCTGCGGCGCGTTGTTCTGCTTGCACAGCTCGACCGCCTCGGCGGTCAGGCGCACGGAGGCTTCCGCATCGCCACGATTGAGCAGGTTGACGCCGTACGACAGCTTCATCTCGGCCATGCAGGCGACGTCGCCGCACTCCTCCGCGAGCTTGAGGCCGTTCTCATAGGCCGCGACGACTTCAGTCTCCGGCATGTCGGCAAACTGCGCGGCGCGCACCAGCCCGGCGAGTGCGGCGATGCGGCCCTTGCGCTGGGCGTCGGAAAACGGCGCGCGTGCGAAATTCTCCTCAGCGTAGCGCATCTGCGACACCGCCTGCGCAATATCCTGCACCAGCGCGTAACGGGCCGCGAGCAGGCTCCACTGGCCGGCCTTCATCCAATCACCGGCGCGGCGCCAGTGATGCGCGATCTGCATCCAGGCCTCGTGCGGTGCCGCAGTTGCGGGGTACTGGGCTTCGAGCGTCTGCGCCAGACGTGCGTGCACCACGGCGCGGTGCGCTTCGAGCTGTGCTTGATACGCGACTTCCTGCACCAGCGGATGACAGAACTGGTAGTGGCGCTCACGCGCCTCGGCTTTCTGATGGACGAACCCGGTTTCTTCGAGCACCGCCAGGGAGTCTTCAAACGGATCAGCCTGCAACTGCACCAGCTGCGACAGCAGCTCCGGCCGGAAATCCTGTCCGATCACCGCCGCCGATTGCAGCAGCGACTTGTGCTCATCCGGCAGGCGGTCGATGCGCGCGGCGATCAGCGCGTGGATGGTGTCGGGGATGCGCCATTCGCGGATCGGCTTCTTCAACACGTAGGCGCTGCGTTCGCCTTCGATATAACCACCTTCGGCCAGCGCATTGATCGCCTCTTCGGCGTAGTACGGATTGCCGTTGGCACGTGTCGTAATCGTGGCCGCAACGCCTTCGAGCGAAGCGTGCGTGCCGAGCAGCGCCTGGGTCAGCGCCTGCAGCTGCGTGGCGGTCAGCGCCGACAGGGCGATCTGCTCGTCCAGATGCGGGATCAGCCACTCATTGATGTAATCGGGACGGAAATTGAATAACAGCAAGGTCGGCGTGCCGCGCGCCGCCTGCGCCAGGCGCTTGAGAAAATCTTCGGTCGCCGTGTCGGCGAAATGCACATCCTCGACCAGCAGCAACTGCGGGCTGTCGGCGCGCGGCAACCACTGCACGAACAGCTCGAACAGTTTTTCGCGGGTGGCGGCGGCGGCATCCGGCGCAGCCGCCCCTGCGCTGACGTAGCCGAGAAATTCCAGGATCGCGGGAACCAGTGCGGCGTTTGCAGCGTCCTGCAATAAAAACGTGCCGGCGACCAGACGCCGCGCGTCCTCGATCTTGCAGAACTCCGGCAGTCCGAGCCGCGATTTGATCAGCGTCTGCACCGGGAACAGCGGCAAGGCGCCCGCGTACGGCACGCCGGTGGCGCGATGTACGGTCAGACCCGAACGCGCGGCGCTCTCGGCGAACTCGTGGCTCAGGCGCGACTTGCCGATGCCGGCGTTGCCGACCACCGCCATCACCGAGCCTTCGCCTGCCTTGGTGCGATCGAGTGCGGCGTTGAGCAGGGCAAGTTCTTTTTCGCGGCCGACGAAGGGCGAATTGCCGCGCGCCAATCCGCGTTGCAGGCGGGTCTTGAGCTCACCCTCGCCTTCGAGATCGAATACCTCGATCGGCACGGACGAGCCGGCGATCTCCATCGCGCCTAGGCTGCGCAGCTTGAAATAACCTTCGGCCAGCATCGCCGTGCCGCGCGTCAGATAGATGTGGCCGGGCTCGCAGATGTGCTCCATGCGCGCCGCCAGGTTCACCGTCAGCCCCTGCGCGGTGTAGTCCATGCGCAGGTCATCGCCGATGCGGCCGACGATCACCTCGCCGGTGTTGAGGCCGACGCGCAAGGTCAGATTGAGACCTTCCTGGAGGCGCAGACGATCGGCGAACTGGCGCAGCGCACGCTGCATCTCCAGCGCCGAGAAGCAGGCGCGCTGGGCGTGGTCTTCATGCGAGATCGGCGCGCCGAACAAGGCCATGATGCCGTCGCCGGTGTATTGGTTGACCGTGCCTTCGAACTTGTGCACCGCGCCGGTGAGGATCTTGAAGAACTCGTCGAGGATGCCGTGCCAGCGTTCCGGCCCCGCCTGCTCGGCCAGCTTGGTGCTGCCCTTGATGTCGCAGAACAGCACGGTGACACGCTTTTTTTCGCCCTGGATCGCGGCACGGGTCTTGAGAATCTTCTCGGCCAGATGGCGCGGCGTGTAGTCACGCACCTTGGGCGCAGCGGCGGGCACCGCCTCGAGTTTGGCGCCGCACTGGTTGCAGAAACGCGCGCCCGCGGGATTCTCAGTACTGCATGACGGACAGACTGACATCGCGCTTTGCCCCCCGTGAGAAACTAGAGGCAATTCTATAGGGAGTAGATCGAATGATTCTGATCATCGGCCCCGGCGCCGTTGGCACCATTCTGGCGGCTCATCTGCGCGCGGCGGGACAGCCCGTGCGCCTGCTGGTGCGTGAACGTAGCCTTGCGGCGTATCAAGCCGCAGCCGAGATGCGACTAGAACGTGTGGGTCGCTCTCCGCTGACGGCAGCCAAACCCGAATTGGTCACCGAAGCCGATTTGAGCGGCGTAAAGTTGGTGCTGGTTTGCGTCAAGTTCCACGACCTTGATGCGGCGCTGTCGCTGCTGCCGAATCCCCTGCCCGCCGGTGTCACCCTGGTTTCGACGCTCAACGGCGTCCGCGCGCTGCAACACATCCGCCATCAGCGCCCGTTCGAGCGGGTCATCGCACTCACCATCATGTTCAACGGTCAGTGGCTGGCGCCGCTGCAGGCACGTCTGACGACGCAGGCCCAGGTCATCCTCGGCAGCCGCGATCCGGAGATCGCCGCACCGCTGCGCGGCACGATGAAACTGTCGTTTTCCGAGGGCGAAGCCGCGGTCTGGGGCAAGCTGCTGATCAATCTGGCCAATGCGATCTGCGCGCTGACCCACTCGACGTTCAAGGATGTGCTCAGCAACCCCGACCTGCGCGCGGTTTATGTCGCGGTGCTGGACGAAGCCATCGGCTTGATCGAGCAGGCCGGCATTCCCTACAAACTGCCGACGCCAATCCCGCACCGCTGGAATCGCCTGCTGCTGTTATCCGGCAGCCCGCTGCCGTGGTGGTTTGCAAAAATCCGCAACGGCATTCAGGAAGGCGCATTTCCCTCGATGGTCGCCGACATTGAAGCCGGCCGACTCACTGAAGTCGATCAGCTCAACGGCGAAATCACCGCACTCGCGCACCGGCTGCACGTCAAAGCGCCAGTCAATCAGCGCATCGTCGAACTGATTCACGCGCGTGAAGGCAAGCCACGGGATTTTTTATCTCCGGCCCAGTTGCGTGCCTTGCTCATGGCTTAAGATTTGCGTATCGGCGCTCTCTGACGCCCACACTTCAAACCACCATGAAACGCCTGTTCACCGCGTCTGCCGTTCTTCTGCTCGTCGCCTGTGGCGCCTCCGACCCTTTCACAGGCTCTGCCTCGAGCAAGGCCGATGCACCGACCGCAGTCAAGGACAAGCCGCGTGTCGTGGTCGCCGTGCTCGACACGGGCATCAATCCGTACCACTCGTTTCTCTATCAAGGCAGTCCGATTTACCCGGACGCCGCGCCCAGCGCAGTGACGCCCGAGGTTCTGGCGGAATTCGGCATCGACGCCAAGCACATCATCGAGGTGCAGCGCACGGGTAATTACGGAGCCGATTTCCTGCGCGACCGCGAGATGTGGATGGCGGTCGAACGCGGGGTGCCTTACTGGATCAAGAACACCAACATCATCGTCGCCAGCTTCATCGAACCCGGCCCCAGCAGGATCCCGGTGCTGGCCGAAGGCAGCACCCATGGGGTCGGCACTTCAGGCTCGGTACTCACCGCCAATCCCGAAGCCATCGTCTTCTTCATCGAGCAGGGCGACGACGGCATCGGCTCACCCGAGACCCACACCTACGCCTTCACCCATCCGGCCGTGGACATGATGTCCACCAGCTACGGCGTGTCGGAAGCGCTCGGTCTGCTGCCCGCAGTGGAATACGGTGCCTTCAACGAAACGTTCACCGGTGTGGTCGAGCTTGGAAAAATGCATTTCAGCTCGGGCGGCAACGGCCCCGGCCTGACCAATTTTCGCGCTGGTGCGGGACCGTGGTGGAGCATCGGCGTCTCCGGCTTCGAGGAAGGCTCGAACAACGGCCGCACGATCCTGTCCGGAAACTTCCCCGACTTCATCGCCGACTTCACCCAGGAACTACCGTACTGCCTCTCCTGCGAAGACGGTTACGAATTCGTCGGCGGCACCAGTTTTTCGACGCCGCGCTCGGCAGGCGTCGCCTCGAAGATCCTGCTTGAGGTACGACGCGCGCTCGGTCACAAGGGCGGCATCATCGTGCGTGACGGCGCGGCGCCGGTGATGGCCGAAGGCAAAGGCCAGTCGATCACCAACTGGCAAATCCGCCGCGCTCTTGAAGAGGCTGCCTACATTCCCACAGCCACCGAATTCGATCCGGCGGCGCTGGTGGACGAAGCGGTCGGCCTGGGGCTGAGTTTTGGCCTGCCGATCAACCCGGCGGCACCGTGGCTGCAGACCGGCTGGGGCGAGATCTCGGCTGATCCGGCCAAGAACGTGGTCTCCGGCGCGCTGGCCTTCCTCGGCTTTGGCGACGGTGCGGTGCCTGCAAAGCCGATGGGCTATTGCGAGTTCAACAGCACCATCATGCAGGAGCGGCATTTCTGGTTCAGCACGTTCTCGCCCACGGTTCATCCGGTGTCCGAGCAGATTTACGGCCCGCTGGCGCCCGTGGATGAAGCCTCGGGCGGAGAGGTGCGGAACTACAGCGGCCAGCAGGCCGGGAGGACCGTGGATGTCTCGCCTTATATTTACTGCGCATCGGCTGTGCCGGCACCCTAGGGCGTGGACCTGAGGCTCGACAACCGTTTCGCGCAGCTCGGCGAGGATTATTTTTCACGCGTCACGCCCACCCCGCTGCCGCAACCGCAGCTGCTGCATTTCAACGAAGACGCAGCAAAGCTGATTGACCTTGATTCAGCCGAAGCGCAGAAGCCGGAGTTCACGGAAATCATGGCCGGCAACCGGCCGCTGCCCGGCGGCGATCCGCTGGCGATGCTGTATGCAGGCCATCAGTTCGGTTCTTTCGTGCCGCAGCTCGGTGACGGCCGCGCACTCCTGATCGGCCAGGTCAGGAACAAGAAAAACGAGTCCTGGGACTTGCAGCTCAAGGGCGCAGGACAGACGCCCTATTCGCGCCACGCCGACGGCCGCGCCGTCGTCCGCTCCAGCGTGCGCGAATATCTCTGCAGCGAAGCGATGCATGGTCTCGGCATCCCGACCACGCGTGCCTTGTGTATCGTCACCTCGCCAGAGCCGGTGCAGCGCGAAACCACCGAACACGCCGCCGTGCTGTGCCGGATGGCGCCTTCGCACGTGCGCTTCGGCAGCTTCGAGGTTTTTTATTACCGGAAACAGTACGAGAAACTGAAACCGCTGGCGGATCACGTCATCGCCGAGCATTTTCCGCATCATGCCGAGCGCGCCGACAGCTATGCCGCGTGGCTCACCGAAGTGACCGCGCGTACCGCGCGCCTGATGGCGCTGTGGCAGTCGGTGGGTTTCTGTCACGGCGTGATGAACACCGACAACATGAGCGTCCTCGGACTCACGTTGGATTACGGCCCCTACGGGTTCATCGATGCGTTCGATCCGCGGCATGTCTGCAACCACTCCGATGAGGGCGGCCGTTATGCCTACGACCAGCAACCCGGTGTCGGCCACTGGAACATCTCGAAACTGCTGCAGGCCTGCTTGCCGCTGTTGTCTTCGCACCCCGAGGCCGCAGTCGAGCGCGCGAAGCCTATTCTCGAAAGCTACCGCGAAGCCTTCATCTCGGCCAATCTCGCGCTGCTGCGCGCCAAGCTGGGCTTGCGCGAAGCGCGCGACAACGATCACGAACTCATCAATCAGTGGATGGAACTGCTCACCCGCTCAAGAGGGGATTTCACCCGCTCCTTCCGTTTTCTCGCCGGCACTGACACCCGTTCGGTAGCGCCCCCCACTCTCCTGGCCGACCATCTGGTGGACGTGGAGGGCCTCAGTGGATGGCACCACAATTACTGTTCCAGGCTCATCTCCGAGCAATCCGACGACGCCGAGCGCGCCGCAAGCATGAATCGCGTCAATCCGAAGTACGTGTTGCGCAATCATCTGGCACAAGCAGCGATTGAAAAGGCCGAAGCCGGAGACGCCTCGGAGATTGACCGGCTGATGAAATTATTGCGGCGGCCGTTCGACGAACAACCGGAGATGGCGGCTTACTTCGCCGAGCCACCCGCATCGGCTCAGCACATCAGCGTCAGCTGTTCGTCCTGATCGCGAGCACCACCGCGGCTAGTACCATCAGCGCGGCAAAGCCCTGCTGCAGACGCGGGCCGGCGATGCGCGGAGCGATGGCGCGTCCGGCCAGCATGCCGGTCATGGCGCCGGCGGCGAATGGCGCAGCGAACACCCATGGATAGCTGTAGCCACTGATCAGTGCGCCCACCACGGTGCTGCCCGAAATCAGCGCGATGACCATCAACGAGGTTGCGACCGCCGAATGCATCGGTAGCGGCGTGACCCAACGCAGCGCCGGCACGATGATGAATCCGCCGCCGACGCCGAGCAGGCCGGCAACCACCCCGGTAAAGGCGCCAATGCCGGCAACGATGGCGGTGGTTGGATACGTCCACAGGATGCGTCCGGTGTCTGGATTGAGCTGGATGATGGCGGCGTGCGTATAGCGGCCGTCTTCGAGCAGCGCAGAGTTCGGACTGGCCTCGCCTGTAAAACTTGTCAGCGATTGCCGCCAGAGCCGGACGGCGGCAATCAACAGCGCAGTCGCAAAAATCAGACTGAGCGCCGGCAGCGAAAGATGGCCGGCCAGCAGAATCCCCAGCGGTGCAGTCGCGGCGCCCATCGCCCCCATCAGCAGCGCCGCGCGATAGCGCACCCAGCCTTGTCGCCACGCCAGGTAAGTACCCAGGCTTGCGGCCAGACAGACCGCGATCAACGCCACTGGTGCAGCCTGCGGCAAGGTCCAGCCGACGCCGGCCATCAGCATCGGCACCGCCAGGATGCCGCCGCCGGCGCCGGTGAGTCCCAGCACCAGCCCGACTAAAACTCCAAGCGCGATCGCCATGTTCAGGATCCTGAACTTTTCCACTGCATCGCGCCGAGGACGATCAGACGCAGCTGTTTCTCGGCGTTCTTGCGGATCTCGGCCTCGGCGCTCGGTCGTGCACCGGCATCGAGGTACTGCTCGATCACCGCGACCATGGCGTTGACCATCAGCCCTGCCAGCATCTGCAGGTCCTCGGTGGTCCAGCGCCCGGGAGGCGCGAAGCGGCCGAGGTCGGTGGCCAGTTCGCTGACGATCAGGCGGATCTCCTTCTGGATCGCCGAGCGGATCAGGCTGGTGCCGCCGAAACGCTCGCGGCCGACGAATTCAAAGTACAGGCGGTTCTCCCGCGCCGCGGACAGGAACACATCCACCGACTGCCTGACGATGCGCTCGTCCGGAAACGGCGCGGCGCGCGCCGTGCGCAGCAGCTCGCGCAGGTTGCGGAACGACTCTTCCACCAGTTCCAGCCCCAGCTCTTCCATGTCGCGGAAATGCCGATAGAACGCGGCTGGCACTACACCGACTTCGCGGGTAACCTCGCGCAGGGACAGGCTGCCGAAGCTGTGGTTATCCGCCACCAGTTTCAGCGCGGCATCCAGCAATGCCTGCCGTGTCCTGGACTTGCGATCATTCCGTGGTTTTGGTTTTCTAGGCGCCATTTAACACCTTCATGTTCATTTAAGTAATTATCGTAACATAATGAAATTATATAATTAATTATTTATAGTAAACACTTGTTGACTTAATTAAAAGAAATAACTAATATGTGCACACTTGTTCACTAACTGAGGAGTGAAGAACATGATGTCGCAACAGGAACTGGAGCCGAAGCGCTCGCTGTTTTCGCGCATTTCGGCCGTCACCGACTATTTCGCCTGGCCCCTGCGCACCTCGCACTACGTCGAGCTGGTGAATCCGCTGTGGACCACGCATACGCTGCAAGCGCGCGTCGAAAAAGTTTGGGACGAAACCAGGGACGCCCGCACCATCACCCTGCGCCCCGGCGTCAACTGGCGCGGCCATCGCGCCGGCCAGCACGCCCGCCTCGGCGTGCCGATCGGCGGCATGCACTACACCCGCACCTACACCATCAGCTCGCCGCCGGAGCGCGACGACGGCTGCATCACCATCACCGTCAAGGCGATCAAGGACGGCCGCATGTCGCACCACCTGATCCGCCAGGTGAAGCCGGGCGACCATCTGCCGTTGGGTCTGCCGCAGGGCGACTTCTACCTGCCCGACGCGCAGCCGGTGAAGCCGTTGTTCATCACTGCCGGCAGCGGCATCACGCCGGCGATGTCCATGCTGCGCAGCCTGATCGCGCAGGAGCGCCTGCCCGACGCTGTGCACATCCACTACGCCCCGCACGAGTTCGACGTCATCTTCGGTAAGGAGCTGCGTGAGATGTCAGCGCAGCACAGGCGCTACAAGCTCAACCTCGTGCTGACGCGTGAACTGGGCTCAGACAAACCCGCTGGAAAACATTTCTCCGCCGCGCAGCTCAATGAACTCTGCCCTGACTGGCGCGAGCGCGAGGTTTACGCCTGCGGTCCGCAGTCTCTGCTCGGCGCGCTGGAAAAACATTGGCAGGACGCCGGTCGCGCACGCCATCTCAACGTTGAGCGTTTCCGCGCCGCCTATGCCGAAGTGCCGAAGGACTCCGTCGGCGGCCTGGTGAAGTTCGGCAAGAGCCAGGTGCAGGCAAAAGCCGACAGCGTCACCCCGTTGCTGCGAGTCGCCGAAGACGCCGGCATGAACCCGCCGCATGGTTGCCGCATGGGCATCTGCCACACCTGCAACGTCAAACTCGTGTCGGGCTGCGTGCGCGATCTGCGCACCGGCAAGACGCTCAATGAAGTCGGCTCCATCGTGCAGACCTGTGTCTGTGCAGCGGCCGGCGATTGCGAACTGGACCTGTAACCCCACTTTCCTTGTCATTCCGAGCAACGCGAGGAATCTGGCCGCTTCAAAAGCGAGATTCCTCACTGCGTTCGGAATGACACACCAGGAGTAACACCATGACCACTGCCACCCTTCCCTACAACCTCACCAAGGCCCAGATCGAAGAGTTCGGCCGCGAGATGGACGCCATCCGCGACGAAGTGCTCGATTCACGCGGCGCCCGTGACCGCCAATACATTCTCAAGGTCATCAAGACCCAGCGCAGCATGGCCGTGATCGGCCGCTTCATCATCTACGCCGGACTGTTCTTCGTCCCGGCCTGGGGCCATGCGCTGGCCTCGTGGACGATCTGCCTGTCGATCATGGGTCTCGGCACCGCCATGCTCGGCATTGCCAAGATCCTCGAGAACATGGAGATCGCGCACAACATCCTGCACGCGCAGTGGGACTGGATGAAGGACCCCAACATCCAGTCCAACACCTGGGAGTGGGACACCATGTCGCCGTCCGACCGCTGGATGCACTCGCACAACGTCGTGCACCACACCTGGACCAATGTGCTCGGCAAGGACCTCGACGTCGGCTACGGCATCATGCGCGTGACGCCGATGCAGAAATGGCATCCGCTGTATCTGTTCCAGCCGATCATCTTCATCACCCTGATGCTGTTGTTTGAAGAAGGCGTGGCGATGCACGAGCAGGCGATCGACGATCACATGAAGGGCAAGAAGACCTTCAAGGAGATCCAGCCGCTGCTGAAGCGCATCGGCTACAAGGTCTGGCGCCAGATCGCCAAGGACTACATCGCCTGGCCGGCCGCTGCGGCGCTGGTCGCCCTCCCCATCTCGTTCTACGTGCCGTGGTCGCCATGGCTGGTGTTCGCCATGGTCGCCGGCGCCAATGCGATCGCCAACGTCATCCGCAACATCTGGTCGTTCATGATCATCTTCTGCGGCCACTTCCCGTCGGGCGTGCACAATTTCACCCAGTCACAGGTCGAAGGCGAGACCCGCGCGCACTGGTACCTGCGCCAGATGCTCGGCTCGGCCAACATCGAAGGCGGCCCGCTGTTCCATGTTCTCTCCGGCAATCTCAGCCATCAGATCGAGCATCACCTGTTCCCGGACATGTGCAGCAACCGCTATCCGGAAGTCGCGCCGCGCGTGCGCGCACTCGCTCATCGTTACGGCCTGCCCTACAACAGCGCTTCGCTGCTGCGCCAGTTCGGCACCACCTGGCTGAAGAACCTGCGGCTGGCGTTCCCCGGTCCGGCGCCGACAGCGGCTTATTAGGTCAACCGCCAGCCAGTGTTCACGTTTAGCTTGGGCTAACCCACCACAGGAGCCTCAGATGAACCGCTGGATGCGAACCGCTGTCACCGCTGTATTCCTCGGCGCTTTCGCGCTGCCGATAGCTCACGCGCAGGAGCCGCCTCCGCCTCACGTCGTCTGCGAGGAACATCCGGAGAAATGCGAAGAAGCCAAGGCTCGTTTCGAGAAACGCTGCGCCGAAAATCCCGAACGCTGCGAGAAGATGAAGGCGCGCCACGCCGAAATGAAAGCCAAATGCGAGGCGAACCCGGCAGAGTGTGAAAAACGCAAGGCAGCCCGCCGCGAACGCATGCAGGAGATGAAAGCCAAATGCGAGGCCGACCCCGCAACCTGCGAAGCGAAGAAGGAAGAGTTCCGCAAGAAACGCGCGGAACACCGCAAGGCCCGTGAAGCCTCGGGCGAATAAGGCGCGCCCTTGAAACCAAAGCCGCAGGCACAGCCTGCGGCTTTTTTATTTACAGCGTCTTCAAGTACTCAATGATCGCGCGCCGCTCAACCTCGTTGAGGACTGACGTGAAGTCATGCCCCGTGTTGCTCTGGCTGTAGAGATGAGTGTTGTAGATCTTGCGTTGTTCGATCTGCTCGTTGGTCAGCACCGGCAGGTTGGCGAGATTCCACAGCACACCGCCGTTGGCGTACAGCGCCGACAGCACGGTTTGCGCCAGCGGTTCTGCTGACGGATCCAGGGGATCACATTCGATCAGCGGCAGCGTCGGGCTGCCGCAAACGACGGCTTCATATTTCCAACCCATTTTTTCGCTGTCATAGGCGCGGACCAGATCGGTATCGAAACCCATGACCACGCCGACCTGCGCCGGCTTGGAAGCGCGGCGCCAGATCGGTTGACGCTCAGCCGGATTCAGCACTTCCGCGACATTGGGAACTGAGCCGTTATGAAAATACGGCGCAGTCGCCCAGACGCCGTACAGCGGCGGGGCGAGATAACCGAGGGGGCGTTCGCCGCGCAGCACCGGATCGTTCTGGTTGCCGCATTCCGGCACGTCGCGGTAGGCAAACCAGGAATTACGCGATGAAGCCACGACCGCGTCATTGTTGCCATCCAGACGGCGGCTGTCGCTACCAATCAGGTCAATCGGCACGACATAGGCCGCGATGCCTTCCAGCGCAGGGTCATCCAGGAAGGCCGGGTCGTTGACGAACCTCGGCGAGTACGCGCCGTGGCAGCTGGCGCAGGAACCGTTGCCGCCCGCGGGTTTTTGCGCCTGCGCGTTGCCGCTTTCCGCCCAGAGATCCTTGGCGTGGAACAGAATCGCGCCGGCCTCGGCCAGCCCGGTGTCTACCGGCAGCGGATATTCCGGCGCTTTCAACGACGCCAGCCACGAAGTCGAGTCCTGTTCGTTGGCGAGCACGTAAGCATGCGCCGCTTCGGTTTGCGCCATCGGCGCGCCGGGGTAATACCACGACAATTCGATGCGACTGGCATCCATCGGCAGGCCGCCGTCAAAGAACTTGAGCGTGCGGTGACCGGTGTTCCACCACACCGGCGCATCCTCGGTGCCGGTGGACGGCGCCACCAGCAGGCGCGGATCGAGCCCGCGATAGGTGGTCTGATCGCCGCCTTCGACCAGCGCGAACAACTGGAAGTTGGTGATGTTGCCGGTGCCGCGTGCGCGACTCAGCGAGGCCACTGAAAAACCGATATTGGAGTTGCCGAGTTCTCGAAAAAACGGAATGAAGTCATGAATGCTGTTGGTGCCGTAGATCGTGCCGGGGCCAAGACCTGAACCGGGCGTGCCGACCTGACCACTGTGACAGACGCTGCAGGTCACGCCGAGCTTGCCGTTCCAGCTGCCATCAGCGTTGTGCAGTTGCGTCAGTGCGGTCGGCAATTGGCCGGAGCCGCCATCGGTGGCATTCGGATCTTCTCCCGGCAGCGGATACGGATTGCGCGTCGGCGCCAACGGCAGGCCGTAGCGCTCCTCGACCAGCTGATCGAAATTGCCTGGCCGTGCCATCAGGCCCCATTGCTGCCAGAGGTTGTTGTAGGTCGCGGCATCTGTGGCGTAGCCAGAGTCGGGATTGCTGCCGCCGAACTGGTGGCCGGCGCCAATCGCGCCGCTGCCGCCGATCAAGGCGCGGCCGCGCTCGACATGCGCGCGCTGCTCGCCACAGGTAGTCGGATAGGCACCGGCACGACAGGTGCGCCAGTGCGCGTTGAAATACACCGCCTTGCCGGCGTTGACGCCGGGCTGCACCAGCGAGCGCGGATCGGGCGGCAGCACGGCGTCGTCCGGCTTGCCTTCACAGAAACTGTCGAACAGATGTCCGCCACGGGCGCTGCCAAGCAGGGGGAAATCCTTGTTGCCGACGATCGTGGTACCGGCTTTCAGCGTCCCTATCGGGTCGCTACTGCCGCAACCGACGAGGAGTGAAACAGTAAAGACGCAAAATAATTTCTTCATGGCAAAGCTCCCGGCACCTTTGTCATTCCGAGCTCGCGAGGAATCTGGCCTTGCTTTCGCCAGATCCCTCACTGCGTTCGGGATGACAAGAAAAACTCACAAAGTCTTCAGGTACTCGATGATGGCGCGGCGCTCTTGCTCGCTGAGCACGTCGGTGAAGGCATGACCGCCGTTGCCATTGCTGAGAATGCGGGTGTCAAAGACGAAACGCTTGTCCATCGAATCCGCCGCCGGGTCGGGAATGGCGACTAGGCCAATCCAGCTGACGGTGCTGTTGAGCAGGTTTTGCACGATCTGCGTCAGCGATGGACCCGCGTTGTCCACCGGATTGCAGTTGATCTGCTCGGTGCCGGGCATGTCGGAACAGGCGAGCACGTCGTGTTTCCAGCCGATGCGTTCGAAGTCGTAGGCGCGTTCGAGGCTCTGATCGAACCCGGTGACCGGCCCCTCGGTTTGCAGCGGACGCCGCCAGATCTGCGGGCGCGCGCCGGAGTCGAGTACCTGCGCCAGCGTCGGTACGGAACCGTTATGGAAATACGGTGCGGTGGCCCAGACGCCGTACAGCGGCGGCGCCTGGTAACCGATGATCGTCTGCTGCCAGTTACAGACGCCCTTGGGCCGGTTCGGCATCACGTCGTCGACGAGTTCCGTGATCGGGTCCTTGGCTTCCAGCGGCGTCTGGCCGGGCAGGTTGTCGGCATAGCCCCAGTAGGTCGTGTCCCAGGCCGAACGCAACGTCGGCGTCAGCATGTCCGAACGCGCGGTGTCGGTGCCGATGACCTCGAGCGTCGAGATGTGCGAGGCCACGCCTTCGAGCGCCGGGTCCTCAAGGAAGGCCGGGTCGTTGACGAAGCGTGGCGAGTACGCGCCGTGGCAGCCCGCGCAAGAACCGTTGCCGCCCGCAGGCTTGGGCGCCTGCGCATTGCCTTCCTCAGCCCAAAGATTCTTGACGTGAAACAGGATGGCGCCCGCCTCGGCGAGCTTGGTATCCACATCGCGCGGATACTTTGGCGAATGCAGCGACAGGAAAAAAGCTTCAAGGTCCTGATCCCATTCTTCGATGCGGTCGCGGTACGGTTTGCCGTTGGAGCTGATCAGCTCGTCGGTGGAACCGGCGGCCATGATGATGCGGGTGGCATCGTTGGAGACGCCGGAGTCGAAAAACTTGCGCGGCCGCGAGCCCATGTTCCACCACGGCGGCGTGTCCTGCGTATGCGCCAGCGGGTGCGCGACATCCAGCACGCCGCTCTCGCCGCCCATGGTTTTGAGCAGGTTGGGATTCACGCCCAGCGAGTCGAAGTCGAGAACCGTGAACAGGATCTCGAAGGCGCCGACCGCGTTGTTCTGGCCGCGCTGCTTGATGCCGATGTTGAACAGCGAGTTGATGTCCACCGCTGGCAGCACCGGGCCGAGCGCGGTGCCGGCGAACGGCGAACCGTCCTGTCCTTGCATCAGCACGTCATAGTTGTTGTTGCCCAGACCGAGCGTCGCCAGCGTGATCTGATTGTCCGGGTCGCCGATCTGTCCGCCATGGCAGGAGAAACAGGCGGCGCTGCCAATGGTTCCGGTCCATTTGCCGTCGGCGTCTTTCGACTGACGCAGGCCCAGCGGCAAGCGCCCCGACCCGCCGTTCGTTGCATTCGGGTCTTCGCCCGGCAGCGGATACGGGTTGTCGAACGGCGCGGCGTTGAGTCCGTAGCGCAGCGTATACATCGCATCGAAATTCGCCGGACGTTCCGTCAGGCCCCATTTCTTCCAGAGGTTGCCGTGATCTTCGGCAGTCGTGCTTCCGCTCGGTAATTCGTCCATCAAGAAATGCCGGCCACGGTCGCGGCGCGTGCGGAACTCGCCGCAGGTCTTCGCCGATTTCTCCTTTTCGGGCTGGTAGATGTGGCAGTCCTCCCACCAGCCGTTGTAAAAAACCGCGCGATTGGCATTGGCGCCCGGCACGATCCGCGAGCGCGGATCAACCGGCAGGCCCGCATCATCCGGCTGGCCTTCACAGTAACTCGCCCACAAGTGACTGCCGTGCTTGCTGCCCAGCAGCGGCAGACTGGCTTTTGCGCCGTCGAGCTTGGCGAGCGATACGCCCGGGTCGCTGCGATTGCAGGCGCTTACCAGGACGGCGGCGCAGATCAGAATCAAGGTCTTATGCATGTGGATCCTCACGAAAGTTCAATTTAGCCCGGACAGGTTTGTGGGTCTTCAAATCCCTGCAGCTGCAGTTCCATGGCTTTGTAAGCTTCACTGTCCGTCGGCCACGGGTCACCGCCGGAATGCGCGCGGGCGTCGGTGCCCGAGGACATGGTCAGGATCGGCGAAGGCCCATTGTCGTTACGCCCGAGCGTTTCCCAGGAATTGCGCAACCGCGCGTAATCCTCGGCCGGCTCCTCTCTAAGCATGAAACGCTGGCCTTCGGGAACGTCGGAAACGCCGCCGGGGACATGGCAGGTGCGGCAGTAATCCAGTTCGGGTTGCACTGATTTTGCGAAATGGCTCTCGCAGTTCTGGGCGGCATCTTTCGCTTCCACCGCCAGCTCGGAGCTGTTGCAGGCAGACAGCAGGACCACGATCCCAAGCAGACACGGGTTTTTCATGACGCCGGCACGGCCCCTCACGACGAACGGCCCTTGGAAATAGCACGCGCCAGTCGCAGCGGAGTCACCGGCGCGATGTTTTGTCCCTCGACATACAAACCCAGGTAGGCCGCCATCGCCCGCACCGCCTCGTCGCGGTACTCCGGCGTGATTTCGCCGTGCAGGAACTGCGAGACCCGGAAGCAGCTGGTGCCCAGCTCCACCATCAAGGTCGCGGCATCGGGTTTCGTCGTCGGCAGAAAAATCCCGCGCGGTTCCATGATCTGGCGCGTCAGTCCGCCCAGTCGCTGGATCAGCAGTTCGAGCGCGCGGTAGCTATCGTCGGTCACCGGCGCGCCGAGCAACAGCAGGCGCGCGATCCGGGTCTCGTTATAGAAATCCACCGCTTCGAAGCTGATCGCGCGCATCGCGTCCTGCCAGGACAGATCAACCGTCGAGGCCGCGCGGCGCGTCAGGCGCTCTTCCAGCCGCGACAACTGGCGCTGCGCTAGTTCGTTGAGCACCGCATAAGGCGTGGGGAAAAACTTGTAGATGCTGGCGCGTGTGTAGCCGAGTCGTTCCGCCAGCACCGGGATTGAAAACCCGGAAAGCCCTTCCTCGCAGACCAGCGCTTCCGCAGCGTCCAGCACCTGATCGAAACGCGCGCGCGTGCGCACGCGCTGGGGCTGACGTGCAATCACTCCTTCCTTGAGAGCCAGATTCATATAGAGACCGATCGGCTTCTGCTGATGACAGAGTAAAAGTAACTTATGTAACTTTATCCTGTCAAGAAAGCCAAAGTGCCCGCAGGGTGAAGCTGCCGGTCGAAGCACAGGTGAGGCAGTCCCAGCTCCGCCAGCCAGCCTTGACCCTCCCGTTCTTTGAGCATGGCCACCGTGCTGCTGGTGCCGGCAATCAGGCATTGCGGCGCAACCACGCTCACCGAAGCGAGGTGCTGCACCGGCCAGCCTGTACGCGGATTCAGGATGTGGCAGTAGCGCTGGCCATCGGCCTCGACGAATCGCTCGTAATCGCCGCTGCTGGCGATACCGCCGCTGGCAAGTTCAACGTAGGCAATGGCGGATCCCGCAAGCCGCGGATGGCGGATTCCTACTCGCCACGGCGAACCATCGGGATGCGGGCCGATGATGGCGATGTCGCCGCCCAGCTCGATCAGGCCGTGCGCAACACCCGCCGCGCGCAAAGCCTGCGCCGCGCGATCGGCGGCGTATTCCTTCACCATGCCGCCGAAATCCAATTGCATGCCGGCGCGCGGCAACAACAGGTTGGGGCGCTGCCAAAAAATCTTTTCCCAGCCTATCAACGGCAACAACGGCGCGATTTCTTCCTGGGCAGGCACGCGCCCTGATCGAAAATCCCAGGCGCGCCGCAGCACACCCGAGGTCAGATCGAACAGCCCGTCGCTCTGCACATGTGCGGCGGAAGCGTAATCCAGCAACGCCGCCGTTTCGTCGTCCACCCTGACGCCGCGACCGTCACCGGCCGAGGCATTGATGCGGCTGACGATGCTGCTATCGAGAAAACGGCTGTAGCGTTTTTCCAGCCGCGCGATCTCGTACTGCGCGGGCGTGACGGCGGACTCATCCGCGCCATAGAAACGGATCTCACAGGGGCCGCCCATGGCGCGAAAGCGCACGCTGAGCAGCTTCATTTCAGAATTTGTAGCTGAGCGCCGCGCTGTAAACGGTGAATGTCACCAGTCCCGGATTCTGCAGATCCGCATCGCGCAGGGAATACGACGGGTCCGAATCGTAACGTTCGGCCGCAAATGCAAAAGACCACTGCGGGCCGTCGCGCAGCACGCCCAGCCGGTAACTCAGGGCGCCAAAAGTCGACAGGCGGTAATCGCTGCTGTGGTTCGCGTCGTCCGGCGCGCTGCTGAAATACGGACGGTGAAAATCCGCCTCGCCCTGCTGATACCAGCGCACCGACGGCGCCAGCAGCCAGTCGTTCCACACGCGCTGATACCACCCCGCTTCCAGCGACTCCGTTGCCACACCCCAATCGTCACGGGACGCGACGCCGTCCAGGTGCAACGCCGCCGCGAAGCGTGACCAGTATTGGCGCAACCGTGCCGACAGCGAAAACTGATTGCGCTGTCCCGGGCGCTGGTCCGGCAGGATCTTGTTGCCAACCAGTACTTTTTTGTAAGGGTCGGACAGATAACCTTCGGAATTGCCGTAGCTGAGACTGAGCTGGACGGTCGAATCGGCACTCAGCGCCTGACTGACACCCGCCGACACGCTGGCGACGCCCTTATCGGCATATTTCACGCGGTCCGGGAACCGCGCGGTTTCACCATCGGTGGGCTTCAGGAAATCGCGCGAATACCGGAGGCTCGCATCAAACACCGTCAGGCGGTCATTCAATTCCCAACTCTGCCCGTAGCCACCGCCCAGCGACAGATAGTCCTCTTCTCTGGAAAAACCCAGCGAATAGCTGCGACTGCCCAGCGTTTCGAAATCCGTACGGCCGAGTTCCAGCGCCATGCGCGAATCGTCGATGGTCGCGCCGCTCATGACCTGGATCGGCTTGCCGTCCGCCGCCGGCACAATAAACCACGGCGAAGCGCCGCTCATGGTTTCAACAGTCAGATCGCCGGTGTACTGGCGCGCCTCGCCGTCCGGCACGCGCAGATGGAACTGATGCGACAACACCGTGTAACGCTCGCGGTTGCGCTGGTTGGTTGCAGTGGCCGAGAGATCCGACTCGGCGTAGTGCGTGAAGCGGTAGCCGGTTTCGGATTCGGCATCGGACCAGGCCTGCGCCTGCGGCGCATAGCCGGGCAGGCTCATCGCCGCTGCGGTCAGCGCCAGAAGTTTTTTGGATTCACTTTTTGACATCAGTTGCAGCCGCAACCACTGGCGGAATGAGCGGCACTGCCGCCGCCGGCTTCCTTGCTCGAATAGACATGGGCCCGCATCGCGGACTCCTGCACCAGCCCTGCCTTCCATCGCATCTCGGGCCGCGCGAGGTTCTCGCGCTGCCAGGGTTCGACCGGCTCCAGCGCACAGCCGCCGAGCAGCAGCGCAACCGCAAGCGTCCATGCCTTCATTTCTTCTTATCTCCCAGAATCCTTTCCACTTGCGCGCGCATCGCCGCAAACTCCGAAGGCCTGAAACCCTCGTGCACGGCGCGCACGATGCCCCGGCGGTCGATGATATAGGCGGCAGGCATCGCCGACATTTTCCAGGCGCTCAGCATTTTCTCGTTGAGTCCATGCAGATTGGGATATTTCACGCCCGCCTTCTGCATGAGCCGCAATGCCTGCCCGGTGTTCTGGTCGAGATTCACGCCCAGCACCACGAATCCGCGCGGCGCGAGCTCATCGTGCATCTTCGCCAGATCCGGCAGCACCACCCGGCAGGGCGGGCACCAACTGGCCCAGAAATCCAGATACACGACTTTGCCGCGCAGCCCGCTCAGCTTCAGCGTCTTGCCGCCGTCCATCAACTGCCCGGCGATTTCCGGAGCGCGCGCACCCGGAGCCAGCGCAAATGCGGGAGCTATTGCCAGGCAGAACATCAAACAGACGGAGCGCATGAGCATGGGCGAATCCTAACTATAATCGTCCGATGCACGCCAAGACCGAGCCCGCACCCATCGCACAAGCCGCACGCATGCCGCTGCGTTTCGTCACTGCGGCGGCGCTGTTCGACGGCCACGACGCCAGCATCAACATCATCCGCCGCCTCTTGCAGCAGGAAGGCGCGGAAGTCATTCATCTGGGCCACAACCGCAGCGTAGACGACATCGTCACCGCCGCCCTGCAGGAAGACGCGCACGGCATCGCCATCAGCAGCTATCAGGGCGGGCACGTCGAGTTCTTCAAATACATGCTCGATCTTTTGCGCGAGCGCGGCGGCAAGGACATCCGCGTGTTCGGCGGCGGCGGCGGCGTGATCGTGCCAGAAGAAATCGCCGACCTGCACGCCTACGGTGTTTCGCGCATCTACTCACCGCACGACGGCCAGCAGATGGGCCTGCTGGGCATGATCAAAGACATGATCAAGCGCGCCGAGCACAAACTCGAAGGTGATGCGGCTTCGCTCTTGTTGAAAGTAAAAGGTGGCGACCGCCGCGCGCTGTCGCGCGTCATCAGCCTCATCGAAGCCGGCAGTCTCGACGCCTCGTTGATTCCCGCACCCTCGACTGCAATTCCCGTACTAGGCGTCACCGGCACCGGCGGCGCGGGCAAGTCGTCCGTCAATGACGAAGTCATCCGCCGTTTCCGTCTCGACCAGCAGGACCAACTCAAGATCGCGGTCATCGCGGTGGACCCGTCGCGGCGCAAATCGGGCGGCGCGCTGCTGGGCGATCGCATCCGCATGAATGCGATCACACATCCGAACATCTACTTCCGCTCGCTGGCCTCGCGCGAAGGCGGCAAAGAGATCTCCGCCGCCCTGCCCGGCGCGATTGCCGCGTGCAAAGCCGCAGGTTTTGATCTGGTCATCGCCGAAACCGCCGGCATAGGCCAGGGCGACGCCGCCATCACCGAGCACGCGGATGTGTCGCTGTACGTGATGACGCCAGAGTTCGGCGCCGCCAGCCAGCTCGAGAAGATCGACATGCTCGACTTCGCCGACGTGGTCGCGGTCAACAAGTTCGACCGCCGCGGCGCCGAAGACGCCGTACGCGACGTGCGCAAAGCCGTGCAGCGCAACAAGCAGGCCTTTGCCAAGAAACCGGAAGACCTGCCGGTGTACGGCACCATCGCCTCGCGCTTCAACGACGACGGCGTGACCGCGCTGTATTTCGAGGTGCGGGATCAGTTGGTGGCGAAGGGATTACAGCTTCCTTCTCGTCATCCCGGCGAAAGCCGGGATCCAGGAGCCATTACCGCCAAAGCAAAAGAACTGGATTCCGGCTTGCGCCGGGATGACGGGGTTTTAAAGAAACCCGCCACCAAAACCTCCACCTCCGCGCGGCAGATCGTTCCCGGCGCGCGCGCGCGCTACCTCGCAGAGATCGCCCAAGCCAACCGCGGCTACCGCAAGCAGACCGAAGAGCAGGCCGTCATCGCCCGCGAGCGCCAGCACCTGCGCGAATCCATCCACATGCTGGAACACACCGGCGCGCCGCTGACCGAGCTCAAGACCGCCCTGCACCAGCGCGTGGAGCTGATGCACCCGGAATCCAAACAACTGCTGCATGCGTGGCCGGAAATCCGCCAGCACTACGTCGGCGATGAATACAAGTACAAGGTGCGCGACCGCGAAATCAGCGTGAAGCTCACCAACGTTTCGCTGTCCGGCACGCACATCCCCAAGGTCGCGCTGCCCAAGTATTCCGACGAAGGTGATCTGCTCAAGTGGCTGCGGCTGGAGAATCTGCCCGGCTTCTTCCCCTACACCGCCGGCGTTTTTCCGTTCAAGCGCGAGAACGAAGACCCCGCACGCATGTTTGCCGGCGAAGGCGGCCCGCGCCGCACCAACGAGCGTTTTCATCTTTTGTCCAAGGGCCAGCCGGCCAAGCGGCTGTCCACCGCGTTTGATTCGGTGACGCTCTACGGCGAAAACCCGGACGAGCGGCCCGACATCTACGGCAAGGTCGGCAACAGCGGCGTGAGCATCGCCACGCTCGACGACATGAAGGAGCTGTACAAGGGCTTCGACCTCTGCGCGCCGAACAACTCGGTGAGCATGACCATCAACGGCCCGGCGCCGACCATCCTCGCGTTCTTCCTCAACACCGCCATTGACCAGCAGGTGGACAAGTTCCGCGCCGAGCACAAGCGCGAGCCGAACGCCGACGAACACAAACAGATCAAGGCGCAGACGCTGGCCACCGTGCGCGGCACCGTGCAGGCCGACATCCTCAAGGAAGACCAGGGCCAGAACACCTGCATCTTCAGCACCGAGTTCGCGCTCAAGTGCATGGGCGACATCCAGGAATATTTCATCGCCAACAACGTCAAGAACTTCTATTCGGTTTCGATTTCGGGATATCACATCGCCGAAGCGGGGGCGAACCCGATCTCGCAGCTCGCCTTCACGTTGTCGAACGGTTTTACCTTCGTCGAGGCGTATCTGGCACGCGGCATGAAGGTGGACGACTTTGCGCCGAACCTGAGTTTCTTCTTCAGCAACGGCATGGACCCAGAGTATTCAGTGCTCGGCCGCGTGGCGCGGCGCATATGGGCGGTGGCGATGCGCGACAAGTACGGCGCCAACGACCGCAGCCAGAAACTCAAGTACCACATCCAGACTTCCGGCCGCTCGCTACACGCGCAAGAGATTTCGTTCAACGACATCCGCACCACGCTGCAGGCGCTCATCGCCATCTACGACAACTGCAACAGCCTGCACACCAACGCCTACGACGAAGCCATCACCACACCGACCGCGGAAAGCGTGCGCCGCGCACTGGCGATCCAGCTCGTCATCAACAAGGAATGGGGCTTGGGCAAAAACGAGAACCCGAATCAGGGCAGCTTCATCATTGACGAGCTGACCGACCTCGTCGAAGAAGCCGTGCTCAAGGAATTCGAGCGCATCTCCGAGCGCGGCGGCGTGCTCGGCGCCATGGAAACCGGCTACCAGCGCTCACGCATTCAGGAAGAATCGCTGTACTACGAACACCAGAAGCACAGCGGCGAACTGCCCATTGTTGGCGTCAACACCTTCTTGAACCCAGACGAAAAACCGCCCGAGAAAACCGAAACCGCACTGACCCGTTCCAGCAGTGACGAGAAGAACGACCAGATCAAACGGTTGCGCGACTTCCAGAAGCGCCACGACAAAGACGCGACAGCGCTGCTCGACAAACTGCGCGCCGCCGCCATCAACCACACCAATGTTTTCGAAGCCCTGATGGACGCCGTGCGTGCCTGCTCACTCGGGCAGATCACGCATGCGCTGTTTGAAGTGGGCGGGCAGTATCGAAGAAGCATGTGACCCGTAAATTTTACGCTAGACACGCGCCACAACGACGAGTACTGCCATGAACGAATTAATAATGCGAAACATTAGGTGCTTTGTTGCTCCCGAGCACGCTGTAATTAAACCCTTAACGCTAGTGCTTGGAGATAACAGCGCTGGAAAGACAACCCTTCTTTCCTGCATCCGGCTGGCATGGGATATGGCTTATAGAACACAAAAACTTGATTTTAATGAAGATCCATTTCGCTTTGGAGCTTTTGAGCAAATTGCTCACATGTTTGGCGGAAAAAAAGGGCGAGCACGTACTATCACCCTTGGTTTTCGCGAAATGATAAATGCAGAGCAATCTCCATCAGGCAAACCGGAGTGCGTACATCGCGAATTGGAGCTTGGCAAACGAGGCGCCGAATCCATCGTTGTAAGCAATAAAATTGACGTCGATGGAATTTTTACACTGCATTTAGGAAAATCCGATTCTGGAAAGTGGACCGTATCGTATAAGACCCCCGAGAAAACAGTCGTGCGCGATATACCGGCTGAATATCATGCGTTCCTTACCGATCACGGCGGTGCGAGTTGGGATATGTTGCTTCACATTTCCGGACTGGCTCCGTACAGTGTTAGGCCGGACGCGGAAAATAAAAGTGATCGCTTATCTGAAGACGAGTACTTAAAAATACATCGCCTCTTAGGGCCTCGCTTTCAGAACAGCGCGCAACGACCTTTTGCCGTAGCGCCGATTCGGACCCAACCTGAGCGAACATACAATCCAGCGAAGGAAACGCCAGGGCCGGAAGGAAGTCACGTGCCACTTGTGCTTGCAAAAACTTTCTTTGGAGATAAATCTGTTTGGACACGCCTTAAAGCAGCTCTCGAAGATTTCGGGAAGGCAGGCGGACTGTTTGACTACATAGATGTCAGACCGTTAGGCAAAAGCGAAAGCGATCCATTTCAAATTCGTGTGCGTTTAGGCGGCCCCAAGATTAATTATGTAGATGTCGGCTATGGAGTGAGTCAAGTATTACCAATACTTGTCGACGCAATTCTCTCTGAAGAGAGAGCTAGGTTTCTCTGGCAACAACCAGAGGTACATCTTCATCCGCGCGGACAAGCAGCGCTTGGTACGTTCCTCGCTCGAATGTCGAGTGGTGGTCGACATTTTGTCGTTGAGACCCATTCGGACTATCTCGTCAACCGTGTTAGGAGCGAAGTAGCAGCGGGCTCAATTCCTGCTGAAAACGTATCTATTTTGTTTTTGGAACGAAAACGGAACCAAGTACAGATCCATAATATGTCGATTGATAGCCTTGGAAATTTAAAAGGCGCTCCCAAAGGTTACAGAAAATTCTTTTTTGATGAAGATCGTCGTTTTTTAGGCACGTAGTAATGTGCGCGATCCTCGATGCCAACACTTCTGGCGAAGTGTTATCTGCTAATCCACCAGCCGATGCAGAGATGTTTCGGAGCTGGGTTGAGACAGGCTCTGGCTCCTTAGTAGCGGGCGGCAAACTTTTGCGAGAGCTTGAAAACAATCGTTCAGTGCAAAAATGGCTAGTGAATCTTAAAGCTGCAGGCAAGCTCTTTCGGATAAATGATGGGCTCGTAGATGCCGAAGAAGAAAAATTGGCCCTCCCTGGAGTTTGCGTGTCTGACGATCCCCATGTAGTAGCTCTTGCCGTTACCTCCGGCGCGCGTTTGTTATTTTCTAGAGACAACGATTTGAGATCGGATTTTCGCAATCCTTCACTCGTAAACAAGCCTCGTGGGAAAATATTTCAAGGTCAGACTCATTTACTCAGAACAAATGTTTGCAAGAATTGCAAATAAGAAATCCAAGTCAAAACACGCGCATAACTAGAAGGTTAAAGGGGCCAGGTTAAAGGGGCCAGGTTCGATTTGGCGCGAGGCGATAATGAGCAATGATCATCTCAAAACTTCTACTGCCTGCCACCGCACTGCTCGGCGTCTATTCGCGCAACGGCGGTTACACGGACTGCTACGCCACTGAGCTGCCCAGCACGATATCGTACGAACAATATGTGGCGGCGTTCTACACCACCTGGGTGTTCAAGCTGGAACGCTTCATCTTGAAATACGCGGTTGGCAGGCCTTCGACCGACGCGCAGACGCAGCAACTCGCGGCGGGCACGCTCGACGCGTTTGCAGCGTGGAGTGTGGAAGCACGTGCGCCGAACCAGCTTCTGATGTGCGACGTCTTTGGCCGCACCCGGTCGTGGTTGATGGTGGAGCCGATCAACGACGGCAAGGCGACGCGTCTGTATTTCGGTTCGGCGGTGGTGCCGAAAGAAAAGACCAAGAAGAACTGGATTCCCGCCTCCGCGGGAATGACGACAAAAAATCAGATGCCGTTCGTGTTTCACGCGCTGCTCGGATTTCACAAACTCTATTCGCGGATTCTGTTGTCGGCGGCAGCGAAGAAACTAAGCGCCTGATTCTCTACGTGGTTCGATACGTTGCCGCTGCGCGGCAACACTCACCACGAACGGATTGAATAATTAGCGACCTGAGCGATGATTTTTTGCCTAAGCGCATTGGCCGGTTTTGAAGTCCTGAACGGCCTTGCAGAACAAATGCGTGGTACACATTTAGTACCGATTTTTTTGATTTGAGCCTCAAAAACAGCCTGAAACAGGCCGATGCGCTTGGGCTGCCCCGCCAGAAGACTGCGGGGTCAGTGCTCAATCCGCTGCGCGGCTTGAGCCTGAAAATCGAAATACGTCAGAACGATTTTGGGCATGGTTTTCTCCTAGGGTGGGCGCGCTTGTCACTACAATGGCGCCCCTCACGCCGCCCCGCCCCACCGTGCAGCTCAGCCTCAAGAACGTCAGCCTGAACCTCGGCCGCACGGCGCTGCTGGATAAAGCCAACCTCACGCTCGACGCCGGGGAACGGCTCTGCCTGATGGGCCGCAACGGCGCCGGCAAGTCCACGCTGCTCAAGGTGATCGCCGGCGAGGTGAAGGTGGATGGCGGGGAGATCAGCCGAGCGCAGGGTCTGAAGGTCGCGCAACTGCCGCAAGACGTGCCGAAGGATCTTGCGGGCACCGTGTATGACACCGTTGCCGAAGGGCTCGGCGAAATCGGGCGGCTCATCGCCGAGTACCACCACGTTCTCGAGCGCGGCGCCGAGGATCTCAAGGAACTCAGCCGCATACAGAGCGCGCTGGAAGCACAGGACGGCTGGGCGCTGGAAAGCCGCGTCGAGGCGATGCTGTCGCGCCTCAAGCTCGATGGCGCGGTCGCGTTCTCCTCGCTCTCCGGCGGCGTAAAGCGCCGCGTGCTGCTGGCCCGCGCGCTGGTGGCCGAGCCGGACTTGCTGTTGCTGGACGAGCCGACCAACCATCTCGATATCGAGAGCATCCGCTGGCTCGAGGATTTTCTGCTCGACTGGAACGGCACGCTGCTGTTCATCACGCACGATCGCGCCTTTGTGCGCCGCCTGGCCACGCGCATCGTTGAGATCGACCGCGGCGTCCTGCAAAGCTGGTCCGGCAATTACGATGAATACCTGAAGCAGAAGTCCGACGCGCTGTACGCGGAGGAAAAACAGAACGCGCTGTTCGACAAGCGCCTGGCCGAGGAAGAGGTGTGGATCCGCAAGGGTATCGAGGCGCGCCGCACGCGCGACCAGGGGCGCGTACTGCGCCTGCTGGCGATGCGCGAGCAGTACGGCCAGCGACGCAACCTTCCCGGCGAAGCGAAGCTGGTGCTGCAGGAGGCCGACCGCTCGGGCAAGCTCGTTGCCAGCCTCGAACGCGCCTCGTTCTCGCGCCCCACTGAGGGCGATCCGCGTCCCATCATCCGCAACCTGTCCACCACCATCCTGCGCGGCGACAAGGTCGGCATCATCGGCCCCAATGGCGCCGGCAAGACCACGCTGCTGAATCTGTTGCTCGGAAAACTCGCGCCGGACAGCGGCCAGGTGAAGCTGGGCACCAAACAGGAGATCGCCTACTTCGACCAGCTCCGCGCCCAGCTCAATGACGATCAGCCGGTGTTCGAGGCCATCGCCAACGGCCGCGAGTTCGTGGAGATCGGTGGGCAGCGCAAGCATGTGATGAGCTATCTGCAGGAATTCCTGTTCACGCCGGACCGAGCGCGCAGCCCGGTGCGGGCGCTGTCCGGCGGCGAGCGCAGCCGCCTGCTGCTGGCGCGGCTGTTCTCGGTGCCGTCCAACATCATCGTGCTGGACGAGCCGACCAACGACCTCGACGTGGAAACGCTGGACCTGCTGGAAGAACTGCTGATCGACTACGCCGGCACCGTCTTGTTAGTAAGCCACGACCGCGAGTTCCTCGACAACGTGGTGACCCGCTGCCTGGTGTTCGAAGGACACGGGCATGTCGGCGATTACGTCGGCGGCTACCAGGACTGGCTGCGGCAGACGGGGCAGACCGTAGCGGCACAGGCGCAGGCTCGGCGCGGGGCGACTCCGGCGCCCGCACCTTCCGCCAAGGCGGCCGTCGCGAAGCCCGCCGGCCGTATGAACTACAAGGACCAGCGCGAACTCGCCGAGCTACCCAAGCGCATCGAAACGCTGGAAAGCGAGCAGGCCATCGTGTCCACCCAACTCAGCGATCCGAGCCTGTACGCGCGCGATCGGGAGAAGGCGCGGGCATTGCAGGATCGGAGCAGCGCGATTGAGCGGGAGCTGGGAGAGGCGTACCGGCGCTGGGAAGCGCTCGAACAGCAGTTGGGTCGCGCCTAGTGAAGCGTGAGAATAATCAAAGGGCCCAGGCTCGATTTAATTACGCCTTCTTCCTCGCCTGGTAGTACGCCGCGACCTCGGGGTGCGCGGCCACCCGCTCGAAGTGTTGCACCAGCAGCGGCGCGATGCGGTCGGGAAGATCTTTGGCAATGTGGTCGAGGGCGCCCGACCTGAGCCAGCGGACCCACATGAAAACTTTCAGATCGGCGACCGTGAGACGCTTGTCGGCAAAGTATTCGCCGCCGGCCGCTTTCAGCCGCGCCTGCAACTGCTCGAGGAAACGCGGGATAGGTCCGGCCGCCAGTTCTTCTCGTGCTTTCTTCTTTTCGTCGGGCCCTAACTGCATCGTCGCGCCGATCCGCGTGCCGATGTCCTCGGCCGCGTCCATGGCTTCGTCGCACAGCGCGGCCTGCCAGTCGTCCTTCGGATACAGGCCAGTCAGCTTGCCGACGTAGCGGTTGATGGTGTTGGAATGGGCGATGATTTTGCCGTCCACGTCCAGCACTGGCATGGCGCGGAAAGGCATCTGGTCGCGGACCTTGGGCCACTCGGGGCCAGGAATGCGTTTGTCTTCAAACGCAACGCCGCCGATGTGCAGAGCCAGGCGCGCGGGCTCGCCGCGGCCGCCGTCGAAATCAAAATAAGTCAGCACGAGCTTGGTCATGGTTGTTCCTTGTGAGGGGATAACGTGGAGATTACTTGCAAACCGCAAGTGAGTATAACCACACACTTGCACTTTGCAAGTATCCGCCCTAGCCTGCTGCATGACTGTGAAATCTCAGGAGTGCCGGTCGGATTGCCCAATCGCCTACGCGCTCGACTTCGTGGGCGACAAGTGGACGCTGCTGGTGCTGCGCGACCTGATCCTGTCGCAGAAGCGCTACTTCCAGGAGTTCCTTGCCTCGAATGAACAGATCGCCTCGAACATCCTGGCCAGCCGCCTGAAGCTGTTCGAGCGTGCGGGACTCGTCACGCGCGCCGATGACCCGGAGCATGGCCGGCGCGTGATCTACACGCCGACCGAGAAGGCGCTGGACCTGCTGCCGGTCATCCTGGAGATCCTGCGCTGGGGCGCGAAATACGCCCCGGAGAACGGGACACCGGCCGAGCTCATGCGCAGCATGAAGAAGGATCGCGACGGGTTCATCGCCGAGGTCCGGGCGCGTCACGCAGTGCGCCGGACAGTCCGAGACGCGCGGTAATACTGGACGGTGGTTATTTCAAAACCCCCGCTGCCCGCCAACGCCCTTCTCGGTGTGTATTCGCGCAACGGCGGCTACACGGACTGCTACGCCACCGATATGCCCGGTGTGATCTCGCACGAGCAATACGTGACGGCGTTCTACACGACGTGGGTATTCAAGCTGGAACGCTTCATCCTGAAATACGTGGTCGCAAGACCTTCGACCGACCAACAGGCGCAACAACTCGCGGCGGACAAGCTCGATGCGTTTGCGGCGTGGAGCGTGGAAGCGCGTGCGCCGAACCAGCTTCTGATGTGCGACCTCTACGGCAGCACGCGGTCGTGGCTGATGGTGGAACCGATCAACGATGGCAAGGCAACGCGACTGTATTTCGGCTCGGCGGTGGTGCCGAAAGAAAAGACCAAGAAGAATTGGATCCCCGCCTACGCGGGGATGACGACAAAAACTCAGATGCCGTTTATGTTCCACGCCCTGCTTGGTTTTCACCAGCTTTATTCGCGGATTCTTTTGTCGGCGGCGGCGAGGAAGCTCAGCAACCCCTCACCCTAGCCCTCTCCCCGAGGGGAGAGGGAAAAATCTCATTATTTCCAGGCGTCGTTGGTGACACGCACGGCGTAGAAGCCGCTGTAACCGTCGGAGTACCAGATCTCTTTGCGCTCGGGCACGAACGACGGGCTCGACATGGCCCAGTTGCTCTCGACGAACACCGGCGAGACACGCGGTTGCGAGGGCGCGTTGAAGTAGGCGACTTCTTTTGGGTTGCGCGGATCGCGGATGTCGAAGATGCGCAGGCCGGAGAGAATCATGCTGCAGGCGACAATCGTTGGGTCCACCCGCGTCGGCACGTTGCAGTAGTGGCCGGCATATCCTTGGATGGGAATCATGGCGCCGGGGTCGTCGGCGATGGCGGCGCGGTTCTCGGGCTGATGCACTTCGAGCCGCAGGTCGGAGATCACGGCGGGCTTGGTTTCGTCGCTGATATCAATGATGCGTCCGGCACCGACGCGGTCGCCGTTGAAGGCGGCGCTGGGGCTGCTGTCGTCCTTCGAGAACTCATCGATCTCGACGATGTAGGGCTTGCCCTTGATGGTGATGGGAATGGCGTTCTGCGGGATGCTCATGCTGTCCCACGTCAGACGCGAAATCTCGCGCACCACCGGACTGGCTTTGCGCGACTGCACTTCGGAAACGTCGAGGATGATCAGCCCGCTGCCGGTGCCGGCGATATAAGCGCGGTTGCCGTCGGCGCTGAGCGAGAGTCCGTGCGAATCGTAGTTGCCCTGCCACAGCGGGATCGGCGCCATCAGGTTGCTGATGTCGAGCGCGACCAGGGTCTTGGTGCTGGGCGAGGCGGTATAGAACGTCATGCCGTCGGGGGCGATGCCGCTTTCGTGGCCGAAGATGCCGGTGGGCAGCGAGGACTTGAGCACCGGACTGCGGCAGTCCTGCGAGATGTCGTAGATATCGACGATGCCGGGATAGAACGAGGCATTGCCGGTGACCGCCGCCAGTACGCCACGCTTGTGGCTGACGATGACCGATTCGTGCGGCGACAGCATGGCGGGCGTGACCAGCTCGGCGGTGCGCACCGGGTTGGTCGGGTCGGACATGTCGAGCACGTTGACGCCGGATTCGAGATCGAAAATGTTGGTGGGCCACATCAGGGTGCTGTCGTAATAGGCGCAGTCGTGGCCGTCCTTGTCGGTGTAACGCTCGACCTTGAAGCCGCCGACGGTGCCGACGGCGTTTTCGACGAGGTACGAACCGACCATCTCGGTGTTGCAGGTGAAGCCCTGCGCGGCGCGGCCGCTGTCGTGATCTTCGACGCTGACGCGGCCCTGCATGCCGGTTTCGGGACGCGAGCCGGGGCCGCACACCGCCTTGGGCGCGGCGGGCGTCACGCCTTCGACAGGCGCCGTCGCATTGGGGTTCGCACCGCCGCCACAGGCCGTCAGTGCGGCGACGAGCGCCAGCGGGATCAATGTGCGGATTTGTTTCATGGCAACAACCTCGACGGAACCAATATTCATTAGCATAAGGCTTACACAAAGCCATGCTCTACCGTGGATGTTTTATCTCCCATCTCGGGAAAACGTCTCTGGCGTCCCTGCTGGGTAAACTGCGCGCATGCCCCAAGGCCAAGCCATGATCCTGCGCACCGTTGATCCCACCGAAGCCGACCTCCAGCGGCTGGCCAGGGAAGTCCCGGCGAACACGCCGGTGACGATGCTCAACCTGCTCAAGTTCCGCGCACAGGCGCGGTATCCGAAGGATTCCGGCCACGCGCCCTGCCCCGGCCGTGAGGCGTTCGAGCGGTATTCCGAAGTGGCACGGCAGAAAGTGAAACAGGTCGGCGGCCAGCCGATGTTCTGGGCCGACGCGATGGCGCGCTTCATCGGACCGGTCGGTGAGGATTGGGACGTGATGGTGCTGGTGAACTACCCAAGCGTGCAGGCGTTTTTGCAGATGGTGGCGATGCCGGATTACCTGGCCGCAGCCGTGCACCGCAGCGCGGCGCTGGAAGATGCGCGACTCACTGTGCTGAAGACGCCGGACTAAACGTCAGCGCGCCGGCTCCGCGTGCAGGGCGGACCGCAGATCGAGCAGGTCCTGCTGGCCGACCTGGACGAGTCCGCGCCGCGGGCGGTCGAGGTCGGCGATCATGAACACCACCAGCACGATGATCACGGAAAGCGCGGCGGTGCCGAGCGCCGGGCGCTGTCCGCCAAGACCGGCGGCATAACCGGCGACGAAAGCACCAGCCACCGCGACCGCAATCAGCAGCGCGATGGCGGACGCCGGCACGTGCCGCTCCAGCGCAGCATTGCGCTCGACCTGCGCGTCCATCAGGTCGTTGACCGCCTGTGCGAACAGGCCGGTGGTGACCGGCCCCGGGTCCTTGCGCGCGGCGGCGGTGGCCTCGGCCCACAACTGGTGCTGCAAACCCGCGGTCTTTTCGGCCAGCGCTGCGAACGGATGGCTGTGCGTCAGATTCGCCTCGCCGGCCTGCAGTCGCAGATCGAGATAATCGCGCAGCCGCTGCGCGGCACGCGCGCCGTGCGGATCCGGCAGCAGGCCGGCGCGAAACCAGGCGGTGCCGATGGCGTTGGCCTCGCTGACCATGGCGTGATGGCGCGCGTCGTAATGCTGCAGCGCCATGGTGAAGGTGAAGCCGAGCAGCAGCGACAGCAGGCCGAGGATGGAGGCCTCGATGACCTTGGTCTGGTCCCTGAGGGAATCGTCTGCCGAGGCCCGGCGCCGGCGCCCGCCGCGATAACCCGCTTCGATGGCCAGCATCATCAGCGCCAGCAGCAGTGCGGCGATCGTGGTGCTGCCAAATGCGTAGAGCAGATTGTCCATGCGGAACTCTCCCACCGGGCAGGCGAGTGCCGATGGTAACAGCGGCGCAACTCGCCCCCGGAAGATTGGGGCCGAAAAACACTAAACACGAAAAGCCGGCCGCAAGCAGGCGCTCCCCGATGAGAGCATTTTGCTGCTCGTCGTAAGATGCGCGACCCTCTGCCGGAAAAGCTGGATGACCTCGCGAACCGTTAGCGCCGCTGCAGCCGCAACTTTGCTTGCAGTGTGCCTGCCGCCTGTTTTTGCAGCTGCTTCACCGCTGCCGCAGGACCGCGTGACGATTGAAATGCCGGATGCGCCGGGCCGCGCGCCGAAGTCGCTGGTGCCTGCTGCACGCGCCACCGATGGCAAGTACGAGGTGGATCTGTTGCTGCTCTACACGGAACCCGTGGTTCAAGAGCTGGGGGGATTCGACAAAGCACTCACTGACGCGCATGAGCGCGTGGCGACGGCGAACCAATACTTCGACAACAGTCTGATCCCGGTGCGCTACCGGCTGGTCGGCACCGAGCCCTACCCCGGCGGCGGCGAACCCAACGCGCCCGCCGAACTGCCGACCCACACGGACGTGGTCGCGCTGCGTAACCAGTTCGGCGCCGATCTGGTGTCAGTGCTGCGCTCGACCTCCACCACCGCCTGCGGCCAGGCGATGACCTTCAACGGCGGCGTGCTCGCGGCGTCGGCCGACGATCCGCAGAACGTGGACCCGGAGCGCGATGCTTACAACGTGGTGTTCTGCCTGCAGGGCACCACCTTTGCGCACGAACTGGGACACAACCTCGGCGCCGGCCACGACTACACGTATTCCGGCCAGACCAATCCGGCGACTGGCCAGCCGATTCCGGTGTACGCGGCGGTGATCGGCAGCGGCTACTGGCGCAGCTACGCGCATGGCTGGCGCTGCGGCCCCGGACAGCTGCCGGGCTCGAAACACTGCTCGATCATGCATTACTGCACTTCGCCGGACGCGCTGTACGAAAACCTCTCGGGAGACTTTTTCTCGAATCCGTTGCTGGTTCGCGACGGCGAAGTCTGTGGTTCCGACGGGCCGGCGGAAGCGCTGCAGGCCGACAACGCGCGCTCGATCACCGAGGCGGCGCCGTTTGTCGCCGCCTATCGCGCCGCAGTGGTGAGCGGCGCAGGCACGACGAAATCCGCAACGAACGGTGGCGACGGGCTGCTGCTCGGCGGCTTTGGTGGATTCGCGCTGCTGCCGCTGTTGCTGGCCGCCGGACTGAGAACGAGAAAACCATGCCTGCGATAAAAAAACCCAGCTGGCGCGAGGAAGAGCCGCCAGACCCGAACAACCCGAGCAAGTCGCAGATCAAGCGCGATTATCTGGCGTTGCAGGAGCTGGCGATGAAGCTGTTCAGCGCCCGGCAGGCGCGGCTGGACGCGATCGAGATGGGCGAGCGTCTGCGTGATGCGATTGACGAATTGCGCAAGATGAAGAATCTGCCCGCGCGTGCGCGGCAGGCGCAGTACGTGGGCAAGTTGCTGCGCGACGAAGACCTGGCGCCGTTTCGCAAAGCGCTGCTGCCTTAAATCACCACTCGCCCGGCGCGCTACGCGCGTCCGCCCTCTCCCTCAAGAGGAGAGGGAAAATTATTGCCAGGCGCCGTTGGTCACGCGCAGCGCGAAGAAGCCGTTGTTGCCATCGGTGTACCAGATCTCCTTGCGCTCGGGCACGAACGCCGGACTCGACATGGCGAAGTTGCTGGCCTCGATGTACGGTGGGAACGGATTGGCGCGCGGCTGCACCGGTGCGTTGAAGTAGGCGACTTCCTTCGGGTTCTTCAGATCGCGGATGTCGAACACGCGCAGGCCGGAGACGATCATTGAGCAGGCGACGATGGTCGGGTTCACGCGCGTTGGCACGTTGCAGTAATGGCCGGCGTAGCCCTGCCCCACGCCGTCGGCGCCGGGATCGGTGGCGATGGCGTCGAAGTTTTCGGGGTTGTGCACGGCCAGCCGCAGGTCGGAGATGACCACCGGCTTGGTTTCGTCGCCGATATCAATGATGCGCGCAGCGCCGACCTCGCCTTCGCGACCGTACTCGTCGATCTCGACCAGATACGGATGGCCGTTGCGCGTGAACGGAATGGCGTTCTGCGGAATGCTCATCGGGCTCCAGGTCAGGCGCGAGATTTCCTTGACCTGCGGATTGGGCACGCGCGCCTGGATCTGCGAGACGTCGAGGATCACCAGCGCGCGGTCATCATTGGGGTCAGGCACGTCGCCGGGCCCGCCGAAGGCGCGCACCGAGCCGGACAATCCAATACCGGCGATGTACATGCGGTTGCCATCGTCGCTGATCGAAAGCCCGTGCGAGGAATACGGCAGCACGGCGAGCGGCTTGGGCACGCGCGGGTCGGTGAGGTCGATCGCGGTGACGGTGTACGAGCCGGGCGAGGCGGCGTAGAAGGTGCGGCCGTCCGGCGCAAAACCGCTCTCGTGGCCGAGGATGCCCAGCGGCGTCACCGACTGCAGCACCGGGTAGCGACAATCCTGCGAAATGTCGTACACGTCCACCATGCCGGCAAACAGCGCCGGATTGCCCATCACCGCCACCAGCAGGCCGCGGTCCTTGTTCAGCACCAGCGATTCGTGCGGCGACAGCATCGCCGGCGTCGTGAGCCGCGTGGTGAACGTCGGCTGGCGGGGGTCGGACATGTCGAGCACGTTGACGCCCGCTTCGCCGGCGAACAGGTTGGTCGGGAACACCAGCGTGGTGTCGTAGTAGGCGCAATCGTGGCCAGCGAGGTCGGTGTAGCGCTCGACCTTGAAGCCGCCGACGTTGCCGGAGTCGGTCTCGACGACATAGGAGCCGACCACTTTCATGTTGCAGGAGAATCCTTCGGCCGCGCGACCGCTGGTGTGGTCCTCGCGACTGACGCGGCCCTGAATGCCGGTTTCGGGCCGGGAACCGGGGCCACAGACGGATTGCGGCGTGGCCTTGACCTCGGCAACGGTTGTGCTTTTTTGCGTCGGCGCTTCGGAACGCGAACAAGCGCCGATAAGAATCAGTGCAGTCAGCGCAAATAGATGTTTCATGGCGCAGCCTTGAACACGACAGCCGCGGCGTTGTAGATCAGCCCGAACAGCGGCAGTGACGACAGGAAGAACAACGCGAAGCGCACTTCGATCTTGTTCCATGTGGCCTGCTGCACGCTGTGCGCCACGCGCAGACCCACATAGGCCCAGGCCAGCGTCAGGTTGATACCCACGCCCATGTCCATCAGCGCCAGCGCGAAACAGATGGCGTAGAAGATGGTCGGCTGTTCGAACAGGTGGTTGTAGTTGTCGGCCTTCCAGCGCACTGAGGGCGGCAGCGTGTTCATCTGCTCGCCGCGCGGCGCATTGGGGTCAAGCCGCATCTTCTGTTTCTGGATCGCGGGAATGCGGGTGATGTACATCCAGGTCCACATGACCATGGTCCAGGCAACGAGGGCGACGACGGGAGCAAGAATGGGACTGTGCATGGTGATCTCCAGTGATGAATTGAAGAAGTTTCTATAGGTGAGATTTATCTACTAAGAAACGGATTTAATGATGGATTTCAAATCCCGATAGCCATAACATGGCGTCCATGGTATCCGCAAAAACGGGCGTTCGACTACTGCTGGCGGCAGGACTGCTGGCTGGTCCGCTGGCGTATGCCGGTGATGAGATCTACATGTACAAGAAAGGCAACGGCGTGCGCGTCTACACCGACCGCATTCCACGCCACACCGCCTACGTCAGGATCGAGAACACCGGACGCCCGACGGCCTCGGCGTCGTGCATGGGCCTGACGCCATCCAAGCTGGAAACGCGCGCGTCCAGCTTCCAGACGCTGATCAACAAATACGCCGCCCGCCACGACGTGAAACCGGCGCTGGTACGCGCGGTGATGCGCGTGGAATCCTGCTTTGACCCGCGCGCGGTGTCGCGTTCCGGCGCACGTGGCCTGATGCAGTTGATGCCGCAGACAGCGGCGCATCTGGGTGTACGCGACAGCTTCGATGCCAACGAAAACGTGGATGGCGGCGTGCGCTACCTGAAGATGATGCTGGAGCGCTTCAACCAGAACACCAAGCTGGCGCTGGCCGCCTACAACGCCGGGCCAACGGCGGTGACGGACCACAAGGGCATCCCGCCCTTTCCCGAAACCCAGACCTATGTGAAACGCGTGCTCGCCGACTACCAGAAGAACGTGAGCCGCGAACTCGCTGACGCCAAAACCCTGCCGCCTGCCTGACGCAGCTTTTTGCAGCAACACTCGCTTCGCACTGAACAGGCCGCGGCCGCGCACGATTCGCGCGAGATAGAATCGCCGCCTCCATCGCCGGCGGCCATGAAGAAAACAATCGTCTGGATTTTCGGCACATTCTCCCTGCTATTGGCAGCGGCACTGGTGCTCAGCGTCTACGTTTCGCGGCCCGCATTCGATGAAACACTCAACCCCACCACGCTCGACACCATTGAAATTGCCGCGCCGGAAGAAGCGCTGACGTTCGCACGCGTGGGGGTTGAACCCCAGCGGCGAGTGCTGCTGGTGACGCAGTATCGCGACGGCAAGGTGATCGGCGTCGATCTGAACCAGCGCCTGAAGACCGCCGAGGACAATCCGCTGGCTCTGTTCCGGCAGTTTGGCTACGCCGCCCTGCGTGATGCGACCACCAGCGTCGCCGATACCGTGGCGGTGAGCGTCACTGCGCTCGACGTGCCGTTCGACGCGCGCGAGCAGAACATCGGCGTCGGCTTGAGCTACGCCGAGCACGCGCGTGAATCCAACCTGGAGCAGCCGCCGTTCCTGTTTCCGAAGTTCGCCTTGCCGACCCGCGCCACCAGCACGCTGGCCAAACAAAACTCTGCGCGGCTCGACTACGAGGCCGAACTCGGATTCGTGGCGCTGGAAGACCTGAGCGGGCCCGCGCCGATGCCGCCGACGATGGGGCTGGTGCTGTGCAACGAAGCAACCGACCGCTGGGCGCTGGTGCGCAACTTCGAACGCAGCCAGCCGATGGGCACCACCGGTTTTGCCGACGGCAAGAGCCGCGCGGGTTTCGCGCCGATCGGCCCGCTGATGGTGATCCCGCGGAACCTCGAGATGTTCTACCGCGGCATCGAGCTGCGCCTGTATCTGAACGGCCGGCTGCGGCAGAAAGAAAAAACGGTGGCGATGCGCTGGGGGCCCGGCGACATCCTGCGAGAAGTCTTCCGCCGGCCCGACGGCTACCGCTACGGTGCAAGCAACGTCTCTCTGCTTGCGGCCGGCGCGGTGATCCCGTCCGGCACCATCCTGTTCTCGGGCACACCTGCCGGTGTGCTGTTCCGCCCGCACAACGTGTGGAACCCATGGCACTACCTGCGCCCCGGCGACGAGGTGGTGATCCGCAGCGATATGCTGGGCGTCATCCGCAACCGCATCGTCGAATAGACTCGCAAGACACGGTCCCACCCCAAGGAGATTGACCATGAGCCGATACGTTGATGGATTTGTACTGCCGATCCCGAGGAAGAATCTCGCTGCCTACCACCGCATGGCGAGCCTCGCCGGCAAGGTCTGGCGCGAACACGGTGCGCTGGACTACCGCGAATGCATCGCCGATGACGTCAAATCCGGCAAGCACACCTCGTTTCCGCAGAGCGTGAAACTGAAGAAGGGCGAAGTCGTGTTCTTTTCCTACATCGTCTACAAGTCGCGCAAGCACCGCGATGCGGTCAACGCCAAGGTGATGAAGGACAAGCGGCTGGCCTCGATGATGGATCCGACGAAGATGCCGTTCGACGGCAAGCGCATGTTCTGGGGCGGCTTCAAGACCTTCGTTTCGCGGTAAACCGAACTACTGCACTGGCTTGCCGTCGAGGACGAGATTGATCAACGCGGCATGGCCATTGCGCACGCGCACCTCGGCATAGGTGTTGGCCTGCGCACTGCGTGAAGCGTCGGCGTATTCGCGCTCGACTTGCGGCGCGCGGTCTTCAGGCAGGTAGTAACGGTCGAACGGCAGACGGACGAACACTTCCGGTGGCGCCCGATCGGCTTTTTCACCCCGCGAGTAATGCACGTCGCGTACGAACACGTCGAGATATTCGCCGTTGGCGGGCCGCTCTTCGTGCAACCGAACCAGACGGGCGTAGCCATCGGGGCCGAGCGCCAACTCAGCGTACATGCGGGTTTGCGGCTTGATGTAGATCATGCCGCTGTCGACGAACGGTACGTACTCGCGCGCAGCGGCGAAACTCAGGCGCACGTAGCGGCCACGGAACGGGTCGTTGGGATCGACCGGCGCGGTCTGGAACTTCCACAGCGTGCCGGCAGCACGTGTCTGCTCATGCTGCACCACCAGCGAAGCCGGCACGGCGATCTGCGCCAGGCACACCAGCCCGAACAATCCGTAGCGCAGACGCGGAGTCATGCGGCACCCCGCAGGCGTCGCCGCAGCCAGACATTGGCGGCGAAGAATCCGGCGCCGGTGACGATGAAGCCGATGCCGCGCACGATGTAACTCAGATCGTCATTGAAGAAGCGCAGCAGGATGACGGCGGCGATCAAGCCTGCGCCTTCATTCGCCAGCCCAAGCCGGCCCTGATGCAGCCCGGTGCGGATCAGTGCCGCGGCGAGAGCCAATGCGTAGACATGGCCGAGCATGCTGACGAGGCCGGGCTGCTGCGGTGCGAGGGCATCGAGCAGGAACAATGCGGGCGTCAATGCGGCAAGCACGAACGGCAGCAGCGGACCTTCGCGGCGCGCGAGCTGTGCGGCAAGCCAGAACGCGAGCAGGCCCAACACGCAGGGAATCACGAACAGCGTGGAGTGCGGCACATCCACTTCGGGCCAGACTTCTTTTACCGTCATCAGCAGCGCGATCACCCACACGCCCAGCTGACCGGCGCCCTGCAGCGGATTGCCCCACAGCCCCTGCACGCCGGAAAAATACAGGCGACCGCCGATGGCAGCGGCAGCGGCCATGCTGGCGTAGACAAACAGCAGTTCGCCGAACTGGCGGTGATCGGGCGCAACCGCGAGCCCCGCCACCAGCACCAGCAACGCCACGCGCAGCAGCCAGGCGACGCGCGCGCCGGCACGGTCGAGACGGATGTGCCGCATCAGATGCGGCAGCGGCAGACTCGCCAGCAGCAGGAATGCGGGCAGACGCAGCGCGTCCTGCGCGGTCTCGCCCCACCAGCCTTCGTGCGGACTCACCAACGCCCAGCCGAGCGCGCCGAGCCAGCAGAATGCGGCAACGGCGCTGGAGTCGAGCAGATAGATCAGCGGCAGCGCGAGCAGGGTCCAGGTGAGGATGAAGCGCGGCAGATCGCCGCCGAACTGATAGGTCTGCGCGATCAGGGCGATGCTGGCGCCGATGGCGAGCGCGGTGAACAAGCCCGCGCCCTCGCTCCACAACCGGTTGCCGTTGCGCAGCGAGTGAAACGCGGCGAGCTGACCGAGCAGCAACGGCGCCAGCGACAGCGCCACGCGTACTTCCGGCGTCCAGTTTTCCCAGTTGTGGGCGAAGATCAGGATCACGCCGAGGCCGACCAGGGCCGCGCCGCCGATGGCAAGCAGGATCATTCCCCAGCCGAAGCCTTGTGACGTCGCGGCCTGCGCGTAATGCGCACGCAGCCGCGCGGCGGCGGCTTCGTCGAGCACGCCACCTGCGACGAGGTCTTTCAATTCGGTGAGCAGCCAGGCCGCTTCTTTCTGCATGGGTCGGATTCTATAGCCCGGATCAGGGCCGCATCTGGCACGACGCTTGCCTTGAAAACTCCGGAATTATTCAAACCAACCTAGGGGCTTAAATGGAATTCAAGCATTCGGTCATGAGTGCGGCGTTGTTGGCCGCATCGGCGTTCAGCGGCGGCGCGCAGGCGGCCCTCACCAGCAACGCCGGCGTGTTCAGCGAATACCTGTTCCGCGGCGTCAAGCAGTCCAACGGTGTGGCGGTTCAGGGCGGGCTCGACTACAGCCACGAATCGGGTTTCTACGCCGGCACCTGGATCTCGAACCTGGATTCGTCGCTGGGCTTTGGCAGCTACGAAACGGATATCTACGGCGGTTATGCGACGCGCCTGTTCGACCTGTTCAACGTCGATGCCGGCCTGCTGTATTACTACTACGCCGATGTCAGCGCGCCGAACACGCTCGAAGGCTATCTCGGCGTCACCGCCGGGCCGGTCAGCGTCAAGGGTTTTTACACTCAGGCTTATTTCGGCAGCAGCGAGAGCGCCGTCTACGTCACCGCCAACTCCGCGTATTCGCTCACCGATACGCTGGCGCTGATTCCGCAGGTCGGCTACAGCACCGGCGATGGCGTCAAGGCGCTGTTCAAGAAAGACTACGTGGATTACAGCCTCAATCTGGCGAAAACCTGGGACTACGGCATCACGTTTTCGCTCGGCGCGTTCGGCACCAGCATTGATGGCGACGACCCGAAGCTGCTGCTGGGCGTCAAGAAAACATTCGATCTGCTTTAACTCCTTGTGGTGGCACGGAGCTTGCTCCGATAGCTCTGTTCCGTCCTGGTGTCCGCTCATGTCACTTCGCCACGCCCTCTCTGTGGTCTCTCTGGTATTGCTGTGCGCCTGCAATCGCAGCACTGCTCCAGCGCTGTCCGCCCCTGCCCGTGACGACACGACGCCGGCACTGTTCGAGCTGGTCGAGGCCGACATGGCCCGGGTCCACAACGCGTTGGCCGGCAAGGCCTTGCTGGCCGATGGCAGCACGCTGACCTGCGTCAAGCTGGTGCAGATGTATCAGGAGCGGATTTTTGCCTACAACGACGCGCCACAGGCAGCCGGTCCGCCGGTGCGCGGTGTGCTCATGCTCAACCCGCATGCGCTGGAACAGGCCGCCGCGCTCGACGAGCTGTATGCACAGGATCACGGCGTCGGCACACGCTATCTGCACTGCATGCCGGTGCTGCTCAAGGACAACTACGACACCTACGATCACCCGTCCACGCAGGGTAGTTATTCCATGCTCGGCCACCAGGCCGGCGCCGATGCGCATTCGGTAGAAGGCCTGCGCAGCGCCGGGGCCCTGATTCTCGGCAAGGCCAACCAGGACGAGTTCGCGTTTTTCACCAGCGGTTTTTCCGACCGTGCGATCCAGGTCGGCAATGCCTACAACACCGCCCAGAGTCCGGCCGGCTCGTCGTCGGGCACTGGCGCTTCACTCGCCGCCAACTTCGCGCTCGGCGGCACCGGCTCGGACACCTGCCAGTCGATCCGACATCCATCGTCGGTCGAAGGGCTGGTCGGCATCCGTCCCAGCCTCGGCGTGATCTCGCAGCACGGCATCTTTCCGCTGTCGCACGCGCGTGACACCGGCGGCCCGATGACGCGCAGCGTGCGCGACAGCGCGCTGATGCTCACCGCCATGTCCGGTGTGGACGAGCGCGACCCGAAGACCCTGGAGTTCGCGCAGGCCGCGCGGCCCGTCAGCTACGAACAGTTCCTCGACCGCGGCAAATATGGCGTCGCCGGCCGCAAGCTCGGACTGCTGCGCTCGTTCGGTGAAGCAGCGACAGACGCTGATGGTGACGGCGCGCAGGCGACGTTGATTGAGGCGGCCGCGACCAAACTCAGGGAGATGGGCGCCGAGGTGGTGGACGTCACCCTGCCCGGCTTCATCAACCGCAGCGCCGGCTCCCGGCACTACGACATGAACGATTACTTCCAGCAGTTCGAAGCCGGCGGCGGCCACAGTGCGCGGCGCTGCGTCAGCAGCCTGCTTAAAGGCAGCAGCCACGGCCGTGAGGCCTGCCTGGGACTCGACGGAATCCTGGAAAACACCATACGCATCGGCACGCGTGGCTTTGCCCTGTTTGCCACCACCGCCACGGCAGACCCCGACATGAATGCGAGCAGCGAAGAACTGCAGGCCATCGTCGAGACACGCGACTACGTCACCGGCGTGATGGATGATCTCAAGCTGGACGCCCTGATTCTCTCCCCCGGCCCCACCGGCGGACGCACCTGCGATCTCGGCTCGACCACGCAGATGGGCTCGATCGTGGTACCGGTGGGCTTCGATGACAGCGTCGGCGTTCCGCGCGGCATGGAGATCTTCGTGCGCCGCTTCGACGAGGGCACTGGTCTTGGCATTGCCTACGATTACGAACAGGCCACGCATCACCGTGCGCCGCCGGTCCTTGTACCGTCACCGCTGACCGCCAACGCAACGCTCGCGGATTTCAACGCGCGTCAGCAGCAACTGCTGATGTCGGTAACGGCAGTGGCGCCAGAGGACGTGCCGCTGGCGGCGTATCAGCAAGCGCTGGAAGCCGTCGTCGGCCCACGCAACAACTGATTGAAGTTTCCGGTACAGCTGGCCCCGTTCTTGCTGCTTTTGTTCCTGACACCCCCTGCAAGACCACGCTCCAAGGATGGACGCAAGACATGGGAGCCTGACGTGACCTCACGCACCAATTTACGGATTCAGCTTCCGTTCGTTGTGCTCTGCCTGGCGCTGACGCTGACCACCGCACCGGCGCAAGCGCACTCCAGATCAGCGCCCAAGTCTTTACTGTCGCTGGACGACAGCACTTTCTGGGATGGCGGCACCATTCTGACCACCAAGGTGCCCGACCCGGAACTGTGCGGTGTGCTCGCGCCCTGCCCTGAATTCGAGCTGAATATCGTCGGCGGTGCACGCCGGCTGCGGGTGGGCATCGACACGCCGGAGCGCTCTGACACTTTCGCCATCGAACTGATCAACCCGTCTGGCACCGTGGTCGCCACCGAGACCAATTCCAACCAGTTCAATTCCGAGGCGATGGTGCTGGACCCGGTCGAGGGCAAGTGGACCATCCGCATCCGCCCCGAAGATGTCACCGACGCCTCGTTCCGTCTGCGCGCCAAGCTCGAATCGATCCTGCCGGAGGAGCTGCCGCGCGCACCCGGCCACCTGCCGCTGTTGCCGAATCTGCGCACGGTGCCGCCGCTGGAATTCACTTTCACCGCGCCGGCCAACCCGCTCAACGGCGTCTACCCGCCAGACACGGTGAATCCGCCGCTGTCCGTCGCCGGCTTCAGCCCGATCTCATGCACGGTGGACGAATCCGCGCCACCGGAACTGGGCGGCGGCAATGCCAAACACTGCCTGCGCTTCACCTCCGGCCCGATGAATCTCGGCCCCGGCATCTACGACATGCGTTTCCGCATGATTGACGACTTCATCGCCGGCACCGCCAAGCTGAACCCCGCGGAAGCGCTGTCGCGGATTGTGGTTGGCCCTATGGAGCAGGTGATTTACTACACCGACGACACCACCGAAACAGTGACTGCCGGCACTTACAGCTTTCACCCGGTGCACGCGCATTTCCACGACGACTACGTGCTCAGCTTCGAGCTGTACAAGGTCACCGACTATCAGCGCGGCGGACTGGAGCGCGCCGGCGAAGGCACCAAATCCGGCTTCTGCCCGGCCGACCAGTTGTTCGCGGACTGGTTCAACTTCGGCCAGGGTTACGAGGTACCGGGCGGCGACACCGCGTTCGGCAACTGCTTCTCGCCTACCGACGGCGTCATCGGCCTGTCGGTCGGCTGGGGCGACGTCTACCGCTGGCAACGCCCCGGCATGTTTGTCGAGTTCGACGGCCAGGGTAACGGCCGCTATGTCGTGCGCTCGTTCGTCGACGCCAACAACCACGTGCTGGAAACCAATGACACCGACAACGTCTCCTACGCCTACATCGAAATCCAGGGCGAGAACATCGACATCATCGAGCGCGGCTGGGGCAGCGACCCCTGGGACCCGCTGAAAGTCGTGTTCGACGGCACTGGTCCGGCGCAGCGGCTGGCGCCAGACGCGCCTGCGACGAGCCTGGCTTCTGAAGTGAAATCCAAGGCCAGTGGATTGTTTCTAGGCGCGATACCGACACTGACACTCCTGCTGTTCGGTTTAAGCCTGTTCATTCGTCACAAGCAATCGCCGCTCGCTTAAGGCCCAAGAATCCATTTCCGAAACTTCGCAGGAAAACGGCGGTGCCTGCGCTTGCTACCACTGTTTTTCTCGGCCAAGCCAAAAATCCCCTGAAATATCCACAAGCGGGCGACGCCTTAGCTCGTTTCCTGCGGAGATATACTGTGTTCCTTCCCACGATTCGCCCTGATTTCATCTCATGAAAACCATCATTCGTGCCGCATCGGCCGCTGTCCTGCTGACGTTTTCCGCAACAACGGCCGCCTCACCGGCCGTCACACTCACCGACGCCAACGATGCGGCGAATCCCATCACCTACACCGCCGGGCCTTACGTGGTGCGCACAGCAGAGATCGGCTGCGCGCAGGCGCAGTTCTGTGATTTCACCGAACTGACCATCGCGGTTTCTCCAGCGGTCACCAAGACCATGCGCGCCGTGGTGCGCATCGACTGGCCGGAACCGATCCAGGCCGACTTCGATCTCGACATCCTTCAAGGCGAGAATTCGATCGCCTCCTCGGCCAGCACCACCGACCCCGAGATCGCGCGCTTCGACGCCATCAACGGCGTCTATACCGTGTTCGTGAATCCGTTTCAGCCCTTCGGCAACAGCTTTACCGCAAAGATTTACCTGGAGCCGATTCCCGCAGCGAGCGTGACCAAGGCCGGGCCGGTGGCGGGCTTCCAGATTTTTGCGCCGCCCGAATCGCTGCGCAGCGCTGCCAGCGGCGGCGAGCCTTCGATCGGCGTCAACTGGAAAACCGGTCGCGCGGTGGTCGGCAATTCGGATGCGGCGCTGTTCATCGACTTCGACGACAGCGTCAAACCGGCGACCGCCAGCTGGGCCAACCGCCCGCCGCGCACCAATCTCATCTCCTTTGACCCGCTGCTCTACACCGACCGCGTCACCGGCTACACCGTGGTGTCGCAGCTGGTGTCGGATGTGGTGCTGTTCTCGATGGGCTGTTCCCTGAGTTCGGTAACCATGGACGATGGCGTCACCTGGATTCCCGCCGAAGGCTGCGGCCCGCCGGCCGGCGCAGATCATCAAGCGCTCGGTGGCGGTCCCTATGCGCCGCCGCTGGTGCCATTACCGCCACTCAACGCCAATGCGGTCTATTACTGCGCGCAGTCGGTCGGCGCGGTGATCGGCGACGCCACCTGTTCGCGCAGCGACAACGGCGGCCTCACCTACGGCCCCGGCGTCGTGGTCTACACCGCCGAGTGCGGCGGCATCCACGGCCATCCGCGCGTGGCGCCGGACGGCACGGTGTATCTACCCAATTCCAAATGCGTCAGCGAAACCGGGCTCAGCCAGGGTGTGGTGGTGTCGGAAGACAACGGTCTGACCTGGGACATCCGCACCGTGCCGGGCAGCGCGCCACCGGGCGGCATCAGCGATCCGTCGGTCGCCACCGGCCTCAACGACACCGGCAAGCCAGAAGGTCAGGCAAGCAACACGGTATATCTCGGCTATTGCGACGCCGACAGTCACCCCAAAGTCGCGGTCTCGCGGGACAAGGGTCTGACCTGGACCGACATCGCCGACGTCGGTCAGGCAGCGAGCATCCAGAACTGCGTGTTCCCGGAGATGATCGCCGGTGACGACAATCGCGCCTCGTTCTTCTTCCTCGGCACCTCGACGCCGGGCGCCTTGCAATCCGCTGACTTCAACGGCGAGTGGCATGCCTACGTGGCGACCACCTATGACGGCGGCAAGGCCTGGGGCCTGTTCGATGCGACGCCCGATGACCCGGTGCAGATGGGCTGCGTCTGGCTGCAAGGCGGCGGCAACCCCTGCCGCAACATGCTCGACTTCAACGACATCCAGATCGACAAGCAAGGCCGTCCGACTTTCGTCTTCGCCGATGGCTGCATACCGGAGATGAACTGCTTCTCTGGCGCTTCGCCCGATACCTCGCGCAGCGCGGTCAACACCGTCGGCCGCTTGGATTCCTGCATGACGCTGTTCTCGGAATTCGACAGCACGGTCGGCGCCGAGAAATGCGCGAAGCCGGCCAAGCCGATCAAGCCGCCGCAAAAAGCCGTGGAGCAAACCGTCGTCGCCGCGAAACAAGGCAAGGGCCTGCTGCTTGGCGCGCTGCACTGGCTGTTGCTGACGCCATTCGCAGCCGCGGCGCTGTTGCGCCGCGCACGCAAAGGCTAATGCGTTCTCCTGTCATTGCCGGCGCGCTGCTATTTGCGACGGCCGGCGCTGCGCTGGCCGCGACGCCTGAAGCCGGAACGCTGTCGGCGGACAATCCGAGCCTGAGTTACAGCTCCGGGCCATTCGCCGGCGCCAACCCGAGCCTGCAGCAGGACCCGCTGAATCCGCAGTGCCTGCTGCCGGTGAATCAGTGTGATGACTTTGCGCTGCTGCTGGACGCACCGGCGGACTATGTCAGTAGACATCCGCGCGACCTCATCAGCGTCATCAGCCAGTGGCCGTTCAACCAGGCGGCGTATTACCTGTATCTGCTGGATTCCAGCGGCGCGGTCATTGCCAGTTCGATTACCGACGCCGACCCGAACGGACTCTCCGCGCCAGCGGCGCCGGGCAGCTACACCGTGCGCATCGTGCCTTCCGTTGCCGCCGGCGACCTGCTCGTCACCACGGTCTCTCTGATATCGGACCAGACCGCGCCGGCCGCCGGCAAACCACCGGGATTCACCGCGTACGCACCCGAGGGTCTGGGCGACAACACCGGCGGCGAGATGAACATCGGCTTCAACCCTGCGACCGGTCGCGTGATGACCCTGGCCTACACGCAGACGCTGCGCACCACGTTTGCCGCCGATGGCAGCGCGACTTGGGAAGACGTCTCGGAACCCAACACGCAGATCAACACCAACGACCCGATCCTGTTCACCGACCCGCAGACCGGCCGCACTTTTGTCTCGCAACTGCAGGCCGGCACGCCCGGCAACAGTATTTTTTACTACACCGACAACGATGGCGACAGCTGGACGCTGTCGCCGCTGACCACGGACGGCGGCATCGACCACCAGACCGTCGGCGGCGGTCCCTACTCCGCTGGCGCCGGCGCCGGACCCAGCGGCAGTTACCCGAACGCGGTGTATTACTGCTCGCAGTCCATCGTCGTCGCGTTCTGCATCCGCAGTGACGACGGCGGCGCCACCTTCGGCGTACCGGTCATCACCAAGACGGTTGCCGACTGTGATGGCTTTCTCGGCGGCATCCACGGCCATGTCAAAGTCGCGCCCGACGGCACGGTCTACATCCCCGACCGCAACTGCGGCGGCGTGCAGGCCGTGATTGTTTCCGAGAACAGCGGCGTAAGCTTCGAGATGCGTCGGTTGCCGGCCACCGCCACCGCGGGCCCGAATGATTCCTCGCTGGGGATCGCCAGCGATGGCACCGGCTACCTGTGTTATCTGTCCGCCGACGGCCATGCGCATGTGGCGGTCACGCACGACAAGGGTCTCACCTGGAGCAACGACCGCGACGTCAGCTACGCCGCCGGTGTCGTGCATGCGGTGTTTCCAGTCGCGGTTGCAGGCGACCCGGATCGCGCGGCGTGTGGCTTTCTCGGCACCAGCACTGCACAAGGCAATTACCAGGCAACCAGTTTCGAGGGCATCTGGTTTCCTTATGTCGCCACGACCTACGACGGCGGCAACAGCTGGCACACCGTCAATGCCACGCCGGGCGACCCGGTACAGGGCACCGGCGGCATCTGCCTCGGCGGCACTACCTGCATCGAGAACCGCAACCTGCTCGACTTCAACGACATGACGCTCGACGACAAGGGACGCGTTCTGTTCGGTTACGACGACGGCTGCACCGGCGACTGCTTGCTGCCACCACACACGCCGAACCAGGTCTGCATTCCCACCGGCGGCATCAACGACATCTGCCTCAACAGCGTCGCCAAGACCTCGATCATCCGCCAGTCCGACGGGCGCACGTTGTTTGCCGCGTTTGATTCGCCCGCGGCGCCACCACCGGTGACGCCGCCGCCGGCTCCTGTCGTGACGAGTCCAGGTGATCAAGCGCCCGGGTCGGGCTTTCTGCTCGGCGGCTTGGGCATGTATCTGCTGTTGCCCCTGCTCGGAATCGCCCTCGTCCGCCGCTGATGCACGACGGTGTCAGCGCCAGCTCGGTAGTCACGCCGGCCGGCGAATGGAAAACCGTCCTCGAATTCCTCGCCGCGCGTTTTTCTGAGATCAGCCTGGAGGACTGGCATTCGCGCATGCAGCGCGGCCGGGTGCTGGACGAAGCCGGGCAGCCACTGCAACCCGGCAGTGCGTTCGCCGCGGGTGTGCGCATCCGCTATTTCCGCGAACTTGAAACGGAAGTCGAGATTCCGTTCGAAGCCCAGATTCTGTTTCAGGACGAGCATCTGCTGGTCGCCGACAAGCCGCATTTTCTTCCAGTGATGCCGTCGGGAAGATTCCTGCAACAGACGCTATTGGTACGTCTGAAAAAACTGACCGGCCTCGACCAGCTGACACCGCTGCACCGGATTGACCGCGGCACCGCCGGCGTCGTGTTGCTGTCGGTGAATCCGGCCACGCGCGCCGCCTATCAGAAACTGTTTGCGACGCGGCAGATGCACAAGGTTTACGAGGCGCTGGCGCCGCATCTGGATCTGGAGTTCCCGCTCACGCGCCGCAGCCGGCTGGTCAAGGGCGAACCGTTCTTCCGCATGCGCGAAGCCGTCGGTAATGCGAACACCGAAACGCAGATTGAAATCGCCGAGCGGCGCGGCGATCTGAGTCTCTACCGCTTGCGCCCCGTGACCGGCAAGCAACACCAGTTGCGCGTGCACATGGCGGCGCTGGGCGCGGCCATCGTCAACGACCCGCTCTACCCCGAATTGAAAAACGAAGCGGATGACGATTTCTCGCACCCGCTGAAGCTGCTCGCCCGCTCCATTGCATTCACCGACCCTGTCACCGGGCAGCCCCGCGAGTTCAGCAGCCGCCGCATGCTTTAATACCGGCCAACTCCAGGGGAAAATCCATGACGACCATCAACGCGCAAGTTCCGGTGCTGGTCACCGGCGCCAGCGGCTACATCGCCAGCTGGCTGGTGAAATATCTGCTCGAAGCCGGTTACACGGTGCATGGCACGGTGCGCGACCCGGCGAAGAAATCCGGCATGGAGCATCTGCACACGCTCAAAACCGTGCACGGCGACAAGCTGAAACTGTTCAAGGCGGACTTGCTCGACCCGGGGGCCTACGACGCCGCCATGCAGGGTTGTGAGCTGGTGATGCATACCGCTTCGCCCTTTGTCATCAGCGGATTCAAGGATGCCCACGAAGCCTTGGTGCGGCCGGCGCTGGAAGGCACGCGCAATGTCCTGGAAAGCGTGAATCGCGTCGCATCGGTCAAACGTGTCGTGCTGACCAGCAGCGTGGTAGCGATCTACGGCGACAATATTGACGGCCTCAAAGTGCCCAAGGGCATTTTCACCGAAGACCACTGGAACACCTCCAGCAGCGTCGACCACCAGCCCTACCCGTATTCGAAAACCGTCGCTGAAAGGGAAGCCTGGGCGATCCAGAAGAAACAATCGCGCTGGGACCTCGTCACCATCAACCCGGGCCTCGTGCTCGGCCCCTCGCTGACACAGGCCAGCGCCTCCACCAGTCTGGTCTTCATCCGTCAGCTGGCCAACGGCACCATGTATCCCGCGGCGCCCGACCTGTGGATGGGCGTGGTTGACGTGCGCGACGTCGCGCTGGCACACATCAAGGCCGGCTTCACACCGGCAGCCAAGGGCCGGCACATCACCAATGCCGCGAACACCAATGCATTGGAGATGGGAAAAATGCTGCGCGCGAAGTTTGGCGGCAAGTACAAATTCCCGAAGTTCACCGCGCCCAAGGCACTGATCTATCTGATCGCGCCCTTCGCGCGACTGACGCGAAAGTTCGTCAGCCTGAACGTCGGTTACAAGATCGGCTTCGACAACCGCAAGAGCGTCAAGGAGCTCGGCCTGCAATACCGGCCGCTGGAACAGACACTCAGCGATCACTTCCAGCAAGTGCTGGACGACGGCCTGCTGCAACGCCGACGCGCACGATAATCTTGAGCGAGCAGCCCGGCCTGCATCCGGCGTCATGAGCGAACCCCCGCCCCGATCACAATGGATCAACACCGGGCTGGCGCTGCTGCTGGCGGTGATCGTGGGCCTGTCGATGCAGCTGATCGCGACCCTGCAGACCCATCAACGCCTGAGCGAAGACCTGGCCGAGCTCAACAAGGCCAAATATGGCCTGCTCAACGCCGACGCCTGGGTGGAGCAGGTCGCGGCCATCATCGAGAAAAAGATCAACGAATTCGAGATCACCCCTGATACCCGGGCGTCGCTCAAGCTCAACCTGCAGCGGATGCTCGACACCCTGATCACCGAAGCCGACCGCTTCATGCGTCTGCAGACTAAAAAGGAAAGCGAAAGCGGCGACTGGTGGGGCCGCACCAAGGGCAAGGTGAAGCTGAACGTCATGGAGCGCTTCGTCGACATCCGGCAAGTCAAGCGCGGCATTCCGATCTACGCCGACAAGATCCTTGACCGGCTGGCGAAGTCCGGCGCGCGGCAGGACCTCAACCAGTTTCTGCAGCACCTGATGACGGAAGCCTCGCGCTCCACGTTCTCCGTGGTCGACCAGACCGCGATCGAGGACATCCACACGGCCTACCAGTGCAGCGACCGGCCGGCCTGCCAGCAGACCATCGGCGAGCGGATGGAAATCAGTCATCTCTGGGCAGTGCAGCAGACCCTGGCGCTGCTGGCCCTGACGACGCTGCTGTTTGCCGTTGCCGCGTTGACACCGGGCCGACAGAACGCGCACCGGCTCGCCGTACTCGCCGTTTGCTGCGGCGTGCTGATGCTGTGCGGCGTGCTGACGCCGATGATCGAGGTTGAAGCGCGCATCTCGGAATTGCGGTTCGTGCTGCTGGGAGAGCCGGTGGTGTTCACTGACCAGGTGCTGTATTTCCAGAGCAAGAGCGTGCTCGACGTGGTGACGGTGCTCACGGCCACCGGCAAGTTCGACATGATCGTGGTCGGCGCGCTGATCATGATTTTCAGCGTGATCTTCCCACTGGCGAAACTGCTGGCCTCGTTCGCCTACCTGTACGACGTGCGCGGCCTGCGGCAATCCTCCATCGTCCGGTTCTTCGCGCTGAAATCCGGCAAATGGTCCATGGCCGACGTGTTTGTCGTCGCCATGTTCATGGCCTACATCGGGTTCAACGGCATCATGGCCAGCCAGTTGTCCAACTTCGCCGCCGCGGGCGTTGGCAGCGTGGACATCCTGACCACCAACGGCACTTCGCTGCAGATCGGCTTTTTCATGTTTCTGGCTTTCTGCATCGCCGGTCTGCTGACCTCGACCCTGATTGATTCGGCCATCGAACCCAAAACGCCGGTGGCTTAGGGCGCGCAGAATTCCGCGAGGTCTTCCGGCGAAGCTGTTCTCCCCCTTCGACTACGCTCAGGACAGGCTTCGACAAGCTCAGGGCGAACGGCTAATTGTTCTGAGGTGCCTGGAACATTTTTCTCAAAGCGCCATGTACGCACAGCCCAGCAGGCCCAGCTCGGCGACGACACCGGCGGTGAAGGCGGCACTGCGCGCCGTACGCAGATCGGCGTAGTAGCAAGCCATGTGAGCCGCACGCGCAGCGACGAACACCCAGATCCAGTTGCGAACCCAGGTCACGCTGGCGCCGGCGAATAGGCAGACCAGCACCAGCAGCAGGAACAGACCCAGATTCTCGTAGCTGTTGCCGTGGGCGCGCACGGCACGGAAAAAGAAACTCTTGTGTCCGTCCGTGACCGGCATGCCCGGGACGTGCTTGGCGCGGATGCCCGCCACATCCGCGATCAGCGACTGCAGGATGACCAGCGCGGCCAGCACGAACAGCGCGACCAGGCTGGAGTGGTAAGCCGCAAACAAAGCCTGCATGGCGCGCTCCTGTGGTTAAACGGCGCTCAGCGGGCGTTTTGTTTCGCGCGTTTCTCGGCGCGCTTTTCCATCAGCGTCTTCTGCGGTTTCTTTTTGCCTTCCTTCTTGCGATCCTGACCTTTGCTCATGGTGCTACTCCGTGGGTGGATGGGCTAGTCTAACGCCTCAAGCACTTGTACCGTCGCACGCAGGAATCGTCATGGACCCGATCTATCAATGGATTGTCGCCAGCTTCGGCCCCGCCGTGGACTGGAAGCAGGTGTTCCTGATCGGCATGTCGCCGATCTTCCTGCTGACATTCTTCATCGAATGGGACGTGATGAAACGCCGCGGCCGCGCCGCGCAGTTCGATTGGCGCGAGATCATCGCCAACGTCAGCCTCGGCACGGCGTACCAGATCGCCGAAGTGGTGGTATTCACCCTGTTCGTCGGCGCGATCTTCATCTGGGTCTATCAGTACCGGCTGTTCGACATTCCGGTGAACGCCTGGACCATCATCCCGATCTTCGTATTGGTCGAGTTCTGCTATTACTGGTTCCACCGCAGCAGCCATCGCATCCGCTGGTTCTGGACCGCGCACGTGCCGCACCACAGCGGCGAGGTGATGAACTTCACCACCGCCATGCGTCAGAGCATCCTCAACGCCTTCATCGGCATCTTCGTGTTCTACCTGCCGCCGGTATGGCTCGGCGTACCGCCCCCCGTCGTCGGCTTCCTGCTGGCCGTGGATCTGGCCTATCAATACTTCGTGCATACCGAGTCCATCCACCGTCTCCCGGCCTGGTATGAGTACCTCTTCGACACGCCCTCGAATCATCGCGTGCATCACGGCCGCAACCCGCAATACATCGACAAAAACTATGGCGGCGTGCTGATCATCTTCGACCGCTGGTTCGGCACCTACGAGAAAGAGGTCGAGAAAGTCGAATACGGCATCGTCAATCAGGTCAAGAGTTACAACTTCCTCGTCCTCAACGTGCACGAATTCGTCGACATGATCCGCGACGTGCTGTCACCCGGCCCGCTATGGCAGCGCCTGAAGCACCTTTGGATGCCGCCGGAATGGACAAGGGAAGGTCACACGCCGGTGCGCACCTGGAGCACCGAGGTCAAACGGCTGCCGGCACAGCCTCAGATGAAATAGGCCAGCGCAAAAACACCGAGCATGGTCAGGCTCAGCGCGATCTTCGCCAGCGCGCCGAACAGCAAGCCCAGCCAGGTACCGAGACCGACTGCGGTGGCCCGCTGCCAGCCACCGCGCGCGATGAACTCGCCGATCACCGCACCGGCGAACGGGCCGAACAGCAGGCCGAGGATGCCGAAGAACAGTCCGAAGAAAGTGCCCAGCATCGCACCAAGAATGGCCTGCCGGCTGGCGCCGACTCTTTTGGCCCCGAGCGCCGTCGCCAGGACATCCACGCCCATCGCCAGCAGGGTGAGTACGCCCAGCAGGATCACGATGAACCCGCTGACCTTCTCGTAATGCTCGATCCATGCTGCCAGCCACAAGCCGGCGAACACCAGCGACACGCCGGGAAGCACCGGCAACACGGTCCCGGCAAGGCCCGTGAGCACCAGGGCGGCGACCGCCAGCCACAGTAGAAAAATCTCGGTTTCCATGCGCCGGCCCTAGAATAATGTCTATGCAAGACATTCTGCTGGATATCGAAAACCGCGTCGCCCGCATCCGCTTCAATCGTCCGAAAGCGCTCAATGCGCTGACGCCCGGCCTGCTTACCGAGCTCAGCGCCGCATTCGACCGCGCGATCGAGGACGACGCCGTGCGCGCGATCCTGCTCGCCGGCGAAGGCCGTGCATTCTGCAGTGGTGCCGACCTCGGCACGCTGCCGCCGCGTGACGCGCAGGGCAGACTCGATCTGGGGCTGATGCTGGAGCGTCACTACAACCCGCTGGTGCTGAAGATGCGCGCCTGCCCCAAGCCGATTGTTTCCGCGGTGAATGGTCTGGCCGCTGGCGCGGGATGTTCGCTGGCACTGATGGCCGACCTGACGATCGCCGCGCGCTCGGCGTATTTCCTTCAGGCTTTCGTCAACATCGGCCTGGTGCCGGACGCCGGCGCCACGTGGTTGTTGCCGCGACTGGTCGGCCCGCAGCGCGCCGCTGGCATGGCGATGCTGGGCGAAAAACTCCCCGCAGAAAAGGCCCAGGCTTGGGGATTGATCTGGGAAGTCGTGGACGACGATCAGTTACTGACCACTGCCACTGCGTTGGCGCAAAAACTGGCGGACGGCCCCGGCGTCGCCCTCGCCCGCATCAAGCAACTGCAGAATGCGACCGCTCTCAACGGACTGTCTGCACAACTGGATCTGGAACGCGAACTGCAGCGTGAATGCGGCCACTCAGAAGATTCGATGGAAGGCGTGCTGGCGTTCATGCAGAAGCGCAAACCCAACTACAAGAACCGCTGATGCTCAAACGTCTGTTTGGTCGCAAACCAGCACCGGCCACTGCGCCCAGCCCGCAGCAGGCGGTGGCTCAATTGCTGCTGGAAATCGCACGCTCCGATCTCAGCATCACGCACAGCGAGATGCAGGTCATCCGCGTTCATCTGTCACAGGCCTACGGCCTGACTGAAGCACAACTGGACGCGCTGATTGAAAAGGCCGAGACCCATGTCGAGCAGGCAGTCTCTCTGCATGACACGGTCAAGACCGTGAACGCGCTGCTCAGCGCGGACCAGAAAAGCGGACTGATCCGCGGGCTATGGCGGGTCGCCTACGCCGACCAACGGCTGGATGCGCATGAAGAAGCGCTGCTGCGCCGTCTCGCCGACCTGCTCTACGTGGAGCACGCGGTCTTCATCCGCGAGAAGCTGACGGCGCAGCCGTCATCCTGAGCGCGGCGCAGGGCTCGGAATGACCGTTACGGGTTGAACGCCTGCCAGACGCCAAACCAATCGAGTTTGTCGGCAGCTTCCAGCGCCTCGTTCCACTCCGGGGTGCCTTCACGACCGTTCTGCGCGGCGATGTAGAACGCGAATCCGGCGCGGTTGCGCTGCCAGTTGGCGCGGTCGTTGGCGCCGAAGTCGATCATGCGGCCGTCCTGCTGGTAGCTCATGCTGCTCCAGATGCTGCTGAACGAATCGCTGGTGCGGGTGCCGCCGCTGGCGGTACTCACGTCATGCGGATGTCGTTGGCCGAGGATGTGGCCGGATTCGTGGCTGATCAGGTATTCCCACCAGTTGAGGTAATCCTTGCCCTCGCAGTAATACGGGCTGAACACCTGGCTGCCCACCGCGCAGCCCGGGCTTTCCGGGTCGAGCAGAAAGCGGAAGGCATCGTGCACCCACGACATGCTGATGCGCTTGCCGGGATTGTCGTCATAGGTCCCGATGCCGAGCACGCCACCGCCGGGGACCGCCGCCGCATCGCCGACGAACACCACCGACAGGTATTCCTCGCAGCCCGGATGATCCACGTGGTAGCTGTCCCACATCGCGGTCAGGTAGCCGCGCATCACTTCAAACGCGGGGAATTCCGCGCGCGAGATGGCGTCGAGCACCGGATCATCCGCCGGCAGGCTGAGGATCTTCACGTCGAGGAAAACATCGGTGCCGGTGAGGTTGTCGAAAGCCGCCTTGATGACGTCGGGCCGGAAGGCTTCTTCGAACGGACGGAACACACCGACCGGCAGCTGCGAAAGACTGGTCGCCTTGACACCCATGATCGCCGTCACCGCATGGCAGGCCGCCTGCGCCACGGGATAGATGCTGCCCTGCAATACGCGGAACTCGGTAGCCTCGCGCACGTAGTTGGCGATGATCGGGGCATTGTCGGCAGTGACCGGGTTGCGATAGCCGCCGCTGGTGGCGTCATAGGGTTCGTCCTCGGCAGATGGATCCAGCACCAGCAGCGGATGCCGGTCACCGAACAGACGCACCGGCTCAAGAAAGCCGGTATCGCCCTGGATTTTCCAGCCGTGCGTGCTGACGCCGAAAGCCTCGAGATGCACCACCACCATCGACGGCGCGTTCGGATTCAACTTGAAACCGTGCTTGGGCAGCGCGGCCGCGAGAAAATCCTCCATCACCAGCGCGTCGAAGCGTGTGTCGGATAATTTCGCGGTCTCCAGCGCCTTGCGGAACTCGGCCACCAGCTTGTCCGGCGCGGCTTTCACCTCGTAGATCGCGGTGGGCAGCACCGGATGCGGCATGGACTCGCCCATCAGCGGCAGCAGTGCGGTGGGATCGTCCGCCGGCTCTTCGGTGTCGGTGGAAATGACCTGATTGATGTCGCCGACGCTGTGATCCACGGTGTGCGTGTCCAACGCTTGGGCCAACGCGGCAGCCTCTTCCACGGAAAGCCCGAAGGTCATCACCGGCACCGGTACATTCACCTCCAGACGGTTGTCGACCCACTGCGCCTTGGGCGCAGCATCGGCTTTGGGCACCGCCGCTGATTTCAGCTCGACGTCACTGCTGCGGCAGGCGCCCAGCAACACGGAAAGAACAACGATTGCGGCAACGATGGGCGTAGGACGGCGGGTCAGCACGGGGTGAATCTCCTCAGTGAGTGAATGCGAGCTTAGTAGACGGCCACCCGCCACACGCAGATTTTGGGCCATTTTTGCCACACGCGCAGGACAGCAGCCCTAAAGCGGCAATTCCCCCAGAACCCGGACCAGGATTTACGCGGGCGTTGCCGCCGGGCCCGTTCGACAGGCTGATCCGGGGTCATCCGCCCGCGCATGCCGGAGTGAAAATATCTATGGCGCCGCAGCGCCTGAAGGCGTTTACTGGCGGCGTGGTACGCACACATCGATTAAAGCCTACACTCGGAAGACTCAGCGCCGTTCAACTCACCGGGCTCACGATGATCTAGCGATGTCCAACCCAACGCAGGAGACCGGTTCGCCGGCTTCGACAGCAGCACTGCCCATCGGCGATGTGCTGCGCTCCCTGCTGGACGCGCTGCCCGATGCCACCGTCCTGGTGGATCGCGCCGGCCGCATCGCGCTGGTCAATACGCTGGCCGAACGCATGTTCGGCTACCTGCGCAAGGAGCTGGTGGGGCAGCCGATCGAAGTGCTGCTGCCAGAGCGCACGCGCACCCGGCACGCCGGCCTGCAACAGGCATTCCTGCTCAAGCCGCAGCAGCGTGCGATGGGCTCCGGCGTCGAGCTGCTGGCGCGCCGCAAGGACGGCAGCGAGTTCGCGGTGGACATCATGCTGGCGCCTTTGCCGGAACAGTACGGCGGCCTGGTGTCGGCGTCGGTCCGCGACATCAGCGAGTCGCACAAGATGCTGCGCCAGCTGCGCGAGTCGCAGGAGTACAACCGCGGCCTGATCGAATCCAACATCGACGCGCTGATGACCACCGACCCGCTCGGCATCATCACCGACGTCAACCGCATGATGTGCGAGATGACCGGGCATCCGCGCGACGCGCTGATCGGCACGCCGTTCAACCGCTATTTCACCGATTCCAAGCGCGCCGACGACGGCATCCGCAAGGTGCTGGCCGACGACCGTGTGTCCAACTACGAGCTGACCCTGCGCTCGCGCACCGGCAAGGAGACCGTGGTGTCGTACAACGCCACCACCTTCCGCGATGCGGGCGGCCGGCTCAAGGGCGTGTTCGCGGCGGCGCGCGACATCACCGACCAGAAACATCTCGAAGAAGAGCTGCGCCAGACCCAGAACTACACGCGCGGGCTGATCGAAGCCTCGGTGGACGCCTTGCTGACCGTGGACCCGGAGCTGCGCGTCACCGACGTCAACGAACAGACCGTGCGCATCACCGGCTACTCGCGCGAAGAGCTGATCGGCAGTCCGTTCCCGGATTACTTCACCGACGCCCGGCGCGCCGTGGCCGGCGTACAGCAGACCTTGAAGGAGGGGCTGGTCACCAATTACGTGCTGGTGCTGCGCGCCAAGTCCGGCGCCGAAGCGCCGGTGTCGTTCAACGCCAGCGTGTTCAAGGACACCGACGGCAAGGTCCGCGGCATCTTCGCCTCGGCGCGCGACATCACCGGACAGAACCGGCTGGAGGAGGAACTGCGCCAGGCGCAGAACTACACGCGCGGCCTGATCGAATCGTCGATCGACCCGATGATCACGGTGGATCCGAACCTGGTCATCACCGACGTCAACCAGCAGATGGAGCGCCTGACCGAGACGCCCAAGGCCAAGCTGATCGGCAGCCGCTTCGACACCTACTTCACCGAGCCGGCGCGCGCCGCCGCCGGCGTGCGCAAGACCCTGTCCGAGTCCTTCGTCACCAACTACGAGCTGACCCTGCGCACGCCGTCCGGGCGGCAGGTGCTGGTGTCGTTCAACGCCAGCGTGTTCAAGGACACCGAAGGCAACGTGCGCGGCATCTTCGCGGTGGCGCGCGACGTCACCGAGCAGAAGAAGCTGGAAGAACAGATCCGCGAGCAGCAGAACTATTCGCGCGGCCTGATCGAGGCCTCGGTGGACGCGCTGATGACGGTGGACCCCAACGGCGTCATCAACGACGTCAACGAGCAGACCGTGCGCCTGACCGGCTATGCGCGCAAGCAACTGATCGGCAGCTCGTTCGCACAGTATTTCACCGACCCCGAACGGGCGCGCATCGGCGTCAAGCAGACCTTCGATGCCGGTGCCGTCACCAACTACGAGCTGGTGCTGAAGAGCAAGTCCACCGCAGAAACCGCGGTGTCGTTCAACGCCAGCGTGTTCAAGGACACCACCGGCAAGGTCGCCGGCATCCTCGCCGGCGCGCGCGAGATCACCCAGCAGAAACGCATCGAACAGGAACTGCGCGAACAGCAGGCCTACAACCGCGGCCTGATCGAATCCAACATCGACGCGCTGATGACCACCGACCCGCTCGGCATCATCACCGACGTCAACAAGCAGATGTGCTCGATCACCGGCTACACGCGCGAGGAGCTGATCGGCACGCCGTTCAAGAACTTCTTCACCGATCCCAAGCGCGCCGAGGACGGCATCCGCCTGGTGCTGACCAAGAACCGCGTCACCAACTACGAGCTGACGGTGCGCGCCAAGGACGGCAAGCAGACCGTGGTGTCGTACAACGCCACCACCTTCACCAGCGAAGACGGCCACCTCAAGGGCGTGTTCGCCGGCGCGCGCGACATCACCGACCAGAAACGGCTCGAAGAGCAATTCCGCCAGGCGCAGAACTACACGCGCGGACTGATCGAGTCCTCGGTGGACGCGATGCTGACGGTGGACCCGGACCTGACGGTCACCGACGTCAACGAGCAGATGGTCAAGCTCACCGGCTACTCGCGCGAGCAGCTGGTCGGCAGCGCGTTCCAGGACTATTTCACCGAGCCGGGGCGCGCCTCCGACGGCGTCAAGAAAACCCTCAGCGAGGGCTTCGTCACCAACTACGAGCTGACCCTGCGCTCGCGCCATCGCCGCGAGATCCTGGTGTCGTTCAACGCCAGCGTGTTCAAGGACACCGAGGGCAAGGTGCGCGGCATCTTCGCGGTGGCGCGCGACGTCACCGAGCAACGGCGGCTGGAAGAGCAGATCCGCGAGCAGCAGACCTATGCGCGCGGACTGATCGAATCCTCGGTGGACGCGCTGGTGACGGTGGACCCGGACGTGGTCATCACCGACGTCAACGAGCAGATGATCAAGCTCACCGGCTACAGCCGCGAAGAGCTGATCGGCAGCCCGTTCAAGGACTATTTCACCGAAGCCGAGCGCGCCGCCGCCGGCGTGCGCCAGACCCTGAAGGAAGGCGCAGTCAGCAACTACGAGCTGGTGCTCAAGTCCAAGGCCGGCAAGCGCACGGTGGTCAGTTTCAACGCCGGCACCTTCCGCGACACCGCCGGCAAGGTCGCCGGCATCCTCGCCGCCGCACGCGACATCACCGCGCAGAAGAAACTCGAGGAGCAGCTGCGCGAACAGCAGGCCTACAACCGCAACCTGATCGAATCCTCGGTGGACGCGCTGATGACGGTGGACCCGAATGGCGTCATCACCGACGTCAACGAGCAGACCGTCAAGCTCACCGGCTACAACCGCAAGCAGCTGATCGGCAGCCCGTTCCCGGGCTATTTCACCGAGCCGGAACGCGCCGCCGCTGGCGTCAAGCAGACCTTCGAACAGAACACCGTCATCAACTACGAGCTGGTGTCGCGCAACAAGGCCGGCCGCAAGACACCGGTGTCGTTCAACGCCGCCGTGTTCCGCGATGCCGCCGGCCAGGTCATGGGCATCCTCGCCGCCGCCCGCGACATCACGCCACAGAAGCAGATCGCGCTGGAGCTGACCGAACAGCAGAGCTACACCCGCGGCCTGATCGAGTCGAACATCGATGCGCTGATGACCACCGATCCGCTCGGCAGCATCACCGACGTCAACAAGCAGATGTGCGAGATCACCGGCTGCGCGCGTGAAGATCTCATCGGCACGCCGTTCAAGAACTATTTCACCGACCCGGCGCGCGCCGAAGCCGGCGTGCGCAAGGTGCTGGCCGAAGACAAGGTCACCAACTACGAATTGACCGTGCGCGCCAGGGACGGGCGGCAGACGGTGGTGTCGTACAACGCCACCACCTTCAAGAGCACCGACGGCAAGCTGCGCGGCGTGTTCGCCGCGGCGCGCGACATCACCGAGCAGAAACGGCTGGAACAGCAGATCACCCAGCGCAACCGTGAACTGACCGAGACCACCGGCTTCCTCAACAACGTGCTGGAGTCCTCGACCGAGTATTCGATCATCGCCAAGGACCTCGAAGGCAGCATCCTCACCTGGAACGAGGGTGCACGGCGCAATTACGGCTACAGCGCCGAGGAGATGGTCGGCAAGGCCAATACCTCGGTGCTGCACACGGCCGAGGACATCGCCAGCGGCCGGGTCAAATCGCTGTTCGAGCAGGCGCTGGGCACCGGCAAGGCCGAAGGCGTGTTCGAGCGCCGCCGCAAGAACGGCGACCGCTTCACCGCCTCGGTGTCGATGACGCTGCGCCGCGACGCCGCCGGCGCGCCGATCGGCTATCTGATGATCTCCAAGGACATCACCGAGCAGAAACAACTCGAAGCCCAGCTCACGCGCAAGAACGAGGAGCTGGAAGAGCAGTACCGCCGGGTGCAGGACGCCAACCGCCTGAAGAGCGAGTTCCTCGCCAACATGAGCCACGAGCTGCGCACGCCGCTCAACGCCATCATCGGATTCACCGAGCTGATGCACGACGGCAAGGCCGGCCCGCTGGCGGAGGCGCAGAAGGAATACATGGGCGACATCCTGACCAGCTCGAAACACCTGCTGCAGCTGATCAACGACGTGCTCGACCTGGCCAAGGTTGAATCCGGCAAGATGGAATTCCACCCCGAGCCGGTGGAACTGCCCAGGGTGGTCAACGAAGTGCGCGACGTGGTGCGCACGATGATCGCCAAGAAACGCCTGAAGCTGACCACCGAGATCGATCCCGCCATCACCGGGCTGGTGCTCGATTCCGCCAAGCTCAAGCAGGTGCTGTACAACTATCTTTCGAACGCGATCAAGTTCACCAGCGACGAGGGCGCGGTCACGGTGCGCGCGCGGCTGCAGGGCACGGACCAGTTCCGCATCGAGGTGCAGGACAGCGGCATCGGCATCAAGCCGGAGGACATGCACCGCCTGTTCGTCGAATTCCAGCAGCTCGATGCCAGCATCGCCAAGAAATACCAGGGCACCGGCCTCGGTCTGGCGCTGACCAAGCGCATCATCGAGGCGCAGGGCGGACAGGTGGGCGTGACCAGCGAACTCGGCAAGGGCAGCGTGTTCTACGCGGTGCTGCCGCGACGGATGCAGGCGGGCATCAGCGAAGGGTCCGCGCCCCGGCCGCACCGGATGGCGCCGCCGGGCAGCACGGTGCTGGTGATCGAGGATGATGCGCGCGACCGCAATCTGCTGGTGTCGGCGCTGAATCTGGCCGGCTACAGCGTGGAAACCGCCATCACCGGCGCCGAGGCGCTCCGGCTTTGCGGACAGAACCGTTACGCGGCCATCACGCTCGACCTGCTGCTGCCGGACACCAACGGCTGGGACCTGCTCAACCTGCTGCGCGGCGGCGGGCCCAACGTCCACACGCCGGTGATCGTGGTGTCGATCGTCGCCGACCGCTCTGGCGCCGCCGCTTTCGCCGTGCAGGATCATCTGGTCAAACCGATCCAGGCCAAGGACCTGGTCACTGCGCTGCGGCGCAGCGGCATCAACGCGCCGCCGCAACGCTCGGTGCTGGTGGTGGACGACGATGCCGGCGCCATCACCCAACTGCATGCGCTGCTGGCCGCCGAGGGATTCCAGGTGCTGCATGCCAACGGCGTCGCGGCGGCACTGAAGACCCTGAAGACGACCACGGTGGACGCCGTGGTCTATGACCTGCAGATGAAGGGCGGTGGCCTCGACGCACTGGCACAACTGCGCGGCGGCGGTCCGGCCCTGCCGGTCATCGTCTGCACCCGCCAGAAGCTGTTGCGGAAGGACCTCGAAAAACTGCAGGGCGAAACCCTGTCCATCATCGCCAAGGGCCAGAACGCCGGCGAGGCGGTGGTCACGGAACTGCGCGCGATGCTGAAGCAGGGGGGGGGGGGGGGGGGGGGGGGGGGGGGGGGGGGGGGGGGGGGGGGGG